>NZ_AP018685.1:0-1384151 GCF_002218045.2 Vibrio rumoiensis
GATCAGACCTCAAGAGTTAAAATAAAACGATCACAGCAAAATGATCTTTAGAAATAAAAGGAGCGATATTCTACCTTTTTTAATCTTCAGTGAGAATCAATTTGTCGGATTAAATAAAGGATCTTAGAGCTTTAATATATATAAGATCTTTATATAGATCTTTTATTAGATCTACTATTAGGGAACCACGAT
Organism: Vibrio rumoiensis; assembly: GCF_002218045.2. Lineage (NCBI taxonomy): Bacteria > Pseudomonadati > Pseudomonadota > Gammaproteobacteria > Vibrionales > Vibrionaceae > Vibrio > Vibrio rumoiensis. The sequence continues at coordinate 193 of NZ_AP018685.1, forward strand.
CTTGTGGATAAGCGGAAAATGATCATAAAGATCATACCTTTTAGTGGGATCCTTTCTTGTGATCTACCGTTGATCTAATCCTGTATTAGCTGGGATCTAAATCGGTACTTATCCACAGTGGATATGATGATGATAGTTATCCAATGAATAACTTTGCTAAGATCACAGGATAAAGTGATGTTTATCCACAGTCCATTTGTTCAAAAAAACATCACATGGTTTACGTTGTTTGACGTTTTTACTTTTCATACACAGTTTTTACATCAATATGGTGGGAGCTTTGGAAAGGAAAAACAAAAAAAGCAGACCCATGATCTGCTTTTTAGTCGTTAGTATTATCACTTTTGCTAGCTTTGGCTTGCGATAAAAGCCTCTAGATTCTCGGTTAGCCAAGCTTCTGCTGGGTCCTCTGGAACCGGCGTTTCGATAACATCTATTTCCAAATGTGGGCAAAGTTCCTGGGTTCCGATGTCTAATAATGTTGCTCTAGCATCTCTTCCGGCGCCACAAAAGGTATCATAACTTGAGTCGCCAATTGCAATAACTGCAAACTGCACATCAGACATACGTGGCGGTGATGATTTAATCGTTTCAATAAAAGGCTGAATATTATCTGGATAATCACCTGCACCATGAGTGGAGGTAATGATCAACCAAACCCCTGTTGCTTCAATATCGGCAAGATCCGGTTGGTTATGGATCTGAGTATCTAAACCTTGTGCGACGAGCAGATCATTTAAGTGATCGCCCACGTATTCCGCACCACCTAAGGTGCTACCTGTAATAATGTGGATCATATTATTCCTTTAACTACTTACCAATACAGAATGAAGAGAAAATACGGCCTAATAAATCATCGGAGCTAAATTCACCGGTAATTTCACTTAAGTGCTGCTGAGTGATACGTAGCTCTTCTGCTAAAATTTCTCCGGCCATATAGCCTTCAAGTTGTTGCTGGCCAATGGTGAGGTGCTCTGATGCCTTATCGAGCGCTTCTAGATGACGGCGACGAGCCATAAAGCGACCTTCACTGCCACCAGCAAAGCCCATACATTCTTTTAAGTGCTCACGCAGGGATTCTACTCCTTGTCCCGTTTTAGCGGATAGGCGTATTAAGGTTGGATTATTAACATGACAAATACCGAGTACTTCGCCGGTTTGATCGGCTTTGTTGCGAATGACGGTCATCCCAATGTTATCGGGTAAACGTTCAACAAAATCAGGCCAAATTTCTTTGGGATCAGTGGCATTGGTGGTGGTGCCATCAACCATAAAGAGAACTCGATCGGCTTGCTCTATTTCTTCCCAAGCACGTTCAATACCTATTTTTTCTACTTCATCAGACGCTTCTCGTAACCCTGCGGTATCAATGATATGCAGTGGCATACCATCGATATGTATATGCTCTCGTAACACATCTCGTGTAGTTCCAGCTATATCGGTTACGATAGCGGAATCTTTACCTGAAAGCGCATTAAGTAGGCTAGATTTACCCGCATTAGGGCGGCCTGCAATCACCACTTTCATCCCTTCGCGAATCAGAGCACCTTGATTGGCTTCTTTACGAACGGAAGCTAAGTTATTAATAATGGCTTGCAAGTCACCACTGACTTTTCCATCGGCTAAGAAGTCGATTTCTTCTTCTGGAAAATCAATGGCTGCTTCTACGTAAATACGTAGGTGAATAAGGGATTCTACGAGGTGATTAATACGTTGAGAAAATTCACCTTGTAAAGAATTGAGTGCGGATTTTGCGGCTTCTTCAGAGCTAGCATCGATTAAATCAGCAATTGCTTCGGCTTGAGTTAGATCGATCTTGTCATTTAGAAAGGCGCGTTCAGAAAATTCTCCGGGCCGAGCTGCTCTGATCCCGTCAATTTTTAGAATTCGTTTGATCAACATATCCATGACGACAGGACCACCGTGACCTTGCAGCTCTAAAACATCTTCACCAGTAAAGGAATTGGGATTAGGGAAATAAAGTGCGATCCCTTGATCAAGCTGAGTACCATTTTCATCTTTAAAAGGTAAGTATTCGGCATAACGAGGTTTTACTTCTCGGCCCAGTACTTCTAGGGCAACTTGAGTCGCCTTAGGGCCTGATACGCGGATAATACCAACGCCACCACGGCCGAGTGCGGTTGCTTGAGCGACAATTGTCTCTGTATTCATGATTCCAACCATTTAAAAGGTGAAGTTTTTTCAATTGTAATTCGCCTTATTAATTTATAAAGCGATAAATGAGATAAAGCGTAAATCGAGATTAACCAAAAGGCAAAAGGCGACCAATGCGGTCGCCTTATTGATTATGTTGCCAATCTAAGATTATTTCTTAGAGTGCAAACCTTTCTTCTCTAACGCTCGGTAAATCAAGGTTTGTTGTACCAAGGTTACGATGTTTGACATTAGGTAGTAAAGAACCAAACCTGATGGGAACCACAAGAAGAAGAAGATGAAGATGACAGGCATAAACATCATCATTTTCTGCTGCATTGGATCCGTTACCGTTGTTGGGCTCATCTTCTGGATGATCAACATCGAGATACCCATCAATACAGGCAAGATGTAGTAAGGGTCTTGCGCTGATAAATCATGGATCCAACCGAAGAATGGTGCATGACGTAACTCAACCGACTCCATTAATGCCCAGTAAAGTGCAATGAAGATTGGCATTTGCAGAAGAATAGGGAAACAGCCACCTAATGGGTTCACTTTTTCTTCTTTATACATTGCCATCATTTCTTGGCTAACACGTTGGCGGTCATCACCTAGGCGCTCTTTCATTGCCGCAATTTTAGGTTGCAGCATGCGCATTTTCGCCATTGAGGTGTACTGAGCTTTAGTCAGTGGGTACATCGCACCACGAACAATGAAAGTCAGTAGGATGATCGCGATACCCCAGTTAGACACGAAGCTTTGGATAAATGACAATAAAGTATGTAGTGGTTTAGCAATAAACCATAACCAACCGTAGTCGACAACCAAATCAAGGTGTGGAGCAGTTGCTTCCATCGCATCTTGAAGTTTTGGACCAGCCCAAAGTGTTGATTTAATTTGGCCTGTTTGGTTGTTTGCAATCACTTGGTTTGGTGTGCGAACACCAATATCGGCAATGTTACCAATAACACGAGAATAAATCGTTGTGCCAGGTTGATCACGAGGAATCCAAGCCGAAGTAAAGTAGTGCTGTAGCATCGCTACCCAGCCCTGACCATCTTCCAGTTTGATGTTAAGATTTTTATCTTTCATCTCATCAAACTTGTATTTTTTGTAGTGAGTATCGGACGTTGAGAATGCACCGCCAGTATAAACCGGCATACCAATATGACCGCTACCTTCAACCATAGTTTGACGTAGGTGCGCGTACATACCTAAAGTCGCATCTTGGCCTGAGTGGTTATTAATGTCATAAACCACATCAATCGCATAGCTGCCACGTTTAATGATGAAGGTTTTGGTGTAATCAATACCATTGGCGCTGTAAGTCAGAGGAATACGTAATTCATCTTGGCCTTCGGCTAATTGGTAAGATTGTGCGCTTGATTTATATTGGGGACGTTGAGCTGAGCTAACGTCAATTCCTTGTGGACCCACTAAGCCACTTTGAGCGATATATTCATGCTCAGGTGTATTTTGTAGAAGAACAAAAGAATCTTTAGAATCTAGTGTTGCGTTGTATTTGTTCAGCTTGGCTGAAACCACATCACCACCGACAGGATTAATCGCTAGAGTCAGTACATCAGATTTTACGTCGATGTTGAAAGCGGCCGGTAGAGTTTTTGCTTGCTGAGGAGCTAACGGATCAGCTGACGCTTCAGCAGGGTCATGCGGTAGGCTACTGTCGGTATTCGTTTGAGTCTGCTGCACGCTAGTTTGAGCCGGTTGAGCATCTTTATTATTCCATTGTTGGAACAACAAAAAGCTGACTAGAGCAAAAGCGATTAACAGGATATTACGTTGAGAATCCATTGTTATTTATCTCTGTCGTGTTTTTGATTTGGTGGGACAGGGTCATATCCCCCAGCATTTAAAGGATGGCATTTTAATAGACGTTTGCCAGATAACCAACACCCTTTTACAAAACCGTGCGCACTGATTGCTTCTACAGCATAAGTAGAACACGTTGGAGTAAAGCGACATCGAGGACCAAGCAAAGGACTAATGATTCCTTTATATAGGTAAATTAACCTAATTGCTAACCACGATAAGGGCGAGATAGGCGATGCCATAACTTCTCAAATATTTTAAAAACTTCTTCGTTACTCAAATCTTGAGCACTCTTTTTCGCAATTACGACAAAATCTTTATTTGGCAATTGGGTTTGTTTTAGGCGAAAGCTTTCACGGGCTAAACGTTTAAAACGATTACGACCAACCGCGGTTTTGATTTGTTTTTTCGGAACAGCTAATCCAAGTCTTGGATGGGAGAGTGTATTATTGCGAGCGATAATAGTGAAATGAGGGGAGCCTGCTCGATGAGCTTGCTGAAAGACGTTTTGATAATGCTCGGGAGTTAACAAACGTAACTCCCGAGTAAAAGTAGACTTAGTCAAAATAATTCAAGAATTATTTTGAAAGGCGCTTACGGCCTTTTGCACGACGTGCATTAATTGTCTTACGACCATTCTTAGTTGCCATACGAGCACGGAAGCCGTGAGTACGTTTGCGCTTAAGAACAGTAGGTTGAAAAGTGCGTTTCATGGTAATTACCTTTACTGATCAGTAGTTTATAGGTTCTTGTTAAACCCGGTGTAAGATGTTTTATCCGACACCTCTCAACAAAGAGGCGGAATTGTAATCATTGACTGGCTAAGAGTCAATGCTACAGGGCTTAATAAACGCGGAATTCGCATAATAAAAAGCCAGTTGGCCTAAAAATCTGTGTGCGGATTATACGGGTTCCTAAGTCAAGTGCAAGGATCCTATTGGATCCCAACTTGATTTAAAAACTTAATAAGTTGTGGATTAGTCGGATCTTTAAATATTTGATCCGGCGTGCCTTGTTCAACAATCTTGCCATCCGCCATATAGATCACTCGATCGGCGACCTCTCGAGCAAATTGCATTTCATGCGTAACCACCAGCATGGTTTGGTGTTGTTTGGCCAGTTTCTTCATTAAAGACAGTACTTCGCCGACCCATTCGGGATCAAGAGCGGAAGTGGGTTCATCAAATAACAATAACTCGGGATCAAACGCCATCGCTCGGCCAATCCCAACGCGTTGTTGCTGGCCGCCTGATAAAGATGTTGGGTAGCTGTCTCCTTTATCTCCTAAGCCGATGTCGTCTAAAATTTTCTGTGCATGGGCTAGGGCATCAGCTTTCTTCCAGCCTCTCACTGTAATTAACCCTTCCGCGATATTCTGCCGAGCCGTTAAATGGGCGAATAACGCATAATTTTGAAAGACAAAGCCAGTTTTGCGGCGTAATGCCAGCATGTCGGCTTTGCTGTAGTTTTCAGTATCAACTTTCGTGTTTTCTATTTCGATCACCCCTTGTTCTGGGCTTTCTAAAAAGTTCACACAACGTAGTAAGGTTGATTTACCGGTACCGCTTGAACCAATAATGACGATGATTTCGCCTTTTTTTATCTCAATATCAACGCCACGCAAAACTTCAGTATTACCGAAGGATTTATGTAAATTGGAAATTCGAATCATCGTTGGTAAGCCTTATTGAGCTTGGTTTCAGCCCAGTTTTGTACTTGAGTTAATACTAAAACAACGCCCCAATAAATGAGCGCTACCGCTAAGAATGCTTCAAAGAAACGGAAGCTTGAAGAGGCTTCCATTTGAGCTTTGGCCATGATTTCCGTCACACCTAAAGTAAATGCTAATGACGTTGATTTGATCATATCGATGAAATAATTCATTAATGACGGCAATGCGACTCGAGCGGCTTGCGGCAAAATGATTCGGCGCATTGATTGCAAACGTGTCATACCAATTGAAATACTGGCCTCCATCTGGCTGCGATCAATACCAATAATGGCGGCGCGAATACTTTCTGCCATATAAGACGCAAAGTGTAATGTTAAGCCAATCACCGCGGCACTAAAGGCGTCAATACCCACCATAATAGGGAAGAGTTGTGGTAAGCCGTAATACAGCAAAAATAGTTGCACTAATAGCGGGGTGCCACGGAAAAAGCTGATATAGAGCTGACTCAATTGGTTTAATACGGGTACCTTAAACACACGAATATTGGCAATGATAACCGCCAATATTAGAGCAAAGACCACGCCCCATAATGCCATTTCTAATGTTGTGCCTAAATACCGAAATAGGATCGGTAGCAGTTCTAGCATGTAATGGAAATCAAAATTCATGACTAAGATGACTGTCCTTATATTGAAGCAAATTGCCAGCTAACTTGGCCTTTTGAGCCTTGTGCATGCAAACGATATTGGTGATAGTGAGCGACTTTACTTCGGTGTGCAATACTCACTAAGGTTGTTTCTGGTAAGCGATTAGCCAGAAGTTGGTACATTTGGCTTTCGGTTTCTTCATCTAATGATGAGGTCGCTTCATCTAAAAATAACCATGTTGGTTTTAGAATGAGCGCTCTGACCATTGCGACACGTTGCTGCTCACCGGGTGACATCGTATGTGACCACTGTTCAGTGTTATCTAACTTTTGACTAAAATGGTCGAGTTGGCAATCACACAATAATTGTCGAATATCTTGATCACTGATATTGATATCCACATTAGGGTAGCACAACACCTCACGCAGCGTGCCTGACGGTAAATAAGGCTTTTGTGGCAAGAATAAGCTGTGTTGTGCCAACTCTATTTTTCCCTCAGAAAACGGCCAAATTCCCGCAATGGTTTTCATTAACGTACTTTTACCAATTCCAGATTGTCCTGAGATTAAAGTATGTTGACCGGGCTGTAAGGTAAGTTCATTCAAATCACTAAGTATTGTGCCGTTTGGCAATTTAACCGTACATTGATGAATGGCTAAGTAATCTTGTTGATGGCGCGTCAATAAGAGTTTTGAGTTGGCTGCTTGCTGCTTAGTTTCGACCATGTCTTGATTATAGGTGGTCAATCGGTCAACGCTGGCCTTCCAGCTGGCAATGCTCGCGTAGGAGTCGACAAACCAACTTACAGCCCCCATCACTTGAGAAAAGGCATTATTGATTTGCATTAAGCCGCCGAGCTTAATGGCACCAGAGAAAAAACTTGGCGCCGCAATGATAATTGGGAAAATTATCGCAATTTGGTTATAGCCACTATTAAAACCGACAATCTGCTTTTGTTTGCGCATGATTTGCCAAGTATTTTTCCACACATCAGTAAAGCGAAATTCCAGCAATTCACGTTCTTTTTCTTCACCATTATACAAAGCCACACCTTCCGCATTTTCACGTAGGCGTACCATCGAATAACGGAAGTTCGCTTCAAATTTTTGCTGTATAAAGTTAAGACCAATAAGCGGTTTACCAATTTTATGCATAATAAAGCTACCGACAACTGCATACAGCAATGCCGCCCACACCATAAAGCCCGGAATATTGATCTGATGACCGGCGATATCGATATTGAGCGGTGAAGATAGCCCCCATAAAATGGTAATAAAAGAAGCGAGTGTGACGACTGAGTTAAGCAGTCCAAGGGATAAATTGAGAGTATCTCCGGTGAACTGGTCGATATCTTCGGCAATACGTTGATCTGGGTTATCGGTTTGATGATTGCCACGCTCTAATTGAAAGTAAGAGCGATCACTGAGCCATTCAGTAAAATAAGCATTGGTTAACCAACGACGCCAACGTAGTTGCAACATCATATTGAGATAAATTCGATACACCGCAATAGCAATAAAAATCGCAGCGATGATCGAGAACTTTAAGATGAGATGAGTAAAAGCGTCTTTATCTAATTCTTGCAGCGCATTATAAAAATCAGAATTCCATTGATTTAAAATCACCGACATATATACCATGCCGAGGTTGAGTACCACGATAGCGACGAGTAAACCGCGTGCGATCCATTTTTCTTCTGACTGCCAATAAGGTTTAGAGAGTTGCCATACTTTGCCAAGAAAACTGGACGAGGTTAATCGAAGCGCCATATTAATTGGTTCCTTTAAGAAAATAAGAGTTATACATGATGGAAGATAGAGCCATTATTTATTCGCAGGTAATGATTTAATGACCGATAGATAACCTAAGAGTTCATGCATTAGTCTATTTATAGACTCAATAAGTGGGTATTTTGATACAAAAAGCGTGGCTTAGATAGAGGAAAATAGTGAAGCGCTACGGTTAAACCGCTTGCAACGTGTGACTTGTTACAAGCGGTGAGTGATGATTGGGGTTACATTTTGGTGATGTCGGCACCAAACCATTTTTCTGAAATTTTGGCGAGAGTGCCATCTTTACGCATCGCCGCGAGTGCCGCATTCACTTCAGTTTTTAACTTCTGACCTTTCTCATTTTTGACAAACGGCCATGCATTTTCAATCGTTTCAAATGGTTGACCAGCGAGTTGAAGCGGTAGGTTGGTTTTCTTAATTAATTGTAGCGCCGATAAACGGTCCATCACAAATGCATCAGAACGACCTAAAGCCACATCTTGTTCAATACCCGCATCGTAAGTTTTGATGTTGATTTTGCCTTCTTTATCATAGTTACGCAGTACTTGTTCAAAGTTGGAACCTAAGTTAACCGCAACGGTTTTACCAGCCAGATCGTCGACACTTTTGATTGAATCATTGCCTTTTCTCACGGTGATCTGTACACCATCTACCACATAAGGATCAGAGAATATGTATTTGGCTTTGCGTGAATCAGTGATGGAGACCTGATTGGAAATAGTATCAATACGACCGGTTTCTAATAAACCAAATAAGCCTGAGAAGTTGGCGGTGACAAACTTCACGTCATAATGATTACGTTTACCAATTTCGTTCCATAGATCGACTTCAAAGCCTTGCAGTTTATCAAGCTTTTGAAACGTAAATGGAAAGTAGGTACCTGACATGCCTACTTTCACTTCTTGATTCGCTGCTTGAGCAAAGTGGGTAACAGCAAAAAATAGGGCAGCAGCAGTAACAATTTTATTTAAAATTCGGCTCATGGTTTATTCTCCAGATGATTAGACTTTTATTATAACGAGCATGCTATTGATAAATCTAAGAACAAGATGTTATTAATCATAACGATTAGTATCATGATCGCTTGATTTATCGGCTTATTGCTTGTGGGTAACTTTATCCCCTTTTGAACAAAAAGTGCGTATAAAAAGTACTGTAGTTGCTTGACAGTGCACAAAATTGGGATAGTTATAAAAAAACTGTGAATAACTTAGATCTTATTCACTGATCTAAGGATCTATTGCTGGTGATCTTGCAGTCCAAGCTGTAGAATTACATTCCTTTCAGATCATTTCATTTCGTGTGAGGTTCATGTGTCGTCTTCGTTATGGTTGCAATGTTTGCAACAGCTTCAAGAAGAGCTTCCAGCAACTGAGTTCAGTATGTGGGTAAGACCGCTTCAAGCAGAACTCAATGACAATACTCTCACCTTATTTGCGCCTAACCGATTTGTGTTGGATTGGGTGCGTGATAAGTATCTCAATAGTATTAACCGTTTATTGAAAGAGTTTTGTGGTTCAGATACGCCTAATCTGCATTTTGAGGTTGGCAGTAAGCCTGCTCAACGTCCGGTTGATTTACCGAGAAGAACCGCGGCCGACGTGGCTGCTGAATCATCCGCTCCTGCGCAATTGCAAAAAAGTCGCCCATTAGACAAATCTTGGGATACGGGCGAGCGTGAAATTGTGATCGATGTGAATCACCGTTCTAATGTTAACCCTAAGCATAAATTTCATAACTTTGTTGAGGGTAAATCCAACCAATTAGGTCTCGCGGCAGCCAAACAAGTTTCCGATAACCCTGGCGTTTCTTACAATCCACTATTTTTATATGGTGGTACCGGTCTCGGTAAAACTCACTTATTGCATGCGGTGGGTAATGCGATTGTGGAAAGTAAGCCGGATGCTCGAGTGGTGTACATGCACTCGGAGCGTTTTGTGCAAGATATGGTTAAAGCACTGCAAAATAACGCGATTGAAGAATTCAAACGTTACTACCGCAGTTTAGATGCTTTGCTGATCGATGATATTCAATTTTTCGCCAATAAAGAGCGTTCACAAGAAGAGTTCTTTCATACCTTCAACGCTTTATTAGAAGGTAATCAGCAAATCATTTTGACTTCTGACCGTTATCCAAAAGAGATCAACGGGGTAGAAGATCGTTTGAAGTCTCGTTTTGGTTGGGGTTTAACCGTGGCGATCGAGCCACCGGAATTAGAAACCCGTGTCGCGATCTTGATGAAAAAAGCCGAAGATCACCAAATTACGCTTGCCGATGAAGTGGCATTCTTTATTGCTAAGCGTTTACGTTCAAACGTGCGTGAGTTGGAAGGTGCATTAAACCGCGTGATTGCTAACGCCAACTTTACTGGTCGCCCGATTACGATTGATTTTGTGCGCGAAGCGTTGCGTGATTTATTAGCGTTGCAAGAAAAGCTGGTGACCATCGACAATATTCAAAAAACCGTCGCGGAATATTACAAAATTAAAGTGGCTGACTTATTATCTAAGCGTCGCTCTCGTTCGGTTGCGCGTCCTCGTCAGTTGGCGATGGCATTGTCGAAAGAGTTAACCAACCACAGCTTACCAGAAATTGGTGATGCATTTGGCGGCCGAGACCACACCACGGTGCTGCATGCTTGTCGTAAAATTAAAGAATTACGCGAAGAAAGCCACGATATTAAAGAAGATTACTCGAACTTAATTCGTACCTTGTCGTCTTAATTTCAAGCGTTTTGATGCCGCTTATCAGCGTTGGCCGTGTTTTTAATAGAATTAGATTATTTAGAGTAGATTATGAAATTTACCATTGAACGTACTCAATTGATTAAACCTTTGCAGCAGGTATCTGGTGCCCTTGGTGGCCGTTCTAGCTTGCCTATTTTGGGTAACTTATTAATTAAAGTCGATAATGGTGAATTGTCGATTACGGCGACTGACTTAGAAGTCGAACTGGTGTGTCGTTTGGTATTAGAAGGTCACTTTGAACCAGGCAGCACTACAGTTCCATCGCGTAAATTCCTTGATATTTGTCGTGGTCTACCTGATAGCGCTCATATTGATGTGACGCTAGATGATGAGCGTTTACTGATTAAATCGGGTCGTAGTCGTTTTTCATTAGCGACCTTGCCAGCCTCTGATTTTCCAAACATCGAAGATTGGAGCAGTGAAGCGGAAGTGACCGTGACTCAAGGTGAACTGCGTCATTTAGTCGAAAAAACCCAATTTTCGATGGCCAACCAAGATGTGCGTTATTACTTAAACGGCATGCTGTTTGAAATTGAAGGTACAACCTTGCGTTCAGTAGCCACCGATGGCCACCGTATGGCGGTCGCAGAAACCGCGCTGGTGGGTGAGTATTCACAACAACAAGTGATCGTGCCTCGTAAAGGGGTGTTAGAGTTAGTGAAGCTACTTGATCGCCCAGATGAACAGGTGACACTGCAAATTGGTAGCTCAAATATTCGCGCCAATGTTAACGAATTTACCTTCACTTCTAAGCTTGTTGACGGCCGTTTCCCGGATTATCGCCGTGTTATGCCACAATCAAGCAATAAGACTTTAGAAGCGGATTGTGAAGCATTGCGTCAATCGTTTTCACGCGCCGCCATTTTATCCAATGAAAAATTCCGTGGTGTTAGAGTTAATTTAGCCGGCTCAGAAATGCGCATTACTGCTAATAACCCAGAGCAAGAAGAAGCGGAAGAAAACCTGGATGTGAATTATCAAGGTGAGCCATTAGAAATTGGTTTTAACGTCAGCTACGTGCTGGATATTTTAAACACCTTAAAATGCCAGACGGTGCGCATGTCGATGAGTGATGCGAACGCCAGTGCTTTAGTTGAAAACATCGAAGATGCTTCGGCGATGTATGTTGTGATGCCGATCCGTCTATAAATGCCTTTAACTCGTTTATCTATAAAGCAATTTCGCAATATTGAAGCCTGTGATATCTCGTTATCATCAGGCTTTAATTTTCTGGTCGGGCCTAATGGCAGCGGCAAAACCAGTGTGCTTGAAGCGATTTACTTGCTTGGTCATGGGCGTTCATTTAAAAGCACCTTAACGGGTCGCGTGATCCAAAATGAACAAAGTGAGTTGTTTGTTCATGGGCGTTTCTTATCTGGCGATGATTTTGAGCTTCCTATTGGCATCAATAAACAACGAGATGGCAGTAGTGAGGTGAAAATCGGCGGACAGTCTGGGCAAAAAATTGCTCAATTGGCGCAAATCTTGCCTCTGCAATTAATCCATACCGAAGGTTTTGAGCTGCTGACCGAAGGGCCTAAATTTCGTCGTGCCTTTATTGATTGGGGGGTATTTCATACTCAACCTAGTTTTTATGAGAAATGGTCTCGTTTGAAGCGTTTAATTAAACAAAGAAACGCATTATTGAAGACCGCGAGAGGTTATCAAGAGCTCAGTTATTGGGATAAAGAGTTGGCCGAATTGGCGGAAACCATTAGCCAGTGGCGCTTTGACTATGTCACACAACTAAAACAAGTGGCAGAGCACATTTGTGGTGTATTTTTACCTGAATTTGAAGTGAAAATTCAGTATTATAGAGGGTGGGATAAAGACACCCCTTATGCTGAAATTTTAGAAAAGAATTTCGAGCGCGATCAGCAACTCGGTTACACCTTTAGTGGGCCGAATAAAGCCGATCTAAAACTCAAAATTAATGCGACACCTGTGGAAGATGTATTGTCACGTGGGCAACTAAAGCTCATGGTGTGTGCTTTGCGTTTGGCGCAAGGTCAACACCTAACCGACACCACAGGTAAACAGTGTATTTATTTAATTGATGATTTTGCCTCAGAGCTAGATGGTCAACGTCGAGGGCGTCTTGCAGAATATTTAAAGCAAACGCAGGCACAGGTTTTTGTAAGCTCTATTACTGCAAGTCACATTGCTGAAATGCAAAGTGAAAATAGCAGGATGTTTCATGTGGAACATGGCAAAATAGAGCAAGGATAATTAAGGCGAGAACAATTCATGTCGAATAACAATGATTCTGCAAATAGCTATGATTCATCGAGTATTAAAGTACTTAAAGGGCTAGATGCTGTACGTAAACGTCCAGGAATGTATATCGGTGATACTGATGATGGTACTGGCCTTCACCACATGGTGTTTGAGGTCGTCGATAACTCAATTGATGAAGCATTAGCTGGCCATTGTTCAGACATCATAATCACCATTCATGAAGACAACTCGGTATCGGTGAGCGATGACGGTCGTGGTATTCCAACGGAAATGCACGAAGAAGAAGGTGTTTCAGCCGCTGAAGTTATCATGACCGTACTGCACGCGGGTGGTAAGTTTGATGATAACTCTTATAAAGTATCCGGTGGTTTGCACGGGGTAGGTGTTTCCGTTGTGAACGCCCTGTCTGAAAAAGTTGAGCTAACCATCAAGCGCCACGGTGAAGTCTTCCAACAAGTTTATAAGCATGGTGTGCCAGAAGCGCCACTCGCGGTGATTGGTAAAACGGAAGAAACCGGTACGCGTATTCGTTTTTGGCCAAGTGAAGAAACCTTTACCAACATCGAATTCCATTACGACATCCTTGCTAAGCGTTTACGTGAATTATCATTCTTAAACTCTGGCGTTTCGATTAAATTAACTGACGAACGTGAAGAAGATAAAAGCGATCACTTTATGTTTGAAGGCGGCATCCGTGCTTTCGTTGAGCATCTAAATCGCAATAAAACGCCAATTCACCAAAAGATTTTCTATTTTGACCACGCTCGTGAAGAAGACGGCATTACGGTTGAAGTGGCAATGCAGTGGAACGATACCTTCCAAGAAGGTGTATATTGCTTTACCAACAACATCCCACAACGTGATGGTGGTACTCACTTAGCCGGTTTCCGCGGTGCATTAACGCGTACACTGAATAACTTTATGGATAAAGAAGGTTATTCGAAGAAAGCACAAGCGGCGACCTCGGGTGATGATGCTCGTGAAGGTCTAACGGCAGTGGTTTCGGTAAAAGTACCGGATCCAAAATTCTCAAGCCAAACCAAAGACAAGCTGGTTTCTTCTGAAGTGAAATCGGCAGTTGAATCCGCGATGAGCGAAAAACTGTCTGAGTTTTTAATTGAAAACCCGAACGAAGCGAAAATCGTATGTGGCAAAATTATTGATGCTGCTCGTGCTCGTGAAGCGGCGCGTAAAGCTCGTGACATGACTCGTCGTAAAGGCGCGTTAGACTTAGCTGGCTTACCTGGTAAGTTGGCCGATTGCCAAGAAAAAGATCCTGCTCTTTCTGAACTATACATAGTGGAAGGGGACTCTGCTGGCGGTTCAGCCAAGCAGGGACGTAATCGTAAAAACCAAGCGATCTTGCCATTGAAAGGTAAAATCCTAAACGTTGAAAAAGCGCGTTTTGATAAAATGCTGTCTTCACAAGAAGTGGCAACCCTGATCACTGCACTAGGTTGTGGTATTGGGCGTGACGAATATAACCCAGATAAACTGCGTTACCATAACATCATCATCATGACCGATGCCGATGTCGATGGTTCTCACATTCGTACGTTGCTTTTGACTTTCTTCTACCGTCAAATGCCTGAGCTTATTGAACGTGGCTACATCTACATTGCACAGCCACCACTTTACAAAGTGAAGAAAGGTAAGCAAGAGCAATATATTAAAGATGAAGAAGCGATGGAGCTTTACCAAGCGGGTCTAGCACTTGATGGCGCGGCGTTATACGTCAACCCGCAAGCACCGGCGATGACAGGTGAATCGCTTGAGAAGTTGGTGCTTCAATACAACGAAGGTATCAAGTTAATTAAACGCATGAGTCGTCGCTACCCATACGCGATGATCAACGAATTAACTTACATTCCTCGTTTAACGGCTGAAATGTGCAAAGATGCTGAGCAAGTTCAAGCTTGGGGTCAGAAACTGGTTGAGCAGCTTAATGCTAAAGAGGTCGGTGCGAGCCAATACTCTCTTGAAGTTGAAAAACATGAAGAGCTAGGTGTCAGCATTGCAAAATTGGTGGTTCGTACTCACGGTGTGATGCATGAATACGTCGTGTCTTTAGATTTACTTAACTCTAAAGAATACGGTCGTTTAGCCGATCTTTCTGAAGCTCTCGATGGTTTAGTGGAAGAAGGTGCTTATGTGAAACGTGGTGAACGTACACAAGAAGTCTCAACTTTCTCTGCTGCGCTTGACTGGTTAATCAAAGAATCGCGTCGTGGTTTATCACTACAACGTTACAAAGGTCTAGGTGAAATGAACCCAGATCAACTTTGGGAAACCACCATGGACCCAGAAACCCGTCGCATGATGCAAGTAACGATTGATGATGCAGTCGCGTCAGATGAATTGTTTACGACCTTAATGGGTGATCAAGTTGAACCGCGTCGTAAGTTCATTGAAGATAACGCATTGAAAGTAGCGAATCTAGACGTATAGCGTTTAGTCAAAAATTAATGATATCTAAAGCCCTTTGTTTCTTGCAAAGGGCTTTTTTATGCGCCACATCAATCGACTAATAATCGGTTGTACTAGACTATTTCGCATGACATTTGGTCGAGCTTTATTCATTGATTTATATATTTTGAGGAGCAGTAATGGATATCATGTTATTCAGTAATGGCAAATTGCCTGGTAATACTCGTTTACTGGAATTCGGTTTAGATTGGATTGAAGCGATGGTAAAACGCACCGGGGTGAAGAAATTTGTTTTTATTCCCTATGCGATGATCCGCAGTGATTATCAATCACGTGCTGATGACCTACAAAGTGTATTAGGTGAATGGGGTTGTGAAGTCATTAATATTGCCGCTTGTGCGGATCCTGTTGAAGCATTAAAGCAGGCAGAAGCTTTTATTGTGAGCGGTGGCAATACTTGGGTACTGAATAAAATGTTGCATGATAATGGCTTGATAGGGCCACTGCGCCAAGCGGTGTTAAAGCAAAATAAACCTTATATTGGCTGGAGCGCGGGGACCAATATTGGCGGGCCAACCATCTGTACTACCAACGACATGCCAATTGTTAGTGCTGCAATTCTACCATCATTAAACTTTGTTCCGTTCCAAATCAACCCTCATTATATTGAAGCGAGTGTTGAAGGCCACATGGGAGAAACTCGTGATGAACGGATTGCCGAGTACTTAATTATGAATCCACACCAAGTCGTGGTGGGAATTCCTGAAGGAACCTTATTGCACATTCAAGAGGGCCAGCTCAATTATTATTCTGCTAATGGTAAGCCTATGAAGTTATTTAAGTTTTCTGAAGAAGCGAGCTATTATCAAGTGGGTGATGATATTCAGTTCTTAATGGAGCATGGTTACTAAATTGCTTGTGTGAAAATTTAGCTCTATTGTTTTAAAAAATCAGTGCTTTTATTGGGCGCTGATTTTTTTTATGCAAAAACTTGAAAGTCATTTTTTCCATCCCTATATCTGTTTATGAAAGGAATGCCGCGCTATCTTTCGTGTAGAAGGATAAGCTCTAAGGTTGTGTGGTTAATGATAAGCCAACTAGAGTAGGGTTCCTGGTAACGCTGAATCTATTTCGCCGATAGGGTTATAGATAGGCACTTAAATCAAACCGCAAGCTTCGGCTCGGGTCGATTCTTTGCACACTATTGCTTAATTTAGAGGATAGTATTATGCGTAATGTAGACTTCTCACCTTTATACCGTAACGCCATTGGTTTTGATCGTTTATTAAACCTAATGGAATCAAATAACGCCAAAAATTCATCTGGCGGTTACCCTCCATACAATATTGAGAAACAAGATGAAAACCACTTCCGTATTACTATGGCGGTCGCCGGTTTTTCTGAAGAGAACCTTGATATCACTCAACACGAAAACATGCTGATTGTACGTGGTGAACGTCAACCAGAAGAAGGTAAAAACTACGTTTATCAAGGCATTGCTGAGCGTGATTTTGAACGTAAATTCCAACTCGCGGATTACGTAAAAGTGTTGGGCGCCGATATGGAAAATGGCCTATTACATATCGATTTGGAGCGTGAAATTCCAGAAGCGATGCAACCACGTAAAATCGCTATTAATGGTAAAGAGTTGCTAGAAAATAACTAATTTAGCAAACACATAAAGGAAGAGAAGGGTGCTGATGAGGCACCCTTTTTTATACTTGATATTTGAGAGAGTTAGTTACTTAGTTGATACGCCTTATTCACTTCTTCAGCAATAATTTCAATACCACGCTGCATATCTTGTTCATTTTGTACGTAGTTCATGCGTAAGCATTGATGGGCATGATCCCACTTTTCATCTTTATCTTGTTGGCCGAAGAAGAAGTATTCCCCCGGAACAATCAATACACCACGGGCTTTTAAGCGTTGGTAGAGTTCCATCGTGGTGATCGGCAGTTCATCAAACCATAGCCATAAGAAAATTGCGCCTTCCGGCTTATGGATTTTAAAGCGAGAGTCGGGAATCGCACTTTGTAATAGTTCTACCGCATGCTGCGCTTTATGTTGGTAGTAAGGTTTAATCACATTTTCGCTAAGTGGCAGCAAATCCCCTTGTTTGATCATGTGGGTGGCGATGGCTGGCCCAATGCTGCAAGGGGCTAGATTGATAATGCCATTAACATTGGTCATCGCCTGAGTCATGGCTTCGCTGGCAATCACAATGCCGCAACGCACGCCCGGCAAACCAAGTTTAGAGAGGCTCATGCACAAAATCGTGTTGTCATTCCAAAAGGGCGTGACCTCTTCAAAAATAATATTAGGGAAAGGCGTGCCGTAAGCGTTATCAATGATCAGCGGAATATTGTTATCTCGGGCTAGCTTATCGAGCTTACGAACTTCTTCATCCGTTAAGACATTGCCCGTTGGATTGGTTGGGCGAGAAGCGCAAATCGCCGCCACAGAGTCATCAATGTGCACTTGATCAAAATCGACATGGTACTTAAACATGCGATTATCCAGTAACTCTATTTCCGGGTGATAAGACACAAAGATATCTTCATCAATTCCGGCATCACTATAACCAATATATTCTGGTGCTAAAGGTAGGAGTATTTTCTTATGGCTACCATCGGCTTGGTGACCAGCAAACAGATTAAACAGTGAGAAGAAGGCGCTTTGGCTGCCGTTGGTCAGGCTGATGTTTTTCGGGCTGATATCCCAACCATAGGTTTGCTGTAATAAGTCCGCTAACGCTTGGATAAATACATTTTTGCCTTGCGGGCCATCGTAGTTGGTCATGGCGGCAATCAGTTCGCCATTATTGAGCATTTCACAGCTGGCTTGTTTAAAGTAATCGAGCATTTGTGGAATGGCAGCGGGGTTACCGCCACCGAGCATGATGGCGCCTGGAGTGCGGAGGCCATCATTAAGATCATCCATTAACTGAGTAATGCCTGAGTAGCGATTAAACTTGTCACCAAACTGAGAGAACTGCATATCCTTTACATCCAACGTTACGGTTTGTTATTGAATGTTGAACATACCTGATTGTGCTATTGAGAGAAAGAGGGAACGATAAACACGTGCAACAAAAAAGCCATAAAAATGAGTCATTGCTTTAGTGGATAGGTGATCGTGAGGAGTTAAACAAAGGTTTTCCAATCAATCCCACTAATGCGCTCATCGGCGATATACACCAGCACATCGTCTTTTTTTATGGTGTGCTCCAATGGTGGGTTGAGTGTTAAGCCGTCACCATGGTTTATCGCAATTAAAATTGCATCGTATTGCTGTTTAAAGCGCGAGAACACGGTATTAAAGCTGGTGGGCTGTCCTTGGTATTTGACCATGTATTGAGTCATGCCAAGCGCATTATTGACCAGTTCGTAATGCAATTGGCTTGAGCCGGGATCGACCGCCGATTTAGCGATCATTTCTGAGGCAATTGAAGGAATGCATTCGACGTTTTTGCAGTGTTGCTTGAGTAGTGTGCCTAGATGAGCATCGCGGAAGTAGGTGACAATATGCGCATCGGGGTTTTCATTGGCGCAGTTCAAACCGGCCGCCATGATGTCGTTGTCGCTATCGAGATCAATAATGATGGTTTTAGCTTTTGAGACTCCCGCTTTGGCCATGTCATGTTCATCGGTAAATGAGCTGACATGAACGAACTCTACTTTGCTGGGAAAAGGGTTTTCAATTTGTTGTGCTGAACACAACACAATATCTTGATGACTGCTTTTGATTTCATGTAGCAGCATTTCGATTAGGTGAGGAGTACGTTGTTCGCTCCAACCTAAAATTAAAATATGATTTTCTACATTCACTTTTCTGTGCCCCATTAATCGTGCTTTCCATAGTTGAATAGCGTTAGTGGCCAAACGTCCGATGACCATGGCAAATAAACCCACCCCACCCGGAATAATAAATAATGCCGTGACCCATTTACCCATTTCAGTTGTGGGCGACATATCGCCATAACCGACGGTAGAGCCAGTTACCATGATGTAATAGATGAAATCTGCGAAGGGAGTGAGTGCCGTTTCATTGGCGAGATAAAGCAGGCTCCATGAAATCGTCAAATAAACCAATAACGCGAACAGTAAATTCTGCCCGGTTAAGCGGTTAAATTTAGCGGTTATCCAGCGATGTAATAACTGCAATATTGGCACTAATTAGAATCCTTTCAAATGATGATACCAACCTTACCAACTATCTGATCACCCTTGCTTGCTAAAAGTGTTTGACCATCTAATGAGTGTGATTGGTATTAAAAAGCCCAAGCTACATTGAGTATAGCTTGGGCTTAATCTTAATGCTTTTAATCAGTTAACAAAGCGATGTTTTGTTACCGATTAATTCTAATGCTTATTTTTGCAGTAAAGAGATGTCCGCAATCTGCAAGAACAAGTTACGTAAGTTGTTCAGTAGAGTCAGGCGGTTCTTTTTCAGCGCTTCATCGTCTGCCATAACCATCACGTTATCGAAGAAGGCATCAACCGGCTCACGAAGATCTGCCAACTTGCTTAGCGCTTGTTGGTAATCACCTGTCGCAAATGCAGGTTCTAATGCTTCGGTCATCACTTCAACGTTTTCAGCTAGGGCTTTTTCGGCATCTTCTTGCAGTAGAGCAAGGTCGATGTCTGCGCTTAGTTCGCCATCGAATTTCGCTAGGATGTTACCCACACGTTTGTTAGCCGCGGCAAGTGCTTCAGCGGCATCTAAACCACGGAAGTGCGATACCGCTTTAACGCGCTGGTCAAAATCCAGTGGTTTAGTCGGGCGACGAGCCAATACTGCTTGAATGATATCAACGCTAAAGCCTTCATCTTGATACCAAGCGCGGAAACGGCCTAACATGAAATCTAATACGTCAGCTTCAACGTTAGCATTAGTCAGTTTGTCACCGAGAAGTTCTTTGGCTTTCGCGATCAGCACCGTGAGGTCTAGGTTGTAACCTTTCTCTACGATAATGCGCAGAATACCTAAAGAGGCACGACGTAGTGCAAATGGATCCGAACCTTTTGGTGCTTGGCCAATGCCGAAGATGCCGACTAAGGTATCCAGTTTATCGGCCATCGCAACAGACGCTGCCACATCCGAGCTTGGCAAGTCATCACCAGCAAAGCGAGGCATGTATTGTTCGTTAAGTGCCACGGCGACTTCTTCGTCTTCACCGTCGTGACGAGCGTAGTGCATGCCCATCACACCTTGAGTGTCGGTGAATTCAAATACCATAGAAGTCATCAAATCACATTTAGCTAATAGGCCTGCGCGTTTTGATTTCTCAACGTCGGCACCAATTTGCTCAGCAATAAATCCGGCTAATTCAGTGATGCGGTCGGTTTTGTCTTTGATGGTACCGAGTTGCTTTTGGAAAATCGCGGTTTCCAATTCAGGAAGGTGTGATTCCAAAGTACGTTTACGGTCGGTATTAAAGAAGAATTCGGCATCCGCTAGGCGAGGACGAACCACTTTCTCGTTACCTTCGATCACTTGACGAGGGTCTTTTGATTCAATGTTCGATACGAAGATGAAGTTTGGTAGTAGCTTCTTATTGTCATCGTAGACAGGGAAGTACTTTTGGTCGCCTTTCATGGTGTAAACCAAGGCTTCTGAAGGCACTTTTAAGAACTCTTCTTCAAACTTAGCGGTTAATACCACTGGCCATTCAACCAAAGACGTCACTTCTTCGACTAGATCATCTTCCAGATCAGCCGTACCGCCAACCGCCGCCGCGGCTTTTTGTGAATCTCGTAAAATGATCGCTTTACGTTCTTCGTAATCGGCCATTACTTTGCCTTTTTCAGCCAGTAATGTTGGGTATTGATCGGCATTGTCGATAGTAAATTCACGTTCACCCATGAAACGGTGACCACGAATAACACGATCAGAAGCCACACCTAGGATTTCACCTTGGATAAGCTCATCGCCAAATAGAATGGTTAATGTTTTCACTGGACGAATAAATTGGGTTTCTTTGTCACCCCAACGCATTGGCTTGGCAATCGGTAGGTTAGCCAGTGCTTTGGCTGCCATATCGACCACTAGGTCTTTGACTGCTTGGCCTTTGACTTCTTGCTTATACAGTAGCCATTCGCCTTTGTCGGTTTTCAAGCGGTCTGCTTGTTCAACCGTAATGCCATTACCACGCGCCCAACCTTGAGCTGCTTTAGTTGGATTGCCATCGGCATCAAACGCTTGAGCAATCGCAGGGCCACGTTTTTCAACGATTTTATCTTGTTGGCTTTCAGCCAGTGAGCTTACTTTTAGCGCCAAACGACGAGGTGCGGCGTACCATTTCACGCCTTGGTGCTCAAGATCAGCCGCTTTTAGTTCCGCTTCAAAGTTGCTAGCAAACGCTTCAGCTAAGGTGCGAAGTTGCGTTGGTGGTAACTCTTCGGTGCCGAGTTCAATTAGGAAATTCTTAGCCATGATTACTTCTCCTCAGCTTGCTTGTCTTTACACATTGGGAACCCTAGCGCTTCACGAGAAGCATAATAAGCTTCTGCGACGGCTTTGGTTAAGTTACGAATGCGTAAGATATAGCGTTGACGTTCAGTCACCGAAATCGCTTTACGAGCATCAAGCAAGTTAAACGCATGACCGGCTTTTAGAATGCGCTCGTAAGCAGGAAGCGGTAGAGGTTTTTCAAGTTCAAGTAAGTGCAAACATTCTTTTTCACACTGATCGAAGAAGCTGAATAGGAAATCAACATCGGCGTGTTCGAAGTTGTAGGTGGATTGTTCCACCTCATTTTGGTGGAAGATATCACCGTAGGTTACTTTACCTAATGGGCCGTCGGTCCAAACTAAGTCGTAAACCGAATCAACACCTTGAATGTACATCGCAAGACGTTCGATACCGTACGTGATTTCACCGGTCACAGGCTTACACTCTAGACCACCCACTTGTTGGAAGTAAGTAAACTGAGTCACTTCCATGCCGTTTAGCCACACTTCCCAGCCTAAGCCCCATGCGCCTAACGTTGGGTTTTCCCAGTTATCTTCTACGAAACGAATGTCGTGTACTAATGGGTCAATGCCAAGCACTTCTAATGAGCCTAGGTACAACTCTTGAATGTTGTCAGGAGAAGGCTTGATGATCACTTGGAATTGATAGTAATGCTGAAGGCGGTTCGGGTTTTCACCATAACGGCCATCGGTTGGACGACGTGATGGTTGAACGTAAGCGGTAGCAATTGGCTCTGGACCAATCGCGCGAAGGCAGGTCATCGGGTGAGAGGTACCTGCACCTACTTCCATATCTAAAGGTTGAACAATGGTAC
Organism: Vibrio rumoiensis; assembly: GCF_002218045.2. Taxonomy (NCBI): domain Bacteria; kingdom Pseudomonadati; phylum Pseudomonadota; class Gammaproteobacteria; order Vibrionales; family Vibrionaceae; genus Vibrio; species Vibrio rumoiensis. The sequence goes on from NZ_AP018685.1 coordinate 22,995, forward strand.
AGCCTACTTGGGCCCAATAATCCTGCAGCGCGAGGATCATCCCTTGAAAGGTTTTGACGTCGTATTTTTGCATAGTCTTTTTTGCCTACTAAATCGCGCGATTTTTAACTGAAAATTGTGTAGCAGTATAGCGAGTTCACTTATTCGCCTCAATCTATGATTGCAGTAAATGCTTTATTGATTGAATGAAAAGCAGGGAACTTATATGCTTTTGCGACAAATAAGCCTTAAAACGGCAAAATAATAAAGAATAGTGAGAATAAGCAATGTTGGATGTGGTGTTGTTAGCCCTAGCGTTAAGTATGGATGCTTTTGCGGTATCGATTGGCTTGGGGGCCAAGTTAGGGACGCAAACCCAAAAGCCAAGTGGTTTGGCATTGAAAGCGGGCATTTACTTTGGGGTCTTTCAGGCTTTGATGCCTTTTATTGGATTCTTAGGTGGCCATGGGGTGTTGGGTTGGATTGAAGATTATGCGCCTTATATTGCGTTTATATTATTGTTGTTTATTGGCGCCAAAATGATTTACGAGTCATTTGTTGAAGGTATTGAAGAAGATATCGCGCAAATCACTCACCGTGTGATGTTAACTCTGGCGATCGCCACCAGTGTTGATGCGATGGCTGCTGGTTTCAGCTTACCACTATTGGATGTTAACCCATTTTTAGCGTGTGCTTTGATTGGTATTGTGACGTTTTTATTCAGCTTTATCGGTGTGTTTATTGGGCGTAAAAGTGGCACTTGGCTTGAAAGCAAAGCGGAGTTATTGGGTGGCATTGTTTTGATTGCTATCGCCTTTAAGTTTTTATTGGTTTAGTGATGTTTAATTCATCTATTTGTCATGCTTGTCACTATACTATTTATATACCCTATAAATAGTGAGGTAATGCGATGTTGACACGTTACGCAGGTATGACCCCAAAGAGCCAAAGTTACTTATTTACCTTTGGTTTGGCATTAACACTAATCGGTATGATGGTCACAGATATGTGGTTGCCGATGGTGGCGGGGGCGATTATTTTGGCCGGACTGGCGGTTGAGTCTTGGATTCGCATTCTTTACATCATTCCAATGAAGAAACAGTTAACTGAATTGACGGTGCGGCTAACTCGGCTTGAACGCAAATAAGCTCAATACTGATTCGATGACGGCGGTCTATCCTTGGTTAAGGATAGGCCGTTTTTAGTTTAAACCTTTTTTGATCGCGAACAGGTACGGCAGTTCGTCAGTACTCGCGTGTAATAGTTGGTGATCCATAAAGCGGCAGAAGCTCGGAATGTCACGAGTAGTCGATGGATCATCGGCGGTGATTAATAATATTTCGCCATCTTGCATGGTACGAATGGTCTTTCTGACCATCATCACAGGTTCTGGGCAGCGCAAGCCTAGAGCATCCAATGTTTTACTGGCGTTTTTAGGATCGAATGACATAACCGTTTAACTCCTAGGGTCTGTTGATCTTTGGTGGTTAGGTTTTGTTCGAGATAAAAGCGTTTTAGGCGAGGCAAGTCGATTGTAGCCTAGTATTCTAAGTAAATGAGACTTAACGAAGCATAAAGCGTTTTTAGCCGAACCCTTCGGGTAGCGTTTGTTGGGCATTTGTACTGCGTTATCGACTCCTCGTGTAGGCTAGCTACACCACGGAGTCTCTGCCTTGTTCAAATACCCAACAATTCGCTGTAAAACAATCACGAAAGGTCAACAGACCCTAGTGTGATGTGTGACGAAAAATGAACCGAGATAATACCGATGGAGAAAAAAAAGGCAATTTTGATTTAGTAAACCATGGCTGGTTGACTAGAGTTTATACAAGGGACTCGCTCCTGCTTCCAATCTGAATTTATCTTAATTAGCTGATTTGCTGCCGCTATTCGATTATCTACGAATAGCGGTTTTCTTTTTTAAGCTTTGGCGACTAAATTATATCCACTCAATGGTTTCGTTAGCGTGCCTTTCACATTCAGTTTTCACTAGGCTGAAAAGCTCTGCGCCCGTTTTTGAGCAAATCCACTCGCCATCATTATATTTAAAGTGATAACCGCCCGATTTTGACGCTAACCAGATTTCATGCATCGGCTCTTGGCGGTTAATGATGATTTGGCTACGGTCTTCAAACTCGAGGGTCATTACATTTCCTGACACGTCATAATCAATATCGGCGCCAGAATCATCAATTGCTTCTTCAATTTTCGTCATCTGAATATCGACTAATTGGTGGAATTCCGTATCGTTCATTGGTTTGATCCTATTGGTTGAGATAGCTTGGCTATTGCTTTTCTTGTGTGTGGTGCGATTATAGGGGGCATTGAATGATTAATCACGATATCACGATGAAAAAAACAACTTTTAGCTTACTTGCGTTAACTCTACTTGGCTTAGCCGGTTGTGGTCAAACTGGCCCTCTTTACTTGCCTGATGAGCAGCCTGAGCCAGTGAATACCGGTGAAGTTTCTATCTCAGGCTCTGATGGAGGCTCTGTGACAGTGAAGCCAGTTGAAACGACGCAACCAGAACCTGCAACAGACCCTAACCAGCCTGCAGAGGCTCAAAAAGCAGAATAGAATAAGGAAGAGAACATTGGATTTTTTTAATTATCAGGATGATGGTCAGCTGTGGGCTGAAGACGTCTCTCTTACGCAATTAGCGCAACAATATGGTACGCCACTTTATGTCTATTCTCGTGCCACTTTAGAGCGCCATTGGAAAGCATTTGATTCTTCGGTGGCCGATCATCCGCATTTAGTCTGTTATGCGGTGAAAGCCAATTCGAACATTGGTGTATTGAATGTGCTTGCTCGCCTAGGTTCTGGATTTGATATCGTGTCTGGTGGTGAACTTGAGCGAGTGATTGCCGCCGGTGGCGATCCGAAAAAGGTGGTGTTTTCCGGGGTAGGTAAAACACCCGCTGAAATGAAACGCGCATTAGAGCTTGGCATTAAATGCTTTAACGTTGAGTCAGAGCCTGAACTTGAGCGATTAAATAAAGTCGCGGGTGAGCTTGGGGTGATTGCTCCGATTTCTTTACGTATTAACCCGGATGTTGATGCGCATACTCATCCTTATATTTCGACTGGTTTACGTGATAATAAATTTGGTATCGCGTTTGATCGCGCGCCACAAGTGTATAAGTTTGCTAGTAGCCTAGAGAATTTAGACGTACAGGGTATTGACTGTCATATCGGTTCTCAATTAACCGATCTTGCGCCGTTTATCGATGCCACCGATCGTTTACTTGCGTTGATCGACCAACTGACTGAACAAGGCATTAATATCCGTCACCTTGATGTCGGTGGTGGTTTAGGCGTGGTGTATCGTGATGAGTTGCCCCCACAACCTTCCGAGTACGCAAAAGCCTTGCTATCTCGTTTAGAAAACCATGGCCATTTAGAGTTAGTGTTTGAGCCGGGACGTGCCATTGCGGCGAATGCCGGTGTACTACTAACCAAAGTAGAACTACTCAAACCTACTGAGCATAAAAACTTTGCAGTGATTGATGCGGCGATGAATGATTTGATTCGTCCAGCGTTATATCAAGCTTGGATGGATATTGTGCCGGTTGCTCCGCGTCAAGGCCAGCCAACCACTTATGATTTGGTTGGGCCTATTTGTGAAACTGGAGACTTTTTAGGTAAAGACCGTGAGTTAGTGCTTGAAGAGGGTGATTTACTGGCAGTACGTTCTGCTGGCGCTTATGGTTTTGTGATGGCTTCTAACTACAATACGCGTGCTCGTGCAGCTGAAGTAATGGTGGATGGCTCTGCTGTTCATCTTGTTCGTCAGCGAGAAGCATTAAGCAGTTTGTGGGAATTGGAAAATATCCTACCAGAATAAACCTAACAGCTTACGCCCTAACGATCGATTCGTTAGGGCGTTTTATTTGAATTAATGAGGCGATATGCATTTCCATTTTTCTAAAATGCACGGTTTGGGTAATGACTTTATGGTGGTCGATTGTATTACTCAAAACATCTTCTTTTCACCTGATTTGATCCGCCGTTTGGCCGATCGCCATACTGGTGTCGGTTTTGATCAATTATTGGTGGTAGAAGCGCCCTATGATCCAGAAACCGACTTTCATTACCGCATTTTTAATGCTGATGGCAGTGAAGTGGAACAATGTGGTAACGGCGCGCGTTGTTTTGCCCGTTTTGTCCGCATGAAAGGCTTAACCAATAAATACAGCATTAATGTCAGCACTAAAAAAGGCCGTATGGTGCTGAAAGTTGAGAGTTTAGATTCGGTGACGGTCAATATGGGCCAACCGATTTTTGAGCCAAGCAAAATCCCGTTTAAAGCAAAACAAGCAGAAAAGACCTATATTTTACGTGCCGGTGAACATACTTTATTTTGTGGCGCGGTAAGCATGGGTAACCCACATGTGGTGACCATTGTGGAAGATGTCGAGTCTTTTGATGTCGATAATATCGGCCCATTAATGGAAGGGCACGAACGTTTTCCTGAGCGCGTTAATGCCGGTTTTATGCAAATTATTGACCGTCAAAACGTTAAGCTACGTGTATACGAGCGTGGCGCAGGTGAAACGCAGGCTTGTGGTAGCGGCGCGTGTGCTGCGGTGGCAATCGGTATTGATCAAGGAGTACTTGATCAAGAAGTGACGGTACAATTACCGGGCGGTAAGTTGCGTATTTTCTGGCAAGGCCAAGGTAAACCGTTATACATGACCGGCCCTGTGGCGCATGTGTATGACGGCCAAATTAGCTGTTAATAATACATTTAAAATATAGAGTGAGTGATGCAACCGGATCATTTGACTGCCGAAACGGTAGCAGAATATTTAAAAGATAATCCTGATTTCTTTTTACATCGTCCTGAGCTGGTGGACCGCTTAGCGATTTCCCATCAGCATCAAGGCGCGGTGTCTTTGGTGGAAGTACAAATGCGCCGTCAACGTCAGCGCATTGAAGAGCTAGAAGAAGATATCACGCAAATGATGTCTTTGGCGGCCAAAAATGATCGTACGTTTCATCAGTTGATGGATTTGCAAAAGTCGTTACTCGCTTGTCAATCAATCGCAGCGCTTGATCAAGAAATCATGCAATATAGCCGCAAGATCGGCTTAAAATCTCACCTTTTATTGCTTGATCATGCTAAGACCGATTGGCATTTATCATCCGAGACCTATAAACGATTTGTCACCAACCATCTCAATGGTAAAGATGCCTACCTTGGGCGTTTAAATCGCCAGGATCGCTACGCGTTATTTGGTGGTGATCGTTTTGCCAATAATGAAATGTCTGAATTAGGCTCTTACGTAATTTTGCCTTTGGCGGCGCATAATAAAAAATTAGGTTTATTGGCTTTTTCTAGTCAAGAAGGCGGCCATTTCCAACCCGAAATGGACACTTTATTTTTGCGTCACCTGACCGAATTAGTCACTTTTATGGTTCAGTTGCTGGATGAGCAAGTGGAATCGAGCGAACTAGAAACCTTAAGTTGCGCCAATGAATCCTAATTTTCCTGCGAGTTTAGCCTCATCACTGCAACGTTTTTATGATTATTTGCATCATGAAAGAGGCTTAAGCGCCCATACCCAATCTAACTACCAGCGTCAGTTAACCATTATGACTCAGCAGTTAGTTGATTTAGGGGTAACGGACTGGCAGCAAGTAGATGCGGGTTGGGTTAGGCAATTGGCCAGTAAAGGTATGCGTGAAGGGTTAAAAGCCAGCAGCATTGGTACGCGTTTATCGTCTTTGCGTAGCTTCTTTGATTATTTAATCTCGATTGATGAATTAACGGCCAACCCAGCGAAAGGGGTGTCCGCGCCGAAGAAAAAACGCCCATTACCGAAGAATTTAGATATTGATGAAGTGGGTCAACTACTTGAAGTGAATGATGATGACCCATTATCGATTCGCGACCGCGCGATGATGGAACTGATGTATGGCGCAGGCTTGCGTTTAGCGGAATTAGTCAGCATTGATACCCAACATGTACAATTAAGCGTCGGTGAAATTCGCGTTATTGGTAAAGGGAACAAAGAGCGTAAAGCGCCTTTTTCTGGCCAAGCCAAACAATGGTTAGAGCGTTGGCTTACTGTGCGTTCGAGTCTGGCTCATCAAGAAGAGCCGGCGTTATTTGTCTCGAAACGTGGTACTCGGATCTCGCATCGCAATGTGCAAAAACGTATGGAAGAATGGGGCATTAAGCAAGGCGTTTCGAGTCATATCAGCCCGCATAAATTGCGCCACTCGTTTGCCACTCATATGTTGGAATCCAGTGGCAATTTAAGAGCGGTACAAGAGTTGCTTGGCCATGAAAATATCTCCACCACCCAAATCTATACTAGTTTAGACTTTCAGCACTTAGCGAAGGTTTATGACAACGCGCACCCGAGGGCCAAAAAGAGTCGCTCGTCATCCAATTCTGAATCGGACGATTAACCTTCTATCCCACACTAAATCAAACTAGGAGCTACCTATGTCATTACGCTTTTATCGCAATATTCCCACCATTAAAGCCATGACGTTTGATTTAGACGATACCTTGTACGATAACCACCCTGTGATTGCTGGGCTTGAACAAAAAACCGCAGATTGGATGCATCAACATCACCCCATCAGTCAAAACATGACGCATCAAGAGTGGCGTTGGCTGAAACTCAAATTAGCTGAACAAACCCCTTTTCTACAAAGTGATGTTTCGGAATGGCGCTTTCAACAAATTCGTCAGGGATTAATGCATTTGGGCTACGATGATCCTAAAGCCTCCCAAGCGGCGAAATCGGCGATGGATCAAGTGGTGATTTGGCGTCATCAAATTGACGTGCCTGAGCTTACCCACCAGGTGATGTCTCAACTCAAACAGCAGATGCCATTGATCGCGATTACCAACGGCAACGTCAACCCAGATAAGATTGGCCTTGGTGCGTATTTTGATTTGGTACTTAACGCCGGCCCAGATGGTTGGGCAAAACCACATGCTCAAATGTTTGATACGGCTTTGGCGCATTTAGGTTTGCCGGCTGAACATGTCTTACACGTAGGAGATAATTTAATTTCAGACGTCGCAGGTGCGAAACATGCTGGTATGAGTGCCTGTTGGATCAACGATTATCAAAAATCGCTCAAGCATGAAGATGATGGGCGAGTGCTGCCGGATGTGGAGATCACCACGCTTGAGGATTTATTGGTTTTACGTAGCTCGTAGCTAGGGCGCTTTGCTTCTCGTGGCTCGGAAAAGGTCGCGAGTGGCGAGAACGCTGTGCTGCGAGACACACCCTAGTCTCGAGAACCGTAAACCAAATGCTGCCTATCTGCCTCATACACCGTTAAAAACAACTCAAAATACTGTTGCAATGATGAGAGATCATTTTGTGGCTCTCGTTGCTGTAGCAGTGATATTCCAACTTCACAGGTACATAGATTGCCTGCTGCTTGATTGCGGCGTAGGCGGTAATTTGACGCTTGTTCACTGGCTAACTCCACTTTCGGTAAACTCTGCAACCACGGGCTTTTATTCAGCATTTTTTTCGCTTCTTGCCAGGTGCCATCCAAGATAATAAATAATGGTTGGCTTTTCCCTTCACGGATGTTTATCGAAGTCTTGAATTCGCTCGCTTTAATCGCATCTTCACTTGGAAACAATAAATAACTGGGTTGTTCAGCCATTTGTTTTACTAGTTCAGCTGGTGGGTTAACGCGATCCCAAACATGCACTTGGCAATGAGGTAAGCTGTGAGCGAGAAGTTTGCCGGTGTTAGTGGCGCGCTTGCTTTCATTCGGGTGAGTGAGTAGAGCAATTTGCGTCGTATGATCAAGCATAGGGCGTTGAGCACAAATACATTGATAACGTAGACCGCAGCGTGGACAAGCTACGGTCTGAGTGGAGTGTACTGAAGACATATTAGGGGCAACTGAATCGATAAACACCCGAACAGTTTACATTTTTATCCCTTGCTGCGCTGCACTGATATTGTCAGAGAACAAGGTGACGTTGCCTTTTTTATCGCTAACAGGGGCCGTCGAAGCATTGATTGGGTAGCTGACGCCAGTGTATTCCATCACATGATTGGCCGCTTTGGCGCCACCGCCACTGACTGGAATAATTAAATCACGCCAGCCAAAGTGATGATAATTGCTGACTTGAATCGGCGTGCGTACTTGAGTGATACGACTGTTAAAACGCCATTGGTCGTTATGATTTTCAAACATTAAAACCGTACAACCGCCAGAGCCACACCAGTCAGTTAAGATAAATAACTCTGGTTTTTTATCGTTATTTAGATCATAAGTCAGCCAGCGATAGCGGTTGCCTTCTGGGTTGGTTTTGTTGATTTTAAAGTATTGGCGCAACGTGGCATCGACTTTGGCATCATATTGATTGCTGCCTTTAATGCTCGCAACCGCTAGCGCATCAACTGGGCCTTGGGTGCTTTGGGCTCCCGCTTCGACCATAGTCGTTTCGACTTTCATTTTTTGCACTGTTAAGCCATCAGTGCCTAAGTTATATTCGCCACCATTAATGATTTCTTTTTGTGCTTTGAGTTGAAAGCCGTTTACGCTAAACACTCGTAGCGCTTTCATTTTAGTCTCGGCATGTTGAGTCATTAATACGTGCACTTGCTGATCTTGTTGTTGCCAATAACCAGTTTCAATTAGGCTTTGATCGCCATTTTGATACTCATAACGCGTCGTCGCGCTGTGATCGGCATTAAGCTCTAATGTGGTGGTTAAACCGGATTGTGGTTTGCTTTGATAGGTGCCGACGAATTGCTCGGCCACCTTGTCTTTTGCTTGTTGTTGACTGACTAGGATGAAGTCTTGCTCTGAAATGTCGTTGTCTGTAGAAGGTTGGGCGTCGCTACTGGCCATTTCTACGGGGGCACTTTGCGCCAATAATTGCGGTTGATCCGGTTGGCTGGAACATGCACTGAGTAACAATAGTGCAGAAAAACTCAATGGGATTGTATAAGCCTTCATGGTATTTTTATTCCTTAATTATACGCAGCCAAATGATTTATTTAACGACGGTTATATCTTTCGTACTAGAAGCGGCAGTTTTGTTGGCGGTGTTGGTTCGCCTCACTGCAACTTCAATGAATTTGGGTATTTTTCTCGATATCCCTAAGTAACGTCAAGGTTATTTAATAGACTGGCAGCAAAATAGAAGGTTCATTATGGCATATTGGTTATTTAAAACTGAACCGGACACCTTTTCGATTGATACTTTGCGAGTGCAAAATGTGTCGTGTTGGGAGGGAGTCCGCAATTATCAAGCCCGCAATATGTTGCGTGATGAAGTGAAAGTGGGGGATGAGGTGTTGATCTACCATTCTTCCTGCAAAAAAATCGGTGTTGCAGGTATCGCCAAAGTGGTGAAAGCTGCCTACCCGGACCATTTTCAATTTGATCCCGAAAGTCCGTATTTTGATATTAAATCCGATTCGAGTAACCCTCGTTGGGTGATGGTCGATATTGAGTTTGTTCGCAAAACCAGTCGCATTATTAGTTTGGCTGAAATGAAAACAATGCCTGAACTAGACAACATGCCGTTAGTCAAAAGAGGAAATCGTTTGTCGATCATGCCGGTGACAGAATTTGAATGGCAGGCGATTTTAGATAAAGAATAGAATTGAAAGAATATATAAAAATGGCAGCTGAATTTGAGCTGCCATTTTTGTTGTAGGGGAAATCACTCTCTGTTGGGAATTAGAGTAAGTGGTCTTCTAAATAATGCGCGACCGCTTCATCTGAGCTACTACCAATCACTTGATTGTTTGGTAATGCTTTCATGACTTTGTCGTGAGCCGTCCCCATGATCAAGCCTTTATGCGCTGCGGCCAGCATTTCTACATCATTCATGCCGTCACCAAAGGCGATGCAATGCTCCAGTTCTTTGCCGAGCTTGTTCGCAACCGCCAACAAGGCATCGCCTTTCGACACATTTGGCGCCATCATTTCTAAACACCATGGCGTTGAGAACGCGATACTGATGCGATCACCAAATTGCTCTTTAAGTTGCTGTTCATAAGCGGCGAGGTGTTCGTGCTCTGGGTGGGTAAAGAATAATTTCGCAATGTCTTCAGTGGGGGCGTTATTCACATCAAATAATGAATAATTAAAGCCCGATTCTTGGTGATGTTTGCTGAGCTTAAGATCTTCTTTGTCGGTTAACCAATCGTTGCTGCGATAGATATGAATACGATGAGTTGGATCTTGTTTGATGATATCGACAATCGGTTGAATGACATCGCCAGGTAGGTCCTTGCTGTACAGTAGCTCGTTATCCGGTGAGTGAACGCGAGCACCATTGGAGGTGATCATATAAGCCGGAATGCCAGCACTGGCACGGAAACTTTCCACATCAACATGATGGCGACCGGTAGCAAAGATAAAGGTCATGCCTTGTTGGTGCAGTTTTTTGAGCGTTTGTTTGGTGAAAGCACCTAAGGTGTGATCGGGCAACAATAGCGTGCCATCGAGATCAGATGCCACAATATGTACATCTTGTAGAGCAGATTGAGAAAGCGTGTTGTTTGACATATTGCCTCTATGGAGTCTTAGCTGAATAAAAAGAGTTTACGTTAATTGTTGATGAAAAAAGAGGGTAAAGGTTGGGTAGTTCGTTTCCTCTTTTTATCTATTTAAAGTGATTAGAAGATTAAGATTGCTGCGCAAAAAAGGTCAAGCATTGTGCCAGTGCTTGGCTGCGCAGTTCATCGGTTTCAAAAAATAATTCGTGGCGCGCACCCTCAATCACCGCAAGCTGTGCAGTATTGGGTTTGGCTTTATTCAGTTTATTAATGAAGCGTCTTTGGGCGGCATTATCGACGATGGTATCTTGGCTTGCTTGCATCAAGAGTACTGGTAAATTCAATTTATGCGCCTCTTGACCACAGCGCTTGGCGGCCTGTAACGATTGATTTACCCAGTGACTACTGACGCCGCCGAGTTGTATCTCTGGTTGCTGTTCATATAAGCCGCGAAACCATTGGTAACGCAGCGCGCTATGCGTGAGATCGTTGGTTTCAAATGGCTTGTTCGAATATGGCTTTTGGCCTGGCGCATAAGTCGGGTTTGGGCTGCGAGATGACATCCATTTGGTGAGTGGGCCAGAAATCGGTCGCAAATACCATTGCATTTGGATGCCAATCATTGGTGCGCTGAGTGCAATCGCATCAAACTGATGATCTGGGTGAGTTTGCAGATAGCGAGTCGAGATCGCACCGCCCATCGAGTGAGCTAAAATAAAGCGCTTTTGGTAACGACTTAAATCAAACGCTTCAACGATATGATGCAGGTCTTTAATGTAGTAGTCGAAATGTTCAACATGACCGAGTTGTTTATCGGCGCAGCAACGTTCAGAGCGGCCTTGACCACGATGATCGTATGAGTACACGTCGTAACCTTGTTCGACTAAATCCCAAAATAATTCTTGGTACTTATAAACACTTTCAATACGACCATTGACCAATAAAATCGCTTGAGTATTTTCCGGGCGAGTGAATGACACCCAATACAATTTCTTGCCTTGTTGGCCTTCAATAAACCCTTCATTTCGTGATTGCCAGAAAGGCGTTAAGGTTTGTTGGGAAAACTCAATTAACCCTTGTTCACGTTGCCATGCTTTATTGTGCTTAATCATATTCGGCTTAATCTTTATTCTGCGTCAGATTGGTTTGAAAGGTGCCTACATTCCTTCGCCAATCTTCCTTGTCTAAAGGTTTGGATGATAGCTCTGAACTCTGCATCTTGAAGTCACTTGGGTATAACTATGCCACTTTTTGGTCGTCTTCCGTAGTTTTTTCTTACTTATCGATGGTCTATTTTTCAGGCTGATTTTTATTCTTTGAATGTGAATTTTTGATGACAATGTCGCAGCTGACTTGTATTTATTATTTTTAAATATGAATATATGGATATCCGTATATTAAAGGTGAGTTAGCTATGTTGCCACATCAGTTTTTTAAAATGTTATCTGACGAAACGCGCATACGTTGTTTGTTATTGATTGCTCGTGAAGGGCAGTTATGCGTGTGTGAACTGACAGAAGCATTGCAAGAAAGCCAACCGAAAATTTCACGTCATTTAGCGCAATTACGCCAATCCGGATTATTGGTTGATACGCGTAAAGGTCAATGGGTGTATTACCAACTAGCACAAGATTTACCCGGTTGGTTGCGTAAAGTGGTTGAGGGGTTAAAGCAATCTCAATGTTTACAACAACAGTATTTACAAGATAGTGAACGCTTACATCAAATGGTCGAAAGACCGGTGTGTTGTTAATAAATTTGAATGTAATTTTAGAGAAAGGAAGATGAAATGACGATTAAAGTGGGCATTAATGGATTTGGCAGGATTGGTCGTTTGGCGTTACGTGCCGCATTTGATTGGCCAGAGCTAGAATTTGTGCGTATCAATGATGTGGCAGGTGATGCGGAGACGTTAGCGCATTTATTGGAGTTTGATTCGGTGCAAGGCCGTTGGGCGCATCGTGTTACCGTTGAAGGCCAATCTATGGTGATCAATGGTAAGAAGATTAGCGTGACGCAACAAAAAGACATTCAAGTGGTCGATTGGTCGGATTGTGATGTGGTGATCGAAGCCACGGGTGTGCATCGTAAAACTCGCTTCCTTAATCAATACCTAGAACAAGGTGTCAAACGTGTCGTCGTGTCAGCCCCTGTAAAAGAAGAAGGCATTGCCAATATTGTGGTGGGGGTTAATGAGGATATTTTCGATCCGCAGCAACACCGTATTGTAACGGCGGCTTCTTGTACCACGAACTGTATTGCTCCGGTGGTCAAAGTGATCCATGAAAAGCTGGGAATTGAGCAATCTTCTTTTACCACGATTCATGATTTAACCAATACGCAAACCATTCTAGATGCGCCGCATAAAGATCTGCGTCGTGCGCGTGCATGTGGCATGAGTTTAATTCCAACCTCGACCGGTTCTGCGACGGCTATCGTGGAAATTTTCCCAGACTTAAAAGGTAAGATTAATGGCCATGCTGTACGCGTCCCACTGGCCAATGCATCGTTAACCGATATTGTGTTTGATGTGAAGCGAGATACCACAGCCGAAGAAGTGAATGCGTTATTAAAAGAAGCCTCGCAAGGTGAGTTGAAGGGCATTTTGGGGTTTGAAGAGAAGCCTTTAGTGTCGATTGATTATCGTGGCGATCAGCGTTCGACGATTGTGGATGCATTATCCACCATGGTAGTTGGGACTCGCATGGTGAAAATCTACGCTTGGTATGACAATGAAATGGGCTACGCCACTCGCACTGCGGAGTTGGTTCGTAAAGTTGGCTTGGCTTAAATAAGGAGTATCCAATGACACATCCAACATGGCTATTGCCGTTAAATCAACAAGGTTCAGGGTTAGTGCTTACTCCGTGTCCAGGTACTAAAGGTGTTGATTTGTCTTCATCGTTAGAACAATTAAAGTCACAAGGTGTGACGGTTGTGGTGACAGCATTAAGTGATGAAGAGCTCGCTGAGAAATCCATTGAGCAATTAGGTGAGCAAGTACAAGCGTTAGGTATGCAGTGGTTTCAATTAGTGATTGAAGACGATTGTGCTCCGGATGCGAGCTTTCAGATGAAATGGGACGCGGTTAGTCCTCACATTCAAGCAGCATTACACAATGACCAAAAAGTGGCGATGCACTGTATGGGCGGCTCTGGTCGAACCGGTTTGCTGGCTGCACATGCTTTGCTTGAACGTGATTGGATTCTTGATGATATTGTTCGTGAGGTAAAAGCATTGAGACCGGGGGCGTTTAGCAAGCCCGTTCAAGTGGAATACATTCAGCAAGTGGCGGCTCGATACTAGAGACTCGACCCTAGACAAGGAATCGATAAACCATGTTTGCCCATTTAGATCGCCAAGTTCGCCAGTACATGTTGGTGACGTTTAATTATTGGAACTTCACCTTAACCGACGGCGCTTTACGCATGCTGGTGGTGTTGTATTTCCATGATTTGGGTTACAGCACGTTAGCCATTGCCTCATTATTCTTGTTCTATGAATTCTTTGGGGTGGTGACAAATCTGGTCGGGGGCTGGTTAGGCGCTCGTCTCGGGCTAAATAAAACCATGAATATTGGTTTGTTTATGCAAATTATGGCTTTGTTGATGTTAGCGCTTCCTAACCCGTGGTTAACGATTCCTTGGGTAATGGCAGCCCAAGCCATGTCAGGTATTGCCAAAGATTTAAATAAAATGAGTGCCAAAAGTGCAATCAAAACCTTAGTGCCTAATGATCAACAAGGGGCGCTCTATCATTGGGTGGCGGTGCTGACTGGATCAAAAAATGCTTTGAAAGGCGTGGGGTTCTTTATTGGTGGTCTATTGCTATCTTTGATGGGATTTCAGTCTTCGATGCTGCTGATGGCGAGCGTGTTAGTGCTGGTATTATTCGGTAGCTTGAACTGGCTAGAAGCGGATATAGGCAAAGCCAAATCGAAACCAAAATTCAGCCAAATGTTTTCCAAGTCTCCTGCTATCAATATCTTATCTGCGGCACGAATGTTTTTATTTGGCGCGCGCGATGTGTGGTTTGTGGTCGCGTTGCCAGTATATCTTGGTAGTGTATTTGGTTGGCCACATTTATGGGTGGGTGGCTTTTTAGCGTTATGGGTGATTGGTTATGGCTTTGTACAAGGCTTGGCACCTAGACTGACCGGTAAAGCCAAAGGTAAAGTGCCCGATGGTCGTGCGGCTTTGTTATGGGCATTCGCTTTAACCATAGTCACTGGTTTAGTCGCTTATGGGGTGCAACTGCAATGGCAGCCGCAAATGGTGATTGTGGTTGGCTTGTTGATTTTTGGCGCGTTCTTTGCCGTTAACTCTTCGCTGCATTCTTATTTAATTGTCAGTTATGCCAAGGGCGATGGTGTCTCTATGGATGTTGGCTTCTATTATATGGCAAATGCAATGGGGCGTTTGATAGGTACCATACTCTCTGGTTGGATATTTCAAATCGCGGGGCTTGCGGCATGTTTGTGGGTGTCTTTTGCCTTTTTAGCGCTGACTTGTGTGATTTCGATGTGGCTGCCTAAGCAAGGGCATTGATAAACGTCACATCACCTTTAGGTTAAGTTTTGGTCAGGTTATAGCTATGCTGTCATGGTTGTTTTATGGTGGATCAATAAAGCAACCATGGAGTGACACTTTATGCCGCCAGTGAGCCAACCCGCCCAGTCTACTCAGCCAAGAGTTTTCTTCTTTGATTTATTGCGGTGTATCGCGGCGGTTGCCGTTATTACGATTCATGTGCTTGGTCCTTATCGTGACCAGTTCGGTGTTATTCCTTTTTCAGACTGGGCCACGGCGGTCAGTGTCAATAGTATTTCACGTTGGGCGGTACCGGTATTTATCATGATATCAGGGGCGTTGTTACTGAGTGATACTCGTCCGTTTGATTTTAAATATTATGTGCAGCGTCGTTTAGGAAAGGTGCTGATCCCGTTTGTGGTTTGGTCGGTGTTTTATGCCTACCTTTCAGGTTGGGGATTAAATGGGTTTGATGCTGAAGTGGCACAATCGGTATTGAACGATGGCCTTCATCATGAAACTTACTATCATCTTGGCTTTTTCTACTACTTTCTTCCGCTATATTTAGTTATTCCTTTTTTTCAAATTCTAGTGCAAAAAATTGATAACACTGGGTTGCTTGTCTTGGTGATGTTGTGGTTGCTAACCACGACTTTCTTCTTATCTGGTTTCGATGGCCCATGGAGTAATCAATATTACTTATATAGTGGTTACTTATTGCTGGGGTATGCGTGTTATCAAAAATTACCGCTGGATAAATCTTTAGTCATTGGTGTGAGTGTACTTGGCATTGCTGCGTTAATAGTGACAGTATTGATGGTGATTAGCGGTAGTGTCGAGGCGAATGAATACACGGTAGGACGTTGGCTCTCTTATAAAACGCTCAATACGGTATTAGCCGCTACAATGATATTTATGCTAGGGCGTTATTTTGGTGAGCGTTTATCCGGAAAAGCGAAACAATGGGTCGGCCTAATTAGCACGCATAGTTTGGGGATCTATATTTTGCACCCATTGTTTCTGTGGCCAATGAAAACGTATGGTTGGTATCAAGGGCACCCCGCTTGGGTTATTCCGGTATGGGTTATCTTAAGTGGCGCTGGTGCATTGGGATTGAGTTGGTTAATTGCCCGCTCTGCTAAGACTCGTTGGTTATTACCATAATCGATGACCTTCACCTGTGGTTTATGATTCTCGTTGTAACGAAAAATGAAGAAATTGGTCGCCTCGATAAGTGAGTATGCCTTTATCTCCAGGGTTCAATGCGCTGTAGTAGTGAATACCGATTTTAAATTCACGTTTCGGCCCGACAGGCAGCTTTTGGACATAAATCCAATGTTCTTGATCTTCTTGCCCTGGTTGAGCTTCTGGTATATCAATGGTTTGTTTATCGATCACCATAACTTTAACTTGTTGCTCTGGAGCTTCTTGACCGAGATTATGTTTTTGATGAAATCGATAAAACATCCATGCCGCGAGGCCGATGAGTAGAATAACGCAGAGCAATAAAGTAATTGGCATGGTGTTTAAAAACCTTTGATAGTGAAACGTTCGGTAAATATTAACGAAGTCAGTGGAATAAATCGTGATCTAGGCTCGCTTTTATCGATGTGTGACTGGTTTTATGCGGCTGATGTTGGTTTATTCTTATATATGATTCATGGCTAAGAGGTGTGTAGAGTGTCCGATATTGAAAAAGTGGTTTTACATACTCGTCGCTTAGAGCGTTTGTTGAGAGAGCAGTATCATGCTAAAGGGCAAGGTTTGCTTGAATTAACAGAGAGTTGTTCGAGTCGCTTACCTCATGATGTAATGAAGAAAATTCATCTGATTGCAGAAATTCGTCAACAAATTTTGGATGAGGATGAAACGAATATTGAGTCAACAACGGCTTTTGTTCAAGCTTGTATTGAATGTGAAAAAGAATTAACGCCAAGAAGTGGTCGTTTTATCTGGGGAGTGGCGATTTTACTGATGATCGCAATGACACTCGGGGCGTTGCTATTTTATTCTATCCACTGGGATGTAGTTGCTCAACATTTAAAACTGTAATAGAGTTTTAATTTAACTGATTGATTAAAATAAAAAAGGACGCTTTTAGCGTCCTTTTTTATTTCAAGAATTTTATTAAGAAATCATTGGTAAAGTCATTAAACCAACCATTACTGCAATTAATACCAATCCTTGTCTCTGAGATGTAGTCATGTGATAACTTCCTTCTGGTTGATTAGATATGCAGCTAATATAACAAAAAAAATGCAGTTGATCTAGATCTATTTGATATTGGCGCATAAAAGTAAGTTTTATGTCAGAAATTTCCTTGATTGTGACCATTAAATTTTTTTGTTTTTATTTTTGAAAATCATCATTCCAATTATGGTTGGTTTGTTTTTTTGTTTAAGTGGTTGATTTTATTTATTTATGTTGTTTTTTGTTATGTTTTGATTTGTCATGGTTTTTTAAACTCTTTGTTTTAAAGGGTAGTTGCCATGACCCTTGGTTTAATCGTTTAACTTGGTTTGTAATTCATTTTCTACTGGTTGTTGAGTGTATTTATCGGGTCATGGGGTGTTTTAAATCGTTTCTGAATCAACATATTTTTTATATTTAATGATTGATGGTTTTTGATACAGGTTTTTTATCTCTAAGTTATTGTTATTTATTTTGTTTTATTGGTTGTGTAATTAGTGTTCGGTAAGAGTTCGATTTTTATGGCTTAGGTCGTTGTTTTTACCCATTGTGGGGTTTTATCTGGGTTAGCTATTTGTTGTGATGGAAGCAAAGCTGGATGTTGTGTTTGTTTTGCTATTTTCACCTTTACCTTACGTTAGCCTCTCTCTACACTAAGTTGATAAATAGAAAGGGGAAACGTATGTGGTATTGGCTATTAATGGGGGGGGTATTACTACCCATACTTTTGTTTATGAAGTTAAACCAACCCAAATGGCTGGCAGCCTCTAAGCTATTATTTTTTTGTAGTTTGATTGGATGTTTATTGGTACAGCCTGACGTTGGTCGCTTACCTTGGTTGTGGTCGCTCTCTGCGTTAGTTTTCTTTACCTTCTGTTATGCAGTGGAAGAGTGCATTCCTCGATATCGAATACTTCAATTGTTCTTTTTTTCGATTGCTTGCCTTTGTTATAGCCTAAATTTTTGGTCGCAGGTAGAGACGTTAAGTTGGTCGGTTGCGATCGCTTCTTTTGCACTTGTCGTGGTCGTTTTTTTCTTACTGTTGCCATTGCTAGATAGTTTTGTGCTACCAGCGTCAATGGTTGCTTTAATTCTATGGCAATTACTATGGGCATCTGGTGAGCTGTGGGATCAGAATCACTCACTGTTAAATATTAGTGGTTTGCTCGGCACCTTATTATTGTCTATATCCGTGCTTATTTGGGAGCTTCATTATTTTAGAAAGCCTTTTAAGCATTCCTATGGCTGGATTATGTGTTGTTACTTTAGTGCGCATATTTTCATTGTTGCGCCATTGGTTCTTAGCTAACAAAAGACTGGCTTGATACCTCGCCCATCATTGTATTAATTTAAATCGGATTTTTTATGGAAATTTTATCAGCAGCAGTGATGTTGTTTTTGATCATGGACCCGTTAGGTAATTTGCCCGTCGTACTTTCTATTTTGAAGCATTTAGAACCGAAACGTCGCCGAATTGTCTTGGTGAGAGAATTGTTGTTTGCTTTGGTGATCTTGTTACTTTTCCTTTTTGCGGGTAAATCGATCTTAGGATTTTTGCATGTAAAAGCGGAAACCTTGAGTATTTCGGGTGGTTTGATTTTATTTATTATTGCCATTCGAATGATCTTTCCTCAGCCCGGTGGCGTGGTGGGGTTAGCGGCTGGTGAAGAACCCTTCTTCGTGCCTATGGCGATCCCTATGATTGCGGGGCCCTCTGTGATTGCCTCCTTATTGTTACTGTCAACACAATCGCCTGATCGAATGTTAGATTGGTCGATTGCAGTCTTTCTTGCATGGGGCGGCACGTTTTTGATTTTAATGTTCTACAGTTTTTTCCATCGAATATTGGGAGAAAAGGGCTTAAAAGCGATTGAACGTTTGATGGGGTTATTACTGGTGATGATGTCGACACAAATGTTTTTGGATGGACTTAAGCAATATTTGGGTTAAAGGGTTTGCTGTCTGATAAGTAAAAATAAAGCCGCGGTTAAATATAACCGCGGCTTTATTGTTTTGAGGTGCTAGAGTAATAGCACTACTTTAAATATTTATTCTTAAGATCGAGTAATGCAAAGGTACCAAATAGCATAATAGACACTTTTTCCCAACGGCTGAGCGTCACACCTTCTGCTAGCGCGGTTGAGAATAATAAACTTTGCAGCCCATGCATAAATAAAGTGAAAATGGCCATCACATTTAGTGCAATGTGTGCTGCACCAGGAAAAGGCTGAACAAGGTTGGTAATAAAAACGCCCCATACTAGTAACATGAAGCCTTTTGCCAAAAGGTTAAACACTTTTTTCATTGCATATTCCTTGGTCTGCCGTGATTTCTTCCGGTGCTTGTAATTGATACAAGCGATAACATACTTGGCCTGCAGTTTTCTCTCTGTGCAATTGCCAATGTGTTGGAATATTGGGTAGTTGCAGCTCTTTCTCTGTCTCGATATAGACTAACCCATTCTCTGCAAGCCAACCATTTTGTTGTAACAAGGTGAGCGTTTGTTCAAGTAAACCTTGGCGAAATGGTGGGTCAATAAAGACCACATCATACGCTTGGCCTGGTTGTTGTAAAAATTGCAATGCATCTTGTTGATGAAGCTCAATATTGCTCGCTTTTAGTTGCGCGCTATTGGTCACTAATTGTTGATAGGCTTGTTTGTTTAGCTCCACCATAGTGACGAGATCCGCTTGGCGAGAGGCCGATTCAAACCCTAATCCACCAGAGCCGGCAAATAAATCTAAGCAGCGCGAGTGCGGTATATCGGCGGCCAGCCAGTTAAATAGCGTTTCTTTAACTCGGTCTGTGGTCGGTCGTAAGCCTTGAGCGTCATGGACAGGTAACTTGCGGCCTCGCCATAAGCCACTGATGATGCGAACAAAACCAACATTGCCTTTGGCTGATTGAGAAGGTGAAGCTTTACGTCTTTGCATAGAATAAACCGCAGATAGATTTTTGAGAGCCTGAATAAAGTGATATTATATACAGAAGTAACTTCAAGGTGCAGGACTTTGCCGTTTTCTCATTACGGATGTTTGGCTATTATTGCTGGTCAATGCGTTAGTTACCCATTCAAACTTAAATAAATTTGCCACTTTAGATCAAAGTGCATGCTAGGACTTGTTCATGACAGCTAAAAAGAAACGCGGTTTACTCTCTTGGCTCGGTTTTGCTGAAGAAGAAGAGAATAAAGCCTCATCCGACCAAAATATTGAAGCCCAACAAGATGAAACTGTAGAGCAAGCGGATGAACAACCAGAAGTCGCAGAGCAAACCTCGACCAATGACGATATTGAGCTTAGCGAACAAGACGTTGAGCCGAGCGCTGAATTATTACAAGAAGCCGAGGTAGAACAAGAAGTATTACCTCAACAAGCGCAAGCATTAGAAGCCGATCGTGTTCAAGAGCAAGTCAAGCCGACCGAAAGCTTCTTTGCACGTTTAAAGCGTAGCCTACAACGTACCAAACAAAATATTGGTGCGGGATTTTTTGGCCTATTTAAAGGTAAAAAAATCGATGATGAATTATTTGAAGAATTAGAAGAGCAGTTGTTGATTGCTGATGTTGGCATGAACACGACCACGAAAATTATTGATAGCTTGACCGAAAAGGCTTCACGCCAAGATCTTAAAGATGGCGAAGCTTTATATGGGTTATTAAAACAAGAAATGGCGGATATCTTAGCGGATGTTGAGCAACCGTTAGAAATTGATACCAGTAAAACGCCTTATGTCATTTTGATGGTTGGTGTGAATGGTGTCGGTAAAACCACTACCATCGGTAAATTAGCCAAACAATTCCAATCGCAAGGTAAGTCGGTGATTCTCGCTGCCGGTGATACCTTCCGTGCTGCCGCGGTAGAGCAGTTGCAAGTGTGGGGACAGCGTAATGATGTTCCGGTTATCGCCCAGCATACTGGGGCAGACAGTGCTTCGGTGATTTATGACGCGATTGAAGCGGCGCGTGCACGTGGCGTTGATGTGGTGATTGCCGATACCGCTGGCCGTTTACAAAATAAGAGCAACCTAATGGAAGAGTTGCGTAAAATTGTGCGCGTGATGAAGAAAATTGATGATTCAGCACCGCATGAAATTATGCTGACTTTAGATGCCGGTACGGGACAAAATGCGATTAGCCAAGCCAAATTGTTCAGCGATGTTGCTCCGGTGACCGGTATTAACTTAACTAAGTTAGATGGCACGGCCAAAGGTGGAGTGATTTTTGCGTTAGCCGATCAATTCCAAATTCCTATCCGTTACATTGGGGTAGGCGAAGGTATTGATGATTTACGTCCATTCCAAGCACAAGACTTTATTGAAGCGCTATTTAGCCGCGAAGAATAATTTTTATCCCATGTTGTGGGATGAGGTTTAAGGGAAAGAAATGATTAAGTTTCAACAAGTCAGCAAGGTATACCGTGGTGGTCACCAAGCGCTGCAAAAAGTCGACTTTCATATACGTCGTGGCGAAATGGCCTTTCTTGGAGGGCATTCAGGTGCCGGTAAGAGTACTCTGTTGAAGTTGATTTGTGCGATTGAGCGCCCTAGTGATGGTAAAATTCACTTTAATGATCACGATATTAGCCGGATTGCGAGTAAAGATATTCCATTTTTACGCCGCAATATTGGCATCATTTTCCAAGATCATAAGCTACTGATGGATCGCACCGTTTTTGATAACGTTGCCTTACCTATGCGTATTGAAGGCGCATCAGAAAATGAAATCAAACGTCGCGTTTCAGCGGCATTAGATAAGATTGGTATGTTGGATAAGGCACCTTGTTTGCCACGTCAACTTTCTGGTGGTGAGCAACAACGCGTTGGTATTGCGCGTGCGGTGGTGAATCGCCCTCGTTTATTGTTAGCCGATGAGCCGACAGGCAACCTCGATCATGAGTTATCTCATCAAGTATTAAATTTACTTGAAGAGTTTAATCGCGCGGGGGTGTCGATCATTCTTGCTACCCACGATTTAGAGTTGGTGAATAGTCGCCCTCAATATCGTCGTTTCGAATTAAACCAAGGTTTTTTAAGTGAGGTAGAGCGTTATGGCCAATAAGAAAGTGAAAGCGGCCAAACCGTCTAAAGAAAACCGTTCTTCTCGTCCAAAGTCTGAAGGTTTTATTCGCACTCATATTAAACAAGCTAAGTTGTCATTACATGCTTTGTTGTCTCGTCCATTAGGCACTATTTTAACGCTTGCAGTGGTTTCAATGTCTTTAACATTACCTGCGACTTTTTATACTGCAGGTAAGAATATCGCCACTGTGGCGGAAGATATGAATAGTGCTTCACAAGTGAGTGTCTACCTGAAAGAAGGCACGCCAGAAGCCCGTTTAATGGTATTGAAAGATCAGGTTGAGAGCTGGCCAGAAGTCGAATCAGTACAATATATTTCGTCACAAAAAGGCTTAGAAGATCTCAGTCAGTTTGCTGGTTTGGAAAAAGCGATGTCACTGCTTAGTGATACGGCTCTGCCGCCAGTGCTTGTCGTGATGCCTAATGCGGAACATCAACAAACGGGCTACGTCAAAATGCTGGCGAAAAAGCTGCAAGCCGAAAGTGATGTGACAGACGTTCGTCTTGATGAAGATTGGTTTGCTCGTCTCGATGCGATCAAACACTTGGCATATATTGTGTCGTGTTCGTTTGCTTTGTTGATGTTGGTATCGGTCTTCTTGATCGTCGGTAATACGTTGCGATTCAACATTCTGGCTCATAAAGAAGAAATCCAAGTGATGAAGCTGATTGGTGCGACGGATCGTTTTATCTTACGACCTTATTTATACACTGGTTTGTGGTTAGGTTTTATTGGTGCTTTAATTGCTTGGTTCCTCACCCTCATTATCACGCTGCTGGTGAGTGGGGCGGTAGATAATTTGGCGAACCTTTATGACAGCCACTTTAGCTTGCTAGGTTTAGGCTGGGATGAAAGCGTGTTGTTATTAATGCTCGGCTCAAGTTTAGGCTGGATAGCCGCGAATTTATCGGCACGAAAACATTTAAAAGAAATTGAACCAGTTTAAAAAAATGGCCTCTAAGTAAGAGGCCTTTTTTCACGGCGTACCTTTCTAAAAAGCGTCTGAAAAGGTCGTGTTAAAGCAATGAATGTGAGTTTGGTAGATTTTCTTTAATAGAATAAAAATTCACTCTTGCATTCACCTGATTTGCTATGAATAATAGTTACCCCCTTGAAGATCTCTACCATAAGGTCCAAAATAGGTGGGTTGAAATTAAGCAAACTGTCTTTTTTAAAAGTGTTTAACCGATTTTAAAGACAAAAGAGGAATTGAATGTCAAACGCATATCCAATGGCTTTAGTCACTTCAGATAGTTTAGATAGCTATATTCGTACCGCCAACAATTATCCAATGCTGACGGTTGAAGAAGAACGTGATTTAGCAGAGCGATTACATTACCACGGTGAGATTGAGGCCGCGAAAGGCCTGATTTTGTCACACCTGCGCTTTGTTGTGCACGTTGCACGTGGCTACTCTGGTTATGGTTTACCTTTAGCGGATTTGATCCAAGAAGGTAATATTGGCTTAATGAAAGCGGTGAAACGCTTCAATCCAGAAGTGGGTGTTCGTCTTGTATCATTTGCTGTGCATTGGATTAAAGCGGAAATCCATGAATACGTATTGCGTAACTGGCGTATTGTTAAAATCGCAACCACCAAAGCACAACGTAAATTATTCTTTAACTTACGTAAGTCTAAAAAACGTTTAGGCTGGTTTAATAACGGTGAAGTTGAAACGGTAGCAAAAGAACTAGGAGTTTCGACAACAGAAGTTCGTGAAATGGAATCTCGTTTAGCGGCGCAAGATGCAACATTTGAGATGCCATCAGAAGATGATGATTCAGTCTCTTCTTACACGGCTCCAGTGTTGTACTTGGAAGATAAGCAATCTGATATTGCCGATAACATTGAAGCGGATAACTGGGAAACTCATACCAATAATCGCTTAGGTCATGCGTTAGCGACACTAGATGAGCGTAGCCAGCATATTGTTCGTTCTCGTTGGTTGGATGACCAAAAAGCAACGTTGCAAGAATTGGCAGATACGTACAATGTTTCGGCTGAACGTATTCGTCAGTTAGAAAAAAATGCGATGAAAAAATTAAAATTAGCGGTCGGTGAATTCTAATTAAACTTCATTAACGGTTAAGTGAACATCAAAAGCCAAGATCATCTGATCTTGGCTTTTTTTATGCGATCTCCTTTCTTTCGTTGCGATCAAATACCAAGATCTCAATGTTACTCACAATGGATCGATTTCTGTGGGTAAATGTGTGGAGAAGCTAGGGGCGAGCATCAGGATCGATACACTATATATAGTGTTACAAGCTTTTTTTTAATGTTGATAAAATCCAGCTTACCCACACTTAGATCAGGATCATCACTACATATTGTGGATCCAAAAATAGAAAACCACTTTATCACCGTAATTCACAGCTTTATCCACAAACGAACAAATTATGTACACAATCATGTGTCCTTACTTTATGTCGGTCTTTGTTTGCTGTGGGATACGTTATACTAGCCAACCTAAATTATCGTAAAAGGAACCTATGATGGACCAGTTTCAACATATCGATGTAGAACAAGCGCAACAAATGATAATCAACCAATCGGCGGTGTTATTGGATATCAGAGATCCACAATCTTTTGCGGTGGCTCATGCTGAGCATGCGAAACACCTTACTAATGATACGATCGTCGCCTTGATGGAAGAATTGGAATTTGATCAACCTTTACTTGTGATGTGCTATCACGGGATCAGTAGCCAAGGCGCGGCACAATATTTGGTAAACCAAGGCTTCGAAGAAGTGTATAGTGTGGATGGTGGCTTTGAAGCTTGGCAACGCAGTGGTTTGCCGATGGTAAAAATGGCTTAAGTGCCTGCTTGATTGTTAAGTTAAGCCTACTCTTTTTGGGGTTAGCATTTCTTTTCGTTAGTATTGAAGCTAATCATTGCCGAAAAAATTAATAGGTAGTCGTATGATTCGTTTGATCGCTTTAAATAATCCCCGTGTCGCTCAATCATTTATTGATTATATGGCATCTCGTGATATTGAAATTTTGATGACGCCTGAAGGTGAAGGGCAGTTTGCGCTGTGGTTAAAACAAGTGGAACATCAAATTGAAGCCGAAGCGGAATTAAAGTTATTTATTGAGAATCCTCGGGCTCAAAAGTATCAAGCGGCTTCCTGGCAAGTAGCGGATTCTCGTACTCAGCAATTTCATTACCATTCACCGAGTTTTATTTCTCAAATCAAAGCGAAAGCGGGCCCATTAACGCTGGCTATTATGGTGATCTGTATTGCCGTGTACGCTTTGCTGTTTTTCGGTTTTGGCCAGCCATTATTTCAATCACTCCATTTTCCAGCCACGCCTGACCAGAAATGGCAATTGTGGCGTTGGGTGAGCCATGCCTTTTTGCATTTTTCGGTTGCTCATATTGCTTTTAACTTATTGTGGTGGTGGCAGTTCGGTGGTGATATTGAGAAAAAACTAGGATCGGGGAAGTTATTACAGATTTTTCTCCTTTCAGCTGCCTTGTCAGGTGCCGCGCAATATTGGGTTGAAGGCGCAAACTTTGGCGGCCTATCGGGTGTGGTTTATGCCTTGATGGGCTACTTATGGATTATCGGTTGGCGTCGACCTGACAAAGGTTTATCCGTTCCACGTCCATTGGTGATCTTTATGTTAGCTTGGCTGGTATTGGGGTTTGTTCAGCCATTTATGGCGATTGCCAACAGTGCCCATTTAGCCGGATTGCTTGCAGGTTGTGGTTTAGCCTCCTTAGAAGGACAGTCAAAAGCGGTATAAGTTTTTGTGCTTTAGGTTTACCTTTCTATCGCGCTGGATATTCGATAAGCCATTCTATTGTTACAATGGCGCTTGGCTGTAATTTTCTGCGACGATTTACACATGATTGAGCAAATGTATTCTTCATATTTTAATTATTTTACGCACCTAGATTGGCAAACTGTGTCGTCGTTTGATTTTGGTGAGAATTTTGATTCTGAGTGGCTGCAAGAACAAGGCTCGCTTTCTCAACGCTTTTCTCTGCAATGTCAGCACCTTTCTGCACAGGTGGTTCGTAATCAAATTTTGCCTATTAGCCAATTAACTCATTTTCAACGAGATATGTTGCTAACAGCAGAGTCTGATGATCAAGATTATTTGTTAAGAGAAGTGATTCTCTCTGCTGATGATGAACCTTGGTTGCTGGGTAGCACTCTAATCCCTCGTTCATCGTTAACCGATGAGCAATTTGATTTATCTAAACAAGGTGAAAAGCCTTTAGGACTCACTGTGTTTCAAGCACAGCAAGTGGCTCGTGATCAATTACATTTAGGAACGGTATCATCGCCACTCGGTGAATTAGCAGCACGAAGTTCACGTTTATGGATGAATCAAAAACCGATGTTGGTTGCTGAATTATTTCTGCCGCCATCGCCTATTTATCGCAAGGAATGAATGATATGACTATGGCAAAAGCTGCGGCTTATTGGCAGCTTACCCGTATGAACCGCCCGATTGGTTCACTGCTTCTATTGTGGCCGACTTTATGGGCATTGTTGTTAGCCGCTGATGGATTACCGGGCTGGAATGTGACCATCGTTTTTGTGTTGGGGGTATTTACTATGCGCTCAGCAGGCTGTGTGATTAATGACTTCGCCGATCGTAAAGTGGATGGTCACGTTAAACGCACCAAAAATCGTCCTTTACCCTCTGGGTTGGTGTCGAGCAAAGAAGCGTTAGTGCTATTTTTTGTCTTAGTGGTGGTGTCATTTTTGTTGGTGTTGAGCATGAATACACTGACAGTTGAATTGTCTCTGGTCGGCGTGGTGTTAGCTTTTATTTATCCCTTCATGAAACGTTTTACCCATGTGCCGCAACTGTTTTTAGGGTTAGCGTTTAGTTGGGCTATTCCAATGGCATGGGCCGCAGAATCGGGTACTCTTCCAGCAGAAGTATGGCTTGTCTTTGTGATTAATGTGTTGTGGACGATTGCGTATGACACTCAATATGCGATGGTCGATCGAGACGATGATTTGAAAATCGGCATTAAATCGACGGCAATTTTATTTGGCCGTTTCGATAAGCTCATCATTGGTTTATTACAATTAGCCAGCTTATTACTGCTAATGGTGCTGGGAGATTGGATGGGATTATCACATGCCTATTATTGGAGCTTGCTTGCTGCAGCGGCTTTGTTTGTGTACCAACAACGTTTAATTAAAGATCGCGATAGAGAGCTTTGTTTTACGGCGTTTTTAAATAATAACTACGTCGGAATGATTATTGCGGTAGGTATGCTCATTAGCGTGATTTAATTTCGAAGGTAATAAAAATCCCCAATGTTAGTTGCCTAATCATTGGGGAAAATGTGCTTTATTGAATAAGGCTCTCTACTTTTTGTCTATTAGTGACAGCGCTTTACGAGACACTTCTCCCGCGGCTTGCTTCATATTTTGATGTTCAAGCGCATCTGCTAAATAAGAATAGTCGGCAATACTGGCTCGCTGGTGAAGTGCATTTTCAAAGGCTTTTTGCGCTTCAGGCCACTTTTGCTCTCGTAAATATAGCTGGCCTAATGTGCTGCTAATCTCTGGATTATTCGGTTGTTTTTTGGCTAATCCTTCCAGCATCAATACTGCAGGGTGGACATCGGGTAAGTCAATTTGCGTGATGAGTGGTAATAGCTTATTCGATGCTGTTTGTTTGAGCGCATCGCGTAAAATGATATAAGCCTCAGAATCACCATTGTGTAGGATCAGTTGTTCAATCATCAACTGAACCACATTGTCATCCTGTTTCAGCTTTTTCGGTAGGTGGCTCCAATATGACAGTAAACCTTCTACACCTTGTTGTGCACCGACTTCTTTCATTTTACCTAGTTGAGCTTGATAAAAAAGGTGGTGATATTCTTCATCTGAAATGAGCTTAGCCTTCTTTAAGCGCGGTAATAATTCATCTAACGCACTCCATAACTCCAGTCCCAGGTAAGTTTTTTTCAATAGATTAAGAATGATGGTGTTATTCGGATAACGACCTTTTAGATGCTCAAGTTGGCTATGTGCATCTGCATATTGTTGGTTGCGCACCATTTGGCGTATTTTCGTCATTTCAACCGCAAGAGAAAACCCATCTTGTTGTTCTGCTAAAGCGAGGTATTTTTCTCTTTTGGCATTATCACCCATACCTTGCGCCGCTTCTGATGCGATCAAATAGCACAACAATGGCATATCATGATGATTCGCCCAGCGGGTGACTTTTTTTTCAGCGCCTTTCCAATCACCTTCTAATAATTTGATGATACCTTCGTTGGCGTAGCGGCGTGCTCGTTTTAGTTTGCGTACGCTAAACCAATTCCAGGTCGCATTGGTGGCACGTAAGCCTCGTTTGATGATAAATTCCAGTAAAAATAGCGCGGCTAACGTTGCCACGACAAAGATCACTAGAGTAGTGACACTCATTTCGGTAGTCGTATTAGCAAACGAAATCAGCACGTATCCTTGCTGGTCTGAAAATAGGGTGCCTGCAAATAAGCCTAAGCCTAATACGATGAAGATAAAAACGATACGAAACATTATTTATCTCCTTGTCCAACCGCTGAAATAGAACGACGTAATCGGTCAGAAATCAGTTCGGTTAATGGTTTTTGCGTTTTGAGCTTCACTGGGTAGTCGACGGTGATGTCTTTTTTCTGCAGCTGAGCAATTTCTTGTTCAAACTGTTTCACTTTAATCGATTGTTGGTTAAAGAATTTTGTCGACCATTCTTGAGCAACATTCAATGACGTTTGATAAATATCGTTATTTTCTGCGTAAACCCCTTTAATCGCGGTTTCGAGTTTGGCCTTCATATTTTCTTTTAAATAGAAATGTTGAGTCGGAGATAAAAGAGGAGTGGTATTCCCTTCTCGAGTTCGGAAGGTAATGAAGTGGCCGGCGAACTCTTGCAATGATGTCATTAAGTTGGTTTGCCAGTCATTAATGTCTTCTGATACGACTTGTTGCTGCTGTTTTTCTTCTTTAGGGAGTAAAGCATTAGCAAGCGGCAGTTGATCGACTTCTTGTTGGAGGCTGATAAGTTTGAGTATTAAGCCTTCTTTGTCGATAACAGGTAAAGATTTTAACTGGGTAATGTCGTCCGCCATCGCTTTGCGTAATGGAACTAAGCTTGGGTCATTGAGTGCTGCAATTCTTTGATCTGCAGACATCATTAATTGGGTGGCAGATTCAACATCATGTTCTAAAAATAGCTTACGTCCTGCCATTTTGACGAGGTAGTCTGCTTCGGCAAGTAACCAATCATTTGGGCGTCGGCCTTTGATATCGGTGATAGCTAGTTGTAGGCTTTTGATGCTTTTTTCTTGTTGCTCGGCTTGAGTTTCAAGTTTGTGTTGCAATGCGGTGGTTTGTTTCTCTACCGCAGACTGATTATTTTCAAGCCCATCATTAATATGCGTTGTTAAACGGCTCACTTGAGCTTTTAGCTGATTGATCGTTTGTTGGCTTTGCGTGTATTGATACGCTTCAAATGCGATGACGGATCCGGTAAGCAGTACCGCTAGAATAATGGCGGCAGTAGCACGCTTTTGGCCTTTATTTTTTTGAGGCTTGGTTTGAGTTGAAGCACTTACCTCAGCCATCGTGTCATTAATATTGTTATGGTTATCTGTCATGTTTTTGTCCTGTGGTAAAGGTATTACTGAGGCAATCTAATAAAACAGGATTAGCAGCACTTCCTGTATTGATTATATGTGAAAAACCGAGTTCTTCTGCTTGTTGGTGAATACGTAAGCTAGGAACATAAAGCTTTAATTGGACTACCCACGGTAAATACTGCTTTGGCACTTGTGATATAAAAAATGCAAGTTGCTCACCACTGGTAATGACTAAGTGAGAAACGCCTTGCATTTTCCACTGCTCCCATAGATGGATATCCTTTATTGGAAGCAAGTTTCTACGATAGATTTCATTGTAAAAAACGGTTGCGCCACGCTGTTGTAATGTTTGGTGTATCAACTCTCTTCCACCATTACCTCTTAGTATCAAAATACGCTTGTTTTTCACTAACTTCAAAGCTGGTAAGTCCAGTAAGTGTTCGCTGTCACTTATTTGAGGTGAAAGGACGGACTGTTGGGTATATTGTTGTAGTAATTCGGCGGTTTTGTTGCCAATAGCAAAGTATTTGGGTTTGGTAGGGAAAGATTGGTGTATCGTTTTTAGGGTATATTGAGCCCAGAAAACGGCATATTGACTCACCGCAATCACAATATCAGCCTGAGATAAGTCATCCATTAGCGATGAGTAATCCCTGCCTTGTGATACGTCGATTAAGGGATGGTGAATACTTGCAATCTGACGTTGTTGCAGATTGAAGCAGAGCATTTCACCATCCTGTCCTGGGCGAGTAACGAGAACCGTCATTATTATTCGCTATATAACTTTTCTAAGATCTCTTTTGCGCCATCGCCTAATAACTGATTGGCTAATTGAATGCCGAGTTGTTCCGCGTCTTTTCGGTGGCCTTTTATTTCACCGCGTACAATTAGGCTGCCATCTGGCTCGCCGACTAAGCCTCTTAACCAGATTTGCTCACCCTCTAATAATGAATAACTGCCGATAGGGACTTGGCAACCACCTTGCAGTGTAAGGTTCATGGCTCGTTCACATAATACTCGGTCAACAGTATCAATATCATTAAGTGGCGCAAGTAGTTCGATCAGACGGGTATCATCGAGTCGACATTCAATGCCAACGGCACCTTGGCCGACTGCTGGTAGAGATACTTCTGGTTCAATAAAGCTGCGAATACGCTCTTCCAGCTCGAGACGTTTGAGACCTGCGGCCGCTAAAACAATCGCGTCGTATTCACCTGCATCTAATTTTCCTAAGCGCGTACCAACATTGCCGCGCAATTCTTTGATGACGAGATCTGGGCGGCGTTCTTTGAGTTGGCATTGGCGGCGTAAACTGCACGTTCCGACTACGGATCCTTGTGGGAGTTCATCAATGTTTTGATAGTGATTCGACACAAATGCATCGCGCGGGTCGCCACGTTCACAAATCGTGACGAGTCCTAAGCCTTCAGGAAAATCAACCGGCACATCTTTCATTGAGTGAACAGCAAGATCGGCGCGGCCTTCTAGCATTGCTACTTCTAATTCTTTAACAAAAAGCCCTTTACCACCCACTTTTGCTAGCGGTGTATCTAAAATAATATCGCCTTTGGTCACCATAGTAACAAGCTCGACTTCAAGACCTGGATGCGCTTGTTGTAAGGCGTCTTTAACGAAATAAGCCTGCCAAAGAGCTAAAGGGCTTTTACGAGTGGCGATACGAATGGGTGTGGTTGACATAAAGTGACCTTTTATTACTTAATATTTATCTCTAATCCTATCATTCATTGTATAAAAAACTTACTTTCCTAGGCGTTATTTTTAGGAAAAGGAATAATAATTTGAATTGGTTCATACAGGACTAAAGTAGTAGATGACATCGGGTTGTATAATGTTTACCCAGCGGCAAAAAAGTGTTAGATTGATCACGTTTTTAGCCCTATATTGGTTTAGGTGTCACCGTTTTATTTCAGTGCCGTTAGGACGTTATCTTGCAAGCATATACGACTATATTAATCGACAGATTAGATAAGCTTAACCAGCAAAGGGTTGAGCGAGCGTTGTCTATTATGGATAAACAAAGTCAGCAAGTTTTCCATCTTATCCCTGTTTTATTGCATTTTAACCACCCAAACCTACCTGGGTTCAATCCAGATTGCCCTCCCTGCGGTGTCAGTAATTTTTCTCTCAGTCACCCTCAACTTCAAGCTCTGCAAGAATTTGATTTTGATGAAAACCTAGATTTATCAACGCTTGTTCAACCTTCATCTCAGACGCCTGAAATTCTTGCGCTTTATACGATGGGAAGCACGTCATCGGTTGGACAAAGCGCTTCGAGTGATTTGGATATCTGGGTGTGCATTGCCCCGAGCATGGGGGCCGATGAGCGCACTAAATTAATTAATAAATGTTTATTAGTGACTGAGTGGGCGAAAAGTTTAGGGGTTGAAGCGAACTTCTTCTTAATGGATGAAACTCGCTTTCGTACCAATCAATCTGAAGAAATGACAGGGGATAACTGCGGTTCTTCTCAGCATTTATTATTATTAGACGAATTTTACCGCTCAGCCGTGCGTATTGCTGGGCAGCGTTTGTTGTGGCAAATCGTACCTCCAGAAATGGAAGAGTGCTATGACGAATATGTACAAAAGATTTGTAACAGTGGGCATATCGATTGTTCACAATGGATGGATTTTGGTCAATTGCATCATATTCCAGCGGAAGAGTATTTCGGCTCGAACTTATGGCAATTGTATAAAAGTATCGATTCTCCATATAAATCGGTTCTAAAGGCCATCTTACTTGAGTCGTATTCATGGGAATACCCATATCCTCAGCTATTAAGTGTTGAAACCAAGCGTCGTTTTTTTGCTCATGAGCAGAAAGAATACGGTATGGACAGCTATTATCTGATGCTGGAAAAAGTGACGCATTATCTAGAGCGAATTGGCGATAAGCGTCGTTTAGAATTGGTAAGGCGTTGTTTTTATCTTAAAACGCATGAAAAACTTTCTCGTGAACCTGGTTCTAATTTTGTGGCGTGGCGTCATTCTGCCTTGCAAGATCTTGTTGCGAAATGGGGTTGGAGTGATGAGTTAATTGAAGAGCTGGATAATCGTCGTCACTGGAAAGTAGAACAAGTGAAAAAAGTGCATCATGAGTTGCTTGATGCGCTCATGCTGAGCTATCGAAATTTGATTCAGTTTGCTCGTCGTCATGACATTACTTCGGCGATCAGTCCACAAGACATCAGCATCT
This sequence comes from Vibrio rumoiensis, assembly GCF_002218045.2. Classification (NCBI taxonomy): domain Bacteria; kingdom Pseudomonadati; phylum Pseudomonadota; class Gammaproteobacteria; order Vibrionales; family Vibrionaceae; genus Vibrio; species Vibrio rumoiensis. Next base: position 56,106 of record NZ_AP018685.1, read on the forward strand.
TGGCGAGAAAGCTTTACGCGGCGTTTGAAACACTACCGGGTAAAGTCACTTTACTGAATACTCAAATTTCCCCAGATTTGCATGAACCGAACTTAACCTTTATTCAAGTCCCTGAAGGGCGGGTAAATAAAGCGGGTTGGTATCTTTATAAGCAACCTCTCGATCCGTATCAAATTTTAGGTAGAGCGCCGCTGGAACATAACCAATATTTAAGTAAATTGGTCGCCTGGGCGTTCTTCAATGGCTTGATTACCGAAGGGACTCACCTTGAAAAGGTAGTTCGTCACGCGGATATCGATATCGATAAGCTTTATCAGATGGTCAGTGATCTGCGTAATACCTTCTCTTTGCGTAAGCGTCGTCCAACCATGCAAGCGTTGGCCAGCCCATGTGAAGTCAGCCAGCTCTCGATATTTATTAATTTAGAAAGTGATCCAACGACCAAGCTAAAGCCTTATCAATTGAAGACAGATCTTAAAAACTCGATCGACGTCTTTAGTTTTTCTGAGGAGCAAAAGTGCTTGGTATCGAGTGTCGATTTGGTTTATCGCAATTCTTGGCATGAAGTGAGAACGCTGCATTTTTCCGGTGAAACCGCGATTATTGAAGCGTTAAAAACCATTTTAGGCAAAATGCACCAAGATGCGCGGCCACCAGAATCGGTGGATGTATTTTGTTATAGCGAAAATATGCGCGGCATCATGCGTAATATGGTGTACCAATTACTTGCTGAGTGCATCGAGTTACGTTTAAAGCCGGTCGAAAATGAAAAACGTCGTCGATTCAAAGTTCTGAAGGTGGCCAATCAAATGTATGGTCTCTTTTTCGAACGTCGCGGTGTGTCGGTGATGAAACTTGAGAATTCTATTGATTTTTATAGCAGCATATCGACCAATAAACTGCAGGGTGCGCCTTTACTTAAAGTGGGTAAAAACCAAGAATTGCCGCCACCTGATGTGGTGGATGCTTACGCCAGTGAAGGATTGATTCAGTTTTTCTTTGAAGGGGATGATGACGGCTTCAACATTTATGTTTTGGATGAAAGCAATCGAGTTGAAGTCTATCGACAGTTTGATGGTAATCGTGATGATATGGTGAGAACCGTGAATCGTTTTTACACCAATAACACTGAAGGGCTTGAATCTGAATCGAAATGTAATTTCAACCTACCGCAGTATTATCAGATTATTCACCCTGATAGTGGAGAAAGTTATGTGGTGCCATATCGCAGTACCGCGACCAATTGCTCTAGTAGCGAAATGCATGTCAAATAACGTTTTCCGAGCGACAAAAGTATAAAAATAAGGGCCACTTCATTTGAGTGGCCCTTGTTGTTTTTGGCTAAAATTAAAATGATTTAGCTATCGACGCGCTCAAAGACGGTTGCGATACCTTGGCCAAGTCCGATACACATCGTGGCAAGGCCAAACTGAACATCGTTGGCTTCCATTAGGTTAATCAGAGTAGTTGAGATGCGAGAGCCAGAGCAACCTAGTGGGTGACCAAGTGCAATGGCACCACCATTTAAGTTAACTTTTTCGTCCATCACATCCAGTAAGCCAAGGTCTTTAGCACACGGTAGCGCTTGGGCAGCAAAGGCTTCATTTAGCTCAATCATGCCCATATCTTCAATTGATAATCCTGCGCGTTTTAACGCTTTTTGTGTGGCAGGAACAGGGCCGTAACCCATGGTCGATGGATCGCAACCTGCTACTGCCATCGCGCGAATACGTGCACGAATTGGTAAACCTAGCTCTTTTGCTTTGGCTTCGCTCATCACCAACATTGCCGAAGCGCCATCTGACAGTGCTGATGAGGTTCCTGCTGTGACTGTGCCATTGGCTGGGTCAAAAACAGGGCGAAGTTGAGCCAGTGTTTCGACAGTGGTTTCTGGGCGAATCACTTCATCGTAGTCATATAACTTTAATGAACCATCTTCGGTATGACCTTCTGTCGGTAGAATTTCATTTTTGAAGCGGCCTTCTACTGTTGCAGCATGTGCACGACGGTGAGAGCGAGCTCCAAATTCATCTTGCGCTTCACGACTGATGCCATGAACTTTACCTAGCATCTCTGCGGTAAGTCCCATCATACCTGCCGCTTTTGCGACATTTTTTGCTAGACCAGGGTGGAAATCAACACCATGGTTCATTGGTACATGGCCCATGTGTTCCACGCCACCAATTAAGCAAATTTGTGCATCACCGACCATGATGGCTCGTGAAGCATCGTGCAGTGCTTGCATTGATGAACCACATAAACGGTTTACGGTGACTGCGCCTACATTTTTCGGCACTCCGGCAAGTAGAGCAGCATTACGCGCAATGTTAAAGCCTTGCTCTAAGGTTTGCTGTACACACCCCCAATACACATCTTCAATTTGAGTGGGATCGACCTGAGGGTTACGTTTTAAAATCCCTTTCATTAGATGAGCTGATAAATCTTCTGCACGTACATGGCGAAATGCGCCGGCTTTTGAACGACCCATTGGTGTACGAATACAATCGACAATAACTACATTATTCATTTTGATTTTCCTTATCCAACGTCGTTAAACAGCAGCGGTTTGACTGGCGTAAAAAGTGTCGCCCTTTTCGGCCATATCCAATAGTAATTGCGGTACGCGATACATTGGGCTTAGGTCGGCATATTGTGAGGCTGCTTGGATATATGTTTGTAATCCAATGCTATCTAGGTAACGGAACACACCTCCACGGAATGGAGGAAAGCCTAGTCCATAAATGAGCGCCATATCGGCTTCTTGCGGTGAAGCAATAATGCCTTCTTCTAAACATAAGACGACTTCATTAATCATTGGAATCATGGTGCGATTGATGATCTCTTCATCAGAGAAATCTTGCTTAGTGGCTGTGATACCTTCAAATAGCGATAGGACATCTTGATCAAAGGTTTTCTTTGGTTTGCCTTTACGATCCACTGAGTATTGATAGAAACCACTGCCATTTTTCTGACCATATTTATCGGCTTCAAATAATGCATCAATGGTATCTTTGCCGTCTTTACCCATACGCTCTGGGAAACCTTCAGCCATCACCGCTTGTGCATGGTGAGCTGTGTCAATACCGACGACGTCGAGCAAATAAGCTGGTCCCATTGGCCAACCGAATTTACGTTCCATTACTTTATCGATTTGGGTGAAGTCAGCACCGTCACGCATTAGCAGACTGAAACCACCAAAGTAAGGGAATAGCACACGGTTAACAAAGAACCCTGGGCAGTCATTGACCACAATGGGGGATTTTCCCATTTGAGCGGCATAAGCCACGACTTTATTGATCGTGTTTTCTGAAGTATGTTCACCACGAATAATCTCAACCAAAGGCATACGATGTACTGGGTTAAAGAAGTGCATACCACAGAAATTTTCTGGGTGTTTTACTGCTTGAGCTAATTGATTGATTGGAATGGTAGAAGTATTAGAGGCAATGATGGCTCCCTCTTTTGCATGTTGTTCCACTTCCGCCAGTACCGCGGCTTTGACTTTTGGATTTTCAACCACCGCTTCGACAACCACATCGGCTTGTTCAATACCTGCATAGTGTAGGCTTGGAGTGATCGACGCTAAAATTTGTGACAGCTTGAAACCATCGATTTTGCCACGTTCCAGTTGTTTGTTGAGTAGTTTGGAAGCTTCGGTCATGCCAAGGTCGAGCGAGGATTGTGCGATATCTTTCATTAAGACCGGCACACCTTTCGATGCTGATTGATAAGCGATACCACCGCCCATGATACCTGCACCTAGTACCGCGGCTCGTTCGGTTTTCTCTGAATTTTTACCTGCTTTTTTAGCCATTCCTTTGATGTACTGATCATTAAGGAATAAGCCAATCAGGGATTGAGCCACTTCTGTTTTGGCCATTTTAACGAAGTATTTACGCTCAATATCTAAAGCTTGATCTCGGCTAGAGGTTGACGCTTCTTCAATTGCTTTTACTGAAGCAATTGGCGCTGGATAGTGTGGCCCAGCTTTGGCTGAAATCATGCCTTTGGCCATAGTAAAGCTCATCAAAGCTTCCACTTTACTTAAAGATAAGGCGGAGGTTTTTTGCTGGCGACGAGCTTGCCAATCAATTTTGCCATCGATGGCTTGTTTGAGAGTTTCGATTGCAGAGGCTTCGAGTTGCTCTGTATTGACGATCGCATCTAATAAACCTAGTTTAATGGCTTCGCCAGCCTTTTGTTGTTTGGCCGTTGCGATCATTTCCATGGCATTATCTGCACCGATAACGCGAGGTAGACGAACGGTACCACCGAAACCAGGGATAATACCGAGCTTGGTTTCTGGAAGGCCAATCACTGCCGTGTTATCACCAATGCGTAGGTCAGATGAAAGAATCAGTTCGCAACCACCGCCCAATGCAAAACCACGGATTACCGATAATGTTGGAAAAGGTAGGTCTTCTAATTTGCAGAAAATATCATTGGCGTATTTTACCCAGTGATCCAGTTCTTCAGCTGGCTTGGCAAATAATCCGAGAAACTCTTTGATATCGGCTCCCACAATAAAGGCATCTTTATCTGAATTAAGAATTAACCCGGTAATTCCCGGTTGTGCTTTAATTGCGTCAATCGCTTCGTCTAAGGCGGCGAGAGTCTTTGTGTTGAGAGTATTGACGGAGCCTTCAGCGCTAAAAGTAAGCTGAGCGATACCATCTTGTAATTCTTTTACGTGTAGGGACGTATGTTGGTAAATCATTGTCTATCTCCATGACGAACAAACGGTATTGTTGTAGAGCAACTTATTATCGTTTTTCTCTGGTTTGACCAGGTTGTTACAGTCTTGATCGTGTAATTGTTAACTTCAATAACAATTCAAACAATTGTTTGAAATTTGTGCGCGAGGTCATTTTGTGGACCATCAAGGGCTACATCACGTGTTAAACTGAGGCACTTTATTTTTGAGGTCGTGTGTTATGAATGAGCAGCCATATTTAATTCCCGCTGATAGGGTGATATTTGAAGAGGAAATTAAGAAAAGTCTTTTTATTACTCAGCTTGCTCATACACCAACAATTGAAAGTGCTAAAGCGTTTATTGAGCAAGTTAAGTTACAACATGCTGCGGCTCGTCATAATTGCTGGGGCTTTGTTGCTGGAAGACCGGATGATTCTTTATTATGGGGATTTAGCGATGATGGTGAGCCTTCAGGGACAGCAGGAAAACCGATATTAGCCCAACTCTCCGGTTCTGGCATTGGTGAAATGACTGCGGTAATAACGCGTTATTCTGGCGGCATTAAATTAGGCACTGGCGGATTAGTCAAAGCGTATGGTGGAGGTGTGCAGCAAGCTCTCAAGCAAGTTCAAACTATTGAGAAAAAGATCACTACCCAATTGCAGCTAAGGTTAGACTACTCTTTAATGCCTTTAGTGCAATCTCTTATGGTTCAATATCAAGTGACTCAACTTGATGCAAAATTTGAACATCGCATTGACTTGTTAGTTGAGATCGATATAAGAGAGGCGGACGTGTTTAAACAGACCCTAGTAAATAAAACGGGTGCTAAGGTTGAGATCAAACCGAAACACATATAATCCTCAATTTTAAAAGGACTTTGGAAGCTTAGCTTCTCTACTTTATATGCAATTTCGTTCAATTATTCGAATTGTCGGCTTACTGCTGGCGTTATTTAGCCTCACTATGTTGGCACCTGCGCTGGTGGCTTTATTTTATCGGGATGGGGCTGGTGTGCCTTTTGTCACGACCTTTTTTGTGTTGTTCTTCTGTGGTGGCTTATGTTGGTTTCCCAATCGTTATAATAAATCAGAATTAAAAGCGCGAGATGGCTTCCTGATAGTGGTTTTATTTTGGGTGGTTATCGGTAGTGCAGGGGCGTTACCATTTTGGTTATCTGATGATCCTAATATTTCAGTGACGGATTCTTTTTTTGAATCTTTTTCTGCGTTAACGACGACTGGGGCAACGACAATTGTTGGCCTGGATACCTTACCGAAAGCCGTATTATTCTACCGACAGTTTTTACAATGGTTCGGAGGGATGGGGATTATCGTCCTCGCGGTGGCTATTTTACCTATACTTGGCATTGGTGGCATGCAGCTATATCGAGCCGAAATACCGGGGCCGGTAAAAGACAATAAGATGACACCACGAATTGCCGAAACCGCAAAAGTGCTTTGGTATATATACTTAAGCCTTACCATTGCTTGTGCGGGAGCGTTTTGGTTGGCGGGTATGAGCTTATTTGACGCGATCTGTCATAGTTTTTCGACGATTGCTATTGGTGGGTTTTCTACGCATGATGCCAGTATGGGATATTTTAATAGCCCAGTGATTAATATGATCACGGTCGTTTTTCTGCTTATTTCAGCGTGTAACTTCTCACTGCATTTTGCAGCCTTTGCGTCGGGCGGCGTGCACCCTAAATATTATTGGAAAGATCCAGAGTTTCGCGCTTTTATACCCAATCAACTTGAAGTTGCAGGTTTCAATACTTGAAAGTTATCATTAATTCGAGACATTAGTGAACTTGCAACTTCAGGTAAAGTCACATCAAAAAATGTATCGATGGCACCCTTAAAGGATGCCTTTGTGGGGAAATATACATTGTTTCTTGCATGTTCATGCATCACCTTCCACAGTCGCTCAATTGGGTTTAAATTGGGGCTGTAAGGAGGCAAATAATGAAGCTCAATATTCAGCATGGTTGCAAAGTCTTTGACTAACTGGCTACGGTGATAGCCTGCACCATCTAAAACAATGTGTACTTTTTGTTCTAATGGGTAATGTTCTTTCTTAAGTTTCCAAAGGAAACGAGCAATATTCTCACTGTTTACCGTGTCGTAATTTTCAACAACCGTGGCTGAAATATTATTTAAGTTTAAAGCACCAATGTAATTTAACCGAGTACGGCTACCCGTGGTTTCAATCACTTTATCTTCACCTTTACGGATCCAGCCGTAAGTGATTTTGGTCGCTTGGCTTGGATGCACAGCATCCATAAATAAGATAGGCTCGCCGCGTTGTTTCAGTTCACGATAATATTCAATGAAAGCGTGTTGAGCTTCAGGGTTAAACTTATGAGGAACACCTTTAGGTTGTTTGTAAGAAAAACCATTGTGATGTAGCCATTTGTTCATACCAGCAACCGTATAGGTGACCTGAAATTCAGACTGAACGTAATCAACAATTTGATGAGTATGAAAGTAAGTATTCTCAGCGAGGTGCTCAATAAGCGCCATTGTTTCCGCTGCATTGAGCTTACTCTGAGAACCGCCATTTTCTGGTGTGAGTTTTTCAGATTTCAAGTAATCATTGATATGACGAGTAACGGTAGTTTCATGAATTCGCAAAGCTTGCGAAATCATAGAATTTGACCAACCTTCAGACGCAAGCAAGACCGCTTTAATGCGGTCGCGCACTCGACCATCACGCGCAGAGTCATGCATTCGTTCGAGCTGTTTCTTCTTCTGGTTGGATAATTCTATTTTCATGTTTGTTAGCATGATCCTGTTAAAAGATAAAATCAAGCATCTTCAATGATCACGGGTATATTACGATTCAAGTTCTGTTGTTTTTTTTATGCTTTTCTATCTTACTTTTACACAGTAATGACTTAACAACATTTGAAACCTTTGATCAGGTATTGTTCCAGACGGTGTCGATCTCGACTACTGCTGGGTTTACCACAACAGGGTTTTCACAATGGCCTCTGTTTCTTCCTGTGTTATTGCTGTTTTCTTCTTTTATTGGTGGTTGTGCAGGCTCTACGGGAGGAGGCTTGAAAGTGATTCGAGTATTGTTGCTCACACTACAAGGCGGCCGTGAACTAAAACGTCTTGTCCACCCGAAAGCGGTCTTCCCGATTAAAGTGGGGGGAAAAGCGCTGCCACAACGGGTGGTCGATGCGGTATGGGGATTCTTCTCGGCGTATGCATTAGTATTTGTATTATGCATGCTTGGGCTTATCGCATCAGGTATGGATGAATTAAGTGCTTTTTCCGCTGTGGCTGCAACACTCAATAATTTAGGGCCAGGGTTGGGGGAGGTTTCGGTACATTTTGCTAATGTGAATGATGCCGCTAAGTGGGTACTTATTGTATCAATGCTATTTGGTCGATTAGAAGTCTTTACGCTTCTTATCTTATTTACACCGACATTTTGGAAAAGTTAGGTTTTCGTGAAAAGTACTATTATTTTATATTCAACCCGTGAGGGACAAACTCATAAAATTGCGCGGTTTATGGCGGAACAGATTGGTAGCGATAGTTGTGAATTGGTTGATCTACACCAAGCTGATGATTTAGATCTGAACTTATATAGCAATATCATCATTGGTGCGTCTATTCGTTATGGTCACTTTAATAAAAAGTTGTATCAGTTTATCGAGCAGCATAAAGCGCATTTAATCTCAGCGGGTGCTTCTTTTTATAGTGTTAACTTAACCGCTCGTAAACCAGGTAAAGATACGCCGGAAGGAAGTGTCTATATTCAAAAGTTTTTAAAACGCTCACCTTGGCAACCAAAATATATTGGTGTGTTTGCTGGTGGACTGTATTACCCACGATATTCATGGTTCGACCGAGTTATGATTCGATTTATTATGTCGATGACAGATGGTGAAACGGATACCAGTAAAGAAGTCGAATATACAAACTGGGAAAAAGTCGCTCTATTTGTCAAAAAGGTTACGAAACAGTCGACAAAATAGACAAAAAGAACAGCTTTAGATGCTTTTTTAATCGAAAGAAAAGAAAATCAAAAAAAAGTGGAAAAAGGGCTTGCCAATGTGAACTAGCTCTCTATAATGCGCCCTCACTGACACGGAGCACGCAGCCTAGCTGCAGCAACGAGTCAAGCGGTTCAGACCTTCTCAAAAAGGTTAACGAAATTAAATTGAAAAAGTGTTTGACACTCTCAATCAAATCGTTAGAATGGCCGCCCTGTTCAACGAGACGCAGTCACGAAGAACAGCGCTCTTTAACAATTTAAACCTATCAATCTGTGTGGGCACTCGTTGATGATAATCAATATAGCTTCTTAGGAAGCAACAATGATTTCAATGAACTGAGTGACCAATCAGTTATTAGTTTACTAATAATTGGCACAGTCAATTCATTATCATTCTGTTGGAATGATAATAGCTTTAAATTACTTAGGTAGTTTGAAGTCAGTATTCGTTGAGTCACAAAATCTTAAATTGAAGAGTTTGATCATGGCTCAGATTGAACGCTGGCGGCAGGCCTAACACATGCAAGTCGAGCGGAAACGAGAAGTAGCTTGCTACTTCGGCGTCGAGCGGCGGACGGGTGAGTAATGCATAGGAAGTTGCCCAGTAGAGGGGGATAACCATTGGAAACGATGGCTAATACCGCATAACCTCTTCGGAGCAAAGCGGGGGACCTTCGGGCCTCGCGCTACTGGATACGCCTATGTGGGATTAGCTAGTTGGTGAGGTAATGGCTCACCAAGGCGACGATCCTAGCTGGTCTGAGAGGATGATCAGCCACACTGGGACTGAGACACGGCCCAGACTCCTACGGGAGGCAGCAGTGGGGAATATTGCACAATGGGCGAAAGCCTGATGCAGCCATGCCGCGTGTATGAAGAAGGCCTTCGGGTTGTAAAGTACTTTCAGTTGTGAGGAAGGTTTCGTAGTTAATAACTGCGTTGCTTGACGTTAGCAACAGAAGAAGCACCGGCTAACTCCGTGCCAGCAGCCGCGGTAATACGGAGGGTGCGAGCGTTAATCGGAATTACTGGGCGTAAAGCGCATGCAGGTGGTTTGTTAAGTCAGATGTGAAAGCCCGGGCTCAACCTCGGAAGGTCATTTGAAACTGGCAAACTAGAGTACTGTAGAGGGGTAGAATTTCAGGTGTAGCGGTGAAATGCGTAGAGATCTGAAGGAATACCAGTGGCGAAGGCGGCCCCCTGGACAGATACTGACACTCAGATGCGAAAGCGTGGGGAGCAAACAGGATTAGATACCCTGGTAGTCCACGCCGTAAACGATGTCTACTTGGAGGTTGTGGCCTTGAGCCGTGGCTTTCGGAGCTAACGCGTTAAGTAGACCGCCTGGGGAGTACGGTCGCAAGATTAAAACTCAAATGAATTGACGGGGGCCCGCACAAGCGGTGGAGCATGTGGTTTAATTCGATGCAACGCGAAGAACCTTACCTACTCTTGACATCCAGAGAACTTTCCAGAGATGGATTGGTGCCTTCGGGAACTCTGAGACAGGTGCTGCATGGCTGTCGTCAGCTCGTGTTGTGAAATGTTGGGTTAAGTCCCGCAACGAGCGCAACCCTTATCCTTGTTTGCCAGCGAGTAATGTCGGGAACTCCAGGGAGACTGCCGGTGATAAACCGGAGGAAGGTGGGGACGACGTCAAGTCATCATGGCCCTTACGAGTAGGGCTACACACGTGCTACAATGGCGCATACAGAGGGCAGCAAGCTAGCGATAGTGAGCGAATCCCAAAAAGTGCGTCGTAGTCCGGATTGGAGTCTGCAACTCGACTCCATGAAGTCGGAATCGCTAGTAATCGTGGATCAGAATGCCACGGTGAATACGTTCCCGGGCCTTGTACACACCGCCCGTCACACCATGGGAGTGGGCTGCAAAAGAAGTAGGTAGTTTAACCTTCGGGAGGACGCTTACCACTTTGTGGTTCATGACTGGGGTGAAGTCGTAACAAGGTAGCCCTAGGGGAACCTGGGGCTGGATCACCTCCTTATACGAAGATTATTTTTGATGAGTACCCACACAGATTGATTAGGTTTATATAGAAAAGAGTTTTGAAAGCATCCCAATGCTTTCATAGTCCGTGTCCCGTTCGTCTAGAGGCCTAGGACACCGCCCTTTCACGGCGGTAACAGGGGTTCGACTCCCCTACGGGATACCATGGGTCGTTAGCTCAGTTGGTAGAGCAGTTGACTTTTAATCAATTGGTCGCAGGTTCGAATCCTGCACGACCCACCATTTCCTCCCACGGAAATGCTTACTTTAGGTAAGAAAACAATGTGGGCGATTAGCTCAGTTGGGAGAGCACCTGCCTTACAAGCAGGGGGTCACTGGTTCGAGCCCGGTATCGCCCACCACTCTTTAAACACTTTTACGATGCTTCGCATCCAATAATGATTTGGATGGGATTCTTTGTCGCCTAAAGTCTTTAAAAAGTGGTTTGTTTGAAAATAATAAACTCTTTGCTCTTTAACAATTTGGAAAGCTGACTAGATAAACATTTTAATGTTTATCTTAATAAAAGTTCTCAATGTTTATCCTTGTGATAAACACAACAACACACATTCAAGTGTCTTGTATTCAAATCAATTGCTTGCAATTGATTCTATTGAGTCCGGCAAACGACCGTTAAGATTACCCTCTTAACGGTCAAAAAACTAAAACCTTATTTAGTTGAACATACATTAAGACCCTTTTGGGTTGTATGGTTAAGTGAATAAGCGTACACGGTGGATGCCTAGGCAGTCAGAGGCGATGAAGGACGTATTAACTTGCGATAAGCGTAGATTAGGCAGTAAAAGCCACTTGAGTCTACGATTTCCGAATGGGGAAACCCACATGCATAAGCATGTATTATTAACTGAATACATAGGTTAATAAGGCGAACTCGGGGAACTGAAACATCTAAGTACCCGAAGGAAGAGAAATCAACCGAGATTCCGAAAGTAGCGGCGAGCGAAATTGGATTAGCCCTTAAGCTTTATATGCGTCAGGTGAAGGCTCTGGAAAGTGCCGCGATACAGGGTGATAGCCCCGTAACCGACAACGCATACTAAGTGAAAACGAGTAAGGCGGGACACGTGATATCCTGTCTGAACATGGGGGGACCATCCTCCAAGGCTAAATACTCCTGACTGACCGATAGTGAACCAGTACCGTGAGGGAAAGGCGAAAAGAACCCCTGTGAGGGGAGTGAAATAGAACCTGAAACCGTGTACGTACAAGCAGTAGGAGCACCTTCGTGGTGTGACTGCGTACCTTTTGTATAATGGGTCAGCGACTTATATTTAGTAGCAAGGTTAACCGTATAGGGGAGCCGTAGGGAAACCGAGTCTTAACTGGGCGTCGAGTTGCTAGGTATAGACCCGAAACCAGGTGATCTAGCCATGGGCAGGTTGAAGATTGAGTAACATCAATTGGAGGACCGAACCGACTAATGTTGAAAAATTAGCGGATGACTTGTGGCTAGGGGTGAAAGGCCAATCAAACCTGGAGATAGCTGGTTCTCCCCGAAAGCTATTTAGGTAGCGCCTCGGACGAATACTACTGGGGGTAGAGCACTGTTAAGGCTAGGGGGTCATCCCGACTTACCAACCCTTTGCAAACTCCGAATACCAGTAAGTAATATCCGGGAGACACACGGCGGGTGCTAACGTCCGTCGTGGAGAGGGAAACAACCCAGACCGCCAGCTAAGGTCCCAAAGTATAGCTAAGTGGGAAACGATGTGGGAAGGCTCAGACAGCCAGGATGTTGGCTTAGAAGCAGCCATCATTTAAAGAAAGCGTAATAGCTCACTGGTCGAGTCGGCCTGCGCGGAAGATGTAACGGGGCTAAGCTATACACCGAAGCTGCGGCATCATAGTTTACTATGATGGGTAGGGGAGCGTTCTGTAAGCCGTTGAAGGTGAACTGAGAAGTTTGCTGGAGGTATCAGAAGTGCGAATGCTGACATGAGTAACGATAAAGGAGTGAAAACTCCTCGCCGGAAGACCAAGGGTTCCTGTCCAACGTTAATCGGGGCAGGGTAAGTCGACCCTAAGGCGAGGCTGAAAAGCGTAGTCGATGGGAAACGGGTTAATATTCCCGTACTTCTTACAAATGCGATGGGGGGACGGAGAAGGCTAGGTGGGCCTGGCGATGGTTGTCCAGGTTCAAGTGCGTAGGCTAATTTCTTAGGTAAATCCGGGAAATTGTTAGGCTGAGACACGATGTCGAGCTACTACGGTAGTGAAGTCATTGATGCCATGCTTCCAGGAAAAGCCTCTAAGCTTCAGTTTGTAAGAAATCGTACCCCAAACCGACACAGGTGGTCGGGTAGAGAATACCAAGGCGCTTGAGAGAACTCGGGTGAAGGAACTAGGCAAAATGGTACCGTAACTTCGGGAGAAGGTACGCTCTAGCGGTGATGAGACTTGCTCTCTAAGCTGCCGGGAGTCGCAGATACCAGGTGGCTGCAACTGTTTATTAAAACACAGCACTGTGCAAAATCGTAAGATGACGTATACGGTGTGACGCCTGCCCGGTGCCGGAAGGTTAATTGATGGGGTTATCTTCGGAGAAGCTCTTGATCGAAGCCCCGGTAAACGGCGGCCGTAACTATAACGGTCCTAAGGTAGCGAAATTCCTTGTCGGGTAAGTTCCGACCTGCACGAATGGCGTAATGATGGCCACGCTGTCTCCACCCGAGACTCAGTGAAATTGAAATCGCTGTGAAGATGCAGTGTACCCGCGGCTAGACGGAAAGACCCCGTGAACCTTTACTACAGCTTGGCACTGAACATTGACCCTACATGTGTAGGATAGGTGGGAGACTTTGAAGCAATCACGCCAGTGGTTGTGGAGTCAACCTTGAAATACCACCCTTGTAGTGTTGATGTTCTAACTTAGCCCCATTATCTGGGGTGAGGACAGTGCCTGGTGGGTAGTTTGACTGGGGCGGTCTCCTCCCAAAGAGTAACGGAGGAGCACGAAGGTGGGCTAAACACGGTTGGACATCGTGTGGTTAGTGCAATGGCATAAGCCCGCTTGACTGCGAGAATGACAATTCGAGCAGGTGCGAAAGCAGGTCATAGTGATCCGGTGGTTCTGAATGGAAGGGCCATCGCTCAACGGATAAAAGGTACTCCGGGGATAACAGGCTGATACCGCCCAAGAGTTCATATCGACGGCGGTGTTTGGCACCTCGATGTCGGCTCATCACATCCTGGGGCTGAAGTCGGTCCCAAGGGTATGGCTGTTCGCCATTTAAAGTGGTACGCGAGCTGGGTTTAGAACGTCGTGAGACAGTTCGGTCCCTATCTGCCGTGGGCGTTGGAAGATTGAAGGGGGCTGCTCCTAGTACGAGAGGACCGGAGTGGACGAACCTCTGGTGTTCGGGTTGTCATGCCAATGGCATTGCCCGGTAGCTAAGTTCGGAATCGATAAGTGCTGAAAGCATCTAAGCACGAAGCGAGCCCTGAGATGAGTCTTCCCTGGCGCTTTAAGCGTCCTAAAGGGTTGTTCGAGACTAGAACGTTGATAGGCAGGGTGTGTAAGTGCTGCGAGGCATTGAGCTAACCTGTACTAATTGCCCGTGAGGCTTAACCATACAACACCTAAAGGGTTTTGGTTGGACTTAATAGATATAAGACATGCTTGAATGAGTGTGAGAACGAACAGCTTTCCGAATTAAGTTAAAGCATCCTAGTGGATGTTTTAACAAAAGAATTTGCTTGGCGACCATAGCGCTTTGGACCCACCTGATTCCATGCCGAACTCAGAAGTGAAACGAAGTAGCGCCGATGGTAGTGTGGGGTTTCCCCATGTGAGAGTAGGACATCGCCAGGCTTTGAATATCATTACTTTTAAAAGTAATAACATTATTAGTGCACAAACCTAATAATGAACAATTTGTGGAGGGATGGCTGAGTGGTCGAAAGCACCGGTCTTGAAAACCGGCAAGGGTTAATAGCTCTTCTAGGGTTCAAATCCCTATCCCTCCGCCACTATTTAAAACCCCGCTAGTTATCTAGCGGGGTTTTTTACTATATATCTTCTTACCAATATTTGATCTACTCCTTTTACGCTTGGTTAGATAACCATTTTTATATTGTATTGTTGTCTTCGCGATTATTTATAGTGCTTCCTTGTCTTTCTCATCACTAAGTGGTTATGTTATTGCGCGTAGAGGTTGGATTAATCCAGAGATATTGATTATTGCTCTTTCAATAAGCACACTGGTTCATATTTCGTGACTATCTCTCGAGAGTTAAGCTTAGAAGAGACCTCAGTTTGGTTTAGAAGTGAGTGGTAGTTGAGTGTATTCAGCAAGTCGTAGCATAGACATAGAGAGTGCCAGCGGTACTGGTGCTTATTCTAATTAGCCTCACCTGTCTTTATTTACAGAAAGGATAATTAATAGTTTGGGAAATGTGTTCAGAGAAAATAGAAGTGCAGAGTAGAGTTACTCTGCACTAGAGTTGGAGTAAATATAGAGTGATAATAACGAACGTGTTTTTGCTTAACTATTTTTTACGTATAATGCTTTCTTGTAACGTTAGCTGAACTTCTGGTGATAATAACTCACCCAGTAAATCGACTAAGGTTTCGATTTTGTGCTGCTGTTCAGTTTGTGGCGCTAAATAGCCTTGTTGTTTAAGCGTTTGGAATAAGGTGATAAATACCCCTTTATCGAAAAACTCGGGCGCATTAATGCCGTGTAACCTTCCTAAACGCTGGGCAATAGTTTGGCTTTGTTTTTCAAGTAATCCTTTATCAATCTCTGGCATGGCGACGAGTTGAGTCAGCGCAATCGCATAGCGTTGTAAGGTTTCCACAATCGTGCGAGAAAGTAGAATTAGCACCTGCACTTGAGAAGGATTAATCGAAATGACGCCATTATCTTCTTTAATCAACTCTTGGCGTAGTAGTTCATTGACTAAATCGGTGATTACCGTGTCGAGTTGATCTTGTTGGTAATGTAAGAACAATTCCGCTTTCAAGAATGGGTAGATCAAGCTAATTGCTTGGTGTAGTTCATCACGTGAAATGTGTTCTTTTTGTACCACTAGGTGAGCGATCAATGACGGCAAAGCAAATAAATGGATGATGTTATTACGGTAATAAGTCATCAGAACCGATTGCTGTCGATCGAGAGAAATAATATCGCCTTGTTCATCGGCTTCGACTACGAATTTATCTAATTTTTCTGCATGCTCTACCAATTGTGCGGCGCTGCTATCTGGCACGGTACTGGTTGGCGTGTAAGGTACTTGGGTTAATAGTGATAAGTAACAATTAATTTGTTGCTCAAGCTTACGGCGAGAAAGTGCACGTTGATTCGATGCTAATAAGGCCGTTGCACAAAGTGTTAGGGCATTGGCTGCTGCGGCATCATTAATATGCGTCATCATTTTATTGGCGAGCTTGTTGACCACTGGATTCATCCATTGTGGTTTTTGGCTGCTGTCTTGGGCTTGGTTTTCTTTACTCGACCAACCTGGCATTTCTTCATTAAGGTATTGGTTGAGGTTAATAGGTTCACCAAAATTGACATAGCCTTGGCCAAAGTTGCGTAACTTACGTAGCGTTTTTAGTACCATACCGGCACTTT
Source organism: Vibrio rumoiensis (assembly GCF_002218045.2). Classification (NCBI taxonomy): domain Bacteria; kingdom Pseudomonadati; phylum Pseudomonadota; class Gammaproteobacteria; order Vibrionales; family Vibrionaceae; genus Vibrio; species Vibrio rumoiensis. The sequence goes on from NZ_AP018685.1 coordinate 72,419, forward strand.
CTTTTTCTTTACGCTTGCCAGTTAATTCTTTGGTGTAAGTCGACACTTCCATTACATGTTCGTAACCAATATAAACTGGCACTAAAGTGACTGGGCGGTTTAAACCACGAAGCATGGTTTGGATTGTCATCGCCAACATGCCGGTTTTGGCTTGCAATAAGCGACCGGTACGTGAACGCCCACCTTCACTGAAAAACTCGACCGAGTAGCCTTTCGTAAACAACTCCGCTAAATATTCACGAAAAATGGTGGAGTAGAGTTTATTGCCTTTAAAGCTACGGCGAATGAAGAAAGCGCCACCACGACGGAAAATCGGGCCTGCAGGGAAGAAATTGAGGTTCACCCCTGCGGCAATGTGCGGAGGAACCATACCTTCATGGTGTAACACGTAAGAAAGCAGTAGATAATCCATGTGACTGCGGTGACAAGGGACATAAATGATTTCATGACCATCTTGTGCCAGTTTACGTACCGCTGCCATGTTATTGATATTCAAGCCTTGATACAGCTTGTTCCACAACCAGCCTAAGAAGCGCGCACCGACACGAATTAAGGTATAAGAAAAGTCGGCGGCAATTTCTTCGAGTATGCCTTGCGCTTGTTTTTGCGCTTTCTCGAGTGAAATGTTTTTATTCTTGGCTTCCTCTTGAATGGCTTGTTGGATCTCTGGCGATTTTAACAAACGATTAAACAGCACTTGGCGTTGTGGCAAGCTAGGGCCAGAAGCGGCAAGTTTTTGGCGTGAAAAGTGGATACGCGCCACACGTGCCAGTTTATGAGCAATCGTTTCATCGACACCATGAGTGTCGGCCATGTAGCGTAATGACACGACAGGGCTAAAGCGGATCATGCAATCACGGCCAGAGGAGACTAATAAGCGACTTTTTTGACAAGCACTCATCGCCTGTAAGTATGGCTTTTCTTTACCTTCTTGATTTGGTTTGCGACCCCATAAAATTGAGGTAGGCAGCATTTGAATATCCAGCTCAGAATCGGCTTGATGCAGTTTGAGCAATTGAGTAAATAAATCAACGGATTGCTTAGGTAAGACTTGTTTGCTGTGAGTGGTCATGCCTTTTGAGGTGAGAAATACAAAGCGCGCAAATTCTTGGCCGTTGATTTGTAATGGCGTTAATGGATCGGGTAGACCGAGTGCTTTGGTTTGCGTTTGCAGACTGATTAAATCGATATCAGAATTAAAAGGTAGTGCATAGACAATTGGCTTGGTTAGATCTAACGTCAGTTCTTCAACCGGGTTGGCTGGGATGGTTTTACCCTTAACCAAAAAAGAAAGAGGTAACTTTAGAAGTGAGCGAGAAACGCGGTGTCCGTAAGACATAACAGTGTACAGCCTCAAATATAAAAAGTGGGGCTCAATCCCCACATACAATACGCAGCAAGTGGTCTATTCTATAGTTTATTCTCGTTAAATCACACCAAATGATAAAATATAGGTACTTTCCTCGGTTTAAATCAATGCTCAAAAAGTGATTCATATCTCTGGAGTTATATTAAATTACTGTATATACTCACAGTCAACTGTATAAAAAGACAGGTGAATTATGAAACCGTTGACGCCCCGCCAACAGCAAATCTTTGAATTGATCAAAGATAAAATTGATATGACAGGAATGCCACCCACGCGTGCGGAAATTGCTCGTGAATTAGGTTTTCGTTCGGCCAATGCAGCCGAAGAGCACTTAAAGGCATTAGCTCGAAAAAATGTAATTGAAATTATTCCTGGTGCTTCTCGTGGCATTCGCATTGTGCAAAGTGAGGAAGAATTGCTAGAAGAGCAAGGTTTACCTCTCGTTGGGCAAGTCGCCGCTGGTGAGCCTATCTTGGCGCAAGAACATGTGGAAAGTCACTACCATGTCGACCCTGCGATGTTTCGCCCACAAGCGGACTTTTTGTTGCGTGTTCATGGTATGAGCATGAAAGACATCGGTATCGTTGATGGTGATTTATTGGCGGTTCATAAAACTCAAGATGTTCGTGATGGCCAAGTGGTGGTTGCTCGCGTTGATGAAGATGTGACCGTTAAACGTTTAGAGCGCAAAGGTTCGAAGGTTTTCTTGCATGCAGAAAATGAAGAATTTAGCCCCATTGAAGTGGACTTAACGCAACAAGAGTTAACGATTGAAGGGTTAGCGGTCGGTATTATTCGCAATAACACTTGGATGTAATATCGCAATCGTCTGTTATGAGCCAATTGCACATAAATTGGCTTGTAAATTAAAATGATAATCATTATCATCAATTAATCTCAACCTAGGAGATTAATTGATGACAGCTTCTTCTGATCCAACGCCACCCACTGCTTGCCAAGCTTATCAAGTTCCTAGTGAACTACTTCAACCTTTGTGGTTACGTAGTCGCGAAAGTTTAATTGATGACGGTTTGGTCTATGATCCGATTGCCGCACGAGCTTGCCAACGCTGCCACCTTTCGGCTGAGTGCTTAGCAGGCGATATCGATCAAAAGCAGTTACTACACGCCACCCTTACTCAACTATGTGATATGGAAGTATCGCGCTTTCTTACTCGTCATCCTAATGCTTGGATCATCAATGTTGGTGCGGGGCTCGATACCCGTTTTTATCGTTTAGATAATGGTCTTTGTCATTGGATTGAAGTGGATGTCGATGAAACCTTGTTATGGCGACAAAAGCTCTTTCATCACAGTGAGCGTTATAAAATGATGTGCGGCTGTGTGCCGGATATGCAATGGCTCGATCAATTGGCGATTCCTGATAACGCGCCGGTCTTAGTGGTGTGTGAGCAAGCGTTGTTACTTCAGCCTCGTAAACAAGTGGCGCATTTTGTACAAAAACTTGGACGACATTTTTCACACGCTCATGCTTGTTTAGTATTGGCGGGCGATAAAACGCAATCACATTGGGGGAAGGGGATGGGCTGTTCGCTCTATCAGCATGGTTTAAAAGACCCCGTGACCAGTGTGTTATCTTGGCTGCCATGGATTGATCGCATTAAAGCACGCTCTCCTGTCGAACATAATTGTAAGCGTTGGCGAGCTTGGCAGAAATTGCTTTCCAAGTTGCCTTTTATCAAGCATAGGCTTACCCCAACCATGATTCATCTGAGTTGGTAGATCAATCCAGACTAATAATTTCTTTGTACTATAAAGCAAGGTAAACTGTCGCCTCATCTAAGTGAGGTTTTCGTGATCAAACAATCTTCGTCATTTCAACTGCTTCAACAAATTCTCTCGCAGCGCTCTTTGCATAAGCAGGTGTTGTTGCTCGCCATTCCAATGGTACTTTCCAATATCACAGTCCCTCTTTTAGGTTTAGTTGATGCTGCGGTGATCGGCCATTTAGATTACGCCTGGTATCTAGGTGGCGTTGCACTAGGTAGTACCATGATCAGCGTGACGTTTTGGTTGTTGGGTTTTTTACGTATGGCGACCACAGGGCTCGCCGCTCAAGCACAAGGTGAAGAAAGTCCACAAAAGTTAGCGCATGTTTGGTTGCAAGGGATGTTAGTGGCTTGGCTGCTAGCGGGTTTGTTTCTATTGTTTCATTCACCACTTGCTGAGCTGATTTTTTCGTTAAGTAATGCCAGTGCTGAAGTGAAGCATTACGGCATGCAGTACTTTTCGATTCGCGTGTGGAGTGCTCCGGCCGCACTCGCCAATTTTGTTATTTTAGGTTGGTTACTTGGCACGCAAAATGCCAAAGCACCGATGTGGCTGGTGATCGTAACCAACTTGGCCAATATTATTTTGGATGTTCTATTTGTCTTGGTGTTTGATTGGAAAGTTGCCGGTGCGGCGTGGGCTTCCGTTTTAGCGGATTATACAGGCTTAGTCTTGGGCTTGTTTTTCGTGATGCGCACCTGGATCAAGCAACAGCTTCCGAATGTATTGACCTTATTACCTTCTGCCACTAATGGCATGGGCAGAATGCTGCGCTTAAATAGTGATATTTTCTTACGCTCATTGTGCTTACAAGCGGTATTCAGTTTTATGACCTTCCAAGGTGCGGCACTAGGCGATGATGTGGTGGCTGCCAATGCGGTGTTGATGAGCTTTTTGATGATGGTGTCTTATGGCATGGATGGTTTTGCTTATGCAATGGAAGCGATGGTCGGTAAGGCGGTGGGGGCGAAAAGTCGTGGTCAATTACTCAATTCGCTAATCGGTACGTCATTTTGGGGTTTAGTCTGTAGTGTGTTTTTAACCTTGATGTTCTGGTTATTTGGCCATCAATTAGTTCGGCTGATCACCGATATTCCGAATGTACAGGCACAAGCGGATATTTACTTGCCTTGGCTAATTGTGATGCCATTGGTATCGATGTGGTGTTTTTTATTAGATGGCATTTTTGTTGGGGCGACCAAAGGCAAAGATATGCGCAATAGTATGCTTATCGCCATGTTGTGTTTTTTTGCACTGTATTTCAGTTTCGCGTCTTGGGGCAACCATGCTTTGTGGATGTCGATGCTGACTTTTATGGGAATGCGTGGTGCTGGGCTCGCGGTGATATTTATCACTCAGTGGAAGCAGCGACGGTTTATTGAATCGGTTTGATTATTCGTTCTTATCAAAAAAGGAGCCCAAGTTGGCTCCTTTATTGTTTGTTTACGATTATGGTTTCGCTTTTTAGAATAAACGATTGAGACCATTGAGCGCCGCTACCCGATAAGCTTCTGCCATGGTTGGGTAGTTAAACGTGGTATTGACGAAATATTCAATAGTATTAGCGGGGCCTTTTTGTTCCATAATGGCTTGTCCGATATGGATAATTTCAGCGGCGCGTTCTCCAAAGCAATGGATACCTAATATTTGCTTGGTTTCTCGATGGAATAAGATTTTCAGACTACCAATATCTTTACCAGCGATCTGCGCACGTGCTAAATGTTTAAATGAAGCACGCCCAACTTCATAAGGGATTTTCGAGGCCGTCAACTCTTGCTCTGTTTTACCAACCGAGCTGATTTCAGGAATGGTGTAAATGCCGGTTGGAATATCATCAATGAGGAATCCATCGGCTTTGCCTTTAGCTATCGCTTGAGCAACAAAACGTCCTTGGTCATACGCCGCGCTGGCAAGGCTAGGATAGCCAATTACATCACCTACCGCGTAAACATGGTCAACTTCGGTTTGGTAGTGTTTGTTGACGGAAAGTTGCCCACGAGAATCTGGGGTTAATCCCACCTGTTCTAAATCCAGTTTGTCGGTATTACCGGTTCGACCATTAGCATAGAGCAAACAGTCTGCTTTCATTTTCTTACCGGATTCAAGGTGTACGATCACACCATCATCGGTGCCTTCTACTTTGTGATAAGTCTCATCATTACGGATCACAACGCCACTATTCCAAAAGTGGTAAGAAAGGGCATCCGAGGTTTCGTTATCTAAGAACGCCAATAAGCGGTCTCGGGTGTTTATTAAATCGGTTTTGACTCCGAGTCCGCGGAAGATAGAGGCATATTCACAACCGATTACCCCTGCGCCGTAAATGATGATGTGTCTAGGGTCATGCTTGAGATTTAAAATGGTGTCGCTGTTGTAGATGCGTTCATGGGTAAAATCGACATCTTCAGGCTGATAGGGGCGTGAACCGGTGGCAATCACAAATTTATCCGCGGTATATTCTTCAAATGTGCCATCCGATTGTGCAACTGACACGCTATTTGGCCCAGTAAATTTGGCGCTACCAAATAATAGAGTGCAAGCATTACGATCATAAAAGCCCTGACGTAGACGAGTTTGTTGATCGATAACGCTTTTTGCATGGTCGAGAATATCGGAGAAGGAAGCGGTAAGACTGGTTTTGTTTTTGCAAAAAAGTGGGTTGTTATTGAATTCAATAATTCGGCTGACTGCATGACGGAGGGCTTTAGAAGGAATGGTTCCCCAGTGAGTACAACCGCCACCAACGCTACTTTCTCTTTCAATTATCGCAACGTTAAGTCCTGCTTTTGCCAACCCCATTGCGGCACCTTCGCCGCCAGGGCCACTACCAATGACAATGACATCAAAGTGTGTTGAATCCATCATGCTTTTCCCTTGATATTGTGTGAAATCCTGAAATGCATACCGAAATTGATACCGGTAGATCTATATCCAAGTTACTTGAGTATAAGATAGTAACGCATTCAATTATGGGGTAAATGATTGAGATAACAGACAGTCGTCACGATCACATAGATTGATGTTTAAAGAGAAAAATAACCGGTTGTTGAATAATTTATTGCGGGAAGCTCGGTGGTATACCCAAGTTGCTTGGGTATAGATGTATTTATCGGTATATTAGCGACATGGTGATCAACGAGAAAGCATAATGGGTATTCGAGCTCAACAAAAAGAAAAAACACGTCGCTCATTAATTGATGCCGCTTTTGGGCAGCTTAGCGCGGATCGCGGTTTTTCAAATTTAAGTCTACGAGAGGTGTCTCGTGAGGCGGGTATTGCACCAACCTCTTTTTACCGCCACTTTAAAGATATGGATGAACTCGGTTTAGTGATGGTGGATGAAGGTGGGCTGTTATTACGGCAATTAATGCGTCAGGCTCGCCAACGTATTGTGGCGGAAGGCAGTTTGATCCGTACATCGGTGCAAACCTTTATGGAGTTTATTGAGCAAAGTCCGAACGTGTTTCGTTTGCTATTGCGTGAGCGTTCAGGAACGTCTGCAGAATTCCGTGCCGCTGTGGCGCGCGAAATCCAACATTTTGGCGCTGAATTAACCGAATATTTAGTGGGAGCAGGAATGGCGCGAGAAGTAGCGGCTATTCAAGCAGAAGCCTCAGTAATGATAGTTTTTACCTCAGGAGCTGAAGCGCTTGATTTAGAAGATGATGCTCGTGATGTTCTTGCTGAGCGTATGATCTTACAATTACGAATGCTCGCGAAGGGGAGCGCTTTGATGAAAGGCTCGATAAAGAATAGCGATTAATCATTAAAAGCCTTTCCCTTTCCATGAAAATAAAAGAAGGGAAACGAAATAAGCCGCTGAATATTCAATATTCAGCGGCTTATTTGTTATTGCGTGTAGGAAAACTTATTTGCGTTCTAGGAAAACACCCACTTCCATGTGGTGAGTGAATGGGAACTGATCAAATAGCGCAAAGCGAGTAATATTATGAGTTTGCGCCAGAATGTCTAAATTGTCTTTTAAGGTTTCTGGGTTGCAAGAGATATACATAATGCGCTCGTAACCTTGTACCATTTTGCATGTTCCTTCATCCATACCTGAGCGTGGTGGATCAACAAAAATGGTATTGCAGTTATAGCTGGCTAAATCGATATTATTGTCTTTTAAACGGCGAAATTCTCTTTTCCCTTCCATTGCATCCGTAAAATCTTCTGCTGACATGCGAATGATTTGTACATTATCGATGTTGTTGGCTTTGATATTATATTGAGCCGAATCAACGGAAGGTTTCGCTAATTCAGTGGCAAGCACACGTTCAAAGTTTTGCGCTAAAGCCAGTGAGAAGTTGCCGTTACCACAGTAAAGTTCGAGTAAGTCGCCTTGACTTTCTTGCGTACAGTCGACCGCCCATTCCAACATCTTTTTTGCCACGATGCCGTTTGGTTGAGTGAAGCTATTTTCAACTTGCTGATAAATATAAGGCTTGCCATTCACGTGCAGCTTTTCTACCACGTAGTCACGGTCCATGACGATTTTCATTTTACGGGCGCGGCCAATGAGATCTAAGTTGAATCCTTCATCATTAAGACGTTGCTTAAGGGCGCGCGCTTCTTGTTGCCATTCGTCATTCAGTTGGCGATGGTAGAGTAGTGAAACTAAAATCTCACCACTTAAGGTCGATAGAAAATCTACTTGGAATAATTTGGTTCTTAATATCGGATTATCTTTCATGGCATCCATGAGTAACGGCATTAAGTCATTAATTAATCGACTGGCGGTTGGGAAGTGATCAACACGATATTTTTGGCGAGTCGCTTGGTCAAACATGATGTAGTACATGTCTTCGCCCTCGTGCCAGACACGAAATTCAGCCCGCATGCGATAATACTGTTCAGGGGATTCAAACACTTCGATTTCTGGCGTGGTAAATTCACCAAACATGTCGCCTAGGCGCAGCAGCTTGTCGTCGAGTTGTTGAGCGTAGCTGGTGGTGTCGCGAGTGTGAGTTGCCATAAGAAGCCTTTTGTTTGAAACAATGAACAAGGAGCGCAGATTTTATCCATCGAGCACCAGATGTCCAGTTTTGTGTTGATGTATTCATTTTTTGAATGAAGAGAGGAAAAATATCGTTCGGGTTTAACTATCAGTGGACATCAAGATCTTAGCACTTTAGGATGCTGTCAGCTGGTGTCTATCCTATTCATATACGAATAGTGATGGCTGAAAAGGGAATTTGGTGTAAATCCAGAACTGACGCGCAGCGGTAATAAGAACGAAACTTTTGGGTGAATAGCCAGACACTACCTTAATTAGGTGGGAAGTCGAAAGGAGTAGGTGATAGTAAGGAATACTGTCGAGCTTTAAGTCCGAATACCTGCCAGTGATTCAGAGCAATTGCTCATTATGTTTCTCGCGTTTTAGGACTTATTAACAATGAAAAAAACCGTTTTAGCAACCGCGATCAGTAGTCTCGCTGGTGGTGTCTTCCTTTCTTTATCTCCCTTTGCTTTGGCGCAAGAGTCATCAACTAATGCCACAACCGATGTGATGCTTGTTACCGCGACTAAGCGTACTGAACCTATTACTAATTTGATTACACCAGTTATCGAAATCACTAAAGAAGATATTGATAAAACCCAAGCTCAAACTTTAACGGAAGTTTTACGTCAGCTTCCAGGTGTGCAAATCACAACTAATGGTGGTGATAGTTCAAATACACGAGTTTATGTTCGTGGTAGTAACAATGTTGTGGTCCTTTTTAATGGCATGCGAATGGGTGGAGCTACAACTGGCTATGCTGATATGAGCCAGGTGCCACTTGCGGGTGTGCAAAAGATCGAATATTTACGCGGTTCTCGCGCCGCTGTGTATGGAGCTGATGCGACGGCTGGGGTGATTAATATCATAACCAGTAGTTCTAATACGGAGACAACTGGTTCTGTTAAAGCAACCGGTGGCTCTAATGGCTACCAAAGCTATGTTGGTTCAATAGCTATGGTACCAAGCTCTAAATCTTGGGTTAATGTGACCACGCAATATCAATATTCTGATAACTATGACATCTATGATGGCGCAGATGATGATAAAGATAGTTACGAGAATACCAATGTCATTGCTGACTGGGGTGTATATTTAGATGATAACTGGATTCTTCGGATGAATGGTTATTATCACAATGGTTTAACAGAATATGATGATACCTACGCAGTTGGGAATTTCTATAACGATAGAAATCAAATAGAAAATTATTCAATTAATGGTCAAGCAATTTATACCACGGATGTTTTTACCTCTAGTTTCGCTTATGGTTATAGCCAAGATGAGCGGGTGACTCAATCATCTTACCCAAGCTCTATTACAACGCATCGTGATGAAGTCAATTGGCGTAATAATTGGTTATTTACTAAAGTAGACAGCTTAGGTTTTGGTTATGAATATACCAATGATGATGTAGGTGATTCTGATATAAACTATAAGGAAACGGAACGTTATAATCATGCTGGTTATGTCAACCTCGCTCATAATGGTGAGATCCTTCAATTAGAAGGAAGTCTTCGTTATGATGATAATCAGCAATTTGGCAATAAAACTACATGGCAATTAGGCGCTGGATGGCAGTTTGCAGAGCAATTCCGCCTAACTGGTAATGTGGGAACTGGCTTCAAAGTGCCGACTTTTAATGACCTCTATTATCCTGATTTTAATGGTTTCCCATCTGCCAACCCTGATTTAGAGCCTGAAGAATCAACTAACTACGAAATTGCTTTGGAAGGGGAGCATAGTTTCTTAAGTTGGCGTTTGGCGGCCTTTTATAATGATATCGATAATAGAATTATTCTAGATAGTAACTACATTGGTCAAAATGTAGAAAATCAAGATTTGACGATTAAAGGTGTTGAATGGGTTGGTAGTTTTGATACTGGACCTCTATATCATCAAATCTCTCTGCAATATTTAAAACCTGAAGATAAGAATACCGGAGAAGATGCTGCTCGTATTGCTCGCCAGCAGTATAAATGGCAAGTAGGTTACCAAGGTGATCATTGGCAAACTAATGTTTCATATCGATACCAAGGTCATAGCTACGATACAAATGGTGCAAAGTTGAATGGGTTTAGCCTCGTTGACTTAGCGGCTAGCTACGATCTAACACCTGATTGGGTGATTTCTGCGCGTGTAAGCAACTTGTTTAATGAAGACTACGAAGTTATCGATAATTATATCGAGCCAGAACGTTCTTTCTATGGCTCGATAGCCTACCAATTCTAATATTATCAAATCTAAGTGCCCTCGATTCTTTGTTGAGGGCATTTTTATCTCACCGTGTGTTTTATTTCCATCCATTTAGTTAGCAGAGTATCATGTAACCAGTACTGTTTATCATGAGTAAGTGTTGTGCATCATTCAGCTAATTCTGTTCCAAAAGTATTAATCTTCGATTCTGGTGTCGGTGGGCTTTCTGTCTATCAACAGATCCAAGCGCGATACCCTCAGCTGGATTATCTCTACCTTTTTGATAATGAAGCATACCCATACGGTGAATTACCCGAGCCGATATTAATTGAGCGAGTGCTCCGCCTAATGACTCACATGGTGGCAAAAGAAGCCATTGATATTGTTGTTATCGCCTGTAACACCGCAAGCACCGTGGTGCTACCTCATTTAAGACAAGCATTAAACATCCCTGTTATTGGAGTAGTGCCTGCTATTAAACCTGCCGCGACCTTATCTAAATTAGCTATAGGGCTGATTGCAACACCTGCAACTGTAAACCGGTCTTATACCCATGATTTGATTTCGAAATTTTCAGCAGGTGTCGATGTAAAGCTTTTAGGGTCGACTCGACTGGTGATGATGGCAGAAGAAAAACTTAGAGGTACAAGTGTCGACTTAAAAGAATTAGAAGAGATTCTACAGCCATTATTTCAAAATATAGATGTTGCCGTGCTCGGTTGTACCCATTTCCCATTACTAAGAAATGAAATTCAGCAGGTGCTAGGAGTTAATGTGGCTTTAATTGATTCTGGTGAGGCAATCGCAATGAGAGTAGGGACGGTATTACAAATTAATCCTCGAAGAGATAATGATTTAAAACAAAAATTTTACCCTATATACAGCAGTGCCGCCCCATGGGAGGGTGCGGCACTGAATAATGGATTAGCCCAATTTGGTTTTAATCCAGTTGAGATTCTCCAGTTTCAGGATGCTTAGGATCATTAGCAACACGAACTTTCAAAGTACGTTGCATATAATCTTTTTCGTTAAGTGATGAAATAACGCTATCTGTATCTGATTCTGCAACCACGACAAAACCAAAACCACGGCGTTTTCCCGTTCTCTTATCTTTCATTAAGCGCACAGCAAAGACTTCGCCGTATTCAGAGAAAAGCTGACGAACATTAGACTCATTTGCTTTATAAGGTAGGTTACCTACGTATAGCGTTTGGGTTGATGCTTTTTCAGATGAGCTTTGAGATTGAGTTGAAGAAGAAGTAGACGTAATAAAAAAGGTCGCGACAACACCAATTAAAAAGCTTCCCCAAGCTGGGATAACATTAGTTAGGGAAAGGATAACGGTGCCAAGTACTGCAAGAGCGATGACCATTATGGTCGATTTTTTTGAGTTCATATCTGCATACTACTAGTTGAATAAAAGAAAATAAGAATACGTCTATATAAAGTAGACCATTAGATCTTACGTTTAATAACTAACATTTACCAACTTATTGCTGTGATACCGCTCAAAATGTTTAAATTATAATCACAAAACAACGATTTGATTCAAAAACAAGCAGTCGAAAATTAATTTTAAAAAACCTCTTGCTAAGCCCGAATAACTCCCTATAATTCGCCCTCACTGACACGGAGTAAGCAGCGATGCAGACCTTTGTAGTCAAGCGGTTTCAGCCTTTTAAAGGCAAGTAAAATAAATTATTAAAAAGTGTTTGACACCTTGATTTATTGAGCTAAAATGGCCGCCCTGTTCAACGAGACGCAGTCACGATGAACAACGCTCTTTAACAATTTAAACCTATCAATCTGTGTGGGCACTCGTTGATGATAATCAATATAGCTTCTTAGGAAGCAACAATGATTTCAATGAACTGAGTGACCAATCAGTTATTAGTTTACTAATAATTGGCACAGTCAATTCATTATCATTCTGTTGGAATGATAATAGCTTTAAATTACTTAGGTAGTTTGAAGTCAGTATTCGTTGAGTCACAAAATCTTAAATTGAAGAGTTTGATCATGGCTCAGATTGAACGCTGGCGGCAGGCCTAACACATGCAAGTCGAGCGGAAACGAGAAGTAGCTTGCTACTTCGGCGTCGAGCGGCGGACGGGTGAGTAATGCATAGGAAGTTGCCCAGTAGAGGGGGATAACCATTGGAAACGATGGCTAATACCGCATAACCTCTTCGGAGCAAAGCGGGGGACCTTCGGGCCTCGCGCTACTGGATACGCCTATGTGGGATTAGCTAGTTGGTGAGGTAATGGCTCACCAAGGCGACGATCCCTAGCTGGTCTGAGAGGATGATCAGCCACACTGGGACTGAGACACGGCCCAGACTCCTACGGGAGGCAGCAGTGGGGAATATTGCACAATGGGCGAAAGCCTGATGCAGCCATGCCGCGTGTATGAAGAAGGCCTTCGGGTTGTAAAGTACTTTCAGTTGTGAGGAAGGTTTCGTAGTTAATAACTGCGTTGCTTGACGTTAGCAACAGAAGAAGCACCGGCTAACTCCGTGCCAGCAGCCGCGGTAATACGGAGGGTGCGAGCGTTAATCGGAATTACTGGGCGTAAAGCGCATGCAGGTGGTTTGTTAAGTCAGATGTGAAAGCCCGGGCTCAACCTCGGAAGGTCATTTGAAACTGGCAAACTAGAGTACTGTAGAGGGGTAGAATTTCAGGTGTAGCGGTGAAATGCGTAGAGATCTGAAGGAATACCAGTGGCGAAGGCGGCCCCCTGGACAGATACTGACACTCAGATGCGAAAGCGTGGGGAGCAAACAGGATTAGATACCCTGGTAGTCCACGCCGTAAACGATGTCTACTTGGAGGTTGTGGCCTTGAGCCGTGGCTTTCGGAGCTAACGCGTTAAGTAGACCGCCTGGGGAGTACGGTCGCAAGATTAAAACTCAAATGAATTGACGGGGGCCCGCACAAGCGGTGGAGCATGTGGTTTAATTCGATGCAACGCGAAGAACCTTACCTACTCTTGACATCCAGAGAACTTTCCAGAGATGGATTGGTGCCTTCGGGAACTCTGAGACAGGTGCTGCATGGCTGTCGTCAGCTCGTGTTGTGAAATGTTGGGTTAAGTCCCGCAACGAGCGCAACCCTTATCCTTGTTTGCCAGCGAGTAATGTCGGGAACTCCAGGGGAGACTGCCGGTGATAAACCGGAGGAAGGTGGGGACGACGTCAAGTCATCATGGCCCTTACGAGTAGGGCTACACACGTGCTACAATGGCGCATACAGAGGGCAGCAAGCTAGCGATAGTGAGCGAATCCCAAAAAGTGCGTCGTAGTCCGGATTGGAGTCTGCAACTCGACTCCATGAAGTCGGAATCGCTAGTAATCGTGGATCAGAATGCCACGGTGAATACGTTCCCGGGCCTTGTACACACCGCCCGTCACACCATGGGAGTGGGCTGCAAAAGAAGTAGGTAGTTTAACCTTCGGGAGGACGCTTACCACTTTGTGGTTCATGACTGGGGTGAAGTCGTAACAAGGTAGCCCTAGGGGAACCTGGGGCTGGATCACCTCCTTATACGAAAGATTATTTTTGATGAGTACCCACACAGATTGATTAGGTTTATAAAGTTAAGAGTTTTAATGTTGGGTCTGTAGCTCAGCTGGTTAGAGCGCTCGCCTGATAAGCGGGAGGTCGGTGGTTCAAGTCCACTCAGACCCACCAATTTTCTTTCGAAAAGTTGGTCAACATTAAAAAATAAGATGGGGCTATAGCTCAGCTGGGAGAGCGCCTGCCTTGCACGCAGGAGGTCTGCGGTTCGATCCCGCATAGCTCCACCATCTTTAAATGTTTTTACACAGAATATTTAAAAATGGTTTTCATTAGAAAACTTGCTCTTTAACAATTTGGGAAAGCTGACTAGATAAACATTTAATGTTTATCTTAATAAAAGTTCTCAATGTTTATCCTTGTGATAAACACAACAACACACATTCAAGTGTCTTGTATTCAAATCAATTGCTTGCAATTGATTCTATTGAGTCCGGCAAACGACCGTTAAGATTACCCTCTTAACGGTCAAAAAACTAAAACCTTATTTAGTTGAACATACATTAAGACCCTTTTGGGTTGTATGGTTAAGTGAATAAGCGTACACGGTGGATGCCTAGGCAGTCAGAGGCGATGAAGGACGTATTAACTTGCGATAAGCGTAGATTAGGCAGTAAAAGCCACTTGAGTCTACGATTTCCGAATGGGGAAACCCACGTGCATAAGCACGTATTATTAACTGAATACATAGGTTAATAAGGCGAACTCGGGGAACTGAAACATCTAAGTACCCGAAGGAAGAGAAATCAACCGAGATTCCGAAAGTAGCGGCGAGCGAAATTGGATTAGCCCTTAAGCTTTATATACGTCAGGTGAAGGCTCTGGAAAGTGCCGCGATACAGGGTGATAGCCCCGTAACCGACAACGCATACTAAGTGAAAACGAGTAAGGCGGGACACGTGATATCCTGTCTGAACATGGGGGGACCATCCTCCAAGGCTAAATACTCCTGACTGACCGATAGTGAACCAGTACCGTGAGGGAAAGGCGAAAAGAACCCCTGTGAGGGGAGTGAAATAGAACCTGAAACCGTGTACGTACAAGCAGTAGGAGCACCTTCGTGGTGTGACTGCGTACCTTTTGTATAATGGGTCAGCGACTTATATTTAGTAGCAAGGTTAACCGTATAGGGGAGCCGTAGGGAAACCGAGTCTTAACTGGGCGTCGAGTTGCTAGGTATAGACCCGAAACCAGGTGATCTAGCCATGGGCAGGTTGAAGATTGAGTAACATCAATTGGAGGACCGAACCGACTAATGTTGAAAAATTAGCGGATGACTTGTGGCTAGGGGTGAAAGGCCAATCAAACCTGGAGATAGCTGGTTCTCCCCGAAAGCTATTTAGGTAGCGCCTCGGACGAATACTACTGGGGGTAGAGCACTGTTAAGGCTAGGGGGTCATCCCGACTTACCAACCCTTTGCAAACTCCGAATACCAGTAAGTAATATCCGGGAGACACACGGCGGGTGCTAACGTCCGTCGTGGAGAGGGAAACAACCCAGACCGCCAGCTAAGGTCCCAAAGTATAGCTAAGTGGGAAACGATGTGGGAAGGCTCAGACAGCCAGGATGTTGGCTTAGAAGCAGCCATCATTTAAAGAAAGCGTAATAGCTCACTGGTCGAGTCGGCCTGCGCGGAAGATGTAACGGGGCTAAGCTATACACCGAAGCTGCGGCATCATAGTTTACTATGATGGGTAGGGGAGCGTTCTGTAAGCCGTTGAAGGTGAACTGAGAAGTTTGCTGGAGGTATCAGAAGTGCGAATGCTGACATGAGTAACGATAAAGGGAGTGAAAAACTCCCTCGCCGGAAGACCAAGGGTTCCTGTCCAACGTTAATCGGGGCAGGGTAAGTCGACCCCTAAGGCGAGGCTGAAAAGCGTAGTCGATGGGAAACGGGTTAATATTCCCGTACTTCTTACAAATGCGATGGGGGGACGGAGAAGGCTAGGTGGGCCTGGCGATGGTTGTCCAGGTTCAAGTGCGTAGGCTAATTTCTTAGGTAAATCCGGGAAATTGTTAGGCTGAGACACGATGTCGAGCTACTACGGTAGTGAAGTCATTGATGCCATGCTTCCAGGAAAAGCCTCTAAGCTTCAGTTTGTAAGAAATCGTACCCCAAACCGACACAGGTGGTCGGGTAGAGAATACCAAGGCGCTTGAGAGAACTCGGGTGAAGGAACTAGGCAAAATGGTACCGTAACTTCGGGAGAAGGTACGCTCCTAGCGGTGATGAGACTTGCTCTCTAAGCTGCCGGGAGTCGCAGATACCAGGTGGCTGCAACTGTTTATTAAAAACACAGCACTGTGCAAAATCGTAAGATGACGTATACGGTGTGACGCCTGCCCGGTGCCGGAAGGTTAATTGATGGGGTTATCTTCGGAGAAGCTCTTGATCGAAGCCCCGGTAAACGGCGGCCGTAACTATAACGGTCCTAAGGTAGCGAAATTCCTTGTCGGGTAAGTTCCGACCTGCACGAATGGCGTAATGATGGCCACGCTGTCTCCACCCGAGACTCAGTGAAATTGAAATCGCTGTGAAGATGCAGTGTACCCGCGGCTAGACGGAAAGACCCCGTGAACCTTTACTACAGCTTGGCACTGAACATTGACCCTACATGTGTAGGATAGGTGGGAGACTTTGAAGCAATCACGCCAGTGGTTGTGGAGTCAACCTTGAAATACCACCCTTGTAGTGTTGATGTTCTAACTTAGCCCCATTATCTGGGGTGAGGACAGTGCCTGGTGGGTAGTTTGACTGGGGCGGTCTCCTCCCAAAGAGTAACGGAGGAGCACGAAGGTGGGCTAAACACGGTTGGACATCGTGTGGTTAGTGCAATGGCATAAGCCCGCTTGACTGCGAGAATGACAATTCGAGCAGGTGCGAAAGCAGGTCATAGTGATCCGGTGGTTCTGAATGGAAGGGCCATCGCTCAACGGATAAAAGGTACTCCGGGGATAACAGGCTGATACCGCCCAAGAGTTCATATCGACGGCGGTGTTTGGCACCTCGATGTCGGCTCATCACATCCTGGGGCTGAAGTCGGTCCCAAGGGTATGGCTGTTCGCCATTTAAAGTGGTACGCGAGCTGGGTTTAGAACGTCGTGAGACAGTTCGGTCCCTATCTGCCGTGGGCGTTGGAAGATTGAAGGGGGCTGCTCCTAGTACGAGAGGACCGGAGTGGACGAACCTCTGGTGTTCGGGTTGTCATGCCAATGGCATTGCCCGGTAGCTAAGTTCGGAATCGATAAGTGCTGAAAGCATCTAAGCACGAAGCGAGCCCTGAGATGAGTCTTCCCTGGCGCTTTAAGCGTCCTAAAGGGTTGTTCGAGACTAGAACGTTGATAGGCAGGGTGTGTAAGTGCTGCGAGGCATTGAGCTAACCTGTACTAATTGCCCGTGAGGCTTAACCATACAACACCTAAAGGGTTTTGGTTGGACTGAATAGATATAAGACATACTTGAATGAGTGTGAGAAGAAACAGCTTTCCGAATTAAGTTAAAACATCCTAGTGGATGTTTTAACAGAAGAATTTGCTTGGCGACCATAGCGCTTTGGACCCACCTGATTCCATGCCGAACTCAGAAGTGAAACGAAGTAGCGCCGATGGTAGTGTGGGGTTTCCCCATGTGAGAGTAGGACATCGCCAGGCTTTAAATTGCAACATGCTGAATAGACACTGCGGAGTGGTAGTTCAGTTGGTTAGAATACCGGCCTGTCACGCCGGGGGTCGCGGGTTCGAGTCCCGTCCACTCCGCCACTTATTTTGAGAAACCTGATTCGAAAGAATCAGGTTTTTTTTCATCTGTAGAAAATATTGATCAAGGATCTTCTTTAATTCATCAGCCTTTATTCTTTTTTATTAATGGCTTGGCGCATATCAACGGAAACTCTGTTATTGCTGTTGTTTAAATTTCTCTGTTCTATAGAATGTCATAGTGATTTTGATCACGGGTGATGGGGTTCCACCTTTAACCGCTCAAATTTATTTTGAGATGATGACTCCTGCAAGATGGGATAGATCTATCTGCAGGTTTTCAATTACTCTCAATGTATCTATCCTTGGCATTAATATTAATTATATTAGGTAGATATATGTCTCATCCACTAAACGCTAACCCAAAGCTGTTTGCTCAAATCCTCCGATGGATTGCCATCATTATTCCTGTTGCATCTGTTATCGGTGCGCTTAATGCTTTTTTCTTATGGATACTCTCTGAAGCGACTGCAATTCGTGAAGCGAATATTTGGCTTCTTTATCTATTGCCATTTGCAGGTTTAGTTATCGTTTATTTATATAAAGAATTGGGGAAAAACTCTGACGGTGGGAATAATCTCATAATGGATGAGATACATCAGCCTGGAGCAGGTATACCAACAAGAATGGGGCCTTTAGTTTTATTAACAACAGTGATTACCCATTTATTTGGTGGTTCTGCTGGGCGAGAAGGGACAGCTGTACAGATTGGTGGTGCTGCTTCTAATTATTTTGCCAAGTTATTTAAATTATCTGAATCCGATAAACGATTGTTATTAATCTCAGGTATTGCGGCGGGGTTTGGTGCAATTTTTGGCACCCCTTTGACTGGTGCAATTTTTGCGTTAGAAGTACTCGCTATAGGCCGTTTAAAGTACGATGCTATAGTTCCTGCTCTCTTTGCTGCCATTGTTGCAGATATGGTCTGTACGGCTCTAGGAGCTCACCATACCCACTATCGAATAGACTTTTTAGAGTCATATCAGTTACTTGACCATGTTGTGAAAGTCGACCCATTGTTATTGCTTAAAATCTTAGTTGCTGGTATTGGATTCGGATTAGCTGGTTATCTTTTTGGTGAGTTAACTCATTCGTTAAAGGACTTCTTTAAACTGACTTTGAAAAATCCATACTTGATAGTGTTTGTTGGCGGCATCCTAGTGATTTTAATTACTAAGCTTATTGGTAATTATGACTATATAGGCTTAGGTGTCTATAGCTATCGCGAGGGTGGGGTGAGTATTGTTTCAGCTTTCCATCAAGGTGGGGCTGAATGGTATAGCTGGTTATTTAAATTAGTATTAACGGCTCTTACTTTATCGGTTGGTTTTAAAGGCGGGGAGGTTACGCCATTATTTTTTATTGGAGCCACGTTAGGTAATACTTTAGCTTGGGCTCTAGGTGCGCCACCTGAATTGTTCGCCGCGTTAGGTTTTATCGCGGTGTTTGCTGCTGCAACCAATACTCCGCTTGCTTGTACTATCATGGGGGTAGAGCTATTTGGTTCAGAGTACATTTTATATTTTGCCGTTGCTTGTTATACCGCATACTATTTTAGTGGTCATACAGGCATTTACTCTTCACAACGAATTGCAGTACCTAAGTTATTTGATTTAAAAGAGACATCTAGATTTGATGGCAAAATTGGTCAATTACGAGAAACACAATCAAGTTTATTTGCATCATTAGTTAATAGATTAAAAAATAAATAATATATGAGCTGTTAGTTATCAACTTTGTGAATAATAAAGGTTGATGATTATAATTTGAGCGAATATACTTTTCCTACTTGTCGGAGTGCCATAAGGCTGAGACCGCTATGCGGGATCCGTTGAACCTGATCAGGCTAATACCTGCGAAGGGAACGAGAGAAGAGTAATCTATTCACATTACCCCTCTATTTGTGTATCTGTTTCTACAGATCCGCTCTTGTGCATCAAAATCCGTCAAGCATTTACCCTTCGGGGCTTCTAACTCATACAGTTAAAGGAAAATGCTATGTCGTCAAGTCGTAAACAAGCCAGAATGGACGCTAAGAATTTTATCGATTCTCTGTCTGTACAACCGTATCCCAATTCTCAAAAAGTTTATATTCAAGGTAGTCGCTCGGATTTACGTGTTCCGATGCGTGAAATTAGCCTTTCTAACAGCTTGGTAGGTGGTACGAAAGATAACCCTATTTTAGAGCCTAATGAACCTATCCAAGTTTATGATACCTCTGGTTTTTATACTGATCCCAACTATCAAATTAACTTATATGAAGGGCTTCCTAAGCTAAGAACCTCTTGGATTGAAGAACGAACGGATACTGACATTCTTGACTCCGTCAGCTCTGCCTTTACGCAACAGCGTTTGGATGATGACACGTTAAATGACCTTAGGTACGGAAACTTACCTCCAATTCGTCGAGCGAAACCTGGTTGTTGTGTAACGCAATTACACTATGCAAGGAAAGGTATCATTACCCCTGAAATGGAGTTTATCGCAATACGTGAAAATATGGGGCGCCAGAAATTTGCTGATGAGCAATTGAATCAGCAGCACCCGGGGCAAAACTTTGGTGCACATTTACCTCAAGAAATTACCCCAGAATTTGTTCGTCGTGAAGTCGCAGAAGGGCGAGCAATCATTCCATCCAACATCAACCATCCAGAATCTGAGCCGATGATTATCGGCCGTAATTTCTTAATTAAAGTGAATGCAAACATTGGAAATTCATCGGTGTCATCCTCTATTGAAGAAGAAGTAGAAAAGCTGGTTTGGTCGACACGTTGGGGAGGCGATACCGTAATGGACCTTTCTACTGGGCGTAATATTCATGAAACTCGTGAGTGGATTCTGCGTAATAGCCCGGTGCCAATTGGTACAGTCCCGATGTATCAGGCATTAGAAAAAGTAAACGGAGTTGCTGAAAATCTTAATTGGGAAGTGATGCGCGATACTTTAATTGAGCAAGCAGAACAAGGCGTAGATTACTTTACTATCCATGCTGGCTTATTACTGCGTTATGTCCCTATGACAGCAAAACGAGTTACCGGTATTGTCTCGCGCGGCGGCTCAATTATCGCTAAGTGGTGTTTAGCTCATCACCAAGAAAGCTTTCTTTATACTCACTTTCGAGAGATCTGTGAAATTTGTGCTCAGTATGATGTTGCTCTTTCTCTTGGTGATGGTTTGCGTCCAGGTTCGATTGCTGATGCTAACGATGAAGCACAATTTTCCGAGTTACGGACTCTAGGTGAACTGACTAAGATTGCTTGGGAATATGACGTTCAAGTTATGATAGAAGGCCCTGGCCACGTTCCTATGCACATGATCAAAGAGAACATGGATGAGCAATTGAAGCATTGCCATGAAGCGCCGTTCTATACATTAGGTCCACTTACTACCGATGTTGCACCGGGTTATGATCATATCACTTCTGGTATTGGCGCTGCGATGATTGGTTGGTTTGGTTGTGCCATGCTTTGTTATGTCACACCCAAAGAACACTTAGGTTTGCCAAATAAGGAAGATGTGAAAACAGGCTTAATTACTTATAAATTGGCAGCACATGCAGGCGACTTAGCGAAAGGCCACCCAGGCGCTCAAATTCGTGATAATGCGTTATCTAAAGCACGTTTTGAATTTCGTTGGCATGACCAATTTAATCTCTCGCTCGATCCAGAAACCGCATTGGCTTTTCATGATGAAACATTGCCTCAAGAGTCTGGCAAAGTTGCCCATTTTTGTTCTATGTGCGGACCGAAATTTTGTTCGATGAAAATCTCTCAAGAAGTTCGTGAATATGCCAAAGACAGTGATCAAGTTTTAGCAGATCAAGCTATTGAGGTGAAAATGGTCGGTGACCCACGTGAAGGAATGAAAGCTAAATCACGTGAATTTCTTGAAACTGGCTCAGAGCTTTATCATCCCGCAATACAAACAAAGGATAAGGTATTGGCAGAGCAAGAGGATAAGTCATGAATACGCTTATCTTTAATGGAGCTAAGGAACCTTTACTTAAACAGCAACTTCAATCTTGTATGGAAGCGGCTCAGCAAGCTGGATTTACGCTTCCTGATGTAGCGTTTTCAGAATTGCCAGCAATCGGTGACTTATCGACAGTGGTACATTTACCATCTGGTCCCAAGGTGATCTCTGCAGCATTTGGTATTGAGAAGCGAATTAAAGGCAGCGATGTTGCTTTGTGTTATCAGAATGAAGTAGATGCATTACTTGTTACTGAAGACGATGTTAGCTTAATTTCGGTGGCAGTAAATAATGGCGACATACTTACTGATAAAATCAGGCTGAAAGGTGGGGTTTCAGTTGATTTACATACTGTTAATTTAAAGTGGAATCATGAGTCGACTATTCGTCATTATTGTTGGTTCATCATGGCTTTGGGCTTAAGTTTCACTTTTGAAGATGCCTCTATTATTGCAAATGCTGCAGTGAAACAATACCAAAGTGTTTCACGTGAAACATGGCCGGTTGATGCTCACTTCTTCCCACAACTCGCTCAAGAAGCCACATTTCAAGCCTGTCCTACCTTCAAGTTTATACCACCGGCTATTGGCTTATATCCAGTAGTTGACTCGATTGAGTGGATCGAAATATTACTTAAACATGGTGTTAAAACGCTTCAGCTTAGAATGAAAGATTCGTTGGGCTCAGATATAGAAGCCAATATAAAGCATGCGATAGCACTTGGCCGAGACTATAACGCGCAGTTATTTATTAATGATCATTGGCAACTTGCTATCAAATATAAGGCTTATGGCATTCACCTTGGACAGGAGGATATGGAAGTCGCCGATTTACAGGCGATTCGCCAAGCAGGTCTACGATTAGGTATTTCAACTCACGGCTATTATGAAATTTTGCGAGCCAAGCAGTTGAAGCCTTCTTATATTGCTCTTGGGCATATCTTTCCAACCACGACGAAACAAATGCCATCGCAACCACAAGGACTGAATAAGTTATCGCTGTACCAAAAATTGATTGGTGATGATTTTCCTACTGTAGCAATAGGAGGGGTGAATTTGAATAACGCACAAGATGTTTGGCAAACCGGTGTGAATAGCTTAGCGGTGGTCCGTGCTATTACACAAGCAAATGATATACAATTGACGATAGATTCTTTCTATCAAATTATGGCTTCACCACGAAGTGATAAGGCTATTGTTTAACAGCTAATGAGTAACAAGGGAAAATAATGAACGACCAACAATTCCAACGCTATCAAAGACAAATTATGGTTCCAGAAGTATCGGAAGTGGGCCAAGAAAAATTGATTGGTAGTAAAGTGTTGTTGGTAGGCTGTGGTGGCTTAGGCTCGGCTGCAGCTCTTTATCTCGCCGGTGCGGGAATCGGTTCATTAGTCGTCGCGGATGGTGATGAGGTTGACTCCTCCAATTTACAGCGTCAAGTTATATACCGTGAATCTGATATTGGAAAGAATAAAGCGCAAGCGACTGCTGAACAATTAAAGCAATTAAATCCTAATTGCAAAGTTCGTTGTGTGAAATCTTTTCTTGCCGATGCTCAGCTGAATTTAGAAGTGATGCTGGCGGATGTAGTATTAGATTGCAGTGATAATTTTCCAACTAGACAGGCAGTTAATAAAGCCTGTCATGACGGAAAGACCCCATTAATTTCAGGTTCGGCGATCGGCTGGATCGGGCAATTAATGAGTTTTGACTTTAAGCACCATTCATCCCCTTGTTACCGTTGTGCTGTGCCATATCAAGATAATAGCGCAGGTTTGAAATGTTCAGAATCGGGAGTGATTGGCCCGGTCGTCGGTACGTTAGGTAATTTACAAGCGCTTGAGGCGATCAAATACTTAACTCAAAACGATAAACTAAAACCTGCGTCTCTTAATTTATTTGATGGGCAAACGCTATCTTGGCAGAAATTTAATATTGCCAAAGATTCTGAATGCCCAGTTTGTGGAAGCTGATTAGAACCGATCAGTCTCCACGAAGAAGGATCTGAGGAGACACCATGCAAGTCACGGTAAACCAACAAGTACATATTTTAGAGAAGAACCAAAACAAGCTGATTCAATTACTGTCTCAGTTACTGCTTAATCAGCAAGGTATTGCGGTTGCTATTAACCAAGATGTCATTCCTAAAACCCAGTGGGCAGAGACGACGCTCGCTGAGGGTGATGATGTATCGGTTTTCACTATGATCGCAGGAGGCTAATATCATGAATGTTATTCAAGATTCATTAGTCATAGCCGATCGCGATTTTCATTCTAGATTGTTTACTGGTACCGGAAAGTTTGCCAGTTCGAGTCTTATGTTAGATTCGCTTCAACATTCCGGATCTGAGTTAATAACCTTAGCGTTAAAGCGCTTAGATTTCCGCCAACAAACAGACGACATTCTACAGCCACTATTAAAAACCAATGTTCAACTCTTGCCGAATACTTCTGGTGCTAAAACAGCAAAAGAAGCGGTCTTTGCTGCACAATTAGCACGTGAGGTACTGGATACACCGTGGTTGAAATTAGAAATCCATCCTGATCCTAAATACTTAATGCCAGATCCGATTGAAACTCTAAAAGCAGCGGAGCAACTGGTGGAGCTTGGCTTTATTGTCCTACCTTATTGCCATGCTGATCCCGTGTTATGTAAACGCCTCGAAGAAGTAGGTTGTGCCGCCGTTATGCCATTAGCGGCACCGATTGGTTCCAACAAAGGTTTGGTATCGGAAGATTTCCTCAAGATTATTATCGAACAAGCGAACATACCTGTTGTCGTTGATGCTGGGATTGGCGCACCTTCGCATGCGGCTTATGCTATGGAGTTAGGTGCTGATGCAGTCCTGGTCAATACCGCAATTGCATCATCAGCTAACCCCATACAAATGGCGCAAGCTTTTAAACTCGCAGTGCAGTCTGGGCGTCAGGCTTATCTAGCTGGCTTAGGTAGTGTGAGCCAACAAGCAAGTGCTTCAAGCCCACTGACTGCATTTTTAGGGTAGGTGAAGATGACTTTTACAGACGTATTTAAAACCCTAGATTGGGATGAAGTTTACTTATCCATTCGCAGTAAAACAGCTGCTGATGTTGAGCGAGCTTTGGCAAAAAACAAGCTGGGCCTAGAAGACTTTAAAGCACTCATTTCGCCTGTGGCCGAATCTTATGTTGAACAAATGGCGCAACGTTCTTATACGCTTACTCGGCAGCGTTTTGGCCATAATATTCATTTTTATATTCCATTATACCTTTCAAATTTGTGCGCCAATGCGTGTACTTACTGTGGTTTTTCTATGGAAAATAAATTGAAACGTCGAACGCTAAATCAAGCTGAAGTTGAAGCTGAAGTTCAAGCGGTAAAAGCGATGAGTTTTGATAGTGTGTTATTGGTTACTGGGGAGCATGAAACCAAAGTTGGTATGAATTATTTTGCTGAGATGCTGCCTATCATAAAGCAAGAGTTTTCATATTTAGCGATGGAAGTTCAACCTTTGGACCAAGATCATTACAGTGAATTAAAATCCCTAGGGTTAGATGCGGTGATGGTCTATCAAGAAACTTATCACCCAAGTACTTATGCTAAACACCATTTGAGAGGTAATAAGCAGGATTTCTATTACCGGCTTGAAACTCCAGATCGGGTCGCGAGAGCGGGCGTTGATAAAATTGGAATAGGAGCACTAATTGGTTTAGAAGACTGGCGAACAGATTGTTTATTTACAGCTGCGCATTTACAGTATTTAGAGAAACAATATTGGACGTCTCGGTATTCGATTTCTTTTCCAAGATTGAGACCATGTGAAGGGGCATTACAACCAAAATCGGTGATGACTGATAAACAATTAGTACAACTTATTTGTGCTTTCCGTTTGTTTAATCATGAGGTCGAGTTGTCATTATCAACACGCGAACAACCAAGTTTTAGAGATAACGTATTGCCTTTAGGAGTGACTCATATCTCGGCGGCTTCAAAAACTCAGCCGGGTGGTTATGCGAACTCTGATGTTGAATTGGAGCAATTTGCTATTAGTGATGAGCGTTCAGTGGAAGAGGTTATTAAATCTGTTCGTCAACGCGGTTATGAACCCGTATGGACTGATTGGCATCACGCTTATTCCGGATGACTTTGTAAGCTAGTCTCAAATGGTTTCACGTGAAACAATAAAGCCCGATTCGGTTGGTATCGAAACGGGCTTTGTTTTTATTTAGCCTCAAGTGCGGTACTGAGTGATTTCAAGTTACTTACCACTGAAGATATTTATAATGACCAAATTCTATTGATCAAATCGCTAAAGTAGCCTGCTTTAACCATTCTTTTACCTCATCATCAACGAATGGGCTGACATCATTCCATACTTTTTGATGGTACTGATTTAGCCAATCTATTTCGCCAGTAGTTAATAGATTACGCTCAATAGCTCTCACATCAATTGGACAACGCGTTAGGGATTCGAAGCCAAGAATAGATAAATCACCTTGCGTTTGTTTCTCTGTGACTAACTCAAGGTTTTCAATACGAATGCCAAACTCGTTAGCACGGTAGTAACCCGGTTCATTTGATAACACCATCCCTGCTTGTAGAGCGACGCCATTGTAAGCAGGAGAAATACGTTGTGGTCCTTCATGAACACTTAAGAAGTGACCAACACCATGGCCAGTACCATGATCATAATTATAGCCTTCTGCCCATAGATATTGACGAGCCAACACATCAAGCTGACTGCCAGTAGTTCCGACAGGAAAGCGCGCGGTTGCCAATGCAATGTGTCCTTTGAGTACCAATGTGAATTGCTGCTTCATAAATGTCGAAGGCTCACCAATTGCAACGGTGCGTGTGATATCTGTAGTACCGTCTGGGTACTGGCCACCGGAATCGACAAGATAAAGTGAGTTTAATTCCAGCTTACCAAACTCTATTTGATCGGCGTGATTGTAATGACACATTGCCGCGTTACTTCCTGCGGCTGAAATGGTATCAAAACTTAAATCGGCTAATGACTCATCTTGTTTACGGAAATCATGCAATTGGTTAGATAGGGTATCTTCATCGTGCA
Source organism: Vibrio rumoiensis (assembly GCF_002218045.2). NCBI lineage: Bacteria > Pseudomonadati > Pseudomonadota > Gammaproteobacteria > Vibrionales > Vibrionaceae > Vibrio > Vibrio rumoiensis. The sequence goes on from NZ_AP018685.1 coordinate 99,133, forward strand.
AGCGACCGGCTTCAACTTCAGAATCAATCCAGCATAAGAACTTGGCCATTGCCACACCATCTCGCACATGACAATTAATCATGCCTTGTGATTCGGTTTTGTTTTTAACTGCCTTAGGGAGTAAACATGGATCATTACTAGCAATAATATGAGCATGGTTGCTTTGTAATACTTGGCTGAACCAGGCGTTACTGCTATTCGGGTCGACTATAACTTTTTTTCCAGCTAGTGAACTAAGCGATGCTTCAAGTTGAGAAGGTGACGAGATGGTTACCCCTTTACCAACATGCTGTCCAAATTCAGAAGGAATGCGTTCTGGGTTAATAAATAACTCTAAGCTGGAGTCGGCATGTAAAATCGCATGGCATAAAACCGCAGGTAAGCGCGGTACATCGAGACCACGAATATTGAGTAACCAACAAATAGAGTCTATTTGAGTCAATAATGCTGCATCGGCATTTTGCTGGCTAATGAGTTGTGCAATATTGTTACGTTTATCTTGTGAAGGCTGGCCAACGATGTCTAATGGCATTAAACGTAATGGTGATTCAACGGTTTGAGGGCGATCAGACCAAAGCATATCAATCGGGTTGCTTTCGACATCAATCATCTCAATTTGCCCATCGAGTTTATTTTGTGCTGCTTGATACCAAGTGGCGGAATGCATTTTAGGATTAATGGCTAAACGACTACCCGCTGGCATATTTTGTTGCAGCCAAGTAATCGGTGGCTCTTGAATAAAATGATGATAACTAAATAGCTCACCAGGAACTTGCTTGGTGACTTGAACGGTATAGCGGCCATCAACAAACATCGCTGCGCTATCTTGAGTAATGACCGCCGCGCCAGCAGAACCAGCAAAACCGGTTATCCAATGCAAACGTTCATTATGAGCGGGAATGTATTCTCCTAAAAACTCATCTTCATGTGGAATAATGATCGCGTCAAAATCATGTTGAACGAGCCACTGACGAAGTTGCTGGACACGCTCTGAAATAGCTTTATGCATCTGAATCATCCTTTTTGATTTAACGGTCTATGCCGAAATGCTATCAACATTGTCATTGATGTAATGGCTTAATACTACCATTGGAGTTTGAGTGTGTAATCTAATCCCGTTGAAATGTGCCAACTAAGGTAATGTTTCACGTGAAACCTTGTGGACAGGTTTGGAATAATGAGTGAGAAAAAGAGGAAAAATAAACGGTGGTCATATCAATTTCACTGGCTGGTCTTTTAAATTGTCATTAATAACCAAAATAGCAGTCCTAAACGGTATTTTTTGTTTTGCTTAACCATCATTCAGGCGTATATTTACTTCTGCTTTTTTACATTTCCTTCTTTGAATCACTCGGAATATAAAACAATCTATGTCACTAACTACTTATGAGATGGCTCGTATTTTAGAGCAATTGGACGAAAGCCCAGAAAAAGTTATGTTTGGTAAACTATTAACTGAGCTAGGCAATCAAAGCCAAGAAAGAATTCGTAGCGCAGCGAAACAAGTACCACTTGAATTATTAAGAGATATTATTTATCAGTTTCAAGTTATCGCGGATTCACGCAAGGGCGAACAAGTGCAATTACTTGCTGAACAGTTGAAAGCTCAAGGTCTTTCTGTTGATGATCTTAAGCGTTATATGGAAAAGACGAAATAACCGCTTTTATTTATTACTATCTGCGCAATTCCTATTTCGTGTTTTAAATTTTATTTGTTGTACGGCCAAGCCTAATAATATGCAAATCAACCCAACCACTGTTGATGGGTAAATGGTTTCGCCAATAATTTGAGCTAATAATATCAAGGAAATAAAAGGTGAGAGGAAAATTAAATTACTCACCTTGGCAGTATTGTGCGTCTTTTTCAGTGCGGTTAACCACAACACAAACGTTATTCCCATCTCAAATAAGCCTACATAACTGACGGCTAACCAACCTTGTAAACTGATCGAACTCCATCCCAACCCTTCGTACCAAGCGAGAAATATTGAGAATGGAAGGGAAACTAAAAACCCCAACAAGACGACTAAAATAGGATCGGTTTTATTTTTGGTATTTAAGATCCAATAACTGGCCCACAATAAGGTTGATAATAAAGCTAATCCAACCCCTAATGGACTATCAAACGATAGCGTAAGTAAATTGCCTTTGGTCGCAATAATCAAGACACCTAAATACCCTAAGAGACAGGCAAGCCAATCTTGTTTGCGGATTTTTTGCCCTAAAAACAACGCTGCCATTAACGTTAAGGTAATAGCCCAACTGTAGTTCAATGGTTGTGCCTGTGAGGCTGGCAACAAATCATAAGCTTTGAATAAAATAAGGTAGTACCCAAGAGGATTCACTAACCCAAGCAAAAAGAAGTATTTTGGGTTGGCTAAAAAAACGGAACTGAGCTGATTAATAGTGCCTTTTATTTGGCATATCACCAATAACACGATCACCGAAACGACACTCGCGACTAACAACATTTGAATAGGAGAAAACTCTCGCAGAGTGAGTTTAAAAGCGGTGGCAACTGTAGACCACAATAAAACAGCAGCAAGCCCATAAAGAAGAGCACTTCGTTCTGACTGTGCTGTATTTTCCATATTCGCCTCTGTATAACTAAATTAAGATATAAACTGGACATTTATCCAGTATTTAATATGATCTGATTAAATAAATGTCAGAAAGTAAGGGTACTTATGCAATGGGTTTTCAATCATAGCGATTTCATTTTGCTTTGCCTAATTGTGATTTCGATGCTGTCGGTTGGTGCACAACTTTGGATAAAAAACCGCCACAACCATCAACTTGAGATGTTAAAGCAACAGCATCAGTCTGAATTATCAAGCCATCTTCAAGCGCTACAATCTGCCCAACATCAAACTAAGCAGCTACAAGCGGAATTAGATCAATTAGATATCGAACGTGATAAATCGGAATTTGAAGCGAGAAAGAATTTTGGTCAGTTGATGGCAGCCAATGAGAGGTTGAAGCAACTGGAACAATTACAAAGCGAATTGCATCAAGTTAAGTACCAATATGAACAGTTAAATACTGAAAACTATGAGCTTAAGGCGCAACTGAGGGAACAGACTGTTAAGCATGAAGAAGAAAACCGATCGGCACAAGAGAAGTTAGCCTTACTTGAAAAAGCAGAACAGAGACTAAAAGTTGAATTTGAAAGTCTAGCGAATCAATTGTTTGACAATAAAGTGAAAAGTGTTGATCAGCAAAATAAACAAAGCTTGGAAAGTTTACTGAACCCGCTGAAAGAACAATTACATGGTTTTAAAAAACAGGTGACGGATAGTTATCATGCCGAAGCCAAAGAACGTCATACCTTGGTTCATGAAATTAAACAGTTACAAAAACTCAATGAGCAAATGGCGCAAGATGCGGTGAATTTAACTCAAGCGCTTAAAGGTGATAATAAGCAGCAAGGCAACTGGGGTGAAGTGGTATTAGCGAAAGTGCTACAAGATTCCGGCTTACGTGAAGGGCATGAATATCAAACCCAAGTGAGCTTAACGCATGCTAGCGGTAAACGTTATCAACCGGATGTGATTGTTAACTTACCTGAAGATAAGCAAGTGATTATTGATTCTAAAATGACGTTGGTGGCGTTTGAGCGTTACTTTAATGCTGAGAATGATAACCAAAAAGCCAAAGCATTAAATGAACATCTTATTTCAGTGAGAAGCCATATCAAACTACTCAGTCAAAAAGATTACCATCAACTAAAAGGGATCACATCGTTAGATTATGTCTTAATGTTTATTCCTATTGAGCCTGCCTTTCAATTAGCGATAGAGCGCGATCCGAGTTTAATTCGAGATGCGATGGAGCAGAATATTATTGTTGTCAGTCCGACAACCTTGTTAGTGGCATTACGTACCATTAACAACCTGTGGCGTAATGAAAGGCAGAATCAAAATGCCCAATTGATTGCGGAACGAGCAAGTAAGTTATATGACAAAATGCGTTTATTTGTCGATGACATGGAAGCCGTTGGGCAAGCATTAAATCGTGCACAAAATAGCTATCAAGGAGCGATGAATAAATTGTCGACCGGCAAAGGAAACCTAATTCGCCAAGCGGAAAGTTTTAAAACATTGGGGGTTGAAGTGAAAAAAGGCATTAGCCAGGAAATCACTGAAATTGCACAAAATGACTCCGACAAGCACAGACAAGCGGTTGAGGATAAAGTAAACTAACCGCAATTAAATGAGCTTACATCTGCGTTTAAGTTGGAGTAATGGAAAACATGACGGATAAGCAAATACAAGCCGACAACTCAAAGTCACAAGAAGAAACAACCCATTTTGGTTTTTCTACGGTCGCGAAAGAACAAAAAGTCGAAAAAGTCGCCGAAGTGTTTCATTCCGTTGCCGCAAAATACGACATTATGAATGATTTGATGTCTGGTGGTATTCATCGCCTTTGGAAACGATTTACCATTGATTGCAGTGGAGTGCGCCCTGGTCATAAGGTGCTCGACCTTGCTGGTGGTACCGGTGACTTAACCGCCAAGTTTTCTCGTATAGTGGGTGACAATGGTCAAGTTGTGCTGGCCGATATTAATAACTCAATGCTGAATGTAGGACGCGATAAATTACGTGATATCGGTATTGTTGGTAATGTCCATTACGTTCAAGCTAACGCAGAAGAATTACCATTTCCAGACGATCATTTTGACTGTATTACCATTAGTTTTGGCTTACGTAATGTAACCGATAAAGACAAAGCATTACGCTCGATGTTTCGTGTATTAAAGCCGGGTGGGCGTTTATTGGTATTAGAATTCTCTAAACCTAAAGTTGAGGCACTATCGAAAGTGTATGACTTATATTCCTTCCATTTACTGCCGAAGATCGGTGAGCTGGTGGCGAATGATGCGGATAGTTATCGCTATCTCGCTGAATCAATTCGCATGCACCCGGATCAAGATACATTAAAAGGTATGATGGAAGAGGCGGGTTTTGAGCAAACTAAATACTTTAATCTGACGGGGGGTATCGTTGCCTTACACCGTGGATATAAGTTTTAAGGAATAAATATGCCATTTGAACCATTGGTGACCGGGATTATTGAAACGACACTAAACCGTTTAATTATTGATGCACCTGAGCATCAGCATCAGGTTGCTCGTTTAAAAGGTAAAGTGATCAAAGTCCATTTACAGGAATTAGATCGCCAACTTATTTTTGTATTTAGCCACCAGGTGGATGTGCTGAGTTCCTATGAAGCAGAGCCGGATTGTTATTTGAGCCTGAAATTATCGGTATTACCTCAACTGAAAGACCAGTCCAATATCACTCGCTTAATCAAGCAAGATAAACTGGTGCTTGAAGGTGATATCCAACTCGCTCAAAAATTTTCACAACTGATGACCGACATTAAGCCGGACCCGGAAGAATGGTTATCCCGTGTGACTGGTGATGTTGTTGCCCATACCGTAGTACAAAGTGCTAAAAACCAAGCGGAATGGTTCAAGCAAGGGCTGCAGAATCAACAGAGAAAGTTGGGTACCGTTCTTACACAAGAATGGCAAGTTGCTCCTAATGCGTTGGAAGTCGCTTATTTTTGTGATCAAATTGATGAGTTGGCAAGTTCATTGTCGAGAATGGAACAACGTCTGGATAGGTTGGTGGCGAAACTATGACGCTGGGCGAAGTAAAACGTTTATATCGAATCATAAAAATCCAGTTAGAGTACGGGTTAGATGAGCTTTTACCTGAGCATCAACTCGTTAAAATGCCTCGCCGTCTGGTTAAGCTTTTATTCTGGATTCGCAAGAAACATCAAGATAAAGAAGTCGGTCAGCGGCTGCGTTTAGCGCTGCAAGAGTTAGGTCCAGTATGGATTAAGTTTGGACAAATGATGTCGACTCGCCGTGATTTGTTTCCTGATTACATTGCCAACCCCTTAGCTTTACTGCAAGATAAAGTCAGTCCATTTGATGGAAAATTGGCGAAACAGCAGATTGAAGCATCACTAGGTGGCCCATTAGAGCAATGGTTTGATGATTTTGATATTACGCCGCTTGCCTCTGCATCGATAGCTCAAGTCCATACTGCTAAAGTAAAAGAGACAGGGCAAGAAGTCGTTCTTAAAGTGATCCGTCCGGATATTCGACCTATTATCGAAGCGGATTTAAAGTTGATGTATCGTATGGCAAGGATCGTCGCTCGATTTATGCCTGATGCCCGCCGTTTAAAACCAGTTGAAGTCGTCGAAGAATACGAAAGAACGTTACTTAGTGAGTTAGATTTACGTATGGAAGCGGCGAATGCGTTGCAGCTGAGACGTAATTTTATTGGTAGCAAAGATCTATATGTTCCTGATGTCTTAATGGATTTTAGCTCTGAGCATTTAATGGTGTCGGAGCGCATTTATGGTATTCAAGTTTCTGATCTTGAAGGATTAGAAAAAAATGGTACCAATATGAAACGCTTGGCTGAAAAAGGCGTGACGGTCTTTTTTACTCAAGTATTTCGCGATAGTTTTTTTCATGCTGATATGCACCCTGGTAATGTGTTTGTTGCGTGGGACACACCAGACGATCCACTGTGGATTGGCTTAGATTGCGGTATCGTCGGAACCCTGAATAACGAAGATAAGCGCTATTTAGCTGAAAACTTTTTGGCTTTTTTTAATCGTGATTATCGACGAGTCGCAGAATTACATGTCGATTCAGGTTGGGTGCCTGCGGATACGAATCTTACCGACTTTGAAGCGGCAATCCGCACGGTGTGTGAGCCTATTTTTGCCAAACCATTGTGTGAAATATCCTTTGGTCATGTACTGCTAAACTTATTTAATACCGCGCGCCGTTTTAATATGGAAGTACAGCCGCAGTTAGTACTATTACAAAAGACATTATTGTATATCGAAGGATTGGGCCGGCAGTTATATCCACAGCTTGATTTGTGGGAAACGGCGAAGCCATTTTTAGAAAATTGGATGATGGAGCAAGTCGGTCCGAAAGCGGTATTGAATGCCGTAAAAGATAAAGCGCCATTGTGGGCAGAGAAACTGCCAGAGCTTCCTGAGCTACTCTACGAAACTTTAAAACGTGGGCGTGACTTAGATCAAAATGTAGCACGTTACTTTGCCCTATATTCGGCGGGTAAACGCAAACAGACGACAGGTAAGTTTTTATTTGGTATTGGAGCAACATTAGTCGTATGCTCTGCCATATTACAGTTAAGTGCGGCGGATTGGCACAATCAATTATCTGGTGGGTTTGTTATTGTTGGGGCTTTATTCTGGCTCGCGAGTTGGCGAACGTACCGTAATTAAATCGTAAACTTTGCACATTATGATGTGTTTCTTTTTATTTGACCCGAGGTAAAACAAATGGGCGGAATCAGTATTTGGCAACTTTTGATTATTGCAGTTATCGTTGTGCTGTTATTTGGAACTAAAAAACTACGCGGTATTGGTGGTGACTTAGGCTCTGCAGTGAAAGGCTTTAAAAAGGCAATGAGCGAAGAAGAGGCATCGAAGAAAACTGAATCAAAAGATGCGGATTTTGAAGCGAAGTCTCTTGATCAAAATAAAGTGGATTCAAGCGTAGAAACCGACGCTAAAAAAGAAAAAGAGCAGGGCTAATCGGTGTTTGATATCGGTTTTTGGGAGCTGGTATTAATATCGGTTGTCGCGCTTGTTGTGCTTGGGCCTGAGCGTCTGCCGGTCGCAATACGTAGTGTGAGTAAGTTTGTTCGCACGGCGAAAACGATGGCGAACAATGTTAAAGATGAATTGTCTCAAGAACTCAAAATACAAGAGTTACAAGATAATTTGCGTAAGGCCGAACAAATGGGGATGAAAGATTTATCTCCAGAGCTGCAATCTTCAATCGAAGAACTTAAGAAAGCAGCCCAAGACGTACAACGACCTTATGCCAAAGAGTCTGAAACAATCCCTTCAGCGCCTTCGCATTCGACAGATGAACTACCAGAAGAAAATCGTATTATGAAAGATGATGCTTCTGCTGATAGTGAGAAAAAAACGTCGGACAAAAAAAACGCATAACTCCCTGTTTTATTTGTTTACTCATTGGTAACCGCCAGTGGGTAAGCGTGCTCTCAAGAGGTTTACATGTCCACTCAAGAACAAACCCAGCCATTAATATCCCACCTAATTGAGCTGAGAAACCGAATCTTAAAAGCGATTGCATCTGTTTTGGTGGTCTTTGTTTGTCTGGTTTGGTTTTCTAGTAATATCTATGAATTTGTTTCTGCACCTTTAATTGATCGTTTGCCTGTTGGCGCGAGTATGATTGCAACCGATGTTGCATCACCATTTTTTACGCCTCTAAAACTGACTTTAGTGGCTTCGGTCTTTGTTGCGGTCCCTTTGGTGCTATACCAAATATGGGCATTTGTCGCGCCTGGTTTATATAAGCATGAGCGACGACTGATCGCACCTTTATTGTTTTCAAGCTCATTACTGTTTTATTGCGGTGTTGCCTTTGCCTACTTTGTTGTCTTTCCATTAATTTTCAGTTTCTTTACTGCCATTTCATTAGGTGGAGTACAGTTTGCTACGGACATATCGAGCTATTTAGATTTCGTTCTATCGTTATTTATGGCTTTCGGGATTGCCTTTGAGGTGCCGGTTGCGATTATCTTGTTATGCTGGACGGGGGCAACTGATGCGAAAACGTTAGCCCAGAAGAGACCATATATTATCGTGATCGCTTTTGTGGTTGGGATGTTATTGACACCGCCTGATATGGTATCTCAGACGCTATTAGCTGTGCCAATGTGTATCTTGTTTGAAATTGGTTTGTTCTTCTCTCGTTTCTATACCAAGCGAGGTGAAGGGGACGAAGATGAAGACCAAGATGATAACGATGAAGTGAAGTCTTAATTTTACATTGACGTATGAGATAAAAACGCAACCCAAGTGGTTGCGTTTTTTTATGGTTTCATGTGAAACATGTTCAACTATTTTAGTTGGAATAATTTTTCCGTATTACGGTCGGTAATCGCACAAACTTGTTCGAGAGGCATTTCTTTTAAGTCGGCAATACGTTGCGCGACAAGTTGCATAAATGCCGGTTCATTGCGTTTACCACGATGTGGGGTTGGCGCTAAATAAGGGCAATCTGTTTCTAAAATAATATAATCAAGATTCAATTCAGGGATGACTTTATCCATCCCACCATTTTTGAACGTCGATACACCACCGATACCTAAATGGAAACCGAGTTGGTTAATTGCCTTAGCTTGTTCGATTGAACCACCAAAGCAGTGGAAGACGCCAGATAGCGACCCATCTTGTTCTTGCGATAGAATGTCGAGGGTTTGGTCAATCGAATCTCGAGTATGAATGACCACAGGTAATGCTAACTCTTTCGCCCATTTCAACTGCTCGCGAAAGGCAAACTCTTGTTCCGCTTGAAAAGTTTTGTCCCAATAGAGATCGATGCCAATTTCACCCACGGCAATAAAGTTGTGTTTATCAAACCAAGCTTTAATGACCTCGAGATCTTGTTCTATGTTGTCATTAACATAGCAAGGGTGTAATCCCATCATCGAGTGGCAAGTGTCAGGATAGGCGGCTTCGGTCGCGAGCATAGGCTTAATTGAATTCAAATCGATATTTGGCAATAAAATTTTTTTTATGCCGATATCTTTGGCTCGTTGAACAACCTCATCTCGATCATGTTCAAATTCTTCGGCATAGATATGTGCGTGGCTATCAATCATAAAAAACTCATAGTTGGAGAATACTCAACCAGTATAAATGACTCAGTCGTGAAGATCATACTCGATTGTTAATTCCTGAATAATTGAGTCATTCTTTGCTTTCATGGCATGGTGAGGGTGATATGATGAGTGTAGAAAGAGTTATAGAACTTATCAGTAAGGAGAGTAAAGGTGTCAGTATCTATTCAAGGTCAATTTCCTGGTCGTCGTCTACGCCGTATCCGCAAACACGATTTTAGTCGTCGTTTAGTCGCTGAAAATAAGGTGTCAGTTAATGATTTGATCTACCCGATGTTTGTGTTGATGGGAAAAAATCGCCGAGAAGCGGTCGAATCAATGCCAGGAGTAGAGCGCCTTTCTATCGATTTATTACTGGAAGAAGCTGACTATCTCGCTAAATTAGGCGTGCCAGCGATTGCGCTATTCCCGGTCGTCAATCAAGATGTGAAGTCTTTATGTGCCACTGAAGCCTATAATTCAGAGGGCTTAGTGCAAAGAGCGGTCCGAGCATTGAAAGAGCATGTTCCTGATATCGGTGTGATCACCGATGTTGCGCTTGACCCATATACGACCCATGGGCAAGACGGCATTATTGATAAAGACGGTTATGTATTGAATGAGGAAACGACCGAAGTGTTGGTTAAGCAAGCATTGTCTCACGCTGAAGCTGGCGCAGATGTCGTTGCACCATCGGATATGATGGATGGCCGCATTGGTAAAATTCGCGAAGCTCTAGAAAAGGCAGGACATATTCATACGCAGATTATGGCTTATTCCGCTAAATACGCCTCGAATTATTATGGTCCGTTTCGTGATGCCGTCGGCTCAAGCAGCAACTTGAAAGGGGCGGATAAGAAAAATTACCAAATGGATCCTGCTAACAGTGATGAAGCGTTGCATGAAGTGGCGATGGATATCAATGAAGGCGCGGATATGGTGATGGTGAAACCTGGTATGCCGTATTTAGATGTGGTTCGCCGAGTGAAAACTGAGCTTCAAATTCCAACGTTTGCTTATCAAGTGTCGGGCGAATATGCGATGCATAAAGCCGCTATTCAAAACGGTTGGTTAAAAGAAAAAGAAACGGTGATGGAATCTCTGCTTTGTTTTAAACGCGCCGGTGCCGATGGTATTTTGACTTACTTTGCTAAAGATGTCGCAGAGTGGTTAGCGCAAGATAATATCTCTGCTGATAAAGTTGAAGATTAACCTTGGCGGTTTGAGCTTTGAGCAAAGATGAATAAAATGGGAGCCTTAAATTGGCTCCCATTTTTATAAAAAAGTCATTTTATAGGCTGGTGATCATGAGTGGCCATCCAATATCGGTTTGACGGTTGGCTTCAAGATCTAATTCTGCTTGAGTTAATGGGTTATCCGCTAACCAATCAGTATCCATTTTTAGTGTTAAGTTATCGTCTTGTGAAATGATCTCAAAACGTGGTTGTATTTGGGTGTTTCTACGGTGTGTTATCAAAACAGATAAGCGCAATAACCGAAGTAAACGCTTACTGCTTTGCCCTGATAAAGCGTGTTGCTCTGGCAGTGAAGATAAAGCATCTCGGTAGCGTCTTACCAACTCGGCGAGGAAATGCTTTTGCGCGCGAGTAAAGCCTGGTAGATCGAGATTTTGGAGTAGATAAGCGCCATGTTCGCCGCCTTTTTTGAAATCAATACTTAGGCCAATCTCGTGTAACTCTGCTGCCGCTTGTAATAAAAATGCTGCTTGGGCTTCTGGAATCCACTGTTGATGACCACATTGTTTCAATAATTGCATCGCGACATCGGCGACCTGAGAAGCATATTCAGTATCGACTTGATAACGGTGTTGCACACTCGATATTGTACGTTGACGAATATCGGATTGACGCATTTCTCCGATCATTTCATAAGCAAGCCCTTCACGTAATGCACCGCCCGCCAAAGTCATAGACTCTATATTAAGGCTTTCAAATATAGCGATTAAGATAGATAGGCCGCTCGGGAACACTAAAGCTCGCTCGAGTGTTAATCCGTCAATCTCTAACTCTTCAAGGTGAGAAGCCATCATGGCTTGTTTCTGCAAACGCTTTAATTTGGCAAGGGTAATGATTTCATCCATCCCTTGCGCAAGCATAATCTCTTGCAAGGCTTGAACGGTACCACTCGCTCCAACACAAACGTCCCAACCAAGCTCGCTGTACTTTTGTAAGATAGGCTCTAGCGTTGCTTTCGCCGCTAAGATGGCATTGTCGAAATTTTGCCGAGTTAACTGGCGATCATGAAAGTAATGATCAAGCCAAGTTACACACCCCATCGATAAACTTACGAGTGCTTTGGCTTCAAATTCTCGGCCAATAATTAATTCGGTACTTGCGCCGCCAATATCGACCACTAATCGATGACCTAGACCGCCAGAAGTATGAGCCACACCTTTGTAAATGGTGGCGGCTTCTTCTTCGCCTGAAATAATTTCAACAGGGTGGCCTAGGATTTGATTGGCTTTTTTGACAAACACATCGACATTGGTCGCTGAACGGAGTGCTGCGGTGCCAACAATACGAATATTATCGGCAGCAATATCTTGCAGGCGTTCAGCGAATAAGCTTAAACAGTCCCATCCTCGTTGCATGGCTTCTTGGCTTAATTGATTATTTTTATCTAATCCATTAGCCAAGCGAACTTTACGTTTGATTTTTGCCATTGTTTGGACGCTTCCGTCAATGTGACGTACGACCAACATATGGAAGCTGTTAGAGCCTAAATCAATCACGGCATATAAAGGGGATGATACTGTATTGCTCATAGACCAATCATACCTTAGCTAGGGTTACGCGGTTGGCGCGGACGACGATTATTACTATTGCGATTTGAGCCACGAGAGCCGCCCGTATTGGTTCTACGGTTGGTTTGTGGGCGTCGCTGTAATCGTAATGGTGCTGGTAAATCTGTTAACAATGCTTCGGCATCATATTCCGACATAGGAATTGAGTGCTCAATATATTCTTCAATTGCAGGAAGATTAATGGCGTATTGCTCACAGGCGAAACTGATTGATTTACCACTGGCACCTGCGCGGCCGGTACGACCAATACGGTGTACGTAATCTTCGCAATCATCCGGTAAATCAAAGTTAAATACGTGCGTTACGGCTGGAATATGTAAACCACGAGCAGCAACATCCGTTGCAACTAAAAAGTCGACATCACCACGAGTGAACTCATCAAGAATACGCTCGCGTTTTTTCTGTGGTACATCACCAGTTAATAAACCAACACGATGTCCATCTGCCGCTAAACTTCCCCAAACGGCTTCACATTTATGTTTGGTATTGGCAAAAATAATCGCGCGCTCAGGCCATTCTTCTTCGATAATCGTTTGTAATAAAGCCATCTTATGTTCGTTTGAAGGGTAGAATAATTCTTCTTCAATACGATGGCCGGTTTTTTGTTCCGCTTCAACGACAACATGCTCTGGATTATGCATGTGTTCAAACGCAAGTTCCTGTACTCGGTAAGATAATGTCGCTGAAAATAACATGTTGAGACGGTCACTTGGCTCCGGCATACGACGGAACAAGAAACGGATATCTTTAATAAAACCTAAATCGAACATGCGATCGGCTTCATCTAGCACGACAGCTTGGATGCTGTTTAAGCTAAAGACTTTTTGCTTGTAGAAATCAATGATTCGGCCACAAGTCCCGATCAAAATATCGACACCGTCTTGTAATTTGGTTAGTTGTTTATCGTAGCTTTCGCCACCATAAGCTAATCCAGCTTTAAGACCTGTGCTCGCAATAAGACCTTCGGCATCATTGTAAATCTGAATCGCAAGTTCACGTGTTGGCGCCATAATAATGGCCCGTGGGTGATCTTTTTTACGACCTTCTGGTTCTGGTGTTTTAAGTAAGTGATTAAAAGTAGCAGTAAGAAACGCGAGCGTTTTACCTGTACCCGTTTGGGCTTGGCCTGCAATGTCTTGGCCGGTGAGCAGTACCGGCAACGCCAAGGCTTGGATAGGGGTACAGTACTCGAACCCTTTTTTCTCCAATCCTTCAATGACTTGGGGTAATAAATCCAAGTCGGCGAATTTTTGCTCTGTGATGTGTGTCTTTTTCATTGCTATAGAATATCAGCTTAAGCTTGCAATACGAAAGTAAATCCATTCCAATAGGGAATCTAATTGCTGGTTATCATCCAACCAGATCATAAATATACACATTGGAGTGGAAGATGAGTGACAAGATTATGCAGCTTTCTGATGAAGGTTTCGAAAATGATGTAATCAAAGCTGCTGGTCCAGTTTTAGTAGATTTCTGGGCAGAGTGGTGTGGTCCTTGTAAAATGATTGCCCCAATTCTTGATGAAATTGCTGAAGAATATGAAGGCAAGCTCACCATTGGTAAATTGAATATCGATCAAAACTCTGGAACGCCACCTAAGTTTGGTATCCGCGGTATTCCAACATTACTTCTATTTAAAGATGGTGGTGTTGCTGCAACTAAAGTTGGCGCATTATCAAAAACGCAATTGAAAGCGTTTTTAGATGAAAACTTGTAAGCGTTAATGAAATGACAAACTAAACCGTGTATAAGTGACTTATATGCGGTTTTGTCTTTTTATAAAGCTAGACTAGTCTTTACTTTAGTGATAATTTATCGCACGTTAAATACACAAATGTTCATTTCTTGGCCGTTCCTATAGGTCAAACATATCTTATAAACAACCAACAGAATCCTATTTTGACAAAAAAAGCATCCACCACTATGAACCTAACAGAACTGAAAAACAGACCTGTATCTGAGCTTGTTGCGCTTGGTGAAAGCCTTGGTTTGGAAAACTTAGCCCGTTTACGAAAGCAAGATATTATTTTTTCCATCCTTAAAGCGCATGCGAAAGGTGGTGAAGATATTTTTGGCGATGGGGTTTTAGAAATTCTTCAAGATGGCTTTGGCTTCTTACGCTCGGCAGATTGTTCTTACCTTGCTGGCCCCGATGATATTTATGTATCACCAAGCCAAATTCGCCGTTTTAATTTACGAACCGGTGATTCGGTAGCCGGGAAAATACGCCCACCTAAAGATGGTGAACGCTATTTTGCTCTTCTAAAAGTCAACACTGTTAACTTTGACCGCCCGGACAACGCTCGCAATAAAATCCTTTTTGAAAACTTAACGCCTCTTCATGCGAATGAACGCATGGTGATGGAGCGTGGTAATGGTTCAACTGAAGATATTACCGCGCGTGTTTTAGATTTAGCCTCTCCGATTGGTAAAGGTCAACGTGGCCTGATTGTTGCTCCGCCAAAAGCGGGTAAGACAATGCTACTGCAGAATATTGCTCAAAGTATTGCCCACAACCACCCAGAGTGTGAGTTGATGGTATTGCTTATTGATGAGCGTCCAGAGGAAGTTACCGAAATGCAACGCCTTGTTAAAGGTGAAGTAATTGCGTCTACTTTTGATGAGCCAGCTTCTCGTCACGTTCAAGTAGCTGAAATGGTAATTGAAAAAGCGAAACGCCTTGTTGAGCATAAGAAAGATGTTGTGATTCTACTTGATTCGATTACTCGTCTTGCTCGTGCATATAACACCGTGGTGCCTTCATCAGGTAAGATTTTAACCGGTGGTGTTGATGCTAACGCATTACATCGTCCGAAGCGTTTTTTTGGTGCAGCTCGTAATGTTGAAGAAGGAGGTAGTCTAACTATCATCGCAACAGCGTTAGTTGATACCGGCTCTAAAATGGATGAAGTTATCTATGAAGAGTTTAAAGGTACGGGTAACATGGAATTACACTTAAACCGCAAGATTGCGGAAAAACGTGTTTTCCCTGCGATCGACTTTAACCGTTCTGGTACCCGTCGCGAAGAGTTGTTGACGAAGTCTGATGAACTGCAAAAAATGTGGATTTTACGCAAGATTGTTCATCCAATGAGTGAAACCGATGCGATGGAATTCCTAATCGACAAGTTAGCGATGACGAAAACAAATAATGAATTCTTTGATGCAATGCGCCGTCAATAAATTCTGAATTTACCGTTAACCCATCGATAAATACAATCACCGCTCACATTGGGCGGTGATTTTTATTGTCTAAAGGGCAATTTACTTGCACCATATTCGTGGAGCTTCTAATCGCTTTCGATTTTTTATATTAGGAAGAGCAAATGCGACAAGGACTGTCTGCGATTATTTTCCTGCTGTTTATTGTACTGTTTGGGCCGATTGCACAAGCGAGCGAAATGACTCAAAGTGAAGTCTCTTCGTGGCTAAATAACCCGAGTGCCCAATCTTCAGCGGATCACATCTATCAATTAGCTTTGCAAGACAAAGTACCTGACATCCAAGATTCATTGGAAAGTATTCCTTTGCCTAAACAAGAAGCTGTGCGCTATCTACTATTAAAAAAAATAGAAGATGCAAATTTAGTGCTTACTCCTCGCATGGCTATTTTTATCCAATCACAACAAACTCATCAACCTGTATATCAGTTTACGGAATCTGGTGATGGCTATAGTGTTACTTTACCCGCTTTTAATGCTTCACTTGTTGCGACTCGTTTAATTAATGATTGGAAGCAAGATCAGACCACCATAGATTTTATTATTGATGCCGAAAATAATCAGCTGCAGTTAGCAAATTGGCTGCAAGGCAATACTTACGATGTTCAACAAAAAGAGATGTTATTTTTAAAAGAAGCCGATAGCTTGTCTCTTCAAGCACTACAATATTTGTCTAATCAGCTAGTCGGCAATAGTGTCGTAAACTGGCTACCTTCGACATCGGTTGTGATTAAACTAGCTCAGTTAACTGATGATGAGCAGCTCTATTCTTTGCTTTGGAAGATGAAAGCGGATGATCATACGATTCAAGAACTGCAACGCTTAGCTCAAGTGGGCGATGAATTTGCTCTTCAACAAATCATGAATGCAACACAGAACCCGACTATAAAATTAATGGCTATAAACCAGCTTGTAGCAATCAAACCGATGACCGAGCAAGTGCATGCTTTTCTTGTTGAAAAATTAAATCACACACGTGATGGTTTAATGGTGGCACAGGCTTTATCTTCGACCGAACACCATGACTGGCTTATTTCTTTACTTCAATCCGGCCAGGTTGAGCAATCTCAAATATTATTGAATGCTTTGGCGGTTGCAGAATAAGGCTAAAGAGAATAGTGTGATAAAAAGATTAGCTAATGATAATGATTGCGATTTTATTTTGACACCTCATGCATATTACGCCTGTTGTGTATATAATAGCCGCCATCGGATACTGCCAGTGGAAAGGTTATGAGTTTTAAAGATTTACGTGACTTCATTGATCATTTAGAAACGAATGGTTTACTCAAGCGAATTTCTCATCCTGTAGACCCTCATTATGAAATGACTGAAATCAGTGATCGTACTTTGCGCGCTGGTGGTCCTGCTCTATTGTTTGAAAATCCTATTGGTTACGACTTGCCTGTGTTGACCAATTTATTTGGCACCGCTGAACGTGTCGCGATTGGAATGGGACGGAGTGAGGTTAGTGAGTTACGTGAAGTTGGTAAGCTGCTGGCGTTCTTAAAGGAACCTGAGCCACCAAAAGGCTTTAAAGATGCATTTGAAAAGTTACCTTTATTCAAGCAAGTATTAAATATGCCGGTAAAAAGGTTACGCTCGGCACCTTGTCAAAAAATTGTCTGGCAAGGTGATGATGTCGATTTAGATAAAATTCCAGTAATGAGCTGTTGGTCTGGTGATGTCGCACCACTCTTAACTTGGGGTTTGACTATTACGAAAGGCCCAAATAAGAAACGCCAAAATTTAGGTATTTATCGTCAGCAAAAAATAGCTAAGAATAAAATTATTATGCGCTGGCTCGCTCATCGTGGTGGGGCGTTAGATTTACGTGACTGGATGGAAAAATATCCAGGTAAACCTTTTCCTGTTTCGGTGGCTTTTGGTGCCGATCCTGCAACGATTCTTGGAGCGGTTACGCCTGTACCTGATTCGTTGTCGGAATATGCATTTGCAGGTTTATTGAGAGGTAGTAAAACCGAGGTTATTAGATCGCTTAGTAATGACTTAGATATTCCCGCTAGTGCCGAGATGGTGTTTGAAGGTTACATTGATCCGAAAGAGTTTGCAGATGAAGGTCCTTATGGTGATCACACCGGTTACTATAATGAGGCAGAAAAACACCACGTCTTTACGATTACTCACATTACGATGCGTGAACAGGCGATTTATCATAGTACCTATACCGGACGGCCACCGGATGAGCCCGCGGTATTAGGGGTAGCGTTAAACGAAGTCTTTGTACCTATTCTACAAAAACAATTCCCTGAAATTATTGATTTTTATTTGCCACCAGAAGGTTGTTCATACCGGATGGCTGTTGTGACCATGAAAAAGCAATATCCTGGTCATGCTAAGAGGATCATGATGGGGGTGTGGTCTTTTCTACGTCAGTTTATGTATACCAAGTATGTTTTAGTTTGTGATGAAGATGTCAACGCCCGGGATTGGAGTAGTGTCTCTCAGGCGATGATTGAGAATATGCAACCTGAAAGAGATACGCTATTTATCGATAATACTCCAATTGATTCTTTAGATTTTGCTTCTCCAGTCGTCGGCCTAGGTTCCAAAATGGGCATGGATATTACTAAAAAGTGGCCAACGGAACTTGAGATTGCTTCAGTATCAAATATCAAAAGATCGGAAGTGCTATCTTCTTCTGCAATATTGGAACAACAATCTATCGATGCGCTATGCCAACATATACCGGAAATAAAAGAACTTCATTTTCCACTTCAAGATAGCACTCATCAAATGATGATCATTAAAATGGATAAATGTTTATGTGGTCAAGGATTTGATCTGATTAAAAAAATTAAGCATTTTGTGCAAGATGAATTGAATCTAAAGTTCATTATTGTTTGTGATGGTGATGTCGATATTACGGATTGGAATGATGTTATTTGGGCGATCACGACTCGAATGGATCCATCTCGAGACACGATGATGATCTCTGATTTATATGGATCCATGATGGGGCTTGATGCCACGAATAAGTTACAAGATGAAGTGACAAGAGAGTGGGGAACCCCAATTATTAAAGACTCTAAATTGGTCGATAAAATTGATCGAGTTTGGGATAGCTTAGGTATCTTCTAATCCTAGATGATTTATCAAGTAATGATTAAGCCTAGTAATGTTGAGTTCAGTATCGATTCTGAGCAAACCATATTATCTGCGGCGATGGAACAAGATGTGATACTGCCATATCGATGTAAGGTCGGGGCATGTATGACATGTATTTGTAAGAAAATTGAAGGGGAAGTGGAATATCGTCACCTTGAACCAATGCTGACATATAAAGAACAGCAACAAGGTTGGATATTCCCTTGCCAAGCATACGCAAAGAGTCACTTAATTTTGACATTTGAAGAGTGACAAGAGGGAATCATGACCGTTGAATGTAAAGTAAAATCAATCGAACCATTAGCAAGTAATACGTTTCGCATTTTATTGCACCCAGAAACCCCAGTACCATTTAAAGCTGGTCAATACTTAATGGTTGTTATGGGCGAGAAAGATAAACGTCCATTTTCAATAGCAAGCAGCCCTTGTCGTCATTCTGGTGAATTAGAGTTGCATATCGGTGCGGCAGAGCATAATGCTTATGCAATCGAAGTGGTGGAAGCCATGAACCAAGCATATGCTGATGGAGGTAGTATCCAAATCGATGTACCTCATGGAGATGCTTGGTTGCAAGAAGATAGAGACTGTTCATTATTGCTTATCGCTGGTGGTACGGGATTTAGTTATGTTCGTTCGATTTTGGATCATTGCCTTAGTCAAAATAAAATCCAACCTATTTATTTGTATTGGGGAGCCAAGGACAGTAGTCAGCTATACGCAATGCAAGAGCTTAAAGAGATAGCTCAAAAAACAGCAAACGTTCATTTTATTCCCGTGATAGAAAATGAAGAGCAAAATTGGGAAGGGAAAGTCGGTAATGTATTAGAAGCCATTGACCAAGATTTTGAGTCCTTAGCTAATTTTGATATCTATATAGCAGGACGGTTTGAAATGGCAGGCGCTGCACGAGATCAATTTGTGGATCATAAGCAAGCCAATAAGAATCGTATGTTTGCTGATGCTTACTCTTTTATATAAGAGAAAAGCATTAAATTGATGGCTTTATAGACAAAAAAGGAGGTTTTAGCTCCTTTTTTAATCGAACAATAAAAAAGTTAAAAAAAACGATAAAAAGATCTTGCTAACTAAAAAGATCTCCCTATAATGCGCCCTCACTGACACGGAGCACGCAGCCTAGCTGCAGCAACGAGTCAAGCGGTTCAGACCTTCTCAAAAAGGTTAACGAAATTAAATTGAAAAAGTGTTTGACACTCTCAATCAAATCGTTAGAATGGCCGCCCTGTTCAACGAGACGCAGTCACGAAGAACAACGCTCTTTAACAATTTAAACCTATCAATCTGTGTGGGCACTCGTTGATGATAATCAATATAGCTTCTTAGGAAGCAACAATGATTTCAATGAACTGAGTGACCAATCAGTTATTAGTTTACTAATAATTGGCACAGTCAATTCATTATCATTCTGTTGGAATGATAATAGCTTTAAATTACTTAGGTAGTTTGAAGTCAGTATTCGTTGAGTCACAAAATCTTAAATTGAAGAGTTTGATCATGGCTCAGATTGAACGCTGGCGGCAGGCCTAACACATGCAAGTCGAGCGGAAACGAGAAGTAGCTTGCTACTTCGGCGTCGAGCGGCGGACGGGTGAGTAATGCATAGGAAGTTGCCCAGTAGAGGGGGATAACCATTGGAAACGATGGCTAATACCGCATAACCTCTTCGGAGCAAAGCGGGGGACCTTCGGGCCTCGCGCTACTGGATACGCCTATGTGGGATTAGCTAGTTGGTGAGGTAATGGCTCACCAAGGCGACGATCCCTAGCTGGTCTGAGAGGATGATCAGCCACACTGGGACTGAGACACGGCCCAGACTCCTACGGGAGGCAGCAGTGGGGAATATTGCACAATGGGCGAAAGCCTGATGCAGCCATGCCGCGTGTATGAAGAAGGCCTTCGGGTTGTAAAGTACTTTCAGTTGTGAGGAAGGTTTCGTAGTTAATAGCTGCGTTGCTTGACGTTAGCAACAGAAGAAGCACCGGCTAACTCCGTGCCAGCAGCCGCGGTAATACGGAGGGTGCGAGCGTTAATCGGAATTACTGGGCGTAAAGCGCATGCAGGTGGTTTGTTAAGTCAGATGTGAAAGCCCGGGGCTCAACCTCGGAAGGTCATTTGAAACTGGCAAACTAGAGTACTGTAGAGGGGGGTAGAATTTCAGGTGTAGCGGTGAAATGCGTAGAGATCTGAAGGAATACCAGTGGCGAAGGCGGCCCCCTGGACAGATACTGACACTCAGATGCGAAAGCGTGGGGAGCAAACAGGATTAGATACCCTGGTAGTCCACGCCGTAAACGATGTCTACTTGGAGGTTGTGGCCTTGAGCCGTGGCTTTCGGAGCTAACGCGTTAAGTAGACCGCCTGGGGAGTACGGTCGCAAGATTAAAACTCAAATGAATTGACGGGGGCCCGCACAAGCGGTGGAGCATGTGGTTTAATTCGATGCAACGCGAAGAACCTTACCTACTCTTGACATCCAGAGAACTTTCCAGAGATGGATTGGTGCCTTCGGGAACTCTGAGACAGGTGCTGCATGGCTGTCGTCAGCTCGTGTTGTGAAATGTTGGGTTAAGTCCCGCAACGAGCGCAACCCTTATCCTTGTTTGCCAGCGAGTAATGTCGGGAACTCCAGGGAGACTGCCGGTGATAAACCGGAGGAAGGTGGGGACGACGTCAAGTCATCATGGCCCTTACGAGTAGGGCTACACACGTGCTACAATGGCGCATACAGAGGGCAGCAAGCTAGCGATAGTGAGCGAATCCCAAAAGTGCGTCGTAGTCCGGATTGGAGTCTGCAACTCGACTCCATGAAGTCGGAATCGCTAGTAATCGTGGATCAGAATGCCACGGTGAATACGTTCCCGGGCCTTGTACACACCGCCCGTCACACCATGGGAGTGGGCTGCAAAAGAAGTAGGTAGTTTAACCTTCGGGAGGACGCTTACCACTTTGTGGTTCATGACTGGGGTGAAGTCGTAACAAGGTAGCCCTAGGGGAACCTGGGGCTGGATCACCTCCTTATACGAAAGATTATTTTTGATGAGTACCCACACAGATTGATTAGGTTTATAAAGTTAAGAGTTTTAATGTTGGGTCTGTAGCTCAGCTGGTTAGAGCGCTCGCCTGATAAGCGGGAGGTCGGTGGTTCAAGTCCACTCAGACCCACCAATTTTCTTTCGAAAAGTTGGTCAACATTAAAAAATAAGATGGGGCTATAGCTCAGCTGGGAGAGCGCCTGCCTTGCACGCAGGAGGTCTGCGGTTCGATCCCGCATAGCTCCACCATCTTTAAATGTTTTTACACAGAATATTTAAAAATGGTTTTCATTAGAAAACTTGCTCTTTAACAATTTGGAAAGCTGACTAGATAAACATTTAATGTTTATCTTAATAAAAGTTCTCAATGTTTATCCTTGTGATAAACACAACAACACACATTCAAGTGTCTTGTATTCAAATCAATTGCTTGCAATTGATTCTATTGAGTCCGGCAAACGACCGTTAAGATTACCCTCTTAACGGTCAAAAAACTAAAACCTTATTTAGTTGAACATACATTAAGACCCTTTTGGGTTGTATGGTTAAGTGAATAAGCGTACACGGTGGATGCCTAGGCAGTCAGAGGCGATGAAGGGCGTATTAACTTGCGATAAGCGTAGATTAGGCAGTAAAAGCCACTTGAGTCTACGATTTCCGAATGGGGAAACCCACGTGCATAAGCACGTATTATTAACTGAATACATAGGTTAATAAGGCGAACTCGGGGAACTGAAACATCTAAGTACCCGAAGGAAGAGAAATCAACCGAGATTCCGAAAGTAGCGGCGAGCGAAATTGGATTAGCCCTTAAGCTTTATATACGTCAGGTGAAGGCTCTGGAAAGTGCCGCGATACAGGGTGATAGCCCCGTAACCGACAACGTATACTAAGTGAAAACGAGTAAGGCGGGACACGTGATATCCTGTCTGAACATGGGGGGACCATCCTCCAAGGCTAAATACTCCTGACTGACCGATAGTGAACCAGTACCGTGAGGGAAAGGCGAAAAGAACCCCTGTGAGGGGAGTGAAATAGAACCTGAAACCGTGTACGTACAAGCAGTAGGAGCACCTTCGTGGTGTGACTGCGTACCTTTTGTATAATGGGTCAGCGACTTATATTTAGTAGCAAGGTTAACCGTATAGGGGAGCCGTAGGGAAACCGAGTCTTAACTGGGCGTCGAGTTGCTAGGTATAGACCCGAAACCAGGTGATCTAGCCATGGGCAGGTTGAAGATTGAGTAACATCAATTGGAGGACCGAACCGACTAATGTTGAAAAATTAGCGGATGACTTGTGGCTAGGGGTGAAAGGCCAATCAAACCTGGAGATAGCTGGTTCTCCCCGAAAGCTATTTAGGTAGCGCCTCGGACGAATACTACTGGGGGTAGAGCACTGTTAAGGCTAGGGGGTCATCCCGACTTACCAACCCTTTGCAAACTCCGAATACCAGTAAGTAATATCCGGGAGACACACGGCGGGTGCTAACGTCCGTCGTGGAGAGGGAAACAACCCAGACCGCCAGCTAAGGTCCCAAAGTATAGCTAAGTGGGAAACGATGTGGGAAGGCTCAGACAGCCAGGATGTTGGCTTAGAAGCAGCCATCATTTAAAGAAAGCGTAATAGCTCACTGGTCGAGTCGGCCTGCGCGGAAGATGTAACGGGGCTAAGCTATACACCGAAGCTGCGGCATCATAGTTTACTATGATGGGTAGGGGAGCGTTCTGTAAGCCGTTGAAGGTGAACTGAGAAGTTTGCTGGAGGTATCAGAAGTGCGAATGCTGACATGAGTAACGATAAAGGGAGTGAAAAACTCCCTCGCCGGAAGACCAAGGGTTCCTGTCCAACGTTAATCGGGGCAGGGTAAGTCGACCCCTAAGGCGAGGCTGAAAAGCGTAGTCGATGGGAAACGGGTTAATATTCCCGTACTTCTTACAAATGCGATGGGGGGACGGAGAAGGCTAGGTGGGCCTGGCGATGGTTGTCCAGGTTCAAGTGCGTAGGCTAATTTCTTAGGTAAATCCGGGAAATTGTTAGGCTGAGACACGACGTCGAGCTACTACGGTAGTGAAGTCATTGATGCCATGCTTCCAGGAAAAGCCTCTAAGCTTCAGTTTGTAAGAAATCGTACCCCAAACCGACACAGGTGGTCGGGTAGAGAATACCAAGGCGCTTGAGAGAACTCGGGTGAAGGAACTAGGCAAAATGGTACCGTAACTTCGGGAGAAGGTACGCTCTAGCGGTGATGAGACTTGCTCTCTAAGCTGCCGGGAGTCGCAGATACCAGGTGGCTGCAACTGTTTATTAAAAACACAGCACTGTGCAAAATCGTAAGATGACGTATACGGTGTGACGCCTGCCCGGTGCCGGAAGGTTAATTGATGGGGTTATCTTCGGAGAAGCTCTTGATCGAAGCCCCGGTAAACGGCGGCCGTAACTATAACGGTCCTAAGGTAGCGAAATTCCTTGTCGGGTAAGTTCCGACCTGCACGAATGGCGTAATGATGGCCACGCTGTCTCCACCCGAGACTCAGTGAAATTGAAATCGCTGTGAAGATGCAGTGTACCCGCGGCTAGACGGAAAGACCCCGTGAACCTTTACTACAGCTTGGCACTGAACATTGACCCTACATGTGTAGGATAGGTGGGAGACTTTGAAGCAATCACGCCAGTGGTTGTGGAGTCAACCTTGAAATACCACCCTTGTAGTGTTGATGTTCTAACTTAGCCCCATTATCTGGGGTGAGGACAGTGCCTGGTGGGTAGTTTGACTGGGGCGGTCTCCTCCCAAAGAGTAACGGAGGAGCACGAAGGTGGGCTAAACACGGTTGGACATCGTGTGGTTAGTGCAATGGCATAAGCCCGCTTGACTGCGAGAATGACAATTCGAGCAGGTGCGAAAGCAGGTCATAGTGATCCGGTGGTTCTGAATGGAAGGGCCATCGCTCAACGGATAAAAGGTACTCCGGGGATAACAGGCTGATACCGCCCAAGAGTTCATATCGACGGCGGTGTTTGGCACCTCGATGTCGGCTCATCACATCCTGGGGCTGAAGTCGGTCCCAAGGGTATGGCTGTTCGCCATTTAAAGTGGTACGCGAGCTGGGTTTAGAACGTCGTGAGACAGTTCGGTCCCTATCTGCCGTGGGCGTTGGAAGATTGAAGGGGGCTGCTCCTAGTACGAGAGGACCGGAGTGGACGAACCTCTGGTGTTCGGGTTGTCATGCCAATGGCATTGCCCGGTAGCTAAGTTCGGAATCGATAAGTGCTGAAAGCATCTAAGCACGAAGCGAGCCCTGAGATGAGTCTTCCCTGGCGCTTTAAGCGTCCTAAAGGGTTGTTCGAGACTAGAACGTTGATAGGCAGGGTGTGTAAGTGCTGCGAGGCATTGAGCTAACCTGTACTAATTGCCCGTGAGGCTTAACCATACAACACCTAAAGGGTTTTGGTTGGACTGAATAGATATAAGACATACTTGAATGAGTGTGAGAAGAAACAGCTTTCCGAATTAAGTTAAAACATCCTAGTGGATGTTTTAACAGAAGAATTTGCTTGGCGACCATAGCGCTTTGGACCCACCTGATTCCATGCCGAACTCAGAAGTGAAACGAAGTAGCGCCGATGGTAGTGTGGGGTTTCCCCATGTGAGAGTAGGACATCGCCAGGCTTTATTTTGAAAGAGCCCGTGTTGAACGGGCTTTTTTATGTTCGAAGCAAAATTATTGCTGAGAATATATGCTGATATAGCTCAGCCCGGTAGAGCGCACCCTTGGTAAGGGTGAGGTCCCCAGTTCGAGTCTGGGTATCAGCACCACTATTTAGAATTGAACGGCCTCATCAAATTTGCCGTAACAGTTTTGCTTAGCGACAATAGCACTTTGGACCCACCTGATTCCATGCCGAACTCAGAAGTGAAACGAAGTAGCGCCGATGGTAGTGTGGGGTTTCCCCATGTGAGAGTAGGACATCGCTAGGCTTATATTTTAAAGCCTCCCTCAATAGGGAGGCTTTTTCCGTTTATGCCTTTATAAATTTATTTTGTGATACTTGCCATAGAGCTTTTATTAACGGGTTTTGTAGCTGTGATTTTTGGCAACAAATTCCTAATTTAAAAGGTTTAATAGGTGCAACTTTTAAACGTTGGATTTTATCTTTGACTGGGCTGTTATTAATAACAACATCGGGAGCTATTCCAACACCTAATCCAAGAGCCACCATACTTACAACTCCTTCATGCCCTGATGTTTGAGCATAAATATTAGGTTTAAACTTCATATCTCTAAACCAAGTGTTACTTCTATCTCTAGCGGTGCCTGCTTCTGGAATAATAAAAGGAATTTGAGTCCAGTCAGGTTGTTCCTTTTGTAGTTCAGTAGTAAAACTGCTGTGAGCATTTGGAGCAATCACTGATAAGGGGATCTCTCCTATGGTCTCAAATTCTAAACGAGCAGGTAATTGTGTTGGCAAAGCGCTGATGACAATGTCAGCTTCATCATTTAATAGTTTATCGATAGCTTTAGCTGGATCTCCGGTCGACAGCTTTAATTCTATTTTGGGATAGGCCAGCCTAAAATCGGTTAAAATCTCTGGTAAATGACTAAAGCTTGCCGTAACCGAGCAAAATACGCGAATCTCTCCCGTTAGTTGCTGTTTATTACCTTGCAAGCTACTGCAAAATTGTGTCCATTCTTGAGTAATATGAGTCGCAACAGGAAGGAGCTTTTTCCCTGCTTCTGTTAATTCAACGCTCCGGTTATCTCTAACCAATAACGATTGGCCGACTTCTTCTTCGAGCTTTTGAATCTGTCGGCTTAGAGCTGATGGGCTAATATGCATTGCAGATGCCGTCTTGCTGAAGTTTTGACTACTGCATAAATGGACAAATAAGTGAAGACTGCGAATATTCATTGTGATCCTATTAGTGTTCTTGCATTTTTCGCAATGATTACTTGTGAATATATCACTTTGAGCAATGGGATTCGTGTTTTAATATCAACTCATCGAGTAATATTGTGATTACATCTAAACTTACTCACCTTTATGGATTAATTAAAAACAGGACTTTTAGATTATGGCTAACTATTTCAACACTTTGAATCTACGTGAGCAATTAGACCAACTAGGTCGTTGTCGTTTTATGGATCGCGAAGAATTTTCGCAAGAAGCTGATTACCTAAAAGGTAAGAAAGTCGTAATCGTAGGGTGTGGTGCTCAAGGTCTAAACCAAGGCTTGAACATGCGTGATTCTGGTTTGAATGTTGCGTATGCCCTTCGTCAGGCTGCGATTGATGAACAACGTCAATCATTTAAAAACGCCAAAGATAATGGTTTTGAAGTAGCAAGCTATGAAGAATTGATTCCACAAGCGGATCTAGTCGTGAACTTAACCCCAGATAAGCAGCACACTAATGTGGTTGAAACCGTAATGCCATTGATGAAACAAGGGGCTGCCCTTGGTTATTCGCATGGTTTCAATATCGTTGAAGAAGGCATGCAAATTCGTAAAGATATTACGGTTGTGATGGTCGCTCCTAAATGTCCGGGTACTGAAGTTCGTGAAGAATATAAGCGTGGATTTGGTGTTCCAACTCTTATTGCAGTTCACCCTGAAAACGATCCTCAAGGTGAAGGTTTAGAGATAGCTAAAGCATGGGCCGCTGCAACTGGTGGCCATCGAGCTGGCGTTTTAGAATCATCTTTTGTTGCTGAAGTTAAATCCGACTTAATGGGTGAGCAAACTATCCTTTGTGGCATGCTTCAAGCTGGTTCAATCGTTTGTTATGAAAAAATGATCGCTGATGGTATTGAACCTGGGTATGCTGGCAAGTTGCTGCAATATGGTTGGGAAACCATTACCGAAGCATTGAAATTTGGTGGTGTGACTCACATGATGGATCGTCTATCTAACCCTGCTAAAGTAAAAGCATTTGAGTTATCAGAAGAGCTTAAAGACTTAATGCGTCCACTGTATAACAAACATATGGATGACATCATCTGTGGTGAGTTCTCACGCACTATGATGGAAGACTGGGCTAATGATGATAAGAATTTATTGGGTTGGCGTGAAGAGACGGGTCAAACTGCATTTGAGAATTATCCTGAATCCAATGTAGAAATCTCTGAACAAGAATACTTTGATAACGGTATTTTAATGATCGCAATGGTTCGTGCTGGAGTTGAACTAGCATTTGAAGCCATGACCGCTTCTGGCATTATTGATGAGTCAGCTTACTATGAGTCACTACATGAATTGCCATTGATTGCTAACACCGTTGCACGTAAACGTCTATACGAGATGAACGTGGTTATTTCTGATACAGCAGAATACGGTAACTATCTATTTGCTAATGTTGCGACGCCGTTACTACGTGAAAAGTTCATGCCAAATGTTGGTACAGATGTAATTGGTAGAGGGCTACAAGAAGAAAGTAATCAAGTTGATAACGGTCAACTGATTGAAATTAACGACGCACTACGTAATCACCCTGTTGAGTGGATTGGTCAAGAGCTACGTGGGTATATGAAGGATATGAAACGTATTGCCGTTGGTGGTTAAATTTCTTTGTGATAGCGGGATATTCGTTGTCGAAAATACTCATTTGCTCGCTGCAAACACCGTGTTTTCTTCTAGAATATCCCATCAATCACTTCGAAATTCCGTTCTAGATAAAACAGAAAGGCTTGCCTATTGATGGGCAAGCCTTATTTTTTCGAAACTCGAAACTCGAAACTATTCTTTCTCGCTTAACTTGCTTTCTAAGTCAGCCAATTTTGATTCAAGATCATTTAATTTCTGACGAGTACGCAGTAATACCTGAGTTTGTACATCAAACTCTTCACGTGAAACGACATCTAACTTGTTGAGTTGACCTTGGATCACTTGGCGGACTTTTTGATCAACGTCGGAACCAAGGTCTTTTACTGGCTGAGGCATTGATTCGTGAATTTGTTTGGCAATTTGCTCAATTTTCTTAGCATCAAACATTTGGTTAGCTCCTAAATAGTATTGCGTTATTTTATGCAAATCTGTTCAAAATGTCTCGGCTTGTTGTCGCTAAATAAAAGAAAGGCTACCCATTTAGCTGGTAGCCTTTGTATTTACTTTAGTCAGTATGAAGACTTAGTGCTTTGGTTCTTCGATGGCAGGAATGCTCTCATCAAACTCTGGTAGCGGTTTATGCTCGCTTGCCAAATAGCTGTAAATTACAGGCAATACAAACAAGGTAAACAAGGTACCAATAGCTAGCCCTGCTACGATAACGATGCCAATACTAAAGCGCTGAGCTGCACCTGCACCAGTGGCATATAATAGAGGTATCAAACCTGCAATCATTGCTGCTGTTGTCATTAAGATTGGTCGTAAACGTATTTTTGCGGATTCCATTACCGCTTCCATTTTTGACTTGCCGTGATGTAATTGCTCTTCTTTGGCGACTTCACAAATCAAAATACCGTGTTTGGTGATAAGGCCAACCAACGTAATCAACCCCACTTGTGAGTAGATATTCATGGTTGCAGCTCCCCAAGCAAGAGCTATCAGGGCGCCACAAATCGCAAGTGGTACCGATACCATGATAACCAACGGATCTCGGATAGATTCAAATTGAATTGCCAAAACCAAGAAGATAATAGCTAGCGCTAAACCAAATGTTGCATACAGTGCACTACCTTCAGTTACGAATTGTCTTGCTTCACCTAAATACTCATGGCTATAGCCTAGAGGTAGTTTGCTTTCAGCAATATTTTCAAACCAATCAACCGCTTGTCCCATAGAAGCCGTTGGTGCTGGAACTGCGCTAATATTCGCTGAATTCAGCTGGTTTAAGTGAGGTAGTGACAGTGGCTGTGCTACAACTTCAATGTTAACTAAACCGCTAAGTGGCACCGAATGTCCGTTAGACGCTCGAACATAATAACCTTTCATCGATTCAGGGTTAAGGCGAAACTTACGTTCTACTTGCGGTATAACCTCATAAGAGCGCCCATTAAGGTCGATACGGTTAACATAACCATCAGACATCATTGTACCGATCGTCACGGCAATATCCTGCATGGTCACGCCGTAAGCACCAGCTTTATCTTTATCAATATTGATTTTCATCGTTGCTGAATCAAAATTGAGATCCAATGTTGAATACACAAACAATGGGCTTTTACCTACTTCAACCAAGATATCACTGGCAATTTGGAATAAGCTTTCAAAGCTGTTTGGTGTTGTAATCACAAACTGCATTGGTAAGCCTGAACCTGCACCTGGTAATTCTGGCATTTGGAAAGCCGATACCGCCATGCCAGGGATATCTTTCATGAGATTACCGACACGTTCGGTTACTTCCGATTGGCTAGCTTCACGCTGACTCCATGGTTTCATCGAAGCAATACCAAACGCTTGGTTAGAAGCTGGAACACCAGTGAATGCTTGTGCATATTGGATCTCTGGTTGATCAACAAGTACATTATTGACTTCATCCATGGTGTTTTGTAGATAATCTAAGTTAGCATTCGATGGACCTGTACCCATCAAAACAACCACTCCTTTATCTTCCGATGGCGCTAGTTCACTTGGAATAAACTTAAATAAGAGCGGTAAGCTTGCCATAACAATTATCGCAAATGCGATCATCACAGGACGGTGTTGCATTACTGCGCGCAACATACGTTCATAACGATTGGTCATGCGATCTAGTACGCTATGTACCACTACTTCAAAGCGACTAGGCTTAGAGTGGGCTTTGAGCATCTTAGAACACATTACTGGGGACAAGGTTAAGGCGATGATGCCCGACACAAATACCGCGCCCGCGAGAGTCAAAGCAAACTCTTTAAATAGTGAACCAGTTATACCGCCCATCAAGGCAATCGGAGCATATACCGCACCTAAGGTTAATGTCATCGCGATAACGGGAACCGCGATCTCCCGAGTTCCTATAATTGCCGCTCTAAATGGTGTTTCACCGAGCTTGATATGCCTATCGACATTTTCCAATACAACGATGGCATCATCCACCACCAGTCCTATCGCAAGTACCATGGCAAGTAAGGTCATCAAGTTCCACGAGAATCCCATTCCCTGCATAACGACGGCTACACCAACCAATGACAGAGGAATCGTGATAATTGGAATGATAACCGCACGCAGTGAGCCTAAGAATAAAGTAATCACAACTAATACGATCAATGCCGCTTCTAATATGGTATGAATTACCTCATTGATCGACTCATTAATCGCAACGGTTGAATCATAAAGGATTCGCATTTCAATATTGCTAGGCAAGTTTTTTTCTAAGTCTGGCAAGAGCGCTAAAATATCATGAGCGATATTGATTGGGTTTGCCGTTGGAGAAGCATCAATTGCCGCTACTACCGCCTCGGAACCGTTAGATGTTGCGCGATAAGTATCGTGACTTTTGGCTAACGTAACCTTGGCAATATCACTTAGTCTGACGACTTGCCCTTTATCGGATTTAACCACTAAGCGTTCCAGCTCAGCCGTATTCTCGACTTGAGTGTTAGCACTGCCGTTATAAACAACAAACTCACCAGTAGACTGACCGGTTGCGGATTGGTAGTTGTTGGCATTTAAAATGCCCATCACATCCGTTGCTGTTAAATCGAAAGCCGCCATTTTGGCTGGATCAAGCCAGATACGTAACGCGTACTTTTGACCGCCATACAGATTGACCTTTGATACACCATTCACCGTAAATAATTGAGGATTAATTACACGCTCAAGGTAATCAGTGATTTGGCTAGATGCGAGCTCATTAGAGGTAAAGCCAATATAAAGTACCGACGTGGTTGAGCCGGTTGACATTGTTACCGTTGGGTCTTCAGCTTCTTTAGGCAATTGGGAACGAACCGAATTGGTTTGTGCCAAAATATCCGCTAACGCGCCGTTGGGATCGGTATTCAGCTTCATCGTAATCGTAATGGTTGATGAACCTAACACAGAGCTGGAGGTCATGTAGTCGATATTATCGGCCTGGGCGATCGCTTGTTCCAAAGGTTGTGTAATAAAACCTTGGATCAAGTTGGCGTCCGCACCGTAATAGCTTGTCGTTACCGTGACTACGGTATTCGTCATTTCGGGGTATTCGCGAACAGACATTTTGAAGATGGCTTGAAAACCAAGCAATGCAATCAAAAGACTGATTGATACCGCCAAAACTGGACGTTTTATAAAAACATCAGTAAAGCGCATAATGCCTCCAGTTACAGCATTGGGGTTTGGGCTGGTGGAGTCGTTGCATCGCTCTCCACAATCTTAACTTTCGAATTGTTACTCAAACGAACTTGTCCTGATGTGACAATAGTTTGGCCTGGCTCTAAGCCTTCCATGATATGAGCAACACTACCCGCACGCTCGCCAACTTTCACTACGGTCTGGATGACACGTTTAACACCATCTTTTTCTTCAAGCACATAAATACTGTCGCCATAAAGGGTATATGTGATTGCCGTTTGAGGTGCAATGATTTGGTCTTTTAATGTTGGCAGCACAATGCTGGCACGAGCAAACATACCGCTGCGCAATTTGCCGTCATTGTTTGGAATTTGTGCTTGTACTTGAATTAAGCCGCTTTGTGCATTAACCGCAGGCGCAATGGCACTAATAGAACCTTCAAAGGTTTTATCGGCAAAAGAATCGACAGTAATATTGACTTGCTGACCAACATGAATCTTACTGATATCGGTTTGTGGTACGGTAAAGCGTAAACGCATCACACTGGTATCTTCCAAGCGAACAACTTCAGTTCCTGTTTCTAAAAATTGACCAAGGAAAACGTTACGCAAGCCTACGATACCATCAAAAGGTGCGGTAACCGTACGGCGTTCAATCGAAGCTTTCAAGCTCGTAATATCAGCAGAAAGAGACAAATAGGTTGCTTGCGCTTCATCATACGCTTCTTTTGATACTGAACCTTTCGAGTAAAGATCTTTATAACGAAGATATTTAGCCTTTGCCGCTGGTAACTTAGCTTGAGAGCTTTGTAATTGCGCTTTTTCTACTTTTGAATCGACTTCAACTAATACATCGCCTTTTTTAACATTAATACCAGAATCAAAACGAATCGCATCAATCTGACCACTGGTTTGGGCTGTTAATGTTACGCCTTGAATCGGCTCGACGAAGCCAATGGCATTAATCGTTGGAGTCCAATCTTCAGGGTTAACTTTAGTGACAGTAACCGGAAATTCGGGCTCAGGCATGTTTGCCATGTATTCGGCAATTTTCTTCTGTTTAAACATATTAAAGCCAATCACGCTACCAAAAAGCAGTATTGCGATGATTAGCATAACGAAAGTCCACTTTTTCATTTCGTTAGAACTCCAAAATATTAATGTTGAATAACCGCATCCCAACTTGCTTCAATAGCAGAGTCAAGAGCAGCATCTGTGATGACATAACAACCAAGTACGTGTTTTCTTGCGATTGATAAACAAACATCTAAACTCAGACTGGCGAGCAAATGATTATCCAAAGGTTTAAACACACCGAGATCTTTTCCTTCATTAAACATAGCTTCGATTTTATAAAATAATTTACGCTCCATCTCAGAACCACAAGTTGGCTTCGTCGGTAAGGATTCATATTGAATACGATTTAGAATGACATCAACTTCATTTTGAGTCGTTGTAACATGGGCAACATTTTTCCAAATATGCACAAATCTTTCTTTGAGAGGCATGTGCTCTTCTACACCTTGCTGTACCATATCGGCGACACGCTGAAGAACATGAATACGAACCGCTTCAACCAGGTCATCTTTATCTTGAAAATAACGATAAATGGTTCCAGCTGCCACTCCAGCTTCTTGAGCGAGTTTATGCATGGATAAACCTTGAAATCCCGCTTTAGCAATTAATTGCTCTGCGGTATTCAAAAGCAACTGCCGCTTGTCCAAGGAAGAATTAACTTTTAAATTGACCATAGATAAAAACTGGTAATGAGTGAACGTTCATTCATTATATATTTAACTTAGTAGTTCGCCAGTGAAATTATAAAATAGTATTGATTTGTTACATCTTGAGCATGTAGCAATAAATACGCCATAAAATTGAGAGAAAAATGAAATTAAATCCTAGACAAGATGAAGCTGTGAAATATGTTTCCGGTCCCTGTTTGGTGTTAGCGGGCGCAGGTTCGGGTAAAACTCGCGTGATCACCAATAAAATGGCTTATCTTGTTCAGCAATGTGGTTATCAAGCTAGACATATTGCAGCGGTGACCTTCACCAATAAAGCAGCACGAGAAATGAAAGAGCGTGTCGGTCAAACCTTAGGGAAAAAAGAAGCACGAGGTTTGATGGTATCGACGTTTCACACCCTTGGGCTGAATATTATCCGTCGTGAATACAAAGCATTAGGATTAAAGGCAGGCTTTTCTCTATTTGATGATCAAGACCAACTCGCCTTACTTAAGGATTTAACCGAAGAGCAATTAGATGGCGATAAAGACCTGTTGCGTCAATTATTAAGCCGTATTTCAAATTGGAAAAATGATATGTTGACCGCCGATCAGGTGAAAGCGCAAGCGAGTTCTGAACAAGATCATCTATTTGCTTTTTGTTTTGAAAAATACCTAAATCAAATGAAAGCTTATAATGCGCTTGATTTTGATGACCTGATTGCCATGCCAGTGCTATTACTGAAAACCAACAGTGATGTTCGCGAACGCTGGCAGTCTAAAATTCGTTATTTATTGGTGGATGAGTATCAAGATACCAACACCAGTCAGTATGAATTAGTACGCTTAATTGTAGGTGAAAGGGCACGTTTAACGGTAGTTGGCGATGATGATCAGTCGATTTACTCCTGGCGTGGTGCGCGTCCGCAAAACCTTGAGTTACTCAATCAAGACTTTCCTCAATTAAAAGTGATCAAGCTTGAGCAAAATTACCGCTCGACCAGTCGTATTCTACGCTGTGCCAATATTCTGATTGCCAACAACCCACATATATTTGAAAAAAAACTGTTTTCAGAAATCCCAGATGGTGAGAAGTTAAAGCTGCTCACCGCTAAAAATGAAGAACACGAAGCTGAGCGAATTACTGGTGAAATTATCGCTCATCGTTTTTTAAATCATACCCAATATAAAGATTACGCCATCTTGTACCGTGGGAATCATCAATCTCGCCTGATTGAAAAATCACTGATGCAAAACCGAGTACCTTACAAAATCTCTGGCGGAACATCATTCTTTGCGCGTGCGGAGATTAAAGACATAATGGCGTATCTACGTGTTCTGGTTAACCCTGATGATGACAATGCTTTCTTGCGGATTGTGAATACACCTAAGCGTGAAATTGGCCCTGTGACGCTCGAAAAACTGGGTAGTTATGCCAATATGCGAGGTAAAAGCTTATTTGAGGCCAGTTTTGAATTGGGACTTGAACAACATTTATCTGGCCGAGGTTTAGAATCGCTAAGACGTTTTACTCATTGGATAGTACAAATTTCTGAAAATGCTGAAAGAGGCAATACTGTAGAAGCAGTACGCTCATTAGTGCGAGATATCAATTATGAAGATTGGTTGTATGAAACGTCAGCGAGCCCTAAAGCCGCCGAGATGCGGATGAAAAATGTTTCAGATCTCTATTCTTGGATTACCGCAGATTTAGAAGGCGATAATTACGATCAAGAAGTCAAAACACTTAAAGAGGTGGTTCAACGTCTGACATTGCGCGACATGATGGAACGTGGGGAAGGCGATGATGATGCCGATCAAGTGCAGTTAATGACATTACACGCATCGAAAGGCTTAGAGTTTCCTTATGTTTATCTTATGGGGGCAGAAGAAGGTATTTTGCCGCACCAAACTAGCATCGATGAAGAGAATGTCGATGAAGAACGTCGCTTAATGTATGTCGGTATTACACGAGCTCAAAAAGAGCTGACCTTCACGATGTGCCGTGAGCGCCGCCAATATGGTGAGTTAATTAAACCAACACAAAGTCGCTTCTTAGACGAATTACCTTTCGATGATGTGGAATGGGAGCTACAGAAAAAGCCACAAAGTGCTGAAGAAAGAATGGAAAAGGGCCAAGCCCACATTGCTAATTTACGAGCCATGTTTAATAAGAAATAAAGTGTTTTAAGCCAGTAATCTTCATTGTAGAGATAAACCCATGACGCATTGCGAGCCATGGGTTTTTTATTGATCGTTTGGTAATAAATTATAAACCTGCTGCCATGTGCTCAATAGCGGCTTTGATTTCATCATCAGAACAATCCATACACGTTCCTTTTGGAGGCATGGCATTAAAACCTTCAATTGCGTGCTTGATTAAGGTTGCTTCACCTTGTGCAACACGCGGTGCCCAATCACCAGCATCACCTTTTTTCGGTGCTCCGCTCACGCCTGTACCGTGACAAGCCACACAGAAAGTGCCATACACTGCAGCACCATCGCGAGGGCCTGATGCTTCAGCCGCTGCTGGCTCACTACCTGCAAGGTAGACATCTCCAACGGGTTTTATGCGATCAGCGATCGCGGCTCGTTCGCTATCACTTATTCCAGAAGCAAAAGTGAAAGATGAAAAGGTTAGTGTGGCGGTCAGTATCATTAAAGTTTGGCGAATCATATCCATAAACTCACTATATGCTTAGGTCAATAAAAAGACCTAGATAAAAACAAAGCTTCATTACTCTCGAAAAAGCAGTATATCGTTATAAATTTGTAAATAGGAGGTGATTGTAGCCTTTTACTATGTTGCCATAAACTATAAGATTGTCGTGACATGGTGTGCGTCACATCCTAAATACGTTTATTTATTGCTTAATTGCTGAAAAACGCATCAAACAGTAAAAAAAGTGCAAAAAACACTAGACGCCCTAGTGCGATATACGTATTATTCCACTCCGCCGATAGGGCATGCGCCCGTAGCTCAGCTGGATAGAGCGTTGCCCTCCGGAGGCAAAGGTCGAAGGTTCGAATCCTTTCGGGCGTGCCATTCGGAAGCGGAAAATCGGTAAAAATAGTGGTGGCTGTAGCTCAGTTGGTAGAGTCCCGGATTGTGATTCCGGTTGTCGCGGGTTCAAGCCCCGTCAGCCACCCCATATTATGGTAACCTTGAGTTTCCAGTTTCGATTTATCGAGGCGAAATGCTTAAATTAGTTACCCAGCTAATTGTTAATAGGCAAAGTGAAACATTCGGTGAATAGCGCAGCTTGGTAGCGCATCTGGTTTGGGACCAGAGGGTCGGGGGTTCGAATCCCTCTTCACCGACCATATTTTAAAGCCTCACTTATGAGTGAGGCTTTAACTTTGGTGGCTATAGCTCAGTTGGTAGAGTCCCGGATTGTGATTCCGGTTGTCGCGGGTTCAAACCCCGTTAGCCACCCCATATTATGGTAACCTAGAGTTCCCAGTTTCGATTTATCGAGGCGAAATGCTTAAATTAGTTACCCAGCTAATTATTACTAGGCAAAGTAAAACATTCGGTGAATAGCGCAGCTTGGTAGCGCATCTGGTTTGGGACCAGAGGGTCGGGGGTTCGAATCCCTCTTCACCGACCACTTTGAAAAAGCCACATCGAAAGGTGTGGCTTTTTTACATTTAAGCCCGACGAGTCGGGGATTCGCCAGTATTAGAATCGTGGCTCTTCACCGACCACTTTGAAAAAGCCACATCGAAAGGTGTGGCTTTTTTGCATTTAAGTCCGACGAGTCGGAGGTTCGCTAGTATTAGAATCTTGGCTCTTCACCGATCACTTTGAAAAAGCCACATCGAAAGGTGTGGCTTTTTTGCGTTTAAGCCCGACGAGTCGGGGGTTCGCCAGTATTAGAATCTTGGCTCTTCACCGGCTACTTTTAAAAACCACATAAGCAATGATGTGGTTGTTTTTCGTTTTAACCCTTTCTTGACTTCGATTGAAAGTGCAAACCGGTAGCTTTTTATATCAAGCACTCAATATATTTTTAGCGACTCGATTGATCGATGAATATTGATCTGAAGTAATCGGCTTAAAAAATGACTGGTTATCGATTTAATTTTTATACTTATGTATCTCCCAGCCTTATTACTTTGATTTTCACAACATGATGTGCTTATTTATGCATTATTGAGATTATTTTCCTCTGTGATCTCCTGCATACTTTTCAGGCTAAATCTGTTGTGTTGTTTATTTTGTCAGCAATATTATCTATGCTCTGTTGAATTTTTGTTAATAAATGTGCTTAAGGCGGCTTTTTTTGCCGTTTAATATGCTGTTTTATTGCATTTTCATTAATTGTTTGCCAAATTGGAATGCACAATTTGTCTCCCCTCTCTTTATTGATGGGGATTACAACGAATGGATTCGTTTTTTTACAGACAAGGCAGAAAGCTGTCAAAGCAGTAGAGGTCTGGTAATGCCACTTTTAGAAGTTAAAGATCTGCGGATTGAATATCCGTCACGTCACGGTGTTCACGCCGCGGTAAAATCCCTTTCTTTCAGCATTGAACGCGGCGAAATCGTCGGTGTTGTTGGTGAATCTGGTGCAGGAAAATCAACCGTCGGTAACGCGGTCATTGATCTGTTAAGCCCTCCAGGACGAATCGCTGGTGGCGATGTTTTCTTGGATGGAGAGAAAATCTCAGGTTTAACACCTGAGCAAATGCGTTCAGTACGTGGTTCGAAAATTGGATTTATTTTTCAAGATCCAATGACATCGCTAAATCCACTGTTTACGGTTGAGCATCAATTAACCGAAACTATTCATGCCAATATGAAAGTATCGGAAAAAGAAGCTTACAAACGCGCATTACACCTAATGAATCAGGTTGGAATTCCTCAGCCTGAAAACCGCTTAAAACAATACCCACATCAGTTTTCTGGTGGGATGCGTCAGCGTGTGGTGATTGCCATTGCATTGGCAGGGGAACCTGACTTAATTATTGCCGATGAACCTACCACGGCTCTTGATGTTTCTATTCAAGATCAAATTCTTTGCCTTATCCGAGAGCTATGCATTAAGAATAATGTCGGCTGTATGCTGGTGACTCATGATATGGGCGTTGTCTCTAACGTTACCGATAAAGTGGCTGTGATGTATCGTGGCGATTTAGTCGAGTTTGGTCCTACTGCTAAAGTTCTTGGCACGCCAGAACACTCTTATACACGTAGTTTGATATCCGCGGTCCCTCGTTCAGATAAAAAATTCGACCGATTTCCATTGGTGAGTTATATCGAAGAAGCCCATGAACTAGAACCTTTAGATGTTAAAACTCACTGGCTTGGTCAAAGCCAAGATCAGCGTGATTATACGGGGCCATTATTGAATGTCGAAAATGTTAGCCTACGCTTTACCACGAAAGACTCGTTTTTCGAATCTCGTCGAGAGTATGTTCAAGCTTCCAATAATGTCAGTTTTGAAGTTTATGAAGGTGAGACGTTTGGTCTGGTAGGTGAATCCGGTTCTGGTAAATCGACGATTGCTCGTGTTATTGCCGGTTTATATGCACCGAATGAGGGCAAAGTAACCTTTGAAGGGATTGATTTAACTGCGATTAAATCCGAACGTGAGCGTCGACCATTCCGCCGCCAAATGCAAATGGTGTTCCAGAACCCTTATACCTCGATGAACCCACGGATGAAAATTTTCGACATCATTGCCGAGCCGATTCGCTTTCATAAATTAACCCGTGATGAGAAGGAAACTCGTAAGATCGTACACGATCTATTAGATCACGTTGGTTTAGGCCGCATGGCTGGGGTGAAATATCCGCATGAGTTCTCGGGGGGGCAACGTCAGAGAATTTCGATTGCTCGCGCTTTAGCGACGCGTCCTCGTTTATTGATTTGTGATGAACCGACTTCCGCACTCGATGTATCCGTTCAGGCACAGATCTTGAATCTATTAAAGGACTTACAAGATGAGCTGAATTTAACCATGTTATTTATCAGCCATGATTTACCGGTTATTCGTCAAATGTGTGATCGAATAGGTGTGATGAAAATGGGGCAATTATTGGAAGTGTCTCCAACCGAGCAATTATTTACTGAGCCTCAACATGAGTACAGTAAACAACTCATTTCTTTAATGCCGGAATTTACCGGGTTACGAGAAGACATTAAAACTGCTTAATCACAGTTTTAATTAGTGCTGTGAATACAGACAAGTTACAGATGTAGAAATACGACATTTACACTCTAAATAAAAACAAGGGATGTCCTCCCGCATGAAGGAGTTATGCAAATGAAAATGATGAAGACCAAATTGACAGTGGCTTTAATGGCAGCTGGTTTGAGTTTTAATGCGCTTGCTGCCGATATTACGGTTGCCTATGATGCTGATCCAGTATCGCTTGACCCACATGAGCAGCTGTCTGGTGGTACGCTTCAACTTTCTCACATGGTATTTGATCCACTGGTTCGTTATACCCAATCACTAGAGTTTGAACCTCGTCTTGCTACAAAGTGGGAGCGTATTGATGATCACACTATGCGTTTTCATTTGCGTGAAGGCGTAAAATTCCACTCAGGCAATACAATGACGGCTGATGATGTGATTTGGACCTTTAAGCGCCTACAACAATCGGCAGACTTTAAAGGTATCTTCACGCCATTTACCGATATGGTAAAAGTGGATGATTACACCATTGATATTAAAACCGATGAAGGTTTCCCATTGGTGCTGCAAACGGCCACTTACATCTTCCCAATGGACAGCAAGTTCTACTCAGAGTCACCAGATAAAGGTGAAATCGTTAAGCACGGTAACTCTTTCGCTTCTACCCATGAATCAGGTACTGGCCCATTTATCGTTTCTTCTCGTGAACAAGGCGTTAAAGTCGACTTCACTCGCTTTAAAGATTATTGGGACAAAGACAGCAAAGGTAATGTTGATCACTTAACACTAAAACCAATCAAAGAAAATGCGACACGTGTTGCGGCACTACTTTCTGGTGGTGTGGATATGATTGCTCCGGTTGCTCCTAATGACCAAGAGCGTGTTAAAGATGCTAAAGGTTTCGATCTCGTCACTTTACCTGGTACGCGTATTATTTCGTTCCAATTAAACCAAGACAGTAATCCGGCACTAAAAGACGTCCGAGTACGTAAAGCGATTGTGTATGCCATCAATAATGAAGGTATCGCAAAACGTATTATGAAAGGTTTTGCAACGGCTGCTGGCCAACAAAGCCCTGAAGGTTACGCAGGCTACAATCCGGATCTTAAACCTCGCTACGATCTGAAAAAAGCCAAAGAGTTAATGAAAGAAGCCGGTTATGAGAAAGGCTTTAGCATGACGATGATCGCGCCGAATAACCGTTATGTGAATGATGCGAAAATCGCGCAAGCGACGGCTGCAATGCTATCGAAAATTGGTATTAAAGTTGACCTCAAAACCATGCCAAAAGCGCAATACTGGCCTGAGTTTGATAAATGTGCAGCAGACATGCTGATGATCGGTTGGCACTCCGATACCGAAGATTCTGCAAACTTAACTGAATTCTTAACCATGACTCGTAACGAAGAAACTGGTAAAGGTCAGTACAACTGTGGCCACTACTCGAACCCAGAAGTGGATAAGTTAATCGCAGAAGCGAACGTGAATACCGATCCATCATCTCGTGCACAGCAACTACAAAAAGTAGAAGCGATTTTGTACAAAGATGCGGCATTTGTTCCACTACATTGGGAAAACCTAGCATGGGCTGCGAAGTCTAATGTTCATATTGCACCTATCGTGAACGGCATGAACTTCCCATACTTCGGTGATTTAGTCGTAGATGAAAAATAAGCTAATGTAATGCAGTTAATGCGTTGTTATTAGTGAACAATAGGCCGTATGCTCTTCGAAACTCGGTATACGGCCCTATAAAAATAAGCTGGTTACTTCTGAGAAATATGGAGCTAACCAGCATTTAATGGATTATTAAGGGGCAAGGAATGTTTACGTTTCTGGTCAAGCGCCTGTTTCAGGCACTGATAGTGATGTTTGTGATCAGTTTGGTTGCGTTTTCCATACAGGATAACCTAGGTGACCCGTTGCGTGAGCTTGTCGGACAGTCTGTCTCACAAGCTGAACGTGATGCTTTACGTGATGAAATGGGGCTTAATGACCCGTTTATCGTGAAATATCATCGTTTTGTCGTCAATGCATTGCATGGCGATCTTGGTACGTCTTACTTTTTCAAAAAGCCCGCCGCGGAAGTCATTCTTGAAAAGCTGGTGGCAACCTTAGAATTAGTGTTTGGTGCCTCTCTTATTATCGTATTCTTATCTATCCCGCTCGGGGTGTATTCCGCGATTCACCCGAAGAGTATTTTAACCAAAGTCATTATGGGCTTTAGTAGTATTGGTATTTCTATCCCGGTGTTTTTAACCGCCATCATGTTGATGTATGTCTTTTCGATTGAGTTGGGCTGGCTGCCGTCTTATGGTCGTGGTGAGACAGTCGAAGTGTTGGGCAGTGGCTGGCATTCTGGTTTATTTACCCTTGATGGTCTAGCGCATCTTGCTCTGCCTTGTATTTCACTTGCATCGATTATGCTGCCTCTGTTTATTCGTTTGGTACGCTCTGAAATGCTGGAAGTGCTTGGTTCGGAATACATTAAATTTTGTCGAGCGAAAGGCTTGGCGATGAACAAAATTTATTACCAACATGCACTGAAAAATACCATGCTACCGGTACTTACCGTAGGTGGTGTGCAGATTGGTACTATGGTGGCGTACACCATTTTGACCGAAACCGTATTCCAATGGCCGGGTACTGGCTTTCTTTTCCTAGAAGCGATTAACCGTGTAGATACACCGTTAATTACCGCTTACGTTATCTTCGTTGGTTTGATCTTTGTCGTGACCAATACCATCGTCGATTTACTTTATGGCTTGGTGAACCCAACCGTCAACATCACAGGAAAAGGAGCATAATTATGAATCAGCAAACTTCATCGATTGTTCCTACTCGTTGGGAACGCTTTAAACAATCCGATATCTTGTATTACTTCTTACGTGACAAAGTGGCGATGGTCAGCTTTGCGGTATTTATGGCGTTTTTTGTGGCGGCTATTTTATCGCCTTGGATTGCACCCACGAACCCGTATGATTTAACTTCAATTGATATCATGAACTCTGAATTGCCTCCATCTTGGATGGATGGTGGCGATAGCGCATTCTGGTTAGGAACCGATGACCAAGGGCGCGATATCTTTTCGACCATTTTGTATGGTTCGCGCTTGTCATTGATGATCGGTTTTTGTGCCGTAGCAGTGCAGTTGTTTTTAGGCATCATTATTGGTCTGTCTGCTGGTTACTTCGGTGGCCGTATTGATAGCTTTTTGATGCGCTTTGCCGATGTGCAATTATCGTTTTCGACTATGATGGTGGCGATCATTGTGTCGGCTATCTTCAAAGCGAGCTTTGGCGGTGAGTTTTATAGCCAATATGCTGTGTTGATGCTGATCGTGATTATCGGTGTCGCAGAGTGGCCGCAGTATGCCCGTACCATTCGTGCTTCAGTATTAGCCGAGAAGAAGAAAGAATATGTCGAAGCGGCGCGTGTAATGGGTTTCCGTTCACCACGCATTATGTTCCGCCATATTTTGCCGAACTGTTTATCACCAATTTTGGTAATTTCAACAGTACAGATCGCGAATGCGATCATGTCGGAAGCCGCGCTCTCTTTCTTAGGACTAGGCTTACCGGTTGACCAACCATCACTCGGTTCATTGATTAGTATTGGTTTTAACTACATTTTCTCAGGTTCTTGGTGGATTACTGCGTTTCCAGGTATCGTGTTGGTGACGATCGTATTGGTGATTAACTTACTAGGCGATTGGTTGCGTGATGTGTTTAACCCTAAATTGTATAAAGGGTAAGTCTTTCGATAAGGTTAAAAAAATTATCTAAGCGAAATAAATTTACGTATGATGCAAACCGTAGGAGATAACTTCTGCGGTTTTCTTTTTTTGAATAGAAAGTAAAAGGATCACTATGCTACGTCTAGCCATTATAGGGAC
Organism: Vibrio rumoiensis; assembly: GCF_002218045.2. NCBI lineage: Bacteria > Pseudomonadati > Pseudomonadota > Gammaproteobacteria > Vibrionales > Vibrionaceae > Vibrio > Vibrio rumoiensis. Next base: position 143,012 of record NZ_AP018685.1, read on the forward strand.
AAACTGGATCACTGAGCGTTTTGTGCAAGCGGCATTAGAAGTCAATGAGTTTGAATTAACCGGCGTGTACTCTCGCACCGAAGCGCGAGCAGCCGAGTTTGCCGCGCCGTTTAACGCAAAAGCACAATGTTTTACTGATTTACAAGCGATGGCGCAAAGTGATGCGTTTGATGCGGTCTACATCGCTAGCCCGAACTCTCTGCACTATGAGCAAAGTGTGTTGATGCTAGAAAATGGCAAGCATGTGATTTGTGAAAAGCCGATTGCCTCGAATATCACCCAAGCCGAGCACATGTACCAAGTGGCAGAACAAAATGGCGTAGTGTTATTTGAAGCATTCAAAACCGAATACTTACCTAACTTTGGACTGATTAACCAACATCTCGATAAGCTTGGTAAATTGCATAAAGTGTTTATTAACTACTGCCAATATTCATCGCGTTATCAGCGCTATCTTGATGGTGAAAATCCGAATACCTTTAATCCTGAATTTTCGAATGGCTCAATCATGGATATCGGTTTCTACTGTGTATCCAGTGCAGTAGCGTTATTCGGTGAACCTCAACACATTAAAGCGAGCGCTCACTTACTTGAATCGGGTGTTGATGCACACGGTACGGTTATCCTGAGTTATCCAGAACATGATGTGGTGATTTCTCACTCTAAAGTGTCTGATTCGAATATCCCAAGTGAGATCCAGGGTGAAGCGGGTTCAATGATTATTGAGCACATTTCAGAATGCGATCATATTGTATTGAAATTGCGTGGTGAAGAAGCACAGACTCTGAGCGTTCCTCAAGTTGAAAACACCATGACTTATGAAGCTTCCATTTTTGCTGAGCAAATCAAGCGAGGTCAGCTGTGCCAAACAGCCAAAGCGAGAGCATTGGGAGTTTCGCGCATTAGCACTGAAGTGAGAAAGCAAGTTGGGGTCGTTTTCCCGGCGGATCAATAATCGCATTTCCAGCAGAGGTTGAAGCTAAATAAGCGCTATCTCTAAATAACAAAGCGCCAGTTAATCGAATTAGCTGGCGCTTTGTTGTTCATATTACAATAAGAAGAGTGAAAGCTTAGAATCGCCCATTGACCATTAAGATCATTTGTCGGCGATCGCCCACCACCCCAGTGTACTCAATGGCTGATGATAAATGTTTATTGATATTAAAGTTTACCCCTAAAATACCGCCCCATTTGTCGGTGTTTTCTTGGTCAACTTTAAATGCAATGGTATGTGGCGAATCGAAATCTCGAGAGGCCTCCATGGTTTCAAGGTTAAAGCCACCCGAAATCGTTTGATTACTATCCATATAACTCGCACCGGTGTACAGGTTTAACTCTAAGCCATGCTCGAGGGCAAAGGTATAGCCTACCCGAGGTTGAATGTTCAGTGTGCCACCCGATACATTGGTTTTTTTCATATTGGTTTGGGTATAAACGATAGGCATCGTATAAAACCAATCGCCACTAGCTCCTGCTAGCATCGCCCCAAAACTGTAGTTATAACCCTCAATCTCAGCTTCAGCATTGAGACGCCAAGGTTCACCATTAAAAATATCCGGTGGTGTATCTGGTTTCAGTGCACTACCTGCTCGGCATTTTACGGGGTTTTTGGCACAGTAAGCCTGTATGCCATCATTAATTGCATTGGTAACCGGATCGCTAGTTACCACGCTGCCTTTGGGCATACTCATCTTAATATCTATGGTGCCCTTAATTCGGCCAACGGTAGCAAACACATTGAGAAAAGGTAAAACCCATGCATCGAGTTTTAATTGGGGCGTGTTGGTTTTACTACGAAATCGATCAAAAGATAGAAAGTTAATATCAATATTTGCCGGGCCGCCATAGCCGACTTTCATATTGCTAATAGTCTGATCTTGCTCGATATAACTGTATAAAAAACTGACACCAAAAGGCAGAGGTAAATCGTAACCATTGTAAATAGCGACCTGCCCACCAATCGGTAATATTCTATCCCACACCTTATCTGAGTTAGCAGGGCGATTGGGCCCTGGGTTAATCACTTTAGGTTTACCCGTCTCCGCTGGGCTTTCTGTAACCATTGTTTTAGGGACAGTCGTGACTTCTCCAATTTGGCTAGCGGCATAAGCGTAAGAAAGCAAAGCACTGGCACTATAAGCAGCCATGATGGTTAATAGGCGTGTAATAGGATAATGCCAAAGATAAGGTCGGAGCGACATAGAATAAGTCCATTCATCTCTATTGTGACATTGATGGGGCGTTAAGTGACTATTATTAGTGTAGTAATAATTAACATCAATGTATTGGTATTTTGAAAATGATATGTTAAAGGATATTTACATTGATTACACACAAATTAGCTGGCTGAACAGTAAATATTTACCGTCAAGAATTAAGCATGAACAGCAATGTGTGAAAGGCTAGTTTGAAACGCGAATATAAAAACCAATATGACCATCGTGATCGTCGTAACTGGCTTTACCGCCCAATGCAATATTCTCGGTAAAGTAATAGTTCATTTCGGCAGACGTTTGTAGGTAAGCACGGTCATAGGCGTATTTTGCTCCGATGTCGGCCCCCATTTCAAGATTACGGCTCAAGCTATAGCGAAGCCCCGCTAATCCACGAACTCCAATACTATGATCATCATAATCGATACCGATAATTTCATCGGCAGTAGAGCTGGTATCACGATCTTTATACCAGTCATAACCTAATTCGCCACCAAATACGGCATCAAGGGAAGGATTAAGAGGTATGCGATATAGTGCACCAAATGCGAGATCACTTTGGTTGAATTTGGAGTCGTAAGCATCTTTACCAGTAGGAAAGTCACCATCATGAAGAAAGTAGTTTTGGTAATGGCCAGTAAAGATCCAATTTTCATTGATCATGTAACTGCCTGCTAATTTGATATCTAAACCATCGGTTTGCCAACCGGCACCAATTTGAAAATTATTGTAATTATAAGGCGAGTCGTAAGCTCGGTAATCTGGGTTGGTTAAGCTCGTGATTGGAGTTCCTGTCCAATACGAGAGTAACGAAAAAAGCAAAATGAACATAACTGAGTCTAATCCTTGAAGGCGATGTTTAAAATTCTACGTCAATGATGCTGATAAAAGACGAGTAAAAAATGCTTAAAAGCGAGTGTTAAGCATAAACAAGAACTGTTTACGGTCGCCGCCTAACCCGGTGTATTCTAAATCCGTGGATAAGTATTGATTAATATCGAGTGCAAATCCAATAATTCCGGCCCATGGTCGCTGATTTTCTTGATGGACGCTAAATGGCAAGCTGTTGTCAGCATGAATATCATCAACCGCTTTTCTTTCATCTAAGCTAAAGCTACCAAAGATATCTTGGCTGGTTTTCATATAACCGGCGCCAGTATAAATATTTAGCTTAGTTCCATAGTTTAAATCAAAGCCATAACCCACACGCGGTTGAATATTAATGGTATTGCCGTCCACACTGGTTTTTTTCATGCGAGTCTGAGTATAGGTAATTGGCATAGTATAAAACCACCGGCCTGAGGCTCCAGCAATTAGCGCACCAAAAGTATACGTGTAGCCATCTAATTCGGCTGATGGGTGAATATGCGCATCGCGCGAGAGTGTACTACCAATTTTCTCTCGTAATCTACGGCATGCGGCACCTGATATACCTGGATTACATGGGTTAAGGTGTGGTGCAATATCGTTAACAAGTCTCTCACCACCGATCGTCATATCTAAATCGGCATCTCCTTTGAGTTTACCGACCGTCGTAAAGATATTTAAAAAGGGGAGAACCCAAGCATCAAACTTGATTTGTGGTGTTTTGGTTGTGGTGTAGAAGTTATCGAATTTGAATAGATCTGGATTGATATCCGACATAGGAATTGATAAGCGACCGCCCAACGAGTTAGCCCCAACACGGATATTACTAATGTCTTGGTGTTGCTTTACTTGAGTGTATAAAAAGCTGATACCGAATGGCAGTGGGAGGTCATAACCATTATAAATGACTTGTTGGCCGCCAAATGGCAGAACATGATCCCAAACCCGCTTATTTTTTTTAGATGCTTCAGATTCCTGATGAGAGTGATTTGATGATGATGTTTGAATGGTTGATGAAAAGACGTCGCTATCATTAATCTCAGTTTGAGATGCTTGCTCGTTTGGTGAGAGCATGATGCTGGCCGAGGCTTGAGTTCCAGCATAGGCTGGTATAATACAGGCGAATGTCGCCCCAAGCACCGATATTAATCGAGGCAGCACTTCAAGAGGAGAAGAAAAAATTGGTTTCATGTGATGATGTCTTTTTATTATAGGTATAAATAGCGAAAAATATCGTCGTTATCCATAACTAAGTATCAGCGTAATAAAAAATGCGCTGACAATGAATCATCCTAATGCATTGGTATTGTTATATTGAAACTTGGGTTATCAGGCTATTTAGGCTGGCTGATAAAAAATAGCGAGGTGCTAAATTAACCCTATGATTACTGGTGTTATATTACACACTTGGGCAGTAAGTGTCACGGTTGTGATGAAAATCACTGAAATTAGGAAGCATTAAAAATAAAAAGCCCCACGAAAGAGTGAGGCTTCATCATCACGATTGGTGAGTTAAATTAACGCATGGTCACAAACTCTTCAGAGCCCGTTGGGTGAATCGCGACAACCGCGTCGAAATCGGCCTTGGTTGCGCCCATCTTCATTGCTACCGCAAAACCTTGGATCATTTCATCGACCGTGAAGCCAATGCCGTGGAGGCCAACCACTTTTTCATCTTCCCCAGCGCATACTAATTTCATTTTGCATGGCTGACGATGTGAAGTCACCGCGGTGTACATCGCTGTAAAACCTGAGGTGTACACTTTGATGTTGTCTTCACCGTATTGGGCTTTGGCATCTTGCTCGGTTAGACCAATCGTACCAATTGGTGGGTGGCTAAATACTACTGTTGGTACTAGGTCATAATCCATCTTAGCGTTGGTTTTACCGTTAAATAAACGCTCAGACAATTGACGACCCGCTTTTACCGCAACCGGAGTCAGCTCAATGCCGCCTTCCATGATGTCACCCACACAGTAGATGCCTTTGACATTGGTTTCTTGGTATTCATCCACTTTGATGTAGCCACGTTCGTTAGTAGCTACGCCGGTTACATCTAGGTTAATCGCATCAGTGGCAGGGTGGCGACCAATCGCCCAGATTAAAGTATCCACATTTTGGCTTTCACCGTTTTCTAGGTGTAGGGTAATGCTGCCGTCGGCTTCTTTAACCACTTCTTTAGGTACGGAATTCGTGTGTAGGGTTGGACCTTCAGTATTCATCACTTCCACTAAGGTCTCGACAATCATTGGATCGAAGCTACGTAGTGGGGATTCTTTACGGACAAAGAGATGGGTTTCTGTACCTAGTGCACTTAATACACCTGCAATCTCAACCGCGATATAGCCTGCACCCACCACAGCAACACGTTTTGGCTGCTCATTGAGCTCAAAGAAACCATTAGAATCAATACCGTGTTCAGCACCCGGAACGTTTGGAATGGTTGGACGGCCACCTACCGCGATCAGAATATGATCGGCGGTGTATAGCTCGCCGTTTACTTCAACGGTTTTTGCATCAACAAACTTAGCAAAGCCACGGATAACATTGATTTTGTTATTGCCGAGTACGCGATCGTAAGACTGGTGAATACGGCCAATATACGCTTGACGGTTTTCCACCATTTTGGCCCAGTTGAAACTTTTCAGTTCAACATCAAAGCCATAATCTTTGGAGTACAGGTTGATTGCTTCCGCCACTTGAGCGCCATGCCACATGACCTTTTTTGGTACACAACCCACGTTTACACAGGTGCCACCTAGGTCTTGAGCTTCGATCAGCGCCACTTTTGCGCCGTACATGGCTGCGCGATTCGCAGAAGCAATACCGCCGCTACCACCGCCAATACAAATATAATCAAAATGCGTTGTCATTCTGTTCTCCGTAACCTGTTATGTATATGTTGTTCATAATGAGGGTGCTGAATGGATTCTACAACCCTATTGTTATTCTGTTGTGACTTTGCCGCCGATTCTATTCTGGAACGATCCATTCGACTTTATGATGGCCAGTATTTGGTGCAATTGCTTGTTGCAGCATCGGTAAAATCTCAGTCATTTGGCTTTCTAATTTCCACGGTGGGTTAATTACGATCATACCCGAAGCGGTCATGCCTCGTTCCGTGCTGTCAGGAGACACACCGAGTTCAATTTGCAGAATTTTACGAATGCCTAAATCTTGCAGACCAGCAATCATGTCATCAATCGTGCTGCGATAGACCACAGGGTACCAAATTGCATACACACCGGTAGCCCAACGTTTATAACTTTGTGCGATGGCTTTCACCACATCTTGATATTCATGCGCCAACTCGTAAGGCGGATCGATCAACACTAAGCCGCGACGCTCTTTGGGTGGCAAACACGCTTTTAAGTGTTCGAAGCCATCTTTTTGATGAATGCTGACTTGGCGATCACGATGAAACTCTTGTTCTAAAAGCGGGTGATCGCTTGGGTGTAACTCAGTCAATACCATACGGTCATTGGGGCGTAAGTGAGCACGTGCTACGCGTGGAGAGCCCGGATAATAACGCAATTCGTCATCACCATTTAATGCTTTTATGGCCGCTAAGTAGCTGCTGACATCTTCCGGTAAATCTTGCCCCCAAATACGTGCAATGCCTTGTTTGTATTCGCCTGTTTTCTCCGACCATTCGTGGGTTAAGTCATAGCGGCCGACACCTGCATGGGTATCGTGGTATACGAAAGGCTTATCCTTTTGCTTAAGCGCATTTAAAATTAAGCTTTGTACGATGTGCTTTACGACATCGGCATGGTTGCCGGCGTGAAAACTATGGCGATAACTCAGCATGGTCTATCTCTTGGAATTGGGTCAATATTGTGTTCTATGATACCGAATATTATGGTGCCTTGCCTGATAAAAGAGAGCCCAAAGCAGTTTTTACTTTCAGTGCCATTGAAATTTGCCTCGTTAGGCTACATTTATACCGAGATAAGAGTTTATAAATATAGAAGAATCACTATACCCAAAGTCATTGGGGTTGCAGTCAGGCGATCGGCGAATGAACGCTGTCAACCAAGCAACGTCAAGTACAAAGGGGATACACGACTAAGGAAGCATTCATGTCTAATCCGTTACTCTCGTTCGTTGAATCTCAAGATGGTTTACCACCGTTTTCTCAAATTAAACCAGAACACGTACAACCTGCTGTAGAACAAGCGATTGCTGATTGCCGCGCGCAAGTTGAAAAGGTACTTGCTGGTGGCCTAACTCCAAGCTGGGATACCATCTGCGAGCCATTAACGGAAACCGATGATCGTTTAAGCCGTCTTTGGTCGCCTGTGAGCCACTTAAACTCGGTGCAAAATAGTGAAGCATTACGTGAAGCCTATGAAGCTTGTTTGCCTTTGTTATCTGAGTACGGCACTTGGGTTGGCCAACATAAAGGTTTGTATGAAGCGTATAAAGCCATTAAAGCAAGTGATGAATTTACAAGCCTTAATACCGCACAGCAAAAATCGATTACCGATGCCTTAAAAGACTTTGAATTATCGGGTATTGGTTTGCCTGCCGATCAACAAAAACGTTATGGCGAGATCAGCAAGCGCTTATCAGAACTGGGCTCTAAGTTCTCAAATAATGTGCTCGATGCCACTATGGGTTGGAGCAAACATATTACCGATGAGGCTGAGCTGGCGGGCATGCCAGAATCCGCAATGGCCGCAGCCAAAGCCAATGCCGAAGCGAAAGAATTAGACGGTTGGTTACTCACGCTAGAAATGCCATCTTACATTCCAGTGATGACTTATTGTGATAACCAAGCACTGCGCCAAGAAATGTATGAAGCGTTTGTGACTCGCGCCTCTGATCGTGGTCCAAATGCGGGTAAGTGGGACAACACTGAAGTGATGGCAGAAGAACTAAAACTGCGCCATGAAATCGCGCGTCTGCTTGGCTTTAACTCTTACGCTGAAAAATCACTGGCGACCAAAATGGCTGAAACGCCGGCGCAAGTGATGGAGTTTTTAAATAACTTAGCCACCAAAGCTAAGCCACAAGGTGAACGCGAAGTCGAAGAATTACGTCAATTCGCTGAGCAAGAATGTGGCGTGACCGAATTAAACCTGTGGGACATTGCGTACTACAGCGAAAAGCAGAAACAAAAACTGTTCCAAATTTCAGATGAAGAACTGCGTCCATATTTCCCAGAATCCAAAGCGGTTTCAGGCCTATTTGAAGTATTAAATCGTGTGTTTGGTATGACGGTTACCGAAAAGCAAGGCGTGGATGTATGGCATGACTCGGTACGTTTCTTTGAAATCACCGATAGCCAAGGCCAGTTGCGTGGTAGCTTTTACTTAGACTTATACGCTCGCGAGCACAAACGTGGCGGTGCTTGGATGGATGAGTGCCGGGTGCGTCGTCAACTTGCCGATGGTTCAACCCAATCGCCAGTGGCCTACTTAACTTGTAACTTCAACAAGCCTGTCGGTGGCAAGCCTGCACTATTTACTCATGATGAAGTGGTGACGTTATTCCACGAATTTGGTCACGGTATTCACCACATGCTGACGCAAGTTGATGTGGCGGCGGTATCGGGCATTAACGGTGTGCCTTGGGATGCGGTTGAATTGCCAAGTCAGTTCCTAGAAAACTGGTGCTGGGAAGAAGAAGCGCTATCGTTCATCTCGGGGCATTATGAAACGGGTGAACCTTTACCAAAAGCGATGCTCGATAAAATGCTCGCGGCGAAGAACTTCCAATCAGCGATGTTTATTTTACGTCAGTTAGAATTTGGTCTATTCGACTTCTCGCTGCATTCACAATACGACCCTGAAATTGGCGCAAAAGTGCTAGAAACTTTAGCGGAGGTGAAATCGAAAGTCGCGGTTCTGCCAAGCTTAGAGTGGAACCGTTTCTCTCATGCCTTCAGCCACATTTTTGCTGGTGGTTACAGCGCGGGTTACTACAGTTACTTATGGGCCGAATTGTTATCAAGTGATGCCTACTCTCGTTTTGAGGAAGAAGGGATTTTTAATAAACAAACGGGTCAGAGTTTCTTGAACAACATCCTAGAAATGGGCGGCAGTGAAGAGCCGATGGAATTGTTCAAACGCTTCCGCGGCCGTGAGCCACAAATTGATGCGCTATTGCGTCATGCGGGAATTGAGGGATAGGAAGAGCGGTTACTAGTCCCTAGTTTCTGGGCGTAGTCGTTGCAAATCGATAAGCGATCAATATTTTGTATTGGTCGCTTTTTTTATGAGTTAATTGGGGTCGTTTGCTCGGAAATGATAGGCGAGACTTATACTGATGTTTATCTCCGCAATTTAGGTTAAGTAAGCAATTTATTTTTATCTGATACTTGTTGGCGAAAGAGAGGTAAAGAGTGAATCAAAATAAACAACAGTATATACAGCGGATGCATAAGGTGTGTGAATACATATATCAAAACATTGATAACACACTGACTTATGAAGCGTTGAGCCAAGTTGCCCATTTTTCGAGCTTTCATTTCCATCGTCAGTTTTCAGCTATATTCGGTATGAGTACGACGACTTTTATAATGAAAGTAAGATTAAAGCGTGCAGCCTATCAATTGGTTTTTCAGCCACATAAAAGCATTACTGATATTGCTCTTGATGCCAGTTTTGATTACTTAGAATCTTTTTCGCGCGCCTTTAAGCGCCATTTTAACCAATCGCCATCTCAATTTCGTCGAGATCCGACATGGCCAGATTGGTATGAGCAATTTGATAGCAAGGTAGGAATTAAGATGAAAGATATTAATAACCACGCATTACTTGATGAAATCAGTGTCAAAAATTTAGAAACGATTTTGGTTGCCGTTAAAGAGCATTCGGGCTCACCAAGTTTATTGAATAACACGATTGGTCAATTTATTGATTGGCGTAAAAACACCATGCATTCACCCGTCGATTCTTCGCGAACGTTTGGCATTGTGTATAACGATCCCAATAACACCCCGGCGGAGCAATTTCGTTTTGATGTCTGTGGTGAAGTGCAACAAATGGTCGGCCAAAATCCATTCGGTATCGTAGATAAATCGATTGAAGGTGGGCGCTATGCTTGCTTGCGCCATATTGGCCCTCATTATTTAATGGACGATAAAATCTATTTTATTTTCGGCCAATGGTTGCCACAAAGTGGCGAAGAGCTCAGAGATCAACCGATGTTTTTTGAGTATAAGAATGTCTTTCCTGAAGTGGCAGAGCATGAACTTATTACGGATATTTATGTACCGTTAAAAGACTAGCGCTTTGGTGTTATTGGACATTAATACATCCGATAATTTATTCAATACCGAGCCGCTTTGGTGCCAATAATGCCAGTATAAAGGGACATGGATACCTTCTCGGTCGGGGAAAATATCCACGAGTTTATTGGCAAAAGGTTGAGCTTGAATCATAGGTAAGATGCCATAAGCTTGCCCACTTAAAATCATGTCGGCCAGCCCTTCGCTTGATGGGCAAATATGGTAGGGGAATTGGGTGGGTAAGCCCCATTTTTGAAACTGTTGTTTTTGTAATTTATCGTCAGCGCCAAAAATTACCGCAGGAGCAATCTGTAATATGTCAGCAAGATTTTGTTCCGATTGCGAAGTCTGGAAGTACCTTTTCTTAAAATCTGGTGAACAATAAAAACGGTATTCCATAGTGCCTAAATACTCACAACGAATACCTGCTAACGTCTTATTAGAGCTGCATAAACAGCCCATCGCTAACCCTTCTTCGAGATGCTTTAAGCCTTCACTTTGATCTTCAATTAAGATATCGAACATCACATTATGCTGTTGATGGAAGCTTTTGGTTGCTTTAAACCACCAAGTGGCAAGGCTGTCGGCATTGATGACTATTTTTAATGGATGCGAAACACCGTCTTCACCCAATAAATGATGCAATTCAAATTCAAGCTGTTTCACTTTCATGGCGTGATTAACCAGATTTTGTCCGGTTGGCGTTAGAGCTAAATTTTTGCCTCGTTGAACCAAAATAGATCCGACGCGTTGCTCTAGATTCGTGATTCGTTGGGAAATGGCAGATTGAGTGATGTTGAGCTCTTGCGCTGCTGCTTCAAAGCTTTTCAGTGCTGCAATTCTTTCTAATGATTCTAATAATTTGTAATCAAACATACTCACGCCAACTTAAGTTAATCTAATGAAGCTTTAATTATTTTAATTTTAACTTAAGTACTTTGTAGCGCAATATTAGTGTGAACAATAATCATTAGGGATAAAAACATGTTGAGCGTGGCACTAAAAGGCGCATTTGTATCAGGTAGCCTAATTGTGGCGATAGGTAGCCAAAATGCTTTTTTATTGAAATCAGGCCTTAAAAATAATTATGTGATGCTGGTGGCAACCATTTGTTTCATGGGTGACATTTTATTGATCAGTACTGGGGTGTTGGGAGTTGGTGTTTTACTGCAACAAGCGCCTATTTTGACCGAAATCTTAACTTTAATCGGTATCGCATTTTTATGTTGGTACGGTTGGCTGTCTGCTAAATCAGCGTGGCGTGGGCAAAGTCACTTAGATATTGATCACTCAGAAGTCAGTCGTAATTGGGTAAAAGTTGCAATGATGACTTTAGCCATGACCTTTTTAAATCCACATGTGTATCTTGATACGATTGTGGTTTTAGGTGGCATTACCTCCTCGCTTAATTTTGAAGAAAAACGTTGGTTCTTAGTGGGGGCGTTATCAGCCTCGGCAATTTGGTTCTATGGCGTGGCGTATATAGCTAAAAAGCTGATTCCACTGTTTGCCAATCCGAAAACATGGCAGGTGTTAGATAGCGTGATCGCGGTAATTATGTTTTCGATTGCTGTGGGGTTGGGGAAGACTTTAGTTTTTAGTTTTTAGTTTTTAGTTTTTAGTATCGAGGTGCGAGGACGCTTCGCTCGGGAGCCGAAAAGAGTGTGCGTGACTCGGTGCTCGGGCGCTTCGCTGCTTGTCACTCGAGGGGCGGCGGAAGCATTTAAAAATGGTCATCCCTGAAACGACGACGAAGTTATCAGGGATCTATATTCATCGCGCTGTGATTAGATTCCTGCTCTCGCTAAGGCTCGGCGGGAATGACGGAAAAAGTAAAGGCTCAGGTCGTTTGGGATTTTAGTCTTTTTCTAGTCACGAGTAGCAACGCGGCCAAGATTCCGAGCTTCGAATAACGATAAAAAAAGGCTTCCACATTCTCGCCAACTGAGAAGTAGGAAGCCTTTTGGTTAAGGGAACTCGTTAAATCTTTTTCGAGCCACGAGCAGCGTAGCGCCCGAGACCCGATTTCCGTTAAGAAAACTGATTCATCGTATTATTCTCTCCCGAGGCTTTCAGAGCTTGCTCACCGGAGAAATACTCTTTGTGATCATCCCCTATGTTCGAGCCGGACATATCTTGGTGTCTTACCGAAGCCAGCCCTTGGCGAATTTCTTTACGTTGAACACCTGCAACATACGCCAACATACCTTGCTCACCGAAGTAGTCTTTGGCTAGGTTATCGGTGGAAAGCGCCGCGGTGTGGTAAGTCGGTAGCGTAATCAAGTGGTGGAATATACCCGCTTGCGCTGCCGCATCACGTTGGAAGCTTTGGATTTTAGCATCCGCTTCTAGTGCCAGTTCTGAGCCGTCATATACTTGGTTCATTAGCTGGTCACGGTCATAAGCTGAGACATCTTTACCCGATTCTGCCCAGATATCGAATACTTGCTGACGGAAGTTCAGTGTCCAGTTAAACGATGGGCTGTTGTTATAAACCAATTTGGCATTGGGGATCACTTCGCGGATACGATTTACCATACCAGCGATTTGACCAATATGCGGCTTTTCAGTCTCAATCCACAGTAGATCGGCACCATTTTGTAGCGAAGTGATGCAATCAAGTACTACGCGATCTTCACCTGTATTGGGTTTGAAGCGAATCAGACCATTTGGTAGACGAGTAGGCTTAATTACCGCATCACCTTGTTTAATCACCATATCACCTGAGTTCAATTCGGTTAGAGAGTGAATTTCCACGCCATCAATATAAGCATTGTATTGGTCGGCTAAATCGCCAGCGCTTTGTGATACTGGGATTTTTTGTGTCAAACCGGCACCCAAGGAATCGGTACGCGCGACAATCACACCATCTTCTACGCCAAGTTCTAGGAATGCGTAGCGAACGGCGTTGATTTTCGCTAAAAAGTCTTCGTGTGGAACGGTCACTTTACCGTCTTGGTGGCCACATTGTTTGGCGTCTGACACTTGGTTTTCGATTTGAATACAACATGCGCCTGCTTCGATCATTTTTTTCGCTAGCAGATAGGTCGCTTCTTCGTTACCAAAGCCTGCATCAATATCGGCAATAATTGGTACCACATGGGTTTCAAAATTATCGATTTGTTTTTGCACGGCTTGTACTTTGATTTGGTCGCCAGCTGCTTGCGCTGCATCAAGGTCTTTAAATAGATGATTCAGTTCACGCGCATCGGCTTGTTTTAAGAAGGTGTACAACTCTTCAATTAACATCGGCACCGAGGTTTTCTCATGCATTGATTGGTCAGGCAGTGGACCAAACTCAGAGCGCATTGCTGCCACCATCCAACCTGAAAGATATAAGTAACGGCCACGAGTGGTTTCAAAATGCTTCTTAATGGAAATCATTTTCTGTTGGCCGATAAATCCATGCCAGCAGCCTAGTGATTGAGTGTAGTTCGCTGGGTCTTGGTCATAAGCATTCATGTCTTCACGCATGATTTGGGCAGTAAAGCGCGCAATATCAAGACCGGTACGAAAGCGGTTTTGCAGGCGCATACGAGCCACGTACTCCGGTGTGATGGCATTCCAAGTTTCATTACCTTCAATCGCTTTGGTTGCGTCAGCTAGCTGGCTTTTGTAGCTATTTTGAGTTGTTGTATTTGGCATAATGATTCCCTTCTTGTTTTCGTTGCTAGAGCGCTTCGCTTCTCGTGTTTCGTTGCTCGGACGCTCTGTGTTTTTCGTTATTGGATTTGGTATGTTGTTAAAATTATTATCGTCATCCTGAACAGCGACGCAGGAGCGTGATTCAGGATCTCCTACAGCGATTTGAGTCTCAATGCACTGTGGGAGATTCCGGATAACTCGTACCTCGTTTCCGGAATGACGCTATTTATTTTCGTTCTTCACCCAAGAACGGTATTGATGCAATAGCGGTTCGGTATAACCATTCGGCTGATTGCGACCTTGAAAAATCAATTCTCGAGCCGCTTGGAATGCCAGACTTTGTTCGACATTCGGCAGCATAGGTCGATAGCCTTCAGAGCCTTCATTTTGTCCATCAACCACTTGGGCCATTTTGTGCATGCTTTCCATTACTTGCTCTGGGCTGCAAATCTTGTGTAGCAACCAATTGGCAATATGTTGGCTGGAAATACGCAGGGTGGCGCGGTCTTCCATTAGTTCAATGTTGTTAATGTCAGGTACTTTCGAGCAACCAATCCCCATTTCAACCCAGCGCACCACATAGCCAAGAATGCCTTGAATATTGTTATCGAGTTCGGCTTCAACTTGCTGTGGAGACAGCGTTTCCTCTAATAACTCAAGGGTTAATAGTTCGGATTGATTGGTTGCTGGGCGCTCTGCAATCGTTTGTTGCTCGGCAAATACATCCACTTGGTGATAGTGCAATGCATGCAATGTGGCTGCAGTTGGCGAAGGTACCCAAGCGGTATTGGCGCCCGATTTTGGATGAGCGACTTTAGCCGCCATCATGGCTTTCATTTCATCTGGCATTGCCCACATGCCTTTGCCAATTTGCGCTTTACCGGCAAAACCACACGCTAGGCCAACTTCGACGTTGTTGTTTTCATAAGCTTGAATCCAGGTTTGGTGCTTAATGTCTGCTTTTGGTTTAAAAGCACCGGCTTGCATGCTGGTATGAATTTCATCACCAGTGCGATCTAAAAATCCGGTGTTGATGAAAACCACGCGTGATTGAGCGGCGCGGATACATTCTTTTAAGTTAACGGTCGTGCGACGTTCTTCATCCATAATTCCCATTTTGATGGTATTAGGTGCAAGATCGAGCATGTTCTCTACACGTTCAAATAACTCATTGCTGAAAGCAACTTCTTCAGGGCCATGCATTTTCGGTTTTACGATATAAATGCTGCCAGTGCGGCTATTGCTGACGCGACAAGCCTGTGGGTTCTTAATTTCAATCGCAGCAATTAAGGCGGTGATCACGGCGTCAATTAACCCTTCGGGCATATTTTTCCCTTGCGCGGTTTGCACCAAATCACTGGTCATTAAGTGGCCGACATTACGTACCAATAACAATGAGCGGCCATGTAAGTTGTAGTCATCGCCATTTTTATCGGTATAGCTACGGTCGCAGTTCAAGCGGCGGATTTGAGTTTGGTTACCTTTGCTGATCGTAGCTGTTAGGTTGCCGGTGATTAGGCCAAACCAATTGCGATAGGCTTCAAGTTTATCTTGGCTATCGACGGCGGTGACAGAGTCTTCAAAATCCATAATGGTCGACAACGCTGATTCCACTTGAATATCGTCGAGACCAGCAATGTCATGCTGACCAATTGCCCCTTTGCGGTTAATGATTAACTCAATGTGTAAGCCGTGGTTTTTCAACACGATAGACGTTGGTTCTACATCAGGGTTGCTGGATGCAACAAACTGACAAGGCTGCGCCAAACCGGATTGACTGCCATCTGGGAAAGTGGCTAATAGATGACGAAAGTATACGGTGTATGCTTGAACGTCGTGATGTGAGCCGTGTTTTAATGGGAAGTTGTCATCCAAAAAGGTTTTAGCCAATCCAATGACGTGATTGCCACGAGCAGGGTTGTATTTTTTGCCTGCTTTCAAACCTTCGCTTTGGGAAATGATGTCACTGCCATAAGCGGCATCGTATAGGCTACCCCAACGAGCATTGGCTGCGTTCAGTGCAAAGCGTGCATTTTTAATTGGCACCACCAATTGTGGACCAGCCAAAGTGGCAATTTCTTGATCAACATTTTGGGTGCTGATTTGGAAGTCTTCGCCTTGTTCTACTAGGTAACCAATGTCTCGCAGAAACGCTTGGTACTGCGCCGGATCAAATGTCGGATTCGCTTTGTGCCAATCATCAATCTGTTGTTGTAGATGAGTGCGAGTTTCTAGTAGTTCTTGGTTTTTCGGCGCAAGATCATTAAGAAGTTGGCTGAAATTAGCCCAAAATTGTTGCTGATCGAGTCCGGTTAGCGGCAACACTTGTTGATTGACGAATTGAACTAGCTCGGCATTGAATTGGTGTTGAGTGGTTATTGTGGTCTGTGTGTTGGTCATAGGACCATCGATGGTTTGTGCTAAGTTCATAATTTATCCCTCGTGTTGCGACTCGTTTTTGTAGCAGTGGCGATGATTTGATATTGGCTTTATGACGACTTGGTTTTTGAATCCCTGTTTTCTCAATCAGTGACCGCGGTCTTAAAGTTGAACATCAAATGCTGCTTTTTCATCCTGTGATTAAAAGAATAGCGATAAACTGACTAAAATTTCACAAAGAAAATTACACAGTGTAAATTTTACAAATATGAGGTCAGGGATGAAGGCATCAAGTTCGTTAAACAGGCAGTCTCACTTTTTGGGTACTAAGGTTCGTAACCTACGGAAACGTAACGGTTTAACCTTGGAGGATTTATCTTCTCGATGTGTAAAAATTGATCCTGAAGATGCGCCTTCAGTGTCATACCTTTCGATGATTGAACGTGGTAAGCGAGTACCCAGTGAAGCGATGTTGGATGTGATTGCGCAGGTATTTCAAAAGCCGTTGCATTGGTTTTTAGATGATGCCAGCGAAGAGCAAGAAATTACGCCGGAAAAAGGCACTCGTGGCGGGATTAACGGCATGGTGCTTGAACCAAGCTTCTTGTTTTCCAATGATATTCTGCAAATTGCGATCCCTGAAATGTTGTCGCAGACCGGCACGACAGGCCATCAATTTGCCCACCTTCTTATTCGTGCTCATCAGGAACACCATCAAAACCATTTCCCAGATCTAGAAAAAGCGGCTGAAAAAGTGGGGCAAAAACGCATGCCGCTCTCGGTCGAGGATTTGTTGGACATTTGCCAGCAGGTTGGCGTCAAAGTGAAATGGTTTGATGAGCCGTCACAAGATGTGGTGGATGCACATGGGGTGAAATCTAAGCATATTGTGCGCTCTTATGCGGAAGCGCCCGGATTAATACGCATTAATAGCGCATTAAAAGCCACGCCGGAGAAGCTCAAATATGATTTAGCGGTGCATATTGGTCATAAGGTGCTGCATAACAGCGATGGAGAAAAAAACGTCATAGCGTCAGATAACCGTAACTTATCCACCTTAAAGCCCGATCAAACTCGTGATGTCAGTAATTTAGATTCCAAACATATTCTGCAAGCATGGCGAGATTTTGAGTGCTCATTTTTTGCCGGCGCTTTGTTGTGTCCGAAAGTACCGTTTCGTCAATTGCTTGACCGCCATGGGTATGAGATCAGCGTGAGTAAATTGATTGGAGTGTCAGAGTCGGTGGTGATGCGCCGTATGACGGCAGTCTCGCCGTATCCTCATTGGCATTATTTCGATGCCTATAATCCGGGGAAACTGAAAGCGGTCTATCGTGGTAATGGTATTCCGTTGCCCTGGGGCAATATGCGAATGGTCGAAGACCCGTGTCAACATTGGTCGGTGTTTCGCATGATTGGGATTCCGGGCAATACACCGGTCGCGCAGATTTCAGTGCTTAACCAAGATGGCGTACCACATATTTATTGTTGTGAGTCGGTCAAAGTGAAAGACATGGCGGGCAATTATCATGTGCTCTGTTCCGGTGTGGATTTAAACCCAGCATTAGAAGCGCAAGGCGAAGATGCGGTGGCGATTGCCAGTGCGTTGCAAAAAGAATGTGTGCGCAAAGGTGGGCAATGTGAAATTCCTTACCAAATTAAACAGCAATTACTCACCGTGGCGCGGATTTTAAATATCAATTGGATTGAGCGCGGCATTGAAAATCAGGCGAGAGTGATTTGTTCCCGGGGCGGAATGTGTCCAAGGCAGCCGAGGTGTTATAAAGAAAAAGCCGAGTCTCGTAGCTCGAATGCTCGAAGCTCGGCTCTGTAGTTGAAGCAATAGCGCGTCTCTCGAGTCACGAGCACCCGAGAGACGAGTAACGCTTACGCTCCTATCACACCACCATCTTGTCGAGTGATTTTCATGACAGTAGAGCGAGGAATGCCGTCAATCGCGGAGAAGCTATCACTTGGATGCTGAACACCGACAAATAAAGTGCGATTGTCTGGGCTAAACGTCAGGCCAGTGATTTCACAGCCGATAGGGCCAGTTAAGAAACGTTTGATTTCACCGGTATTGGGATCGCCACACAGCATTTGGTTATTGCCCATGCCGGCAAAATCACCAGAATTAGAATAGTTACCATCGGTTTGAATCCACAAGCGACCTGCATTATCAAAGCCAATGCCATCAGGGCTGTTAAACATATTGTCTTTGTTGATGTTATCAGAGCCAGAGCGAGGGTTATCATTACTGTATTGCTCTGGGTTACCCGCTAATACATAAATATCCCAGAAGAACTTGTCGGAAGCATGGTTACCATTTTTCGGCTGCCAGCGAATGATGTGACCATAGATGTTATTTTCGCGTGGGTTGGCAGGGTTGGTTTCCATGCCGTCATTACCGCGTTTGGAGTTGTTGGTTAGAGTGCAAAATACTTGCTCATTATCCGGATGAACGGCCACCCATTCTGGGCGATCCATAGTAGTGGCACCGACTTGAGTGGCCGCTTGGCGAGTAAAGATCAACACATCCGCTTGACTAGTAAAGCCATTTTCTGGGGTTAAGCCATTTTTGCCAAAGGTTAATTCAATCCACTCTCCTTTGCCGTGCATTTCGCCATCTTGAGCGGTAAATTTCGCGACATACAGAGTACCTTCATCCAGTAAATCACGATTCTTTTCAGGCTTATGCTCGTTGTATTTGCCTTTTGAGACAAATTTATAAATGTGTTCACCACGCTCATCATCCCCGAGATACACCACCACTCGGCCATTTTTGTTGATGGTTAAGGCGGCATTTTCATGTTTAAAGCGCCCTAAAGCGGTGCGTTTTTTCGGTTTAGAGTGAGGATTCATTGGGTCAATTTCGACGACCCAGCCATGGCGATGGTTTTCATTAGGCTCTTTTTCGATATCAAAACGCTCATCAAATTGATGCCAGTTAAAAGCGCCGTTGCCTGAGCGGATGCCATAACGCTTATCTTTTTCTGGGACATCAATGTTCTTTTCGCTACCAAAGAAGCCATTGAAGTTTTCTTCACAGGTAAGGTAAGTGCCCCACGGTGTTGCACCGTTAGCGCAGTTGTTAAAGGTGCCAAGCACTTGCGTACCCGTTGGATCAGCATGGGTTTTGAGCTGCTCATCGCCTGCCGCAGGGCCAGTGAGTTCCATTTGGGTATAAGCGGTAATTCGGCGGTTTAAGCGACCATCGACATTGACGACCCAGCCTTGTGGGCCTTTGCGTAATTCAACAATCGACACCCCAACTGCAGCTTGTGAACGACGTACTTTGTTTGCAGTTAAGTTTTGCCCGTGATCGTCAAATAAAGTGTCGTAATCGGTGCTTTCGTTATTAACGGCTAAAACCGCGCGGTCACGGCTTAATGGTAGGAATGTCATACCATCATTATTATCACCAAATTGTTTTTCTTGATCGGCGGCAGAGTTAAATTGAGAAAAAGGGGTAGCCGCTGGATGAATCGCATCGCCCCAAGCAATAAGGGGTTCAGCTTGATAGCCGGTTGGAACGACAATGGTATCGAGTGTTGAGGTTGGAATGGCATCAAACCCTAGTAATGGTTTCGCTTTCGGTGGTCGCGCCATCGCATTGGCTATTGGTGAGGCGGCAAAAAAGGCAACCGAACTGCCGGCAGCGGCGGTTTGTAAAAATCGACGACGACTTAATCCATTTTCGATGATTTGCGAGAAATCCGACGCTTCAGTAGTTAAGTTATTGGAGTGATCATCGTGTTCAAAATGACTCATAATTGCATTCCCTTATTTTTATATATCAGTGCTATGCCTATAGATAAGAGGCTTAAATGACAAACAGGGCAAAGGCTAAAGGGAGAATATGAACAATAGATGATGGTTTGTTTAACTAATTAAGTCACTCGCGGGGAATGTGGCGTGGTTGGCCAAAGAGCGTACCTATCACTCTTTGGCAGGAGAGAGGGTTATGGATTAACGTTGCGATTAATTGGATTTTGCAGCGAAATCAATGTTTCAGTTGATTGAACCTCATCGATTGCTTGCAGTTTATCGATCAAAACATATTGCAGCTCTTCAATATTTTTGCACATCAACTTCACGAAAATATTGTAGGCGCCAGTGGTGTAGTAGGCTTCGACCACCTCGTCTAATGCATTTAACTTTTCAATCGCGGAGTGATAATCGCGCGCGGCATTTAAATTAATGCCAATAAAGCAACACACGTCGTAGCCAAGTTTTTTGGCATTGACGACCACTTCGGTTCCCTCAATAACCTTAGCGGCTCTCATTTTTTCAACACGCACATGCACGGTTGCAGGGCTGACATCAAATCGTTTTGCCATTTCAGCATAAGGGGTGCGCGCATCTGCCATTAAAATGGTCAAAATGGCTTTATCAAGTTCATCTAAACGAACACTGGGATCCGGCATAATTATTCCTTTTTTGAGTGTGCATTTGTTGCTTTATACTA
The DNA here is from genome assembly GCF_002218045.2 of Vibrio rumoiensis. Lineage (NCBI taxonomy): Bacteria > Pseudomonadati > Pseudomonadota > Gammaproteobacteria > Vibrionales > Vibrionaceae > Vibrio > Vibrio rumoiensis. Next base: position 163,821 of record NZ_AP018685.1, read on the forward strand.
CGAATATAACAAACAAAACTTAAAATAGTTGGTAAGGTTGATAACATGGGTCATATTATAAGTATCCGTTATTTATAGACTCTTTATATCAGATGATTGATGGTTTCAATATCTACTCGTTGCCTTACAACAGAGTTTCTACTCAATGAATTTTAATTTTAGACATTACATCGCCGTCATTTTTACCCTATCAAGTTTCTTAACATGGGGGAGTGAACAGAACGTGACCTCAAATTTAGAATCATCACTGCTCCCAGAAAAATCGTCAGAGATGGCATCTCAATCTAACTCCGTATTCGGAGATTCTTATGATGGTATCGTGATGTTTATCTTTTTCGGTGTCATGACTTGCATCGCTTTTGTGTTGCTTTTGAATCATTTAAAGCGTCTTCGAATCACCGAAAAGCAATCTCAACAATATCAATATTTACTCGAAACCGTTTATGATTTAAGCCGACAAGGGATCGGTATTGTGGATGCAAAAGGGCGCTTGATTTCCAGTAATCAAACATTGCAAGAGTTAGCCTACGATCCTAATTTTGATTATGATCAGCCAGTGTGGAAGTTTAAAGGTTGGTCAGAATCCAGTCGTAACAAAGTAGAGCTGGCTTTTATTGAAGCCAACCTAAAAGGTGTCGTTCGGTTTGAATGTGAGCTGGTGGACAGTAATATTGGCCCGGCTATTTTCGATTTGACCATCAAAAAGCTGCCCAGTGTTGAAGGGGAAGATGCTCAGTTTTTATTTGAAGGTAAAGACATTACCGCTCGCAAGTTAACCGAAAAACGTCTCATTGAAAGTGAAGCCAATTTTAGAAATTATTACGAATTACAACCGGTAATGATGTTGACCGTAGATGAGCATGATTGCATCCAAGCGGCGAATAAGTTTACTAGTGAGCTGTTGGGTTATGACAATTTAACGATGCTCGGAAAAAAATTGAAGAGTTTTTATGCGCAGGAATATGAATTAACCGCGCGTGAAAAATTAAATCAGCCACAAAAAAAACATGCCTTGGTTGCGCGTAGAGAGATCCAATATATTACCGACGCGAATCAAGTGGTATGGATAAGAGAAAATATCCGTCAAATCCCCGAGACTCGCCAATTGTTGATTGTCGGGGAAGATATTTCAGAAACCCATTTGTTGTCAGAACAACTCGAACATCAAGCCCATCATGATGGCTTAACCGGTTTGTACAATCGTAATCATTTCGAACACGAATTAGTGATTGCCTTACAAGAAGTAAAAGGCAATGTACGTGCTCATGCCTTATTTTATCTCGATTTCGATCAGTTCAAATTAATCAACGATACGGTTGGTCACGAAGCGGGTGATGCGGCGATTGTCTATGGCGCGGAGTTATTGACTCAAGTCATCCCGGACACCGCCGTGTTAGCGAGAACTGGTGGCGATGAGTTTGCGATTTTACTGCGTGATTGTGATGAAGATAACATAACGGAATTTGCTCAGTCGATTTTAAACGCGTTCAATCAAAGCCAATTTATATGGCGAGGCATCAATTTCAACTTGAACTGTTCTATCGGCATCCGCAAGATTGATTACACTGCCAAATCGGCTCAAAAAGTGAATGCTCAAGCGGATACGGCCTGTCACTTAGCAAAAGAAGAAGGGCGTAACCGAGCCCACCTTTATCGAGAAGATGATGAGAATTTCCGCCGTCGAGAGCTAGAAATGGAGTGCGTCAATCAAGTGTATGACGCATTGGCGAATAATCGATTGGATTTATACGCCCAACCTATCTTAGATCTTTCTGCGTCGCCAAGTAAAAAAATGCATTTTGAAATCTTAGTGCGTTTACGTGATGAGAATAATGAATTGATGTCGCCAAGCATTTTTATGCCTGCGATAGAACGTTATAACCTTGCTCATTTAATCGATCGTGAAGTGTTTAAGCAAACTCTTGCTTGGTTTGAAGCACGACCAGAAGCTGTGGCCAAACTGGGGCGTTGCTCGATTAACTTATCGGGTCAATCGATGAGTGATAAAAACTTCATTGCTTTTTTAATTGAATTACTACAAAACACCTCGGTACCGAAAGAAAAAATCTGTATTGAAATCACCGAAACGGCGGCAGTAGGAAATATGCAACAAGCGATGCACCTGTTTACTCGCTTAAAGCAATTAGGTTGCATGATTGCTCTTGATGATTTTGGTTCGGGGTTATCCTCTTTTGCCTATTTAAAAACTTTGCCATTAGACATCGTGAAAATAGATGGCTGCTTCATTCGCGACATGCACCAAAATGACATGGATTATATTCTAGTGAGAGCGATCCATGATTTGGTTAAGCAATTGGGTAAACAAACCGTGGCTGAATTTGTCGAAAATGAAGCTATTTTGTCGCACTTGATTGAGCTTGGTGTCGATTATGCTCAAGGTTATTTGATCAGCGCGCCAGCACCGCTAGCACAACTGGTTGAAGGTTTTATTGCTCAACCTGCTTCATCTTATCTTCCAGATCACGGATAATGCAGACTCATCATTGAATTTGTTAGAATTTTGGAGCTCGTGTGCAGCTGAATTTATGTTGTGACAACCCGCAACGACAATCTGAGTTGGATGCTATTGCCACGCGTTGGCAACTAACCCACCAACCAGACAGTTTGTTCGCTTTAGTATTAACCGAGCATCGCTTAGAGCTACGTAAATTAGACGAACCGAAATTGGGGGCAATTTATGTGGATTTGGCGGGTGGCGCGGTGGCACATCGACGTAAATTCGGCGGTGGTAAAGGCCAAGCGATTGCTAAAGCGGCAGGCTTAAATAAAGGTGCAACCCCTAGTGTTTTAGATGCGACCGCAGGCTTAGGCCGCGATGCATTTGTCTTAGCCTCATTAGGTTGCAAAGTGCAAATGGTAGAGCGTAATCCAGTGGTCGCCGCGTTGCTTGATGACGGGCTAACGCGTGCGAAACACGACCCAGAAATTGGCGAGTGGGTTAGTGAGCGCATGAGCCTATTGCACGCTTCGAGCCACGATGCCTTACAGCAATTAATGGCGCAAAGCGATTTCATTCAGCCGGATGTGGTTTATCTTGACCCTATGTATCCTCACCCTGAAAACAAAAAGAAAAGTGCGTTAGTCAAAAAAGAAATGCGCGTGTTTCAGTCTTTGGTTGGCGCGGATAATGACGCCGATGGTTTATTAGAACCGGCCTTACAATTGGCGAGCAAACGTGTTGTGGTGAAACGCCCCGATTATGCCCCTTGGCTTAATCAGCAAAAGCCCAGCATGGCCATTGAAACCAAGAAAAACCGTTTTGATGTGTATGTTCTCAACAGTATGGTGACACAAAACTGACAGAATAAATGGAATTAACATGAGAGTATCCGGTCTGAATTAGAGTCCGTACCCAAATAAATTGGGCTGTTATGTTAAGACATTAAAAGGTGCTTATGAAATTCTCTCGAGTGTTACTTGCCGCTTCATTATTCATTCCTTTATCTTCGCTTGCGGTCGCTGCCGAGCCGCAACAAGATGTCGCTCAATTATTGCAACATAAAATCGTAGTGGGCCAAAAAGAGTGGGTCACAGTGTTAAATACCGAACAACGTACTATTGCCAAAATAGACACCGGTGCCACTACTTCCTCAATTAACGCGGTTGATATCCATGACTTTGAAAAAGATGGCAAAGATATGGTGTCGTTTAAAATCAAAGCCAAAGATGATGTCAGCAAAGAAATCACCTTGCCGGTGAAACGTTGGGTACACATCAAACAATCTTCCAGCCCGGAAACGTCTCGTCGTCCCATCGTTGAGCTAGATATTAAGCTGGGCGATAAAACCTATACCACGCCATTTAACCTGGTGGATCGCGATCATATGATCAACGCTATTTTGATTGGTCGCTCATTCCTTAACCCTGTCGCTTTAGTGGATGTTGAACAAAAATATATACATAAGAATTAAACTGAAAATCAAACCTTTGTCATAACTGCTTGCGAATGCGAGTAGTTTTCACTTGTATTGAGCAATATTTACCTCTATAAATGAAATAAGAATCGTTATTATTTATTGTCAATATAACGATGGGTCATTTCACTGAGGTAGGTGTGCAGTTATGGCAAAGTCTTTATGTAAGTTTTCTCGCCGCGATATTAAAGCTGGAAAAATCGATAAGTTAGTGTTGGATTCACAATTTTATTGTGGTTCTTGTGCGCGCACGTCGAACCAAAAAGGCGCGCTGTGTAAGCCTATCTCTCTTGCCAAGCTTTCTCAATCGAATCAACTTGATAAAGAAGTGACTCAAGCACTATTACCTATCCAGGCCAGTAATGTGCCTGACGTGATCGCCAAAGCCAAAGCATTGAAAGCGCAACGCGAATATACTCAACAAGCGACCATCAAGCCGCTTAATAATGGCGTTAACTTAGTCGTGCCATCAAAAGTGATTGCGACACCTAGCATTGCGCCAACCATGCCAGAACTTGAGGCCCAACCTTTACTCGCTCCTAATGAAATCAAGCAGCAACTGCAAACTTTGAAGAAAGGCTTAAAGGAACAGAAGAAACAGCAAAAACAAATGAAAAAACTGCTGAAAAAGCAGCGTAAGTTAGCCAAAAAGCATAAGAAAGTCTTAAAGCAAGAGCTTAAATTGAATAAGCAAGAAGCCAAGATTGCCAAGCAAGAAGCGCGTATTGAAAAACGTTTATCGAGCTTTAATTCGGTTGAACCAATCCAGTTTCCCAAAAAAATTGCAGGAAAAGTCGTCGGCTTGAAATCACTGCATTGAATCCGATTTTCGGTGAGCGAGTCCGCTAGTGGTTAAGCTGAGCATATTGCATCACCAATTCAGCAATGCTTTTAGCGGCAAATTTCTTCATTAAATTTGAGCGGTGGACCTCGACCGTTCGTACTGCGATACATAACGCCTCGGCGATTTGTTGATTCTTCATTCCTTGCACGACCAATCCTAAAATAGCTTGCTCTCGCTCCGTTAACGATTCAAATGCCTTTTGTATCGTCATTGCTTGAGTTGCTTGCTCAGAATACTCACACGCCTTATTGATTGCCTCTACCAGAACCTTGCCATCTATCGGTTTTTGCAGGAAATCCACTGCGCCTTGTTTTAATGCCTCCACCGCCATAGGTACATCGCCGTGACCGGTTAAATAAATCACACCTAATGGGCTATGTTGTTGCTGCAATACTTGGTGTACTTGTTGGCCACGCATTGTTGGCATGCGGCTATCTAATACCACACAACCGGCTTGGTCGAGTTTGGTTTGTTGTAAGAAGTCCTCACCACTGGCAAAACACTGCACTTGATAATCAAATTCTTGCAATAAAAAGGCGAGGGAATCGAGTACCGATTCATCATCATCGACTAGGTAAATGGGTAAATGACTCATGATGTTCCTTTCCCTATTTTGTTAAATGCTGGAAGTTTGATAAGGCAATTGAATGTGCGCTTCGCAGCCGTGTGGTGATATGGACGATAAACTAAAATGGCCATGGTGATCTTCAATAATATCGTGGCAAATCGACAGCCCTAACCCCAAGCCTTTTTCTTTGGTGCTGACAAATGCGCTTTGTAATTCGTGAGTTGGTTGCGCAAGCCCTGCACCATTATCTCGTACATAAATATGGAGATGTTGCTTGGTATAGTGGGTGATAAGCTCAATACGATTAGAGGGCTCCTGAGCGAAACTTAAACAAGAATCTGCCGCGTTGTTGAGTAAATTTACCAACACTTGTTGCAGGCCAACAGCATCGGCATAAATTGTACGAGCAGTACCATGCGTTCTCACTTTAATGGCAATCTTCTTATCGGTTAAATCATGGTTGAGTAACGCTAAGGTGTCTTCAATTAAGGTGGTTATGTCTAGTTCTTGTTTCGCCACGGTACGCTTGGTGATCAAAGTACGCAGCCGTTGCACAATCGCATCCACCCGTAGTACTTGTTGTTCAATCTTATCAATAATTGGCGTCAAGCTGGTCGCTTCGGCTCCTTTTTCTATGCGTAATTTAGCCCCTTGGCTGTAATTGCGAATAGCGGAAAGTGGCTGATTAATTTCATGGGCGAGGTTAGTACCTAAGCCACCGACAATCGCCACCCGCTGAGCATGTTCTAACATTTGGCTTTTTTGTTTCAGCTCTAATTGCGCTTGATTAAGCAGTTTTTGATTGCGATTAAAACGATATTCCAACCAAAAATGATAAAGGTTGAGTGCGATAAATAAAATGGCCGCACCCCAAGCCCATTGTTGATGTTGCTTTAACCACAATAGCGCTTGTTGCCACCAAGGCGTTTGCATTGGGTGAATGTTGAGGTTGCGATACATTTTTTCCACGCTCAATGCACTAATCGGAGAAGACCAACCTTTGGATTGCGCCGCAATTGCTGCCGGGCTGTTTGGAGGTAATCGTAATAATGCTTGAGTGACCGCTGTGGCGAGCACTTCATCGGCTTGGCTGGTTTTGGCGAATGACCAATTGGGATACAGCGGGGTGGAGACCGCACACGGGAAGTTTTGTGGTGAAGTATTATTGATCACGCGAAATTGTTTTTTATCGATCAAGCCTTCTTTGCTCATGCTTTCTAATAAGCAAGCCGGAGTGATGGCCACATCCGATTGGTGATCGCGCAAGTGATACAGCATGGCATCAATGGGAAAACCCAGATAATCAATTTTTTTGAAAAACAGGCTTGGGTCTTGCTGCTTGGATTTGAGGTACTGGCTTAACGTTAAAAAGCCCCCAAAAGCCTCTGGAGAAACCGCCACCGCATGACGGTTTTGCAAATCTTCTAGGTCGATAAACGGGCTGTCATTTCTGACAACTAAGGTACTGCCAAGTGCTTGACGGCTGCCATCTGGCCACGGGCCTTTTAATGTAGCAATCCAAGATAATGGATATTGCCAACCCAGTTTGACCGATTGGCCTGGATTGGTGATCACAAATTCAACGCTGCTATTTTTTATTACCCCTTCCATTTGCTCAAGATTTTTGGGGTGCAGGGTAAATTGATATTGAGGTAATTGTTGGTTGAGCCAATCAATGGTGGGTTGCCAGCGTTGAATAGCCTGAGTGTTACCGCGAGTTGCCAGAACGGCGACTTTAATCGTTTTAGCTTCAGGCTTCGCCTCTTGTGCATAAACAGAGGCATTCATCAGCCATCCTAACGTGATCAAGAAAACACAAAATACCCACCATCTAGGTTGAATGAGCGGTTGGATCAAGCGGTTCACATGCTTTCCTCGGTTGAAATAGTTCACGCAAAACTTGTTTTAGATCAAGTTAGGTTGGGTTATGTGGAAAACCACAATAGAGCAAAAAGTATCCATTGGTGAGAATACCTCTTAAGAGTTATCACCATCAAGGTCAATCTCATGGATCAAACGAAACGACGCTTTTTACGCGGTCTCGGCGCAGTCTCTGCTGGGGCTGCAATCATCCCAGTGGCGACCGCCGCACCTATCATTCGTAATAATCAAGAACCGGGCCGCCAAGGCATGAAGGGCAAACGCTACGCGATGGTCGTTGACCTGCGTAAGTGTGTTGGTTGCCAGGCTTGTACCGTTGGTTGCAGTATCGAAAATCAGGCTCCCATTGGCCAGTTTCGTACTACGGTAAAGCAATATGAAGTCACTCTAGATGACGGCTCTACCGCCCAACAAGAAACCAAGATGTTCACTTTACCACGTCTTTGTAACCATTGTGAAAACCCACCTTGTGTTGCGGTGTGTCCTGTACAGGCAACGTTCCAACGTGAAGATGGCATTGTGATGGTCGATAACAAACGTTGCGTGGCTTGTGCTTATTGCGTGCAAGCGTGTCCTTATGATGCGCGTTTTATTAATGAAGAAACCTTGACCGCCGACAAATGTACGTTCTGTGCTCATCGCTTAGAAGAAGGCTTATTACCCGCTTGTGTTGAAACCTGTGTCGGTGGCGCGCGCGTGATTGGCGATATTAAAGATCCTAACAGTGAAATCAGTCGCTTATTAGCTGTTCATAAAGACCAAATAAAAGTATTGAAGCCTGAAGCTGGCACTCAACCGCATGTGTTTTATATCGGTTTGCAGGATGAGTTTACTTCACACATTGAAGGCAAAGCGGCGATTTACGATCCTCAAGGAGGACACTCATGAGTATTACTGAAATTTTGATCCCATCTCAGACGGTAGCTTGGCTTCCGTGGGCTGTGCAGTATTTCTTTTATATTGGTTCCGCTTATGCCGCGGCAATCTTGTTTTTTGTTAGCCTAGTTTTACGAGATAAAACCAGCCACCCATTACGCGTAGCATTGGCATTATGTTTAGCGATTTGTGCCATTGTTGGCCCATTAGCGTTAACTGCCGATTTACACCAACCGGGGCGGGCTTGGCATTTCTTCCCTCACTTAACCTCTTGGTCTTGGATGTCGCGTGGCGCGATTTTATTGCCAATTTTCTCTATGTTATCGGTGTTAGCGGCGTGGTTATATTTACGTCCCGACATTGCCAAACTTGAAAGCAGTGACAATAAACTGATGCGCTTAGCGACGCTATTGACGCTCGGCAAGTGGCAAGTTTCCAACAAATTGATCACCTTAGTTGCAGGTTTAACCTTATTGTCGGGCTTATCGATAGCGTTATATACCGGCATGGAAATCTATGCGGTCGCTGCTCGCCCAATGTGGCACCAACCGGCTTCTCCGATTTTATGGTTCGTCACCGCTTTCTTTGGTGCGATTGGTTTTACGTTGTTGATTTTGACTTTAATGCCAACCCCAAACAAAGCGATTGAGTTGACGCATAGCGATGTGAGTTTATTGAAGCGTTGTGTGGCGAGTTGCTCGGTATTGTCGCTCATTCTATTACCCATTTGGATATCTAATGGCGCATATATGGACTTGCTGCAATACGGTAGTTGGTTTAGCAACCTAGTGTTGATGATGGCTGCGTTTGTCGCTTGTTTAGCCATGGCATTCATCGTGATGCGTGGCCAACAATTTAAACGTTTATCGCTATTAGTGTGTAGTGGGTTAACCATTTCAACCTGTTGGGCCATTCGTTGGATGACCATGATTGAAGTGCAAACCTTACCTAAATATGACCAAGGCCCATACCCGTACGATTTGCCATTAGGCGCACCGGGCATGTTGGGCGTCGTTGGCATGGCTGGTTTGTGGTTAGTTATGGCAGTGGTCTTAAGCGAAGTCGTGTCATCGAAATCTGACCAATCAGTGGTATCAAACACTCCTTTATCAACTCAAGAGTAAGAGGTCATCATGGATAACAAGCGTCGTAAGTTTTTAAAATCAGGCCTTGCCGTTGGTGGTGGCGTTGCCTTTGCTGCAGGTTACGCTTCAACAGCGAAACATACGGTTGAAGGGATTGTTGATGGGACATCGGGTGAAAAAACCAAGCATGCCCATTTTGGTAACTCGTTAGAACCAGAATATAAAGTGAATAATGGCAAGCTGATTAGCAACCCAAAACAACGTGTCGCCCCATCGATGTGTTTTGGTTGTTGGACATTATGTGGGGTTCGCGTTCGCGTTGATAATGAAACCGATGAGATATTGCGTATTTCGGGTAACCCGTATCACCCATTATCAAGCGAGCAAAAAATTCCTTTTGAAACCCCGGTTAAAGAGGCCTACTTATCACTGACTGGCGAAGCTGGGATTGAAGGGCGTTCTACCGCGTGTGCCCGTGGCAATGCCATGATGGATGTGCGAACGAGCCCTTATCGTATTACTCAACCGTTAAAACGAGTAGGCAAACGTGGTGAAGGGAAATGGCAGCCAATCAGTTATGAACAATTGTTAAAAGAAGTGGTTGAAGGGGGCGACTTATTTGGTGAAGGGCATGTCGATGGCCTCAAAGCGATTCGTGATGTTAAAACACCGCTGGATAAAAATAACCCTGAATATGGCCCATTAGCCAACCAATTGTTGATGACCAATGCGGGTAATGAAGGTCGTGATGACATTCTAAAACGCTTTGCTTTTAATAGCTTTGGTACTCGTAATTTTGGCCACCATGGCTCTTATTGTGGTTATGCATTTCGTGCTGGCTCTGGCGCATTTATGAATGACTTAGATAAGTTTTCACACATGAAGCCCGATTTTGAATATGCAGAGTTTGCGTTATTTATTGGTACTGCGCCTGCTCAAGCTGGTAACCCATTTAAGCGTCAAGCTCGTCAGTTAGCTAATGCACGTACTCGTAATGATTTCGAATACACCGTGGTCACACCAACGTTGCAGGTATCGACCAGTCTTGCGACGGGGAATAATAACCATTGGTTGGCGATCAAACCGGGTACGGATTCAGCCTTAGTATTGGCCATCATTCAATGGATGCTGACTCACGATAAATACGACAAAAACTTCCTCGCTCAACCTAGTGCCGCGGCGATGAAAAAAGCCGGTAATGCTCATTGGTGTAATGCCACTCATTTAGTGATTGTTGAGCAAGGCCATGAGCGTCAAGGTAGCTTCTTACGTGCCTCTGATTTAGGTTGGCCATACCAAGGTGACAAGCTATCAGAGGGCGATCATTATGTGATCGTCGATCAAGCCAGTGGCCAACTGACGGTCAATAGTCAAGATAAGCCCGCTCAGTTATTGGTGAAACAAAACGTGACGACGCCAAATGGTGACATCGCGGTTTGCTCATCAATGCAAATGCTAAAACAAGCCGCGTTTGAATACACCATGGATGAATTTGCAGAATTATGTGGTGTGCCTGTCGATAAAATTAATAAGTTGGCAGCGAAATTACACCAACATGGTAGTAAGTCTGTGGTCGATAGCCATGGCGGCAACATGCACAGTAATGGCTTTTACAATGCCTTTAGTATTGTAATGCTCAATGCCATGTTGGGTAACATCAACAAAAAAGGCGGCATGAAAGCCAAAGCAGGGGGCTATCCAACCTCAGCGGCGGGGCCACGTTATGATTTCACGCAATTTGATGGCAAGGTTTCGCCGAAAGGGGTTTTCCTTTCTCGCTCTAAATTTCCTTATCAAAAAACCAGTGAATATCAGCGTCGTGTGGCGGCTGGTGAATCACCGTATCCTACTCGCGCCCCTTGGTATCCTATCTCTGCGCCGTTATTGACCGAGCATTTATCCGCCGCGATTGATGGTTATCCATATCGCTTGAAAGCATGGATTAACCACATGGCAAACCCTTTGTATGGGGTGCCCGGTTTAACCACATTATTGCGTGATAAGCTAAGTGATCCGAAAGAATTGCCGTTGATTGTCTCGGTCGATGCCTTTATCAATGAAACCACCGCGATTTCAGACTATATCGTGCCAGATACCGTGACTTATGAAAGTTGGGGGATGGCAGGTCCGTGGCATGATGTTCCAACGAAAGCGGTGACGGCGCGTTGGCCGATAGTAGAAGCTCGCACTGACAAAACCGCCGATGGCCGTGAAATTTGCTTAGAAACCTTCTTAATTGATATGGCGAAAAGCATGAAATTGGGCGGTTTTGGTGACAAGGCAATTAAAGATGCGCAGGGAAATTGGCACGGCATTCATAACGCTGCTGATTTCTATTTACGTTCAGCCGCCAACCTTGCTTACGTCGCGGGCGGTACGCCAAAGGCCAGCAGCGATGATATCTATTTCTCAGGGTTAGAGCGTTTATTGCCGGATATGCAACGAGTGCTAAGCCCGGATGAGCAAGCCAAAGTGGCCTTTGTTTATGCTCGTGGTGGTCGCTTTGAAAACGCCAGTGAAGCCTACAAAGGTGACGTCATGAAATATCAATGGCAAAAACCGGTGGCGATTTGGAATGAAACACTCGGCACGTCGCGTAATACCATGACAGGTGAGTTGTATTCTGGTTGTCCGACTTGGTATCCACAAAAACTGGCAGATGGCACACCGATGGAAGAACAATATCCAAAATCTGAATGGCCATTTGTGTTGACCAATTTTAAGTCGAATATTCACAGTGCGGTGTCTAATTTGTCGCCTCGTTTGAATTCGATTAAGGGGATTAACCCGGTGTATATTCATCCAGAAGATGCTAAACAATATGACATACAAACCGGCGATCAATTTACGGTGCAAACTCCAACCCATCAAATGGAAGTCACTGCGATGTTGGTTGAGGGGATTCATCGTGGCGTATTGGGCTTTGAGCATGGCTTTGGGCATACCGAACTCGGTGAGCGATCCCACTGGATTGGTGATAAACAACAACCCGTTAAAATGAAGTCGAGCGATGGGGTGAATATTAACGACATCGGCTTGATTGATCCAACTCGTGAAGGCAAAGGGGTACTACTGGATTGGGTGGTTGGTGCCGCCGCCCGTCAGGCGCTACCGGGTAAGATTAAGTTGTCTTAATTGATAGACTTGAACGAAAAACGGACGCTCAGTGAAGCGTCCGTTTTTTATTGCATCATTGGTTTGATTACACGCTACACGGCAATGCTTTACGCTTCACCCAAGTTTCATTGACCCATAACGACAACATAATCACTGCGCCACCTAGTAATAAGCGGGTTAAATCGACATCGCGATTCCAAATGACAATGTTGACGATTAAACCTGCCGGCACTAGGGCATTATTCATCACTGCTAATGCGCCAGCGTTAACTAAACAAGCGCCTTTATTCCACAAGAAATAACCTAAGCCAGAAGCAATCAATCCTAAGTAGATTAAGATTCCCCATTGCAGATTGGTGGTCGGCAATTTGTCCGCGTTGCCCATTAAAGTAAACGCAACAGAAGCCACTATAAAGGCACCAATATAGAAATAACCAAAAACGGTACGCTGTGAAATGTCGACTTTATTTTGTTCCATCACATGTTTATAACCCACCTGACCGAGAGCAAAACACAGGTTAGCACCTTGAACGACGAAGAATCCGTTGAGAAAGTTTTCATTCACTCCTGCAAATTTAATGATAGCCGCGCCCGCCACCGCGATCACCGCCGTTAATAAATACCAAGGTGAAAAACGGCCTTTTAATAGATCATAAATCAGCGTGACATAAATTGGCGTGAAGACGGTAAATAGCAAGACTTCAGGTACGGAAAGCAGTAGAAAAGATTGATAATAAAAGCAATACATCAAGCCGAGTTGGATGCCGCCAATCGCCATTAATTTAGTGATTAATTTTGCCGGTATGCCTTTAAATTTCAGGAAAGGAAGAAACACTAAGCCTGCAAGAGCGATACGGATCCACACCGAAAACCAAGCATCAACTTGACCGGCAAGGTAAACGCCGATCAAGCTAAAGGAAAACGCCCACAGAAGCGTGACCGCAGAAAGATAAAACATAACTCACCATGTAAACTAAAAAGTATTTTTGAAGTTTACATTAATTCAAATTGAAAGCATATCAATCTTCTAAAGGTACGATCAGCATATCTACTGAGGTATCGTTAATGAGCTGGCGAGAAGTGGAAAGCAGCTTGCTCCAAAAATCTTTATGGTGGCCACACAGCACTAAATCGATATGCTGTTTCTCGATAGCGTGTGCAATTTCATTGCATAAATCGCCGCTAGAAACGATGGTTTCGGTGATCGGAAAATCAATACTCTTAACTAAGGTTTGAATTTTCTTTTGTGCCGCTTCAAGCATGGCATTTTGCGTTTCAGCAAAGTTGATTTCCATGAAGCCGGTGTACATGTCTGTAAAATTGACATCAATGTGAATTAGCGACAATTTAGCGTCGCAGGCTTTGGCTAATGCGGCGGCTTTATTGACGAGAATAACGCTGTCATCTGATAGGTCTACAGCTACAAGGATATGTTTGTACGTCATAATGCGCTCTCCAATTATTATCATTTCAACGCTTTATTTTATAGATAAAAAGCACTGAGTCTGTATTGAGACTATCATTAACATAGCGCAAAAAGTGTTGTTGATCTCTCACTATCTTACGCTGGTAACTAAATTTCCATTGTTGGAATTAGCAACAAAAACACAAATGAAAGCGCTATTTTTGTGATGATTTTTACCTCAACTAGCGAGTTTAATTTATGGGCGTGATATAGTGCCGGGAGGTGTTTATAAAGAGTTTAAAGGAGTACAGCATGCTTTCTAAAGCGATGATTGAACAATTGAATGAGCAAATTAACCTAGAATTTTTCTCATCTAATCTATACTTACAAATGAGTGCTTGGTGTGAAGATAAAGGGTTTGAAGGCGCTGCTGAATTTTTGCGTAAACATGCCACCGAAGAAATGGAACATATGCAACGCCTATTTACTTATGTCAGTGAGACTGGCGGACTGCCGATTTTAGGTGCGATTGAAGCGCCAAAACATCAGTTTAAAAGTTTAGGCGATGTGTTCCGTGAAACTTACGAACATGAGCAAATGATCACGCAGTGCATTAACAAGCTCGCGCATTTAGCTTTTACTAGCCAAGATTATTCAACCTTTAACTTTTTGCAGTGGTATGTGGCTGAGCAGCACGAAGAAGAGAAATTGTTTAAAGGGATTTTAGACAAGCTAGAATTAGTGGGTGAAGACGGCAAGGCGCTATTCTTCATTGATAAAGATCTAGCTGAATTAGCAAAACAAGGTTCATCATCTGTGATGGCAGGATCTACAGCGGTGTAAATCGTTGTTAAAGCGACACTCCCACTGATTGGGGTTGGTTGTGATCGTCTTTTTCTCCTGTTATGCGTGATGTTTGGAGGAAAAGATGATCAGTGCAGATACCCTATTAACCGCGTTAACCGTTGTGACTCTTATCAACTTAGTGCGATATATTACCGCACTGCGCGCACTCATTTTCATTATGAGAGAAGCGCATCCTCTACTTTACCAGCAGGTCGATGGCCGAGGCTTTTTTAGCACTCATGGCAACATGACCAAACAAGTTCGCCTTTACCATTACCTGAAAGAAAAAGAATATCTACATCATCATGAAGATGTGTTTATCAATAAATGCAGTAAAGTCCGTGAGTTATTTGTGCTCACCTCTGGCTTAGCGTTGTTAACCCTAGTGATGGCCTTTGTTGCCTAAGTTAGTGGCTTTAGTTGAGTTACTTAATTTAATTGCTGCGAATCCCAACAAGGCTCGTATCGATGGATAAAGCGAAAGCTGAGTGAAAGCCACTTAAAGGATGTGATATTGAAAGGATGTGCGTTAAAATCGCGCGTCCTTTTATTTTGCCCATTATTTGTGGGTAAGCAGAACAAGAGAAAGTAGTTATGAGTACTCATTATGATGTGGTGATTATCGGTGCTGGTGCCGCGGGCTTAATGTGCGCAGCGGAGGCCGGCAAACGAGGTCGCACAACCTTAGTGATCGATCATGCGAAAAAGCCAGGGCGAAAAATCCTTATCTCGGGCGGTGGCCGTTGTAATTTTACCAATTACGATGTCAGTGCTAATAACTACTTATGCCAAAACCCACATTTTGTGAAATCAGCGTTATCGCAATACACCAATTGGGACTTCATCAGCTTGGTGTCTAAGTATGGTATTGAGTTTGAAGAGCGTGAACACGGCCAGCTGTTTTGTGTTGATTCAGCTAAGCAAATTGTCGACATGCTGCTTAAAGAGTGCGATTACCCTAATGTGTCACAGCGCTACCGTTGTGATATTCACGATATTGAAAAAACCGACACCGGTTTTCGTTTTAAAGCCAATAATGATGAAATCACTTGTGAATCGTTAGTCGTGGCAACCGGTGGGCTTTCAATGCCAAAACTTGGCGCAACGCCTTTTGGTTATAAAGTGGCGGAACAGTTTGGTTTATCTGTGGTAAACACTACCGCTGGCCTAGTACCATTTACCTTACATAAAGAAGACAAAGAAGATTTTGCCGAGCTTTCTGGGATTTCCGTTCCTGCTGAGATCACCGCGCAAGATGGCACGGTGTTTAAAGAAGCACTACTGTTTACCCATCGTGGTTTATCTGGGCCTTCGGTACTGCAAATTTCCTCTTACTGGCAAGCGGGTCAAACCGTCACCATCAACCTTATTCCTCAAGTCGATGTATTCGAACTGTTGACACAATCTCGTGAAAAACACCCGAATCAAAGCCTCAAAAACACCTTAGCAAAAGTGCTGCCTAAGCGCTTAGTCGAAGTGCTGATTGAGCGCAAAATGTTTGAAGACAAACCATTAAAACAGTTCAATCAAAATCAACTACAAGCGATTGACCAACAATTGCAAAACTGGCAAGTATTGCCGAACGGCACAGAAGGTTATCGCACCGCCGAAGTCACATTAGGTGGCGTGGATACCAAGCATCTTTCATCAAAAACCATGCAATGTAACAGCGTTCAAGGGTTGTATTTTATCGGTGAAGTAATGGACGTCAGCGGCTGGCTCGGAGGCTACAACTTTCAGTGGGCATGGGCCTCAGGTTTTGTTGCTGGGCAGTGGGTGTAAACGTGTGTAGATACAATAAAGTTTACCCGTAAGCTCTAAAGTTTGCCCGTAAGAGGATTTTGAAACAATAAAGTTTGCCCGTAGTGACTTACCTTACTATTATAAATGTAGGTAGCTATGATTGGATTGAGTATGGGACGTGGGCGTAAACTGGAGTCGTTGAAAGACTTTGAGCGAGCATTAAAAAACAAATATGGAATTGGTCAAGGTTCTGAGTACAAGCCTTGGCTCAGAATTCAGGACGTAAAATCTGAAGGAAAACGTTCGCTAATTTATGGTAGGAAGTCTCAAAGGGACCACCATATGATGTCTTCGATAGAAAGTGAGCACTTTCATCTCGCTGAGTTTTCGCGCAGTGTGGTTGATATCAGAGAGCAATTCCCTATTTTCCCTCTAAATTTTACGCAGAAAGTTGCTAAAATCCTTGGTGTTGAACACCCAACCCATCCTCATACGAAAGAGCCAATCATCATGACAACTGATCAGTTGCTCACGATAGACACTCCGGAAGGCATTATATACAACGCTGTTTCAGTCAAACCTGAAGGTAATTCTAGCGATCTCCGAGTACTTGAGAAGATAGATATCGAGCGAGTATGTTGGGAGTTGCTTGGCGTTAAGTTTAGATACTTTACCGGTAATGAATTAACTAGGATCCAAAGTAGCAACCTTGAGTGGACATCATCCCCTTTTCGTGAGAATCCGATCTGTTTTTCTTTTGAGCAATTAGATTGTGCCCTCTCAGTAATAAATGTTGGACAATTCTTCATTGAAGACCTTTGTAATCAGTTTATTTCAATGAATATTACCTCCCATGATGATGCTTTGTTGCTAGTTCGTTTCCTCATAGCCGACCACTTAATCGAGGTAGATCTATCAAAAAATATTTCTGAATCAGGGCTTATTGATGTGATGTATGTTGCTGATTATCAAGGAGGTATGCGATATGGAGCTTCCTAGAAACAGCGTTTGGATCGTACATGATTCGGAGTTGCTTAAAGACGGACTCTATCGTTTGCTGGATATCTTTCAGGATGTTGAATCTGTTATTTTATTCTCGTTAGACGATACTTCCGCAACAGTAAGGCCTATAGCAGTTTCACTAGAAAGTTTTATTGAGCTTTTTTCTAGCCGTAAAGCCCAAAAAGCACATTATGAATTGCCGAGTTATCTTCTTGTTGATGAGGAAAATATTTCAGATGATCACATTGGTCGTCGAGATAAAAACTATGGTTTCATCAAAGGTATTGTATTCGACAGATCCTTTGTCTTTGATTATGCAACCAAAAAACGCTCCCCTCAGCTTGCTGAATATGCAAAAGAAATTAGTGTCGACCGTAAATCTTTAGCTAGATTGCTTACCCTATATTGGAGAAATGGTCAGGACAAAATGGCTTTGTTACCTGCCTTTTCTAAAAGTGGAGGTGCTGGGAGAGACCGAATCCCAACAACAAAACCTTTGGGGGCGCCCAAACAACCAAGAACCACCGCTTTTGATAGAGCGGCTAAGTTTATTGTTAGTGATGATGATAAGAAAAAATTCAAAAAAGCGTTACGGAAGTATTACCTCAAAGAGTCAGGGTTGACGCTAGCAAAAACTTATAAAAATTTGCTCAAAGATAGTTATTCAAAAGAGATAAGCTTGGCTGAGGCATGTGGCAGGTATCCGTTGATACCAACTAAAAAGCAGTTTAGTTACTGGTCCACAAAGTTATTCAGTAAAGAACAGATAATCAAGCAACGAACATCGGAAAACGAATATCTCAGAAATAAAAGGAGTGTACTCGGTAGTATTACCGATCAAAGCTACTTACCTGGAGTTCATTTTGAAATTGATGCAACTGTTGCTGACGTACATATTGTATCTGAACTTGGATCTCAGTATGTTTTAGGGCGGCCGACGATTTACATAGTGGCTGACAGAGCGAGTCGAATGATAGTTGGTATGCATGTGTCTCTATACCACGCTTCATGGCGTGCTGCCCGCCAGGCATTAACTAATAGTTTCCTTTCTAAATCTGATTACTGTAAGAGCTTTGGTTTGGAGATAGCTGATTCAGAGTGGCCTTGTGCTCATATACCTAAAGAATTGGTTTGCGACAATGGAGAAATGATTGGCATACAGCCACAGAAAGTTCTGGCACCAATGACACAACTATCTTTTACGCCACCGTACCGACCTGATTGTAAAGGTGTTGTAGAAAAACGATTTGATACTCTTAACAATGAGGTTGTTCACGAATTACTAGGTACAACGAGAGGCGGGAACGTTGTTCGAGGGAGTCGAGATCCAAGAAAAGACGCAATTTACACACTAAAAGAAGTTACAACAGAAATAATAAAAGCAGTACTAGAGCACAATCGCTCAATTCTTGATGGTTTAGCCTATTCTAGCCCTTTACTTATAGAGAATAACCTATCTCCGACTCCTTTGAACTACTGGAAAGTACATCTAGCAAAACATAAGCATCAACTTCAATCTGCTAATAGTGATGAAGTTATAGCTAGATTGCTGCCTTCAGCTGAAGTCAGTATGACTCGAAGCGGAATATATTTTAATGGTATGTACTATTCTTGTTCAGAAGTTGAAGAGCGTAATCTAGCATCTGTCGCTAGGTCGTCAGGACGCTGGAGACTTGAAGCTCGAATTGATGAAAATACAACAAATTATATTTATGTTCGCTTAGATAAAAACAGAGAATTCATTAAGTGTAATTTGTTACCTCGAAGTCGTATGTTGGGTGATAAGTCTATGTATGAATCGGAGTTTATTCAGGATTGGCTCGATACTAAGAAAGAGTTAACACCAATAACGAAGACCTCAATTGATGATCATAAGCATCGTCAGGAAGTAACTCGGCAAGCGAAGCATAGAAATAAAGATGCTGAAAATGTTTCTTTTAAAGATAAAACGAGCAACACCCGTCAGCGCCGAAAGGAAGAATTAGAAGCTACAACAAATATAATTGCACCAGATTCTGAGACTTCATTTACTAATAATAGCCCTGATTCTTTCCCTTTAGGTAATAAAATTATTCCGTTACCAAAAGGTAGAAAAAGAAGAACCAATGGAGGTGGGTCATGAGAGTTGAGCCTGCTGTATATAAAAAGGCAATTTTACCTGAGCATCAAGGCAATCCGCTTATAGAAGCACTCCCAACTAAGAAATCATGGGAAAGTGTCATGGAGGATTTTAGTAATTACCCTGACTACTCAGAAGAAATTGCTGATCACCCTGATCCATTGGTTCGCGATGAGTATCTAAATCGTATTGAAGAAATTAGGCAACCACTGACTGATTATGAAGCATGTTTTAGAGCAGTAGAGAGGTCTATCAAAAAGGGTTATTCAGCCAAGAATCCACTTAGCCCTACCACTGCACAGTACCTACATTATTTAGTTGATGAAAGACCTGACATAGAACCTCGAACAGGCTTTTTTCAACCTAAAGGAGATGGGCTTACTCTTATTGGTGAAAGCGGTGTAGGCAAAACCTCGATGATTGAACAAATTCTGGGTTACTTCCCAAATGTTATTATTCATGAGTCCTATCAAGGTCAGCAACTAGAAATAAGAAAACAAGTGGTCTGGATAAAAGTTGACTGTCCTAGCAACTCAAGCGTTAGGGATTTGTGTGAAGAAATATTATCAACGTTAGACCTCACACTTGATCGTGAAAAAACTAAGCCTGCAGGAACGATAGGTGCTTTAATTCGACAGCTAGAACGGTGTATCAAGTCTAGTTTTCTAGGCATGTTAGTTATTGATGAAATGCAGAACCTCAAATTCAAAAGAACAGGTGGTGAGAACAATTTATTAAAGTTTTTGCATAGATTGGTGAACAAGCTAGGCGTACCACTTTTCTTTGTTGCAAACCCTCCATTTGATCAGTCTCTTATCAAGGAGCTCAAAGCTGCCCGTCGAGCCGAAAGTGGTTACCACCATACTATGTCTGTCTTGGCAAGGGACAGTGTTTCATGGAATGCATTTATAGAACAGCTTTGGCAATACCAATGGACAAATGTTTATACAGAGCTCACAGAAGAACTTAATGATGTTCTTCATTCGCTTTCGGTTGGTAATATTGATATGGCAAGCCGCACATACCGAGAGGCTCAACGGTTAGTTATTGGATCTGATGACGAACGTCTTACCTCTGCTTCATTAAGGGCTGGTAATACTGTTGCTTGTGGGCTTTCAAGGCAAACCGATGAAGTCAATGCGCTGAAAAGCACTATCGTTTCTCTGCCTAAAGGTAAGCAGCGTAATACTCTAAATACAAATAAATTGGCGATAAAAATAGTCGATAAAACTGGTGATATAACTAAACCCCAACATCCAGAGTTTGCTTCTCAGGTTATGGAATTGTTAGGTGCAGTAGATTTATCAAGCAGAATCAATGACCCGAACCTGTTTCAACAAGCTGCGGAAGTTGATGACCCTATTCAATATTTGAGAAAGCGAAAGGTTTTGTTAGACGATCCTTTATCAGAACTATCCTATAGTTCAATAAATTGATTAACGGAAAAGGTTCATTATGCATTTGCCGGACGCATTGCCAGATGAAACCCTTTTTAGTCGTGTTGTCCGATATCTTTCTTTATCTGGAACTCTTAAAGAGCAGTGTTTAAAAGACTTAGTTGGTAACCGGCGAGCTGTTATTCACCCTTATCTTACAGCAGATCTAACAGCTATTAGCGCATTTACTAGTGAATCTGCTGTGGAGCTGTGTCGTAAGCAAACGTTAAGACCTTGGTTTGCTCATTATTTGCCACGCTACCAACAAACAATTTGTAATTCTTCTATAAAAACTCATGAACTAATCAGAGCTTGCCAGCTATCGACTTTCAGAGAGACTGAGCCATTGGCCGTTAAGTTTTGCCCGTTGTGTTGTATAGATGATATACAGAATATAGGGGTAGCTTATTGGCATTGCCTACATCAAATTCCTGGAGTGGATGTTTGTTCGAAGCACGGTGTCTGGTTGTCATATTATACCCTTAATGATCGAGAGCATCTTAGTGAGAACTTTTTACCTACTCCTAATCGCTGTCAGAACAAATGCGAACCATTAGCGATAGAGTTCGCGCAATTTGCAGAGAGAAAATTGCGCTCTATTCAATCCCACCCTTTGTATAATCAAGATACGAAAAAATACATATTTCAGTTGGCTAATAAAGGGCTTGTAACAAATAATGGTAGAGTAAAACGAATTGAGTTAATGGCTGCACTTTATGGCTTGTCTGTACAAATTCTTCTCCCCAATAATCCTCTTCGCATAACGTCAAATCAAGATTTTAGGTATGTGGAATCATTGCTTAATAGCTCATATCAGGCTCATCCATTTAAGCACCTGTTACTCGAGTTTTTCCTTGCTCAAGGCTATGTTAACGAAGACTCACAGACACAATATATATCGACAGAGATAAGAGAACGTGATTTTTGTGAAGTAGAAGCTCGTTGTTGTGATTTGTTGCAACAGGGGGCTTCAATGGCACAGGTTGGTCGTGATATCGGTAAAAGCCGATGTTACGTTAAGGCTATCGCTCTTAAGCATCATATTCCAGTAAATCTGAAGCCCTATAAAATAACTAATAGTGTTAAAGATAAGATTTCCAAAATGGCATTCAAGGGAAAACATCGAGCCGCTATTGCTCAGCAACTAGGAATATCTTCAGGAAGCGTAGAAATGATTATTTCTTCGGTTGAGGGGTTAGTGGAGTGGAGAAAAAAATGCAAAGCGGACTCGAAAAGAAGGCGTTATCAATATCAAATTTTACGGTATGTTCAGCAGTATCCTCAAAGAATGAGACAGAGTGTTAAGGAAGAATGTGAAGCAGCATTTTTCTGGTTGTACTTACATAATCCAGATTGGTTGGAGCAACATCTTCCGAATCCACTGAAAACCCAACATGTTGATAGAGTTGATTGGGGTGAAAGAGATAAAGAATTGGCGCAGCGCGTTGTTCAAATTATGGATAAGGCTGGCTATGCAATTTCGCGAACTCAACTAGATCGTGAGCTTGGCTCTCATGGTTGGTTAACTGCGAAGAAAGAGAATCTTCCTTTAACCCTACAAGCTTATTATCAATGGATTAACTTGAGAAAATAGTTGTTGCTAGGATATCTGTGTTAAAAGCTTGGAATGTGGCTAGGTTTTAACCTCTTTCATGTTAATATTGTCCGTTTTTGGCACTGTATCTATCATGTGGTTGGTATGGAGCAAAAATCTGATTATCTTCTCACCTAAGGCATATGTGTTTAGGTTATTATTGTAAGTGTTTTTTGTTTGTCAATTGCTTATTTTATGAGTAAGCGAAAGTGATTGGGGGATGTATGGCTAGTGGAAAATTGTTGAGATTACTTGTTCAATCAGGTGCTTCCGGCGATCCTACAGCCTTTAGATGTGCTACAGAGCAATTGATAAAAGAAGAGCGCCAAAAGCAGCATAACTTATTAGCAAATGACTTAGAGCGTATCCTCTATGGGGATAGAGCTACACCGAACACGACGGCTCATAATATTTTACCAGAAGCCCCGACAGATAAAGAAAGTGGTGTTGCGTTAGTTGATATTAGACAGGCCAATCGTTCTATAGAAGAGCTGGTTCTAAATCAGAGTACGTTAGAGATTATTGAAAATGTACTTGAGGAACATCGTCGTGAGGATGTTCTCAGAAGCTATGGAATGATGCCAGCGGAAAAGATTCTCTTTTTTGGTCCTCCAGGCTGCGGTAAAACTTTATCTGCAGAAGCTATGGCCTATGAGCTAGATCGACCACTCGTTATTGTTCGCTTGGATTCTCTAGTTTCTTCATTTCTTGGTGAAACAGCCGCAAATTTACGTAAGGTCTTTGATTTTATATCCAAGCATAGACTGATTGTTCTTTTTGATGAATTTGATGCTTTAGGAAAAGAGCGTGATGATGGATCTGAACATGGAGAGCTAAGACGGGTTGTAAATGCTGTTCTTCAAATGATGGACTCATATGATGGAAAAAGTATTATCATTGCTGCTACTAACCATGAGCAGATACTTGATAGTGCTATTTGGCGTCGATTTGATGAGATCGTAGAGTTTCCTGTATTAGAGCAATCCCAACTTCAAAATTTATTACAACTCAAATTACGTGGTGTGAGGAGAGAGTTTGATTTAGACACTCCGGAACTTCACACTATTTTTGATGGGAAATCACCTGCAATCATTGAACGTATAATAAGACGTGCAGTAAAACGTATGATTTTAAAACAAAAAGAGTTCTTAACCATCAGGATGCTAAAAAGTGCATTAGAACTGGAAAGTCGAATTAAATGAGAACCATAAGCAAAGGAATGTAGCATGGCAGGAGCTTATCCTCACCTTTCTTTTTCCAAAGAAGTACCGTTAACTCCACGAAGATCTCGTAATGGTTTCGGTTCCGTAATTGAGCGTGATAACCCTAAAGAGCATGCTAAGAATCTACAGGAACAAATAGCAACCTTCCAAAAGGTCATATCATCACAACTGGGTGGCAGTGAATCTCGTAATCTTATTCAAATAAAATTGATTGAGAAAATGAGCTTTGAAGAAATTACAAAGCACGGTATTTCCATTGTCGGTCAAGAAGATCAAACGATTTACATTGCTTTTGCTGATGAACAGCAACTACATGAATTTAACGAACGCCTATCTAAGCTTGTTGATGGTGAACACGTTACATACGCGAGCTTGTTATTTGCTATTGATAAAATTGATGCTTGGAGTGCTGAAGATAGAAAAAGCTGGGCAGTAAAACATTTTGGATTCCCTTCTGAGGATACCTTCCGAGTCGATGTTGAGTTATGGCCATTGGGCTATGTGGGTAGCGCAGAGCGGAATAGTGTTGTTGACGACTTTGTATCGTGGTTATCTTCTGAGAGCATTCAGTGTTTAGATAAGGTTAACCGAGACAGCTTAGTGATGTTCCGTGTTAATGTTAATTTAAAGCAAGCTCAAGACTTATTGCTGCACAAAGATATACGTCAAGTAGATCTACCACCTAAAACAGGAGTAGATTTTTCCCAATTGAATGTCGATATGAACATTCTTCCTCCTAAACTTAACAACCTAACCGAATCAGCAAGCAAAATTTGCGTATTGGATAGTGGTATCAATGCTAACCATGTCCTGCTGCAAGGTGCTGTTGGTGATGCCCAGAGTTTTATTGAAGGTGAAGATGAATTTGATTATGTCGGACACGGAACAGCAGTGGCTGGTGTTGCTTTGTTTGGTGATTTGGAAGAGCGCATAGAAGCGAATGACTGGACTCGAGAGCTGTGGCTTTTTAGCGGAAAAGTGCTGACTAAAAACCAATATGGGGAAACTGAGTTTGATACAAAAACTATTGAAACAACATTGATTGATGCTATCACGTATTTTCATAGTGAGTATGGATGTCGAATTTTTAATTTATCCCTTGGTAACCAGAACGCTCCGTACCAACATACTCATGTATCAGGTATGGCCGTTATCTTAGATGAACTGGCTCGGGATCTTGATATATTAATTGTTGTGTCAGCAGGAAATTTTAGCGGCTCTGAGAGGATAAATAACTGGCGAGAAGATTATCCGCATTATCTTCTATCTGATGATGCTGCATTAATAGATCCCGCCCCGGCAGTGAATGTAATAACTGTAGGAGCTTATGCTAAACATACTGCTACTTATAATGAGCGTCGCTTTCAGCAGCAAGGTGATATCAATGAGCTGCATGTAGCGAATGAAGGCCAAATTTCTCCATTTTCCCGAAGTAGTCAAAGTGACAAAGCTCCGCTGAAGCCTGACTTACTCGCTCATGGTGGAAATTTTGCAATATCGGCACGATTAGAAGATAAAGGTTGGAAGCCAATATCAAAACACCTTGGCGTAGTGACGCTAAACTATAGCCCACAGGGAAATACATTGTTGAGTGAATATAGTGGGACTAGCTTTTCAGCGCCATATATTACTCACTTAGCGGGAAGAATTTTAAATAACTACCCAGATTCGTCTGCTAACTTGCTTCGAGCTCTTTTGGCTAATCATGCTCATGTAACTCAAGAAATATCTTCCTCTTTTAAGGAAAAGGAACACGTAAAGCGTGTTGCAGGGTATGGGATTGTGGATGAGGAAAGCTTATTTAGGTCATCCGAAGAGCATGTGGTTTTAATTAGTGAAGACGAAATTGAAAACGATAAGCATCAGTTTTTTGAGTTGCCAATTCCTGATGATTACTTTCGAAAAGGGAAAGCAACCAGAACGATTACAGTTAGTCTTGCTTACAGCCCCTCAGTCCGTACGACTCGATTAGAATATCTTGCAACCAAGATTAAATTTCACTTAGTTCATGGTGATTCATTAGAAGCGGTTGCGGAGTCATTTAACAATGACAATAAGAAAACCATCAAACCTATTCCTGAATGCGATAGTTCTAAGAGAAATCTTACCCAAGACGACAGAAGCCGAGGTACGCTTCAATCTAGCACTTGGACTTATAATCAATTCAATAAACCAAGAAAGTTGTTCCTCGTAGTAACACGTCAAGATTTACCATGGGCAACTAACCAAGTAAAAGAGAAAGAAAGTTACGCGCTAGCTATATCTATCACTGATAGAGAAAACGAAGAAGCTAGGCTGTACCAACAAATTTCTGAAAAACTTCAAGCTAGAGAGAAAGCTAGAGCTAGGGCAAAGCTTGGTTAGGTTTTTGTGTTTGAATACATTGCTTTTAATTCGTTGGATAACTTATGCATTACTATGAGTTAATTAGCTACTGTGTATAAGCTACCTTTTACATATATCGATTCGTGTTAATATTGACCGATAACGCTGGTTAACGGATTGATATATGGATATTAAGAGCACGAGCAATTTTTCTTTTTTAGCAGAACATGACCCGTTGTTTCTTGAGTTGGCGATAGGTGCTGAGCGAGCTTTCTCTAGTGACCCCAACACAACGTTGATTAAGCTTCGTCAACTTGGAGAAGCGATTGCCCAACATATTGCCGTTTTGGTTGGTGTCGAGTTCGATGATAAAACTACACAAGCCGACCTGATCTATCGTCTCAACCGTGAACTGAAATTTGAACCCGTCGTTAAAGAGCTATTCCATACTCTTCGTATTGAGGGCAACAAAGCAACCCATCAGTTCAAAACACAGCATAAAGAAGCCTTAGATGGACTGAAATTAGCTCGAGCGCTGTCCATATGGTTTCACCAATCTTTCGGTAAACAAGGCACTCAATTCAAACCAGGGGCGTTTGTTCCACCACAGGACCCGAGTAATCAATTACGCCAATTTCAATCAGAAATTGAGAAGCTTAAGTCCGATCTTACACAAGCTAATGTTGAACTCGATTCCAGTAAACAATTGCATGATCTTATCGCACAAGAAAAAGCGGAGTATGAAGCTTTAGCGCTTGCGATGGATGAAGAATCTAAGCAGCTTGCTGACTTAGCCGCTGAGCATGAAAGCGCGCTAATCAAACAAAAGAAAGAATACGAAGCGAAGCTTCAGGCTTTGCAGCAGCAACTTGAGCAGCAAGATGAAAAAGACACAGCTACTCAGAGGCAACAAGTCAGTAATAAAACTCGTAAAGCCAGTCAACAAATAGTGTTGAGTGAAGAACTCACACGCATCCTTATTGATCAACAGTTGATAGAATCAGGCTGGACTGCAGACAGTCAGGAGCTAACTTACAAAAATGGCACTCGACCTGAAAAAGGCATAAATAAGGCAATTGCAGAATGGCCCACTAAACATAATGGCGAGAGTGGTCGAGCTGATTATGTATTGTTCCTTGGGTTGACACCTATTGCTGTGGTTGAAGCAAAAAAAGAAAACACCAATGTAGCCGGAAAAATTACTCAGGCAGAACGTTATAGTCGAGGATTCCAGGTCGATTCTTCAATGATTGGTGCTTGGGAATTCGAAGGGCTTACTATTGCATGGCCCGATGAGGATGAAGGCCACTACAAGGTGCCATTTGTCTATTCCTGCAATGGGCGTCCATATATTCCTCAGTTAGCAGAACAATCTGGCAAGTGGTTTAGGGATGTTCGCAAACCAAGCAATACCAAAAGAGCCTTACAAGAGTTCCATACACCAGATGGCCTTATTGATTTACTTAAGCGAAATAAAGAAATTGCCGAACGTAAACTACAGCAAGAGGGATTTAGCTATCTCAAACTGCGGGATTATCAGGAAAAAGCCATTCATGCAGTAGAAAGCACGCTAGCAAAAGATATTCGAACAGCATTGCTTGCAATGGCGACTGGTACCGGTAAGACACGCACTATCGTCGGCTTAATGTACCGATTTTTAAAATCTGAACGCTTCAAACGAATCCTGTTTTTGGTTGACCGCACTGCGTTAGGTGATCAGGCGACTGACACCTTTAAAGAGATGCCGTTGGAGCAAAACCAGACGCTATCAAAAATCTATAACATTGCCGAGTTGGGCGATATGGCTGCTGAAGCGGAAACCCGAGTTCAAGTAGCAACAGTTCAGGCAATGGTTAAGCGCATTTTTATGTCGGATACCCCACCAGCCATTGATGAGTTTGACTGCATTATTGTTGATGAAGCTCACCGTGGTTATACCTTGGATCAAGAGATGACTGAAGGTGAATTAGCAACTCGTGATGCTGGTCAGTATCTTTCTAGTTATCGTCGTGTACTCGATTATTTTGATGCGGTTAAAGTTGGCCTAACAGCGACTCCTGCTAAACATACCAGTGAAATCTTTGGTAAGCCTGTTTACACCTACTCATACAGAGAAGCCGTTGCAGCTGATTGGCTTATCGACCATGAACCTCCAGTACGATATGAAACTTTATTGACTCAAAAAGGCATTCATTTCGACAAGGGCGATAAAGTCTCAGCAATTAATACTCAAACAGGCGAAGTAGAATCAGCTGAACTGGAAGATGAAATGCAGTTTGAGGTAGATGCCTTTAACCGCAGAGTAATCAATGAGAACTTCAATCGAGTGATCTGTGAGCAACTTGTTGAAGAACTTGACCCTTTCGGTGAAGAGAAAACACTCATTTTTTGTGCCACAGATCTGCATGCAGATATGGTTAAGCGCCTTTTAGATGAGGCATTTAAAGACTTGTATGAAGATGAATACAACCAGGCAGCAGTAGAGAAAATTACTGGGAAAAGTGACAAAGTGGATCAGTTGATTCGCAAATATAAAAATGAAACTTATCCGAACATTGCAATCACGGTGGATTTACTTACAACAGGTATTGATGTACCCAAAATCTGTAATCTTGTGTTCTTACGTCGGGTAAAATCACGCATTCTTTACGAGCAAATGATTGGCCGTGCAACACGTCGATGCGATGACATCGGTAAGACGGTTTTCCGCATTTATGACCCCGTTGATATTTATGCTGCGCTGAGCGAAGTCAATACCATGAAGCCCTTGGTAAAAGACCCCAGTATCACTATTGAACAGCTTGTTGATGAACTGGTTGACCCTGAGAAGTTAGAGCAGGCGCTAAGTAGTCCCGGAGACCAACAAGGTGAGTCGCAAGCGGACGCGGTGTTGAGCCAGTTAACTCAGAAAGTGATGCGTGTACTGCGAAAAGCTGAGAAAAAGGCTGATGCTAAACCAGAGCTTCGAGAGAAACTGAATGAGCTACAGACGCTTTGGGGAGTGGAGCCCAAGTTGTTGCATAAGCATTTGCATCAGCTAGGTCCTCAGCAGGCATCTCAGTTTGTTCAGCAGCATTCAGGGTTACTCAGCCAGTTGGAAGAAGTGGTGACGTTAATTGGTAGTGAAAGAAAGCCAGTGCTCTCTAATCATGAAGATGAAATACGAGATCGTCGGCAGGATTATGGTGCTAATAAACGTCCTGGGGATTACTTAGAAGACTTCGAGCAGTTTATTAAGCGACAGCTTAACCAATCGGCGGCATTAGCTGTCATTGTCAATAAGCCAAGAGATTTAACCCGAGAACAGCTTCAAGAAGTGAAGTTGT
Organism: Vibrio rumoiensis; assembly: GCF_002218045.2. Classification (NCBI taxonomy): domain Bacteria; kingdom Pseudomonadati; phylum Pseudomonadota; class Gammaproteobacteria; order Vibrionales; family Vibrionaceae; genus Vibrio; species Vibrio rumoiensis. The sequence continues at coordinate 193,146 of NZ_AP018685.1, forward strand.
TGCTTGATGGTGAAGGTTATTCAGAAGCGAAACTGCGAGCTGCGATTCGAGAGGAAACGAATCAAGATATTGCAGCGAGTATTCTTGGGCACATTCGTCGAGCGGCATTAGGTGAGCCATTAGTGCCATTTGAGCAGCGCGTGATGCAGGCAATGGACCGTATTTATAGTAGCCATAAATGGACCCCAAATCAGAGGAAGTGGCTTGAACGTTTGGCTAAGCAACTGGTGCATGAGGTGATCGTTGATCGTGAGTATGTCAATGAACGGTTTGCTGAAAAAGGCGGCGCTAAACAGCTCGATAAGGTTTTAGTCAACAAGCTGGATGACGTATTATCTGAGCTAAATGATGCTATGTGGCCAGCACAAGCAGCAAATTAACAACGAATTGTCATGGCATCTTGCCATGCAAACCAAAAATCAGGAAATAGAATGACTAACGATAATATCGTTCAAAAACTCTGGAACCTATGTGATGTACTGCGTGATGACGGTATTAACTATTCTGACTATGTAACAGAATTGGTTCTATTGCTATTTATTAAAATGGTTCATGAGAACACAGAAGCTAAGGTATTAGATAAATACACCTTGCCGCAAGGTTGTCAGTGGACGGATTTGAATACCAAATCTGGCATCAATTTACTGAATGATTATCGAGCTATCTTACTTGCACTATCTACGGGTAAGAGAGTTGAAGCGGATCCTGAAAATCCAGGTTCAACTAAAGAAGTGGAAATCCATAATGACCCACTGATTCGTGCTATTTATGCAGATGCTCAGACTCGCCTGCGTGAACCTCGCCACTTAGAGCAGTTGATTAAGTCTCTGGATCAAATTGACTGGTTCAGTGCGCAAAAAGACGGTTTAGGTAACCTGTATGAAGGTTTATTACAGAAGAACGCCAATGAAACCAAATCCGGTGCAGGGCAATACTTTACTCCTCGTGATTTAATTGATTCGATGGTGCGTTGTATCAAACCTCAAAAAGGTGAAAAGATTCAAGATCCTGCGGCGGGTACTGCAGGGTTCTTAATCGCAGCCGATCGCTACATTCGTGAACAAACCGATGATTATTTTGATCTGACTCATCAAGAGTTACGTTTTCAAAAAGATAAAGCCTTTGTTGGTGTTGAACTGGTTCCTTCTACGCGCCGTTTAGCATTAATGAACTGTTTGCTGCATGGTATGGAAGGTGATGATGAAGGTGTGGTGCATTTAGGCAATGCTTTAGGGCAAGTGGGTGCAAGCCTCGAAAGAGCCGATGTGATTCTCGCCAACCCGCCATTTGGTACGAGTAAAGGTGGCGAGGCATCTATCACTCGTGATGATTTGACCTATCCGACCAGCAACAAACAACTGGCGTTCCTGCAGCACATCTATCGCAATTTAAAGCCTGGCGGTCGAGCCGCCGTGGTATTACCCGATAACGTCTTATTTGAATCGGGTGTAGGTACGGATGTTCGTCGTGATTTAATGAACAAATGTAACCTTCATACTATTCTGCGTTTACCAACAGGTATATTTTACGCTCAAGGTGTGAAAACCAACGTATTGTTTTTCACGAAAGGTAGCAAAAACAACATGTTACAGGAAGATGGCTGTACTGAAAATGTCTGGGTTTATGACTTACGTACCAACATGGATAACTTCGGTAAGCGTAATCCATTTAATGACTCACATCTCGCACCATTTGAAAAAGTATATGGAGACGATCCAAATGGTCAAAGCCCCCGTCAAGAGGGTGAATGGTCGTTTGATGCTTTTGAAATTGAAGTCGATAAGTCAGCTAGTGAAGAAAATCAAAATGTTGATAATAATTTAGCGCACAGCCGTTGGCGCTGTTTTAGTCGCAAATGGATTAGTGAAGTTAAGGATGATTCACTCGATATCAGTTGGTTAAAAGATAAAAACAGTGTTGACGCTTCAAGTTTACCGGAGCCAAGTGTATTGGCAAGTGAGGCAAAAGAAGAATTAAAGGTTGCATTGAGTGAGCTAGATGGCTTACTTGCTTCGTTGAAAGGAGCAAATTAATGGCCCCTACAAAATTACCTGATGCTTGGATTAAAGCTACTGTATCAGAAATTAACGACTATAAGCCATCTAGTATGCAGCCTAAAAACCATCAGGGTGATGTTTTTGAACTATTTAGCGTTCCAATTTTCCCTGAAGGAAGACCTGAAGTATTGAAGGCCGAAGACATTGGGTCGAGCAAGCAATTTGTAAACTGTGATGATGTATTGGTTTGCAAAATCAATCCAAGGATTAACAGGGTATGGTGTATTCCTCATTCCAATAGTTTAAAGCAGATAGCTTCTTCTGAATGGATTGTTATACGCCAAAGTAACGTCCATAGTAATTTCTTGACTTGGTATTTTAGGTCAGAAAATTTTAGAACAATGTTATGCGCTGATGTCACCGGTGTGGGAGGGTCGCTAACAAGAGCGCAACCTAAAAAAGTAGCTACTTTTGAAGTTCCTTTTCCCCCTCTAGCCGAACAAAAAGTTATTGCAGAAAAACTCGATACCTTACTTGCTCAGGTTGAAACCACCAAAGCTCGCCTTGAAAGTACTTTAGAAACACTGAAACAATTTCGTCAATCGGTGCTGGCTGCCGCTGTTAGCGGGAAGTTGACGGAGGATTGGAGAGGCCTGCACGAAAAATATGTTGAGTTTTGCGGCTATACGGTTCCTGCATCTTGGCTTAATAGCTCTATCGGGAATGAGTCTGAATATGTAACGAGTGGTTCTCGTGGATGGGCTAAATATTATTCTGATTCTGGGGCTTTATTTATTCGCTCACAGGATATAAATTCAGATGAGCTAAATATCCAAAATGCGGCATATGTGCAGCTACCTGATAAAATCGAGGGCCAAAGGACGAAGGTTCAAATAAATGATTTGTTGGTAACGATTACAGGGGCAAATGTCACGAAATGTGCACGTCTAAAAACTAATTTAGATGATGCATATATTAGTCAACATGTAGCATTAATCAGACTGAAATCCCCCGAAAATTCAGCTTTCTTTGAGCTTGTTCTGAAAGCCCTAAATGCGGGAAGAAAACAACTCAACGCGATGGCATATGGTGGTGGTAAACCAGGACTAAATTTACAGAACATAAAAGATGTTGAGTTTGCTAAACCAAGTTCCTCTATAGAAGCTGATGAAATTGTTAGAAGAGTGAATAAGCTTTTTGCTGGTGCTGATATAACCGAACAGCTGGTTAATCAAGCATTAGAGCGTATCAATAATCTCACTCAGTCTATTCTCGCCAAAGCATTCAGAGGTGAACTAACCGAGCAATGGCGTAAAGATAACCCTGAACTAATCTCGGCGGATAATTCAGCTGAAGCATTGCTGAGAAAGATTAAAGCAGAGCGTGCAGCGGCTAAGTCAAAAAAGCAATAGTTAGGGTTCTTATTTAGGAAAAATGCATTTTCAGATCTGGAGTTCGTACAATAGCTTCGTAAAAACATCAGGTGATAAGCGATAACGATATGTTTCAAATACAGGATTTAGTAGATCTTCAAACCTTGTCTGAGTCAGCAGAGTTAGAATTTAAGTTAGCTCAAGGGCAAGATGGCAAAGGTAAATTACCAGATGATTTTTGGCCAACGTACAGTGCAATGGCGAACTCTCGAGGCGGCTATGTGGTTCTTGGTGTTCGAGAGAAAAAAGGGCAACTAACCTTAGCTGGGATTGAAGCAATAGAGGTGGTTCGCAAGCAACTTTTTGATATTGCAGGTAACAACGCCAAGGTAAATATGAATTTGCTGACTGATGATAACGTTCAAGTTGCTACCATTGATGGCAAATCTTTATTAGTGATAGAAATACCGGCCGCACGCCGTGACCAAAAGCCTGTTTATCTGAAAAATCAGCCAATGAAGGAAACGTACACTCGCCTTCATGAGGGGGACCACCGTTGTAGTGAGGAACAGGTTAAGCGGATGATGGCTGAACAGGTTGAGGATAGCCGGGACGATAAGATTCTCACCGGCTTTGATTTTACTGATATCGATATGGATAGCTTGAAGGCATACAAGAACCTATTTGCTGTAGCAAAGCCTCAACATCCGTGGTTGGAATTAGACCTGTTTGAATTGTTTAAAAAGCTGGGTGGATGGCGTAAAGACCGTCAGGCTGGTGTTGAAGGCATTACTTTAGCGGGAGTGTTAATGTTTGGCACTTGGGATGCAATTCAGGATGCAGTTCCCAATTACTTTGTTGATTACAGAGAACGAGATGAAGCCAGTGTTGAACGCTGGATTGACCGTCTCTATCCCGATGGCTCTTGGTCTGGAAATGTCTTTGATTTCTATCGACGTACCTACCGGAAATTAGTTACTGACTTAAAGGTGCCATTTGAGCTTCAAGATGGTATTCGCTTAGATGATTCAAAAGCTCATGAGGCTATCCGCGAAGCATTAGTTAACACTCTCGTTCATGCTGATTACACCGGACGTAGCTCTATCCTGATTGTTAAACGCCCTGACTTGTTTGGTTTCCGTAATCCTGGGTTGATGCGCGTTCCCCCTGAAATAGCAGTGAAAGGCGGAGAAAGTGATTGTCGTAACCGCCGAATGCATCAGATGTTTCTGATGATTGGTGCGGGAGAACGAGCGGGTTCTGGTATCCCTAAGATATATAGTGGCTGGGAGTGGGCTAAATGGCGAACTCCGAAACTGTATGAAAAATATGAGCCATCAGAGCAAACATTATTAGAGCTATCTACGGCTAGTCTTATCCCTGAAGAAGTAACTCAACTGCTAGCAGTGATGTTTGGTAATAGCTTCTATTCACTGAATGAGCTTGAGCAAATGATCGTTGTAACGGCAGCAATTGAAGGCTGGGTTAACCATGAGCGTGCTTGCCAGTTAACCAGTAAACATTCACGAGACGTCACTTTAACGTTACCTCGCCTTGTTGATAAAGGTTTTCTAGTAGCAAGCGGAGAAAAAAGAGATAAATCGTATAGTTTACCTGGAATGGAGCCTCCATCACCTGAAGATGTTTTTTCTAATGCGTTAACCCCAACAAGTAACTTAACGCATAACGTCGACAGCTTAACGCATAAAGTTAATAACTTAACGCATAGCGACAATAACACTGATGATACTAGTGATGTTAGAGACAGCAAAGGTAGGTTTATCAGTGCATTAATCGATAAGCCATTTATTGATAGTCTGGAAGCATTAAGTGAGGTTTTCCGACAACAACTTAACGCTTTAGGTGCTCCAGCTAGAGAGCAGCACCGATTAGATACAGAGACAATGAAGTTTCTGATTACTGAGTTATGTCGAGAGCATTATATATCCGTCTCTGTATTGGAAATGCTATTAGATCGTAAACCTCAAAGTTTACGGCAAAACTATTTGAAGACTATGGTCTCTGACGGACGACTAAAAATGGCTTTTCCTCACAAGCCTAACTCACCAAAACAAGGGTATACCTCGACGGATGAATAGTCGTGATATCAATCCTAAATAGAAGGAAATTGCAAAAATGAAGTTAATATCTTTAACTTTGGATGGTGAGTATAAAGGACTAGCTAATCAGAGTTTTAATTTCAGCCAGACGCAAGGCAACATACTAGCTCTGATTGGGCTTAATGGTTCAGGAAAGTCGCAGTTACTTGAATTAATTGCTGAAATTTTTGCTTTTTTGGAAAGAGTACAACGAGAAGATTTTAAAGTAAGAACTTCCTTAGGGTTTGGGTTTGAACTGATTTATCAAATCAAAGTGGATGTTGGGTCTAACTTCTCCAAAACAAACTTCTCTTCATGGTCTTTTGCAACAACAGAAACTCTTACCTATCGAATTGTTTTGGATATCGATAGTAAAAAACCACAGTGTTATATAGTGACGGATGGTGAAGATGACTCTCTGGATATAGACAAAATTCGATTGCCATATGTGGTTGGGTATGCGTCTGGTTTGAATGAAAATTTACAGCGTAGTTTTATGAAAAATGCTGTGCAATTTTATGAGATTATGCGGGTGAGACATCGCCGTAGGAAAGCTCTTGAAAATGTCGAGGGAGGTGCCCTCAGAGCTGAAATAAATCGGTCATACTTATCGAGGTACCCACATATTTTCAGTTTAAGAGAGCCTGATAGTAGTTTTTCTGATTATTTCTTCCCTGAACATGAAATCTTAGAGTCGGATACTCCCATCAGTAACATGGTGTTCCTCGATTATGATTGCGTTGGTATCATGCTGGCTTGTTTATCTGTTTTTTCCACAAAAAATATAGATAACATATTGGAAGAACTGTCTTTTTATAAGCCTAATAAATTAGTTTTGCAGTATGATTTTAGTGTTGGAATCATCGAGGAAGATGTTATTAAAGATATTAAAATGCTTCTTCGAGTCGCAGGAACGAATAAATTTAAAGGAATTGGTAAGCCTAGTACTCCCGAGGAGTATGATACTTATGAACTTGATTACTTATCTGGCGAAATTGAGTTAGATCTAACAGATGTTTCTTTGGTTAGTCAGCTTAAAGAAGATAATTATGGAGATCCTCGAGTACTGTTTTTCCGTTTGCTTAAGTTACAGCTTTTGGGTATTAAAAATTGGCAACGAGTATCCCGACAGAGGTTGTTAAGTGATAACTTCTTTGAAACGTTAAAAAAACCTTTAAAAACAAAATTACCATTGTCGGTAATTAAGCTGTATTTATCTGGATCCGATAACCGGATGGTTAATTTTGACGATTTATCTGATGGAGAAAGCCAGTTAATACAAATCATTGCTACTTCTGTGGTCTTTAGAGATGAGCAAGCGATCTTTTTATTTGATGAACCAGAAACTCATCTGAATCCTTCATGGAGAACATATTTTCATCACTATCTTAGCAAGGCTTTAGGCACTCAGGAGTACAATTCTCAGGTGTTTGTTTCTACTCATTCGCCATTCATGATTTCCTCTTTGAAAAAAGAAGATATCCTGTTTTTCGAGCGTGATGAGCATGGCAAGATTTTAATGGAGCCAATTGGAACGCAGACTTATGGTTCTTCCTTTGACGTGCTTATAAAGCAACACTTTGGTTTACGCTCTCTGATATCACAAACAGTTGTTGAAGCAGTAAAAGAACATCTTCCAAAAGATGATCATCAAGCTTCTATTCAAGAAGCAAGGAGATGGATAGAGAGCAACCTAGGTGATTCGATGGAAAAAGCTTATTTACTAAGGAAGTTGCAAAGCTGATGTTATTCCCTCTTGACCCTAATACCCCTCAATGTGCAGTGTTCGAAGTACTTAATAATGAGCTTCTACATTTCCTTCATTCATCAATCCATACTCGTGTATTTGATGAGAACCTTTTTTCTGAGTATCACTTCGATGGTGAAGACATTAGAAGTGTTTGTTGGACTAATGAGAAGACTAGAGAAAAATTTCAGGTTCTTTGGAATGAACTACCGGCAGGCATCGGTGACAGGCAAGCCTTATATGATCTGGTTTTAACTGGGCAGGATATTGCCGGATATTTTGATAACCTTAATGTCCAGCTCCCGGTATTAGAAGATAGGGAATTGTTCGAGGCTTTTAAATCTCTGACTACTTACTTATTTACTCAAACAATGAAGTTAAGTAGTACTCGAAAGCAAAGTGATAGTTCAATAAATCAGCACTACGGCGCATTTAGACAGGCTAACCAAAATACCTCTTTATGCTATATATGTGGTACGGAGTTGTTGTCTCAAGACCGTATTGAGTTAAGTGCTGATGATAACTGGCGTGCCGATTACGATCACATCCTTTGTAAGGATAAGTACCCAATCTACTCTGCACATCCGGGTAACTTTATTCCTACCTGCCACACTTGTAATAGTAAAGCCAAAGGGGCAAAAGATGCTCTCAATGACCGCCGCGGTCGACGGAAAGCATTCTATCCATTGCCACCCTCGCAAGAGTCTTGTTACCTGTCTGCAATTATAGTCCCATATTTCTTAGAACTTGATGATTTCATAGGCGGTGATTGGGAGTCACCGCTATCGGCATCGCCCGTTACGTTTCCAAATGCTTCTGCCGCTATTACTTCAAAAATTAATGTGTGGAAAGAGCTTTATGAAGTTCCACAACGAGTTGAACAACATATCGTGACCAATTTTTGCGAACGTATTGCAGGGGACCTTAACTTGACCGATCAAGATGATTTTGACGACTTTACTCGCCAACTAAATAGAGCCGTTAGACGTGAACCTGCTGATATAAAAAAGTCTGAGTGGCGGTTTTGGTTTTATCTGCTTTATGGTTTTTTGCATGATCAAAGTATTGACTATAAAAGAGATATTTGGACTATGCTTCAGTGGAAGTTGAGTTTAAGTAACGAAGGTGATATGAATGAAACCTTTGTGTGATGTAGTTGTACACTGATTTTGGGCAAAGGTTTGTTCCGAAGTGTACATATATGTTTATGAAAAGTACTCAGGCTAAGTTGGCAATTTTGCTTAGTGGTGTGGTTGAGTAAATGGAAAAATAAGAGCTGACTTAGATGAATTTACCCACCAATTGACAGTGATGAAGTGTATAACGAAATTTTTGAGCAGGCTGAGAACTTTAACCGTAATGCGGCATAATTTACTAGTAATTAATAGAAATCTGGATCTGAACGCTTAAAGCATTATTGAATACAAGCTGAAATCTATGATATTTAAAAATAAATCGCAATAGGGATTACAAAAAAGTTTCAAGATACGACTAATGAATATCAAAATATCTGATTGAAAATATGAAGGAACTCTTGGTCATTTACTACTGTAATAAAAAAAGAACCAAGTCTTGCCTTCATTGTTATATAGAGGCGTCATTGGATCATCTCCCTAAGTCATACAATGACGATTTTGGGCCTAATACCTGTCCGGAAGTGTTTATGTATCTTTATCTGAGACATCTTTGTAGAGAAGCGAATATCTACAGTGGTTAAAGTATTTGAGGGCGAAACACTTTTTAGCTTTTTGTTTCGTAATTATCTTGTCTATGGTACCTATGATATTGGAAACCTAGTTTCAACAGCTGGCAATATAAATTTATATCCTAAAGTTAACCTTGCAGATTTATCAAGCCCGAATTCAACTGCGAAGTGCGACACTCTCCAATATCAAGCAGCCAATGCCATTTCTTTAAAGACAATCGCTGGTTGCTTGAAGTCTAAACACTTTTTCGGGCGATAATTTATCCGTGATACAGCGAATTCAATATCGCTGTCTGTTACCGTTGTTAAGTCGGTTCCTTTCTTCACATATTGCCTTAAAAGCCCGTTAGCATTCTCATTGGCTCCACGCTCCCAAGAGCTATAAGGATGGGCAAAGTACACATCAGCCTCCAACGCCTTTGCGATGGTTTCGTGGCCTGCAAACTCTCTCCCATTATCTGCCGTGATGGTATGGACATGTTCCTTATAAGGCATGAGTAGCTCTATGGTGGCTTGGGTGACATCATCTGCTGACTTCGATGGCACTTTCTTGACCACGTAAAATCGAGTTTTACGCTCTAAAATGGTCACCATAGCACCAGTGCCATGTTTACCTAATACGGTGTCGATTTCCCAATCACCCAATCGCTCCTTACTGTCAACGATGCTTGGCCTATCATCGATAGAAACAGCATTCTTGATCGCTGGCGCTTTCTCTTTTCTACCGCGACGATACCGCTTGTGACCTTGCCTCAAGTGGCGATATAACTTGCCTCCCAAGCGTTTATCCTGCGCAACAAATCGGTAGATCCACTCATGACTGACAGCGGCACCGACTCTATTTAATACACTGGAAATCTGCTCTGGACTCCAATCTGCTTCTAGAAGGAGGCGGATAAAATCAACACGCTCCTTTGGTATTCTGTATTTACGCGCTGATGTGCGTTTTTTGATTGAGAATGCCTGAGCTTCGCTTGGGCAATAATGACTGCCTTTGCGGCCGCGTTTAAGCTCCCGATATACCGTAGAGCGATGGCACTGAACGGTTTTGGCTATTTCAGAAACCGAAATTCCCCGTTCCAAAAGAGCAGAAATCTGGTATCTTCTGCCCTCGGTCAACTGCTGATAATTCATGGTAGTACTGCTTGTTTCTTTGGAGAGAAGAGCGTACCACTTTCAGCAGTTGGCTTCCTCTTCTACACCTTTCCATGAATGTCGCACTTATTATCTGAAATCGGGGGAAACTACTCCGAAAGTGATCTAGCAGAACTATTAGAAGTGAATGGTATTATATCGAGAGAGCGACAGCTTTTAGTAAGTCCGGACCACTATTTGCACCATATAAAATATTACTTTTATAATAACGATAAAAATGAAGGGCCTTATAACGGTAACCAGATTTTCTATTGTCATTCTTGTATAAAAAACAATATAGCTGAATATGGCGTGGGATATTTAAAACATGAATGGTTTAGGAACCATTCATGTAGTATTCATAGTGATAAAGTATTTACAATTTCATGTTCTTCCAGGTCGCAAACTTTGAGGGCTTTGAAAACGATTCTGTCTGGTCGAGTTCCACCTGGTTCAAAAATTAATGAGGAAATAAAAAGTACCAGTCGTAGGAAGTATAAAGAGTCACCAATCGTAATGGCTAGTTGTCTTGAATATAAGTTTTATCTTTGGGTGTTTAGAAACAGAAAAAGAATAACTGATGATGTAGCTTGTAGACTCGGATTTACAAACGCAAAGAGAATGTTACTTTCTATGAATAATAGTCGGCATATATATAAACCTTCGGATATGAACAAGGTGTCATCAAGTGCCTCTAGATTAGAGTCTGTATTTTATGCTTTCTGGGATTCTGGTGATGAAGCATTAAGATCTTTTTTAAATGCACACTCTAAGTCTGTTAATGTGTACTTTGGTGTTTTTGATCGTCGTGCGATTCAGAGTAAGATTTGGAAATTTAACAGCTATGATTGTTATCGTTGTCCTCGTATGAAATGGTCTGAATCATGTCTTGCTAGCCAAAGCATTGTTCGATGGCGCTTATACTATCCAGTTATTGAGTATGGCGGGGACATAAGGGTTCTTCATGAAGATGTTTCTTATAGGAGATACCCTTTGACCATAGAATCTATTGCTGTTTTTATATCTAAGTATTGGCCTGATGCGAAATGTCCTGTTTATTCTAGGGACATACCGCTAGTAGTAACAAATTTTTTGGGGTGGATCGATAGTCAATGCATAAGTCAAAAAAAAGAAGATTCAAACATTGAACTGCCTACAGTTAAGGGAAAAGGGATAAGTGTAGCGGTGTAGCAATCGACCTATGATTGACGGCATTGAAAAGAAAAATAGACTGAAACGAGAGTGTACTTACGGGCAAACTCTTTTGTCTCAAAACTCTCTTACGGGTAAACTTTATTGTCATTGCACAAAACGATGATTTTTTAAATATCGCAATGCATATTAAACAACATAAGTAACCTTAAATTGGTCACTTATGTTGTATCGGTATAGCAAAAAACACTTACTTGGTTGTTATCTGATAATACTCACAAGCAAGCTCATGGTGGAGTGAGGAGGATTCTAGTTCGCACTCTCTTGATTTATGTTGGTTTCGACGGTTCACCATGTTTGCTGACCATTTTTCCCATGATGCTTTCAGTTCATTTATATAATGATTGAGCACTTTCATATCTTCTCTCTCTCTTGAACTACAGTAATGTTGGTAATGTTTTGAGCATTTTCAACGCATTACTCATGTGGTTTTGTGTGGTGACAAAGCCCACTAGTTCATTATTGTCATCAAATGCACGTGCAGTGATGCCTTCCGGATCTAATTCAATCGACCACTTTGGTACGGATTGACCAGTTTGTCCTGCTAATTGAATTGGAAAATTAGTCGTTTTTACTTTTACTAGCATAGCCGGCAATTTTAACGTTGCTGCTGGGCCTGCTGTTTGTAATAAGCTTTCGGGTTGTAATAAGACTTTAGCTAATACGTTGGCGCTTAATAAGGTTGGCTGCAGATATGAAAGAACTTTATTCTCAATTTGAGCACAATCACCAAGTGCATAGATATTTGAGTCGGATGTTTGTAATTGACGATTGACTACTATGCCTTTATCTACTGATAAGCCAGTCTGTTGTGCTAGTTGGATATTGGGCTTGATCCCTGAAGCGGAAATAACACTATCGACAAGAAATTGTTCACCAGAACTAAGAATAACCTCTATGCCAAAATCCGTTTGTTCGAGTGCTTGCACGGTATTATTTAAATGTAACTTTACGCCATCTTGGGTTAACTTTTTCTGTAAAGGAGCAGAAATGGCATCTGGTAACATGGTTTGCATGACGCTGTCGCAAGGGTCAACAACCGACACTGTTTTACCTGATGTTGAAAGATCCATTGCCAGTTCTGTGCCAATTAATCCTGCGCCAATAATGAGTACATGTTCTGCTTGGTCCAGTTTATGCTGCGCTGCTTGATACTCTATACGGCTATTGAGTGTTATCACCTCTTTAGCCGCTGAGCCATTCATCGCTGGAATAAAAGTTGAAGCGCCGGTCGCCAATACCAGTTTTGAATAGCTAAGTACATCACCTTTGGTTGTTGTCACGTTTTGTGCGTGGCGATCAACCATTTCCACTTTGGTTTGGGTATAGATTGTGATCTCATTATCTTGTGCGAAGTTATCTGCAGTTTGGCGGATAAGCGCATCAGCCATGTGTTTGTTGGTAAACACATGGCTAAGATCGGGCTTATTGTAGTCATGGCCATCATCAGTGGTAATTACTGTAATTAGGGTTTGTTTATCTGAACGGCGTAATGCCTTCACTAATTGATAGGCAGCGAAACCACTGCCTATGATCATAATTGGATTACTCATTACGCCACCTGAGATTGGTTATCTTTATCGATATTGTTGCCTAATGTGCTTGTGCAAGGTTCAAACACTTCTTTACCAATGCCACACTCAGGGCATAAGAAATCTTCAGGCACTTTTGCCCAAGTTGTTCCAGGTTCAACACCTTGGTTGGGCTCACCAAGTTCAGGCTCATAGACCCATTGGCAAACGGTGCATAACATTGCTTGCTGATCTTCGGCTGACGAGTTTTTGCTATTCGTTGGCTCGACAGTTGTCGGTTCGATTGCGGGTTCAATCACATTGGCAGCTTGAGTATGATTAATCGATTGAGCAGCAGCCTTATTTACCATAATATTGGTGACGTTTTTAGGCGCAGAATGACTCACATTAGATAGATCATACAGTGCCCATTCTTTGGCTATTTGACGACCATAATCACGACATTCTTGCATTGCTTTGCCATCAGGACGCCATTTGGTTTTCTTACTCATTACTGTTTCAAAGCCGCAATCCATCAAGCGGGTGTGGATACGGTCAACTGCTCCGCCATTCCAACCATAGCTACCAAATGCCGCAGCTTTTTTATTCTTAAAGCGTAATCCTGTGATTTCTTCTAGCATGCCAGCTACTTTAGGCATCATGACGTTGTTCATGGTAGAAGAACCAACCAAGATACCTTTTGAACGGAATACATTAGATAAGATTTCATTTTTATCGTGCAAAGAGACGTTAAATACTTTCACCGCCACATTTGGATCAACATCATTAATGCCTTGTGCAATAGCATCAGCCATCATGCGTGTGTTGTTCGACATTGAGTCATAAAATAAAGTGATACGATCTTCTTGGTAGTTATCCGCCCATTCTAGATATTGGTGAATAATTTGAGTTGGGTTATCGCGCCATACAATACCATGAGCCGTTGCGATCATATCAACAGGTAGCTCAAGACTAAGCACCTCTTTGATTTTAGATGTTACTAATGGGCTAAATGGTGTCAGGATATTGGCGTAATAACGTAAACATTGCTCATAAAGCTCAACCTGATCGACTTCATCATTAAATAGGTGTTCATCACAATAGTGCTGACCAAATGCATCGTTACTAAATAGCACAGCATCTCCGGTCATGTAGGTCATCATGCTATCTGGCCAATGCAGCATTGGAGACTCGACAAATACAAGCGCTTTGCCATTACCTAAATCGATGCTGTCTCCGGTTTTAACCACATTAAAGTTCCAATCAGGCTGGTGGTGGTGACCAGTGATCGAATCAACGGCATTCTCAGTACAATAGATTGGCGTGTTAGGGATTTTGGCTAATAGCGCGCCTAAAGCTCCGGCGTGATCTTCTTCAGCATGGTTGATAACGATGTAGTCAATCTGGTTCAGATCAATTTCCATTTCTAAGTTTTGGACAAACTGCTGGCTAAAACGATGATCGACTGTATCGATTAAAACGGTTTTTTCTTCTTTAATTAGGTAGCTGTTATAGCTGGTGCCACGTGTGATTTTATATTCTGTACCATGGAAATTTTGCACTTCCCAGTCACGTTGGCCAACCCAGTGGATATTATTTTTAACATGAATAGACATAAACGACTCCTAAGTATGAATTCTAAATTTCGGTAAAAAGTAAATTAATAAATTTCTTATCCATACTATTGCATCATGCGTGCCAACTTTTAAATTACTTACTATTCAAATGCTTATTAATTCCTCCTTGTTTGTGGTGTCATAATGACAGTGTTGTTTTGGTGTCAAATAGACATTAGGTGTGTCATATTGACATGAAGTTTAAAGAGGTAGGAAAATTAAAGAGGGCAGGAAAATGCAGAAGTTTCATTCACAAATAACGCAACTCGCACTTGATTTGACGTTAGGGATTTCCAATCAAGACCGCTTTGATCGTCTTCTAGAAGTATTAAGGAATATTTTAAATTGTGATGCTGCGGCATTGCTTGCTTATCGAAACCAACAGTTTGTGCCATTAGCGATTGATGGTTTGTATGATGAAGTGATGGGACGACGATTTAATCTTGATGAGCATCCCCGTTTAGAAGCGATTGCACGCGCGGGGGATGTGGTTCGATTTCCTGCCGATAGTGATATAGCTGACCCTTATGATGGACTGATCCCGAATAAAGGGGATCAGTTACATGTCCATGCTTGTGTTGGATTACCGCTAATTGCACATGGCCATTTGATTGGTGCGCTGACGATTGATGGTTTTGATGCTCATCAGTTTGACACTTTCACTGATGGTGATTTACGGACCATTAGTGCGTTGGCAGCCGCGAGTTTACATACTTCCTTATTAGTGAAGCAATTAGAGTCACAAGTGGTTAATACCAGTGATGCGAACTCGCATATCACCAAAGAAATTAATTTAAGTGAGGAGATGATTGGTCAGTCGGGCGCGATGATGGATTTAAGAATGCAGATTCAAGCGGTAGCTAATACTGATCTTTCAGTTTTGATTATGGGAGAAACGGGGGTAGGGAAGGAGCTTGTCGCGACTGCTATTCATAATCAATCAAACCGTGCTAAGCAAAATTTGGTGTATTTAAACTGTGCGGCTTTACCTGAGTCGGTGGCGGAAAGTGAGTTATTTGGCCATGTAAAAGGGGCTTTTACTGGTGCGATTAGTCACCGTAAAGGCAAATTTGAATTAGCCGATAATGGCACGCTATTTTTAGATGAAGTGGGTGAATTACCTTTAGGGCTACAATCCAAGTTATTGCGAGTATTGCAATATGGCGATTTGCAGCGAGTTGGCGATGACAGTGTACTTAAAGTGAATACCCGCATTGTAGCAGCAACCAACCGAGACTTGCATCAAGATGTAGTGAACGGCAAGTTTCGGGCTGATTTATATCACCGCTTGAGTGTCTTTCCTATTCATGTTCCGGCACTCAGAGAGCGGACTGGGGATATTACCTTATTGAGTGGCTTTTTTATTGAAAAGTGTAAACACAAACTGAATTTGAATCATCTAAGTATTTCTCCTGCGGCTTTGCGGTTATTTGGGCAATATAGTTGGCCGGGTAATATTCGTCAGCTTGAGCATGCTATCCATCGTGCAGCAGTGTTAGCAAGAACAGAAAATAACCAGTCTAGCCCGATTACTTTACAGCCTCATCATTTTGAATTGATACAAGCGGAATCCACCTTACTGCAAGGTATTGAGAATCAAAAACAGCTAGTGAATACCGTTAATTCAGATATAGCTAAGAACTACTCCTTAGGTCTAAAAGCGGCTACTGAGACATTTCAGGCGCAAGTGATCATGGAGGCACTAAACAATAATCATCAAAACTGGTCTGCCACCGCTCGTGAGTTGAAAATTGACAGTGGTAATTTACATCGATTAGCCAGACGCCTAGGATTAAAGTAATAATGTTGCCATACGTCAAGACGTTCACTAAATCGCGATATCTATCATGATATTAATGGGTAATTAAGGGTATATATGAACCATTTAGTCATTCCAAAACATTGGAAAATCCGACGCTCTACTCACTTTTTTAATAAAGCCATGTTTAAGAGCTCAAGAATTCATAGCAAACCAATCGATGGGTTATTAGGTAATGAGTAAGCTGATTAATCATTTCTAATTAGTTAATAGCTTATACCTATCAAATCGATATATTTAACCCATTATCCCTTGTTATTACTAAGGGTTATTATCTCTCCATAGCAAAGTTAATGTTAATCACTCACTAGATTAAGGGGCGATGAAATGGAAAAGAATATGATTGGTTTAGATAAACAACAAACAGCGACATTGGTGGGGGATCTCAACCTGTTACTGGCAGATTACCAAATTCTTTATACTAATGTACGTGGTTATCACTGGAATATTAAAGGTCGCGATTTCTTTGAATTACACGCAAAATTTGAAGAGATCTATAACGACTTAGTATTGAAAGTGGATGAAATCGCTGAACGTATCTTGACGCTAGGTGGTACACCGGTACATGGCTTCTCGCGCTATTTAGCTATGTCAGATCTTGAAGAAACGCTCAATGTTTCTAATGGTAGAGAAGCTGTGGGGCATATTTTGTCGGCTTACCGAGTTTTGTTGAATAAGCAGCGTCAAATTGTCAAAGCGGCAGCGGAAGTCGATGATGAAGGTACCGTTTCTTTGATGAGCGATTATATTAGCCAGCAAGAAAAAGAAACCTGGATGTTGAACGCTTACCTTCAATAATGCAGTGTTATCAACGTAATGAGTTCAATTTCTAATATCACGCCCAGTCTTTACATTAAAGACTGGGCGTTTTTTATTTCTCACCCAATAACCATTAAAACAATATGGTTAACAAATCACAAAATGAAAACAATAAGTTACACCTTGATCACGAACTGACAACCTGCCGATTCATTTTTATGTGAAAGCGTATTAAAAATAGCACCCTAATATGCAGTATAGGTAGATTGTGCTATGTCGATGCTAGAAAAAGAATCCGTTATCCCGGGAAATTCCCGTTACTTAGGTCTTATCCTTGGACCTTTGGTGTTAATCCTGACATTAATTTTTCCTGCCCCATTTGAAGGGATGAGCGAACCGGCTTGGCGTATGGTGGGCTTGGCGACCTTTATGGCGATTTGGTGGGTAACCGAGGCGGCGCCGATTCCTGTGACGTCATTTTTACCGATCATTCTTTCTCCTTTGCTTGGCACGGCAGATATTAAAACCGCGACAGCGGCTTATGCGAATCCATTAATCTTTCTGTTTTTGGGCGGCTTTATGTTGTCGATTGCGATGGAAAAATGGAACCTGCATCGGCGCGTTGCCCTGATTGCGATGTTAGCGGTGGGCAATAAACCCGCCCATCAAGTCGGTGGATTAATGTTGGTGACGGCTTTTCTTTCGATGTGGATGAGTAATACTGCGACTGCGGTAATGATGCTGCCGATTGGAATGTCGATTATCGGCATGGTATGCGGCGAAAAAGGCGATAAAAACCCGCAATTTGCTAGCGCGTTATTATTGGGTATCGCCTATTCCGCTAGTATTGGTGGGCTTGCGACTTTAATTGGTACGCCGCCTAATGCTTTGCTTGCGGCATATTTATCTAACACCTATCAAATTGAACTAGGGTTTGGTCGCTGGATGATGGTGGGGTTACCTCTTACTATTGTGATGCTGACACTGGCTTGGGTGTGGTTGACTAAGGTGTCTTATAAGTTGCCGAATGAAGAAGCGGGTGATGCTCGCAGCTTATTGAAAAACCAATTGCAGTTATTGGGTAAATTAAGCAAAGGCGAAAAATGGGTGGCGGTGATTTTTGTCGGTGCCGCAGTCAGCTGGATTATTCGTCCGTTGCTTGCCAAATGGACTGGCTTGCCAATTAATGATACCAGTATTGCCATTTTTGCGGCTTTATTGCTGTTTGTGATTCCAGTCAACGTGAAAACACAGCAGTTTGTTTTAGATTGGGAAAGCACCAAGAAATTGCCTTGGGGCGTACTACTACTGTTTGGTGGTGGCTTAAGTTTAGCGGCGCAGATTAAATCGTCTGGTTTAGCGGATTTCATTGGTGATAGCCTAGGAGCGACTAGTGGTATGCCGATTATTGTTGTGATGTTGATTGTTACTGCAGCAATTATCTTCTTAACTGAAGTCACCAGTAATACCGCTACGGCAGCCGGCTTTTTACCATTACTTGGCCCAATTGCTATTGCGATGGGGGAAGGCCCAATGATGTTGGCGATCCCAGCCGCACTTGCCGCAAGTTGCGCCTTTATGATGCCAGTGGCAACACCGCCAAACAGTATCGTATTTGCTTCCGGTCAGCTTAAAATTAAAGAGATGATCCGCGCAGGTTTTGCATTGAATATCATGGGCATTTTCATCATCACTGCATTAAGTTACACGCTAGCCGCTTGGGTGTTTGGGATGTAGGCGAACGTTGTTCGGGCGCTTTACTTCTAGGGCGCTACGCTTCTCGTAACTAGACAAAAGCGTTATAAAACAGTAACAAAGCCGAGAGATATTAACCGTTCTCGGCTTTTTTCTTTTCCTAGACACGAGCGACGAGAAACGGAGTGCTCGAGTTACGTTTTGTGTTTTTTTAAATACGCCAAACTTTCCTCTTTTCCCATATATTTCGCTAGGGTTCGCTGTGGCACTTTACGTAGATCAACCACGATTAAGCCATCTAGTGCATCATTAAAGTCTTTATCAACATTAAAGCTGATCAGTTTGCCATTTAGGTTTAAATACTGCTTTAACAACACCGGAATGCTTTGTTGTCCTAAGCGGGTTAATAGCTTAGATAACAGTTGAATATCGGCCAATGACGACAACATATCGGCGCGCCAGAAGTTGCGGCGGCTTTTTTTGAGTGGGTTAGTTGCTTTCACTAAGCTGGCACTTTGCTGATCAAAATGATGCATTTCAAGGGTGGAAACCATTAATTCGCGCGCGGTGGGGCTGTATTCACTGCTAATGCTAACCGGACCAAACAAATGAGTATATTGTGGGTTTCGGTAAGCGTAAGTCGCGATCCCTTTCCACAATAGTAATAACGCGGTCAGGCTACGTTGATAAGGCAAGTCGATCACCGAGCGGCCCATTTCAATGGCATGACCAAACTGGCTGATGAGCTTGTGATCATAATGAAACAGGGTACGAGAATACAAACCTTGGACGCCTTTTTGCTGCACGATTTGGTCGGTTAAGCCTAGTCTATAAGCACCAACTAATCGCTGAGCTTCGTTATCCCAAATAAAGAGGTGTTGATAGTCGTGATCAAATTCATCTAAATCACATTCTTTGCCCGTCCCTTCATTGACTAAGCGGAAATTGGTTTCGCGAATTCGACCAATTTCCTGCAATACATTTGGTATAGCCGTGCTGTCGCAGCAATAAACGTCAAAATGTTTAAAACTTAATAAGTGGGCTGATGTTGCGAGTCCATGAATATCCGAGATCAATCGATCTTGTATGATCGGTGCGATCACCGGGGTGTGATGAGGCAAACTAGGCGCTTGGTGTTCGGCTCTAGGGGCAAGTAAGTAGGTATTTAATCTCAGATAATCAACGATGTGTTGCTCACTAGATAAATTCTCAATCTCATTTCTATCAATCAACTCACCAATTGAAATATCAATGACTTGATTGGTTTTATTGAGCATTTCACGTCCTAGCATTGCCGTTCGTAAATAGGGATGGACCATACCTGCCCAATAAAAAGATTTACTATTATGACCGTTGATATGCATGGCGAGTGCGTTGGCATTGCTACGTTTGATCAATTTGGCGACGGAGCGACTCCAAGGTTTGTCATTGAGTTGTCCTTGTTCATCAAAGGTCGATACTTCTCCGGCAGGAAACACCAACAATACGCCATTATTGTGTAGGTGTTTCAGGCCTTCACGTAGTGCTTTGATATTGGCACCGACCGCATTTTTTCCTTCGAAGACATCGACACTAATAAAGAGTGGCGCGAGCTCAGGCAGCCTTTTTAAGAACTGATTGGCCAGTATTTTTACATCGGGGCGCACTTGCAGCAGCATCTCCGCCAATATGACGCCTTCGACGGCACCGAGTGGATGATTGGCGACAATCACCAAAGGACCAGTGGCTGGAATATCACTTAAGTGCCCAGCTGAGACTTGATATTGCACGCCCAATTTTTCTAAGGTGTGGCGTAAAAAGCTTTTAGTGTCGAGATGCCTTGGTAGCTGTCGATAATAAGTATCTAAGGTGTGCAGGCCGGTGATCCTTTCCGCCGCTCGTTCGAGTAGGCGAAAAGGAGTCACATTAGGTAAACGAAAAGGACTGGTTTGCATATCAAGCTCCTAAATTCACGCTTTAGCTAAATAACTTTCTCAAGTTACTGCTTGGATCTTTCAATTGTTTTACAGTCAAGGTCAAAGCCGAGAGCCAGACGACGCACGCCATGATAAATAAGGTGCCAGAATCAAAACCCGTCGGAATAAAAAGCAGGTCATCTCTAATGACATTGTACTTTTCAT
Organism: Vibrio rumoiensis; assembly: GCF_002218045.2. Taxonomy (NCBI): domain Bacteria; kingdom Pseudomonadati; phylum Pseudomonadota; class Gammaproteobacteria; order Vibrionales; family Vibrionaceae; genus Vibrio; species Vibrio rumoiensis. The sequence goes on from NZ_AP018685.1 coordinate 213,933, forward strand.
CGGTTGTGGCCATGGTTAAGGCATGAATGGCGGCATCACTATTGAGCGAGAAGGAATTAGCATAATTTGGCATGGGGATGCCGAGTGGCGTAAATAAATGGAAGATAATCGCACCACTGATCACCGCTAAAGCCATCATGGCACCGAAAGCATGCCAGCGAGTAAACAATAAGATACTGGCGATCAATTCCACCAATCCCACCATATAACCGCCATAGTTGCCAAACCAAGGGAACCCTGACCATTGCCCCAATGTGCTGAAGATATAAATGGTTTCCGGCGCGTCAGTAAATTTAAAAAACATCGATTGAATAAAGATAAACGCGATCACAACCGATAGTAGGTTTTTTAAGGTTAAGTAGGCTTTCATTGCATCATCCTTGATTGAAGTGGCTAGTTTAAAACTTTGGGCCAATTCGCATCGGCGCTTTGGATAAAGGCTTCTTTTTTAGGAAGCCAGGTATCTTGCACACTTTGGTCGTAGTTGATGTATAACTTTCCTTGATGGATAGTCCATTGATGAGGGTCGCCCGGTGCTAATTGGTTTTTTGCACCTACCGCCCAAGCGCAATAGCCACCGTATTGAGGGGCGTATTTATCAGGGTCATTGGTAAACATATCGAGGTGCTCTTTGCTGGTAAACCACCATTCTGCACCTTGGTATTTCGCTTTAAATTTATCGCTCCCTTTGACGGGTTTTCCATCGGTGAAGTAGGCGACGGTGTCATAACCTTCGAGCGCTTTGTTGCTGAAAAAACCAGTATAAATCGGGTCACTTGCCGCCATTGCTTGGGTACTAAACAAGGCTTGGCAAGCCAATAACAAAGCAAAGGTTAAGGTTTTCCAATAAGTTCTCATGGTTCTATCTCCATTTTTATTGTTCTTGCATCAGTGAGGCTGTGTAAGGTTTGAGGTTGACATGGTGAGCCTGGGTGGTAATCCATGGTGACTTGATTGGCGTCGACACGGATCATCGTCAGGCTGACAGTTTCGGCATCATCACGATGCATGCATACCGAATGCGCATTGGCTTGTGGCATGTGGCTCATGTGGTATGCGAGTAATTGACAGAAGCTGGGTTGCCTCTGATGTTTGGTTTGGTTGTTGAAGTGTTTAATACGAGCCGCTTGTACTTGCTCAAATTCGAACGAAGATGAGGTCACCGGGCTGGTTTTTTCACTGTGTCTCACCTCAATGCCATTCCAGATAATGGCTGTCATTGCGGAGCTTTGTTGAACCTTATGAGGATCGAAGATGAGTAAGGTAAAAGGTGGAAAATCACTCCAACGAATGGTTTCTAATTGCGCTTCGAATTGTTGGTAGTTATGACAAAACGCCAATTGTCTCACGAGTTGTCCACGGCTTTGTTTTACGGTCGTCGGGATGTGGCCTTGATAATGATTCAATAGGCATAAGCTAACGCCATAGCTATTGGTTGAAATCCAAGAGCCTTGTCCATCAGGGTCGATGGGCATGAATGCGTTGCAATCGCCTTGTTGAAAGCTTTGAGGTGGTAGTGCAATCGAACGCGTTTTTTGTTCGTCGCGATTAAACAGCACTTGATAACCCTGATCGGTGATTCGCCAAGTTAAGGTACACATTAGCCTAAACTCCTTAAATAACTGGCGGTGGCCGGCGCATAAGAGAATATATCGTTGGTTTTAATTTGGCAGGCTTCCGCATTGACTCTCATGACCGAAAAATGGTGAGTGGTATGGCTCGACACAAACAGCAACTCTCGCTGTAGACTAGAAGGCATCTGACAGACTTGTTGTTGGTAAATGGACGTTTCACTTTTTATGGTGACGGGTGCCGATAATTCTCGTTGTTCAAGCGCGAGTAACCAATGCTTTATCGCGTGTAATTCATCAATACCAACTTCTCGCTGAGTTTCGACCAATGCACCGCGGCGACGTTGGTCGTAATCGATCTCACCTTGTTGCTGGTAGTTCATTAGGGCAAAGTACATGTCATTAATATGGCGCAAGTGAGCACCGATACTACTTTGCACATAAGGTTTGGCTACGTAGGTGTATTGAGCGTTATCAAGTTGCTTCAGTAGATGCAGAGCTTGCTCAATGCCTTCAAGATTGGCGCTCACTAATGGATGGTAAGCGTTGTGATTGTCTGATGGTGCTGCCATAGAGGTCGACATTCCTTATCCTTATTACTCTTATAAAGTGTTTAAGCTGCGTATGCTCAAACCTTTTATTCGTTCTCTAATCAGTAGATGGATAGTGTTTAATCAGTTCTTTTTCTTGCTTTAATGCGCGGAACAATTCACGAAACGTGGGGACTTGATGACCGGCTTTTCTTTGCAATGCGCCAATTTCATACAAGCAGCGATATTGATAAAGCAAGGTGCTGAAAATCTCTTTGAGTGAGGTGTTGCTATCCCAAATATGTCCTGCCTCACTGCTGGCACCATTCATTTCTAAAATATCGAAATCTTTGCCTTGCATGAGCGATTCAATGTCTTTGAATTTCACATCTAAACGCCCAAAGTGATAACCGGGGTAATCATCAAAAATGCGGTCAAGACGTTCAGCGAGGGCATCGGTGATGTAGGCATTGCCGTTTTTAAAAATGCAGCCACGACTATGACTTCCTGCAAAGGCCAATTGGAAAGGTTTACCGTGTCCTAAAACGTGTTCGAGTTTGTCTTGATGACGAGGCAGATATAAGTGGGCAAGTTGACTGGCTCGTGGGTCTCGTTCAATCAGTTGCTGTAGGGTATGTTCACCAGTACCTACCACAACAGGAGAATATTTGAGAGTAATAGAAAAGACTTGTCCTCGCTCTTGATTGGGGTAGCGGATATAAAACAATCCGGCTTCGGCTTGGTATGGTGATTTTTTTTGCAGCATGTAACGCGCATTCTCAGGGAAAGCGGCTACGTATTGTTGTAAGTCTTGATCGGATTCAACCAACTGGACACCAACCCCGCGACAGCCTTGATCGGGTTTCGCGACGACTGGATAGTGTAATCCCGCGTTAATCATGGCTTTTTTCGCCTCTAACCATTGTGCTGAAATCGAATTGCGAGAAGATTCGGTTTGCTTGGTTAAGGTGACAAACGGTGGGATCCATTGTTTTGCATAATCGCCGGCAAGTTCCAGAATCTCTTGTTTGGATTCCCCCACCATGCCACTTAATTTAATCGCTGGGTTGGCCACTAGAGGTAGGCGAAAATCTCGGTACTTAACCCCATGCCATAAGCTTTGTAAGATCACTGGGGTATAGAAGAACCAAGTTGGCCAAAACTCAAAGCGTGAAACCGCTTTACCTGAATTATCCATGGTTGGCATGCCTTGGTTGGGTAAAGCCGGTTGTTGAGGCTCTGTCGTGATGGTTGGTGGTGGCTCAGGGTTTAAATACATATTAGAGTTCCCCTTTTGAAGCTGTATGAGATTTTGAAATGGGATAAACACCGCTTGAAGACGGTCTTTTAGGTTTGGCATGATGGTTGTTTTGTTGAAAAGATCGTTTAGCCATACGGTTAAAGGCCAGCAGGACGAGCAATGCTATTGGGCCAAATAACCACTTCAGAGGATGTTGTTGTAACCAGTCTGAATTACCTACTTGGTAAATGAGGCCGAATACGAAGGCTGTCCATGCCGCAGTGGCCAATAACACAGCAATCAAAAATCGATTAAATGGGATTTGGAAATAGCCACATAAAGTGAAGCCGACGCTGCGAAGGCCGGGGATAAAGCGGATGATGACAATATTAACGATGGCATGATGTTGTAGCCTACGTTTGGCTTGACGCAATAATGGCATGGTAAGCAGGCGATAACGCAATCCACGCCAACGTCTCGACCATAAACCTAAGGCGTATAACAAAGCGTCGCCACTGGCAATACCGATAAAAATAGCCAATAACGCCGCTTCAAAAGATATCGAACCGTGGCTTGCCATTACCGCCGCGGTGACAATGGCCAGATCCTCTAACAAGTACGACAGCAACACGATGCCAATAAAGGCCAACCATGTGTTTTGTTGGATTAGCGTTATGTAATCTTCCATGTTCACCACATATTCATTCAGGTTTGTTTAAAACGGGTTTCAGTATTTCTGTCAGCGCGGTGCTTGCTTAATTAAATACTGCTCAATAAAACATCACTGATAAAGAACCTGATAAGTTGGATTAAATTTCAAACTCAGCTGGTTAATTGGCTAACATTCTGAATAAGTAAGCAATTTTATTGGCTTCTTTTATTGTGATTATTGCCCATTTAAGCTGCAAAATAATGACGAGAGGCTTTCACTATTCATATGTCTGCCTTACTTAATTAACCTGAGGTTAATCGGTACTTGATACGCTTTGCCTTTTAAGCAAGATGCCATACCGAGTAAACAGAACACCAAATGAATCGCACCGAGCAGAGTGAAGAGGAGTTTGCTGCCAAATAGCGAAGCGGCGATAACCGCTAGCCATAATGTGATTCCCCAGTTCAGGGCCTCTTTGGCTTGTTGATGGATAAAGGCATCTTCTCGTTTGAAGATTAAGAAAAGTAACCCAGATAATATGCTGAAAAATACGCTCAGCAGCCAAACGATAGCGGCAGTGACCGTTGATTTGCTTGCTTTCATAGGATTTCCTTTTATCTAAAGGCTATTTTTAGTGTAGTTGTCTATGTTAAGAATGAAACCTCATCACACCCCCTAAAATCCTGTATCAAGTTGGTGTATACTCTGCTTTTATGTATAAATAACCAGTAGATGACGATGGATCCTTCTTTATTACTCGACGGTCTAAATGACAGACAACGTGAAGCGGTTGCCGCTCCATTGGAAAACTTACTCGTATTGGCGGGCGCAGGCAGTGGTAAAACTCGCGTGTTGGTCCATCGAATTGCTTGGTTATTATCGGTTGAGCAAGCTTCGCCGTTCTCGATTATGTCGGTGACCTTCACCAATAAAGCCGCTAAAGAAATGCGTGGTCGAATTGAAGAGCTGATGATGGGGACTTCATCGGGGATGTGGAACGGCACTTTCCACGGTATTTGCCACCGTATTCTGCGCGCCCATTATATGGATGCCAAACTGCCTGAAGATTTTCAAATCCTCGATTCAGAAGATCAAATCCGTTTATTGCGCCGTTTGATCAAAGCGCAAAACCTTGATGAAAAACAATACCCAGCTAAGCAAGCCAGCTGGTGGATCAACGGTAAGAAAGATGAAGGTTTACGCCCAAGCCATATCGATACTTATCACGATCCGGTCGCCAAAACTTATCTGCAAATCTATCAAGCTTATCAAGAGGCTTGTGACCGTGCGGGCTTAGTCGACTTTGCGGAAATCCTACTGCGTTGCCATGAATTACTGCGTGATAAAGTGCATGTTCGCGAACATTATCAAGCTCGTTTTAAGCATATTTTGGTTGATGAATTTCAAGATACCAACAACATTCAATACGCTTGGTTGCGCATGATGGCTGGGGCAGATTCACACGTAATGATCGTGGGTGATGATGACCAGTCAATTTATGGTTGGCGTGGCGCGCAAATCGAAAATATTCAAAAGTTCTTACGTGAATTCCCCGGCGCGCACACCATTCGCTTGGAGCAGAATTACCGCTCAACCAAAAATATCCTAAACGCCGCTAATGAGTTGATCAGCAATAACACAGAGCGGATGGGCAAAGATTTATGGACCGATGGCAATGATGGTGAGCCTATCTCATTGTATTCGGCTTATAACGATTTGGATGAAGCACGCTTTGCGGTCAATAAAATTAAAGAATGGCATGAAAAGGGCACACCTTTAGTCGATTGTGCAATGTTGTATCGTAACAACGCACAATCGCGTGTGCTTGAAGAAGCATTAATTCAAGCGCGCCTGCCGTATCGTATTTATGGCGGCATGCGCTTCTTCGAACGTCAAGAAATCAAAGATGCCTTGAGCTATCTGCGCCTAATGAACAATCGTAATGATGATGCGGCATTTGAGCGTATCGTCAATACGCCAACTCGTGGTCTTGGCGACAAAACCCTTGAAACCATTCGTATGACGGCGCGTGATAGGGGCACCACTTTATGGCATGCCGGCGTTCAGTTGATTGATGAAAAAGTCTTATCGGGCCGTGCTGCTAGTGCCTTTAGTCGCTTTATTGAGTTAGTGAATGCGCTAGAAGATGACACCTTTGATTTGGCGTTGCATGAGCAATTTGACCATGTGATTAAATCGTCGGGTTTGTTTGCCATGTATGAGATGGAAAAAGGCGAGAAATCCAAAGCACGTATTGAGAACTTGGAAGAGCTGGTAACCGCGGCTCGTCAATTTGAAAAGCCCGAAGAAGCGGACGACATGAGCATGTTGTCGGCATTTTTATCACACGCAGCACTAGAAGCGGGTGAAGGGCAGGCCGATGAGTTTACCGATGCGGTGCAATTAATGACGTTGCACAGTGCCAAAGGTTTGGAGTTCCCATTGGTGTTTATGGTGGGCGTTGAAGAGGGCATGTTCCCTAATCAAATGTCGGCGGAAGATGCGGCGCGTTTAGAAGAAGAACGCCGTTTGTGCTACGTCGGCATGACGCGCGCCATGGAAAAACTGTACATCACTTATGCGGAAATGCGCCGAGTATATGGCCAAGATAAATACCATAAACCATCGCGTTTTATTCGCGAAATTCCAGAAAGCTGTGTTGAAGAAGTGCGCATGAAAGCCCAAGTGAGTCGTCCAGCGACCTCGGGTCGATTTGGAGCCACGGCGGTAAAAGAGAACTTTAACAGTACCGGTTATTCATTAGGCCAGCGAGTGAAGCACGCTAAATTTGGCGAAGGGACCATCATCAACTTTGAAGGCAGTGGTCCGCAAAGCCGGGTGCAAGTGGCGTTTAATGGTGAAGGCATTAAGTGGCTGGTTACCGAGTATGCTCGTTTAGAGAAATTATAATTAATGGCGAAAGAGGAAAAGCGTGGATAAGAATTATTCGAAGTTGGTGAATTCAGCCGCTTGGGCAGCCATGGTGATCGCGACTATTTTATTATTAGTGAAATTAGTCGCTTGGTGGCAAACCAACTCAGTCAGTTTATTGGCGTCATTAGTTGATTCCTTCTTGGATATGGCCGCGTCATTAACCAATTTATTGGTGGTGCGTTATGCCACTCAACCAGCGGATGACGAACATCAATTTGGTCATGGTAAGGCTGAATCGTTGGCCGCTCTGGCGCAAGCGATGTTTATTTCAGGTTCAGCATGTTTCTTATTGTTGAATGGGGTGGATCGTTTTTTCCGTCCGCAAGCATTAGTGTCACCAGAGATTGGCGTGTGGGTCAGTGGCTTCGCCATTTTAATGACCTCAGGTTTAGTGCTCTTTCAAAAACATGTGGTGCGCAAAACGGGCAGCCAAGCGATCGCCGCCGATTCATTACATTATCAAACTGATTTATTTATGAATATCGCGATCATGATTGCATTAGTGTTGAGCTGGTATGGCTTAAAGCAAGCCGATGCAGTGTTTGCGGTGGGGATTGGTTTGTACATTCTGTATAGCGCGTATCAAATGGCGCAAGAAGCGGTGCAATCATTATTAGACCGCCAATTACCAGAAGAAGAAGTGCAGGCGATTCATTCAGCCTGTTTGTCGATTGAAGGTGTATTGGGCGTTCATGATTTGCGTACTCGTATGTCAGGGCCGGTGCGCTTCATTCAAGTACACATTGAGCTGGATGATCATCTTCCATTAGTCGAAGCGCATCGTATTTCTGACGAAGTAGAAGCGAAACTGGATGATTTATTTCCGCATTCGGATGTTTTAATTCATCAGGACCCTATTTCCGTAGTTCCAGCCGCAAAATATCAGCCGTTAAGCTAATTTGAATTCAGGTTCAGTTAGCCGAAAAGCAGGATATAGCGTAAAATTATGTGACTTGCCGCATTCTACCAAAGACAATCGGCTGACAATTGTCTATCTTATGGACAAGTAAAATGCGGTTGATAGTGATATGAATCAACATAACTAAACGTCAAACTTGTATATTACGTTTATTATTTATTGAGTTTTTTGTCGTGAACGCGGATTGTTTGCCGTTGAAGCAATGTTCGTTTAATGAAGATTTGGATTGAGTTACAACCTAAGTATTAGGCTAGAAAAAGACATAGCCAGTTTTTGTAATTCAATAGAAGCATTTCGTTTTTTAATATTTTTTTAGAGGGTGATCATGGTTAAGAAGATCGGTGTTTTAACAAGTGGTGGCGATGCACCAGGCATGAACGCAGCAATTCGTGGTGTAGTACGTACTGCGCTAAGCAAAGGCATTGAAGTTTGTGGTATTTATGATGGTTACCTTGGCCTTTATGAAGGTCGCATCGAAAAATTAGAACGCTCAAGTGTTTCGGATGTAATTAACCGTGGTGGTACTTTCTTAGGTTCTGCGCGTTTCCCTGAATTTAAAGAAGTGGCCGTTCGCGAAAAAGCGATTGAAAACCTAAAAGCACATGGCATCGAAGCGCTAGTGGTTATTGGTGGTGACGGCTCTTACATGGGCGCGAAAAAATTGACTGAAATGGGTTACCCATGCATCGGTCTTCCAGGCACAATCGATAACGATATCGCCGGTACGGATTACACCATTGGTTATATGACGGCATTAAACACGGTTATTGATGCGATTGACCGCTTACGTGATACATCATCATCTCACCAACGCATTTCTATCGTTGAAATCATGGGCCGTCACTGTGGTGATTTGACTTTAATGTCTGCGATTGCCGGTGGTTGTGAGTACATCATTACGCCTGAAAATGACTTAGATAAAGACGCGCTGATTCAAAATATCCAAGACGGTATCGAGAAAGGCAAAAAGCACGCGATTATTGCGATGACAGAATTGCAAATGGATGCGGATGAACTGGCTAAAGACATCGAAAAAGCAACGGGTCGTGAGACTCGTGCAACCGTTCTTGGTCACATTCAACGTGGTGGTTGCCCGACGGCATTCGACCGTATCCTTGCTTCTCGCATGGGTAACTATGCGGTTCACCTACTACTTGAAGGCCATGGCGGTCGTTGTGTTGGTATCCAAAAAGAAGAGTTGGTTCACCACGATATTATCGATGCGATTGAAAATATGAAGCGTCCGGTGAAAAAAGATCTTTATAAAGTGGCTGAAGAGTTATTCTAATTCTTAAGTCATTATTTGATTGATGAAAACCGTTGGCGAAAGTCAGCGGTTTTTTTATGCGCTCGAGAAACGAGAAACAAAAAAAGACTGACACATGGCCAGTCTTAATGTTTATTCTTTCGAGCTTTCGAGCTACGAATAAATTACGCTTTTGCTTCAGCTGCTGCTTTAGCGATAGCGGCAAAGCTTTTTGCATCAAGTGCAGCACCGCCAACTAGAGCACCATCGATGTCTGGTTGTGCGAAGTAAGCTGCTGCGTTTTCTGGTTTAACAGAGCCGCCGTATTGAATAACTACGTTTTTCGCGACTTCTTCTGATTTCTCAGCAATGTGAGCACGGATTTGAGCGTGGATGCGTTGTGCATCTTCAGCGGTTGCTGCTTTACCAGTACCGATCGCCCAGATTGGTTCGTAAGCGATGATTGCGCCGTTAAGAGCTTCAACACCTAGAAGGTTGATAACTGCGTCGATTTGACGTGCACATACTGCAACGGTTTCGCCCGCTTCGTTTTGTGCTTCAGATTCACCGATGCAAAGAACTGGCGTTAGGCCATTTTCTTTTAGGAAAGCGAATTTCTTAGCAACAAACTCGTCTGATTCGTTGTGGTATTCACGACGCTCAGAGTGACCGATGATGATGTGAGAAGCACCGAATTCTTTCAACATCGCTGGAGAGATATCACCAGTGAATGCACCGCTGTTGTTTAGATCAGTGTTTTGAGCACCTAGAATGATCGCGCTACCCGCGTCAGTTAATGTACGCTCAGCAAGATCAATGAATAGTGCTGGTGGCGCTACTGCAACGTCGACGCCTGTTACGCCTTCAAGTTCAGCATTTAGACCAGTTAGCAAATCAACAACCATTTCTTTGCTGCCGTTTAGTTTCCAGTTACCCATAACTACAGGATGACGCATAGGATATTCTCCAATTCGATTAAATTAAAATTAAGGCCGAATGACCTTAAATGAGCTACCAAAGAATATAACAGAATAATGTGATGAGATCATGATTCTCATCATGTCAAAACGATCAATAATGTTAGTTTAATTTATCGACACTTGCCATTAAGCTCAAGCATTGATGAAGCGGTGTCTTTGACGTCTATTTTTAACGTTTTTAACTAAGGATTTTACATGCCAAATGTTGTTATGGAGTATTCCAACTCAATTGAAGAGAGAGTGAATGTACAGGCGTTGCTAGAAAATTTACATCAAGTAACGATTCAAAGCGGTTTATTTGAGATTAGGGATGTAAAATCGAGAACCTTAAGAACTCACCATTGGCTTGTCGGAGATTTGGACGATAGTGTCGGGTTTATTCATGTCACCGTTGAATTACTTGATGGCCGCAGTGATGAGCAGAAGAAAGCTTTATCTGCAGCGTTGATGCAAGCATTACAAAATAAGGCTGCTTTTGTCGCCAGTTTAACCGTCAATATTCGCGATATGGAGCGAGGCTGCTTTCAAAAAGTGACCAATTTTACAAATTAAAAAGGTAACAAGTGTTATGACAATCAAACATTGGCTTCTTTCTTTCCAAGGTCGTATTGGGCGCCAGCGTTTTTGGATGTGGAATTTATTTTATTACCTGGTCATGCTCGCGATTATCGGTGCCGCATCACAAAACTTATTTGGTAGTTTTACTGGCATCGCTATTTTTATTATTAGCGCCGCTCTATTGATGCCAGACCTAGCTGTAACCGCCAAGCGTTGGCATGACCGTGATAAATCGAATTGGTGGCTTTTAATGCATGTTCCTTTGATTGCAGGTCGTTTGATGGCGCCGATTGGTGGTGCAGAAACGGTTGAACCATCGATGATGCAAACTGCGGTATCTGTTGTTGCGATTATTTGCGGCTTATGGATGTTGGTTGAATGTGGCCTGTTAAAAGGCACCAAAGGCAGCAATCGCTACGGTGCTGAACCGAGTTGATTTTTTAGTGAGTTTATAAAGGAAAGGCACCTCGACAGGTGCCTTTTTTATATTGAACATCCAGTTATTCATCTTTGAAGTGAGTGGCTTGGCTTTTCGTGATTTGCATAAACTTCTTACGAAAGATCAACCAGGCATTCAACCCAGCCAGTAAGTTACCTAACAACGCACCAATGAACAGCCCTTCAATACCACCTAATTGTGAACCTAACCATAGGCAAGGTAGGAAGAAGACAAATAATCGCAACGCGGAAATCAATAACGCCGAATAAGATCGGCCAATAGCATTGGATAGTGAGACCATCAACATACACACCCCTAATGAACCAAGGCTTAGTGGTACGATGGTGAGATGCCAATGCAAAATATGGCTCACGTCTTGATCGCTCGTCATTAAGCTTGATAAACCATGAGCGGCGAAGAAGGTGATGAAGGCAATGAACAGTTGAAAAGCTAAGATAAAACGAATCGCAATAGAGGTCAGCTTTTTAATATCATCATATTGTTTTGCACCTAATAGTCGACCGACCATTGGTGGCATAGACATAGTGAGTGCTAACACTCCAACAATCGCAAAGAATTCATAACGTGAGCCGATTGCCCATGCCGCAACCGCGGTAGTGCCAAAGCTGGCTAATAGCTTAGTTGCAAGCATTGATGACACAGGCGGCAGTAATTGACTAACCATCGCTGGACCCATAATGTTAGTCAGTGAACCAATGCTGCGACGAATATTTAAGTCACTCCAATCAAAGTCTATCCAACCCTTCGCCCACACTTTGGGCATGACCACCATCAAACCGATTGAAAAAGATAATAGCGTCGCAATAGCCGCGCCATTAATGCCGAGTTTAAACGTGAAAATGAATAACGGATCTAACGCTATGTTCAATAAGCTCGTCACCATCATCATTGAGCCGGGCAAGATAGTGTTGCCATTCGCGCGACACAAACTATAAAAGAAATACAACAAAGCGCCACACCAGGCACTGGCAAGCCAGTAAATCCAATAGCTCTCCACGATCGGCTGAATGGTCTCCGGCGCACTTAATAGACTGAGGATTGGGTTACGTAGGCCATAAATAATCAGCGCAAATAAGGCGATACCGACACTACCAATCGTCACGACTAGCCCGCCTAATTGTTTGGCGTAGTGCACATTATTTTGCCCTAATACTTTTGATATCACTGCGGTTGTTGCGATACCTAAGCCAACTTGTAAGCCAATAATGATCATTTGAATGGGTTGGGTAAAGCCTTGAGCGGCCAATGGTAATACGCCGAGTTGACCAATAAAGGCACTGTCGACTAATTGAAAACTCATCAAAGAGAGGACGCCAAAAAGCATTGGCCAAGTTTGCTGAAATAATTGTCGAGCTAACGAAGGTGTGGGTGATGAATTCACAGGTAATAGATATCCATGGTTAAGATTGAGATAGTGGATGATGTGTCGAAAGATGGATTAATTCATTGAGTGAGAGTAATCCGATAGCGGCAACGATGTGAGCCCTTGATGATATGCTCTTGGCGAACGATCTGGCATTCTTCTTTGAGTAAAGCTTGAAAGATATTGATTTCAGATTGGCATAAGGTTGGGCATTGTTTCGCTGCGTGGCAAATAGGGCAGTGATTTTCAGTGAGCAGATATCCATCTTCTGTGATTTCAAGTTCCGCCATATAACCTTCTTGTTCTCGTAATAAAACGAGAGTGTGTAGCTTCTCTTCAATACTTGAACATAGCGATAATCGTTGTTGATAACGTTGAAAAATTTTAGCTTCTCGTTCGGCGATGATTTTATTAATACCTGATTGACCAAAAGCGTGATCGATAGCATCAATAATATCAATGCTAAGATCTTGGTGACGATCAATAAATTGGTTATGCCCTTTTTGAGTTAAAAACCAATGACGGGCAGGTCGGCCAACTTTTACTTTGATATCGGAGTAGTTGAGTAATCCATCATCTTCTAACGCTTGCAGGTGCTGCCGCGCTCCCATACTAGTGATCGACAAGTCATCCGCTAATTGGCGTGCAGTGATTTGGCCTTCACGCTTTATTTTGTGGAGAATTTTATCGCTCGTTTTCATCTATGGCCTTTGGCTTCGGAACCGTTCTGCATTCTTGAAGTAGTTTGGATATATGATGGCTCAAAAAATAAATAAAGCAAATGCTTAACATATCTAGGGTCTGTTGATCTTTGGTGCTTAAATTTTGTTCGCGATAAAAGCGTTTTAGGCAAGGCAAGTCGACTGTAGCCTAGTTATTCTAAGTAAATGAGACTTAACGAAGCATAAAGTGCTTTTAGCCGAACCCTTCGGGCAGCGTTTGTTGGTCATTTCTACTGCGTTATCGGCTCCTCGTGTAGGCTAGCTACACCACGGAGCCTCTGCCTTGTACAAATACCCAACAACTCGCTGCAAAAATAATCACGAAAGGTCAACAGACCCTAGAAATTCATTTGTTGAGGCAATAAAAAACGCAGCCCGAAAGCTGCGCTTATGTATTGAGTAAACACGTTTTATAAGATGTGTTGTTTTACTTCATCATCTTTACGCTCAAGGTAGTGAATCGACTTGATGCGACGAATAGTACGGCTCTTACCGCGAATCACTAACGTTTCTGTGGTGGCAATGTTACCGGTGCGAGTGATGCCTTCAAGTAGGTCACCTTTGGTAATGCCGGTTGCAGCAAAGACCACATTATCGCTGCGCGCCATGTCATCCATCTTTAAGATAACGTTGGCTTGTACACCCATCTCGGCACAGCGTTGCAGTTCTAATTCACCGTGAGCACGGTTCTCTGGCGTATCGCCTTTTACTTCATGACGAGGAATTAAACGGCCTTGCATGTCACCATCTAATGCACGAATGACGGCAGCTGATACCACACCTTCAGGTGCGCCACCGATGCAGTACATCATATCGACTTCGCTATCTGGCATGCAGGTTAAAATCGATGCCGCGACATCGCCATCTGGCACAGCAAAAACGCGGGCACCCATTTGTTGGATTTTCGCAATAACGTCATCATGGCGAGGTTTCGCCAGAGTGATCACGGTTAATTCGCTCAGCGGTTTATTTAAGGCTTTAGCAACATTGTGAATGTTTTCTTCTACTGACTTGGCAAGGTCAATACAGCCTTTCGCACCTGGACCAACCACGAGTTTTTCCATGTACATATCAGGTGCTTTTAAGAAGCTACCTTTTTCACCCGCAGCCAGTACGGCTAAAGCATTAGATTGACCCATCGCAGTCATGCGAGTGCCTTCAATTGGGTCAACCGCGATATCGACTGCATCACCGCCTAGGCCAACTTGTTCGCCAATATAAAGCATCGGCGCTTCATCAATTTCACCTTCACCGATAACAATTTCACCACTGATTTCAGTGTCGTTCAGTAGGGTACGCATCACGGCTACTGCGGCTCCATCGGCAGCGTTCTTATCGCCTCGGCCTAACCATTTATATCCGGCAAGCGCAGCACCTTCAGTCACTCGAGAAAATGCCAATGCTAAATCGCGTTTCATACTGACTCCAAACAAAACAAAGGGAAGAAAATTATGCGGCGCATTTTAACACAGCTAGAACGGTAACGTTTGCTTTTTTGGTGGGGCGGTTTGTGAAAAAGCAATGTGAGTCGTTTAAAGTGTGTTGGTTTAGCCTGCAATGTCATAATTGGGTTAGGTTTGATGGTTTTTTGCCCAACTGAACATAAATAGTTTAATAAGACAGTGGCGATTACAAGTAAGCTGAGTAGAATGAGGGTAACAAACGTGGTAAGGCGCAGTTTAGGGTCGCTTTATTGCTCATCATGATCATTTAACAGGTAGCAGAGATGTCTTTCGAAGTATTAGAACAGCTAGAAGCAAAAATTCAAACCGCGGTTGATACCATCGCATTATTACAAATGGAAGTTGAAGAGCTTAAAGAAAAGAATGAGCAACTGACTTCTGAAGCAAGTCAACTGCGTGAAGGTCGTGTTGAGCTTGAAGAGCAAACTCAAGCAATGCGTCAAGAGCAGCAAGCTTGGCAAGAACGTATCCGTAACCTACTTGGTAAAATGGATGACGTTGAATAATTCATACTATTATCGTTCTCGATAGCAGTATAGAAACAAAAAACAGAGCCTATTGAGCTCTGTTTTTTTATGGTTTTTTTAGAGAAAAGATTAATCGTTTAGAGGTTCAATGTCGTCCAGCTCTTCATCCAGTTCGAGATCAACATCAAGAGGTTCCTGAGAAATGATCACACCGGTATTATCGGCATAAAGATGATCTTCTGGTAAGAAGGTTACTCCACCAAAGTTGACCGGCACATCGACTTCACCAATGTTATTTTGGGTGGCACCAACCGGAATAGCGGCAATCGCCTGAATGCCAATTTCCATTTCTTCTAAATCGTCGATTTCACGAACACAACCGTAGACAACTAAGCCTTCCCAGTCATTTTCTTCAGCTAATGCTGCAATTTCAGCATCAATCAGTGCACGGCGCAGAGAGCCGCCCCCATCAATCAACAGCACGCGACCAGTACCATCTTCTTGTAAAATTGAGCGAATGATGCCGTTATCTTCAAAGCATTTCACTGTGGTCAACTGGCCAGCGAATGAGGTTAAGCCACCAAAATTACTGAACATAGGCTCAACAACATCAACTTGGTCTTGGTAAATGTCACACAGTGCAGAGGTATTATATTCCATAGTGGTTTTTCTCTTTGCTTGCGGGGGATGATTAACGAGTATATAGGGTCATTATGGCTTTGCAATGACAAAGGACAATTTCCTGAAAAGACTTTGATCTTATCAGGATAATCGTCCTGATTAGGGGGTTATTGACCTACAACCATAATAATTGAAAACACGATATTGGTGATAAAAGCGCATTTCACCATATCGGGTAACATCGGCACAAATTGCTTAGCTTGCTGGATATTCCAGATGGTTTTGCCATGTTTAAACACGAGTAATAGCGGTAGCAACATAAACACATTTAACCAAATTGGCTGAGTATGCATCACTAGGTAAATGGCCATGGTGAGCCATCCAAAAGCCAGTAAGCCCAAATGGTAGCATTTGGCTTTTTCAATACCAATGCGAACCACCAAAGTACGCTTATTACTCACGGTGTCATTTTCCACATCACGCATATTATTGATGTTCAATACACCCATTGAGAATAAACCAGAGCCAATTGCAGGCAGTAACAGACTTGGTTTAACTGTACCTGTATGTAAGAAGTAGGTGCCTAAAATCGCTAATAGACCAAAGAAGATAAAGACAGATATATCCCCAAGGCCAATGTAACCATAAGGCTTGCTGCCCATGGTGTAAGCGATAGAACTTACGATAGAAAGTAGGCCTAAGAATAGAAAGGCTGCAATACTCGTTGGGCTTTGTAGCGCATAAAACACCAAAGCTAACCCACTGATCACAATAAAGACAATGTTAATAGTGATCGCTTTTTTCATGCCTTGTTGAGTAATGATCCCTTGTTGCATACCACGGATAGGACCAATACGGTCATCGTTATCAGTACCTTGGACTGCATCTCCGTAGTCATTGGCAAGGTTAGATAAAATTTGCAGTAACGTTGCTGTGAGTAATGCCAAAACAGAAATTGCGAAAGAAAAGTGGTGGTCGGCATAGGCAAGGCTACTTCCAGTTGCAATGGCAGCGATCGCAAGCAGTAAGGTTTTGGGTCTAGCGGCATCAAGCCAAATAGCAAAGGATGATTTCATAGTCTTATACAGTAAAGGTGAATGATGAATACCAACCACAAATAAGTAACAGCTCATGCTAGCTTATAAAAAGTTCGCTAATTTAGACTACTGACTTATTTTGATTGGCATAAGTATATCAATTAGTTGTCACAAATAACAAAAAGCTCGCAATCGTGCGAGCTTTTTGGATTTATACAGTAAAGATGATTTTACAGGATAAAGCGACTTAAATCTTCATCGGCAACAAATTCACCCAGACGTTGCTTAACGTAATCACCATCAATCGAGACTTTCATTCCCGGATTATCGGTGGCATCAAACGAAATATCGTCCATTAAGCGCTCCATCACGGTATGCAAACGGCGCGCACCAATGTTTTCGGTGGTTTCGTTAACTTGCCATGCCGCTTCGGCAATTTGTGTAATGCCGTCTTCGGTAAATTCGATTTCGACATTTTCGGTTGCCATTAATGCGCAATATTGCTCGGTTAGCGAGGCATTAGGTTCCGTTAAGATGCGCTTAAAGTCATGACTGCTTAACGCTTCTAATTCAACACGAATCGGTAAACGACCTTGTAATTCAGGAATTAAATCAGAAGGGCGAGCGACTTGGAATGCGCCTGATGCCACAAATAATATGTGGTCAGTACGAACCATACCGTGCTTAGTGGAAACCGTACTGCCTTCAACTAATGGTAATAAATCACGCTGTACCCCTTCACGAGAGACATCGCCGCCACCAGTTTGATCGGCACGTTTACAAATCTTATCAATCTCATCAATGAACACGATACCGTTGTTTTCAACGTTGAAAATCGCTTGTTCTTTTAAGTCTTCTTGATTGACGAGTTTGGCGGCTTCTTCTTCGGTTAACGCTTTGAAGGCATCTTTTATTTTCATTTTGCGGCTTTTCTTGGTATCGCCCGCCAGATTTTGGAACATGCCTTGTAGTTGATTGGTCATTTCTTCCATGCCTGGAGGTGCCATGATTTCCACGCCCATTTGCGGCGCGGCCACATCAACATCAATTTCTTTATCGTCTAATTGGCCTTCACGTAGTTTTTTACGGAACACTTGACGCGTATTTGAGGTACTTTCTTGTGATTTTTCATCCTGTCCCCAACCTTCGCGTGGTGGCGGTAATAACGCATCAAGAATACGCTCTTCCGCTTGCTCTTCAGCACGGAATTTTACTTTTTCCATTTCACGCTGATGAGTTAGCTTGATTGAGACATCGGTGAGATCACGAATGATGGATTCAACTTCTTTACCAACATAACCGACTTCGGTGAATTTAGTCGCTTCTACTTTAATGAAAGGTGCATGAGCGAGTTTAGCCAAACGGCGAGCAATTTCAGTTTTACCTACACCGGTTGGGCCGATCATTAAAATATTTTTTGGTGTCACTTCTGCACGTAGATTTTCATCGAGTTGCATACGACGCCAGCGGTTACGTAAAGCGATCGCTACGGCACGCTTAGCCTTATCTTGACCAATAATGTGTTGGTTGAGTTCATGAACAATTTCACGAGGTGTCATTTCCGACATAACGTTATCCTTTTACCCTAATTAATAAGCCATGAATCTGGGTTCATGGGTGGGAAATCTGATGATTAGCCTTGAGCTAGAAAGCGAAAGACAAAGGCCAATAGTGATTTATAGTTCTTCGATTGTGTGGTGATGGTTGGTGAATACACAAATATCACCAGCGATTTTTAACGATTTCTCGGCAATTTCACGAGCTTCGAGATCGGTGTTTTCTAATAGAGCAATCGCGGCTGCTTGGGCGAAATTGCCACCAGAACCAATCGCAATTAAATCATTTTCAGGCTGCACCACATCACCATTACCAGTGATGATCAGCGATGCCGTTTCATCTGCTACGGCTAATAAGGCTTCTAACTTGCGTAAAGCACGATCACTGCGCCAATCTTTAGCCAGTTCAACCGCCGCTTTAGTGAGATGACCTTGGTGCATCTCTAGCTTACGTTCAAAACGTTCGAAAAGCGTAAAGGCATCAGCGGTACCGCCGGCAAAGCCTGCTAACACTTTATCATGATATAAACGGCGAACTTTTTTAGCATTGCCCTTCATGACAGTGTTGCCTAATGAAACTTGGCCGTCACCTGCGATAACGACTTTATTGTTGCGGCGTACAGATACAATAGTAGTCACGAGAAACCTCTTAGTTATTCTGCTGTTTTAACTGATATGAGGTTGGGGTAAAAAGAATTCAAGAGAAAGGGTAATAAAATGTCTTTGGGGTCGTTAAGAATATAGGAAGCTTTTAAGGAAAGTATTTGTTGCTCACAAAGCAAAACCGAGAGGCGAGGACGCTGCGCTCGGGAGCCGAAAAGAATGATTGACACCGACAAGGTAGCAACCAAAAATTCTCGGCTCTCGGCTCTCGGCTCTCGGCTCTTTATTTTAAGGTGTCTTTCATGATGATACATGGCTCGATTTTAGCACGTTGCAAAACATGCTGATCTTTTACCGCTTCACGTTTAAACGTATAAGGCCCTAAAATAATTCGATACCAACTGCTGCCTTCAAGCTTCACCACTTTACTGCTCAATCCTTGGAACGCGATATTAGCTTTACGTTGATCCGCTTGTGATGCAGTTTTATAAGCGCCGCATTGCATTATGTATGGGATCTTAGGTATTTCAACTTCTTTGGCTTGAACCTCAATCTCACGTTTCGGCAACGTCTCCATGTAATCCCACTTTTCTTGTGGTGGAGGCGGTAGCGATTCCGTTGGCTTTGGGGTGACCTTTACAGGCACGGTATTAACTGCTGGAACGACCGGTTCTGGGTCATTGCTAAGCATAGAGAGTAAAGAGATCAAGCCTGCTAATAAAAGGACCGCAATAATCGCGGCTTTCCATGGAATAGCACGCGGTGCTGGCTTCTTTTTTTGAGCCGGTTTTCTTTGATTTCTATTGTTGTTTTTTTTATTTGGAGTTGGACTCTTTCTTACATAATCTCGATTAGCCACGGTATTTCAATAACTCAATAGAATAAAAAAGGAGCTATATGTTAATGCAGTTTTTTAACCAATACTATGATTAATACTGTAAGAAAAAGGCCACTGGCTTTGAATTGAAAGTTGCAGCTTGGTTAGCGGAGTTGATTCTGCCCAATCGCATCGTTTCGTTATGCTTATGGTGCTTCATGTTCCTGCCGCTTTACTGCAACTTCTTTGGGGGGATATTGTTCTAAAGGCCTATGTTTTTTTAGGCTATTAGCTTCGCGGTGGTGCAGCACTATTTCTGATCACAAGATTGGCTTCAAGTAATCGAGAACCAGCACGAACCTCTCTCCCTTTTAATATTTCTAACAACATTAACATTGACTGTTTACCGATCTCATAACGGGGTTGAGCAATAGTGGTGAGTGGCGGATCGCAGTATTGAGAGAATTGAATGTCGTCAAAGCCAACAATGGAAAGGTCTTGTGGTATTCGGAAACCTTGTTTTTTCGCTTGTTGAATAGCGCCAATAGCCATGCTGTCGTTATGACAAAAAATGGCGGTTGGAGGCTCAGGTAAAGACAGTAATTTATTCGCCGCACTCACACCAGACTCTAAAGTAAAGTCACCTTGTGTTTGGTAGGCCGGATTCATGTCTATGCCAGCGCGTCGCAAGGCTTGTTGGTAGCCTTGATGGCGGAATTGACAAAGTGATGCATCGGATGGACCGGACATTTCAGCGATTTTCTTATGTCCCATTTGGGTGAGGTAATTCACGACATCAAATGCGGCGGTTAAATTGTCAATATGAACCGTAGGAAGCTCTAGTTCCGGCGCGTATTCACAGGCCATGACAAGCGGCGGTAAGTTTTTTTGTTCAGGTTTACTGACGTCAAAAGGAACATCGGTACCCAATAGCAACATGCCATCAGCTTGCTTGGTAAAGACTAAATTCACAAAGCTGCTTTCTCGTTTGAGTTGCTGCCCGCTGTCACCCAGTAGAACTAAATAATTATGTTCCGCGGCGGTATCTTCGATGCCTCGGATGATCTCTGTGAAATAAGGGTCACAGATGTCGGGCACAATTACAATGATGGTTTTCGATTCATTACGTCGTAGATTGCGTGCTAAAGAGTTCGGTGAGTAGCCCGATTCTAATACCGCATCTTCTACGCGCTTTCGTGTTGCATTGGAGACTTTCTCGGGATTCATCAGCGCACGGGAAACCGTCGCCGTTGATACCCCAGCTAGTTGGGCAACCTCCTTCATTGTCGCCATAAGTTTTCCTCTCTTCACTTTTTATACCCAAATGGGTAAGACAAACGCTTATATCAAAAAACACAGACTATATAAGCAAAATGTGAGGAGTTTCCTTTAGTTGGTTTTCCTCATCACGAATAACGACATCTTAATGTTATTTAAATATTTTATGTTCTAAATTAGCTGGTTAATAGCTCGAGTATAGTAATTCTTACATTCCAATGGTGATATGCATCACATAGAGGGTTTTTAATACCCTTACTTTTTACTCAGCTTAGGTCCTGAGGCTCTATATCCATATTCCAACGCACTTTTTTGGCGAGTGGCAATAATTGAATTGCCGACTTAGATGAGGCAATGATACGTTGCATTTGACGACGAGTACTCACTTGCAACATTAACTGCCAGCGATATTTCCCCGCTCGTCGGGCGAGTGGTGCAGGCATTGGGCCGAGTACCATGCATTGCTCATCATAAAGTGGGTGAGCTTCCAGTGTGTGGCGTATTTGACGTAAAAAGGCTTCAACGTCGTCGTTATTGTTGCCTTCAGCACGAAACAGCGTCAAAAAGCTGTAAGGGGGAAGCTGGGCCATTTTTCGTTCGGCCAGCGCAGTTTGAGCAAAGTGTTGATAATCTTTGTGTAATAGCGATTGCAATAAGGCATGTTCAGGGTGATGTGTTTGCAATAATACTTCACCCGGCTTACTGGCTCGGCCTGAACGTCCCGCGACTTGAATAAACAGTTGAGCAAGGCGCTCGGATGCTCGAAAGTCACTACTATAAAGTGAGCCATCAACATCCAATAAACCAACCAAAGTGACATCCGGGAAGTGATGGCCTTTCGCCAGCATCTGGGTGCCGATAAGGATTTGATATTCACCTTTACGAATCGATTCTAGCGCGTTTTCTAAGCTGCCTTTGCGGCGGGTACTATCACGGTCAATTCGTATGGTTTTAAATTCAGGGAACAGTAACTCTAGCTGTTTTTCGAGTTGCTCTGTCCCCACACCAACGGAAACAAGCTGAGTCGAGCCACAGCCTTGGCATTGTTGAATCACTGGGCGTTGTGAGCCGCAGTGATGGCAGCGAATTTCTTGGCTACCTTGATGAAAGGTGTAATAAGCATCACAGCGCTTACACTCGGCAATCCAACCACATTCATGGCACATTAGGGCAGGAGAGAAGCCACGGCGGTTTAAAAACAACATCACCTGATTGCCCGCGTTAAGATGGCGACGCATTTGAGCAATTAATGGCGCGGATAACCCCCCTTCTAAATAGAGGCCTTTAATATCTAAGACATGATGTTTGGCTGGTTGTGCATTACCGGCGCGCTTAGTTAATGTTAAGTAATGATATTTGCCTGTTTTAGCATTATGTAGCGTTTCTAAGGCTGGCGTCGCTGACCCAAGCACTACTGGGAAGTTTTCTTTGTGGCCGCGCATTACCGCGACATCTCGAGCATGATAACGCAGCGTATCTTGTTGCTTATAAGACGCGTCATGTTCTTCATCGACGATGATGATTCCAAGATCGGCAAAAGGCGTAAATAACGCAGAGCGAGTGCCAATAATGATCCCCGCTTGTTTGTCACGTGCGGAAAGCCATGCATTTAATCGTTCGGTTTCGTTTAAGCCAGAATGCATCACTTCAACTGGCACATTAAAGCGGCGCTTAAATCGGTTAATCGTTTGTGGTGTCAAGCCGATTTCGGGGACGAGTATTAATGCTTGTTTACCTTGTTCAAGCACAGGTTTGATAATGCTTAAATAGACTTCGGTTTTACCTGAACCGGTTACCCCATCAATTAAAAAACAGCCAAATCCAGGATGGTTATTAATACTGGCAACTGCAATGGCTTGTTCTTCATTTAAGTGTGGTTTGTGTTGCTCGTTTTCCAATTGAGCAGACCATTGAGGTTGAGTCGGCTGAGTGTGTTTAGCTTCAATCCACCCTTTCTCTTGTAGCGTTTTTAAGGTAGTGCTGCTGATGTCTTCATCAATCATGGCTTGATGTGGCAAAGCGCCGTGATCGAGCATACGAACCACTTTCGCTTGTAGGTGCGCTCGGCCGAAGCCGGCAGTTAATTGGTTTTTGCCCGCTTCGGTAATGTGCCACTCTTTGAGGCTCGTGAAATCGGCAGGTTTGCCCTTTTTCAATAATGAAGGTAAAGCCATCGCCAGCGTATCACCAAGTGGGTATTGATAAAATTGGCTACACCAGTGCAATAATTGATAGAGCGGTTGAGGCCAGACTGGTTTAGCATCTAAACAGGCTTTAATCGGTTTTAATTGCTCAACCGGGAAGTCCGAATGATTGACAATACCAACGACAATTCCAATTAAGGTTTGTCGACCGAAAGGTACAGAGACGCGGCCACCAACAACGGGAAATAGGTAATTAGGAATAAGGTAGTCAAAGCACTTATCTAAAGGAACGGGTAGAGCAACTTGAGCAATATTAGGCTGCATAAGTAAGAAAATTGTCCTTTCGACAGTAGGGTAAGACAAATGAAAGACTATGATAAAACAGCCGTTATCGATATAAAACTGAAATATTGTAGAAAAAGGGAGCAAATGTGTTGATCGATGGAGGCGGATTCACTATTATACTGCGCCTCTAACGATGTATATTTTTACATCATTTTTTAGTAACAACGTATGGTGTCTGACTGCTTGAATACTCGCAAGAGATATTTCAGTAAGAATCGGATAGCGATACGGACCAATAAAAGGTTTGTCCTATGAAAACTGGTATCCACCCAGAATACAAAGCTGTAAATGCAACTTGTTCTTGCGGTAACTCTTTCGAGTTCAACTCTACGCTAGACAAAGACACTATCCACCTAGACGTATGTGACAAATGTCACCCGTTCTACACTGGTAAGCAACGTATCGTTGATACTGGCGGCCGTGTTGATCGCTTCAACAAGCGTTTTGGTGCACTTAGCAGCAAAAAATAATCTTCCACTAAACGACTTTAGTGAAAGACAGAATTTGAAAGGGATGCTTCGGCGTCCCTTTTTTATTGTCTGAAATTAACGGTATTGACTACCAAGTTAACTTTTGATCCTTTAAAATCATCTCCCCCCTACTAAATAGAATAATTAGGAAACGCTCACTATGTCTGATGATCAGCAACTCAATGATTTTCGCCAAAAAGCACTGGATTACCACGCTCAGCCTACCGCAGGTAAAATTGCCATTGCTTTAACTAAACCAGCCGATACGGCGGAAGATCTAGCTTTGGCTTATAGCCCTGGTGTTGCTGAGCCGGTACGTGAAATCGCACTAAACCCTGATAATGCTTATAAATATACTGCTAAAGGTAATACGGTTGCCGTTATCTCAAATGGTACCGCTATTCTAGGTTTAGGTAATTTAGGTCCATTAGCCTCAAAACCAGTTATGGAAGGTAAGGCGCTGTTATTTAAACGTTTTGCTGGATTGGATTCTATTGATATTCAGGTTAAGCATCGTACTATCGACGAGTTTGTTGATACGGTGGCTAATATTGCTGATACTTTTGGTGGCATTAACCTAGAAGATATTAAAGCGCCAGATTGCTTTGAGATTGAGCGCCAACTGATTGAGCGTTGTGACGTGCCTGTTTTCCATGATGATCAGCACGGTACGGCGATTGTGACGGCAGCCGGTATGCTGAATGCAATAGAGCTACAGGGCAAGAAGCTGTCTGAGTGTAAAATTGTTTGTTTAGGCGCAGGTGCTGCGGCAGTCGCCTGTATGGAGCTACTGATCAAATGTGGCGCATTACGTGAAAAAATCTACATGCTTGATCGTAAAGGCGTGATTCATACACGTCGTGATGACTTGAATGAGTACAAACAATTGTTTGCTAACAACACTGATATGCGTACTTTGGAAGATGTGATTGAAGGCGCGGATTTATTCCTAGGTGTATCTGGTCCAAATCTGTTACCACCAGAAGCGCTTGCGTTAATGGCTGATAAGCCGATTGTGTTTGCTTGTTCAAACCCTGATCCTGAAATCAAGCCAGAGTTAGCCATCAAAGTCCGTAATGACTTAATCATGGGTACGGGTCGTAGTGATTATCCGAACCAAGTTAATAACGTTATTTGTTTCCCATTCATTTTCCGTGGCGCATTAGATGTTCGTGCCAGTGAAATTAATACCGAAATGAAATTGGCGGCAGTTGAAGCGATTCGTCAATTAGCGAAACAAGAAGTACCAGCCGAAGTATTAAAAGCGGCAGGGGTTGAAGCGCTATCATTTGGTCCGGATTACATCATTCCAAAACCAATGGATCCGCGTTTATTGTCTGAAGTGGCTGGTGCGGTTGCTCGTGCTGCGGTTGAGTCTGGTGTCGCACGTATCGAATTGCCGGATCAGTATAAGTAAAAAATAAACTCGAATACTAGGGCGCTTCGCTTCTTGTCGCTCGAATACAATAAAGCCCGCTCAAATGATTTGAGCGGGCTTTATTTTTTCTTTTTCGAAAAACGAGTTACGACAATCCGAGTAACGTATTAATCATCAAACGCTTCGAATTCAATGCCCATTTCGGTCATTAAGCGTTTTACTTCGGTTGGGATATCGTCTGGTCGATCTTTACGCAAATCTTCATCTGTTGGTAAAGGTTGGCCAGTATAAGCATGTAAGAATGCTTCACACAGTAGTTCACTGTTGGTCGCATGACGCAAGTTGTTGACTTGGCGGCGAGTGCGTTCATCGGTTAAGACTTTAAGAACCTTTAATGGAATAGAAACTGTGATCTTTTTGACTTGTTCACTCTTTTTTCCATGCTCTGCATACGGGCTAATGTACTCACCATTCCAATCTGCCATCACGCACCTTCGTTATTTAATATCTGTAATTAGTGGCTGAATGCCAATTTTAGGTGCATTTACTGCCGAAAGTAAAGACACTTAGATGGCTAGAGGTCTTGACGTCTCAATTTGTGAGGGATAAAGTATCACTCTGTCTAGCTTAAGAATAAACCATTGCAGGGTGATTTATGTGATCGCTCTTGTTTTAAAAGCGGTAAAATAATGTCTCTTTTAAAATTGAGTTGGTGCAAATAGCACTTTGGTTATATTTGGGTATAGTAGGTTTTAGTATCAGCCTCTGTGTATATTGATTGCGAATGCAAAAGGAAAGGAATACGCCAATGAGTTCAAGAAAGCCAGCAACAGTCGCGGTTCGTACCGGTATTGAATCGGATAGCCAATTTCACGCGGTCGTTCCGCCTATTTATTTATCGACCAATTATGGCTTTCCTGCTTTTGGTGAAGTGCCTAAGTATGACTATACTCGCTCAGGTAATCCAAACCGTGGTTTACTTGAACAGGCGTTATCTGAACTTGAAGAAGGTGCTGGTGCGGTGATCACCAATTGCGGTACTTCAGCACTCAATTTATGGGTTTCAGCCTTTATTGGCCCTGATGATCTGATTGTTGCCCCACATGACTGTTATGGCGGCACTTATCGCTTATTTAATACTCGAGCACAAAAAGGCGACTTTAAAGTTCAGTTTGTTGACCAATCAAACCAAGCTGAATTTGATGCTGCGATTGCTCAAAAGCCTAAATTGATTTTATTAGAAACCCCCTCAAACCCATTAGTGCGAGTGGTGGATATTGCTAAAGCTTGCACAAAAGCTAAGCAAGTCGGTGCGTTAGTAGCCGTGGATAACACCTTTTTGACACCGGTGTACCAAAAACCATTAACCTTGGGGGCCGATTTTGTGATTCACTCGACGACTAAGTACATCAATGGTCATTCTGATGTGATTGGTGGGGTGGTTATCTCTAAAGACCCTGAGCATGTAGAAACGCTTTCATGGTGGGGCAATTGCATTGGTGCAACCGGGACACCTTTTGATAGCTACATGACATTACGTGGCTTGCGAACCTTAGCGGCACGTATGCGAGTACATGAAGAAAGTGCTCAAGATTTGTTGGCATATTTACAGCAGCAACCATTGGTTGGCACGATTTATCATCCGAGTTTGCCGAATCATCCCGGTCACGATATTGCTAAAGCGCAGCAACGTGGTTTTGGCTCAATGTTGAGCTTTGAAATAAATGGCAGCATGGAACAGTTAAAGACCTTTGTCGGTCAATTAGAATTATTCTCTCTGGCTGAATCGTTAGGCGGAGTAGAAAGCTTGATGTGTCATCCTGCATCCATGACCCATCGAGCGATGTCAGATGAAGCACAAGCAGAAGCGGGAATCTCACCGTTACTACTACGTGTTTCTGTTGGATTAGAAGATAGTCAGGATTTAATCGCTGATTTAGAGCAAGCTTTTAGAAAAGCACAAGAGGTAGCGTAAATGACATCCGCTCGTCAGTTACACAAATTTGGTGGTAGTAGTCTGGCCAATCCAGAGTGCTACAAACGAGTCGCCAATATCTTAAAAGAATATTCATCGCCTGCTGATCTCGTCGTGGTTTCAGCCGCCGGTAGCACCACTAACCGTTTAATTGACTGGATTAATGCGCTTGATAAAGATGGCCGTATTGCCCATGAAATTTTGCAACAATTACGCCAATTCCAAATTGGTTTAGTCGAAGAGCTATTGCCAGAAGATAAAGCTCAGCCTTTATTGGAATTGCTAAGCCAAGAATTCATGTTATTGGGTGATATTAATGGCCCAGTCAATGACGTTATGCGAGCGAGCATTTTAGGCCATGGTGAAGTGTGGTCATCTCGCTTATTGGCCGAGTTACTTTCTCATCTCGATATGGAAGCGGTGCAACTTGACTCTCGTGATTTTTTACGAGCTGAACGAGGGGCTCAACCAGAAGTCGATCGTGGGCGTTCACTGCCGCTATTAAAAGAAAAACTGGCCCAGCACGGTAAATTACGAGTGGTGATCACTGGATTTATGGCGCGTAATGATGCGGGTGAAACGGTATTGCTTGGACGTAATGGCTCGGACTATTCTGCTACCGTGATTGGCGCATTAGCTGAAGCCATTAGAGTGACTATTTGGAGTGATGTGGCTGGCGTATATAGCGCAGACCCTCGTAAGGTCAGTGATGCTTGTCTATTGCCATTATTACGCCTCGATGAAGCGAGCGAATTAGCGCGTTTAGCGGCACCTGTATTACATAGCCGCACCTTGCAACCTGTCGCACAAAGTGCCATGGATTTAAGCTTACGATGCAGCTATCAACCGGAATCGGGTTCGACTCGTATTGAGCGGGTACTTGCTTCCGGTCGCGGTGCCAAAATTATCACCTCACTTGACGAAGTGCTACTGATTCAAATTCACTTTGGCGCGGGTCATGATTTCTCTCGTTTAGAATCAGAATTAATGCGTTCGTTAACTCGCGCTCAATTACAACCATTAGCCATGCAGTCTCAACCCGATCAAGGTTTAGTATCTTTGGCTTACACGGCTGAAATTGCGGCAAGTGCGTTGACGTATTTACAAGATACCGCAGTAGGTGCTGAAATTAAGTTACGCGAAGGCTATTCGATGGTGGCGGCCGTTGGTGCAGGGGTGACGATTAACCCTAATCATTGTTACGGTTTTTATCAGCAGCTAAAAAATGCCCCGGTTGAATTTATCTCTGAGGCGGAATCCGGTTTAAGTTTAGTCGCTATTTTACGCAAAACGGATGTGGCTAAATTGGTGGTGGATGTCCACTCACAATTGTTCCAAGCGCAAAAGAGAGTGGCCATTGCTTTGTGTGGTAAAGGTAATATCGGTTCAAGCTGGTTGGAGTTATTTGCTGAACAAAAAGAAGAACTCGAAAAACGTCGTGGGATGAGTTTCGATTTGGTTGCGGTCATCGATAGCCAAACTTATTGGTTAGATTTGAATGGAATTGACCCTACT
Source organism: Vibrio rumoiensis (assembly GCF_002218045.2). Classification (NCBI taxonomy): domain Bacteria; kingdom Pseudomonadati; phylum Pseudomonadota; class Gammaproteobacteria; order Vibrionales; family Vibrionaceae; genus Vibrio; species Vibrio rumoiensis. Next base: position 242,777 of record NZ_AP018685.1, read on the forward strand.
CAAGCATTGACACGCTTTTCTGATGAGTCGGTTGCGAATGATGGTCAGTCTTGGCTGAAAACTTTAGCGCATCAAACCGATTATCATGAAGTGGTGGTAATGGATGTGACGGCCAGTGCTGAATTAGCGCTTCAATATGAAGAAATCGCCGAGCATGGTATGCATCTTATTTGCGCCAATAAAGTCGCGGGATCGGCGCCTACCGAACAATATAAACGTGTTCTGAATGCCTTTGATAAAACGGGCCGCCATTGGTTGTATAACGCGACCGTTGGTGCTGGATTGCCGGTTAACTATGCGATTCGTGACCTGCGCAATAGTGGCGATCAAATTACTGCGGTTTCGGGGATCTTTTCGGGGACTTTATCTTGGTTGTTTCAACAATTTGATGGTTCGGTTCCCTTTACGGATTTAGTCGATTTAGCATGGCAGCAAGGTTTGACAGAACCGGATCCTCGTTCGGATTTAGATGGCTCGGATGTGATGCGCAAGTTGGTGATTGTGGCGCGTGAATCGGGCTTGGAAATTGAACCGGAAAATGTCAAAGTTGAATCTTTAGTGCCTGATGAGCTCAAAGATCTTTCCACCGATGATTTTTTTGATAAAGGTAAAGTGTTAAACGAGTTGTTATCAGAGCGTTTAGCCAAAGCCCAGAAGCAAGGCAAAGTGTTGCGTTATATCGCTCGCTTATCTCGAGATGGCAAAGCCACAGTTGGCGTGGAAGCTTTATTACCGGAGCATGCGCTAGCCAATTTACTACCGTGCGATAACGTTTTTGCGATTGAAAGCAAATGGTACAAAGACAACCCATTAGTGATTAAAGGTCCTGGTGCGGGAAGAGCGGTGACGGCGGGTGCTCTGCAATCGGATCTTAATCGTTTATCTAATTTGATTTAGAGAGTATTAGAGGCTGTAAGCTGTAGCTTCACTTTAATACAACGAAACGAAGAACCGAGTTATGCCACTTCAAAGATTGAAGTGGCATTTTTTATTTTTGAGAGTTGCTCACCAATTATATGAATAAAATTCATGATAAGAAGATTGACTTTAGATCCTATTCAATTCATTCTGTAGACATATAGACGTCTAAATGACTTCGAAAAATTTTTACTTAAGTATGATAGATATAAGGATACTTTTCAGATTCATACTTTTTGGGTGAGTTAAGTTTTGATGAATTGAGTGGCTTGGCCACAGGGAGTTAAACATGAGTTATTCACACGCAGGCCACATTGATGCGTTAAATCATAATGTTGCTGATCTTGCGGGCAAAATTAATGTTTCTTTTGAATTTTTTCCACCGAGCAGTGAAAAGATGGAAGAAACCCTGTGGAATTCAATTCACCGCTTAAAAACGCTACAACCTAAATTTGTCTCCGTTACTTACGGGGCGAATTCTGGTGAGCGTGACCGTACTCACTCAATTATCAAAGAAATTAAAGATCAAACCGGTCTGATTGCGGCACCACACTTAACCTGTATTGATGCTTCACGTGATGAATTAAAAGAGATCGCCAAAGACTACTGGAATAATGGTATTCGCGATATCGTGGCTTTACGTGGTGATTTACCGCCCAACGGTGGCAAACCAGATATGTACGCATCGGATTTAGTTGAATTACTAAAAGGGGTGGCAGATTTTGATATTTCGGTGGCCGCGTATCCGGAAATTCACCCTGAAGCAAAAAATGCTCAAGCGGATTTAATTAACTTAAAACGTAAAGTCGATGCTGGAGCAAATCGTGCCATTACTCAGTTTTTCTTTGATGTTGAAAGCTACTTACGGTTTCGTGACCGCTGCGTAACCGCAGGTATTGATGTAGAAATCATCCCAGGGATTTTACCTGTTTCTAATTATAAGCAAGCGAAGCGTTTTGCTGATATGACCAATGTGCGTATTCCAAGCTGGATGGCCAAGCAATATGAAGGGTTAGATGATGATCCGGTGACACGTCAAATGGTCGGTGCAAGCCAAGCGATTGATATGGTTAGAACATTGAGTCGTGAAGGGGTGAAAGATTTTCACTTTTATACGCTTAATCGTTCAGAAATGACCTATGCGCTTTGCCATACTCTAGGTGTTCGCCCGCGTTAATTATTTTCATCAAGACCAATTATTAAAAACAAAGGCTTACTGACGTTCAGTAAGCCTTTTTTATCTCTGCTTGCCCATTATTGCTCTGGCTGTGAAAAGGTTGCTAATTGTTGTTTCACTTCGCTTGCCCATTCAATCCAAGTACTACGCTCTAAAATATTACGCCTTAAGATTAAATGTTCCAATTTGGCGTGCTGATCAAGAGAATGATGGTTTCGATAAAATTGATTTTCAAGTTGCTGATAGTGTTTCAATAAGGCTTCAGCTTCAGGGATAAGCAAGTCTAATTGCTGAATAAAACGGTCGGCCGATTCAACGGTGCAGGCCATTAACTTTGCGGAAAATTCATCTCGGGTGGCTGTATAAGGGGTTGGTTGGTTAAACCATCCGGTTAATTCTGTGCGACCGAGTGAGGTAATGGTATAAATCTTTTTATCTGGTTTACCAATCTGAGGGTGAATGGTCGATGTCACCCATTCCTGTTTTGCCATCTTGGCAAGTTCCCGGTACACCTGCTGATGGCTGGCCTTCCAAAAATGTCCAACGTTATGTGAAAACGCTTTGCTGATGTCGTAGCCGGTCGCAGGCTCTCGACTTAATATGGTTAAAATAACGTAAGGCAGTGACATGTAAGCTTCTAATTTTCTTAATAGTAGGGATAAGATAACGTAATCGAGGCAGATTATGTACTGATGACAAAATTAATATTAAAAAAGAAGAGCTAAATCAAACCTTGTCAGCTATTTGTTTTGAATTTGACCAATAGATTGTTTGCTTTGTTTAAAAGAAAAAAGAAAAAAGAAAAAAGAAAAAAGAAAAGCCGCACTTAGTTGATAAGTGCGGCTTCTTACATTTAGACATGACAGATTAAGAGGTTTAACCCGTATTACGCATACCTGCTGCGATACCTGCAATTGTCAGCATTAACGCTTCTTCTAATTCAGAAGATGGGTTATCGCTTTGACGAGTACGGTATAGCAACTCGGCTTGTAGCATGTTCAATGGCTCAACATAGATATTGCGTAAGCGAATAGACTCTAAACCCCAAGGGTCGCTTTGCATTAGGTTCTCGTTATTTTCAACGTTTAGAACCGTCACGATATCTTTTTGCAACTGTTCACGTAAACGCTCACCAAGAGGCCATAATGACTCATCGGTTAGACGTTGATCGTAGTAACGAGAAATATCAATATTACACTTAGAATACACCATTTCTAGCATGCCAAGGCGAGTAGAGAAGAATGGCCATTCGCGGCACATTTCTTCCAACATTGGCTGGTGGCCTTGTTCGATGGCGTGTTGAATCGCTTCACCCGCTCCGAGCCATGCTGGTAATACTAGACGGTTTTGGCTCCATGAGAAAATCCATGGAATAGCACGTAAGCTTTCCACGCCGCCATTTGGATTACGCTTCGAAGGACGAGAGCCTAGAGGCAATTTACCGAGTTCAAGCTCTGGTGTTGCGGCGCGGAAGTAAGGAACAAAATCCGGTTCGCCACGTACTACAGCACGATAAGCGTCACAAGAGACATCCGAAATCGTATGCATCAGATCGCGCCATTCTTTTTTAGGCTCCGGAGGCGGAAGCAGATTGGCTTCTAAGATCGCGCTCGCGTATAGATTAAAGCTGTTCACTGCTACATCAGGCAAACCCAGCTTAAAGCGGATCATCTCACCTTGTTCGGTAACGCGTAAGCCACCTTTTAAGCTACGAGGTGGTTGAGAAAGTAGGGCAGCATGTGCTGGCGCACCACCACGACCAACTGTACCACCACGGCCGTGGAAGAGTGTAAGGTCGATACCTTCGGCGTCGGATACTTTCACCAGTTTATCCATGGCGTCGTACTGTGCCCAACCAGCGGCCATTACACCGGCATCTTTGGCTGAGTCAGAATAACCAATCATTACCATTTGGTGGTTATTGATAAAGTTGCGGTACCAATCGAGCGAGAATAATTGCTTCATGACCGCTTCAGAATTGTTCAAGTCATCTAACGTTTCAAACAGTGGGCAAACATCCATGCGGAATTTGCAGCCCGCTTCTTGCAAAATGAGATGCACGGCTAATACGTCAGATGCGGTACGCGCCATCGAAATAACATAAGCGCCAAAGGCTTCACGTGGGTGTTCAGCCATCACTCGACAAGTATCGAGCACTTCTTGAACTTCTGGCGAAGGTTCCCAGTTACGAGGCAACAATGGACGCTTTGAGCTTAGTTCTTTAATTAAGAATTCAACTTTTTCATCTTCTGTCCATTGATCGTAGTCACCCATATCTAGGAAACGAGTCATCTCAGTAATCACATTGGAATGACGAGTACTTTCTTGGCGAATATCTAAGCGTACTAAGTGAATACCAAACGCTTTTACACGACGTAGGCTATCGAGTAATGAACCTTCTGCGATGATACTCATGCCACATTCGTGTAGTGATTGGTAACAGGCAAGTAATGGATCCCAAAGTTGTTCAACGCGCTCTAAAATTGGCAGGTTAGGTACTTCGGTTCCGTTGATACGTGCATCTAATACGGTACACGTATTATTGAGCAGAGTACGTAAGCGCTTCAGGATGGCACGGTAAGGTTCGTGCTCTTCACCTGATAATTCGCGAACCGTATCGTTACAAGCGGTCATTGATAGCTCGGTGATCAAATCTTGAATATCGGTTAGATAAAGATCGGCCGCTTTCCAACGAGAAAGTAACAATACTTCAGCAGTAATTGGGTGGGTAACATTTGGGTTACCGTCACGGTCACCGCCCATCCAAGATGAAAAGTGTACTGGACGTGCATCGATAGGCAGCGCTTCGCCTGTGAAGTTTTTCACTCGGTCATTGAATTCACGTAAGAATTCAGGAACGGCTTGCCATAATGAGTTTTCAACGACCGCAAATCCCCATTTCGCTTCATCTAGAGGTGTTGGGCGTTGTTGGCGAATAACATCAGAGTGCCAAGATTGGGCAATCAGACCTTCTAAACGACGCTCTGTTTTCAGACGTTCACGACTAGAAAGATCACTGTGCTCTAATTGGGATAGACATTTATTAATTTTGACCAATTTATTGATCATGGTGCGGCGAGCAATTTCGGTTGGGTGTGCTGTAAGAACCAGCTCAATATTCAATTCTTTGATTGCTTGCGCGGCATTTTCTTTGCTGATGTCATTTGACGCTAACTTACCAAATAAAGAGTTAATCGCGTCTGGTTCACATACGTGCTCTTCGCAATGGCGAGAAATCGTATGAAACTGCTCTGCAATATTAGTTAAGTTAAGGAATTGACTGAAGGCATGAGCAACAGGGGTTAATTGCTCGTTAGGTAGGTTTTTTATTTCTTCGATTAAGCTTTCTCGATCTTCCTGATTACCAGCTCGAGCTGATTTGGAAAGCTTACGAATGGTTTCAACTTTTTCAAGAATAGCATCACCATGAGCTTCTTGAATGGTTGCGCCGAGTAAGTCTCCGAGCATGCGAACATTACTCGTTAAAGCGGCATATTTTTCATTCATCGTCGTTTCACCTTGTAATTTAATTACATCCATTTAATTTTTAGCCACTACAATCTAGCGAAAATATTTGCACTGAGTCAAATATTTGCCGTGATTGTGTAAAAATAATACCAATATTATTGATGCAAATCAGTTATCAGAAGATGGGTAAATTGATTTGGTTGTTGTGTAAACCCTTTGTTATTTATACCTTATTTCATCATGTTAACCGCATTCATATTCATAGAATGCGGCATGATTCATTCTTTCAATTTGTCAGATTGTATCCAATTCGCTCGTCGATTTATCCAAAACAGTAGTGGCGCATCGACTTGGATAAAATATTAATGGTCGGATCGATAAACTCAAAGGCTAGGAATTCATCCGGCTGATGCGCTTGATCGATCGAGCCTGGCCCCATCACTAAGGTTGGGCACACTTGTTGTAAAAACGGTGCTTCAGTACAGTAATTGACGGTTTCTGATGGTATTTGTGTTAACGCTTCCATGCTCTTGATGAAAGGGTGGTCATGTTGACACTCATAACCTGGAATAGGTTCATGCAAAGGCTGTATCTCAATACGCTCTGGCCATTTGGCTTGCACTTCTTTGAGGGCTGACTGCAACATATTGTTCAGTCCGTCTAAACTGATCCCCGGCAATGGGCGAACGTCATAATGCAGCTCACAACAGCCACAAATTCGATTCGCACTGTCGCCGCCATGAATGTGCCCTAGATTTAATGTAGGAGTGGGGATCTCAAAGCCTGGGTGGTGATATTCTTTAATGAGCTGGTTACGCAGTTGCATTAAGGCAAACAGTACCTCATGCATGATTTCTATCGCATTGACACCTAAAGCCGGGTTTGATGAGTGACCAGAGTGACCGGTGACTCGGATAGCATTCGCGACATGGCCTTTATGCCCGCGAATGGGCTTTAGACTTGTCGGCTCACCGATGATGCAATAGTCTGGTTTATAAGGCGCATCACCATTTAAACAGGATTCTGTAAAGTGGCGCGCACCTAGCATGCTGGTTTCTTCATCACAAGTGGCCAGAATATAAAGCGGCTTGGTTTGTTTTGACCAATCAACCTTTTGGACCGCTTCAATTATAAAGGCGAAAAAGCCCTTCATATCTGCGGTGCCTAATCCATAGAATCGGTTGTTATGTTCTGTTAAGGCGTGTGGATCAAAATTCCAACGTCCTTCATCAAAAGGCACGGTATCAGAGTGGCCCGATAGCAATAATCCACCTTCCCCTTGACCTTTTTTGGCGATCAAGTTGTGTTTTCCGGGGGCGACTTCAATCACTTCTACTGAAAAATCGAGATCCTTTAACCATTGCGCAAGTTTGGCAATCACTTCGGCATTCCCTTCATCCCATGTAGGGTCGGTTGCACTAATTGAAGAGGTGGAGATCAATCCGCGATAAACATCTAAAAATTGAGGTGTGCCCATAAAAACTCCATTTCGTGTGATGGCTTTGCCTGTATGCTAGCCATTGTGGTTGATAACCGGACTATTGACAAGAAGCTTATAAAACGATAAAACACATATTAAATCATTATTTGTGAATAAAAAATCGAATAATAAGGTTTTTTTAGAGTGGATAGTCATATTTTTACGATTGAAAAAGATTTGTTTTCAGCATGAAATAGTTCAATAACGTAACGAAAACCACTTAAATAAAATATAAATAGCGCGCAAAACAAACGGATAGGTGAGTATGCTAAAAACAGTCATTATTGGAGCAAGCGGTTACACCGGTGCAGAGTTGGCCTTGATGGTCGAAAAGCATCCTGAGCTGACGTTATCTGGCTTATATGTATCAGAAAATAGTGCCGATGCTGGTAAACCTATTTCTCAATTACATGGCAAGTTGCATGGATTGATTGATCTTGCTGTACAGCCCTTAATCTCACCTCAAGAAGTTGCGCAGCAATGTGATGTCGTCTTTCTCGCCACGGCTCACGAAGTCAGCCATGATCTCGCGCCGACTTTTCTTGCCAATGATTGTGTTGTTTTAGACTTATCCGGTGCTTATCGAGTGAAAGCGGATGGCTTTTATCCTACATATTATGGATTTGAACACACGCAATCTCAGTGGCTTGATCAAGCGGCTTACGGTTTAGCGGAGTGGAATCAACCGCAGATCGCTCAAGCGCAATTAATTGCTGTACCGGGCTGTTACCCTACCGCCTCTCAACTAGCGATTAAACCTTTGGTCGAAAATGGATTATTGGATCTCAACCAATGGCCGGTAATCAATGCCACGAGTGGCGTGACTGGCGCGGGGCGTAAAGCCACGATGACCAATAGTTTTTGCGAAGTGAGCTTACAACCTTATGGTGTGTTCACGCACCGTCACCAACCTGAAATTGCTTCACATTTAGGTTGTGATGTTATTTTTACGCCGCATTTAGGTAATTTTAAGCGTGGCATTTTAGCAACGATTACCATGAAGTTAGCTTTAGATGTGACTGACGAGCAAATTGAACAAGCCTTTAGTGAGGCCTATCAAAGCAAGCTTGCGGTTCGTTTACTTTCTGATATTCCTCGTTTGCAAAATGTTGAAAACACGCCGTTTTGTGATATTGGTTGGAAGCGTCAAGGTCAGCATCTTATTGTCGTGTCTGCGATTGATAACCTATTGAAAGGTGCATCAAGCCAAGCGATGCAATGTTTGAATATTCGTTTCGGTTTCCCTGAAATGACGGCTTTAGTGTAAGGATAATGACCATGGCTCCTTTAGTGATCAAATTAGGTGGCGCGGTATTATCCGATTTGGATACCTTAGCTAAATTATTTGGTGCAATTCAGCAATATCAAAAAGATGCACAGCGTCAAATCGTCATCGTACATGGTGGTGGCTATTTGGTGGATGAGTTGATGGCAAAGTTGCAATTTGAAACGGTAAAAAGAGATGGCTTACGGGTCACGCCTTTCGAGCACATTAATTACATTAGTGGTGCTTTGGCGGGAACAGCGAATAAATTATTGCAAGGCCAAGCGATCAAGCTAGGATTAACCGCGGTGGGGTTAAGTTTGGCGGATGGCGGTTTATGTCAGATCACTCAGCTATCTGATGATTTAGGCGCAGTCGGAGAAGCCAAAGCTGGAAATGCAGCGGTCTTAAAAGCAATTTTACAAACCAATGCATTGCCGATTATTAGTTCAATTGGTATTACCGCTGAGGGTCAATTAATGAATGTCAATGCTGATCAAGCCGCGGTGGCGGTGGCGACGGCACTGGATGCAGAGTTAGCACTACTTTCAGATGTGGCAGGGGTACTCGATGCGGATAAGCAACTCATTTCACAACTAGACCAATCACAAGTTGATCAACTGATTGAACAGCAAGTGATCACCGATGGCATGATAGTGAAAGTACAAGCAGCATTAGATGCGGCCAATCAACTCGGTCGAGCCATCGAAGTCGCTGGTTGGAAAAGCCCTGAAAAGTTAGCGCAACTGTTTGCCGGTCAAAGTATAGGAACACGTTTCTTGCCTTTGTAGAGGGGAGAAGCAAAATAAATAATCCACGGAATTCACCCAAACATGATTCCAGGGAAGGCTATATACCCCAGAACAACGGGTAAAATAAATTTTGGAGAAATAACATGGCTAAATTAAGTGTCGATAAAGCAAGCATCAACAAAGTGGTAGTCGCATACTCGGGTGGATTAGATACCTCAGTGATCATTCCGTGGTTAAAAGAAAACTACGATTGTGAAGTCGTCGCCTTTGTAGCGGATGTCGGCCAAGGTGATGAAGAATTAGTGGGCATTGAAGAAAAAGCCATCGCTTCAGGTGCATCAGCATGCTATATCGCCGATCTTAAAGAAGAAATGGTTGCCGATTACATTTACCCAACGTTGAAAACGGGGGCGTATTACGAAGGTAAATACCTACTTGGCACTTCAATGGCTCGTCCAATCATTGCGAAAGCGCAAGTGGAAGTGGCACGTAAAGTCGGCGCAGATGCGTTATGTCATGGCTGTACGGGTAAAGGGAATGACCAAGTTCGTTTTGAAGGTGCTTTTGCGGCACTAGCCCCAGACTTACATGTGATTGCCCCTTGGCGTGAGTGGGATCTAGTGAGCCGTGAAGAGTGCTTGGACTACCTTGCAGAACGTAATATTCCATGTACCGCTTCTTTAACTAAAATCTATTCACGTGATGCGAATGCATGGCACATTTCAACCGAAGGTGGTGTGTTAGAAAACACTTGGAATGCACCGAATGAAGATTGTTGGGCATGGACCGTTGATCCTGAGCAAGCGCCGGATCAAGCAGAATATGTTACATTGAAAGTTGAAAAAGGCGCCGTGGTTGAGGTCGATGGCCAAGCGTTATCACCATACCAAGCTTTAGTCGCGTTAAATGAAAAAGGCGTGAAGCATGGTGTTGGGCGTATTGATATTGTTGAAAACCGTTTAGTCGGTATGAAGTCTCGTGGTTGTTATGAAACTCCAGGGGGCACGATTATGATGGAAGCCCTGCGTGCCGTTGAGCAACTGGTGCTTGATAAAGCTTCTTTCGAATTTCGTGAAGAGCTTGCTGTAAAAGCTTCGCACCTTGTGTACGATGGTCGTTGGTTCACGCCGCTATGTAAATCGCTTTTGGCAGCAACTGAAGCGTTAGCGCAAGATGTTAATGGTGAAGTTGTAGTTAAACTTTATAAAGGCCAAGCGACGGTGACTCAAAAACGTTCTGATAACAGCTTATACTCTGAAGAGTTTGCGACGTTCGGTGATGATGAAGTTTACGATCAAAGCCATGCCGGCGGTTTCATCCGTTTATATTCTTTATCAAGCCGCATTCGTGCGCTTAATGAAGCGAAGAAGAAATAAATACGAATACTCGTAACTCGAATGCTCGTGACTCGGAAAAGAAACGCCTAGTGACGAGCATTTAGAGGTTAATAGTAAAATTAAATATAATAATAAATCATGGATAATCGAGAAGCGAAGCGCTCTAGTAACGTAGTGTTCGAAAATCGATAAATACAATGGATTAGCAGGAGATTCACAATGGCATTATGGGGCGGAAGATTTACCCAAGCAGCAGACACTCGGTTTAAACAGTTCAATGATTCATTGCGCTTTGACTACCGATTGGCTGAGCAAGACATTGTGGGATCGATTGCTTGGTCTAAATCGTTGCTATCCGTTGGGGTATTAACCGAAGAAGAGCAGCAAAAGCTAGAGCTCGCGCTAAATGAATTGAAGTTAGCCGTGATGGAAGATCCTGAGCAAATTTTGCAATCGGATGCCGAAGATATTCACAGTTGGGTGGAAACTCAACTGATTGGCCGCGTTGGAGATTTAGGTAAAAAACTGCATACTGGCCGTTCTCGTAATGACCAGGTCGCGACGGATTTAAAACTGTGGTGTCGTCAACAAGGCCATCAGTTACTGATTGCTTTAGACCGTTTGCAATCGCAAATGGTGTCGGTGGCCCGTGAACATCAAGCGACGGTTTTACCAGGTTATACTCACTTACAACGTGCTCAACCTGTCACGTTTGCACACTGGTGTTTAGCGTATGTCGAAATGTTTGAGCGTGATTATTCACGTCTATCGGATGCGATTAAGCGTCTTGATACTTGTCCATTAGGCTCTGGAGCACTAGCGGGCACCGCGTACCCAATGGATCGTGAGCAACTCGCCCATAATCTAGGTTTTCAACGAGCGACCCGTAATAGTTTAGATTCGGTGTCTGATCGCGATCATGTGATGGAACTGATGTCGATTGCTTCGATTTCTATGTTGCACCTTTCGCGTCTTGCGGAAGATATGATTTTTTATAATTCGGGCGAGTCTGGTTTTATTGAGTTGGCGGATACCGTGACTTCGGGCTCTTCCTTGATGCCACAAAAGAAAAATCCCGATGCTTTAGAATTGATTCGTGGCAAAACGGGCCGTGTCTATGGCTCACTGGCAGCGATGATGATGACGGTCAAAGCCCTGCCATTGGCTTACAATAAAGATATGCAGGAAGACAAAGAGGGCCTATTTGATGCGCTTGATACTTGGAACGACTGCATGGAAATGGCGGCACTTTGCTTTGATGGTATTAAGGTCAACGGTGAAAGAACATTAGAAGCGGCCAAACAAGGTTACGCAAACTCAACGGAACTGGCGGATTATTTAGTGTCGAAAGGCATTCCTTTCCGTGAAGCGCACCACATTGTTGGCGTTGCGGTCGTGAGTGCAATTGAGCAATCTTGCGCGTTAGAAGAGCTATCACTTGAGCAACTCAAAGCATTCTCTCCCGTGATTGAAAATGATGTGTATAACATCTTAACCATTGAATCTTGCCTAGAAAAACGTTCAGCGTTAGGTGGCGTGTCACCACGACAAGTCAATTATGCGGTGAATCAAGCGCAGAAACGTCTAGATGAACGTGACAATTCAGGAGTAACCGTGCGGGCTGCACGTTTAACCGATATTGATTCATTGGAAGGAATGGTCGCTTACTGGGCTGGTTTAGGTGAAAACTTACCTCGTAGTCGTAATGAATTGATTCGAGATATTGGTTCTTTTGCTGTCTCTGAGCATCATGGTGAAGTGACGGGCTGTGCTTCTTTATATGTTTATGATTCCGGCTTGGCTGAAATCCGTTCATTAGGAATTGAAGCCGGTTGGCAAGGTCAAGGGCAAGGTGCAGCGATCATTAAGCATTTGGTCGATAAAGCGCGTCAAATGGCGATCAAAAAAGTATTTGTGTTAACTCGCGTGCCTGAATTCTTTATGAAACAAGACTTTATCCCAACTTCGAAAACATTGTTACCGGAAAAAGTATTGAAGGATTGTGACCAATGCCCACGCCAACATGCCTGTGATGAGGTGGCCTTAGAGATTAACTTAAATGAACAAGTCATTATGAAAGTGAGTGTCGCTTAAAAAGCACCCTAAATGTAGTTTTAACACTCCGACAGTAGGTTTTTGGTTCTATGTCGGCGTGATTTATGAAAAAAAAGCATTAAACTTTGTAATGTCTTTGGCGTATAATCGAACCCGAGTTAATTTAACTACTTGGGTTCTTTCGTTTTTTGCTTTAAAACACTTTTTCTTTATTGCCTGTAGTTCAATAAATTAACCCTCATACTATTTTCTCTTCTGGCATCTAGTCACTTAAACGCTAATATCATAAAAGGACATTATGTTTGCGGTCACTTTTTCGGTGAATCGTTAGCGTATGTGACTTTATGACAGTGACTTTTCAAAGGTGTACAGTTTGAACGTTGATTTTCTTCAAGTTGGTCTCCCAATCCCAGACTTAATTGTCGGGGCATCTCTGTATTTTCCACCCATGTTTAAAGCCTTTTTACTTGGTATATTGTTGTGGGGAATTATTCATCGCTTGCTAAGAAACTGGATGTACTCCGGTGAGGTTTGGCATCCAACATTAATGGACCTATCTTTATTCGTGCTATCTGTATTTTCAGCATTAATGTTGATTATTCGGGTGACGTGATTTTGCTTTTATAAAAAGATCATTTGCAACTTTGTACTCATTTTATCTAGAACTCTAATCACAAAAGGTCAACTGACCTAGGTAATGTATGAAATTTAAAACGTTAAGATACTTTTCCACTGTCGCTGTTTTTACCATAGCCTTGTGCGCGGCGTGGTGGATGTGGAATTACTATATGCAATCCCCTTGGACTCGTGACGGAAAAATTCGTGCTGACGTGGTCGATATTGCTTCTAGCGTTAATGGTACCGTTGAGGCACTGTATGTTGAAGACAATGAATTTGTTAAAAAAGGAACGTTATTGATGGAAATCGATCCTGAACCTTTTTTAATTGAAGTCGATGAAGCTCAAGCGGCGCTAGAAACCGCTCATGCGAACGCTGAGAATGTACAGCGCGAATATGTGCGTCGCCGTAATATGAACCAAAGCACCATTTCAAAAGAAGAGCTAGAATCTGCAGAAAGTAATGCGAAATCGACGGCTGCACAATATAAATCGGCTCAGGCTTCACTGGCGAAAGCGAAGTGGAAGTTAAGTGAGACCAAAGTGTACGCACCAGTTGATGGTTATATTAGCCACTTAAAAGTTCGTAAAGGTCGCTATGCTATTTTAGGCATTCCTTTGATTGGCTTAATTGATGCGAATTCATTTTATGTTCAAGGGTATTTTGAAGAGACAAAGTTAAAACATATTCAAGAAGGCAGTCAGGCGGATATCACTTTGTTCGCTTCGAACCAAAAATTAACCGGTAAAGTTGAAAGTATTGGTCGTGGTATTGTGGATCAAAGTGAAGTGCCTTCAACTGAATTACTTGCCAATATCAAGCCTAATGTGCCTTGGGTTCAACTTGCTCAGCGCGTGCCAGTTCGAATCAAATTAACGGACCTTCCAGATGATTTACGTCTAATCGCTGGAACGACATGTAGTATTTCTATCCATTACTAATTGAGCTGATTATGAGTTTTCATTGGTTAGACTGGTCACAAACGCCATGGGGTAAAGCGACAGCACCTCAGTGGCGCTATGCGATACGTAATGCTCTAGCTCTGACATTAGCTTTGTATGTGGCCTTTGTGCTTGATCTTGAACAACCATACTGGGCTCTCACCTCTGCTGCTGTTGTTGGTTTTCCAACCTTTGGCAGTGTGATTAGTAAAAGTTTAGGGCGTATTTTAGGTAGCTTGTTAGGTGCGTATGCTACCTATCATATCGTTGGCCACACCCTAAATGATCCATGGCTGTTTACTTTTTACATGTCGATGTGGATGGCGGTATGTACTTATGTGGCAAGCCACTATGAAAATAATGTTTCTTATGCATTTTCATTAGCGGGCTATACCGCAGCCATTATTGGTTATTCCATAGTAAATACTACTGATACACATATGTTGTTTGAAATTACTCAAGCAAGGGTATGTGAGGTGGTGGTAGGTATTTTATGCGGTGGCGTGATGATGATGATCTTGCCAAGTACTTCAGATGGGGTGACCTTAATTAGTACGCTGCGTAAAATGCAGTCACAATTACTCGAACACTTTGAGTTGTTATCTCACCCTGAATCTTATCATCCCGCTACACATACTGAAGAAATGGATGACAAAATTCGTCAGTCACATGAAACGGTGATTGGCAAAATATTGTCGATGAACCTATTGAGGGTTCAGGCCTATTGGAGTCATTATCAGCTCCGTTATCAAGACAGTTATCTGAATCATTTATTGCAGCAGCAATTGCAGATGACGAGCCATATTTCAAGTTTACGAAGAATGCTAGTCAACTGGCCAAATCCGCCTCAGAATTTGTCTGAGGTCATGCTTGATATTCAAAAAGAGTTGCAAGCGGGGACGTTTAATCAATATGGGTTAGCACAACAATTAGCGTTAATTAAGCCAACGAAAGATGATGATTTCCGTCATCATGCTTTTTGGCTGCGATTAAATCAATTTTGTAAGCTTTATCTTCGTTGTGCTGATAAATTACACCAAATTGAAAATACTTCACCGGGTCATCAACGCTCATTAGGTGTAGTACCGAAAAGAAGCCGAGTTCGCCGACACACCGATAACACAGAAGCGTTATATAACGGGTTACGAACCTTCGTTTGTCTAATTTTATTTGGTTGGTTCTGGATTAATTCACAATGGGATCTAGGAGCGGGTGCCGCGACATTAGCAGCAGTGAGTTGTCTCTTAAACTCCACCAGTCCTGCGCCGATGGTGGCGATTACCACTATGCTGCGTTCTGTGTTGTGGCTGTGTGTGGCTGTTTTTGTTGTTAAGTTTGGCTTGTTAGTGCAGATCAGCACTTTTGCTCCTTTTGCGATCTTACTGATTATCGTCGTCATAACCATGGAGCTTAAAAAGTTGCAATCGGTACGAAATGCCGGTTTATGGGGGATCATGATTGTTTTTATGGGGACTTTCATGTCGATTACCAACCCGCCAACCTACGATTTTCAAAGCTTTGTTAACACCTGTATGAGTATGCTGGTTGGGATCTTATTTTCAGCCGTGGTTTTTCATGTGTTTAAGCCGAGCTCAGACCGCCGTCGAGGGTTACGGATTGCGAAAGCATTACGTCGAGATGTCCTCATCCAGCTTTCAGACCACTCTGGAATGGATCATTTTGAGTTTGAGTCTTTGGTGTATCACCGCATAAACCGTTTGAGTCAGAGTAAAGATAAAGCCACTCGTTTAGGTTTGTTACGTCTTGGGGTGGTCACTCTAAACTGCCAGCATGCGGTGTATCAATTACAAAATATGCATTCAGAATCCGCCGCGGATGTTTTACAAGAAGTGCGTATTTATCTGTATCAGGTGTATTATTCGATTGTTATTAAGCAAGTATGGTTTATCGCACATGATTGGAAATACCATTATTCTCACGATGAAACCATTTTGCAAAATGCTTTAGATTCTTTGTTGGCATTGAGTGAATCATTATCCTCTCAAGGCGAGGTTGCTTTATCTGGGTTGATTTGGCGTTTGTATTGCAGCTTATTACAATTACAACAAATTGATTTTAGCGAAGCGGATAAAAAGTTGGAACTTTCTACTGAATAGTCAGTCTCAATTAATACACTGCTTTTTCTTAATTTGAATCGCACAATGATTTTTTTAAGATAGCCCCGCGTTCTGATTTGAATGTGGGGTTTTTTATTTCAGGGCTATCCTCCAACATTTTTTGACCAATTTGGGCCTATTTCATTCCCATCAATGAAATATAATGCGGTGTGCCAACCATCTTGTATGTTCTTTATTTTATGGATGATTGTTTTCATCTTTGTTCCTCGAAGTAATGAAATGCATGAATAATTTATACCACTACTATGGCTAAAAAACTTTGATAGTCACAATCGTTTAGTGTTATCGTTTTGATAGCTTCAAACTATTATGGTGCAATATGAATATTCGTGACTTTGAATACCTTGTGGCATTGGCTGAGCATAAGCATTTCCGTAAAGCGGCAGAAGCTTGTTTTGTCAGTCAGCCAACGTTAAGTGGTCAAATTAGAAAACTAGAAGATGAACTGGGAACATCATTACTTGAGCGCAGTAGCCGCCGAGTATTATTTACAGATTCTGGTCTACAGCTTGTCTCTCAAGCTAAGCGAATTTTGGCTGAAGTAAAGACGTTTACTGAAATGGCGAGCTTGCAAGGTAAAGATATGAGTGGCCCTTTACATATTGGGTTTATTCCTACGATTGGGCCTTATTTATTACCTCTCATCATTCAACCGTTAAAAAAAGCCTTTCCTGATCTGGAGCTTTTTTTGCATGAAGCTCAAACTAATCAACTGGTTAGGCAGTTAGAAGAAGGGCGCTTAGATTGTATTATCTTAGCCTCTGTCGCGGAAACAGAACCGTTTATTGAGTTAGATATGTTTAATGAACCTCTGATGATGGCAGTACCTGAAAACCATCCTTGGGCAGATAAAACAGAGTTAGACATGGTCGAATTAAAAGGACATACGGTGCTTTCTTTGGGGGATGGACATTGCTTAAGAGATCAGGCATTAGGGTTTTGCTTTGCTGCCGGCGCTAGTGATGATGATCGCTTTAAGGCCACGAGTCTTGAAACTTTACGTAATATGGTTGCCGCGGGCGGTGGCGTGACTTTGCTTCCACAATTGTCGGTACCAAAAGAAAAAGTAAAAGATGGAGTGAGCTATTTAAAGGCGGTAAATCCAACGCCAAGTCGTAAAGTGGTTCTTGCTTATCGACCGGGTTCACCATTGAGAAAGCGTTTTGAGCAGCTCGCCACCTTCATTTCCAAAACAGTCAATATTAGTCAATAACGGTAAGAGTAATTACTGGTTATCAAAATAAAAAACGAATAAAAAAATAGGCCATCAATCGATGGCCTATTTGATTTTTGAAACACTAAATTAAATGATTAAAATAGGCTATCGCCATCTTCATCTTCAGAGTAGAGATCGGTGCTTTTCTCATCGGACACGTACTCGGTTGGTTGAGTGCCAGCTTCAAAATATTCCCACATAGAAGAATCATCATTCTTGTTTGTGAGCAAACCACTGTCACGGTCAATACGTACACGGATAATGCCCGGTGGTAATTGTTTCTCTTGTTCCGGTACATCTTTGAGAGCGATTTTCATGAAATCTACCCAAGCTGGTTGGGCCGTTGTTGCCCCGGATTCTCCACCGTTGTATTGCTCTTTACGGTCAAAGTTTGCATTCGCTGCTGTATAACCGAGTGGGCGGTTAGCTTGGTCAAAACCAACCCAAGTGCTCGCGACAATACCAGGTGCGTAACCGTTATACCAAGTATCGACTGAGTCATTGGTGGTCCCGGTTTTTCCGCCAATATCACGACGTTTCAATACTTGTCCACGCCAGCCTGTACCGTTCCAGCCAGTGCCGTTACTCCAAACACCACCCCCCCAAATATTGCTATACATCATTTCACGAACTAAGAAAGCCGTTTGCGGTGAAATCACTTTTTCAGCATATTTAGGTTGTTCTTCAGTACCTTGGTCATCCACTACCATAGGATCGTGTGAACAGTTATTCTGGCAGACTTTCGTTGGGTTTGAACGGAAAACCAAATCACCGTATGGGCTGTTAACGTGATCAATATAGTAAGGCTCTACGTAGTAACCGCCATTAGCAAATACCGCAATACCTTGTGCCATTTTGATTGGGGTTAAGCTACCCGCACCCAGTGCGATGGTCTCTGAATGAGGCAGTTTCTCAGGGTCAAAACCAAAGCGAGGTAGGTAATCTAAAACATTATCTAAGCCTACACGACGTAACGTGCGTACGGCCATGACGTTTTTAGATTGAGCTAAACCACGACGCAACATGGTTGGGCCAAGGTAAACAGGAGGTGAATTCTTCGGACGCCATGCGGTGCCTTGGCCTTCATCCCATTGGTTGATCGGCGCATCATTAATTAATGTAGCTAAGGTTAAGCCTTTATCTATTGCTGAAGAATAAATAAAAGGTTTAATACTTGAACCAACTTGACGTTCAGCCATGGTGGCTCGGTCAAATTTGCTATGCACAAAATTAAAACCACCAACAAGCGAGAGCACTGCACCATCTTCAGGGTTGAGAGCGACAAAAGCGGTATTCACAATCGGCACTTGGCTTAGCTGCCAAGATGATGTCGCGAGTGGATCGGCTTGTACTTCTTCTGCGTCTTGTTTGGTTAATGTATTTTCCGTTTCTTCTGCGGCCGGCTTTTCTTGTAATACCCCCATTGGACGAACCCAGATCTGCTGACCGATTTCAAGCATATCCGCTGCTTTACTTGGGGCAGGCCCTTGGCGTTTATCATTGTAGTATTTACGAGCCCACTTTAAGCCGTCCCACTCAATGGTTTGTTCACCACGATTTTTGATATACACCGTCGCAGAGCGTTGAGAAATACCCGTCACCAAGGCAGGGTGAATTAAGCCAAATGTTGGCTTAGTTTTTAGGTATTTGTCCATTTGCTCTTGAGTGAAAGCCGTTTCTTTAGGTTTCCAAGCAATGGCCTCTGGGCCACGGTAGCCATGGCGCTCATCATAATTTAATAAATTACCAATCGCAGCCTCATTTGCGGCTTCTTGAAGGTCTGATTTCACCGTAGTGTAAACCTGTATACCAGAACTATAAGCGTCTTCACCGTAACGTTTTACCGCCCAGCCACGAGCTAATTCCGCGACATAAGGTGCATTCACTTCAATATGCGCGCCATGATAGTTACCATCGATAGGTTCGGCATCGGCCGCATCAAACTCTTCTTGAGTGATGTATTTCTCTTCTAGCATACGCAGTAGTACTACGTGGCGACGAGTTTTAGCTCGATCAATGGAATAGATTGGGTTCATGGTTGAAGGGGCTTTCGGTAAGCCTGCAATGATCGCCATTTCACCTAAAGTTAAGTCTTTTGGCTCTTTACCAAAATAAGTTAAAGAGGCAGCACCGACACCATAAGAGCGGTATCCGAGATAAATCTTATTAAGATAAAGTTCTAGGATTTCCTGCTTATTAAGCACTTGCTCAATGTGAATTGCGATGAATATCTCTTTGATCTTACGCATGATTTTTTTGTCATTTGACAAGAAGAAGTTACGCGCAAGCTGTTGAGTAATGGTACTCGCCCCTTGTTTTGCCGAGCCCGAAATCGCCACGACAACGGCCGCACGAACGATACCAATTGGGTCAATACCATAGTGTTGGTAATAACGGCTATCTTCGGTTGCGATGAAGGCTTCTTGCATTTGCAGAGGAATATCATCGAGTTTTAGAGGTATACGTCGTTTTTCACCAAATTGAGCAATCAGCTTTCCATCTTGGCTAAAGACCTGCATTGGGGTTTGCAGTTGTACGTTCTTCAAAGTTGCTACGTCTGGGAGCTGAGGTTTTAGGTAATAATAGAACCCAAAAATTGTTGTCACTCCAAGAATCATGCAAACGAATGAAAATATGAGCAATGGCTTTATGAACTTCACCGGATATTCCCTGATTGAGTAAGGATGTGTCGATATAAACACCTGTACAGTAGGTGCACATATTAGCATATCGCTAAAAAAAAACGTTCTTAACTTTATTTTTCATTAAGAACTTTTATTTAAGACAGCGAATTGATTCAACGAGCTTCGTTATTCCGTTCGCTTAATTTTAGTCATCCCACATTTTCAGAGGTCATGTTCCTCTAGCTGGAGCCTAGCAATATGGGTAAATCTTTCGTCACGGGCATTGATATTGGCCACCACAGTATAAAAGCTGTGGTCATGAAACCCGCTGGAGAACTGTTTGAACTGGTGAGTTATAAGGAAGTGCCAGCAACAGAAGGTATTTTTTCAGATAACCACACCTTTAATCATCAAGAAATTGTCAAAAAATTAAAAGAGTTAAAAAAGCAGCTGCCGATGATGGCAAAAAATGTGGTGCTTTCGGTACCAGATAACGCTGTTATTAGCAAAGTATTGCACATTGATAGTGAGCTTGAAGAGCGAGAGAAAGAGTTTGCCATTTATCAAGTCTTCGGCCAACAGTCTCCTTTTCCTGTTGAAGAGCTCAGCTTAGATTATGTCAAAGTTGAATCTGAGACTTTAAAACGAGCCCCTACGTCAAGTTATCAAGTTTATGCTACTCGCAAGGAAGTCATAGAAAGTCGCATGGAAGCCGTAAAAAAGTCGGGTTTCAAACCTATTGTGATGGATATTCAGGCGCATGGTCTGTTGCGAGTATGGCAATTAGCGACTCAATTAGATTCAAGTAAAGAAAGCTGGTTATTAATCGATATTGGTCAAAGCCAAACCTCGGTGTGTATCGAGCCGAATAATCGTCCTGCTTATTACAAAGATCTTCCTTTTGGTACACAAAATATTAAGCCATCAAAAGCCTTGAGTATGGATGAGGCTTCACCAAGTTTAGATCTCGCTCAGCAAGATGAGTTTATTATTGAGTTATCTGAACGCTTAACTCGACAGCTCAGTATGTACAGTTCAGTTAATCAGCAACAAAAAATTGAGGGGCTTTGGTTGACTGGCGGGGGGGCAACCTTAGCGGCGATTGATGAGCACTTGTCCGAAAAACTGAATCTCCCCGTTGAAATCCTAGACCCGTTAGCGCTATTGCAAAGCAAAGTGAAAAATAAAATTGACGCTGAGCCTTGCACTTTTAGTGTTGCGGCCGGTTTAGCAATCCGAGGCATTCAGTGGCAAGGAGGGAAGCATGTTGCATGACATTAACCTTTTGCCTTGGAGAGAAGAAAAGCGGCAAGAATATAAGCAACGCTTTTACGGCATGGTGGTTTTGGGGATTTTAGCGGCTTTAGCGCTGCAGTGGTTGGCCAGTCTCTATATTGATCATTTAAAAGATCAGCAAAGACATCGAAATCAGCAATTGCAGGCTTATATCACTAAGTTAGATCAACAATTGGTGAACCTGAAAGAAATTGAAGCTAAGCATAAATCTATATTGACGCGATTGAGACTGGTTGAGTCACTGCAAAATGATCGAAATAAAACCACCGACTTCATGAACTTAATGCCGGAGTTAGTTCCTGAAGGTGTTTATGTCGACAAAATAAAAATGAGTGGTCGAGAGATTGAGATGGCAGGAGTCAGTGATAGCACCGCTAGGTTGGCCACTATGCTTGATAACTTTGAAAGCTCGACGTGGTTGTCTGATGTCGAAATGCATTCGATTATTTCAGGGAAAGTATTGTTTGGTAAGAAATTTCAAAGCTTCAAGTTGTCGTTTCGCTTTGAAGAAGATGAACCAAATGAGAGCCCGACGATAGCTCAGCAAGGGGGTCAATGATGATTGATTTTAGAGACCTTGATTTTGAAGATATGCCAGAGTGGCCGCTGTTACCTCAATTGTTAGTGATTGGGGCTTTAATTATCGTTCTACAAGTTGTTGGAGCATGGTTTTATTTATCTCCACAAAATGATGAGCTTGAACAAATACGCCAGCAAGAAGTAACACTTAAAAGTTCAATTCGAATTAAAGCTGCAAAAGTGGCAGCGTTACCACAACTGCAAGCGCAGCTGGATGAATTAAATACTCGTTATCAATACTTATTAAAGCAGCTACCGGTTCAAAAAGAGTTGGCGAGTATGCTGTCATCCGTTAATGACATCGGGATCAAAAACGATCTGAGTTTTACTCGTGTTGATTGGGGGGAGAAACAAGTACAGGAATTTCTCTATCGCCTCCCTCTTAATATTGAATTAACGGGAGATTATAACGATATCGGTCATTTCTCTGAAGCGATAGCTAAATTACCACGCATTATTAGTTTACATAACGTGGAGTGGCAACGAGTGAGTCAGGAGAGCAGTACTTTGCACTTTCGTGTTCGTGCTTATACCTACCAGTTCAAACCGGAGGAAGGGCAATGATTAAATCAAATCTAGTTATGTTCTCTGCGTTGATATTGGTTGGATGCCAACAATCGAATGATTCTATCGCGAGTTTTATTTCTCAGGTCGAGAACCAATCTCGTAAAGAAATAGCTCAATTAGAGCCAGAAAAAACGTTTCAAGCGACTCAATATAATGCGAGCCAGCTACGCGTTCCTTTTCGTCTACCGGCTATCGCGATCGCGAATCAGCCTCGTATTAAACAAGATTGTTGGCAACCGGGATTACGCAGCAAAACAGGGCAATTAGAACAATACCCATTAGAACAGTTGCACCTAAGAGGGGTAATGGGGAGTCAAGGTAATATATCCGGGTTAGTTCAAACCCCTAAAGGCACTTTAGTGAAAGTACAAGCTGGTGAATATCTCGGGTTGAATAATGGCAAGGTCGCAGAGGTCGCACCAAAGTTTATTTTAATTAAAGAAACACTCCCAGATGGATTGGGATGTTGGCAACAGCGAAGCGTTAAGTTAGCGCTGAAGTAAATAATCACCACAGACGTGAAGATAATAATTGAGTATTAAATTATGCATAAAGGATTAACGCTGACAGCTTGGGTTCGCCAATTTACGTTGATGTCGACCATTGCCTGTACACTTCTTTCGGGACACTCTGCTTTAGCTGCAACAACATCGAGTAAAAAGGAGGTAAGTCAATCATCGGAACAGGGTTTAAGTAATCAGTTTATCGGCCTCGATTTTCGTCTAAATAAAGAGAAAGAAGGGGTGATCGTGGTAAAGCTCGCGTCATCGGCTTCCGCGGTAGATATTAAGAAAAACCCTCAAGGTTTGAGTATTGATTTGATCCATACTCAAGTGAAAGATGATGATTTATATGTCATTGATGTCAATGATTTCTCAACGGCGGTGAAGACCGTTGAAGTGTTTCGGGATAAACCGAATACTCGTTTACAAGCCTCTATATCGGGTGACTTTACTTATGATTATCGTCTTAAAGGTAACAACTTAGAAATCACGGTGACAGAGGTAAAACCCAAGGCCAAATCGACCGCAGTAAAACAAAAAAACGCTTTGGATAAAGAAAACAAAGTGATTTCGATAAACTTCCAAGACATTCCGGTTAGAAATGTATTACAGCTAATTGCCGATTATAACGGCTTTAACTTAGTGGTTTCCGATTCGGTCACCGGTAATCTCACGCTACGATTAGATGGTGTACCTTGGCAACAAGTGCTGGACATTATTTTGCAAGTTAAAGGGTTGGATAAAAGGGTAGAAGGCAATGTCGTGCTGGTTGCTCCAAAAGCTGAATTGGATGCTCAGCAAAAACAACGTTTAGAGCAAGCGCGCATGGAAGAAGAGTTAGGTGATTTAAGCTCTGAATTAATTCAAATTAATTTTGCTAAAGCGTCAGATATTGCCGAATTGATTGGCGGTGAAGGTGATATTAGCATGCTATCGAGTCGCGGTAATATTACTGTCGATGAGCGTACCAATTCGTTACTCATTCGTGATTTACAAAGCAATATTGAGATCATCAAAGGAATTGTTGAATCATTGGATATTCCAGTGAAGCAAGTTCAAATTGAAGCGCGAATTGTGACGGTCAATGAAGGTAATATGCAAGACTTGGGCGTTCGCTGGGGCATTGCGGAAACTAACGGTTCATTTTCTGCGGGCGGTTCAATTGAGAGTAATGTCGGGCAGATTGGTATTGCAGATGGAAGAGATGGTATTGATCTCAATGGCGGTAATAAAAAAGTGGGACTTGATGACTTCTTGAATGTCAATTTAGCGGCTACTAGCTCTAATGCATCGAGTATCGCGTTTCAAGTGGCCAAATTGGGTTCAGATACTTTACTTGATTTAGAACTCTCAGCATTACAAGCTGAATCGAAAGCAGAAATTATTTCTAGTCCACGTTTGATCACAACCAATAAGCAACCGGCTTATATCGAGCAAGGTACAGAAATCCCATATCTTGAAGCTTCATCGAGTGGTGCTACTTCGGTCAGTTTTAAAAAGGCAGTGTTAAGTTTAAAAGTGACACCACAAATCACACCAGATAACAGACTCGTTTTAGATTTGAGTGTCACTCAAGATAGACCTGGCTCGGTGGTAAAAACCGGTGATGGTGAAGCGGTCGCTATTGATACTCAACGCATTGGCACTCAAGTTTTGGTGAATAATGGAGAGACGGTTGTTTTAGGTGGAATTTATCAACATTCGGTTCAGACCAGTGTCGATAAAGTGCCTTTATTAGGGGATATTCCTTATTTAGGTGCGTTATTCCGCCGTAGTTATGAGAATTATGGCAAAAGTGAGTTATTGATTTTTGTTACACCAAAAGTAGTCTTACAGTAGTGACGTCAGTGCCTAGCAAGCAATTTGCTTATCGACAGCACAAATATAAATGGACTGTAAGTAAAATTAAAGTTGCATTAGTGGCACCATACTTAGATAATTTCGGGTCTGATCACGAATTATCTGTGAGGAATTAGGTGCCACAATGATATCTGATTTAGGCTTTTGCACGTATAAAGCAAAATCTTGAATAGAATATCGGATGGCAATTTCATTAAATTAACGTTGAATTACTGCTAAACATGGCCGAAAAACGCAATATTTTTCTTGTTGGCCCAATGGGTGCCGGCAAAAGTACAATTGGTAGACATCTAGCTCAACAGCTGCACATGGAGTTCTTAGATTCTGATACGGTTATTGAACAAAGAACTGGTGCAGATATCAGTTGGGTATTTGATGTTGAAGGTGAAAAAGGTTTCCGCGTTCGCGAAGAAGCTGTCATCAATGACTTAACTCAAGAACAAGGTATCGTATTAGCGACTGGTGGTGGCTCAATTATGAGCAAAGACAATCGCAATTACCTATCTGCTCGAGGTCTTGTTGTTTATCTTGAAACTACCATCGAAAAGCAACTCGCTCGTACCAATCGAGATAAGAAACGTCCTTTATTACAGACGGGTGAGCCGCGTGAGGTGCTAGAAGCACTAGCCGCTGAACGTAACGCTCTCTATGAGGAAATCGCGGATTACACTGTGCGCACTGATGATCAAAGCGCAAAAGTAGTCGCAAATCTTATTGTTAAGATGTTAGAAGAAAATTAGTCGATAGCTTAGGAGACCCAAACCATGGAACGGATTAATGTGGATCTTGCTGAGCGAAGCTATCCCATCTCGATTGGCGCTGGATTATTAACTGATCCAGCGCTTTTCTCTCATCTAAAAGCCCATCAAAAAGTCGTCGTGATCAGTAATGACACGGTTGCTCCTTTATATGCAGAGCGTTTAATTCAAACATTAACGAGCCTGCAATGCCAAGTCGATTTACTTAGTTTGCCTGATGGTGAGCAATACAAATCGCTCGAAACATTCAACTCAATTATGAGCTTTTTGTTAGAAGGCAATTATAGCCGTGATGTGGTGTTAGTTGCGCTTGGTGGGGGCGTTATTGGTGATTTAGTCGGGTTTGCCGCAGCGTGTTATCAGCGCGGAGTTGATTTTATTCAAGTTCCGACCACGTTATTGTCTCAAGTTGATTCATCCGTCGGAGGCAAAACCGCCGTGAATCATCCATTAGGTAAAAACATGATTGGGGCTTTTTATCAGCCTAAATCTGTGGTGATTGATACTGACTGCCTCGATACTTTACCTGAGCGTGAATTTGCTGCTGGTATGGCTGAAGTGATCAAATATGGCATCATCATTGATGGTGATTTTTTCACTTGGCTTGAACAGAATATGTCTAAGTTAGTGGCGTTAGATAATAAAGCCTTGTGCTATGCTATTGCTCGTTGCTGTCAAATCAAAGCTGACGTTGTGGCTGCGGATGAAAAAGAATCCGGTATTCGTGCTTTGTTGAATCTTGGTCATACTTATGGGCATGCGATTGAAGCTGAAATGGGATACGGCAATTGGCTGCATGGTGAGGCGGTTTCTGCTGGCACTATGATGGCGGCACATACTTCTCGACTTAGAGGTTTAATCAGTTCAGAGCAAGTTGAACGAATTAAGAATATTCTTGTCGAAGCTAAGTTACCAATTCATACTCCTGAAACAATGAATTATGAGCATTTTATCAAGCACATGATGCGAGATAAGAAGGTATTAGCAGGTCAGTTACGCTTAATTTTACCCACAGGAATTGGTTCATCTGAAGTATTAGCCAATACAGATGAATCTATAATCATGCAAGCCATTGAAGCTTGCCGCTAGAAAAAAGAGTGGTTCATTTTCATTGTTCAGCCATTTATAACGCATTAATTTATTTGTGTTTTTTTGACATTATTTATTTGTTAGCGTGCTATTTATAGAGCATTCGTATTTTGACGTAGAAAGAGGCTAGTAATGAGCATGACTCATGATGGTGCACATATTGTGCAATTGGAATCGCAAACTGAATTACTTGAAAGTTTGCAGATGTTTACTCGCCTTGATTCAAACGTGATATGCGTTGAAGGGGAGAAAGGTTCTGGTAAATCGTGGCTTGCACAACGCTTCCTTAATACTGACAAAAAAATTCAGACGCTCTCATTCTTAATTTGTCTTCCCTCTCAAACCGCTGAGCAGCAACGCAGTGTGCTATTAGGCCAACTACTGTCAGATAGCTTTTGTACCGGTGAAGAGACCTTAGTTGAAAGTTTATCCGCATTTCGTAAAGACCAAGATTGTAAAGCTACGATTATTGTTGATGATGCCAACTTGCTTGCTGAGCATTTATTAGATGAATTATCGCAATTAGTACTGGCGTCTCAAGCTAATCCATTATGGCAAATCAGTGTGATCTTGTTCACTGAACCAAATGCGATTGATGAATCATTATTAAATACCAACCCCAAACCAGAATTTAAACGTATCGCTATTTCTCCCCTGAGTGATAACGAAGCGACGGATTTTATTGATCAATTAGTCATCCCACTGGCTCACATTGATTCTGAGAAGAAAAAACAAGCCATTCATCATTCAGCCCTGTCTGTGGTCAATTACCCTGGTAATTTATTGGCATTATCTGAATCGCATAAAAAGCCAGTGGTATGCTGGGTGAAGCGTTCATTGATCGCCTTAATTATTATTTTATTAGCGCTCGGTGGTTGGTCTTGGTGGACCAGTTATCAAGCTCGAGTTCAAGATCAGCAAACCGAGGCTGACGTTATAGAGTCAACAGAAATCAAGCAAGGTGACAACGACACTCTTGCCAACCAGACTAGTGCCGCGATCAACACACTATCAGGTGCAGAGTCGACATTATCTGGTGATCAAGTAGAAGCGCCTCAAGAAGAGGATACGCTACCTCAAGCAGTGACGGATAAAACGTTAACCGTAGGGGATGAGTCTGACTCGGAACAAAAACGTGTTGTGGTTCCATCAAAGGTTGTCGATGCATTGCTTGATGGCGACTCACCGAAAGATGCCAAGGTTTCTAGTGATGAAATGACATCTGCTCAAGCTTCATCGGTTAAAAATACGGGTAGCTCATTAAAAGGTGATCAGCTTACTTTAGCTGATGATGTGTTATTAGCCGTACCCGCTGAACGATATACTTTGCAATTGGCGGCAGTAACCAAGCAACAAGAAGCCGTTAATTTCATTAAAATGTATAACCTAGATGGCAAAGTTCGAGTATATCGAACCATCCGTAATCAACAGTCTTGGTATATCGTCACTTATCAAGATTTTGCGAGTATCAAGCAAACGCATGAAGCCTCTCAAGAATTACCGTTAGCGCTACAAAAAGAACAACCTTGGCCAAAATCGATGGCTCAAGTACATCAAGAGATTGAACGAGTGAAATAGCGCAGACCCTAGCGCTGAAATATGTTACATTCCTCAGCCCATCAATAATTGTGGTGGGGTTGATGAAAACACTTGTGGTCGGTGAGTAGTAAAATAGATGAAGAAGCAGCGAGCTTTCCTCAAATGGGCAGGCGGTAAATACGGTTTAGTTGAAGATATTCAACGTCACCTACCAGAAGGTAGAAAGCTGGTTGAACCTTTCGTAGGCGCTGGTTCGGTATTTTTAAATACCGATTATGACCAGTATCTATTGGCCGATATCAACCCAGATCTCATTAATCTGTATAACTTATTAAAACAACAGCCAGACTTGTTTATTCAAGAGGCGCAGCGTTTCTTCACACCTGAATATAACCGCAAGGAAGTGTACCTAGGGGTGCGTGCTGACTTTAATCAAAGCCAAGATACCTTCTTTCGTTCCCTTGCTTTCCTTTATATGAATCGTTTTGGCTTTAATGGATTATGCCGTTATAACAAAAAAGGTGGCTTTAATGTGCCTTTTGGTTCTTATAAGAAACCTTACTTCCCTGAAAACGAAATGTTGAATTTTGCGGATAAAGCAAAGAAGGCGACGTTTGTTTGTGAAGGCTACCCACAGACGTTTGCCCGAGCGCGTAAAGGTTGCGTGGTGTACTGTGATCCCCCTTATGCTCCATTAGCTCAAGCGAGTAACTTTACGTCTTACGCGGGTAATGGCTTTTCATTAGATGATCAAGCAGAATTAGCGAGTATTGCCGAGCACACCGCAGTGCAGCGCGATATTCCAGTACTTATTTCCAATCATGATACTGCATTGACTCGCCGTCTATACAAAGGCGCTCAGCTGAACGTGGTAAAAGTAAAGCGTACTATTAGTCGCAATGGCGCAGGCCGTAACAAGGTTGATGAGTTGTTAGCGTTGTTTGAAGCGAAGGGGTAAATTCGTTCCTAGTTCCTAGTTCCTAGTTCCTAGTTCCTAGTTCCTAGAAGCGAGAATGCTAGGCTAGGGGGCCCAAAAGCAAAGGATTGGTTTCGAATTGCGTGTTTTGTGTAACGCGTAAAAGCAAAAATAAAAATATTCATTGATATAAATAAGTTCACCGGCAAAATCTTCTCGGCTCTCGGCTCTCGGCTCTCGGCTCTCGGCTCTCGGCTCTCGGCTCTTCTTAGCAGCGAAGCGAAACTAGGGACTAGCCACCTAGGAACTAACCCAGTCCTTTATCTACCAAATCGTGACCTGCCACTTCTTCCATTTCTTGTATATAAACGTTTGCTTGGGTAAACTTGCGCCAATTTCACCCCCATTGATTTAGGCCATACTCGGAGTTAGCCATGAAAGACTTTCTGATCGCACCATCCATCCTCTCTGCAGATTTCGCTCGTTTAGGCGAAGATGTCGAAAGAGTACTCGCTGCTGGTGCTGATGTTGTTCACTTTGATGTGATGGATAATCACTATGTGCCTAACCTAACTTTTGGCGCGCCAATCTGTAAAGCGCTGCGTGACTACGGGATTACCGCGCCGATTGATGTTCATTTAATGGTGAAGCCGGTGGATAGTATTGTGCCTGAGTTTGCCAAAGCAGGCGCTTCAATGATTACCTTTCATATTGAAGCATCAGAACATGTCGATCGTACTCTACAATTAATCAAAGAGCATGGTTGTCAAGCTGGCGTTGTCTTTAACCCTGCAACACCGCTTCATCACTTAGATTACATCATGGATAAAGTTGATATGATTTTGTTGATGTCAGTGAACCCAGGTTTTGGTGGTCAATCTTTCATTCCATCTACATTAGATAAATTACGTGAAGTACGTAAGCGTATTGATGCGAGCGGTCGTAATATCCGTTTAGAAATTGATGGCGGAGTAAAAGTCGATAATATTCGTGAAATCGCAGAAGCAGGGGCGGATATGTTTGTGGCTGGGTCGGCGATTTTTAACCAACCAGATTACAAACAAGTGATTGATCAAATGCGTGAAGAGCTAGCGAAAGCCAAATAAACGCTATACCCTTCGTACTTGAAGCTACAGCTTTGTTAACGGCGTTCATTCACCGCAATCATATAGACTAGCTATGCTCATGGGGCCTCATTTACTTGTTGCCTCACTGCAACTCCAATTACTTTGGGTAAATGTCCTTAGGTAATGAGTGGTCGATATCGAAAGAGGCTTGAGATAAACTCAAGCCTCTTTTTGGTTTTAAATGGAAGTGTGTTGTAGATGGAAGCGGTAATGACGTTACAAGATATTCAATTAATCGCATTTGATTTAGACGGCACTTTACTTGATAGCGTGCCTGATTTGGCGGTTGCAGCGGATCAAGCAGTGCAAAGCTTAGGCTTTCCATCGGTAACGGAAGAGCAAGTTCGAGATTGGGTCGGTAATGGCGCTGACGTATTGATTGGTCGTGCGTTAAGTCAGAATATTAAGGTTGATGAATCATTGGATGCGGATTTGCTGAAACAAGCTCGTGAACGTTTTGATGAGTTTTATCATCAAGGGGGCCACCAACTCAGCCATTTATATTCTAATGTAACTTCGACATTAAAGGCTTTGCATCGCGCTGGCTATAAAATGGCGATTGTTACCAACAAGCCTTCCGCTTTTGTGCCAGATATTCTTCAGCAACATGGTATTGCCGATTTGTTTGTCGATGTGATTGGCGGTGATGACTTCTCTAATAAAAAGCCTGATCCAATGGCTCTTAATTGGCTGCTCGATAAGCATAAAGTGAGTGCACAACAAATGCTCATGGTCGGCGATTCAAAAAATGACGTATTAGCTGCGCAAAATGCAGGGTGTCATAGTTTTGCACTGACTTATGGTTACAACCACGGTGAGCCAATTTCTGACTCAGCACCAGACTATGTCGCGGATAACATTGCTGAGATGCTAGATGTGCTGAGTGTTTCTCAATAATTGTGATTATTCGAACAATTAGCTTGATAAAACGCTAGTCAAACCGAGCTAGATCAGTAAACTGAAATGCCTGCTTATCTCTTATTCTGATTGGATAAAGAGAAGCGGGCATTATTTTTAATTTCAGCCCAATATTCGATAATGAATATCCATTGGGGCGACAGTAAGGGAAAGAAACATGAGCAAACCCATAGTATTAAGTGGTGTTCAACCATCTGGTGAACTGAGTATTGGTAACTACTTGGGTGCTCTACGTCAATGGCAACAAATGCAAGATGACTATGATTGCCAGTACTGCGTTGTTGATCTTCATGCTATTACGGTTCGTCAAGATCCTAAGGCTCTATATGAAGCAACATTAGATGCATTAGCAGTTTGTCTTGCGGTTGGTGTTGATCCTAAGAAGAGCACGTTATTCGTTCAGTCACACGTACCGGAACATGCTCAACTAGGTTGGCTTCTTAACTGTTATACCCAAATGGGCGAACTGAATCGAATGACGCAGTTTAAAGATAAATCTCAGCGTTACGCGAATGATGTCAATGCGGGCCTTTTTGCTTATCCAGTATTAATGGCGGCGGATATTTTGTTATATGGCGCTCACCAAGTACCTGTCGGCAATGATCAAAAGCAGCACTTAGAGCTTGCTCGTGATATTGCGACTCGTTTTAATAATGTGTACAGCCCTGACAATCCAATTTTCCAAATTCCAGAGCCTTACATTCCACAAGTGAATGCGCGCGTAATGAGCTTACAAGATGCGACCAAAAAAATGTCTAAATCGGATGATAACCGTAAAAACGTTATTACTCTTTTAGAAGATCCTAAGTCGATTCTGAAAAAGATCAATAAAGCGCAAACCGATGCTGAAACGCCACCACGCATTGCCCATGATGTGGAAAATAAAGCGGGTATTTCTAACTTGATGGGCTTGTACTCAGCGGCAACAGGCAAGTCTTATCAAGAAATTGAAGCGCAATATGCGGGGGTTGAGATGTATGGCCCATTCAAGAAAGATGTCGGTGAAGCGATTGTGGCAATGCTTGAGCCAATTCAAAGCGAATATAAGCGTATCCGTGAAGATCGTGCTTATATGGATGAAGTAATGAAAGTGGGTGCAGAAAAAGCCTCAGCCAAAGCGGCGGTGACGTTAGCTAAAGCATACCAAGCGGTAGGTTTTGTGCCTCGCGGCTAAACTCCACCCTTAAATACACCGATAAAAACCGCTGAAGTTGATATTGCAGCGGTTTTTTGTTTTTATGACTTTGGTTTTTTCACTATGCTGTGCGTAATTCTCGGCGTAATACTTTACCTACCGTCGATTTTGGTAATGCTTCAAGAAAGATAATTTTACGAGGCACTTTATAAGCGGCTAAGTTTTCACGGCAATAAGCTTCGATTTCTTGTTGGGATAATTCCATACCAGAATTAAGCACAACATAGGCAATGACACATTCCCCTGTTTTTTCATCCGCAGCACCGACGACAGCAGCTTCCATAATATCGGGATGCTGACATAGCACTTCTTCAATTTCATTCGGGTAAACGTTAAAGCCTGACACAATAATCATGTCTTTCATGCGATCGACAATTCGAATCGCACCATTGTCTTGTTCAAAACCGATATCACCAGTGAGAAAGTAACCATTAATAATACTTTTTGCAGTATCTTCTGCACGGTTCCAGTAACCTTTCATCACTTGCGGGCCTTTGACAACTAATTCGCCTACTTCACCTTGTTTCAGTGGTTGATTGTTTTCATCCCATACTTGAATGTCGGTGTCGTTAAGTGGTGTTCCCACACAGCCAGCTTCTTGCTGACTAAACTCATTGAGCGTTACAACCGGAGAGGTTTCCGATAGTCCCCAACCTTCTGTGATAGTGCAGCCTGTTACTTTTTTCCAGAGATCAAAGGTCGAGGAGTTCAATGCAGAGCCACCTGAGAAGGTCACTTGTAAGTGAGAAAAGTCTACATTTTTAAAATCAGGATGATGGCATAAGCCCACAAATAAGGTGTTAATGCCTGCCATTCCGATAAATGGGGCGCTCTTGAGCGTCTCAACAAAGCTGGCAATATCTCTTGGGTTTGGAATCAAGGTATTTGGGATCCCTAAACCAAAAAGTGAAACCATATTTATGGTAAACGCATAGATATGATAAAGCGGTAGCGGACAAATAAAATTACCGCCTTTTAGGGTTGGAAGTTGCTCAATACGATGCGCCACTTGTGAGGCATTCGCGAGGATATTCGCGTGAGTTAGGCTTGCCCCTTTAGCAACACCAGTTGTCCCACCAGTGTATTGTAAAATAGCAATATCATCTGATTTGGCTTGGCTAGGCATCAAGTCTGGTAGCCGTGAGCCTTGTTCAATCAATGACATTAAATCAAGGTAACCCTGTTTGACTTCGCTTGGCATGATGAGATCCGTTGCCTTAGTCACAATCACTTGCTCGATACCAACTTGATCTTTAATCGCTTCATATTTTGGTAGTAAGTCTTCCAACACAATTAATGCTTTCGCGCCAGAGTCATTGAATTGGTGGTGCATTTCTCTAGGCGTATAAAGCGGGTTGGTATTGACGATGATTAAACCTGCTTTGAGTGCCGCATAAGCGACCACCGGATATTGGGTAAGATTAGGTAATTGAATAACGATACGATCGCCTGCTGTTAAGCCGCTAGAATGTTGCAACCATTGGGCGAAATGCGTTGATAACTGATCGATTTCAGCATAAGTATGATTTTTGCCTAAACACTGGTAAGCAGTTTGATCTGGGGCACGTTGGCAAGTATCTTCGATATATTGCGCTAGGTTCTGATACTGTGTAATGGATTGCCAATTATTCATGATTGCGCTCCTTGCATGGGCTGTCTTATTGTTTTGTTAATAATTTAAAATGGGTTTATTGGTGTGCGAGGGCTCGCTCAATAATGGCTTTGCAATCTATCGTGGCGGGGATCGTGCCATATTGATGATAAGTCGCTGAGGAGAGCCGTGATTCAACAAAGGCCCTAGCAATCAGTTCTTCTCCATAGATGTAAAGCGTTGATGCTTGCCAAGCGAGCGCTAAGCTTTCCATGATCTGACGAGCACGGACTTCAACGGTTTGAGAATCACTAAATAAAGGTCTGAGTTTGTCTAAGTGTTGGTCAAGTAATGGATGTTTGCCTCGTGCTAGTTCAAACTCTGCCAGTAAAACGTCAAGTGTATGTGGCTCTTTATGTAACACGCGAAGTAAATCCAAGCATTGAACATTACCTGAACCTTCCCAAATGGAGTTGACTGGTGCTTCTCGGTAAAGACGGCTAATGACATTTTCATCGACATAACCGACACCGCCTAAACATTCCATGGCCTCAAAAGTATGCTGTACTGCACGCTTACAAATCCAATACTTGCCAATTGACGTTGCACTGCGTACCAAAGACGCTTGTGTGGGATCGTCGAGATTATCGAGCGCGTGAGAAATACGCATCGTGATGGCTAAAGCCGCTTCGGCCTCAATGGCCAGATCAGCCAATACATTCAGCATGAGTGGTTGCTGGTGTAAGTTTTTTCCAAATACTGAGCGGCCAGATGTATGCCAAATCGCTTCTTTAGCGGCTTGTCCCATTAAGGCGCTAGAGCCGATCATGCAATCATAACGAGTTAAGGCGACCATCTGAATAATCGTACGAATGCCGCGGCCTTCCTCACCGAGTAGCCAACCATGGGCTTCTCTAAATTCAATTTCTGAACTCGCGTTAGATTTATTGCCAAGTTTATTCTTGAGACGCTGAATATGAATCGGGTTCTTACTGCCATCTTCACGCCAGCGTGGTACTAAGAAGCACGACAGTTTGTCATTGGCTTGAGCTAAAACGAGAAAAGCATCGCACATTGGTGCCGAACAAAACCATTTATGGCCGACCAATGAATAGGGATTCCCTGGTCCAGATTGCTCAATTGGTGCGGCGATCGTGGTGTTGGCTCGCACATCCGAACCGCCTTGTTTTTCTGTCATCGCCATGCCAATAGTCACGCCTTGCTTTTCAAAATAAGGCTTATTACTGCCATCGTATTGAGTCGCGGTGATTTTGGGCATCCAGATTTCAGCCACGTTGGGCTGCTGTTGAATGGCTGGCACGGAGGCAAATGTCATGGTAAGTGGGCAGCCTGACCCCGGATCAACATGGTTATGCATATACGCGAGTGCAGCACGGGCGACGTGAGAACCTTGTTTAGGATGAGTCCAAGGTAGGCTCGTATGGCCCGACTTGATCGCCGTCGACATTAGTTGGTGATAGGCCGGGTGGTAATCCACTTGATCTATTCGGTAACCGAATCGGTCATGTGATTGAAATTCGGGTAGGTGTTTATTGGCCAAAAAACCGGCTTCAATTAAGTCGCCACCAACGTGAGAGCCAAATGTTTCTAATTGACCGGTTGCCCACTCACCGTTGAATCGGTTAACCCAATATTTCAGCACTTGGTCTGACTGATAAGCGTTATAGTCGAGCAGTGGCTTGGGTTGATTAAATACTGTGTGAGTGTCGTATTGACGTTGTTTTTGGCTTGTGTCGACATTCTGTGTCATGAAAATATTCTCTGCCATCCTTAATTAACAACAAACTATTAACACATCTATCATTAAAGTTTTTAGCGAGATAATAATAATGTGGAGTTAAACACGTGTTTGAAGAAAATTGTTGATGTTTTTATGAACGAAATCATCTTGACGGAGAAAAAATTATTCACTTTATATAGTGAGAAGCTTGCCTTTATTTGTCGCTATTGCAGAATACACTTCCCTTACTCGGTATTAAGAACTCAAGATGTTGCTGATTATTGATAATTACGATTCCTTTACCTACAACCTCTACCAATATTTTTGTGAGCTAGGGGCGAAGGTGCAAGTTATACGTAATGATGAAATTGATATCGCCGGTATCGAAGCGCTGAATCCAAGTCATTTAGTGATTTCTCCGGGGCCATGTACGCCAAATGAAGCGGGAATTTCATTGCAAGCTATTCAATATTTTGCCGGCAAACTACCAATATTAGGTGTGTGTTTAGGCCATCAAGCGATCGCCCAAGCGTTTGGCGGAGAAGTTATAAGAGCTAGGCAAGTGATGCATGGCAAAACCTCTCCGATTGTTCATAATGGACAAAGCGTGTTTCGGGATTTACCTAATCCTTTAACCGTGACGCGTTATCATTCTTTAGTGGTTGAAACTTCCAGCCTACCAGAATGCTTTGAGCTCACCGCATGGACCACGCGGGAAAATGGTGAGCTTGATGAAATCATGGGCTATCAACATAAAACCTTGCCGATAGACGCCGTGCAATTTCATCCGGAGTCGATCAAAACCGAATGTGGGCATCAAATCCTAGCCAATTTCCTTCAGCGATAAATTCTGCCTAAAAGTTACAAAAACGTTAATTGTTCCACAACCTTGTGATTTAGATTTTATCCTATTCTAAAATTCCACTATCCTCTAATGCATACACCTGAATGTGAGTTCAGGGGCGTTCTCGTTTGAATAAATATTTATAATAATTAAATAAAAAGTCATTGATGCGTTTTGCTTACTTAGCTAGATTAGTAGTAAGTGAATAAACAAAGAGGATTAGGGATGTCAGTTGATACGCAAGTGCAAAGAAGTTGGTTTGAAGATGTCATGGTACCTTGTTACAACCCAATGGAAATGATTCCAGTACGTGGGCAAGGTTCGGTAGTTTGGGATCAAGACGGTAAGGAATATATTGATTTCGCCGGTGGTATTGCGGTGAGTTGCCTTGGCCATTGTCACCCAATTATGGTTGAGGCTCTGACAGAGCAAGCGCATAAAATTTGGCATTTAAGTAATGTGATGACCAATGAGCCGGCATTACGTTTAGCGAAAAAACTGACGGAAATTAGTTTTGCTGAAAAAGTATTTTTTGCGAATTCTGGCGCCGAAGCCAATGAAGCCGCATTAAAGCTGGCTCGTCGCTGGGCGAAAGAAACCCATGGTGAAGAAAAAAATGAAATCATCGCGTTCACTCAAGGTTTCCATGGCCGTACCTTCTTTACAGTAACCGTTGGTGGGCAGCCAGCTTACTCGGATGGGTTTGGACCAAAACCGGGCGGCATTACTCATATTCCTTATAACGATCTTGAGGCATTAAAAGCCCACTTATCAGACAAAACCTGCGCGGTGATGATGGAGCCTTTGCAAGGTGAAGGCGGGGTAGTTTCTCCGGATCCTGAGTTTGTACAAGCGGTGAGAGATCTTTGTGATCAACACCATGCGCTATTGATCTTTGACGAAGTTCAAACCGGCAATGGTAGAACGGGCCACTTCTATGCTTATCAAGAGCTTGGCGTGACGCCGGATATTCTATCTACCGCCAAATCGCTTGGTGGAGGTTTTCCTATTGGCGCCATGCTCACGACCACTGAGTTAGCACAACATATGAAGCCGGGCGTACATGGTTCAACTTATGGCGGTAACCCATTAGCTTGTGCCGTCGCTGAAGCGGTCGTCAATCACATTAGTCAACCATCAGTGCTACAAGGTGTTGCTGAGCGTGAACAGTGGCTAAAACAAGGTCTATCAGCATTAAACGATAAGTACGGTTTATTTGCGGATATTCGTGGTAAAGGTTTACTGATCGGTGCCGAGCTCAATGAGCAATGGAAAGGTCGTGCACGTGATATTTTGGTAGCAGCAGGGCAACACGGCTTATTACTATTAGTGGCGGGTGCCAATGTTGTGCGCTTTACGCCGTCTCTAGTGATAACCCAAAAAGAAATTGAGCAAGGTTTGGCTAAACTCGATCAAGCCATTGCATCACTGGTTTAATCCTTTACTTCTTTTTTAAGTAGAGGGTTCAGTTTCTTTTTGAATACATAGGGTAGCAAGAATATGGCTGCCCTATGTTTGTTATCGCTCTCATTCTGGGTTTTGACGCCACTTGGTATTAATGCCAAGGACGCAAGCTAAGAGAAGGAGGAGGCAATATGATCATCGTCCGCCCCATTCAATTGTCTGATTACGATGCGCTGTATCGCTGCGCCGAAGACTCTGGTCATGGCTTTACGTCGCTACCGCTTAATCAAGAGATATTGACTCGCCGCATCGAGAATTCACAACAAAGCTTTTTGAAACCATCAATAGACGGGCAATTTACGCGCCAAGATGAAAGTTACCTTATGGTTGCTGTTGATAGTGAAAGCAATGAAATTATTGGCACCACCGGTATTGAAGCATCGATTGGTTGGGATGTGCCTGCTTACAGTTATCACATCAGTAAAGTGGTGCACAGCTCAAACAAATTAAAAGTACGCAATGAAGTCAAGGTACTGACTCTTGGTAATAACTACACAGGCAGCAGCGAACTGTGTACTTTATTTCTGCGTCCTGAATACCGCCAAGGTCTCAATGGCCGATTGCTCTCTAAGTGCCGCTTTCTCATGCTGGCACA
The DNA here is from genome assembly GCF_002218045.2 of Vibrio rumoiensis. Classification (NCBI taxonomy): domain Bacteria; kingdom Pseudomonadati; phylum Pseudomonadota; class Gammaproteobacteria; order Vibrionales; family Vibrionaceae; genus Vibrio; species Vibrio rumoiensis. Next base: position 281,347 of record NZ_AP018685.1, read on the forward strand.
ATTTCCGGAACGTTTTTCTGACACAATTATTGCTGAAATGCGGGGTGTCAGTGATGAGCAAGGTAATTCACCTTTTTGGCAGTGGCTTAAGCAACATTTCTTCTCGATTGATTTCACGTTAGCCGACTACCTCACCGGAATTGGTAGCAAAGGCTTTATTGCTGATTTAATGCCTAAGCTACCGATTTATGTCAACTTGTTAAGCCCAGAAGCACAAGCGGTGATTGGTCAAGTTCATCAGCAAACTGCTCCTGCATTAAAACTGCTCGAACGTGAAGGGTTTTCTTGCCGAGGTTATGTCGATATTTTTGATGCAGGGCCAACGGTTGAGTGCGATCGTGAGCGTATCCATTCGGTGCAGCAATCACTTCTCACCAAAGTGGAAGTACGAGCTCACTCTTCTTCACAGCAATACCTCATCGCTAACACTAAGCTGCAAGACTTTCGAGCAACATTAACCAAAGCTGCCTATGATTCTGAACGTAATACGCTTTATCTTGCGCCAGAGGTGGCGGAGCAATTATTGGTGGAAACCGGTGATAGCTTAAGAGTATTAGCTCAGTGAGCCATGTATAGATTGTGAGCTTTTTGAAAGAAATGAACGTGTTAAATATTGAAAACGCGAATGTGAACTATAGTTTTAGTGCAGCAATATTAATTTGGAGAGGAAGCCATGGTAACGGTTGAACAATTATTTGAGCAACTTTGGCAAGATTATGCCAAACGCTTGTGTCCTTCAGCGTCAAAAGTGCAAAAATTATTGAGTCAAAAAAGTGATAAATTAATCAATGATCATATTGCATTGCGAACTTTCTCAGGCAGCAAGTTAGGGCTCGCTCAACTTGCTAAGCATTTTGTTGAGCTTGGTTATCAGCCGGCGGGAGAGTACCACTTTGAAGCAAAAAAATTGTATGCTCAACATTACCAACATCCCGATCCTCTATACCCTAAAGTATTCATTAGTGAATTATGTTTGGATCAATGCTCAGACGCGCTTCAGCAAATCGTTAATAAGCTGCTGCATGACTTGCCAAGCCAATATAGTGATGATGTTCGGTTTTTATTTCAAGGTCGACCTTGGCGTGTTAGCAAAGACGATTATCAAACACTCGCGCAAGAAAGTGAGTATGCCGCTTGGGTTGCCGCCCATGGTTTTGGCGCCAATCATTTCACCGTCAGCGTCAATCATCTAGCGGGGTTTCTCGATTTGGAACAAGTGAATGACTTCTTAGTGTGGCATCACTTTGAAATGAATCATTCGGGTGGTGATATTAAAGGCAGCAAAGAGGTTGGTTTACAGCAATCTTCAACTTTAGCGGACAAAGTTAAGGTGGAATTTAGCGATGGCGAATTGGTGATCCCCGGTGGGTTTTATGAATTTGCTAAGCGCTTTGAGATGGAAGCTGGTGGCTTATATCAAGGTTTTGTCACCGCATCAGCCGATAAGATTTTTGAAAGTACCAATATGTAATATGCTCGTTTCCCGTTATTCGAAAAATTAAGCTTTTCGAGAAACGAGAAACGAGAAACGAGATGCCTAGTTACGAGCTCGACGCACTTTGAGTGCATGAGGCATCACTCGAATGCGTCTCATGACTTCAGCAAGATGTACTCGGTCTTTTGTCGTTAATAGTAAAGTGATGGTATATAAACGCCCATCACGTTCTTCGGTGGCAATACCGTGAATATTCGAGCCAGTAGAAGAGACAACATTGGTCAAATCGGCTAGCGCACCTTGACGGTTCTGCATATCGACTTTGAGTTCAGTAATGAATTCTTGCTCAAAATCCTTCGACCATTCAACTGCCATATAACGCTCAGGCTCTTTCTGGTAACCACGGATATTTGGGCAGGTTTCACGGTGGATCACCAAACCTCGTCCCGGTGAAACATGCGCAACAATGTGATCATCTGGGATCGGGTGACAACATTTCGCGTAAGTCAGCAAGATGCCTTCTGCACCACGGATAGGCAGTTTCTTCTTGGAAGAAGATTCGCCATCGGGCGTTGGAAGTTCGGTCAGTTCATCGGCATCACCAAGTAAACGACGAGCAATGACAATACTCATCAATTCACCTAAGCCAATCGAAGCCAGTAATTCATCCAATGATTTCAGTTTAAGGTCAGATAACACATGCGCGATGTTGCCTTCGCTGATATCACTGATAGACAGATCGCCCAGTGCATGATTGAGCAAACGACGGCCAAGCGCGACCGATTCATCACGGCGCATCGTCTTCAATACTTGACGTATTTTAGTACGAGCGCGGGAGGTCACCACATAGTTCAACCATGCGGCATTCGGACGAGCTCCTGGAGCACTGATGATTTCAATGGTTTGGCCATTTTTCAGCGCTTTGCTTAACGGGTATGGGTTACGATCAACACGAGCACCGACACAGGTATTACCGACGTCAGTGTGTACCGCATAAGCGAAGTCGACCGGGGTTGCACCCGCGGGCAATTCAATGATGCGACCTTTCGGGGTAAATACAAAAATCTCATCAGGGAAGAGATCGGATTTAACGTGCTCGATAAACTCAAACGAGTTGCCGGCACTTTGTTGTAATTCGAGCAAGCTTTGCATCCAACGCTGCGCTTTAATTTGCGCAGTGGTGCCGGAGCTATCACCATTGGCTTTATACGACCAGTGTGCTGCCACACCTTTGTCCGCCATTTGATCCATATCTTCAGTACGGATCTGAACTTCAACCGGTACGCCATGTGGGCCAACCATTGAAGTATGTAACGATTGATAGCCATTGGCTTTTGGTACCGCAATGTAATCTTTCATGCGGCCAGGGCGAGGCTTGTACAGGTTATGTACTTGACCTAATACTCGGTAGCAAGTGTCGGCAGTATCGACAATCACGCGGAAAGCATAAATATCCATAATAGTATGGAAACGTTGCTCTTTCGTGCGCATTTTATTGTAGATAGAGTATAGGTTTTTTTCTCGACCGAGTACGCGAACTTGTAAGCCGGCTTCTTGTAAGCGACCTTCAATTTCACTGTGAATGCGTTGAATCATTTCTTTACGGTTGCCGCGCGCCGCTTTCACTACTTCTTTCAATACTCGGTAGCGATTAGGATACAAAGCTTCAAAACCGAGCTCTTCGAGTTCAGTCTTTATGTTGTGAATACCTAAACGGTGGGCAAGGGGAGAGAAGATTTCAACTGTTTCACGGGCGATACGGCGACGTTTATCTGGGCGTAATGCGCCAAGGGTGCGCATATTGTGGGTACGGTCAGCCAGCTTAATGAGAATCACGCGAATGTCTTGCACCATGGCTAAGATCATTTTACGGAAGTTTTCAGCTTGAGCTTCTTTACGATCGCGGAATTTGAGTTTGTCGAGTTTAGAGACACCATCAACTAATTCGGCAACGGTTTCACCAAATTGAGCGGCGAGATCTTCTTTAGTGACCTCGGTATCTTCAATCACATCATGCAACAACGCCGCCATTAAGGTTTCGTTATCGAGATGCATTTCAGCCAGAATACGGGCGACCGCAACTGGGTGGATGATGTAAGGTTCGCCACTCGAGCGAGTTTGGCCTTCATGAGCCTCTTTTGCGACCAAAAAGGCTTCACGCAGAGTCTCAATTTGAGACTCTGGCAAATATTCTTGGGCAACGGCCTTTAAACTTTCAAATAAGTACAATTGTTATACGCCCAGAATAGAGAGATTAACGGTGGTGAACGATGCTGCTTACTGCTGCTAGTTCTGCCGCGTCTTGCTCTTGTTGTTCTTGGCGCTCACGTGCGTCTAGTACTTCTTTGGTGATCAAGCCTTCTTCGATTTCGCGTAGTGCGATAACCGTGGTCTTATCATTTTCTTCAGGAACCAATGCATCTTTGTTGCCAGTTTGCATTTGACGAGCGCGGCGAGCCGCAATTAGGACTAGGTCGAAACGGTTACCGACTTTTTCAACAGCGTCTTGGACAGTTACGCGTGCCATGGTGACTCCAATTAGTGAATTTTATTTAGAATGACGGGAAATTATACAGCCTTACTGCTAGAGATTCTAGCAATAAGATAGCTGTGTACTTATTTGTGTGTTTTAAGAGAAAAACTCTAATTTATTCAGCCAGTAAGGCTTGTAACATGCCGTTATATTTAACCGCTTGTTTGTCTTGTCTTAGACGCTCAGCACGAATAATGGCTTTAAAGTCCATTAATGCAGCATCGAAGTCATCATTGATGATCAGATAATCGTATTCATCATAATGCGAAATTTCAGATTTTGCTTTACTCATACGACCGGCGATCACTTCTTCGCTGTCTTGCCCTCGAGTATTCAAACGGCGCTCTAGTTCACCGTTTGATGGTGGCAAAATAAAAATGCCTTTGGCGTGTGGCATTTGGGTACGAATTTGACGCGCACCTTGCCAATCGATATCTAAGAAAATATCAATGCCTTTATTGAGGTTTTCTTCAATCCACACACGAGAGGTGCCGTAATAATTACCAAACACTTCAGCATGTTCGAGAAATACACCTTGTTCCATTAACTCAATAAAGTGATCTTTTTCAACAAAGTGATAATGAACGCCGTCTTCTTCACCTGGGCGTTGATCACGAGTGGTATGTGAAATGGACACCTTCATCGCATAGTTAGGGTTTTTTTCTAACATTGCAGAAATAAGGCTAGATTTACCCGCACCACTGGGTGCAGAAACAATATAAAGGGTACCTTTACCGATCATTATTCATTCACTTTTGTTGGGACTTATCGTTATCATTTTAGTCAACAAGGTGGTTTCACCAAAGCATTAAAAACAATAAGGATAAAAAAAGGGAGCGCAGAGTAGCATAAGGTGTTGAGAATTTGAATCTGTAAGCTGGCTTTGCCGATAAAATTAAAGCCACTTAACCGGTAAGCGGCTTTCATTAGAAGGCATATTTCACTATTAAACTAGGCGTGACGGTTTTTCACAAATACCGCAATGATCGCGCAAGCAGCCAAAATAAAGCAGTAGAAAGAGTTAGAGACAATTTCTAGCGGTGATAATTGAAATACCGAGCCCAATAATAAGATTTGAGCACCATAAGGCAAAATGCCCTGAGTGACACAAGAGAAAATGTCGAGCAAGCTAGCCGAGCGTTTCTCGCTGACGCCATTTTGTTGTGACAATTCACGAGCCACACTGCCCGATACAATGATGGCGACGGTATTATTAGCGGTACAGAAATTGGTTAGAGAGACTAAAATGGCAATGCCGAGTTCACTGGCACGTGAGTTCGCTTTAGCAGAATGTTTTGCGCCGAATTGATGGATGATGCGGCTGGCTAATTGGGTTAAAAATGCCAGACCACCTTGTTGACGCATCAGTTCACTTAATCCACCAATTAACATCGACAATAAGAAGATTTCTTGCATGTTGCCAAAGCCAGCATAGATATCTTTGCCCAGTTGGCTGAGTGCGTAATCCGGTACTGAATATAAGCTGACGCCACCGGCTAACACAATGCCCAAACTTAGCACCACAAACACATTCAGACCTGAAACCGCCAACACCAGAATGGTGAGATAAGGCAGGATTTTCAACCATTCAATATCACCGGTGGCTGGCGTTTGCGTCGCCGTACTGCTTAAAGCAAAAATGACAAGCGCAATCAATGCAGCTGGAATGGCGATTTTAACGTTTTCTCGGAATTTATCTTTCATCTCACAGCCTTGTGAGCGAGTCGCTGCGATAGTGGTATCAGAGATGATTGATAAGTTATCACCAAACATCGCCCCACTTAATACGACACCAGCGGTGAGTGGCATGCTCATTCCTGCTGATTGCGCGATCCCGACCGCCACTGGCGCAACCGCGGCAATAGTGCCCATCGACGTACCCATCGCAGTCGCAATAAAAGCAGAGATTAAAAAGATACCCGGTAGGATCATACTGGTAGGCAATAACGATAAGCCTAGGTTCACCGTAGCATCAACGCCACCAGAAGCTTTCGCGACCGCCGCAAAAGCACCCGCAAGCAAGTAGATCATGCACATCGCGATGATGTCTTGATGACCAACGCCACTTAAAAATTGTTCAATGGCTTTATTGATCTTTTCTTTGCTTAATAAAATCGCCACCACAATAGCAGGCAATGCTGCAATAGGGGCGGGCAGTTGATAAAACGCAAAATCCACTCCTTGCATGGTTAAGTAAGTGCCTACTCCAATGAATAACGAGAGAAATACACCTAACGGTAATAATGCCAATGCGGACGGTGCAGGGCGATGAGATGGAGCTGACGTTGATGATTCAGGGGCAGACATAACACACCAATAGTAAGGAATATCGAAAACAAAACAGGCCGCGCAGAGTAAAGCTTGCACAAGGGATTGTCAACGTCTAGACGTCTAAACATCTGTTCTTGGGTGGCAATAATAAAGGAGGGGTGAAAGTAAAAGAACGTTAAAAATAAAACAAAGGCCACTTGCTAGCCGCCTTTGTTTTGTGGGTTAGTGGGGCTTGATCAATTATTGGGCGAGTTGCGCTTGAATAATCGGCTCGAGTTTTTCAATCGGTAAATAGCCAGGAATCACCTGATCGCCAATGAGCATTGCGGGTGTGCCCTGCAAGCCAAGTTGCGCAAATAATTGATAGTTCTTAGTGACTTGCTGGTGCGTTTTGTCTTGAGGCTCCAATTGTTGACGAGTATCGGTTTTCTTGGCGACTCGTAACAATGAGCCTGGGTTGTGACTGCCTGGCTTGTTGACCAATAACTCACTGACTTGCGCAAACTTGGTAGGTTGATTTTGCCAAGTGTTCAGCGCATAAGAAGCCGAGTTTTCATCACTATTGATTTCTTTTAGTGGTACGAGAATATCCACGACTTTTAGCTCCGGATATTTCTCGGCTAATTGTTGTAATACCGGCGTGAGTTTTTTACACCAAGGGCAGCTGTAGTCGGTAAAAAATGCAATCGTCAGTTTCGGTTGTTTCGCACCGTAAGACGGTTGTTTCGCACCGTAAGACGGTTGGTCTGGGTTGTTGTAGATATAATCATGGTGTTGTTTTAACACCGCATCAAATTGATTTTGTTGGTGTACATAGCGTTGTAAGCTTTCATGGAGATCATCAACTACTTGTGGGTTATCTCGTAGCATTTGGCTAATGTCATTGATTTTCTGCTCAGTGGCTTGTGGCAACGTTGCCGCTTGTCGCGCCGTTACCGGCAAGCTCATCATCAGTAGTCCAAGCCAAATTACAGCGCGTTGTTTTATGGTGGTTCTCATCATAGTGGTTCTCATAATAAATAATTCCCAAGTGAAACTTAATAAAAGGGGTATGCGACTTAACTTAGCCATAGACGGGCAAGTAAACCGAGTGGCGAGGTAAAGCCGGTGGTGATGTGTTTAATCTCGCCATTTTTTACGATGAAAATGGTTGGCGTGACATTCACTCCCCACTGTTGGCCGATCTGGCTACGAGGATCATTGATGTTGGCAAAGCCCAACTGTTTATATTCAAAGTAGCGTTGCAGTTTGTGCGACTCACCAGATGATAGGGAAACGCCGACCGTGGGGTAGTAATCGCTCACCCAATTAACACTTGGCGTGACTAACTGACACACCGAACACCAGCTCGCCCAGAAGTACACCACCACAAGTTGCTGTTGGCTAAGCGCCTCAATATCAATCCATTGTTGATTAATATCTTCTGCTTTGAGGGTAAAACTGGTTTGTGTTGGTACTGACTGACTACGCCATAGATCAACCGCAATTGAGACGATAATCAGCAATAATAGGTACTTGAATAGCCCAATCAGTTTTGATTTTATCGACTTCATTGAACACCTCCCGAGGCTTGCGCGATGGCTTGCATCACATCGTCACTGGAGTAGATCACAGGTAACTCAATACCTTGCGGCGCTTGCGGTCCATACACAATATTGAACGGCACGCCAAAGCGATTATAGGATTGTAAGTATTCACTCACTTGTGGGTTGGGCACCGTCCAATCATCTTGCATGCGTACAATCTTGTCTTGTTGCAGCGCGTCATAAACCGGTTGTTGCAGCAGCACGCCGATCTTGTTGGCTTTACAGGTAATGCACCAATCCGCCGTTACATCGACAAACACGGTATTACCTGCCGCGACTTGTTGTTGGATATGCTGAGTATCTAGCGGCTGCCAGCTTAACTCGGCGGGCAACGGCGAGCGCCAATGATCAGCCGTGAGACTGGCAATGAAAAAGACTAATGCCGCGGCAATTAACCCTAGACTGGCGGTGATGCCAACCAAGCGGCCGCCAAATACCTGAACACTACGCCAAACGAGCAATAACAAAGCGCAGGCACTTATCGCCCATAGAAGTCCGGTCGATAGATGTGATGAGAGCAAAGTGATGAGCCACACGCAGGTCGCGAGCATCATCAAGCCAAATACCACTTTCAGGCGATTCATCCATTGACCCGGTCGAGGCAGTTTTAATGCTAATGAAGGGCGCAGCGCCACCAATAGCCAAGGTAGGGCCATGCCGATGCCTAGACCGGTAAAAATCAGAAATAACGTTAACCAGGAAGCGCCAAGTGCAAAGGCGACTGCGGTACCAAGAAACGGCGCAGAACAAGGCGTGGCCAATAATGTTGCAAACATACCTTGTATAAAGTGCCCGGAATGATTATTGCCTCCCTTCGTGGCGAGCCAAGTGTTCATCGAAGCAGGTAAACGCAGTTCAAATAAACCCAGCATATTGGCGCCAAACAAAGCGGTAACTAGAGCCATCACACCAAGAAAGCCGGCACTTTGAAATTGAATGCCCCAACCAATCGATTGACCAGACCACTTAAGGAGCGCCAAGCTCACGGCAATTAACCAAAACGAAAAGATAATGCCAGCCGCCGAAGCGAAAGATTGCATTCTCACCTGTGATTTTTGCTGGTGTTCCACACTTAATACCGAGGTGAGTTTCATACCTAATACTGGGAGCACGCACGGCATTACATTGAGGATCAAACCACCTAGCAAAGCAAAGAGAAACATCGTCAATAATGATGAGCCTGCGCCGGCTTCAATAACCGGTCCATCGGTTAACGCAATGGTTTGTTCGGCAATAAATTGCTTATCGACCACCGTGATTTGTACCGATTCACCGCTTAAATTCGGCTCACCTAACCAATTAGAAACATCAAACCAAGCCGTCAGCTGATTACCATCAATCGATACCCTTGGGTGAGAAAAACTGCTATCGGCAACATTTTCTGCCTTGCCATCAATAAACAGATCAGGTTGCTGCCAACCTTGCTGACTGGTGAGAGAGACTTGCAGTTTATGATTAGATTCATCCCATGTAGCTCGTGCATTATCCAATCGAGACGAATCTTGCGGCACTAAACTGACCGCTTGAGCATAACGGCGCATCGCCTCCGGATCCGCTTGTAAGTCTGATGGAGTAAAGCTGAGCTCTAACGGATAGTCGGTGATCACGCACACGGTTGAGCAAGACGATAAGCTTAAATTGGCCTTAAAGGTCACGGGCTGGTGGCTATCCTCGACCTTAATCGATAATGGAAATAACACATCATGCTTATAGCCGAGGGTCTCGATGCCTAAAACATCAAAACGCTGCGGATAAGGCCACTGCCAATCGACCGTTTCGATATTACTGGGGGCTTGCCAGTTTAGCTCTGGAGACACGCCGCCTTCGCCCGGAGAACGCCAGTAGGTTTTCCAGTCATCATCGAGTTTGACTTCAATAAAACCGGCGACATGCTGGTCAGCATCCATCTGTCCCGTTAATACAAATTGCACCTCAACTGGCGGGTGCTGTGGTGCTTTAATCCAGCCCGTCGTCAATGGTGCGGCGGTTAATTGAATGCTGAATAAAGCAAATAGCCCAAACAACCCAAAGCGCAATGGACAAAGCTTAGATTGAAGGCGTGTGAATACAGTAAAAAATGGCATAAGTATTCCTAACAATGAAAATAACAAACACGACCCACCCTATAAAAAGGGGGAGATGATTAGAGTGGTGGGTTATTTATCATTCTTGAAAAATACAAAGCTCTAAATGACGTCGCCGTTTGGGGACCGGAGGTTTATGAAATATTCGATGTGAGGTAAGACTAAACCACAGGAAGGCGGCAATTATTAAGCTCGGTAATAGGTTACTAATCACCACGCTATCAAGTTGATGAAAATGAAATTGCAGCAGCTTTTCTGATAAGTGGCATTCGCTCGCACTATCCGATTTCACTGTATTTTCAATGCTATTATCAGAAAATGCAGTGAAATTTGCAGCGACACTACTCGATTGAGAAGCCGACACCGAGCAAGCCGCCGACAACACATTCATATTTTTCATCAGGCACACTAACACCACCCACAGCACAAGAATCAGTGCCCAGCGAGTTGCGGTAGAAGTACGTAGATGATGCAGTGTTTTCAAACCTTACCTTTATCATGATGTTATGTAAGACATCTAAGAGACAGATGATGAGGGTTCAAGTTCGAATCGGCATCTGTTTGATTGTAACTAGGTGTGAATGAGAGTAATAAAAAGCCCTCAATCAAGAGGGCTGTTTTAGTTTGAATGCAGAGTGGTTGATTACTCAATATTCTGAATTTGCTCTCTCATTTGCTCAATCAAGACTTTCAGCTCAACACCTGATGCGGTTACATCTGTACTAATTGATTTAGACGCTAACGTATTCGCTTCACGGTTGAATTCTTGCATCATGAAATCGAGTTTACGACCACAGGCACCGCCTTTTTTCATAATGTTGTTGGCTTCTTTTACGTGAGAATCTAGGCGGTCGAGTTCTTCGGCTACGTCAGATTTTTGCGCCAGTAGAATCAGCTCTTGCTCAACGCGTGAGCTGTCGAGTTCGATTTTGGCTTCTTCAAATTTATTCATTAGGCGATCACGTTGCCATTGTAGGATCTCTGGCATGCGAGCACGGACTTTGGCAGCTTCTGCTGTGATGGCTTCAAGGCGTTGGTCGATCAGCGCTTTCATATTGGCACCTTCACGGCCACGCGCGTCGATGAAATCGGTCATCGCTTCTTCAAATGCCGCAAGCAATTCTTTTTGGATAGCATCCATATCTTGCTCTGGTGCTTCCATCACGCCCGGCCAGTTCATCACTTGGAATGGGTTAATGCGGGAGTCTTCACCGGTTAGCGACATCACTTGGTTGGCCGCTTGAATCACTTGCTTAGCAAGATCTTCATTGATGTTGAGGGCACTTTGCGCTTTGGTATTCGCTTCAAAACGTAGGTGACATTCTACTTTACCGCGTGCTAGACGCTTACGAAAACGCTCACGTAGGATTGGCTCTAAACCACGGAATTGTTCTGGTAGGCGGAAGTAAGTTTCTAAATAACGTTGGTTAACGCTGCGAATTTCCCATACGGCATTGCCCCAATCAGATTTGATTTCTTTGCGGGCATAAGCGGTCATGCTATAGATCATTGAAGATTACCTAGTCTAAATAATGTGGTGATTTTCTGCCGCTATGGTAGCACAGCTCAAGGTGAAAATGGCTAAGTGATGATCGCTTTTTAACGTTAAGCTCGTTATACTCTTGCCCCAATTCTATCGCTAATCAGGTATTTCTTTATGTCTTCAACTTTACGCCCAAATGATCGCGCTGCTGATCAAGTTCGTCCGATTAAAATGACTCGTAACTATACGGCTTATGCTGAAGGTTCAGTATTGGTTGAGTTTGGTAACACCAAGGTGTTGTGTAATGCCAGTGTTGAAGAAAAAGTACCGGGTTGGTTAAAAGGCCGTGGTAAAGGTTGGGTAACTGCTGAATACGGTATGCTGCCACGTGCAACCCATACTCGTAACCGTCGTGAAGCTGCCAGTGGTAAACAAGGCGGCCGTACTATGGAAATCCAACGTCTGATAGCTCGTAGCCTACGTGCGGTCGTCGATTTAGAGGTACTCGGCGAAATGATGATCACCGTTGATTGTGATGTGATTCAAGCGGATGGCGGCACACGTACCGCTTCTATTTCTGGTGCAAGTGTTGCCTTGGCTGATGCGATTCAATCATTAATGGCTTCTGGTAAATTGAAGAAGAACCCGATGAAAGGTCACGTTGCTGCGGTTTCAGTGGGTATTCTAGGTGAGCACGCGTTATGCGATTTAGAGTATGTGGAAGATTCTGCTGCCGATACCGATATGAACGTGGTGATGACCGAAGAAGGTAAGATGATTGAAGTGCAAGGCACCGCCGAGGGCGAAGCGTTCTCTCGTCAAGAATTGAATCAGTTACTGGATTTAGCCGAGAAAGGCATTAACGATATTATCGCGGTCCAGAAAGCCACTCTGGCGGAATAGTTTGTTTTTATAGCTCCTCATTGAGGGGCTATTTTTTTGAGTACAATTTGAGTCTGTTACAGCTGAAATTGAAGATGAAACCCTCTAGGGACTAGACACTAGAAACTAGGGACCAAATAGAGATATTTTATGAAAGCATATCAACGTGAATTTATTGAGTTTGCCCTTGAGAAACAAGTTCTTAAATTTGGCGAGTTTACTTTAAAGTCTGGCCGTACTAGTCCGTATTTCTTTAATGCGGGTTTGTTTAATACTGGTCGTGATCTTGCGCGCTTAGGTCGCTTTTATGCGGCAGCTTTGGCTGATTCTGGTATTGAATTTGATGTGTTATTTGGCCCTGCGTACAAAGGCATTCCGATTGCAACGACGACAGCAGTAGCACTTGCCGATCATCACGATATCGATACGCCTTATTGTTTTAACCGCAAAGAAGCCAAAGATCATGGCGAAGGCGGTAATCTGGTGGGTAACCCGTTAGAAGGTCGCATTATGCTGGTGGATGATGTGATCACAGCCGGTACCGCGATTCGTGAATCGATGGAAATCATTAAAGCCAATGGCGCTGATCTAGCAGGCGTTTTAGTGGCCATCGATCGCCAAGAAAAAGGCAAAGGTGAGTTATCGGCGATTCAAGAAGTAGAACGAGATTTTGGTTGTGCAGTGATTTCGATCATTAGCCTCGGCGATCTTGTGACGTACCTTGAAGAGCAAGGTGGTAATGCTGAGCAGCTTGAATCGGTAAAAGCATACCGTGCGCAATACGGCATTTAAGCTTTATTATTTCAATCTTTGAAAGCCAATGATGTCAAAACCTGGAGGGAATCTCTCTCTGGGTTTATTTTTATTTACATGTGTAATTATTTTTATACACACCAATAAAACCCCATTCCAAGTCAATTTTGTCGAATGTTTAATCAATATCTCGACTTTTCACCTCGATTTACTTCTGATAAATGGTAATGTGTCAGCTAAATATTCCACTAGGTAAAAGACACACTCATGAGTAACTCAAAGGTTTTTGGCAGTACTTTGATTATTGCTGGCACTACGATTGGCGCAGGTATGTTGGCCTTGCCAATTGCTTCGGCAGGCTTAGGTTTTAGCACTTCTTTAATCATTATGATTGGGATGTGGGCGTTAATGGCCTATACCGCATTGCTCATGTTAGAGCTGCACCAACATGCTGATTACGATGCCACTCTACACACGTTAGCGAAACAATTTTTGGGTGACAAAGGAAAATGGGTGGCGACTTTTGCCATGCTCTTTCTTTTCTATGCACTGTGTGCCGCTTACATCGCGGGCGGTGGTGGTCAGTTTAATGAAAAATTACATAACTGGTTTGCTATTGATGTATCTAATGGTATCGGTACGTTGATTTTCACCATCATTATTGCTGCGATTGTGACGTTTGGTACCTCATCGGTCGACCGCGTTAACCGAGTTTTATTTACCTGCAAGCTCATTGCGATGGCCGTGATGTTGTTCTTCTTAACGCCCAATATTCAAGCGGTTCATCTACTTAATATGCCATTAGAGAAAGGCTTGATTATTGCTGCATTGCCTGTGATTTTTACCTCTTTTGGTTTTCACGGTAGCATCCCTGCGGTGGTGCGTTATTTGAACCTTGATATGCAAGCATTGAAAAAGGTGATGGTTTTCGGTTCTTTACTACCGCTAGTCGTCTACATCTTATGGCAGCTGGCCACGCTCGGTGTGGTTGAACAAGCCACGCTTTCACAAGCGGGTGATGTTACCGCTTTAGTGGGCACGCTTTCACAAGTGATTCATAGCTCGGTGATTTCACAAGTCGTTTCTGTCTTTGCCGACTTGGCGTTAATCACTTCCTTCCTTGGTGTGAGTTTAGGCTTATTTGAATTTTTAGGTGACAGCTTAAATAAGAATCAAAGCAAAGGTGGCCGTGTTGGTATTGCACTAGTGACATTTGTACCACCGTTATGTTTTGCGCTGTTCTACCCACAAGGTTTTATTATGGCCTTAGGTTATGCAGCGATTGCGTTAGCGATTTTAGCCATTTTATTACCGGTTGCGATGGTGATGCGTTCTCGAGTCCTAAACCAAGAGACTCAGTCGTTTACCGTTTCCGGTGGAACGCCAGCCTTAATGCTAACACTTGCCGTTGGTGTGGTGATTATTTCAGTTCAAGTTATGATCAGCCTTGGGATGTTGCCGGCAATAGGGTAATTTCGATATTCGTGTCTAGGACGCTAGGCTCGGGAGCTGAAAGAATTATTGACATTAGTTTGTCTCGCTGCACAATCTTCTCGGCTCTCGGCTCTCGGCTCTCGGCTCTCGGCTCTCGGCTCTCGGCTCTCGGCTCTCGGCTCTCGGCTCTCGGCTCTCATCTTTTTCGATCCACAAGCAGCGTAGCGCCCGAATAACGAAACTCGAATACTAAAAAAGCCACTGAACTTATCATTCAGTGGCTTTTAATTTTGTAACTCTGCTAAACGCGATGTAATGCTTAACGCGTGCCGTAAACCACGATGGTTTTACCGTGGGCAGAAATCAAGTTTTGCTCTTCTAGCATCTTCAAGATACGGCCAACCGTTTCACGTGAACAACCTACAATTTGACCAATCTCTTGACGAGTGATCTTAATTTGCATGCCGTCTGGGTGCGTCATTGCATCAGGTTGTTTCGCTAGGTTTAGTAGCGTTTGAGCGATACGACCGGTTACGTCTAGGAATGCTAAGTCACCTACTTTTTGGCTAGTGATTTGCAGACGTTTTGCCATTTGTGCAGAAAGACGCATCAAAATATCTGGGTTAACTTGGATAAGTTGACGGAATTTCTTGAATGAGATTTCAGCAACTTCACAAGGTGATTTGGCTCGAACCCAAGCAGTACGCTCTTGGTCTTCTTCAAATAGGCCTAATTCACCAATGAAGTCACCTTGGTTCAAGTAAGACAAAATCATTTCTTTGCCTTCTTCATCCTTGATTAATACAGCCACGGACCCTTTTACGATGTAATAAAGGGTTTCTGCTTTCTCGCCTGCGTGAATCAAAGTACTTTTTGATGGGTACTTATGGATGTGACAATGCGATAGAAACCACTTTAATGTTGGGTCAGTTTGAGGTTTACCTAGAACCATAATTTGTTACTTCCTCTACAAGGCTTGCTCAGTTTTGAGTCATTCATCCTGAGACCGGCTAAACTGGTCAAATAGAATAGGTGTTAATTGTTATAGCTACAAACTTTGTTGCAGTCGCCCTTCAATACTACCCCTTTCTAGAGCGGATTTCTTGACTTTGATCGGCTAAGTGTGGGGTTTTAGGGGATTAAACCGTGTTCAATGTCACAGAGTCGGCACTAAGTGTGTTCTGAGTAACACTTTTAGGCGATTTTTCCTGTTTCGATTAATTGATGGAGTAGCGGCTGAATAATTAATTCCATCGCAAAACTCATCTTACCGCCCGGCACAACAAGTGTGTTATGACGTGACATGAATGAACCTTCAATCATTGCGAGCAGATATGGGAAGTCAACATTCTTAATTCCACGCAATCGGATCACCACAAAGCTTTCATCCAAACTCGGTATGCCTTTGGCATTAAGCGGATTGGATGTATCAACGGTGGGTACACGTTGGAAGTTAATGTGAGTGCGGGAGAATTGTGGCGTGATGTAATTTAAGTAATCGTCCATTGAGCGCACAATTGAATCCATCACCGCTTCACGTGAATGTCCACGGTCTCGAGTATCACGGACGAATTTTTGAATCCATTCAAGGTTAACAATCGGCACCATGCCAATCAAAAAATCCACATGTTTGGAGACATTAACATCACCATCGACCACCCCACCATGTAAGCCTTCATAAAAAAGAACATCGGTATTTTCAGGTAGGTCCTGCCATGGTGTGAAAGTGCCAGGCATTTGATTGTAAGGAACGGCTTCATCAAAGCTGTGTAAGTAGCGACGAACTTTACCCGTACCTTCTTTGCCAAATTGATGGAAAAAATTAGCTAGAGCGGGAAAGTCATTCGCTTCAGGGCCAAAGTAACTGATGTGTTTACCTTGCTCTTTGGCTTTACGGATCGCGACATCCATTTCTGGGCGTGTATAGCGATGGAAGCTATCGCCTTCAACCCAAGAGGCTTTGATGCCCATCATATTGAACATTTTTCTGAAGGTTTCTGAGGTGGTGGTCGTTCCTGCACCTGATGAACCCGTTACTGCAATAATGGGATGCTTTGCCGACATGATAATCCTTTCTTTCGACTTAAATATTGAGAGATAGTGTAGATGAATGATCCACAAGAATAAATAGCGGCACCATTTGACCGCTTTTTCACTAGCTCAACTCATTGATGGATTTGATATCGACGCTCTCATGCAGTTCAGAGAAAACAATCGCGACACTGCCTGATTTTAGTTGTCCCTTCACTTGTTTGATCTTGGTTTCAAGCGAGGTTTCTTGCATACCGTAATCGGTACCTTCACGTAGGATAAACTCTTTGATTAAGTTATCGAGTGTATCAGGATCGATGTCTTGCCATGGAATGATCATTTATGAGCTCCAGAAAACCACAGATTCTAAAGAATTGCAGTTGAGGTTAAATAGGTTGGCGATAGCCAAGTGGCATGGTGAAGTCAGCAGCGTTATCGCCCAAGTAAGGATGATTATCTACCCAAACACTAGAGGTGGTGCCTTAGCGGTACGCTTTTAGTGTTCCTTTGTCCTAACCCAATGCATCACCGATTTTAATTGGTAGACCCATTGCTTGTAGGGTGATGAAACTGGCCAGAAGTAAGGGAATATATTTTGTAGATGGCATGAAGATTAGCCTTTAATTTTCTATCTTATAAAAAATGGCTGACAGGTGTGGCGCGCCTAGTTTTTGACAATAAAGATGAGTCATTGGTTGGCTCGTTCTTGATGATAGATCAAGATGATTAATACAATGAACAAGATCGGATTGTTGTTGGCGTTCTAATTGTAATTCAAATTGCAGTGATTCACGATAAAGTGTATCAGGTAAGTGAGGTTTGGCTTTGCGGCGGTAATCTCGAAATTGTTGCAATAGGGTTTCAGTTCGCTCAATCGCGTTATCTAATTGTTCCCATTGCTGTTCAGAAAGGCTCAATTCATGTTCATCGAGCCATTTTAATAATAAGACTAAGTTAACCTTGCCTTTATGCCGGTTCTGTAAAACTAAGCAAGCTTCTTTTATTTCACGCACGCCGTAATGTTGCAAACTAAATTGCCATAAGCGTTCAAAAGTTAAAGGCAGAGGGTTATATTGCGTCATTATTGATTAAGAGATTCCAATTCTTCTTGCAAGGCCATCCATTCCATTTCAACGTCTTCTAACTGAGATTTACTGGAGGCTTGCAATGTTAATACTTCGGTAAGCTTAGCCTTATTTTCATCTTGGTAGAGAGAAACATCGCCAAGTTGTTCTTCAGCATCGGCTAATTGTGCGCTCAGTTTGTCCATTTTTACTTCGAGTTGTGTCAGTTTTTTGCGAATTGGTGCACTTTGTTTACGTAATTCTGCTTCAAGTCGCTTTTGTTCTTTACGGGCTGCGGCGCTATTTTGACTTGGTTCCGTCGTGCTATCAGGCTGTGCGTCTTTTTTATCTTGCTTTTGTTGTTCGGTAAGCCATTTGTAGTAATCCCCTAAATCACCATCAAATGGCACGACTTGTTTGGCGTCGACCAGGTATAAATCATCGGTGGTAGCACGGAGTAAATAGCGGTCGTGACTGACGATGACCATCGCACCTTCAAAGGTTTGTAGTGCCATGGTTAAGGCTTGACGCATATCTAGATCAAGGTGGTTAGTGGGTTCATCGAGCAAAAGTAAATTCGGTTTTTGCCAAACGACTAAGGCG
The DNA here is from genome assembly GCF_002218045.2 of Vibrio rumoiensis. Classification (NCBI taxonomy): domain Bacteria; kingdom Pseudomonadati; phylum Pseudomonadota; class Gammaproteobacteria; order Vibrionales; family Vibrionaceae; genus Vibrio; species Vibrio rumoiensis. The sequence continues at coordinate 299,506 of NZ_AP018685.1, forward strand.
AGAACGAGGCGCGCTTTTTCACCACCTGAAAATGGTGCGACTTTATCGAGCGCTTTCTCACCGACAAAGCCAAAGCTGCCTAAGTAATCACGTAGTTGCTGCTCTGTATGATTGGGCGCTATCTGCATCATGTGTTGTAAAGGGGTTTCTTCAGGATGCAAGGTTTCCAATTGGTGCTGAGCAAAGTAACCAATTTTCACGCCTTGAGAGTAGGTTAAATCACCACTTTGTGGATTGAGTTCGCCGGAAAGCAATTTAATAAGCGTCGATTTACCCGCGCCATTACGACCAAGTAGGCCAATACGGCTACCCGGAACGAGATTTAATCGAATATGTTCTAGTATTAAGTTATCACCGTAACCTGCCGATACTTGATCCATCATCATGATTGGGTTCGGCAGAGCTGCAGGTTCTCTAAATTCAAAGCTAAATGGGTTATCAAACTGTGCGGGGAGCACTTTTTCCATTTTCTCTAGTGCTTTAATTCGGCTTTGGGCTTGACGAGCTTTAGAGGCTTTGTAGCGAAAACGATCAATATAGCTTTGCATGTGCGACATTTGTTTTTGCTGCTTGGAATACATCGCTTGTTGCTGCATTAACTTTTGCGCACGTTGATTTTCAAATGATGAATAATTACCGGTGTATTCGTTGAGTTGTTGATTTTCAACATGAATAATGCGGCCCACGATGGGATCAAGAAAATCACGGTCGTGCGAAATTAAGATTAATGTGCCAGGGTAGTTTTGTAGCCATTTTTCTAACCACAATACGGCATCTAAATCTAAGTGGTTGGTGGGCTCATCGAGCAGGAGTAAATCCGAGCGACAAAGTAGGGCTTGAGCAAGGTTCAAACGCATGCGCCAACCACCAGAGAATTGGGTTAGGCTCCATTGCATTTGTTCTTGACTAAATCCGAGGCCATTTAATAATTCTGCGGCGCGAGATTTGATGGTGTACCCACCAACCGTTTCGAGTTTGCCGTGTAACTCAGCCACTAAGGTACCGTTGTCGGCTTGTTCCGCTGCTGCAAGATCTTGCTCTAATTGACGATATTCACGATCGCCATCAATCACATAGTCTAAAGCGGCACGCTCTAAAGCTGGCGTTTCCTGAGCAATCCAAGCCAGTTCCCAATGTGCGGGCATTTGGAAATTACCAGCATCAATGGATAATTCATTTTTCAGTAAAGCAAATAGCGTAGACTTACCACAGCCATTTTTCCCCACTAGGCCGACTTTATCGCCAGGATGAATAGTGGCTGAAGCTTGTTCTAAAAGTGGCTTACCACCACGAAGTAATTGAATGTCTGAAAATGTAATCATAGAAGTCTTATTTTAGGCATGAAAAATCAGAAAATGCAGCGGCTTGAATATTAGGCGTTTCAAGGATAAATGTCGATTATTATACGATTTACGATATGATGATTTTATCCCTTTGCTTTATCGCGATGAAGATTGACTGAATCGGTTTTGGGCGTTTCAATCGTTTAAGGGGTAGGCAATCAGGAGGTTACTTGCCTAAAGCTTAGAGACAAGGTTTTTATATCTTGTTTGAATAGAGAGTCATCGATGTCAGGGAGTCAGGATGTCCGATATAAACCAGCATGTAAGCACGCCAACTCAAAGTGACGATAACTGCGCACAATCACCGCGCGTTTTAGTTATTTATGCTCACCCCGATCCCGATAATTCCATTGCTAACCAAATGCTATTGAAGGCAGCTCATGGCTTGCCTCATGTCACCGTGCATGATTTATATGCCTGTTATCCTGATTTCTTTATTGATGTGGCTTCAGAGCACCGTTTGTTGCTGGAGCACGATGTGATTGTCTTTCAGCACCCGATGTTTATGTATTCATGCCCAGCCTTAATGAAAGAATGGATGGATACGGTATTAGGGAAAGGGTTTGCCTTTGGGAAAGGGCGAGCATTAAAAGACAAATACTGGCGTAGTGTGATCACAACGGGAGGGTCGAAAGAGGCCTTTTCGGCTCAAGGGTATAATCAATATCCTTTGGAACAAATTTTGCAGCCTTTTGAGTTAACCGCAAAACTGTGTCAGATGCATTGGGTTGAACCTTTGGTTCTTTATTGGGCAAGAAATGTAGCGCAAGCGGTGCGTGTTGAACATGCGCAAACGTATCGCTCCTGGTTGTTGAATCCACTGAAAGATAGTCAATAGTACAAGGAAGGATTATGGCATCAACAATTGATTTCTTAGAAAGCGGCGTGGTATTTCTTGCCGCCGCGGTTGTCGCGGTTCCTTTAGCGCAACGTTTAGGTTTAGGCTCGGTGTTGGGGTATTTATTGGCGGGTATAGTGATTGGTCCTTGGGGGATGGGATTGATTAGCGATGTTGATAGCGTGATGCACTTTTCTGAACTTGGGGTGGTGTTATTACTGTTTCTGATTGGCCTTGAGTTAAACCCCAAAAAACTCTGGCAAATGCGTATGCCGATTCTTGGATTGGGCGGTGCGCAAGTGGTCGTAACAACCTTGGTTATTTCGGTTATTACCAATACGTTTGGCATGAGTTGGCAAAATAGCTTAGTGATAGGGATGGGGTTAGCACTTTCTTCGACGGCAATTGCACTACGAGTGATCGAAGAACAAGGCTTGGCAGGAACCGAAACGGGTCAGTCTGGTTTTGCGGTTTTACTGTTTCAAGATATTGCCGTGATCCCAATGTTGGCGGTACTTCCTCTATTAGCTGGTAATGTTGGCGGTGATTGGCTCGACGCCGTTTGGATGATTGGTGGTGTGGTGGGGCTATTAGTCGGCGGTCATTATTTATTGCGTCCGATTTTTCGTTATGTAGTGATGAGCCGGGTACGTGAACTGTTCACGGTGGCGGCGCTGCTGTTGGTGATTGGTATCTCCGTTATCATGCAACAACTTGGGTTATCGATGGCGCTTGGCACATTTTTGGCGGGCGTACTGTTGGCCGAAAGTGAATATCGTCATGAATTAGAAAGCGCGATCGAACCATTCAAAGGTTTGTTGCTGGGTTTGTTTTTTATGTCAGTAGGCATGGCGGTGAATCTTGGGTTACTGACTTTGTATCCCATTAAAATTTTGGCGGCGGTCGTCGCGTTGGTCACCATAAAAGGCTTTATTCTTTACTTGTTGGCTCGTTTGATGGGCACTCGAGCAAAAGCCCGTAGCCGTATGGCGGCAATTTTAAGCCAAGGTGGTGAGTTCGCTTTCGTATTATTCACAGCGGCGAAAGGTCATGGCTTACTTGGCGCAGAGGTGAGCTCATTCTTATTAGTTGTGGTGAGTTTATCTATGATGACCACCCCCTTGATTTTATTAGCCCAACAAAAATGGTTTAACCGTACGATTAACGATACGGAGAGTATGCAATCGGATGTAGTGAATGAAGAGCCCAAAGTGATCATTGCGGGTTTTGGTCGTTTTGGCCAAGTTGTGGGGCGTTTGCTGTATGCCAATAAGATCCGTATCACGGTATTAGAAAGTGATGCGAGTCAAATTCAATTATTACGCAAATTTGGCTACAAAGTGTATTACGGTGATGCAACTCAACTTGATTTGTTACGTGCAGCTGGCGCCGAACAAGCAGAGGCGATTGCTATTTGTACGGACTCTCCTGATGAAGTATTGAAAATTGCAGAGTTGTGTAAACAGCATTTTCCTCATTTAAAGATATTGGCGCGTGCTCGTAGCCGGGTTGAAGCCTATCAATTGATGAATATTGGCGTGACGCTATTTTCTCGTGAAACCTTTTTAGGGGCATTAGATCTTGGGCGGCAAGTCTTGACGCAATTAGGTATGCATCCATACCAAGCGAAGCGGGCTGAAGCGCATTTTCGTAAGCTCGATACGACAATGTTAAAAGAGCTATTACCTCTGCACATGGAGGATAAAGATATGGGGATTCGAGCCAAGGAAGCACGTAAAGAATTAGAAGAAATTTTTGACCGAGAGATGGAAAGTGATCGCCAAGCTCAACAGCATTGGGATTAACTAAGCTCATGGCTATGAAATAGGACCGTTATGAAAACCAAGAAACGATTTATTGCCGGCGCTAAATGCCCGATGTGTAAACAAAGTGATAGTTTGCGTGTATGGGAAGAAAACCAAATTGAAGTAGTGGAGTGCGTTGAGTGTGATTATGTGGAGCAAAAGACGCCACAAGCAATAGAGCAGAGCGTGCACGGGACTGAGCAATTAATTGGTATTTTTAAACCAGAATAGGGTTGGCTAAGCGCCAGATCTTAATAAGATTTGTAAAATAATCCATTAATATCGATTGAAATCTGCTTAGCTTATCCCCATTATCTTGCACATAAAGATTAAGTGCTCACACATTCTCACGCTTAATCTGAATTTGGAGCGAATATGAAAATTGAAAAAAACGTTGTTGTAAGCTTGGCGTATCAAGTAAAAGTTGAAGATGGTGTTGTCGTTGACCAATCAACGGTTGAAGCACCGTTAGATTACCTACACGGTCACAACAACCTGATTACTGGCCTAGAAAATGAGCTAGAAGGTAAAGTCGCTGGTGATAAATTCTCAGCAACGATTGCTCCAGAAGATGCTTACGGTGAGCACAATGAAGGTCTAGTTCAACGTGTTCCTGCTAACGTATTCCACGGTGTAGATGAAATTGAAGTGGGTATGCGTTTTCTAGCGGATACTGACCAAGGTCAAATCCCTGTAGAAATTACTGAAGTGGATGGCGATGAAGTTGTGGTTGACGGTAACCACATGCTTGCTGGTCAAACATTAACATTTGATGTTGAAGTTGTTGCCGTTCGTGCTGCGACAGAAGAAGAAATGGCTCACGGTCATGTACACCAAGCTGGTGGCCATGATCATGATCACGATGGCGACTGTTGTGGTCATGACCACGAAGAGAAAAAAGAAGGTTGTGATGGTAATGGCGGCTGTGGCTGCTCTCACTAATCTTTAAATAAAAAACGCCAGCGTCTAACGTTGGCGTTTTTTATTATGCAAACAATCAAAGCAACAGTGTGCACTAGTAATGAGGCGGTGGTGTTTCTTCTGATGCATCGGCTAAGTTAGAGGCATCTAGATTTTTCACTTTACCGACCACGAACTTCATTTGATCTTGTATGCGAGTGAGCTGCATTTGTTGCTGACTTAACGCATCATTTAGTTCGTTGATGGTTTGTTCTTGGAAGGCTACCTGACATTCTAGATCATCAATTCGTTGTTTTAATTCGTGGGTCATATTATCTGAATGCATGTTGTTCACTATTTGGTTATTCAATACAGGTCGTGATGAAACACGATCGTTTCAATATGGAGTGGCGGGATTATACCTGAAATATGCCACTCTGTTTATCATTGATTGAGTGAAATCATTCGGTGACAAATACAATACACTTCATATTTTATTAATATATTCACCAATAGTCAGGCTTATTTTATGGATAAAAATGAACTTTACTGAAAAAATACAGTCAGCTAACAATAGCTTAAATTAAGCCCGTGATAGTGTTAATGTACACCAATCGCATAGGGAGTTGCTTGGCTATAGAGCTACGACAGTTCTAAGATATTAATAAAATAAATTTTTATACATCATAACGATGGTTTGCCATCATGCTGGAGAATTTAATGAAATCGATTTTTAAAGTATCATTGCTTGCAGCCACTGTTTTACTTGCAGTTGGTTGTCAGAAAGAAGAATCAAAAGACGCACCACAAGCAGCAGCAAAAGCTGAACAAACTCAATCAGCGGCAGCTTCTACTCTATACAAAACGGATGACGAAAAAGCGGCATACGCAATTGGTGTTTCTTTCGCTAACTACTTAAATACTAGCATTGAGAAGCCAGCGGAAATCGGTATCAACCTAGATAAAGATATCGTGTTAAAAGGCATTGAAGACGTATTTGCTAATAAGGCAAGTATGACAGAAGAAGAAACTCATCAAGCACTTCAAGAACTTGATAAGCGCGTTTCTGAAAAAATGAAAGCGCAAGCCGCTGAAAAATCAGCAGCAGCGAAAAAAGCCGGTGATGATTTCCGCGCTGAGTTTGCTAAAGAAGATGGCGTGAAGAAAACTGAATCAGGTATTCTTTACAAAGTTGAGAAAGAAGGCGACGGCATTTCACCAAAAGCAACGGATACTGTTGTCGTGAACTACGAAGGTACATTGGTTGATGGTACTAAATTTGATAGTTCATACGATCGTAAAGAACCGGCTACTTTCCCACTTAACCGCGTAATTCCTGGCTGGACTGAAGCGGTACAGCTAATGAAAGTAGGTTCTAAATATAAAGTTGTGATCCCGCCAGAGCTTGCTTATGGTGAACAAGACACTCCAACTATTCCTGCTAACTCAACATTAGTATTTGAAATTGAGTTAATGTCAGTGAAATCAGCAGAAGCACCAAAGGCGCCAGCTGCTAAATAATTGACTGGATAGATTTGATTTAGGCTCATCAGTTTGATGGGCCTTTTTTACATCTAGCGTTTTATTTCAGGTTATTGCACAGAAAAAAGTCGGGCAATTATTTGTTCCAAATCATCATATTGAAGTTAGAACGGTGTCTCTTTCAAATTTTCTGATAAACTTACGTTAATTTGTTTAATTGTTCAGCAGTGTTTATAAACTGTTTTTTATCGGAGTAGAGGTGAGTGTGAGTCAATCTGAAGTTGTGCATTCTGAAGCATTATTGGAAATGGAGTCAGTTCATGTGATGCCCTTTACTGAGCACGATAAGATCATTCTTCACTCTTATGAAGCGGTGGTTGATGGATTAGCGAGCTTAATTGGCAACTATTGTGAAATCGTACTTCATTCTCTAGAAGACCTGAATACGTCAGCCATTAAAATTGCTAATGGTGAAAATACTGGGCGTCAAGTGGGGTCTCCCATTACCGATTTAGCATTGAAAATGTTGAAAGATATCGAAGGATCTCAGCGTAATTTTTCACGATCTTATTTCACTCGAGCGAAAGGTGGGGTATTGATGAAATCAATTACCATCGCAATTCGTAATGGTGATCAGCGAGTGATCGGGTTGTTATGTATCAACATCAATTTAGATGCTCCTTTTTCGCAAGTGCTTCATGCCTTTATGCCAACTGCAGAAGCCGAAGAAGCGGCTTCGTCGGTAAACTTTGCCAGTGATGTTGAAGAGCTGGTGGATCAAACAGTAGAGCGCACAATAGAAGAAATCAATGCTGATAAATCGGTGTCTAATAACACTAAAAATCGTCAAATTGTGATGGACTTGTATGACAAAGGAATCTTCGATATCAAGGATGCGATTAACCGTGTTGCAGAACGTTTAAATATCTCTAAACATACGGTTTACCTCTATATTCGCCAACGTAAAATTGAGGATGGCGAAAAGTGAGCCAATCTGTAACTGAGCCTGAAAAAATGCTGACTTATACTCTGGTTGTTAATGGTTCGGTCTACGGCAGCCAATCTGCTCGTAACGCTTATCTATTTGCTTGTGCATTGCTCGAAAAAGGTCATCAATTGGTAAGTGTGTTTTTCTATCAAGATGGGGTAAATAATGCTTCGAATTTGATACTGCCAGCTAATGATGAATTTGATCTGACGAAAGCATGGCAAGCATTAAGCTTTCAGCATGGTATTCGCCTCGAATCTTGTGTCGCCGCTTCATTACGCCGGGGCGTTGTGGACGACAATGAATCAAAAACACACGGCTTAACAAGCCGCAATGTAGCAGAAGGTTTTGAGCTGGCTGGCCTTGGTGGGCTAGCCGAAGCCATGTTGGTACAAGATAGGGTGGTACAGTTTTAATGCGATTAGGTTTTGTATTTCGTTCTTACCCTCATTCAAGTGCTAAGGGAAGAGAAGGGCTAGATGCTTTACTTGCAGCATCGGCTTATTGTGACGACATTGATGTGTTTTTTATCGGGGCAGGGATAACGCAACTGCTGAAAGAGCAACACCCAAGCAATATATTGTCGCGAGACTACATTGCGGCTTTTAAATTACTTGAACTCTACGATATTGAGAATGTTTTTGTGTGTCAGGCATCATTGCTTGATTATCAAATCACGCCAGAAAACTTACTCATCGAGACGACATTACTCAGTCATCAAGAAATAGCGAAAAAGCTACAACATTGCCATAAGATCATGACGTTTTAATTAGGATTGGTTCGATGCTACATATTATAAAAACACAATCAGGATTAGACGATGCGATCCCCTTGATCCAACCTGATGATGATATTTTACTGGTTGAAGATGCCGTCTATGCACTTTTTCGCCAATCTAGCCCACTTGTTGACTTGAAAGATCAAAAAGATCATTGTTGGGTGCTGAAAGAAGATTTATTGGCTCGTGGTTTAACGCTATCGACCCATGGTTGCTTTCAATGTATTGATTTTGAAGGTTTTGTTTTTCTTACCGAACAGCATTTTCAATCCATCACGTGGGATTAGATATCACTCACTGATGACTTTCTTCGTTGTTTAAGAAAAAAACTCAGTAGCAGGATTGTATATTTCTTGACACATCCCCCCTTGATGCATAAAATTTCGCGTCCTTATTTCTCGCTTCATCCAAATGTTGCTTGGAACTAGGATTAGATTTTTCACAAGCTTATTTTCGTAAATCAGGAGCTATTTAATGGCAACTATTAACCAGTTGGTACGCAAGCCACGTGCAAAGCAAGTTGTTAAAAGCAACGTGCCTGCGCTAGAAGCGTGTCCACAAAAACGTGGTGTATGTACTCGCGTATATACTACTACTCCTAAAAAACCGAACTCAGCATTACGTAAAGTATGTCGTGTTCGTTTAACTAACGGCTTTGAAGTTACTTCATACATCGGCGGTGAAGGTCACAACCTTCAAGAACACAGCGTTGTTCTAATCCGTGGTGGTCGTGTTAAAGATTTACCAGGTGTGCGTTACCACACCGTTCGCGGCGCTCTTGACTGTGCTGGCGTTAACGACCGTAAACAAGGTCGTTCTAAGTATGGTGTTAAACGTCCTAAGTCTTAATAGCTCTCTGTACTAACAGAACAGCGTTAAGTAAGGCCAAACACTAAATAATTGTATTTTGATAAAACTGAAAAGTTTTGGATAACCTGAAGAAGACAACGGAGAAACATCCATGCCACGTCGTCGCGTAATAGGCCAGCGTAAGATCCTTCCAGATCCTAAATTCAAATCTGAATTGCTGGCAAAATTTGTAAACATCCTTATGGTTGATGGTAAGAAATCAACTGCTGAAAAAATTGTTTACACTGCACTAGATACTATGGCTGAGAAATCTGGTAAAGATCACTTAGCTGTATTTGAAGAAGCTCTTGAAAATGTTCGTCCTGCGGTAGAAGTTAAATCTCGCCGTGTGGGTGGTTCAACTTACCAAGTACCTGTAGAAGTTCGTCCGGTTCGCCGTAACGCTCTTGCTATGCGTTGGTTAGTTGAAGCTGCGCGTAAGCGTGGTGAAAAATCTATGGCACAACGTCTTGCAGCAGAAATGCTAGACGCGTCAGAAAACAAAGGTACTGCTGTTAAGAAACGTGAAGACGTTCACCGCATGGCAGACGCGAACAAAGCGTTCGCACACTACCGTTGGTAATAACTTCTTTGCTCGCAAAGAAACAACGTTAGTTATACCTTCTGTGCTGCAGGATATCCTGCAGCACATTTTTACTATTTATCGATACTCAATTATATTGATGAATAGATTGAACTACCTAAGGGTTCCCTTAGTAAGAGGATACAATCGTGGCTCGTAAAACTCCTATTGAGCGCTACCGTAATATCGGTATTTGTGCGCACGTAGATGCAGGTAAAACAACCACAACTGAGCGTATTCTGTTCTACACAGGCCTTTCTCATAAAATTGGTGAAGTTCACGATGGTGCAGCAACCATGGACTGGATGGAGCAGGAGCAAGAGCGTGGTATTACTATCACATCTGCTGCTACAACTACCTTCTGGCGTGGTATGGAAGCTCAATTCGAAGAACATCGCGTCAATATCATTGATACCCCTGGACACGTTGACTTTACAATCGAAGTAGAGCGCTCTTTGCGTGTGCTTGATGGTGCAGTGGTTGTTTTTTGTGGATCATCTGGTGTTGAACCTCAGTCTGAAACTGTATGGCGTCAAGCGGACAAGTATCACGTACCTCGTTTGGTTTTCGTGAACAAAATGGACCGTGCCGGTGCAGATTTTTTACGCGTTGTTGAACAAATTAAAAATCGTCTTGGTGCAACTCCGGTTCCAATCCAATTGAATATTGGTGCAGAAGAAGAGTTTAAGGGTGTCATCGACCTTATCAAGATGAAAGCGATTAACTGGAATGAAGCCGATCAAGGCATGACCTTCACATATGAAGAAATTCCAGCTGATATGCAAGAACTTGCTGAAGAATGGCGTAGCCATTTAGTAGAAGCCGCTGCAGAAGCTTCTGAAGAGCTGATGGATAAGTATCTTGAAGGTGAAGAGTTGAGTGAAGCTGAAATCAAGCAAGCTCTACGTGCTCGTACTTTGAATAACGAGATTGTTCTTGCAACTTGTGGTTCAGCCTTTAAAAACAAAGGGGTTCAAGCAGTACTCGATGCTGTGATTGACTTCCTTCCATCGCCAACAGAAGTACCTGCAATTAAAGGTGTTGATGAGAATGATAATGAAGTCGAGCGTCATGCCGATGATAAAGAACCATTCTCAGCATTAGCCTTTAAAATTGCGACAGACCCATTTGTTGGGACGCTAACTTTCATGCGTGTGTATTCGGGAACCGTAAACTCGGGCGATACCGTTTATAACTCTGTGAAAGAAAAACGTGAGCGCTTTGGACGTATCGTTCAAATGCACTCCAACAAGCGTGAAGAAATTAAACAAGTTTTAGCGGGTGATATTGCCGCAGCGATCGGGCTTAAAGATGTGACAACAGGTGATACCCTATGTTCTCTTGACCATAAAGTGATCCTAGAGCGCATGGAATTCCCTGAGCCAGTGATTCAAATCGCTGTAGAGCCGCGTTCACAAGCTGACCAAGAAAAAATGAGTATTGCACTAGGTAAACTAGCTGCAGAAGATCCATCTTTCCGCGTGGAAACCGATGATGAAACTGGCCAAACCTTAATCTCAGGTATGGGTGAACTTCATTTAGACATTATTGTCGATCGTATGAAGCGTGAATTCAGTGTGGATTGCAACGTGGGTAAACCTCAAGTTGCGTACCGTGAAACCATTCGTGGTAAAACGGAAGTCGAAGGCAAATTTATTCGTCAATCTGGTGGTCGCGGGCAATACGGTCATGTATGGCTTAAACTTGAACCGTCAGAGCCGGGCGAAGGGTTTGTGTTTGTTGACGAAATCGTGGGTGGCGCTGTTCCTCGTGAATACATTAGCTCAGTGGCGAAAGGTATTGAAGAACAGATGAACAACGGTGTACTTGCCGGGTATCCTGTACTGGATGTGAAAGCAACCTTGTTCGATGGCTCATACCACGATGTCGATTCAAACGAGATGGCGTTTAAAATTGCTGGCTCAATGGCTTTCAAAAAAGGGGCATTAGAAGCGCAACCTGTGCTACTAGAACCTATGATGAAAGTAGAAGTAACTACCCCTGAAGATTGGATGGGGGATGTGGTTGGTGATCTTAACCGTCGCCGCGGCATCATTGAAGGAATGGATGAAGGCTACGGTGGCTTGAAAATTATTCGAGCGCAAGTACCATTATCTGTGATGTTTGGTTACGCAACTGACTTACGTTCTGCAACTCAAGGTCGTGCATCATACTCAATGGAGTTTTCCGAGTATGCTGAAGTACCGAAAAATGTTGCTGAAGCAATTATCGCAGAACGCGGTTAAGGTTGATTTGGTGATTGGTTTTATTGCTGATCGCCTTATTAAACAATGAATCTATTGCGTTGATGAAAATTGACGCATAAAATAGCAAATTCTGGCGCGTTTTGACGCAAACTTTGTCAAAGCGAATCATAACTAGGAAGGAACACGATTGTGTCTAAAGAAAAATTTGAACGTACGAAACCGCACGTAAACGTTGGTACTATCGGCCACGTTGACCACGGTAAAACAACTCTTACTGCTGCTATCTGTACTACACTTGCAAAAGTGTACGGCGGTGTAGCTAAAGACTTCGCATCTATCGATAACGCTCCAGAAGAGCGCGAGCGTGGTATCACAATCGCAACTTCTCACGTTGAGTACGATACTCCAGCACGTCACTACGCACACGTAGACTGCCCAGGACACGCCGATTATGTTAAAAACATGATCACTGGTGCTGCGCAAATGGACGGCGGTATCCTAGTAGTTGCTGCAACTGATGGTCCTATGCCACAAACTCGTGAGCACATCCTACTTGGTCGTCAGGTTGGTATCCCTTACATCATCGTATTCATGAACAAATGTGACATGGTTGATGATGAAGAGCTTCTTGAGCTAGTTGAAATGGAAGTTCGTGAACTTCTTTCTGAATACGATTACCCAGGTGATGATTTACCAGTAATCCAAGGTTCAGCTCTAGGCGCACTAAACGGCGAAGAGCAATGGGAAGCAAAAATCATTGAGCTTGCTGAAGCACTAGATTCTTACATCCCAGAGCCAGAGCGTGCAGTAGACCAACCGTTCCTACTACCAATTGAAGATGTATTCTCAATTCAAGGTCGTGGTACTGTTGTAACGGGTCGTATCGAGCGTGGTATCCTACGTGTAGGTGACGAAGTAGAAATCGTTGGTATCAAAGATACTACATTGACGACTTGTACTGGTGTTGAAATGTTCCGTAAACTGCTTGACGAAGGTCGTGCAGGTGAGAACGTTGGTGCACTTCTACGTGGTACTAAGCGTGATGACGTTGAACGTGGTCAAGTATTGGCTGCTAAAGGTTCAATCAACCCACATACAACTTTCGAATCAGAAGTATACGTACTTTCGAAAGATGAAGGTGGTCGTCATACTCCATTCTTCAAAGGTTACCGTCCACAGTTCTACTTCCGTACAACTGACGTAACTGGCGACATCCAACTACCAGAAGGTGTTGAGATGGTAATGCCTGGTGATAACGTACAAATGACAGTTACTCTAATCGCGCCAATCGCGATGGACGAAGGTCTACGTTTCGCTATCCGTGAAGGTGGCCGTACAGTTGGTGCTGGTGTTGTAGCGAAAGTTATCGCTTAATATCAGAAACAAATCTGTATAAAAAAGGGGAGCTTCGGCTTCCCTTTTTGTTGTTTATTCGCTACACATAACTAAAATCCTCTCGGCTCTCGGCTCTCGGCTCTCGGCTCTCGGCTCTCGGCTCTCGGCTCATTCTTTTTACGATTAATTTTCGAACACCACTTGCATACCATTTTGTGATCTGTATAATGCACGACTCTGGTTTAGCCAGTTGTGAACCAATGAGCAGCGAGGATTCGCGTCAGCACTTTTAATTTTTAAGAAATTATTCGGTGTCTGGCCATAATGTATACTCAGCTTATGTTCGCAGTTAATAAAATTAGTTATCTAGATACCTAGAAATAGCGAAATAGTTTCTGATGGAAATTAACTGACAATGTACCCAATAAGGGCACTACGGTTTCACATAAATCAATCGACATTCCTGCGAATTTACGCAGTTGAGTGGCGATATTGTTTGTGTAATTAATTAATTGGAGCTCTGTCTCATGCAGAACCAACGTATTCGTATCCGCCTAAAGGCTTTCGATTATCGTCTAATCGATCAGTCTACTGCGGAAATCGTTGAAACAGCAAAGCGCACCGGCGCACAGGTTCGTGGTCCGATTCCACTACCTACTCGTAAAGAGCGTTTCACTGTTCTTATTTCTCCTCACGTCAACAAAGACGCACGTGACCAGTACGAAATTCGTACTCACAAGCGTTTAATCGACATCGTTGAACCAACAGATAAAACTGTTGATGCATTGATGCGTTTAGATCTTGCTGCTGGCGTTGATGTTCAAATCAGCCTAGGTTAAGGGAGAAGAAATAATGATTGGTCTAGTCGGTCGTAAAGTGGGTATGACCCGCGTATTTACCGAAGAAGGCGTTTCTATCCCTGTAACAGTTGTTGAGGTTGAAGCGAACCGTGTTTCTCAAGTACGTACACTTGAAAACGACGGTTACTCTGCAATCCAAGTAACTGCAGGTGCTAAGAAAGCTAACCGTGTATCTAAGCCTGAAGCTGGTCACTTTGCGAAAGCAGGTGTTGAAGCAGGCCGCGGTCTTTGGGAATTCCGTTTAGAAAACGGTGAAGAGTTTGAAGTTGGCGCTGAGCTAAACGTAGAACTTTTCAATGAAATCAAAAAAGTAGACGTTACTGGTACATCTAAAGGTAAGGGTTTCCAAGGCGCAATTAAGCGTTGGAACTTCCGTACTCAAGATATGACTCACGGTAACTCTTTGTCTCACCGTGCTCCGGGTTCAATTGGCCAATGTCAAACTCCAGGTCGCGTGTTTAAAGGCAAAAAAATGGCTGGTCACATGGGTGCTGAGCGTGTAACGACTCAAAACCTAGAGATCGTACGTGTTGACGCTGAGCGCAATCTGCTTCTTATTAAAGGTGCAGTACCTGGTGCTATCGGTGGCAACGTAATCGTAAAACCAGCTGTTAAAGCATAACGTCTAGGAGTAAGTAATGGAATTGATGGTTAAAGGTGCTGATGCACTAACTGTTTCCGAGACTACTTTCGGACGTGAGTTTAACGAAGCTCTTGTACATCAAGTAGTTGTTGCGTATGCAGCAGGTGCTCGTCAAGGTACTCGTGCTCAAAAGACTCGTTCTGAAGTATCTGGTGGCGGCGCTAAACCATGGCGTCAAAAAGGTACTGGCCGTGCGCGTGCTGGTACAATCCGTAGCCCAATCTGGCGTACAGGTGGTGTTACTTTTGCTGCGAAACCACAAAATCACAGCCAAAAAGTAAACAAAAAAATGTACCGTGGTGCTATGAAAAGCATTCTTTCTGAATTAGTTCGTCAAGAGCGTTTAATCGTTGTTGATAACTTCTCAGTTGAAGCGCCAAAAACTAAAGACCTAGTTGCTAAGCTTAAAGATCTTGAGCTAAACGATGTATTAATCGTAACTAGCGAAGTAGACGAGAATCTATTCTTAGCTGCTCGTAACCTTTACAAAGTTGATGCACGTGACGTTGCTGGTATTGATCCAGTAAGTCTAATCGCATTTGACAAGGTTCTAATGACTGCAGACGCAGTTAAGCAAGTTGAGGAGATGCTGGCATGATCAGTGAAGAGCGTCTACTAAAAGTTCTACGTGCTCCGCACATCTCTGAAAAAGCGACAATGGCTGCTGAAAAAGCAAACACTATCGTTTTTAAAGTTGCTATCAATGCAACCAAGAAAGAGATCAAAGCAGCTGTAGAAAAGCTATTTGAAGTTGAAGTTAAGTCTGTAAATACCCTAGTTCTTAAGGGTAAGACCAAACGTCAAGGTATGCGTGAAGGCCGTCGTTCAGACGTGAAAAAAGCTTACGTTACGTTGAAAGAAGGTCAAGACCTTGACTTCGTTGGCGGTGCTGAGTAACAGGAGTAGTTAAAAATGGCTATTGTTAAGTGTAAGCCGACTTCCCCTGGTCGTCGCCACGTTGTTAAAGTAGTTAATGCTGACCTACATAAAGGTAAGCCTTACGCACCTCTTTTAGAGAAAAACTCTAAAAATGGTGGTCGTAACAATAACGGTCGTATTACAGTTCGTCACATTGGTGGTGGTCATAAACACCATTACCGTGTAATTGACTTTAAACGTACTAAAGACGGTATCCCAGCGAAAGTTGAGCGTCTTGAATACGATCCAAACCGTAGTGCAAACATTGCTTTAGTATTGTATGCAGACGGTGAACGTCGTTACATCATTGCACCTAAAGGCATTCAAGCTGGTGATGCGATCCAATCTGGTGTAGATGCGCCTATTAAAGCAGGTAACACCCTGCCGTTGCGTAACATCCCAGTTGGTTCAACTATTCACTGTATTGAACTTAAGCCTGGTAAAGGTGCACAGCTAGCTCGTTCAGCTGGCGCATATGCTCAACTTGTCGCTCGCGACGGTTCATATGTAACTCTACGCTTACGTTCTGGTGAGATGCGTAAAGTGTTATCTGAAGGCCGTGCAACTATCGGTGAAGTAGGTAACTCTGAGCACATGCTTCGTGAACTAGGTAAAGCTGGTGCTAACCGCTGGCGCGGTGTTCGTCCTACCGTTCGCGGTGTGGTAATGAACCCAGTAGACCACCCACACGGTGGTGGTGAAGGCCGTACTTCTGGTGGTCGTCACCCAGTTTCTCCTTGGGGTATGCCTACTAAGGGCTTCAAGACTCGTAAGAACAAACGCACTGACAAGTACATTGTACGTCGTCGTAACAAATAATCTATAAAGAGGAATCGCCATGCCACGTTCTCTCAAGAAAGGTCCTTTTATTGACCTACACTTGCTGAAGAAGGTAGAGAAAGCGGTGGAAAGCGGAGACAAAAAGCCTATTAAGACTTGGTCCCGTCGCTCAATGATCATTCCATCAATGATTGGTTTGACCATCGCTGTCCATAATGGTCGTCAACACGTTCCAGTATTCGTAACTGATGAAATGATCGGTCACAAACTGGGCGAATTTGCACCAACTCGTACCTATCGCGGCCATGCTGCAGATAAGAAAGCTAAGAAGAAATAAGGAGTAAATAATGGAAGCTATTGCTAAACATAACTTTGCTCGCATTTCTCCTCAGAAAGCTCGCTTAGTTGCAGACCAAATCCGTGGTAAATCAGTAGACCAAGCTCTTGAAATTTTAACTTTCAGCAACAAAAAAGCTGCTGAGTTAATTAAGAAAGTACTTGATTCTGCGATTGCAAATGCGGAACACAACGAAGGTGCAGATATCGACGATCTATCAGTCGCTAAAATCTTCGTAGATGAGGGCCCTATCATGAAGCGTATTATGCCTCGTGCTAAAGGCCGTGCGGATCGTATCTTGAAGCGTTCAAGCCACATCACTGTTGTTGTAGCAGATCGCTAAGAGACTAGGAGAGTAAGCAAATGGGTCAGAAAGTACATCCAAATGGTATTCGTCTTGGCATCGTTAAGCCTTGGAATGCTACATGGTTTGCTAATACCAACGAATTCGCTGACAACCTAGACGGCGACTTCAAGGTACGTCAGTTCTTAACGAAAGAACTGTCTAAAGCGTCTTTATCTCGCATCGTTATCGAGCGTCCTGCGAAGAGCATCCGTGTGACTATTCACACTGCTCGTCCAGGTGTTGTTATCGGTAAAAAAGGCGAAGACGTTGAGAAGCTACGCGCAGCTGTAGCTAAAATTGCAGGTGTACCAGCGCAAATTAACATTGCTGAAGTACGTAAGCCTGAGCTAGACGGTCAATTAGTGGCTGATAGCATCTCGTCTCAGCTAGAACGTCGTGTTATGTTCCGTCGTGCTATGAAGCGCGCAGTACAAAACGCAATGCGTCTAGGTGCTAAGGGTATTAAAGTAGAAGTAAGTGGTCGTTTAGGCGGCGCTGAAATCGCGCGTACTGAATGGTACCGTGAAGGCCGTGTGCCACTACATACCCTACGTGCTGATATTGATTACGCAACTTCTTCGGCTCACACTCAATATGGTGTGATCGGCGTTAAAGTTTGGATCTTCAAGGGTGAAATCCTTGGCGGTATGCCAGACGCTAACGCGGTAGAGCCAAAGGCTGATAAGCCTAAGAAGAAGCCACGTCAAAGCCGTAAGTAAGGAGTCGACTGATGCTACAACCTAAACGTACTAAATTCCGTAAGGTTATGACTGGTCGTAACCGCGGTCTAGCGAAAGGTACTGATGTAAGCTTCGGCGAATACGGCCTTAAAGCTGTTGGCCGTGGTCGCATTACTGCTCGTCAGATCGAAGCGGCTCGTCGTGCAATGACGCGTCACGTTAAGCGTCAAGGTCAAATCTGGATTCGTATTTTTCCAGACAAACCTATCACTGAAAAACCTCTTGAAGTTCGTCAAGGTAAAGGTAAGGGTAACGTAGAATATTGGGTTGCCCAAATCCAGCCTGGTAAAGTGATGTACGAGATGGGTGGTGTACCTGAAGAGTTGGCACGTGAAGCGTTCCGCTTAGCGGCACGTAAACTGCCTATAAAAACAACTTTTGTAACTAAGCAGGTGATGTGATGAAAGCACAAGACCTACGCGAAAAAAGCGTTGAAGAGCTTAACGCTGAGTTATTGAATTTGCTACGCGAACAGTTCAACTTGCGCATGCAAGCTGCAACTGGTCAGCTACAGCAAACTCATACTCTGAAAGCTGTACGCCGTGATATCGCACGTGTTAAGACTGTTTTGACTAGTAAGGCAGGCGCATAATGAGCGAAACAACTCGTACGACTCAAGGTCGTGTAATTAGCGATAAAATGGACAAGTCTATTGTTGTTGCTATCGAACGTTTTGTTAAACACCCAATTTATGGGAAGTTCATCAAACGTACGACAAAAGTACATGCACACGATGAAACCAACGAATGTGGCCTAGGCGACAAAGTTGAGATTCGTGAGTGTCGTCCTCTGTCTAAGACTAAGTCTTGGACATTGGTTAAAGTTCTAGAAAAAGCGAAAATTTAATTTTTCCTTATTTTTTAGGCTTTTAAAGCGGCTCCAAAGTTTTTTTTGGAGCCGTTTATTTTTTGACTACCTTTCTTCTAGAAACGGTGGTACAATTCGCAGCCCTTATAAAGAGGCAGCCCGACCCGTGATGGGTCTAGTTTTAATATTTAGCGGAGCACTAACATGATCCAAATGCAAAGTACACTGGACGCAGCGGATAACTCCGGCGCTCGCAGAGTAATGTGTATTAAGGTTCTGGGTGGCTCTCACCGCCGTTATGCACATATCGGAGATATCATCAAAGTTACTGTTAAGGAAGCAATTCCTCGCGGTAAAGTAAAAAAAGGTGATGTTCTGAAAGCGGTAGTGGTGCGCACCCGTAAAGGCGTTCGTCGTCCAGACGGTTCTGTCATTCGCTTCGACCGTAATGCTTGTGTGTTGTTGAATGACAATACTGAGCAACCAGTCGGTACACGTATCTTTGGTCCTGTGACTCGTGAGCTTCGTAATGCGAAATTCATGAAAATTGTGTCACTAGCACCTGAAGTTCTGTAAGGAGCGGCAATAAAATGGCAGCTAAAATCCGTCGTAATGACGAAGTAATCGTTCTTGCTGGTAAAGATAAAGGCAAGCGCGGTAAAGTAACTAAGGTTCTCGAGACTGGTAAAGTTTTCGTTGAAGGTATCAACCTTGTTAAAAAACACCAAAAGCCTCAACCGGCTCTAGGTCAACAAGGTGGCATCGTTGAACAAGAAGCAGCTATTGATGCTTCTAACGTTGCAATCTTTAACGCATCTACTGGTAAAGCGGATCGTATCGGTTTCCGTTTGGAAGAAGGCAAAAAAGTGCGTTTCTTCAAATCAAACGGTGAATTAATTAAGTAATTTGGAGTTCTACTATGGCGAAACTGCATGATTACTACAAGTCGTCTGTAGTCGCTGAACTGACCAAAGAGTTCAGCTACACAAGCGTCATGCAAGTCCCTAGGATTGAGAAAATCACCCTAAATATGGGCGTTGGTGAAGCAATCAACGATAAGAAACTACTTGAGAATGCTGCAAGTGATATGGCGACCATTTCTGGTCAAAAGCCACTAATCACTAAAGCACGCAAATCTGTTGCTGGTTTCAAAATTCGTGAAGGCTACCCAATTGGTTGTAAAGTAACCTTGCGTGGCGAGCGTATGTGGGATTTCTTTGAGCGTTTGATTTCTATCGCTCTTCCACGAGTACGTGATTTCCGTGGTGTTAGCGCTAAGTCTTTTGACGGACGCGGTAACTACAGCATGGGCGTTCGCGAGCAAATCATCTTCCCGGAAATCGACTACGATAAAGTCGATCGTGTACGCGGTCTTGATATTACTATCACGACGTCTGCAAACACTGATGAGGAAGGCCGAGCTCTGCTGGCTGCCTTTAACTTCCCATTCCGCAAATAAGGTGAAGGGTTACTGTTATGGCTAAACAATCAATGAAAGCACGTGAAACAAAACGTGCCAAGCTTGTAGCACAATACGCTGAAAAGCGTGCTGCGCTAAAAGCAACCATCAGTGATGTTAACGCATCTGAAGAAGATCGTTGGAACGCAGTTCTTAAACTGCAAGCTCTTCCACGTGATTCAAGTGCATCGCGTCAGCGCAACCGTTGCAACCAAACTGGTCGTCCACACGGTTACCTACGTAAATTCGGTCTAAGCCGTATCAAAGTTCGTGAAGCTTGCATGAAAGGCGAGATTCCTGGACTTCGTAAGGCTAGCTGGTAATTGCCACTTAATCATTTGGAGTAAATCATATGAGCATGCAAGATCCGATTTCGGATATGCTGACCCGCATTCGTAACGGTCAGGCAGCAAACAAAGTTGCTGTGAAAATGCCTTCTTCAAAGCTTAAAGTTGCAATTGCTACTTTACTAAAAGCTGAAGGCTACATCGCTGATTTCGCTGTTGAAGGCGAAGTAAAACCAGAGCTAGAAGTTACTCTTAAGTACTTCCAAGCAAAACCAGTAATCGAGCAAATCCAACGTGTTTCACGTCCTGGTCTTCGCGTCTATAAGAAAAAAGACGAGTTGCCATCAGTGATGGGCGGTTTGGGTGTTGCTGTTGTTTCCACTTCCAAGGGTCTGATGTCTGACCGTGCTGCTCGTAAAGCAGGTCTTGGTGGTGAAATCATCTGTTACGTAGCTTAAGGAGTAGTATATGTCTCGTGTTGCTAAAGCACCTGTCGCTATTCCAGCTGGCGTAGAGGTGAAACTGAATGGTCAAGAAGTTACTGTTAAAGGTGCAAAAGGTGAGTTAACTCGCGTTTTACACAATGCAGTAGTGATCGCTCAGGAAGAAAACAACCTGACTTTCGGTCCACGTGAAGGTGTAGTGAATGCTTGGGCTCAAGCAGGTACTGCGCGTGCACTTGTAAACAACATGGTTGTTGGTGTTACTGAAGGCTTTACGAAGAAGCTAGTTCTAAAGGGTGTTGGTTACTGTGCTGCTATTAAAGGCAACTCTGTAGCTCTAACTCTAGGCTTCTCTCATCCTGTAGAGCATGAATTGCCTTCAGGTGTTAAAGCTGAATGTCCAAGCCAAACTGAAATCGTATTAACTGCTTGTGATAAGCAATTAGTCGGTCAAGTTGCTGCTGACATTCGTTCTTACCGTGAGCCTGAGCCTTATAAAGGCAAAGGTGTTCGTTACGCAGATGAAAATGTGCGTACTAAAGAAGCTAAGAAGAAGTAAGGTAACACTATGGATAAGAAAGCATCTCGCATCCGTCGTGCTACACGTGCACGTCGTAAGATTGCTGAGCTAGGTGCAAACCGCCTAGTAGTACACCGTACTCCGCGTCATGTGTACGCTCAGGTTATCGCACCAAACGGCTCTGTGGTTATCGCTTCTGCTTCTACTGTAGAAAAGGCGATCCGTGAGCAAGTTAAGAATACTGGTAACGTTGACGCTGCTAAAGCTGTAGGTAAAGCTATTGCTGAGCGCGCTATCGAAAAAGGCATCTCTGATGTGGCTTTCGATCGTTCTGGTTTCCAATACCACGGTCGAGTGGCGGCACTTGCAGATTCTGCACGTGAAGCTGGTCTGAAATTCTAAGGTAGGGTTGGAAGATGGCTAAACAAGAACAACAAGCTTCAGATTTGAATGAAAAGCTTATCGCTGTTAACCGTGTATCTAAGACGGTTAAAGGTGGTCGAATCTTTAGCTTTACTGCACTAACTGTAGTTGGTGACGGTAATGGTCGCGTTGGTTTCGGTTACGGCAAAGCTCGTGAAGTACCAGCTGCGATTCAAAAAGCAATGGAAAAAGCGCGTCGTAACATGGTTACTATCGCTCTTAACGAAGGCACTCTTCACCACTCAGTGAAAGGTCGCCACACAGGCTCTAAAGTTTACATGCAACCAGCTTCTGAAGGTACAGGTATCATTGCCGGTGGTGCAATGCGTGCAGTACTTGAAGTTGTAGGTGTTCATAACGTACTTGCGAAAGCGTACGGTTCTACGAACCCTATCAACATCGTTCGTGCAACGATCGATGGTTTGAGCGGCATGAAGTCACCAGAAATGGTTGCTGCTAAACGTGGTCTAACTGTTGAATCTATTTCGGAGTAAGAACACATGGCAACTATTAAAGTAACTCAAACTAAAAGCTCAATTGGTCGCCTACCAAAGCACAAAGCTACTTTGCGTGGACTAGGCCTTCGTCGAATCAACCACACTGTTGAACTTGAAGATACTGCTTGCGTACGCGGCATGATCAACAAAGTTCAATACATGGTTAAAGTTGAGGAGTAATCAGAATGCGTTTGAATACTCTATCACCGGCTGCGGGTTCTAAGCCTTCTAAGAAGCGTTTAGGTCGTGGTATCGGTTCTGGACTAGGTAAAACTGGTGGCCGCGGTCACAAAGGTCAAAAATCACGTTCTGGCGGCTCTGTTCGTCCAGGTTTTGAAGGTGGTCAAATGCCTTTGAAACAACGTCTACCAAAATTCGGTTTCACTTCTCGTAAGAGCCTAGTGACTGCTGAAGTTCGTCTAGCTGAGCTAGCGAAAGTAACGGCTGACGTTATCGATCTTGACAGCTTGAAAGCTGCTAACGTAATCACTAAGAACATCGAGTTTGTTAAAGTTGTTCTTTCTGGTGAAATCAGCAAGCCAGTAACTGTTAAAGGTCTACGTGTGACTAAAGGTGCTGTAGCTGCTATCGAAGCTGCTGGCGGTAAAGTCGAAGCTTAATCTTCGAAGGATAGGTACAGATGGCTAAAAAACCAGGACAAGATTTCAGTACTGCTAAACAGGGTACTGGTGAATTAAAATCGCGTTTATTATTCGTAATCCTCGCGCTTTTGGTATTCCGAGCTGGCTCTTTTGTGCCGATTCCTGGTATTGATGCGGCTGTACTTGCCGATTTGTTCGAACAGCAAAAAGGTACCATCATTGAAATGTTTAACATGTTCTCTGGTGGTGCTCTTTCGCGTGCATCTATATTAGCGTTGGGCATCATGCCGTATATTTCGGCTTCGATTGTTGTCCAATTGCTAACTGTAGTTCATCCAGCGTTAGCGGAACTCAAGAAAGAGGGTGAAGCAGGCCGTCGTAAGATAAGCCGATACACACGCTATGGCACGCTTGTACTAGCAACTTTCCAAGCAATTGGTATTGCAACTGGTCTGCCGAATATGGTCCAAAATCTGGTCGTTATCGACCAAACCATGTTCACAATCATTGCTACCATCAGTTTAGTAACCGGTACCATGTTCTTAATGTGGTTAGGTGAACAAATTACTGAGCGTGGAATTGGTAACGGTATCTCGTTGATTATTTTTACGGGTATTGTTGCTGGGTTGCCAGCTGCAATCGGACATACAATTGAGCAAGCGCGTCAAGGTGAATTGAACGTGCTTCTTCTATTGTTAATCGCTGTGGTTGCGTTCGCTGTTATTTATTTCGTTGTTTTCATGGAACGTGGTCAACGTCGTATTGTCGTTAACTATGCGAAGCGTCAGCAAGGTCGTAAAGTGTTTGCAGCACAAAGTACGCATTTACCATTGAAGATAAACATGGCAGGTGTAATCCCAGCTATATTTGCTTCAAGTATTATCCTGTTTCCAGGTACTCTTGCTCAATGGCTTGGCCAGAACGGTGAAAGTAAAACATTTGGTTGGTTAACGGACGTGTCATTAGCACTGAGCCCAGGTCAACCGTTGTATATAATACTTTATGCGACAGCAATTATTTTCTTCTGTTTCTTTTATACAGCGATGGTATTTAACCCTCGTGAAACAGCAGATAATTTGAAGAAGTCCGGTGCATTCGTACCCGGCATCCGCCCAGGTGAGCAGACAGCTAGATATATAGATAAAGTAATGACTCGTTTAACACTAGTTGGTGCTTTATATATTACCTTTATTTGTCTAGTCCCACAGTTTATGATGACCGCTTGGAACGTTAAGTTCTATTTCGGTGGTACTTCACTACTTATCGTAGTGGTAGTAATCATGGACTTTATGGCACAGGTACAGACTCATCTGATGTCTCAGCAGTATGATTCTGTGTTGAAAAAAGCGAATCTGAAAGGCTATGGCCGCTAATAACAGCGGGTATAGTTCAGATTTCATTTACGGAGTTTAGCAATGAAAGTTCGTGCTTCCGTTAAAAAAATCTGCCGTAACTGTAAAGTTATCAAGCGC
Source organism: Vibrio rumoiensis (assembly GCF_002218045.2). Taxonomy (NCBI): domain Bacteria; kingdom Pseudomonadati; phylum Pseudomonadota; class Gammaproteobacteria; order Vibrionales; family Vibrionaceae; genus Vibrio; species Vibrio rumoiensis. The sequence continues at coordinate 323,748 of NZ_AP018685.1, forward strand.
AACGGTGTTGTGCGTGTAATTTGCAGTGAGCCAAAGCATAAACAACGCCAAGGCTAATTAGCAGAAATTTTTACTTGAAATATGAGGGCAGGCCGAGTATATTCCTCGGCCTACCTTTTGCGTGCAAAAGAAGTAGTATGCCGCTGCGTATCCTCGACGGGCTCTGCAGCGGATAATTCTTTATATAAGTACTAGGAGTGAATAGTGGCCCGTATAGCAGGCATTAACATTCCTGATCAAAAACACGCTGTTATCGCATTAACTGCGATCTACGGCATCGGTAAAACTCGTTCTCAAGCTATTCTAGCTGAAGTGGGTATTGCTGAAGATGTTAAGATCAGTGAACTAACTGAAGAGCAGATTGATCAACTGCGTGATGGTGTAGCTAAATACACTGTAGAAGGTGATCTACGTCGTGAAGTATCGATGAACATCAAGCGTCTTATGGACCTTGGCTGTTACCGCGGTCTTCGTCATCGTCGCAGTCTACCACTACGTGGACAGCGTACTAAAACCAACGCACGCACTCGTAAGGGTCCGCGCAAGCCGATCAAAAAATAATCGGATAAGGTAGAGAGTACAATGGCAAAACAACCAACACGCACGCGTAAACGCGTTCGCAAGCAAGTAGCAGATGGCGTAGCGCACATCCATGCTTCTTTTAACAACACAATCGTGACCATCACTGACCGTCAAGGTAATGCTCTTTCATGGGCTACTGCAGGTGGTTCAGGTTTCCGTGGTTCTCGTAAATCTACGCCGTTCGCTGCACAGGTTGCTGCTGAACGCGCAGGTGAAATGGCCAAAGAATATGGCCTAAAGAACTTGGAAGTTATGGTTAAGGGCCCTGGTCCTGGTCGTGAGTCTACTATCCGTGCTTTAAACGCATTGGGTTACCGCATCACTAACATCGTTGATGCAACTCCGATCCCTCATAACGGTTGTCGTCCACCTAAGAAACGTCGCGTTTAATTCGTTTCTAGGAATATTGGAGAAAGATCATGGCAAGATATTTGGGCCCTAAGCTAAAGCTTAGTCGTCGTGAAGGTACTGACTTATTCCTTAAGTCAGGTGTCCGCGCGATCGATACCAAGTGTAAAATTGATAACGCACCAGGTGTACACGGCGCTCGTCGCGGTCGTCTATCTGAGTTTGGCGTTCAGCTTCGTGAGAAGCAAAAAGTTCGTCGTATGTACGGCGTACTAGAAAAACAATTCCGCAACTACTACAAAGAAGCTGCACGCCTTAAAGGCAATACAGGTGCAAACCTGCTTCAACTTCTTGAAGGTCGTTTAGATAATGTTGTTTACCGTATGGGTTTCGGTGCTACACGCGCTGAATCACGTCAACTAGTTAGCCACAAAGCTATCTTAGTAAACGGCAAAGTAGTTAACGTTCCTTCATTCAAAGTTACGGCTAACGACGTTGTTTCTATTCGTGAAAAAGCTAAACAGCAATCACGTATTAAAGCTGCTCTAGAAGTTGCTGAACAACGCGAAAAACCAACTTGGATTGAAGTAGATGCTAGCAAGATGGAAGGTGTGTTTAAACGCATCCCAGAGCGTTCTGATCTATCTGCTGACATCAACGAACACTTGATCGTCGAACTTTACTCTAAGTAAGGTTTAAACAAAAGAGAGGACACAATGCAGGGTTCTGTAACAGAATTTCTTAAGCCACGTCTTGTTGACATCGAACAGATCAGCACGACACATGCAAAAGTAACTCTTGAGCCTTTAGAGCGTGGTTTTGGCCACACTTTAGGTAATGCACTTCGCCGTATTCTTTTATCTTCTATGCCAGGTTGTGCTGTAACAGAAGTTGAGATTGAAGGCGTTCTACACGAGTACAGCACCAAAGAAGGCGTTCAAGAAGATATCCTTGAGATTCTTCTGAACCTGAAAGGGTTAGCTGTAAGTGTTGCCGAAGGCAAAGATGAAGTGTTTATTACACTAAAAAAATCAGGCTCGGGCCCTGTTGTTGCAGGTGACATCATCCATGATGGTGATGTAGAGATCGCTAACCCAGAACACGTTATTTGTCACCTAACGGATGACAAAGCTGAAATCGCTATGCGCATTAAAGTTCAACGTGGTCGTGGTTATGTTCCGTCTTCAGCTCGTATCCATACTGAAGAAGATGAGCGTCCAATTGGTCGTCTACTTGTTGATGCAACATACAGCCCGGTTGATAAAATCGCCTACGCTGTAGAAGCAGCACGTGTAGAACAACGTACTGACTTAGACAAGCTTGTTATCGATATGGAAACAAATGGCACTTTAGAACCTGAGGAAGCTATCCGTCGTGCGGCTACAATCTTAGCTGAACAATTGGATGCATTCGTAGATCTTCGCGATGTACGTGTTCCAGAAGAGAAAGAAGAGAAGCCGGAGTTCGATCCTATTCTACTGCGTCCTGTAGACGATCTTGAACTAACAGTTCGCTCTGCTAACTGCTTGAAAGCAGAAGCGATTCACTACATCGGTGATCTTGTACAGCGTACTGAGGTTGAGCTTCTTAAAACGCCAAACCTTGGTAAGAAGTCTTTAACAGAGATTAAAGATGTTCTAGCGTCGCGCGGTCTTTCTCTAGGTATGCGCCTAGAAAACTGGCCACCAGCGTCGATTGCTGAAGATTAATTGATATTAGTTAGAAGGATTAGGTCATGCGCCATCGTAAGAGTGGTCGTCAACTCAACCGCAACAGCAGCCATCGTAAAGCGATGTTTAGCAACATGGCTAGCTCTCTAGTTCGTCATGAAGTTATCAAGACAACTTTGCCTAAGGCAAAAGAGCTTCGCCGCGTAGTTGAGCCTTTGATTACACTAGCTAAGACTGACAGCGTTGCTAACCGTCGTCTAGCATTTGCTCGCACTCGTGATAACGAAGTTGTAGCAAAATTATTTAATGAATTAGGTCCACGTTTTGCTGCCCGTCAAGGCGGTTACACTCGTATCCTAAAAGCTGGCTTCCGTACAGGTGATAAAGCGCCAATGGCATACATTGAGCTTGTTGACCGTCCAGAAGCAGCAGCTGAAGAAGCTGCTGAGTAAGCAAGTTAAATAAATAAAGAACGCCGAGTATTGATTACTCGGCGTTTTTTTATGTCTCAAATATGGAAAAGTACATAGTAAAAAACGCCTAGCACTTAAGGCGCAATTGCTGTGTATTATTTCCAAAGACTGGTTAATGAGCCCAGTAGATCGCTACTTGCCCCTTCATCACCTAAATAATCTAGTATGATTGGCACGTATTGTTCAACCATTGAGCTATCTAGCCCGAGTTTTTCAAATGCAGTTTTTACCGCTGCCATACTATCTAATGAGCTACCTGCTGATTTTGCACTATTCAACAGCCCACTAAGATTGGAGGATAAGCCAGAGAACTCTTTTCCAGAAGTTCCAGATAGTTGATTGGAAGCCATTGCTAACAACGCGCCTGCGCCACCTGCAGCTTGTTCGGTAGAGACGCCTAATTGATCTTTTAGACTATTGACTAGCTCCGAACTGCTTTGAGCTTGAGTTGCTAATTTGGTCACGGCATCGGTATCTTTATCGCCAAGGCCGAAGAGTGCATAACTCGGTGACGATATCACAAGGCTAGCAGTGATTAAGGTAAGGGCCAGTTTTTTCATAACAGAATTCCATTTGTATTAATTCAGAAACTAGTTATAGCTGTTTTTTATGTATAAAAAAAGCAGCGGTCGCTGCTTTTATGTAACTTAACAATTTACAAATAATTGTTATAGGATAGCAAGAAGTTCAACTTCAAATACTAAAGCGGCAAAAGGAGGGATTGCTGCACCTGCACCACGTTCACCGTATGCAAGATCTTGAGGGATGTATAACTTCCACTTTGAACCTACAGGCATTAGTTGAAGTGCTTCAACCCAACCAGCGATAACGCCAGTTACTGGGAATTCAGCAGGTTGACCGCGAGATACAGAACTGTCAAATACTGTGCCGTCAGTTAATTGACCGTGGTAGTGTACACGTACTTGCTTGTCTGATGTTGGGATCTCGCCAGTGCCTTCAGTGATCACTTCGTATTGAAGACCAGATTCTAAAACCGTCACTTCTGGACGTAGACCATTGTCTTTCAAAAATACTTCACCATCTGCAGCAGCAGCTTTTGCCGCCTCAGCACGTAATGCTTCTGCACGAGTATGTAGTTCGCGAAGTGCATTGTTGATTTCATCTACTTCGATTTCAGGCATGTCACCCGTTAGTGATGTAGCGATACCTTTAGCGATAGCTGCAACATTAAGACCTTCTAGGCCACTTCCTGCAAGTTGTTGGCCCATTTGTAGACCAATACCATAACTTGCTTTTTGCTCAATAGTTTCTAATTTAACGTCAGACATGCGAATCTCTTGTTTGCTTAAATGAAGTACCAAGAATATCAGTTCTAACTAATAGATGAAATACGAGGTTAACAGTTACAGCTATAGAAAATTTTGTAATATACTGACAAAGTGAGTAGTTTATTGAATATCCTTGACGTAAATAACATTAGGATGATGCGACGTGAATCAACGTAAAAAAAATAACCCAAGCCGTACACAAGCACTTAAGGATAAACTTATTCAATCAGATCTTGTGAGTCGAGTTATTGACGCCTGGCACTCTCTGCCTAAGTTACATCAGCGTGTTTTGATGGTACTTATTCCTTTAGTCATTGTTTTATTACTACTTCCTAGTGAAAAAGCTCCAGAGCCTCAAACGCAAGAAGTCGTTGCTAAGCCTACGAAACCGTCACGCATGACCGTTCCTTTAGTTATTAATGGTGAAGAGACAGCGGCAACTAAACCTAAGCCTAAAGTTGAGAATAATGAAAAACGAGTGCAGTTAAGTGATCCTGAATCGAATTCAGAGGATAAACCTGAACGTAAGATCACGAATAATGCTGGGCCTGAGCCTTGGAATAATTATACGGTTGAGAAGGGGGACACGCTTTCTCAAGTATTTAGGAATAATGATTTATCTCTATCGGACTTAAATCAATTGGTTGAGATTGAGGGTAAAGATAAACCACTGAGCCAGATTAAGCATGGTCAGTTGATTCGTTTTAAGCTGACCAACCGTGGCGATTTAGATATTCTACAAATAGAAAAAGAAGATGGCCCAGTGATGTTTTTCCGCTTATCGAGTGGCGGTTTTGCCCGAAGTACTCAATAATCTAGGGTGTACTAGACTCTTCTTATCATATCAATATGAGGAATATCATCTTCTAGATATTCCTCTGAAATCTTCTCAAATCCATGTTTTGCATAATAGTGCTCAAGGTGAGATTGAGCTCCAATCGTAATATCAACGTCTCCCCATAATTGAATGCAGTATTCAAGGGCAGTCTGAATTAGTTGGTGACCAAGTCCGTTACCGCGATGATTTAAGTTTGTGGCGACACGTCCAATACTCGCAGTTTCAAAGCTTATCCCCTTTTCAAGTAAGCGAGCACAAGCGATCAATTGATTATCTTTGTAGCCCAGTAATTGATAAACCCCTTCAAGTTGGTCTTTGCCATCAAGTTCAGGGTAAGGACAAGTTTGTTCGACTACAAACACATCCACTCTTAATCTGAGTAATTGGTATAGCTCATGAGTGGTTAATTGTTCAAAAGATTTACAAATCCATTGCATAAAAACGATGCTCTCTCTAATTTCTGGCTTATTTACTTTAAATACTGAACCTAATTTCATCAGGTTACTTCCAAGATAATCGAGTTTATTTTTCAGTCAAGCCTTATCAAATCAGCTTTCATGTAGCGATTTTGTTCCTATGTATACCTTCCTTAAATATTCCCTTAGCAGTTATTCGAATAAAAAATGAAATTTTAGCATTTCAGCTAATAACATCAGATGGTCATAATGATTGCCTAATAAGCATTCAGATAAGAAGATCTCGTGGTATGGATACGATAACTTTATTCCCAAATAGGAAGGGAAGCCGGATGGCATCAAATAAAGCTAGCCGAACAAACGCTTTGCTAAGTTTTAGCCAAAGCCAATTGCAACCTGGTTGTGTTGCACTTATCGGCGCAGGTCCCGGTGATGCCGAGCTTTTAACTCTGAAAGCACTTTCTTATCTACAACAAGCCGATGTCGTGCTTTATGACTATTTGGTATCTGATGAAATTATGGCGCTTATTCCTAGCGAAACCATATTAGTTTGCGTAGGTAAGAAAGCGGGTCATCACAGTGTGCCTCAGCATAAAACTAACCAACTATTAGTGGATTTTGCCCAACAAGGCTACAAAGTTGCGCGTATTAAAGGCGGTGACCCCTTTATGTTTGGCCGCGGTGGTGAAGAACTAGAAGTGCTAGCGGATGCAGGTATTGGCTTTGAAGTGATCCCGGGCATCACTGCGGCGGCTGGTGCGACGGCTTACGCTGGGATCCCACTGACACATCGTGACTACGCCCAATCCGCCATGTTTATTACTGGCCACTTAAAGTCTGAAGATGATCATATGGATTGGTCAACACTTGCTCGTGGCCATCAAACGTTAGTGATCTATATGGGATTGATGAAGTCTTGTTATATCCAACAGCAATTGATTGAACACGGTAGGGCAATCGATACACCGGTTGCCATTATCGAACGTGGTACTCAAGCCCAACAAAAAGTGCTTATCGGAACGTTATCCGAGTTAGCTAATCTCGCTGAGGATGCTCAGTCTCCCTCTTTAATTGTTATCGGTGAGGTGGTGAGCCTAGCGTCAAAGCTCGCTTGGTTTGGCTCGCAAACGCAGCAGGAAAAATCAACTCAGTCGATGGCGATTTAGCTTAAGTAAGGCTCAGTATCGTCGACTATTAGGAACGCATTTCTCGCAAAGGACATGAATCATGGAACAAGAACGTTTAACCCATTTACAGCAACTTGAGGCGGAGAGTATTCATATTATCCGTGAAGTCGCGGCCGAGTTTGATAATCCGGTAATGATGTATTCAATCGGTAAAGATTCAGCGGTGATGTTGCATCTTGCCCGTAAAGCTTTTTATCCAGGAAAGATCCCTTTCCCACTTTTACATGTAGATACTGATTGGAAATTCAAAGAAATGATTGAATTTCGCGATCGTACTGCCAAGAAATATGGCTTTGATTTATTGGTGCACAAGAACCCTGAAGGTCTAGCGATGGGCTGTAATCCATTTGTTCATGGTTCATCAAAACATACCGATATCATGAAAACCCAAGGCTTGAAGCAAGCATTGAATAAATATGGTTTTGATGCGGCATTTGGTGGCGCCCGTCGTGATGAAGAAAAATCTCGAGCTAAAGAACGAGTCTATTCATTTCGCGATAAACACCATACTTGGGATCCAAAAAATCAGCGCCCAGAGCTTTGGCATACTTATAACGGCCAAGTGAATAAAGGCGAAAGCATCCGAGTATTCCCATTATCAAATTGGACGGAATTGGATATTTGGCAATACATCTACCTAGAAAATATTGAAATCGTGCCACTGTATTTATCGGCGGTTCGTCCGGTGGTGAATCGTGATGGTATGTTGATTATGGTCGACGATGATCGTTTTCAATTCGAAGAAGGTGAGAAGGTTGAGCATAAGAGTGTGCGTTTCCGCACGCTAGGTTGTTACCCATTAACGGGAGCGATCGAATCGGAAGCGGCGACGTTGCCGGAGATCATTCAAGAAATGTTAGTGGCGACATCCAGTGAGCGTCAAGGCCGTGCGATCGACCATGATCAATCCGGATCGATGGAACTGAAAAAGCGCCAAGGCTACTTCTAAGCTCGTTAAGTTATCGACTCAAGTTATCAAAAGGATTTTATTATGAACGCAGTTGTTGAAGCCGAACTGGCTGAATTGGGCATTGAAGGTTATCTCACCCAGCATCAGTATAAATCATTGATGCGTTTTTTAACCTGTGGCTCTGTGGATGATGGCAAAAGTACCTTAATCGGTCGCTTGCTCCATGATTCAAAGCAGATTTATGAAGATCAATTAGCCGCTGTGAATAGCGATAGCCAACGTGTTGGCACGACAGGTGAGCGTCCTGATTTAGCCTTATTAGTCGATGGTTTGCAGGCTGAGCGTGAACAAGGTATTACCATTGATGTCGCGTATCGTTATTTCTCAACCAAAAAGCGCAAATTCATCATTGCCGATACTCCGGGACACGAGCAATACACTCGTAATATGGCAACAGGTGCCTCGACTTGTGATGTGGCCGTGATCTTGATTGATGCGCGTAAAGGGGTGTTAGATCAAACGCGTCGTCATTCGTTTATTGCTAGCTTATTAGGTATTCGTCACTTTGTGGTGGCGGTGAATAAGATGGATCTAGTCGATTATTCTGAACAACGTTTTAACGATATCCGTGAAGAATATTTAGCGTTTTCGAAAAACTTAAACTCAGAGATTAATATTCAATTGATCCCGATCTCAGCATTAGAAGGTGACAATGTTGTTGATCAAACTCAGAATTTATCTTGGTATCAAGGTAAACCACTACTGCAAATCTTAGAAGACATCGATCTAAGCCAAGAACATACTCAAGGTGAGTTCCGGTTACCGGTGCAGTATGTCAATCGACCTAATCTCGATTTCCGTGGTTTTGCGGGTACGATTGCTAATGGAACGATTGCGGTCGGTGATAGTGTGACGGCTCTGCCTTCTGGTAAAAGCTCTAAAGTGGCTCGCATTGTGACGTTTGATGGCGATTTGGATTCTGCTCGAGCAGGTCAAGCGGTGACCGTGACTTTAGAAGATGAAATTGATATTAGTCGCGGCGACTTATTAGTTCCAACTGGCGCGACGATCAAAGCCACCAATCAGTTTTTAGCCGATGTAGTATGGATGACCGATCAGCCTTTTGCGACAGGACGTCAATACGACATTAAAGTGGCCGGTAAACAAACGGTAGGGCAACTGGAATCGATTAAGCATCAGTATGACATCAATAAGTTAGAAGAATTTGATGCGACGGAGCTGCCATTAAATGGTATTGGTTTGTGTGAAATATCATTAACGGAAACTGTTGCTTTAGATAAATACACCGAGTGTGCAGATACCGGTGGTTTTATCATTATTGACCGTTTAACCAATGTTACTGTCGGTGCTGGTATGGTGCGTGAACGTTTAACTCAACAACAAGCTAATACCACACCTGTATCGAGCTTTGAAGTTGAATTGAATGCGCTCATTCGTAAACATTTCCCACATTGGGGAGCGAAAGATATTAGCCAACTGTTTAACTCTTCTTCTCTCACTGTTCAGCAGCAGTAAGGCATGATAATGGTGGAGTATGCCATGTGGGATAAATGGTTGGTGTTACTGCTGTTAATCGCCATTATTGGCAGTTTAATCTTCACCAAGATTAAGCCGAGCTTTATTTTTGCTAGTGCTGCGTTGGTCGCTTTTATGACTGGCGCAGTGGATCTTGATGGCATCGCGAAGAACTTTACTAATTCATCATTGTTGACATTAGTGTTATTGATTTTAGCCTCATGTGCTTTAGAGAAAACGCGGCTGATCAGTTGGATCAGCCGCCATATTTCTTCCGGTCGATTGGGGAGCGTTGTCGCTAAATTAGGTCTTTCGACCGCCTTTCTTTCTTCTTTTACCAATAATACCGCGGTGGTGGTGTCTTTGATTGGAGCGATTAAACGTAACCAGTCACATGCTCCATCGCAGTTATTAATTCCACTTTCATATGCCGCTATTTTAGGCGGTACGCTGACTTTAATTGGCACTTCGACCAATTTGATCATCAATAGTTTTGTGGTGGATGCTGGCTTACCGAGTCTTGGCTTTTTTGCACCGACCTGCATTGGCCTCGCCATTTTAGTGATTGGTGTTTTGGTGCTCATTCCACTTAGTTACTTATTACCGAATAGCGATGTGCACGAGCAAGACGATCTTCCTTATTTTTTAGAGGCGAGAGTGGAAGCGGGCTCTCCTTTGATAGGGAAAAGTATCGCACAAAATAATTTAAGAGCGTTGCGTAAGTTATTTTTAGCCGAAGTGATTCGAGATGGCGTGACAATAGCGTCAGTCACCCCAGATCTAGTGTTACTGGAAAAAGACCGTTTGTTGTTTTGTGGTGATGTAGAAAGTGTCGCTACCTTACAAGAGATCCCTGGAGTAACATTATTTGGTCAACACCACCTGAATGGACAAAGTTTTATTGAAGTGGTGGTCAGTCAATCGGCTTCGATTTGCAACAAGACGTTAAAGTCGAGCCAGTTTCGAGATCGCTTTGATGCCGTTGTGGTGGCGATTCGTCGCGGACACGAACGTTTAGAAGGCGGTTTAGGAAATGTAAAACTGGCAGCAGGCGATACCTTGGTGTTGGTTCCCGGTAAAGGCTTCCACTCGGCTCGTCAAGATCATGGTAAAGAGTTCGTCTTGATTAACGATCTTGATTCGAGTGCAAAATTAGATCGAACCAAATCATCTTTGGTGTTGTTCGGTTTTGCGGCAATTATTGGGTTATCGCTGCTTGGAGTGATCCCAATCATTAAGGGGTTAGCGGGTTATATCATATTGATGCTTGCTCTAGGTGCCGTTGGAATAAGTGAACTAAGACGACGATTTCCTATTGATATTATGGTGATCGTTGGCTCCGCGTTGTGTTTGGCTCAATTAATGATGTCGTCTGGTTTATCTAAGCAAATGGGCGATCTATTCATTTATTTGTTTAATGGTAGTGGGCCAATGGGGGCATTGATTGCGACCTATTTGTTGACGCTGATTTTAACCGAGCTTATTACCAATAATGCTGCTGCAGCGTTGGCTTTTCCTATTGGCTACAGCATGGCGATAGGCTATGGCGTGGATCCTATGCCATTTATTATGGCGGTATTGTTTGGCGCCAGCGCCAGTTTTATTTCTCCTTATGGTTATCAAACCAATTTGTTGGTGTATAGCGTTGGAAATTACCATATTAACGATTTTATTAAAGTGGGAGTGCCGATCTCGATCGTTTATTCGGTCGTAACATTGACGCTAATTCCTTATTTCTTCCCTTTTTAAAGCTTACTTTTATGAAAAGTAAACTCAGTAGGATGGACTCTATTAATGACTGTTTTGAATAAAGATGAAAATGTAATTTGGCATCAACATCAGGTGACTAAACAAACTCGCTCAGATTTGAAAAAGCAAAAGCCAGTGGTGCTTTGGTTTACAGGGTTATCTGGTGCTGGTAAATCAACAGTGGCAGGGGCTCTTGAATCTCAACTAGCGAGCTTGGGTTATCATACCTATCTACTCGATGGCGATAATGTTCGTCATGGATTATGCAGTGATTTAGGTTTTTCATCACAAGATCGCAGAGAGAATATTCGTCGTATTGGTGAGTTGGCAAAACTCATGGCGGATGCCGGCTTAATTGTCTTATCCGCTTTTATTTCTCCACATCGAGCTGAGCGCCAGATGGTACGAGATTTACTGCCGGACGGGGAATTCATTGAAGTGTTCGTTAATGCGCCACTAGAGGTATGTGAACAGCGTGACCCGAAAGGATTATATAAGAAGGCGAGAGCAGGCGAAATTCCGAATTTTACGGGGATTGATTCGGAATATGAAGCGCCACAACAGCCTGAGATTGATTTACCAGCCGGTGAAATGTCATTGGATGAGCTGGTGGAAATGTGTTTGCAGCATTTACGAGATCGGTCGGTTATTGCTTAACTGACAATGAAGAGAACACAAATTAACGGAATAGAAAAAAGGGAGTCAATGGGCTCCCTTTCTCGTGTGTTTACGATTACTGATCATCGTATTCTTCGATGGCGTCTCCTTGTAGGGTATAACCAGTTTGCGCTAAGTCATGATCGAGCACTTGAGTTTCTAATTTACCGACCACATACACCACATCCCATAATTGCTGAACGGGCGCGCCTTTGGGAAATTTGACATAAATAATTTGGTTGGGCGGTGGTGGTGGTACGTGGATACAGGCACCAAAATAGGGCACTAATAGAAACTCAGTAATGGTGTTTTGGTCGCCTTCTAAGGGGATAACAAAACCGGGGATTTTCACATAGCTGTTATTCAGCTCTGGACGAGTATGACCGATGGGGTTTTGCTTTGCTTTGCCACCAGTGTGATTACCTGGTGCAGGCATACCGAGCTTATCAAAGTTTTTTTGTTCATCGACTGGCACTAAATCAATCCAATCTAACTTGAGCGGTTCTTGTGATGTTTCCGCGTGAGCCAGTGGGATAGAAAATAAATTAACCAGAACAATAAGCCATGCAACCCTTGTTAAGTGTTTCCATTTGAACGGTTGATTGACGAACGTTTGCATCGTTATACCTTAATGGTCATGCCATCGGCGACAGAATGACGATATGCTTTGAGCGATGGAAATAACCCAATGATTATCCCTGACAGTTGTACCAGCATTAGTAACATAAGGTCATGTTGGGATAAAGCTGTTAGAGCAATTTTGACGCCATATTGATGTTCAATGAGTGGAGCACTCAGCGTCAACACTAGATAAAGAAGTCCGGTGCCAACCGCGATCCCTAATAAGGTTAATAGACTGGCTTCACTCATCAATAGGAAGAAGATGTGTTTTGGCTGTGCACCCATCGCACGTAATATTGCCATTTCACGGCGTCGTTCTTGTAACCCTGTTAATAGGCTAGTTAACATTCCTAATAGACCCGCAATCACCACAAAGCCTGAAATCACCATGAGGGCTTGTTCTGCCACCGACATCATTCCCCATAATTCACTGAGCGCGATGCCTGGCAAAATGGCACTTAACGGTTCTTTCGTATAATTGTTAATTTGCCTTTGTAGCATAAAGGTTTGAATTTTAGAGTTGAGCCCGAGCATAAAAGCGGTAATTTCTTTGGGTTCAAATTGCTGGTTTTCTAATGCTTTTTTATCTGGTGTATGCCCGAGATGGGCACCTGATTCCCATCCAACATGTATCGCTTCAATTGCCCCGAGTGATACGTGAACTGTTTTATCTACTGGGGTTCCGGTTGGCGCTAAAATACCGGTGATAGTGAATGGGAGATTTTTGTGGCGTGTAAAGGATTTATCACTGATGCCATGCGCAATAATAATGTCATCACCGAGATGGTAGTTGAGTTTTTTGGCGACATCCGAGCCAATCACGGTTTCAAATAAACCATGAAACGCTTGCCCTTGCGAGAAAGTAAGTGGTTGCTTACTTCCGTAGCGGTAAAATGTAAAGTAATCCTGATTGGTGCCCATCACACGAAATCCGCGGTGTGAATCCCCCAATGAAATCGGAATAGCCCACTTTACCTGTGGCAGATGAGCGATATCTTGATAGCTTTTCCAATCGATATTGTTGGTTGCATTGCCAATTCGAAAGACCGAATAAAGCAGTAAATTCACTTCACCAGAACGAGCTCCGACAATTAAATCTGTGCTCGAAATGGTATTGGCAAAACTACTTTTCGCTTGAGTTCGAATCTGTTCGACTCCGAGCAGTAATACCACTGAAATGGCCACTGTCAAAATCGTTAATAGCGCGGTGGTTTTTCGGTTGAGTAAGCTTTTCCAAGCCAGAGAGATAATGGCACTCATGAGCTTTCCCCTTCCTGATTCACCTGATTCATCGTCGGAAGATCAACATGAACGTTAAAGTAACGGCGCAGGTTTGAGTCGTGACTGACAAAAATGACGGTTGCAGCGGAGCGATTCGCCTCTTCCAGCAAGAGCTCGATAAAGGCTTGGCGGTTTTCTGGGTCAAGGGCAGATGTCGGTTCATCGGCAATGATTAGTTCGGGCTGGCCGATCAGCGCGCGAGCCGCGGCAACTCGTTGTTGCTGGCCAATACTAAGTTCATTAATAGGGCGATCAAAGCACGATGCAGGCAAATGTAGCCTTGTTAATAATTGTGTTGCTTGTTGTGCTAAAGACTCTGATTGTTGTTCTGCTTTAGCTTTACGAGCTTGAGAAAAGCGGCAAGGCAGTAAGACATTCTCAAGTACAGAAAGATAAGGCAGTAAATTGAATTGCTGGAAAATATAGCCAATATGCTGAGCGCGAAATTGATCTCTCTGAGATTGAGATAACCCATTGAGAGCTCGATTAAGAATGTCGATTTGGCCGACTTGTGGCGTAATAATGCCGGTTAATAAACTTAATAATGTCGATTTTCCACAACCACTTGGCCCTTGAATAAATACATGTTGTTGCAAGGGAATCGATAAATAGTCAATGACTAAGGTTGGTGTAGCTTGTTTTGGCCAAGTAAAGCTGACTTGCTTGAGTTCTATTGCAAGAGAAATCGTCATGTTGGTCTCTTTTTAGGCTTATCTTTTAAATAAAGCGACGTCGCGGAGCAGGCCGCGACGTAAATTGCATTGAATAATGACTTTACCATTGAATGCTTTGGTTTGGCTGCTTAAGTTCGATGTGTTTTTGGGCGTTATCGGTTAACACGTTAATCTCAATGGTTTGAGTGGCCGGAAAGTGAGAAAACCATTGAGTATCGATAGTCGATAATTGCGAAATATTGTCACATTGATACTGGTATTGCAGAGTGAAGGTGCCATGCTGGTGGTCGTGGTCGTGGTCGTGGTCGTGGTCGTGGTCGTGGTCGTGGTGTGACTCATGATCGTGATGCTGGTCATGGCTATCATGCTCAGATTCGATTTGTTGACCAATATTGTCTTTTATTAGTGAGTCTATTGGCTGGCAATTCGCTGTTTTAGTCAATGTGAATAGTTGATTGGGTTGCTTAAGTAGAGCCACTGCTTGTTGATAAGCTTGTTGCTCCTCTTGGTTAGTTGGGGCGTGTTCAAACCCTAAAATATCTTGTCCAGGAGAGGTAACCTCGATTAAAAAGTCATTACCATCTTGCACCATATTGAACGTGACTATGCCATGAACATGAGGTTGATGTTGGCGGAATTCATGTTGATCGGCGGCGACAGCTAGATTTGGCAAACTTAGTAAGCTGGCAGATAAAATTGAAGAGATGGCGGTCATTTTATGCATGTTGGGCTCTCATTGGCTAGAGGATAAATGTGAGAGCAAGCATGAAGTTTATGCATCTCACTAGAATGATAATTGTTATACTATAACAACCACCAATCTAGCAGAAATGTTATGTTATTACAATTTGTGTCAATTAAAGATTTTGCTTAATCAATTGTAATACTTGGTTAATTTGTTGCGGAGTTAGCTCACCGTCTTGGTTGAAGAGCACTCGACCTGTTTTATCTTGCACAATGATGGTGGAAGACTTCGGTGTCAGTTGCCATTGCTTGGCTGCGACACCCTCTTGATCCAATACCATCGAAGACCAAGAGAAGTCTTTCTTACCATCTTCTGCTGATGATTTTACAAAAGAGCTGGTTCCCCAAATGGCATCATCTTGGTTGACGATGGTGGTTGTTTGATATTTGTCTGCAGGAAAATCCGCTTTGGTGATGGCTTCCATTAATGGCGCGTTCATTGCTTTCGCACCACTTCTCCCGGCAATCGCCTGAATGACACGCACTTTGCCGAGTAGCAATTCTGTATTCCAAGGTAAGTAGTTGAAATCGTCATTTTGAAGGAAAATTTCGCCTCCTTTTTCGATGGTTACCGCCGGAATGCTGCGACCAACCTGAATGTTATTAGCGCTCACTGTGAGTGAAATCATGCTCAAAAAAAGGGCAATGGATAGTTTTCTTATCATCGTTGTCTACCTAGTTAGATGCTGGAAATGAGAAAGTCCTCATATAATAGCGCATAAACAAATTTGAAAAGTACGAAATGTTGTCTGGCTCTAATTTTGCGTAACTTTTTTTGACTATAAAGAGTGTCTTGAGTGAGGAGTTTGCACCTTGTCACTATTTTGCAGCAATTTTACTGTATCAATGTGGCTCAATTGAATTTTAGCCACTATAACCATACTAATGGCCAATGCGAGATTGCCATCTTAATGATGTGAATCAGGCTTGTTAGAACGCTATCGAAAATAACAATAATCTGGATATACACATGAACATGCAGCCAATTTTTAATCGCTATCGTCCACTTCAAATTGCCCGTTTTGTGAAAGTTGTATTTAAAGGGCATTTTGGTATCAAAGGTGTTGGGGAATTTTATTTCGATAAAGGTAAAGTGCTATTACCTGATGTGTCGAATAAAAAACAATTAAAGATTATGAAAGAGGTCAACTTAGCGATTCATCAACTATCGTTGGAGTCTTGAAGGTATTGCTTAGATAAACAGGCTTACCGTTAAGCCTGTTTATGTCGGTCGTCTTCCTATATGTAGGTTTTAGGCTTGGGTTATTCGCTTAAGCTAGGTGGGAAGCACACACCGGTTCCACCGATACCGCAATAGCCTTGTGGGTTCTTGGCTAAATATTGCTGGTGGTAAGTTTCGGCGAGGTAATAGTCACCCATCACTGCTAGTTCGGTGGTGATATTTTTACTTAATGATTCACCAATCGCTTGCTGGTAAGTTGCTTTGCTTTGTTCTGCAATCGTAAGATCGTTCGTATCTTCAGTAAAAATAACCGAGCGATATTGGGTACCAATATCATTACCTTGGCGCATTCCTTGAGTCGGATCGTGCTTCTCCCAAAATACGACCAACAGCTCTTGTAGTGACAATTGGCTTGGATCGAAAATGACACGAACCACTTCCGCATGCCCCGTTTCACCACTGCACACTTCTTGATAGGTTGGGTTTGGTGTATAACCACCGCTATAGCCTACCGAAGTACTTATGACACCATCAAGTTGCCAGAAAACGCGTTCAGCACCCCAGAAACATCCGAGCCCTAATAGCACTTCTTTACTTCCTGTTGGTTTCTCAGCCGTTAAATCGGTTTGATTAATATAATGCAATTCAGTGATAAGCATTTTTTCATCACGACCGGTTAATGCGGTTTCTTGGGTGATTAATTTATCTTTATTCGACATTAATAATCCTTATTCGACTTTTGAGAACAGGGAAAGTCTGGTAGTTTAAGTCGCATACAATATATGAGGTCAAAAAGACCTTAACCATAGACTGACGAATCCCTGTGATCATTTCCAATTAAAGTAGTGTAATCCCTATTTTGATCTGACAAATTACAGTAGTTTGGGCCATGAGTACAAATATTCACTTATGAAAAAGAGTCATCTCACTTCATTGTTGACCTGTTTGCTGATTTTTTCGGCTACCCCTAGCTATGCAGAAACAGATCTCACTATCGAAGGGTTAGATGGTGATCTAGAAGATAATGTCTCCTCTTACTTATCGGCAATCAAAGAGAGTGAATATTCCACTTCGCTACGTTTTCAATCTCGCGTCAAAGAAAATATTACCGATGCGCTTAAAGCTCTGGGTTATTACAACCCTGATATTCAATTTAAGATAGAAGGGGATCGTGATAATCCGGAAGCAGATCATGAGATTATTGTGACCGTAGATGCCGGTATCCCGACGATCATTTATGAAAGTGATATTGTGATTGAAGGTGAGGCGGCAACCGATGCGGATTTTTTACGTTTAATCGATCGCTCAAAATTAAATTTAGGCCAGGTTTTAAACCATGGTAATTATGAAGGGTTGAAGAGCGCTTTGCGTAACTTGGCATTGCAGAAAGGGTATTTCGACGGCCAATTTATTGTTACGCGTTTGCAAGTGTCACCAAGCCGTAATCAAGCTTTTGTCCATCTGCATTATCAAAGTGGACAACGTTACGTATTTGGTTCAACCAGTATTTCTGGTAGCCAAATTGAGCAAAAACGCGTTCAATCTTTGGTACCTTATCAAGCGGGTGACCCTTACCAATCGATTTTGGTTGGAGAGTTAAATCAAAATTTATCCAGCTCTGAATGGTTTTCTAATATTTCAGTCGAACCGGATATTGCCAGCGTGGATGAAGAAAAATCATTACCAATGAAGGTGAGGGTTTCTCCTCAAACGCGCAATCAAATTGAGACCGGCTTAGGCTATTCAACGGATGTTGGGCCTCGAGGTAAGCTCTCATGGAAAAAACCTTGGCTCAATAAATATGGCCACAGTGTCGGTGCCAGTGTGATGTTATCGCACCCAGAAAAAACCTTTACTGCTAACTATAAAATCCCATTAGACGATGTCCTAAAAGATTACTATTTAGTGCAATACGGATTTAAAGATGAAAATGATAATGACACCGATAGCCAAGAGCAAAATTTGTCATTTGAAAGGCATTGGCTCTACGATAATGGTTGGCATCGAACCATTTATTTACGCTTATTGTATGAAGACTATATTCAAGCATCTGAATCTGGGCATTCATTATTTGCCTTGCCGGGGATTTCTTTTTCGCGGGTAAGATCGCGCGGTAACACCATGCCAATGTGGGGCGATAAACAAAGCATTAGTTTTGAATATGGTGACCCCACCTTGTTTTCCGATACTCGCATTATTCGTGTGCTCGGTCATACTGGCTGGATTCGAGGTATTGGCCGTAACCATCGCTTTTTAACTCGAGTGGATGCGGGAGGTGCCTTTGCCGATAATTGGTCGGAAGTCCCACCGTCCTTGCGTTTCTTTGTAGGGGGGATTAACTCGCTAAGAGGTTATGGTTACGAAGAAATTTCACCTAGAGATGAAAATAATGAATTAGAAGGCGGTGCCTATATGGCGACGTCGAGTTTCGAATATCAATATCGAGTCACTGGCAATTGGTGGGGGGCGGCATTTTTGGATGTTGGTGATGCTTGGACCGATACTCCAAATTGGAAAAAAGGGGTTGGCTTAGGCATTCGTTGGGGATCGCCCGTTGGTCCGGTTCGTCTTGATTTTGCTTATGGACTAGATGCCGATAGCGGTGATGAATTCCGTATCCACTTTACTTTAGGTCCAGAGTTGTAATGAAACGATTACTCAAATGGCTACTTGGTATTATTTTGTTGATACCGACAACGGTGCTGATTGCGCTTTTATTGGTGGCGGTGCTGCTGTTTACCAATGTGGGTTTAAACAGTGGTTTATGGGTTGCGCAGAAATTGGTACCAGAGTTTAAAGTCGGTTCAACTGAAGGGAGCTTATTACCGGCTTTTACGTTGCACGATCTTGAATATAAAAGCCCTGACTTAGGTATTGCCACTGAGCTGAAACGCTTTGATTTTTCAACCTCATTGGATTGCTTATTCGAACATTCGGTATGTCTTGATACTATCGCGATCAACGGGTTAACGTTTGATATGCCAAACTTGCCCGCGTCTGAAGGCGAAGAGGTCGATGAGGGGAGTTCGAGCATGCCGACGATTTTTATGCCTATTCCTGTGTCACTGACTCATCTCGCTCTTAACGATATCGATCTTAATATCTTAGGTTATAAAGCCTCTTGGCATCAGTTCTCAACAGGATTGTATATGCAAGGTCGCACATTGACATTGCGACCAACACATTGGCAAAAAATTCGCCTAACGCTCGC
The DNA here is from genome assembly GCF_002218045.2 of Vibrio rumoiensis. Taxonomy (NCBI): domain Bacteria; kingdom Pseudomonadati; phylum Pseudomonadota; class Gammaproteobacteria; order Vibrionales; family Vibrionaceae; genus Vibrio; species Vibrio rumoiensis. The sequence continues at coordinate 343,117 of NZ_AP018685.1, forward strand.
CCCTGATGATGGTCAAAAGAGATCAGAACCCGTCGATAATACGCCATTGGCTCAACGACCAGATATTACCCTTCCCACTGTTACGCTTCCGATCAATTTGAAAGTCGAGCAATTTGATGTTGACGATTTTATTTTGCAGCAAACCGCTCCGATTAAGGTGAATCATTTGGGTTTTAAAGGCTCACTGATGGGGAGCCAGTTAACTATTCCAGAACTCAAACTTGATATGCCAGAGGCCGATTTAGACTTAAAGACTAAACTAACGATGTCTGGTGACTACCCGTTAACGCTTCAAGCAAAAGGACTGGTTAAAATGCCGGACTATTCTGGTCAAGCGATTCATCTTGATGCCAAGGGTAGTGTGGCTAACCTCAATATGACCGCAGCGCTTTCTGGTGGTGTTGAGGCAAAAATCAAAGCGAATCTTAAGCCTTTGAAAGCGACGTTACCTTTTGGTTTGTCATTGCAAAATGGTAAAGCTCAATGGCCGCTTAAAGGTCAATCTGACTACAAAGTGAATATCGAGCACCTAGATGGTCATGGTTCATTAGAGGGTTATCAGTTTACTTTGGAGTCGCAAGTTTCAGGGGCTGATATACCTGCGTCAGATATTGTTCTTGATGCCCAAGGAAACCTTGATCAGATTGATTTTCATAAACTGAATATCGATACCTTAGGCGGTAATGTAACTGGCCAGGCGATGGTCAATTGGAAAGCGCCATTAAATTGGAAAGCCACTTTGGGGTTAACGGATATTCAACCGGGTTTGCAATGGCCGCAAGCGGAAGGGATGTTAAATGGCAGTTTAATCACAACTGGAAATTTGACCTCACAAGGTGGCTGGGTTGTGCATTTCCCTAGCCTTGCCATTGATGGGAAACTGCGGAATTATCCACTGTCGTTAAAAGGGCAACTCAATGCCAGTGATAAAACCGGTAAAGGAAAATATATTGTTCGCACCCGAGGGTTAAGATTATCTCATGCGGCAAATAGTCTAAAAATAAAGGGCAAGTTAGATCAGCAATGGGATATGGATATTGCTGTTAATATGCCGAAATTATCAGAAACGATTCCCGACCTTAAAGGCCAAGCGATAGGGGATATTCAGCTGCGTGGTGAACAACGGTCTCCGCAGGTTTTAACGGACTTATCCTTAAGTGACATCGATTGGAATCAAGGTGAAGCCAAACTTCAATCTTTGCTATTAAAAGGACAAGTCTCGCCATTGCCGGCACCGAGTGGCGATATTCGCTTGAGTGCACAAGGTGGCTTATATCAAAACCATCAACTGAAAGATTTAACCTTAGCATTCAAAGGCAATGAAAAGTCGCATCAACTTGATCTTGATATGATGACGGACTTATTTTCAACCACCATGGCAGTACAAGGTGGCATGGTCAATAAGCCTAAACAAGCTTGGAAAGGGCAATTAACGTCGGCTCAGGTTACTTTAATGGAACCGAATACCAATAAAAAAACCAACCCTATGTGGCAGATTGATCACGCCGTTGCGATTGGCTATCAATTGGCCTCTCAACGTGTCGATGTTCAAGCGCATTGTTGGCAGCACCTCCCCTCGAAAATTTGTTTAGATAAGGATCTTTCAGCAGGCAGTGATGGCGAAGCGACATTGTCGGTGCAACAATTTTCATTTGATGAATTGGCGATATTTCTTCCACAAGATACTGAGATTAACGGTGAGCTAAACGTGAATGCTTGGTTGAAATGGGCGAATAATCAAGCCCCTCAAGTCAAAGTGAAAGTGGATATTTCCTCAGGCAATATTGTGCAGAAGCTGGATACACCACTCACCATTCCTTGGGACAAGATTCAATTATCGGCTAATTTGCAGAAAAATAAGCTCGATATGAGTTGGCTATTGGCATTAACCAATAATGGTCAAATTAAAGGCCAAGCCACCATTCCTAATGTTCAAGCTCAGCAGATGTCGATTGATGGTGACAATACTATCGAAGGCATTCATTTAGGTTTTTTACGACCTTTACTCGGAGAGCAAAACCGTCTTAATGCCAATGTGAATTCTAACCTTGATTTTAATGGGCCGATTTTAAACCCTAAAGTGTTGGGTAATTTTGATATTGAAGATTTCCAATTAGAAGGTCCGATGTTCCCTGTAGATATTCACCAAGGGGAAGTCAAAACGAAGTTTAGTGGCTATTCGGCGACCTTGAGTAGTGTATTAGAAACTGATGATGGTGATTTACAGTTACAAGGGGATGCTAATTGGGCGCAACGTGATAATTGGAATGCCCATTTAAGAGTTTTTGGGGATGAACTGAAAGTCGAATCTCCACCAATGGTGGCACTGAAGGTGAAGCCTGATTTAACCATTTCGATAACCCCTCAATTAGCCAAGATAACCGGTAATATTGATATCCCTTGGGGAAGGATATTGGTTGAAGATTTACCCGAGAGTGCGATAGGTGTATCCAAAGATGAAGTGATTCTTGATGAGAATTTAGAACCAGTAGAGGAGAATAATGGTCTTCCAATGGCATTGGAGAGCGATGTCACTATCAATATTGGTGATGATGTGAGCTTGTCCGCTTTTGGCTTAAAAGGTTATTTGGTGGGAAGTTTGAAAGTCTCTCAGAAAGATAAAGGTCCCTTTATTCTAGGCGAAGTGAGGATCGAAAAAGGCTACTACCAATCCTTTGGTCAAGATTTGATTATCCAAGAAGGTAAGATCTTGATGAATGGCCCTGCTGATCAACCTTATGTGGCGATTAAGGCGATCCGTAATCCAGAGAATACGCAAGACGATGTGATCGCTGGGATCCAAGTGAGTGGCCCTGCTGATGCACCTGAAGTGACGGTGTTCTCTGAGCCATCAATGTCACAAACGAATGCGCTATCTTATTTATTACGAGGCCGAGGGATTGAAGATGGGGCCGGAGGCAGTACCATGACGACGGCTTTAATTGGTTTGAGTTTAGCGAAAAGCGGTAAGTTAGTCGGGGAGTTGGGCGAAGCTTTTGGGGTTCAAGATTTACAATTAGGTACGGCTGGTTCTGGTGATGATTCTCAAGTAACCGTAAGTGGGTATATCGCTCCTGGCTTGCAAGTGAAATATGGTGTTGGGATCTTTAATGCGTTAGGGGAGTTTACCGTGCGTTATGAGTTACTCACCGATTTCTATGTCGAAGCGGTGACGGGGGTAGATAGTGCCGTCGATTTCCTTTACCAGTTTAGTTTTAATTGATGTCCTTAGGAAAGGAAGATGATGCAACATCAAGTGTTGGTTTACGGGACATTACGTCAAGGTGAGTCGAATCACCATTTATTATCTCACAGCCAATTTTTAGGCAAAGTTATCACGCAAGCGCAATTTCAATTATTTGATTTAGGGCCTTATCCTGCGGCGATAAAAGGTGAGCAAGCTTTAGTCGCAGAAGTTTATTTGGTTGATGACGAGACTATGAAGCAATTGGATATATTGGAAGATTATCCCCATGAATATGATCGAGAGTTAATCAATACGCCATACGGACACGCTTGGATATATCTATATCAAAACAAAAGCTTATTGAAGAAAGTGCTGCATTCTGGTGATTGGTGTCAACGTGGTGACCATTCTTTTGGCTAAAAAAGTGAACTGTCTTGTCGTTCAAGCGTATTTAACAGTACAGCAAATACGTTGTTATACTTAACAAGTCACCTTTATTGCTAATGGAGACAGACATGAAACAGATAAATGTAATGAAACAAGCCCTCGCAATATTTGCGCTATTGGTTGTGGCGGGTTGTGCATCTCATCATAGCGACACCCCAAACACTGCCGATAGTCAAGCATGGCAAAGTTATGGTGAGCAAACTGCCGCGAAAGGTTTGGTTGAACATAGCCAACATCAGCTTGCTAAAAGCTCGGCGAATTTAACGGATGAAGCTTATATGGCTTACCAAGAAGGTTATGCGACCGGACAAAAACAATATTGTAGCCAGAATGCTTCTTGGCTAGGTTCGACCGGACAGGCGTATCGAGGTATTTGCGATAATATCGATCCGTTTTTCCGCCAAGATTATATGGCAGGAGTTCAGTCTCATGCCGGAGGAATGTAGTGTTACTACTCGCTATTCATCCATAAAAAAAGAGCCCAGGACGGGCTCTTTTTTCATCATGAAAAAACGCTTATTTTTGTGCGCGTTGGTGAGATTCTAGAATCTCTTTACGTGCTGATGCAACATCTTCCCAGCCATCGACTTTGACCCACTTACCTTCTTCAAGGTCTTTGTAACGCTCAAAGAAATGAGTGATTTGAGATTTTAATAACTCAGGTACATCGTTGATGTCTTGAATATGATCGTATTCTTTAGACAACTTGCTGTGCGGTACCGCAATTACTTTCGCGTCTTCACCTGACTCATCGGTCATTTTAAGTACGCCAACCGGACGGCAACGAATCACAGAACCTGGCATGAGTGGAAAAGGTGTCGGAACCAATACATCTACTGGGTCACCATCTAGAGATAATGTGTCGTTCACATAACCATAGTTGCATGGGTAGAACATTGGTGCAGACATAAAGCGGTCAACAAACACTGCGCCGCTGTCTTTATCAACTTCATATTTAATTGGATCGGCATTCGCAGGGATTTCGATTACTACATATAAATCGTCTGGTAGTGATTTACCCGCAGGTACATTATTCAAGCTCATTGGGCTTCCTTTCTCGGTTTCGCTATCTTGGGATAACTTAGATTTAAAATTAACGTTTTGATTATACCGTGACTTGTAATGGACTTGTAAAGAACTTGGGTAAAATATGCGAAGGAAATTATGGCTAGCTAGGGCGACAAGAAGCAAAAGATAAGAGAAATAGGTTCCTCTTATCTTTATCCCTTACAAAGGCAAGCGGTTATTCTGGATATTGCTCTAAAAAGCTTTCCACTTTATTTACCATCAGTGGTGAGCCAACCACAAAAGGAACCCGTTGGTGCAATTCGGTGGGTTTTAAATCTAGGATGCGGTTTTTACCGTCGGTTGCTTTACCGCCAGCTTGCTCCATCAAAAAAGCCATCGGGTTACATTCATACAATAAACGCAGTTTACCATTTGGGTGACTTTCCGTGCTTGGGTAAAGATACACCCCGCCTTTTAATAAATTGCGATGAAAATCGGCTACCAAAGAACCAATATAACGCGAGGTATAAGGGCGATTATCTTCAGGCACATTTTCTTGGCAATATTTGATGTATTTTTTGATCCCAGTAGGAAAGCGAATGTAATTGCCTTCATTGATCGAATAGATGGTGCCAGTTTCAGGAATCATCATTTGTTCATGAGACAAACAAAAAACACCTAAGGATGGGTCATACGTAAAACCATGAACGCCATTGCCAGTAGTATAAACCAACATGGTCGATGAGCCGTAAATGATATAACCGGCCGCAACTTGTTTATGGCCAGGTTGTAAGAAATCTTCCTCGGTAGGCGGCGTACCAATTGGAGAGACGCGGCGATAAATAGAGAAGATGGTACCGACTGAAACGTTAACATCAATATTGGAAGAACCATCGAGTGGGTCCATCAATACGACATATTTGGCATTTTTATTGAGATCTTTATTAAAAGCGACCGCTTCATCTTCTTCTTCACTGGCCACGCCACACACCTGATCGCGCGCTTCTAGTGCCGCTTTGAATTTGTCATTGGCATACAGGTCGAGTTTTTGCTGTTCTTCTCCTTGAACATTTTCTGCGCCTACTGAACCGGTAATGTCGACTAATCCCGCTTTATTGATTTCACGGTTGACTATTTTGGCGGCCAATTTTATTGAGCCAAGTAAAGATGATAAATCACCACTTGCATGGGGAAAGTGATGTTGATTTTCTACGATAAATTCACCAAGCGTGCGCATGTTCGACATGATTTGTCCTTTTAAAGTGTCGTTAAGCGTAATAAAGCCTGTAAGGTTTAGGCTTATCGCATTGTAAGGTGGCAAACTTTTTAATGGTAATGAAGTAACTTGTGAAATTTCACAAATGTGACATTTGAAGTTTTCTAAAGGGTTACCTCGAAAATCAACCATACTTTTTCGCTGGTTTGAGGTACTATGCGGAATAATCGTACATTTATTTATAGACCCTATGGGCTGTTGACTTCACAGGAGTCACAGCCCTTAGCATTTAGGTTGGAAACACTGTTATGCATATTCATATTCTTGGTATTTGTGGCACTTTTATGGGTGGCGCTGCGGTTTTAGCTCGTCAGTTAGGGCATAAAGTCACGGGTTGTGATGCCAATGTTTATCCACCCATGAGTACATTGCTTGAATCTCAAGGTATTGAAATTATTGAAGGGTTTGATCCTGAACAACTAAACCCTGCACCTGATTTGGTGGTGATCGGTAATGCGATGAGCCGTGGTAATCCATGTGTTGAATATGTATTGAACAATAACCTTAAATACACGTCTGGACCGCAATGGCTACAAGAGTTTTTACTGCATGATCGTTGGGTTCTGGCGGTTTCTGGCACTCATGGTAAAACCACCGCATCCAGTATGTTGTCTTGGATTTTAGAAGATTGTGGCTACGCACCGGGCTTTTTAGTCGGTGGCGTGTTGGGTAACTTTGGCGTGTCGGCCCGTTTAGGTGAAAGCATGTTCTTTGTGGTGGAAGCCGATGAATATGACAGTGCTTTTTTCGATAAGCGTTCTAAGTTTGTGCATTACCACCCACGTACATTGGTGATGAACAATTTAGAGTTCGATCATGCGGATATCTTCGATGATCTGGAAGCGATTAAGCGCCAATTCCATCATTTAGTGCGTACAGTACCGGGCAATGGCCGAATTCTGTCACCAAGCAATGATGACGGCTTAAAAGATGTTATCAAGCGTGGTTGCTGGAGCGAATTAGAATACATTGGGGACGATGGCCATTGGAAAGCCGAGAAAGTGAAAAAAGATGGCAGTCACTTCCAAGTGTATTTAGATGGACAGCATCATGGCGATGTGGTGTGGGATTTAGTCGGCGATCATAATGTGAATAATGCTTTAATGGCGATTGCCGCCGCGCGTCATGTGGGCGTGACCCCCGATTTGGCTTGTGAAGCATTAGGCAAGTTCATCAATACTAAACGTCGTCTAGAGCTAAAAGGCGAAGTGAAGGGCATTAAGGTCTATGATGACTTTGCTCATCACCCAACCGCGATTGATCTCACTTTAGAAGGTTTACGTAATAAAGTCGGTGATAGCAAAATTATTGCCGTATTTGAGCCTCGTTCAAGTACTATGAAAATGGGCGTGCATAAGAAGACGTTAGCCGCCGCCTTTAAACATGCAGATCAAGTCTGCCTATATCAACCAAGTAACATTCAATGGTCGGTAGAAGAGGTGGCTCAGCAATGCCCACAACCAAGTTATGTCGATGACAATATTGACAGTTTTGTCGAGCATATCGTGGCGCAAGCGCAAACAGGTGATCAGATCTTAGTGATGAGTAACGGTGGCTTTGAAGGGATCCACGCCAAGTTATTACAAGCTTTACAGCAAAAATAGTAAAAAGATCATCATAAGCAAAAAGATCATGGTAGGTATAAAGATCACTATGATCCTTTTGCTTTGAATTTGTCTCTTTTTATTGAGGGAAATATTATGTCTCAATTGGTGGAAAAGAAGATCACGTTGGCGTTTACTGGCGCATCAGGTGCGCCTTATGGGTTGCGTTTGTTAGAGTGTTTGTTAGCCGCAGACTATACCGTTTATTTGCTCATCTCATCGGCTGCCCGTGTCGTGATGGCTACCGAGCATGATTTAAAACTGCCAAGTGGACCGGAAGCTGCGCAAAAAGCGTTGGTTGAACATCTTAATTGTCGCAGTGAGAAATTGGTGGTTTGCGGTAAAGAAGATTGGTTTTCTCCGGTAGCATCAGGATCGGCTGCGCCAAAACAAATGGTGGTCTGTCCGTGCTCTGCGGGGAGTGTGGCTTCGATTGCTCACGGTATGTCGGATAACTTAATTGAACGTGCTGCCGATGTGGTAATGAAAGAGCGTGGGCAGCTTTTGCTGGTGGTACGTGAAACACCATTTTCGACGTTGCATCTAGAAAATATGCACAAGCTTTCGCAAATGGGTGTCACCATTATGCCGGCCGCGCCGGGCTTTTATCATCAGCCGAAAACCATTGAAGATTTAGTCGATTTTATGGTGGCGAGAATTCTTGATCATTTAGGTGTCGAGCAAGGTTTAGTGCCTCGTTGGGGTTATGATCAACGCTCTAGCTAACATTATTGTTATTAATCGCGGAGAACTGCTCGCCTCCTGCTAAGCAACAACTTACAATTTATATGCCCAAGTAACGTCAAGAGACGAGTCCCATAAGATTACTTGGCCATACAACTCATCGGGGTGCTGAATCATGTGATTTGGCTGAGATAACACCCGTGACCTGAACCAGATAATGCTGGCGTAGGAATTGAGTAGGATTTGTTTCCTTTTCTCCTTATTCCCTGTGCCGCTCACTAAATAAGGATTGATCTAGTGAACTTCACATCTAAAGCTATTACTTTTCTTTCGCTCTCTTGTATTGCCGCTTTGTCTTCTTCGGTAATGGCTGATCAAAAGCCTACCTTAACCGTTTATACCTACGATTCTTTTACCTCTGATTGGGGACCCGGTCCTAAAATTAAACAAGCTTTTGAAAGCCAGTGTGGATGCAACTTGAACTTCGTCGCCTTGGATGATGGCGGATCGGTGCTCAGTCGTATTCGTTTAGAGGGTAATAACACTAAGGCGGATGTCGTACTCGGGCTAAATAACAACATTATGGCGCAAGCTCAGCAGACAGGGTTGCTTGCCAAGCATGATGTTGATACCTCTCAAGTGACTATTCCCGGTGGTTGGAATAACCCTTATTTTGTGCCTTTTGATTATGGATATTTCGCGTTTATCTATAACAAAACCAAAATGAACCATCCGCCGAAAAGTTTAAAAGAATTAGTGGAACGTGATGATTTCAATATTATCTATCAAGATCCACGCACCTCGATTACCGGCCAAGGTCTATTACTGTGGGTGAAAGCGGTGTATGGCGATAATGCGGCGCAAGCTTGGCAGAAAATTGCTGACAAAACCGTTACCGTGAGCAAAGGGTGGTCAGATTCTTACCCGATGTTTTTAAAAGGGGAGAGTGACATGGTGTTGTCTTATAGTACCTCTCCGGCTTATCACATTATTGCTGAAAATGATGATCGCTATGCTGCTGCTAATTTTTCAGAAGGCCAATACGCGCAAATAGAATTGGCAGCTAAAGTGGCAAGTACCAAGCATCCTAAGTTGGCCGATGAGTTTATGCACTTTATCTTAACGGATGATTTTCAATCGGTAATGGCAACCGGTAATTGGATGTACCCAGTGACAGACGTTAAATTACCAAAAGGTTATGAGCAATTAACGGTGCCAAACAAGATGTTGTCGTTAGAGCCAGAAGTGGTGGCTAAACAGTTGAAAGGTTGGACGCGAGAATGGCAAATGGCTTTGTCACAATAAAAGCATAATAAGTACATGAATCGATTTTTATTTTTCAAGACGACAACAGGTTGGCAACGTGGTTAATGTTTCTGTTCCTAAGCTCGGTATTGCGGTTGCGCTGACTATCGGTTTGTTTGTCTGCGCAACCATAGGGGCGTTGGTTCAGCACGCCCCTAGCTTGAATATCAGTTGGATTTTATCGGATCCTTATTATCGACATATCACTTTTTTTAGCTTTTATCAGGCGGTGTTTTCTACGTTACTGAGTGTTGGCTTCGCGATACCGGTGGCTCATGCGCTATCTCGACGAGAATTTATAGGTAAGTCGCTGTTATTAAAGCTGTTCGCTTCAACATTGGTATTGCCAGTGTTGGTTGGGGTATTCGGTATTTTAGCGATCTTAGGGAATAGTGGTTTAGTCGCCGAGGTATTTAAAGCCTTCGATGCGCGTTTGCCATTTTCGATTTACGGGCTAAATGGCATTTTAATTGCCCATGTCTTTTTTAACCTGCCTTACGCCTGTCGTTTGTTATTGCATGCCTTAGAGTCGATCCCTAATGAGCAACATAAATTGTGTTCTCATTTGGGAATGAATGGATGGCAGAAGTTTTGCCAAGTTGAATGGCCACGCATGCGGCAGCAATTACCGCATGTTGCTGGCCTAGTGTTTATGTTGTGCTTTACCAGTTTTTCAACCGTCATGGCATTAGGTGGCGGGCCTAAATCCACCACCATTGAGCTGGCCATCTACCAAGCCATAAAGTTTGATTTTGATTTGCAAGCGGGGGCGATTCTGGCGCTATGGCAAATGTTGTTATGTGGTGGGTTAAGTTTATTATTATTGCGTTTGGCCAAGACGTTGCCAGCCTCTACTCAGGCTAGTCAGCAAGTTTTACCACGATGGATAGATTCTCGCTCAGCGAAAATTTGGGATAGCATTTGGATCATGGCGGCAATATTGCTCGTTCTACCACCGTTGTTGATGGTGATATGGCAAGGCTTGAATCCTCAATCATTAATGGTGCTACAAGATGCCAAGTTCTGGCAGGCGTTAATGGCCTCGCTTAAAGTGGCGACGCTAGCCAGTTCGCTTGCTTTAGTCATGGGCATTGCGATTTTATTAACGAGTCGAGCTTGGCACTTGAAAGGACGACGTCAGCGCGCTGGGCGTTTAGAATTGATGGGAACGATTATTTTGGTCACCCCTGGGATTGTAATTAGTACCGGATTATTTTTATTGCTGCGTAATTACGTTGACGTCTTTAGTCTCGCTTTTGTGATGGTGATTTTAGTCAATAGTTTAATGGCGTTGCCTTACATTATTAAAACCTTGTCGCAACCGATGTTGCAAACCGCGCAGCAATATCAATTTTTATGTCAAAGCCTAGGCATGATGGGCTGGACTCGTTTTAAAATGGTCGAGTGGAAAGCGCTTAACAAGCCAATTGCTCACGCCTTTGCGATCAGTTTTATGTTTTCGATGGGGGATTTAAGCGCAGTGGCACTGTTTGGTAATCAATCTTTTACGACTTTGCCTTTGTATTTATTTCAACTGCTTGGTAGTTATCAAATGCCAGCGGCAGCAATGGTGTCACTGTGTTTGTTGGTGTTTAGCGTCATCTGTTTTAGCTTGATTGATGTCGTGTTTAAACGAAGTAGTCGTTAATTAATGAAGAAGAATGACCATGTCTAATCGTGCTATTGAGATCCAAAACATTATTTATGATTATCAAAGCGAAACCTTTTACTTTGATTTACAGGTAGAACGTGGCTCTATTATGGCTTTGATGGGACCTAGTGGCTCAGGGAAATCCACCTTGCTCAGTTTAATTGCAGGTTTTATTGAACCCAAGCAAGGGGAGATTAAAGTCGATGGTTTGTCTGTGCTTGGTTTACAGCCTCATCAAAGGCCATTATCGATGTTGTTTCAAGAGCATAATTTATTCAGCCACTTAACGGTCAGGCAAAATATTGGACTTGGTTTGCATCCGGGTTTGAAATTAACCACTGAACAAAAACAGCAAGTCGAACAAGCGGCGCAGCAAGTCGGGATTGTGGAACTCTTGGATCGTCTACCTGAGCAGTTATCGGGTGGGCAACGGCAGCGGGTTGCGCTAGCAAGGTGCTTTGTTCAGCCCCATTCAATTTGGTTATTGGATGAGCCTTTTTCTGCGTTAGACCCAGTTTTACGTCAAGAGATGTTATCGCTGGTGGCCAGTTTAGCCAAAGAGCGCAATATCACCGTATTGATGGTGACGCATCATTTATCCGATGCCAAAGCGATTAGCAGTCATTTTGCGTTTATGGAGCAAGGTCGAGTGACTGAATGTGCCACCATCGATGCACTGACTCAAACTAGTGAAAATGCCCATCTACGCGCTTTTCTTCAAGCCAGTGGGGCTTAGTGATTTTTCTAAAATTTCTGATGAGTTACTTACCGGGCTCTCTCTTTTTCGTACTTTAGATTCACAGAATATATTTTTTATCTTCTATTATTTGGATAAACGATCTGTGAAAAACTGGTGACTTTTATCGATGTAATCTGAGTATTCTTCACCTTCAAGGCGGTATTTACACCAAGTTAAGTAGTTTTGGAAATAACCCACGGCTGAGTAAAAAATAATGGTGTAGCCTAAAACCTCTACACTTTCTTCTGCTGTTAGCTTTACTAATCTATCGTATCCATCTCCCAGTATTCCTTGCCAAAATGATCCCATGCCGAATAGGCGGGAAAAAACTAATAGCAATGCCATGCCTAAACATAAAGATAGAAAGTGACGGCTTCGGGTAAAATGAGCAAAAGTATGAATGGTTTGTTTGATATTTTTTGATGCGTACGCTATTGCCATCGCGGCAACAAATAAGGCTGGGTAAACCCAAAATCCGTGAACAATAAGATCTAACAATTCATCAAACTCACGAATTAACATACAGGTAAAAAATCCCGTCACTAGTACACAAAAGTGTCGGATTGAAGACTCTTTTATAGCAATATAACCAAAAGATAAAACCGTTAAAAATAGTAAGGTTTCTTGAAAATATTCAGTCAATGAATTTTCAGATAAGCCATTGTGTAGATAGATGAGATCATAAGAAACAGCCAGCACCGGTAGAGCTACAAGTACAGCTAAAAAGAAGAATTGGCCAAAACCTTTGAGAATAAAACGCAGATCAGTAGACATAATCACTCCGAAAATAAAACTGCCGCTTAAAAATTTAATTCCATTTAGATTTGCAGTCCGTGTGTCGGCGGGAAGGGGGGCGATTCTATAAGTGATGGTGCTTGGCGGTCTAATATTTTTTGGTTTTATAAAATAAAGTTTAATAATAATCAGTTCTATTATTATTACTAGACAATGACGGTGCATTGTGTGCACCGTCAGAAGTGTGAGTGGTATTTATTTGATTGTTATAAGTTTTCTTCGGCAAATTCCGCTAAGCGGCTACGGACTACGCCATTTAAGTGGATGTTGGCGCTGCCTTCGAAGTTTTTAAAACGCTCAACCATATAGGTTAAACCAGAGGTCACCGGGGTTAAATAAGTGGAATCTATTTGGGCTAGATTACCTGAACAGACGATTTTGGTGCCTTCACCACAACGTGTGATGATGGTTTTGATTTGTGAGGCGGTTAAGTTTTGGCATTCGTCCAATAAGACAAAAGCATTTTGGATTGAGCGGCCACGCATAAAGTTGATGGATTTAAATTGAATATTGGCTTTATCGCAGATGTATTTTAGCGACCCTTCGGTGCAGTGATCATTTTTATGCAGCGCTTCTAAGGTATCGGTGATCGCCGCAAGCCATGGCATCATTTTCTCTTCTTCAGTGCCGGGTAAGAAGCCGATCGCCTCGCCGATATCAGGGGTGTTACGAGTGACGATGATCTTATCGAACATTTTCTTTTCGATGGTCATTTCTAATGCTGCTGCCATGGCTAACATGGTTTTACCACTCCCTGCAGCGCCGGTTAAAATCACCAGATCGATTTCAGGATCGAGTAAGGCATCCATCGCCATACCTTGATAAATATTTTTCGGGTAAATATCCCAAGCATGACGGTGTAGCAGACGCTCTCGGCTGAGATCTTTGATTTTGGCTTTGGTCGGTTCAAGAGCTTCGACTCTGCCTGCAAAATCGCTATCTTCATCAATTAAATATTGGTTGATAAAGGTCGGTTCTAGCCCTTCACGATCCACGGTATGAAATGTTTTACTGCCACAATTTTGGCTTTCAACTTGTTTAAAGTTATCCCAAAAGTTGCCTTGGTATTCATTAAACCCTTTGGTGAGAAATTGCACATCATCAATTAATTGGTCGGTGCGGTAGTCTTCGACAAATTGGACACCAGCGCCTTTGGCTCGCAAACGCATATTAATGTCTTTGGTGATCAATACGACTTCACGAGGAGCACGGCGGTTTTGCAGCGCAATCACACCATTTAAAATTCGATTATCGCCCGCCTTGTCAGCAAACGCTTTGTCGTTATCGGGGATGTCAAAATCGGCCAGAATCGAAATGGTCCCGGTAGATTGATGCTCTGTGGCTAACGGGATCCCTTGGGAGATTTCTTCAGGCGTCGCATCATGGAAAATCGCTTCCAGAGCTCGGATGGCCACTCGAGCATCGCGCGCGACATCGCGTTTGCTGTCTTTTATGCGATCCAGTTCTTCCAATACGGTCATTGGAATCACGACATCGTGTTCTTGGAAAGAGTATATAGCGTGGGGTTCATGGAGCAGGATGTTGGTATCAAGGACAAAGATTTTTCGCGATGATTTATCGTGTGAGTTACGGCTGGTTAGCGTTCTGTCAGTCGAGCCCATAGCGTCTCCTTGTTCCGCGGTGCGGAAGGCTAGCAATGTTTGATTGCTATAGAGGCAGCTGGGAACATCCTGTTCCTATTTTTCGCTATCGAGAGTGTCGGTAGCGTGCTGCTACATAACGATCAAATCCTTTTCATTGATAAGCAACGATAGTTTTTTTAATCCACAACTATCTGAATGCTTATGTTGAGTATATGAAAGATTTTTACTTTCATCCTTACTTTAGATCTCAAATATTGACAGTTTTATGTCAGTGTTAAATTTTCCCCCGAATCATGGTGATATATCCCTTATCATCAAGTAAGATGTGCGGCTTTTTGTTAATAGGTCTTTTCGCCTATTTAGATCAGGTTTGTGACGAATTTTTCTAAGAAAATAATGTCAGAAACCACTAAAATAGATTTCAATAAAGTTAGATTCATAAGGTAGTCGATTACATGGCATTTGCGTTAGGTCAGCGTTGGATAAGTGATACAGAAAGCGATTTAGGATTAGGGACAGTGGTTGGGCTTGATGCTCGCACTGTGACTTTGATGTTTGCTGCATCAGAAGAAAACCGTTTATATGCCCGTAATGATGCACCGATTACACGTGTTGTATTTAATGTTGGTGATGTGATTGAAAGCCAAGAAGGTTGGACATTAAAAGTTGAGCAAATCGGTGTTAAAGATGATGTGATCAGCTACATCGGAACTCGCCAAGATAATCAAGAAAGCGATGTCGTATTACGTGAGATTTTCTTAAATCACCAAATTCGCTTTAACAAGCCCCAAGACAAATTGTTCGCCGGTCAAATTGATCGCATGGATAACTTTGTATTGCGTTACAACGCACTTTCTAACCAATATCAACAACATAAAAGCCCAATGCGTGGTTTATGTGGTATGCGCGCTGGATTGATTCCTCACCAGCTTTATATCGCTCATGAAGTTGGTCGCCGTCATGCACCTCGTGTTTTGCTTGCCGATGAAGTCGGCCTAGGTAAAACCATTGAAGCGGGCATGATCATTCACCAGCAAGTATTGACTGGACGTTCTGAACGCATTTTGATTGTGGTACCAGAAACACTGCAGCACCAATGGTTAGTGGAGATGATGCGTCGTTTCAACTTACACTTTTCGGTGTTTGATGAAGAGCGCTGCCTAGAATCACAAGCGGATGCTTTGAATCCATTTGATACCCAGCAATATGTGTTATGTTCGTTAGATTTTTTGAAAAAGAATGAAAAACGTTTTAATCAAGCATTGGCTGCAGATTGGGATTTATTGGTCGTCGATGAAGCGCATCACCTAGAGTGGAGTGTCGATGCACCGAGTCGTGAATATCAAATGATAGAAGGCTTAGCGGCGAAAATTGCCGGTGTACTTCTTCTTACTGCAACACCTGAACAGTTGGGCCATGAAAGTCACTTTGCTCGCTTGCGTCTGCTTGATTCTGATCGTTTCTTTGACTACGCCACTTTTGTTAAAGAAGAACAGCAATACGCGCCGGTTGCTGAAGCGGTAGCGAGCTTGGAATCGGGTAAGCCACTTACTAACGATCAAAAAAATAGCATCACTGAATTATTGTCAGAGCAAGATGCCGAGCCATTATTTCGAATTTTAGATGGTTGCAGTTCACAAGCTGAATTTGATGTTGAACAGAAAACCTTAGCGCGCCAAGAATTGATTGATAACTTAATGGATCGCCACGGCACAGGGCGTATTTTGTTCCGTAATACTCGTGCCGCGATTCAAGGTTTCCCTGAGCGTCATGTACACATGTTAGAAATGCCAATGCCTGAGCAGTACACTCGAGCGATGCGCGTGTCTAAAATGATGGATGGCGATCTCCCTGAGCAAACTCAAGCTCTGAAAAACTTATATCCTGAAGAGATCTTGCAAGATCTGGAAGGCGATAAAACGTCATGGTGGACGTTTGATCCTCGCGTTACTTGGCTTATCGATAAAGTGATGGAAAAGCGTTCTGAGAAGATCTTAGTGATCGCCTCTCGCTCTTCTACTGCATTGCAATTAGAACAAGCTTTGCGTGAGCGTGAAGGCATTCGTGCTACCGTCTTCCATGAAGGTATGTCGATTCTAGAGCGTGATAAAGCCGCGGCGTATTTTGCACAAGAAGAAGGTGGAGCACAGGTACTGATTTGTTCGGAAATTGGCTCTGAAGGGCGTAACTTCCAGTTTGCTAATCAGTTAGTGATGTTCGACTTGCCATTCAATCCAGATCTACTCGAGCAACGTATTGGTCGTTTAGACCGGATTGGCCAAACGCGCGATATCGAAATTTTTGTGCCGCATTTAGAAAATTCGGCTCAGTCGATTTTGGCTCATTGGTATCACCAAGGTTTGAACGCATTTGCAGAAACTTGTCCAACTGGCCGTGCCGTGTATGATGAATATTCGGCAGCCTTAATTGCCATGCTAGCGTCTGGTGATATGAGTGAGTTAGAGCATTTAGTTGAGCACTCAGCCGCGCTCAATAAACAGTTGAAATCTAAGCTAGAGCAAGGGCGCGACCGTTTGCTAGAAATTCACTCTAACGGTGGTGAAAAAGCGCAGAAAATCACGGAAACTATCGCCAGCGGTGATAATGATACCAATCTTGTTACTTTTGCCCTTGGTCTATTCGATACCATTGGCTTAAACCAAGACGATAAAGGTGAGAATGCTTTGGTGGTAACGCCATCTGAGCACATGATGGTGCCAAGCTACCCAGGTTTGCCTTATGAAGGGGCGACCATTACGTTTGATCGTGATACGGCGCTGTCGCGTGAAGATATGCACTTTATGAGCTGGGAGCACCCGATGATTCAAGGTGGCATTGATTTGCTGCTCAGTGAGAATGTCGGCACCAATGCGGTTTCTTTACTAAAGAATAAAGCGCTACCCGTTGGCACTATGTTCTTAGAGTTAGTGTACCTAGTGGATGCGCAAGCGCCGAAACGCAGTGGGATTAACCAATTCCTACCGAAAACCCCGATTCGTTTATTGATGGATGCCAAAGGTAATGAGCTTTCAGAGCAAGTACCGTTTGATACCTTTAACCGCCAACTTAGCCCGATTAACCGTCATATGGCGAGTAAAGTGGCCAGTTCGGTGCAAGATCAGATCCATGCGTTAATTGAAAGTGCTGAGCAAGCAGTATTGCCAAAATTGGATGAAGTGCGCCAAAGTGCTAAATCAGAAATGCAGCAAAAGCTTAACTCTGAATTAGAACGTTTACTGGCACTTAAAGCCGTCAATCCAAACATTCGTGATGAAGAAATTAGTGCGATTGAAACGCAAATCGAAACGCTATCAGGTTACATCGAAACCGCGCAATTGCAGCTTGATTCTCTGCGTTTGATCGTCGTTGCTCATCAGTAAAAAAGCAGTCCCTAGTTCCTAGTTTTTAGTCCCTAGAGGTTAACTTCTAGGAGCAGGGATGTTTTTATATATTTTATTTGCTAGCTTTCCATCCTGAATATTATTCCTTGAACTATTTCCTAGAGACTAGAGACTAGAGACTAGAGACTAGAGACTAGAGACTAGAGACTAGAGACTAGGAACCAGGAACTATAACCCAGAAACCAGGAACCTTTTCATGGCTTTACTTGAATACCTCCCACCGACCGATCCTTGGACGGAGATCGTCTATCAAGATGAACATATTTTGGTGGCTAATAAGCCGGCGGGGTTGTTGTCGGTTCCTGGACGCTTGGCAGAGCATTACGACAGTATTTGGAGCCGATTACGTGAGAGCTACCCCAATATTGAAGTGGTGCATCGTTTAGATATGGCGACCTCTGGTTTGATGTTATTTGCATTAACGAAAGAAGCCGAACGACATATTAAAAAGCAGTTCCAATATCGTCTCACCCATAAAATTTATTATGCACGCGTATGGGGACATGTTGAACAAGACCAAGGTGAAATCGATTTACCGTTAATTTGTGATTGGCCGAATCGCCCAAGACAAAAAGTGTGTCATCAAGATGGCAAACCGTCGTTAACCCGTTATCAAGTGGTGGCGCGAGAAGAGCAGACTACCATCGTTCGCTTACTACCGATCACAGGACGATCACACCAGTTACGGGTACACATGATGGCGTTAGGCTACCCAATTGTTGGCGATGAATTCTATGCGACTCAAGAGGCCCTAGAGTATTCCGAACGGCTGCAATTGCATTCTGCTGAGCTGAGTTTCTATCACCCTAAAGATAATCAATTAGCGACGGCGTTTGTTGAGTGTGATTTTTATCCCGATGTGAGCGCGCAAATTTTGCAACACTTTTCGGCTGAACCAGAGTTGCCAGATTATAAAACTTTGGTATCGTCGTAATTTGAACTTGATGGTTTATACCCACTTTTGGCCGAAAAGGACTTCTTATGCCGATAGCCCCAATGCATTTACCCAGTAAACCGACCGTGGTTTTTCTCGACCATGCGACCATTCCTGAGCACATTTCAGTTCCGAACTTAACCTTTGAGCATCAATGGCAGCAGTTTGATTTAACGCCTGCAGATAAAGTCGTGGAACGTATTAAGTCCGCCGATATTGTGATCACCAATAAAGTACAATTGACGGCAGATGTGTTAGCTCAAGCACCTAAATTGAAGATGATTGCGGTCGCGGCAACGGGCACGAATAATGTGGATGTAGACTACTGCCGTGAGCATGGGATTGTGGTGACTAATGTGCAAGGTTACGGTACGCGTTCAGTGCCGGAACATGTGATTGCCATGATGTTTGCTTTAAAGCGAAACCTAGTGGGCTATCATCAAGATATTGCCGCAGGAGAATGGCAAAAGCAGAAGCAATTTTGTTTCTTTACTCATCCTATCACCGATGTCGCCGGCTCAACCCTTGGCATTATTGGCAGTGGCAGTTTAGGGCAAGCAGTGGGCGTATTAGCTAAAGCGATTGGTATGCATGTCGTGTTTGCCGAACGAAAAGGGGTCACTCCGGCTCGTCCCGGTTATATGGCATTTGATAAAGTGATTGAAACTTCGGATGTGCTCACGCTCCATTGCCCATTAACCGCTGACAGTGAAAACTTGATCGCCATGCCACAGTTCCAAGCAATGAAAAGCAGTGCGGTGTTAATCAATGCGGGAAGAGGTGGCTTAGTGAATGAGTCGGACTTGATTGAAGCTTTGAAGACCAAGCAAATCGCTGGCGCAGGATGTGATGTCTTTACTCAAGAGCCTGCTGATGAGTCGAATCCGCTTATTGCTAATATGGACTTACCGAACTTACTTCTCACGCCACATGTTGCGTGGGGGAGCCATTCTTCTATTCAGGCGCTGTGTAATATCTTGATGGATAATATTGAAAAATACCAACAAGGTGTGGAGCAAAATCGAGTTTGCTAACGATTTAGCTTATTCTTTAAGGCAATAATCCGACTTCTTTATAATAACGAATCGCGCCCGGATGGAGTGGCGCAGATATGCCATCTTTAATCATATTTTCTTTTTTTAATGTCGCGAATGCTGGGTGTAAACGCTTAAAGGTATCAAAGTTTTCAAATACCGCTTTAGTGATGTTGTACGCCACATCATCGGGCATACGTTTATCGGTAAACACTACCGATAATGTACCAAAGGTTTTGATATCTTTATCGTTGTTTGGGTAGAGATTGGCCGGAATACTGGTGTTGGCATAATAGGACGTATCATTAACGAGTTGATCGATTTTAGGGCCCGTAACCGGAATCAACCTAGCCTGACAAGCGGTGGTCGCTTCTTTGATCGAGGCATTAGGGTTGCCAAGAATTGAGACAAAGGCATCAATCTGATTATCACATAACGCTTGGGCTCGGCTTGCTCCAGTAAACTCTGTCGCCAAAGAGAAGCTTTTTGACGACCATCCAAACTGCTTCATAATTCGCTCCATCGTGGCGCGATCGCCTGATCCTTTATTACCAATATTGACCCTTTTTCCTGCTAAATCTGCGACGGTTTTGATGTTTGAATCATTACGGACAATTAAATTAAACGGTTCGCTATGTAGAGAGAATAGGGTCCTCATATTGGTATAAGGTGAACTTGGCGTGAATTCACTACTACCTTGATAAGCTAGATATTGCCAGTCTGATTGAGCAATACTGACATCATTTTTGCCAAGCCTAACTTGATTAATATTATCAACAGAACCGGCAGAGGATTCGACGGAGCAACGAATATGATGTTGCAAACGTCCTTTATTGATTAGCTTACAGATGGAGCTCCCCGCCGGATAATAAACGCCCGTTACGGCACCCGTTGCGATGGTAATGTAGGTTTTATTCTCTTCAGCTTGGACTGCTACTGTTGAAGTTATGAGTAAGGTAGCGAGCAGTAATGTATAGATGTGTTGAAAATAGGATGAAGGGGTAAGCATGGCGTATTCCTTAAGGCCAATAATGCGAGAAAATGGCGATCCTTCGCCATTTACTACCTAGACCAGTATAGCCGAGTCTTATTGAGAAGTTGGTAGATTGTGAATAAGCATACTGATAATAAGTGTTTAAAGTATAGGGAATGTTAATTTTTTATATGAAAAGTGAGAAGGCGTTCACGACATCTTCATTTCTATTCGAAATTAGAGCGGAAGAACGCCTTTATAACTGAAGAATGAGCTTAACCCGCGTATTCAAATAGCTCACAAACTGAGTCAAATAATTGCTTGGTGGTAATATTTAATGTTGGCGTAATGAAAATAGTATCATCACCAGCAACGACGCCTAGAATACCTTCCGATTTACCTAGAGAATCAAGTAGACGAGCAATTAACTGTGCGGCACCTGGTCCAGTATGAATGACAACAAGGGCGTCATTATGACCAACATCGAGTACTAATTCACGTAAAGAACTTGAGGCGGTTGGAACACCTAACTCGGCTGGTAAGCAGTACACCATTTCCATTTTTGCATTGCGTGTTCTAACGGCACCAAACTTAGTCAGCATGCGAGAGACTTTAGACTGATTAATATTTTCAAAGCCTTCTTCTCGTAATGCATCAACAATCTCGCCTTGAGATCCAAAGCACTCTTCTTTTAGTAAAGCTTTAAAAGAGCGGACTAAATTATCTTGTTTGTCACTATTTCGCATAATGGATTCTTTTAGTGGTACATATAATTTCAATATTTTCGCATAGATGCTCACTAATCACCAAACGATTAGGTCAAGTTTTCAGTAAAAAAAATTGTGAAACTTATGTTTAAATATTCGCCACAAAATGATGTGAATACCATGTTGCGTTTTGTTTTGTGATTTAATTTAACCATTGATTTTTATTATGATTTAAAACTTGATGAGTGCAGTATCGCAAAGCTGATGTTGAATAATTGTAATTAGAATCGACTTATTGTACTTTCGAAGGCATTAAGATTAGGCACAACTAAATTCTTAGGGTGTGTAGTTCCAACTCTCTAAGCTCAGACCTAAATAATGTAAAAAGATAATTAATTTTTCGAAGGAGAAAGGCTCATGAAAGTAGCTGTAATTGGTGCTGCTGGCGGTATTGGACAAGCACTTGCTTTATTACTGAAAAACGGACTTCCTGCAGGATCTGATCTTGCCTTATACGATATCGCTCCAGTTACACCAGGGGTTGCTGCTGATTTAAGTCATATCCCAACGCCAGTTTCAATTAAAGGTTATGCTGGTGAAGATCCAACACCGGCACTAGAAGGCGCAGATGTCGTATTGATTTCTGCTGGTGTGGCGCGTAAACCAGGTATGGATCGTTCTGATCTTTTCAATGTGAATGCGGGGATCATTAAATCTCTAGCGGAAAAAATTGCTAACACTTGCCCAACTGCATGTGTTGGTATTATTACTAACCCGGTAAATACTACGGTGCCAATTGCTGCTGAAGTACTAAAGAAAGCCGGTGTTTACGATAAGAAGCGTCTGTTTGGTATTACAACACTCGATGTGATTCGTTCTGAAACATTTGTTTCTGAGCTAAAAGGCGTTCCACTTGATGGTTTGGAAGTGCCTGTTATCGGTGGTCACTCTGGGGTAACAATTCTACCTTTGCTTTCTCAAGTTGAAGGTGTGGAGTTCTCTGATGATGAGCTAGCTTCTCTAACGAAACGCATTCAAAACGCGGGTACTGAAGTCGTTGAAGCAAAAGCGGGTGGCGGCTCGGCAACACTTTCGATGGGACAAGCGGCGTATCGCTTTGGTTTATCACTAGTGAAAGCATTGAATGGCGAACAAGGTATTGTTGAATGCGCTTACGTTGAAGGTGATGGCGAGCACGCACGTTTCTTCGCACAACCTATTCGTTTAGGTAAACAAGGCGTAGAAGAAATTTTAAGCTTTGGTGAGCTAAGTGCATTTGAACAACAAGCGTTCGATAGCATGCTAGATACGCTAAAAGGCGATATCGCTTTAGGTGAAGAGTTCGCGAAGTAAAATTAGGCGAATCTCGTTTCTCGAAAGCTCGTTTCTTGAAAAAGAGACGAGCTTTTTTATTTTCGGTAAACGACTAGCGAAGCAAACGAGAAGCTTTGCGTTCGAGCTTCGAAAATCTATTTCGTTCTTCTGACTGCCATATGTGCCAGTGTGATTAAGGCTTGTTTATAGTAGGATTCGGGAATAATCGTCAGTTCAGCAATTGCCTTATCGGCCTCTTCTTCTGCACGTTGAGTGGTGTATTCGAGTGAACCAGTCTCATGCATAGCTGCCATAATGGCATCCAGTTTTTCCATACCATTAGAGTGCTCAATCGCCTCACGAATCATAGCTGC
This sequence comes from Vibrio rumoiensis, assembly GCF_002218045.2. Taxonomy (NCBI): domain Bacteria; kingdom Pseudomonadati; phylum Pseudomonadota; class Gammaproteobacteria; order Vibrionales; family Vibrionaceae; genus Vibrio; species Vibrio rumoiensis. The sequence continues at coordinate 366,154 of NZ_AP018685.1, forward strand.
TTGCTCTGGTGTGCCGTTTTGCATGGCATAGAGCAGTGGTAGAGTAGGCTTGCCTTCTGCAAGATCATCGCCGACATTCTTACCCATTTCTTTGCCATCTGAAGTGTAGTCCATCACATCATCAATCAGTTGAAATGCCGTGCCTAGGTACTTGCCATAATTTTGCAGTGCGACTTCCGTTTCTTTAGGCGCATCGACTAATAGTGCGCCAATTTGAGTTGCTGCTTCAAATAGACGAGCCGTTTTCGAGTAAATTACTTGCATGTAGCTTTCTTCGGTCGTATTAGGATCGTTGCAGTTCATTAACTGCTGTACTTCACCTTCTGCGATCACGTTTACCGCGTCACTCATCAACTTGAGGATCTTTAAAGATCCTAAGCTGGTCATCATTTGGAAAGAGCGAGTATAAATGTAGTCGCCAACTAGCACACTAGCGGCATTCCCAAACGCTGCATTAGCGGTTTCTTTACCACGACGCATATCCGATTCATCGACCACATCATCATGCAACAATGTAGCGGTATGAATGAATTCCACAAATGCAGCGGCTGTGATGTGATCTTGACCTTGGTAGCCTAAAGCCTTAGCGGATAGTAATGCTAAAAGAGGGCGTAGGCGTTTGCCTCCACCACTAACAATGTAGAAACCGAGTTGATTAATAAGGCTAACTTCTGAGTTCAATTGTGCATGAATGGTTTCATTCACTTTTACCATGTCGTCGGCAGTGAGTGCCTGGATAGCTTTAAAATCCATTGTTCTTCCAGCTGAGAATAGGGCGTGCTAGGCCTAAATTTAAAAAATAATCATGGATTCTACACTAAAAAACATTGATAAACACGAGTGTAAACGGCATCATTAGCGCACTTTAATCAGGCGATGATCTTTTCGCCATTTTTTTTAATATTTATCTTGTCAAAGGCCAAGCTCTCAAGTAGAATCTGCGCCCTATTGATGACAAGTTTAAGCGCACACCTGATATGTTTAAAATAACTAACATGATGCTGTGCGGAAAAAGCGGAGTAAAATATGTACGCTGTTTTCCAATCTGGTGGTAAACAACACCGTGTAAGCGAAGGTCAAACTCTTCGTTTAGAAAAATTGGACGTAGAAACTGGCGCAAACGTTGAGTTTGATTCAGTTCTTATGGTTGCTAATGGTGAAGAAATCACTATTGGTGCACCTCTGGTTGCTGGCGGTAAAGTAACTGCGGAAGTAGTTAAGCACGGTCGTGGCGATAAAGTAAAAATCGTTAAGTTCCGTCGTCGTAAGCATTCTCGTAAGCAAATGGGCCACCGTCAGTGGTTCACTGAAGTCAAAATTACTGGCATCAGCGCTTAATTTAACTAAGGAGAAGCTAACATGGCACATAAAAAAGCTGGTGGTTCTACTAATAACGGTCGCGACTCAGAAAGCAAACGCCTAGGTGTTAAGCGTTTTGGTGGCGAATCTGTTCTAGCTGGTAACATCATTGTTCGTCAACGTGGTACTAAATTCCACGCTGGAACGAATGTTGGTATCGGTAAAGACCATACTCTATTTGCTTTATCTGAAGGTAAAGTTAAATTTGAAGTTAAAGGTCCTAAGAACCGTAAGTTCGTAAGCATCGAAACTGCATAAGTTTCTGTTTACAATTGAATTCAAAGCCCTGCCTTTATGGCGGGGTTTTTTATTTATAGCAAAGTTATATAATAGACCTTAGACCTTAGACCTTAGACCTTAGACCCTAGACCCTAGACCCTAGACTTCAAATATATACTAGGATTTACAGTCTGTGGTCTACACTCATAATAACTTGCCAATAATGCAGGTGGAGTAGCAAATGAAGTTCGTTGATGAATCAACCATAAAAGTAGAAGCTGGTGATGGCGGTAATGGCGTTGTTAGTTTCTGGCGTGAAAAATTTGTTGAAAAAGGCGGTCCTGACGGCGGTGATGGCGGTGATGGCGGTGATGTTTACATGCAAGCCGACGAGAACCTCAATACGCTCGTTGATTACCGTTTTGAGCGTTTCCATAAAGCGGAGCGTGGTAAAAATGGTAGTGGTGGTAACTGTACTGGTAAACGTGGTGCAGATAAAACCATTAAAGTGCCAGTCGGAACTCGCGCTATTGATATTCATACCAATGAAGTAGTGGCTGAAGTGACTGAACATGGTCAGAAAATCATGATCGCGAAAGGTGGTTGGCATGGTTTAGGTAACCAACGCTTTAAATCTTCGGTTAACCGTGCACCGCGTCAAAAGACCATGGGTACTAAAGGTGAAGTACGTGAGTTACGTCTAGAGCTATTGCTACTTGCAGATGTAGGGATGCTTGGTTTGCCAAATGCTGGTAAATCGACCTTTATTCGCGCTGTATCTGCGGCTAAACCAAAAGTAGCAGATTACCCATTTACAACTTTGATCCCAAGTTTAGGCGTTGTTCGAGCAGGCTCTGAACGCAGTTTTGTTATTGCTGATATTCCTGGCCTCATTGAAGGTGCTGCCGATGGTGCCGGTCTTGGTGTTCGATTCTTAAAACACTTAGAGCGTTGTCGCGTGTTATTGCATATGATCGATTTGTTGCCGATTGACGGTTCAGATCCAATCGAGAATGCATTGACGATCATTGATGAGCTTGAACAGTACAGTGAAAAAGTAGCGGCTAAACCTCGTTGGTTGATCTTTAATAAAGTCGATCTACTTCCTGAAGAAGAAGTGGATGAAAAGATCCAACAGATCATCGATGCATTAGGTTGGGATGGTCATTACGCTAAGATCTCTGCTTCTAATAAATTAGGAACTAAAGAGCTCGCTTACCAATTAGCTGAGTTTATGGAAACACTACCTAAAGAAGAGCAAGTGATTGAAGAAGAAGAGAAAGTCGACTTCAAGTGGGATGATTACCATAAAGATGCCATGAGCGGTAAAGATGTGATTACCGAAGAGTGGGATGATGATGACTGGGATGATGACGAAGATGATGGACATGTCATTTACGTTCGTGACTAGTTCATAGATAACGTTGAATAAATAAGCTGTGATTCTTTGTGAATCGCAGCTTTTTTTTTATCCTAAATCATGCTACTGGGGGGCATTTTAGTGCACACTTTAAGCGCTAACTCCAATTGTCGATAAGGTGATTATTCTTATCAGCAATAGAGGTTAATTAATTATCAATGGATTGATGAGAATATAATGATGGATGAAAAACAACGAATAATTACTCGGATGATTATTCAAGCGGGCCAAATGCTTCTGGCACATGGTGCTGAAAGCACTTTAGTCGGAGATTTAATTCGAAGGTTAGGACTGGCAAGTGGAATGACGGATGTTGAAGTATCAATGTCAGCCAGCTCACTAGTGGTGACCACTGTTATGAATGAGCATTGTATTACTACTGCCCGGCGTTGTCCTGATCGTGGTATCAATATGAAGGTGGTTACGGAAGTTCAGCAAATCTGCATTATGCTCGAGCGACAAATTATTGATTACCGGTTAGCACTCTATAAACTCGAGCAGATTAAACCCATTAGATATAACCGTTGGTTGGTTTTATTTATGATTGGTTTATCTTGTGCCGCGTTTGCTCGTTTAGCGGGTGGGGATGTAACGATATGCGTGATCACCTTTATTGCGTCTTGTTGTGGGATGTTTGTTCGGCAAGAAGTCGGTCATCGTAACTTTAACCCATTAGTCAATTTTGCAGTGACAGCATTTGTAACCACCCTGATTTCTTCTCAAGCGGTTATTCACCAACTCGGCAATGTTCCATTCACCGCTATGGCATCTTCAGTACTGATGCTGGTTCCTGGTTTTCCTTTGATTAATGCGGTTGCAGATATGTTGAAGGGTTATATCAACATGGGAATTGCTCGATTCTTCATGGCAAGTTTATTGACCTTTGCTACTTGCTTAGGGATTGTTGCCGCAATGACAGTAACAGGAACATGGGTATGGGTGAGATAATGGATTTTTTGATTGCTTTACTTACTGATATGTCTCTTGCTGCTATTCCTGCTGTTGGGTTTGCTTTGGTATTTAATGTTCCGGTTAAAGCGCTAAAGTATTGTGCTTTAGGGGGAGCGATAGGGCATGGAATTCGATTTGTACTTATGACGTATAATATTCCTATCGAATGGGCCACATTCTTTGCTGCAACGAGTGTGAGCATGGTTGGGGTTCATTGGTCACATCGTTTTTTAGCGCACCCCAAGGTCTTTACGGTGGCGGCGATGATTCCTATGGTACCGGGAGTTTATGCGTTTAAAGCGATGATCGCTCTAGTTGAAATAAACCAAAATGGCTATGATGCACAATTATTTAGTATTCTTATCGATAACTTTTTACAATCCATGTTTATTATTGCTGGATTAGCAATAGGCCTCGCTATGCCGGGGTTGTTATTTTATCGAAGAAGATCAATTGTTTAAAAGGACGATATGTGAAGATTAGCATGATTGCTGCGATGGCAAACAATCGTATTATCGGTAAAGATAATCAAATGCCGTGGCACTTACCCGCCGATTTTGCTTGGTTTAAACGCTGTACAATGGGAAAGCCAATAGTGATGGGCCGTAAGACCTATGAATCGATTGGTCGTCCACTACCGGGGCGTTTAAATATTGTGATTTCAAGAGATGCTTCACTTTCTATTGAGGGAGTTACTACCGTCACTAGTATTGAACAAGCAAAACAAGTCGTTGGTAATGTTGATGAATTAATGATTATCGGGGGAGGCACTATTTATGATTACTGCTTACCTCTGGCTGATTGTCTGTATTTAACCTTTATTGATGCCGATATTGAGGGTGATACTCAATTTCCAGATTGGGGAGATAATTGGAAAATTGTGGAGCAAGAAGAATATCTTAAAGATGATAAAAATGCCTACAACATGCGCTTTATTTGTTTAGAAAAGATTTGCTGACCCAATGAAACGCTCATCGGCTATTTCTAGTTCGGAACTGTGGTTTTTCAAGTATTACCGCTTGGTGCATAGCGCACGTATTGCAGTGGCTTTCGTGCTGATGTTCGCTGCAACGCGTACTCTCGATCTCCATGACATCACTTGGCCACTCATTACATTGGTTGTTGTGATGGGGCCAATTTCTTATTGGGGAAATGTGTTCCCAAGAGCGATTCAGCGTATTTCAGGAACTTGTATAGGCGCGCTTTCCGGTATCGTAGCTCTTTATCTGGAAACCATTTCTATTCCATTACTGATGGTTTGGTGTAGTGCCGTCATGTTTGTTTGCGGCTATTTAGCATTGGGTAAACAACCTTATGCCGGCTTATTAATTGGTATTACGCTTGCGGTAGTATTAGGGGCTCATGAAGGGAGTTTTACCCAAGCTTTATGGCGCAGTGGTGATGTGGTTTTAGGGTCAGCCGTTGCATTGTTTTTTTGCAGTATTTTTCCTCAAAGAGCTTTTATTCATTGGCGTTTAAAGTTGAGTGATAACTTACTGGAAATCAGTAAGGTTCATCACACGCTGCTTTCTCCTAATATGGTGGAACGACCGAATATTCAATCAAAACAAGATCAGTTACGTAGAAATATTATTGGATCGCGTAGTTTATTGTCCGCCGCCAGTGCTGAGACTAAGTTAAATCTTTCTCTGCTAAGCCGGATTCAAACGGGTATCGTGAATAGTCTCTATGCCATTGAACGTTTATCGGATACTTATTGGAGTGACCGAAAAAGTCATTTTACTCTTTTGAATTCATCGGCATTAAAAGAGTGTCATCAGGCGACCGAGTCGATGATAATTCAACTATCTGAGATGATAAAAACAGGCAAGGTTGAAGCTGATGAGTGGCAGTTTGATAACATTAATGAGGTGATTGAAGAGCTGCAAGTATTAGCGAAAGCCAATCAAGTGCAGTCTCAAGCTTCATTATATGGTTATGTTTGGTTGAGTATTCAGTTAATGGAAGAAATCTCACGCTTACATAAGTTAATTGCTCTGGCTCTAAATTTGACCAGTAAAGCACGATAAGTGAATGAGAGGCTTATTGTAAGCTTGCTTGAGTGAACATTTTTTTGTCTTCCCAGCGCAACATAGACAGATGCTCTCCCCACACACAACCCGTATCCAACCCTATCACATTTGCTTTTTGATCATGGCATCCCATCAAAGCCGCCCAATGGCCAAAAATGACGGTTTTATTTAATGGGATACGCTCGGTTACTTTAAACCAAGGTACTAGACGACTCGTATCGACTTTTGCTGGAGGTAGTTTGCACTCCATTTCTAATTGCCCTTGTTGATCACAAAAGCGCATTCGAGTGAACGCATTGATAATAAAACGGTATCGCTCAATGCCTTGTAAATTAGCATCCCACACTCTTGGTTGGTTAGCGTACATGTTCTTAATTAACCAAGCCCAATCATCACTTTGTAAAATAGCGCTGATTTCTTGGCTCGATTGTCTGGCCGTTGCGAGATCCCAGCTAGGCGCAATGCCTGCATGACACATTACAAACTCTTCATGTTCTGCCATCAAGGGTTGTTGACGTAGCCAGTTGATTAATTCTTGGCGATCAGGTGCTTGCAGGATAGGGAGAGTTTGATCTTTAGGCTTAGCATTGAAGTAGCCTAAATTTACCGCCAGTAGGTGTAGGTCATGATTACCGAGAATGCATTTTGCTGAGTCACCTAAGCTTTTGACAAAGCGTAATGTCTCTAGCGACTTGGGACCTCGAGCAACAAGATCTCCCGCTAACCACAGTTGATCGACTTGAGAGTTGAAGTCGACTTGCTGTAGTAGGGCTTGTAATTCATCAAAGCAACCTTGTATGTCACCAACGATATATGTCGCCACAAAGCCTCACTTAATTCAAAATATTGGGGATCGCCATGCGAAAAGGCGCGACTTCTGCTAAGAATTGCTCACTCCTCTCATCTAGCATGACATAGTGCCCCTGCATGATGCCTAGTGGCGTTTCTAAAGCAGTCCCACTGGTATAAGTATACTCTTGCATAGGTTCAATCACGGGTTGCTCACCGACTACACCATCACCTTCGATGGTTAACTGTTTGCCATTCGCATCGGTGATTAACCAGCGGCGACTGATGAGTTGAACGGATTGTTGGCTTAAGTTACGAATAGTGATGGTGTAGGCAAAAATATAGCGACTCTTCTCGGGTTGAGATTGCTCTTCTATATATCGAGTATGAACTTGGCAAGTAATACTTGGTGATTGTTCTTGAATCACAAATCTCTCCTATCCTTAGAGAATTTATGTATAAGTAAAATAAGAGCACGTTATGGTGCCCTTATTTTTTTAGTGATAACTGAACGTGACTGAGTTATTTATCTTTAGCGTCAAGGTAGTTTGCCAGAGCAACAAATTGCACTAAGGTTAAGTTCTCAGGACGTACGCTTGGTTTAATGTCTAATTGCTCGAGCTCTTCGGCTGACACTAAGCTTTTAAAGCAGTTTCTAACGGTTTTACGGCGTTGGTTAAAACCTTCACGACATACTCTATCTAACCATTTCAGGTTAGTAGCAGGATGAGGTAAAACTTCATAAGGCATCAAACGCACGACAGCAGAATCCACTTTTGGTGGTGGGATAAAGGCGGTCGGCGGTACTTCAAGAACTGGCATCACTTTACAGAAGTATTGAGCCATTACCGTTAAACGGCCGTATGCTTTTGAACCCGGGCCTGCCGCGAGACGATTAACCACTTCCTTTTGCAGCATAAAGTGCATGTCTTGAATGTCTTTATGAAATTCAAACAAGTGGAACATCAATGGTGTTGAGATGTTGTAAGGTAAATTACCGAAAATACGTAACTTATTATTCGGTTTCACTAATTCATTGAAGTCAAAGCGCATGGCATCGCCTTCATGAATCGTTAATTTACTAGATAGCTCTGGATGGTTTCTTAGGCGTTCAGCCAGATCGCGGTCAAGCTCGATAACCGTTAATTTATCAACTTCACGACCAACTGGCTCGGTAATTGCGCCTAGACCAGGACCAATTTCAACCAGATTTTGCCCTGGAAGAGGGTTTATTGCAGAAACAATACCATCAATAATATAGGGATCATTTAAAAAGTTTTGGCCAAAGCGTTTACGGGCTTTATGACCTAGATGGACATCATTACTCATTGATTACTCTCTTGTTGCTTCTTTTCTGGCTGCTTTGAGCTTTCTACCAGTTGTAAAGCATGGGTGATTGCAGTTAAAAAACTGCCTATATCGGCATTCCCTGTGCCAGCTAGATCCAGTGCAGTACCATGATCGACTGAGGTACGAATAAAAGGTAACCCCAAGGTTATATTGACTGAATTACCGAAGCCCTTGTATTTTAGCACGGGTAATCCTTGATCATGATACATTGCCAATACGGTATCGGCTTTTTCTAAATATTTTTGGTTGAAAATGGTATCAGCAGGAAGTGGGCCGACTAAATCCATGCCATCTTGCTGACGCATTTTGTCTAAGGTCGGCGTGATAGTTTCAATCTCTTCACGTCCGAGGCAACCGTCTTCACCTGCATGGGGATTGAGACCACATACGTAGATGTTAGGTTTGTCTATGCCAAATTTATTGACTAAATCGGCATGCAAAATTCGAATGATACTTTCAAGGCGTTCGGCGGTCACGGCTTGACTGACATAGGCCAAAGGAATATGGGTCGTGACAAGTGCAACCCGTAATCCTTCTGTTGCCAGCATCATCACAACTAATGGGGTATTCGAACGTTCCGCAAAAAATTCGGTATGACCACTAAAGGCAACGCCAGCGCGATTGATCACACCTTTATGGACTGGACCGGTCACAATCGCATCAAACTCACCGCTCATACTGCCTTGGCAAGCGCGCTCTAATGTTTGCAGTACATAATGGCCATTAGCTTCGTTAAGTTGGCCTGCCACAACCGGTTGAGAGACCGCAATATGCTCAACGTATAATTGACCTTTTTGTTGTACTTGAGCGGGGAGAGCTGAATCATAATCGAGGACTTGTACCTCAATCCCAAGTTGATGAGCACGTTCAGCTAACATCTCTTTATCCGCACAAATGATCAATTGATGTGGCCAATCATATTGGGATAGAGCTAATACAAGATCAGGGCCAATACCTGCAGGCTCGCCGGCAGTGATCACAAGACGACGAATAGGGTTGATTAGTTGATTACTCATTGGTTATCTTGCTCGTCTTGTTGGTCTAGCATTTCAACATAGGCACTGGCGCGAATTTCTTGTAGCCAAGCGCCGGCTTCTTCATTGAATTTACGTTTGAATAATATTTGATAAGCACGATTTTTCATCGCAGACTCAGTGCGGTCAACCGTGCGGCGTCCAAGTACTTTTACAATATGCCAACCATGAACCGTTTTGAATGGTTCGCTAATTTGCTCAATAGGTAAGGTCTCAATTTGATGCTTAAATTCAGGCACGTAAGAATCGGCTGTTTGGTAACCTAAAATACCGTCAGCCACCGCTGAGCCTGTATCTTGGCTGTATTGTTGAGCAAGTTCACCAAATGTGCGTTTCCCAGATTTAATTTCGTCAATGAATCGGTTGAGCTCTTCTTTCGCACCTTCATCACTTAAGATGATCGAAGGCTTGATCAAAATATGTTGCGCATTAACTTCCGTGACAGCTACTGTTTTTAAGCCTTTAACATCGTCAATCTTCATGATGTGAAAGCCAACACCACTACGGAATGGCCCAATAATCGCGCCTTTGCCTTGGGTGCTGATTTGATCGGCAAAGATAGTCGGCATTTCTTCCTTACGCATCCATCCCCAATCGCCACCTTGTAAGGCTTTTGGGCCTTTTGAGTAGGCATAGGCGAGAGTTGAAAAGTCTTCACCTTGATTCAATCGCTCGAGTAAATCCTGAGCTTCTTTTTCTGTGGCGTCTTTGTCGTCACCAAAACGTAGCTGTATTTGAGATATTTTATATTCAACATTTTGAGTCGTTTGTTCTGCCAACATGGATGCCAGCGTATCGACTTCTGATGGTGAAATATTCACTCGACGACGAACTTGTGCATTACGCGCTTCGCTAATGGCGATTTCCTTGCGGATTTGCTCGCGGAAAACGGGGTAGGTAATGCCTTGTTGTTTGAGTGATGTTCGAAGCTGATCTAATGTTTGTTTATTGTCTTGAGCAATGCCTTCAATCGCTTGATCTAAACGCTGGTCATCAATTTGAATTCCCATACGCTTGGCTTCTTGCAACTGAATTTCATCGAGTATTAACTTTTCAATGACTTGCTCTTTTAACGTATCGGTATCAGGCAAAGATTGATTTTTTTCTTGAGCATTGGCTTGTACCGTTTTGAGTGCGGTATCGATGTCCGTTTGTAAAATGACGCCGTCGTTAACAATGGCAACCACATGGTTGAGTGGTTGAGGTGCGGCTAGAGTAGCCGAGGCTGTAAACAGACTCATTATTCCAAGTAATGCGGGAATCCATGTCTTCATGTTCGATATCCAATTAGTACAACAAATTAAGTATGAGAAATAAGGAAACCAGTCATAAATATTATCATGACTGGTTTTTTGCTTCATTAGTCAGCGAGGCTAAATGGACGGCCATAACCCAGTGAGTTTCCGCCATCACTGTAGGTTACGCCGGCACTTTGGCCTAAGCCTTTAATACCAATGTTGAGGCTCACTTTCGATTCATATTCAGGGCCCGGTTCAGGATACACAGTATCAAGGTAAACATTTCCAGGTGACATTTGGTGACGAGAATAAGTCAAGCCTAAGAACCAACAATCATCGTTATAGGTGACGCCAACTAAACTCTCTAACATGTAGTTTTCAGTTAGATCATGGTAGTAATTTGCTTGTACGCTCCAACGTTGTGCTATGGTAAAGCTGTTAACAATACCGGCTTGAGATATACCGTCACGAGTATACTTATCAATGTTATTACCAATATTCCCTGCATTGTCTTCGATATAGTTTTTAGAGATATAACGATAACTCAACTGAGTATGGCCACCACTTGGCAGTTTGTATTCAAGGGTGCTGTTGGCAAGCTGCAATTCAGAGGCGTCGCCATCGTACTGAATGCCACCTTTAAATAACCATTCATCGTTGATATTCCATTCATTTTCCAAAGCCCAGGCCGACAAATTGGTTTCGCCATTATTTGGATTAATGTAATAAATTTGCCCGAGTGAAATATTAAAACGCTCTTTATAGTTGCCATCGTAAAAACGAGAAGTAGCACCGTAGCTTAACTGGTTAGCGGGTGCAATGTAGTCGACGCTACTGTATCTGGTATCACGGAACAAACCATAATAATCTAACTGCAATTGTGTGGTGTCATAACCTTGGTAGATATCATCTTGATCAACCTCAGGAATGTACAAATATTGCAGACGAGGCTCAAGCGTTTGAGTATAACCACCCAACCATTGCTGGCTGTTGTCTAAAAATAGCGTACCTGTCATTCGATATTCTGGCACGGTACGGCTAGCATTTTTTTCTAGATCTGGATTCGTGACGCTACCATCTTTTAGATCTTGATCATAGTAGGTGTACATCAGCTTAGCTTCAGAGGTTAATTGCCCCCATGGCGCGTAAAATGGTACAACAACGCCAGGCTCTAAATGAACTCGAGTGGCGTCAGGAAGTCGGTCGTCATCGGTTTCAAAACGGCTAATATGGCTATTCCACTCCATATCTATATGTGGTAGCACATCAGGTCGATTATATTCATATTGTAGCTGCGGCATTAAGCGATATGGTTTCGAATTAGACAGAATTTGGAAGTCACGTACTTTTAACGTGGTATCGGAGTAATCCGTACGGTATGACACTTCGCCCGCTTGCATCAATTGGCCATCTTCACGATTACCGATATTGGAATCGAGATCAGCAAAGTAATCGTTGTCACTCACGCGAGAGTAATCGACAGAAAACTTCCAGTGGCGATCATAAATACCATCGTGAGAGACGCTTACTCCCCAACGTGCGCCTTTTTCGGTATACAGATCATCACGGTTTAGATATTCAAAATCGATGGAACCAGCACCGAAGCCATCGGTTAAGTAGCGGAATTCATTTTCAAATTGAACTCCACGACGTTGCATGTAGTTTACCGTGGTGGTGAGATCATATTGTGGCGCTAAGTTGAAATAAATAGGGACATTAATTTCTAGGCCGTTTTTAGAGTCATAGCCACCCGATGGGTATAAGAAACCGGTTTTACGCTTGTCGCCAATTGGAACCGTAATATACGGCCAGTAAAATACAGGGAAGTCTAAAATCTCAAAGCGAGTATTATAAAAGGTCGCTTCTTCTTCGTTATTATCGATATCAATATCTGACGCTTTTACTCGCCATGATTTGTTACCTTCAGGACAGGTGGTTAATGAGCCATCTTCCATGGTATAGATGCTTTGGCCATCTTTTAAGATATAAGTCGCTTCACCACGGGCAGGCTGGCAGAGTAATTTGTATTGCGTGTCATGTAGCTCAACCCGTTCACCTTTTAGGTCGGATTTTACTTTATTTGAATTGGATTTAATTTGGCCATCATTCATCTTCACATTACCATCCGCAGTGATGGAGTTATCACCTTGATTGATGGTCACTTTATCTGCAGTGATTTTTTTGTGGCCTTGAGTGATGATGACATCACCTTGATAAACCGCTTTGTTTTTTCCTTCCGCATTAATGCTATCAGCTTCAATGTTGACCGTTTCTTGTTCTGGATCAGATGCGTTTTTTTCTGGCGCAATACATTGATCTACAGGGACGATTTCCGGCACACTGTCGCTACTACTTTCATCCGCGAAAGCAGTAGGCAGGAAAGCAGCACTTATGAGCGTGGCAAGAAAAGTGCGAGAAATAGGTAGCATGGAATAAATGTGTCCTGTGAAACTGAGTGAGATTATCGTTTTTAATACATGTGTATAAATAAAGGTTATTTACAGAAATAAGACGAAATATACACAGATTTCTATATCATATAAGAATCTTGCAAGAATCGACACTATACAGACAATAGTTAACAATAAAAATTCATAGTTTGGGATTTGGAATCAACATATGTTAGGTAAATTACTGGGTATTTTGTTTGGCTCGATGATTGGGAATATTCCCGGTGCAATCATTGGTTGCTTTATCGGTCATCAATTTGATAAGGCTCGTCGTCGTCAGCAAGGGTTTCAATCTGCCTTTGGCTCTGGTGCTTCTCAGGCAGAGCGTCAAACCGAATTTTTCCAAGCCGCTTATGCGGTAATGGGTCATGTTGCGAAAGCCAAAGGGCAAGTGACCAAAGAAGAAATTCAATTAGCTTCCGTTATGATGGATCGCATGAACTTAACGGGTGAGCAGAAAAAAATCGCACAAGAAGCGTTTCGTCAGGGGAAGGAGTCGAGCTTTCCTTTAGAAGAGACGTTACGTAAAGTACGTTTTTCCGCGGGTCGTCGACGTGATTTGTTACAGTTCTTTTTGGAATTACAAATTTCAGCTGCCTTTGCTGATGGCTCGCTGCATCCTAGCGAAATTAATGTCTTGCAAATTGTCGCAGCAGAGCTTGGTTTTACCGCGCAATATCTGCAACAACGTCTGCGTATGCAAGAAGCGGCGTTTCGTTTTCAACAAGGCGGCGGTTTTGGTGGCTATCAACATCAAGGGCAGCAATCAGGGGGGCAGTGGCAACAAGGGCCGACTCGTTCTCAATTAGATGATGCTTATGAGTTATTGGGAGTGGATAAAAATGCGGATGCCAAAACCATCAAACGAGCTCATCGTAAGTTAATGAATGAGCACCACCCTGACAAATTGGTAGCGAAAGGCTTGCCACCAGAGATGATGGAAGTGGCCAAACAAAAAGCACAAGAAATCCAATCAGCGTATGATTTGGTTAAGAAGGATAAGGGTTTTTAATCGCGCGCGATAAGCCTATTTTTCATTGAGAGCCCAGTTATATTGATAGCTGGGCTTTTTGTTGGTCTGTTTTATTTCTGGCTTAAACTGGCTTAGGTAATTCAGTACACCACCTTCACCACCAAAATCCACTGCATACCAGTCGTAAATGGAAGATAAGATAAGCTTTCCATTGTTAAACTTCACGCCTTTATCACTCTCAATAAAATTCAATTCGGCTTGTTTTAATAGCGCTAGAGTATTCTTTGATGTGAAAGCATTTGTGGATAAATTGGGGCAGCCTAAACTGGCGCAATTGACCGCATAATGGATACGTTTGTCTTGCCAAATCGGGCGCAGGATTCGATGCTCAATGTCGTTTAAGCTCAATTCGTGGTCATTAATGGTGAGGATCTCTTGATCCCAAGGGCCAAACGAAAATAAGCCGCCGAGTTTAGTAATTGAGGTCGTAGGGTAGTTTTCCAAAATAAGCTGAACGGTTGCCGCATTGTATAAGTTTACCCAATAGGCAAATTGTTCACTTTTATTAAATTGACGAGGATCGAGCTTGGTTAGCGTGTTGATATAATGAAGCAAAACTTGACGGTCTTTCGGGTTGATGTGTGCATAATCAAATAGAGTATTGGAACCTTGTTGGATGAGATTGTGATCGAGTACCCGCTGCCATTCACTATGATCAATCACTTGTGAGTTGGTTTCATTGCTCTGATTCCAATAAGGCCACAGTTCGGCTTTAGGGGCTGCATGGGAAAAGAAGCTTAAGCTGGCGAGTAGCATTAACCAAAGGTATTTCATATTCATCACTAACCCTGTTTTTTATCTCTATCAATAGAAAAATAGACCATGGACATGGTGAATAACTTTCACGAGTCATTGGCATAAAAAAAGCCCAAATACCGTTCGCGTATCTGGGCTTGATATTGAACTTGTTTTCTATTTCAAAAAGCTGGGGATGTTATCTTCAAATTCAGTGATTTTATCCGCATGTTGCAGTGTCAAACCAATATTGTCTAAGCCATTAAGCAAACAATGACGACGGAACTCGTCAATTTCAAAGCTATATTGCTTGTCGTTCGCTGACACCGTCATCGCTTCTAAATCTACCGTGATCTGTGCGCCTTGATGGCTATGAACAAATTCAAATAACTCATCGACTTCACTGTCGGTTAAACGCACCGGCACCATTTGGTTGTTTATGGAGTTGCCGTAGAAAATGTCAGCAAAGCTAGGCGCGATCATTACTTGAATGCCGTAATCGGCAAGTGCCCAAGGGGCGTGCTCACGAGACGAACCACAACCGAAGTTTTCTCGAGCCAGTAAAATACTCGCACCTTGATAACGTGGGGCGTTCATTACAAACTCAGGATTAGGCTGCTTCCCCGCATCATCTAAAAAGCGCCAATCATGAAATAAATGCTGACCAAAGCCTAAGCGAGTGACTTTTTGTAGAAACTGCTTAGGAATGATGGCATCAGTATCAATGTTAGCAATATCCAGTGGCACGACTAGGCCTGTATGTTGTTTAAAACCAGTCTGTTTTGGGTCTTGAGACATAGCGTGTTCCTTATGCTTTTTCTAGTGAACGGATATCGACAAAGTGACCGGCAATCGCGGCTGCCGCAGCCATTGCTGGGCTCACTAGATGAGTGCGACCATCACGGCCTTGGCGACCTTCAAAGTTACGGTTGCTGGTAGAGGCGCAGCGCTCTTGTGGGCCTAGGCGGTCATTGTTCATCGCAAGACACATCGAACAACCTGGCAGACGCCATTCAAAACCTGCTTCGATAAAAATTTTATCTAATCCTTCTTGCTCAGCTTGGGCTTTAACTTGTTCAGAACCTGGGACAATTAATGCTTGTACGTTGGCTGCCACTTTACGGCCTTTAGCTACGGCGGCGGCAGCGCGCATGTCTTCAATGCGTGAGTTAGTACAAGAGCCAACAAACACTTTATCAACGCTATAATCAGATAGTTTTTTACCTGCTTCCAATCCCATATAAGCTAAGGCTTTTTCGGCCGATGCTTTTTCCACAGGATCATTAAAGTCTTGTGGGCTTGGAATGATCCCATCAACCGACATTACTTGACCAGGGTTAGTCCCCCAAGTGACTTGCGGGGTGATGTCTGCGGCATTTAGAGTAACTACCGCGTCAAACTCGGCATCCTCATCGGATTTTAAGGTTTTCCAATACTCGACGGCGGCATCAAATTCAGCGCCTTTCGGGGCAAACTTCTTATCTTTAATGTAATCGAAAGTGGTTTGGTCAGGGGCGATTAGGCCCGCTTTAGCACCGAGTTCAATTGCCATGTTACAGACGGTCATGCGACCTTCCATCGAAAGATCGGTGATGGCTTCACCACAAAACTCCACTACATAGCCAGTGCCGCCCGCCGCGGTGGTTTTTCCTATAATCGCCAGTACGATATCTTTGGCTGTGATACCAGGTGCGACTTTGCCTTTAACCTCAATTTTCATGGTTTTGGCTTTGGCTTGTTTAAGGGTTTGAGTGGCCAGTACGTGCTCCACTTCAGACGTACCGATACCAAATGCTAATGAGCCAAAGGCACCATGGGTTGCGGTGTGAGAGTCACCGCAAACAATCGTCATTCCTGGCAAGGTAATACCAAGCTCTGGCCCCATAACATGCACAATACCTTGGTATTTATGATTTAGGTCGTACAGCGTGACGCCAAAATCCAAACAGTTTTTCATCAAGGTTTGCATTTGAATACGCGCCATTTCACCTGAGGCATTAATGTCTTTGGTGGTGGTCGATACATTGTGATCCATCGTGGCAAAAGTTTTGCTAACTTGGCGTACTGGACGACCTTTTTCACGTAAGCCATCAAAGGCTTGTGGGGAAGTGACTTCGTGCACTAGATGGCGGTCGATATATAAAATCGGGTTTTCGCCTTGGGCGGCTACGACAACATGAGCATCGTAGACTTTTTCGTATAATGTTTTTGACATTGCTTGCTACCTGCTCGTATTTATTGATTCGTATCTAGAATGTATTGCGCAATTTTATCGCCCATTTCCGATGTAGTCAGCGCAGGGTTATTCCCTGCAAGATCGGCGGTCAGCTCTCCGGCTGCTAGTGCTTTTGATACGGCTTGTTCAATATCTTGCGCCGCCTGTTCTTCATTTAAGCTGTAACGAAGCATTAAGGCTGCTGATAGAATTTGCGCCACTGGGTTAGCAATATTCTTTCCTGCGATATCTGGCGCACTACCACCTGCGGGTTCATACAAACCAAATTGGCTTTCGTTAAGGCTTGCGGAAGGTAGCATGCCCATTGAACCAGTGATCATGGCGCATTCATCAGAAATGATGTCACCAAAGATGTTGGAGCATAGCATCACGTCAAATTGCGAAGGGTCTTTGATAAGCTGCATGGTGGCGTTATCAATATAGATGTGTGATAGCTCAACATCTGGGTAGTCTTTTGCGATTTCTTCGACCACTTCGCGCCATAAAATTGAGCTCTGTAGTACGTTTGCTTTATCTACTGAACAGACTTTCTTGCCACGTAGACGTGCTGATTCAAATGCAATTTTGGCAATGCGTTCAATTTCATAGCGATGATATACTTCGGTATCAAAGGCTTTTTCCTCTGGGCCTGAACCTTCACGGCCTTTCGGTTGACCAAAATAAATGCCGCCCGTTAATTCACGTACTACCACAATATCGAACCCACGATCGGAAATATCAGCACGTAATGGTGAGAAGCTTTCTAAGCCAGTATGAATTTGCGCTGGACGCAGGTTACAAAATAATTGGAAGTGTTTACGTAATGGAAGTAGTGCGCCACGTTCTGGTTGATCATTGGGTGGTAAATGTTCCCATTTTGGGCCACCTACTGAGCCAAATAGTACCGCATCAGCCTCTTCACAGCCTTTAACTGTTCCCTCTGGTAGCGGTGTGCCGTGATTATCAATGGCGATTCCACCGACATCAAATTCTTGGCGCTCAAATGAAATGTCATGCTTTTTCTCAATCGCATCTAACACTTTTTGTGCTTGTTGCATGACTTCTGGGCCAATGCCATCTCCGGGTAAAACGGCAATTTTATATGTACCTGCCATGGTTCTCTCTTCCTTAAAAATAATGACTAAATTTGTTTATCAAGTAAGCGGTATCGACTACCACTTACCTTTATATTTCAAACGATTATACGGTTGCAATTTTCTTCGATTGCTTAATTTCCGCAATTTGATCGGCGCGATGGATGCTGTTGATCACGTGTAGTAAGGCTTGACCAGAAGCTTCAACGATATCGGTCGCGAGACCTGTGCCGTGGTATTTACGACCTTTGTAGTTGGCGATGATGTCGGCCTGACCTAAGCCATCTTCGCCTTCGCCTTTGGCGGTTAGGTCGAATTTATCTAAGGCGATTTCATAACCCGTTAGCTTATAGATGCATTGGTACAGCGCATCGACGGGACCATTACCGACTGCCGCTTCACATTTTTCTTCTGTGCCACATTGCAATTTAATGCTGGTGGTGGCCATTACGCTGCCAGATTGCACGCTTAGGTAATTTAACTTAAAGAAATCATCTTCTTCGCGCAAGTTGGCAAAGTGCATTAATGATTCTAAATCGTAATCAAATACTTGGCCTTTGCGATCCGCTAGCTTTAAGAAATCATCGTAAAGTGTATTTAGGTCGTAGTCATTTTCACTGTAACCCATGCTATCCATGTGACTTTTCACAGCGGCTCGACCAGAACGACTAGTCAAGTTCAGCGCTTGGTTTTTAAGGCCAATGGTTTCTGGAGTCATAATTTCGTAAGTATTCTTATTTTTCAACATGCCATCTTGGTGAATACCGGATGAGTGACTAAACGCATTCGCGCCGACAATTGCTTTGTTCGATTGAATCGGCATATTACACAATTGGCTGACAAGCTTGCTGGTGCGGTGAATTTCGTCGTATTTAAGGCCCGTACTTACCCCTAGGAATTCACTGCGGGTTTTAATGATCATGGCGATTTCTTCAAGAGCACAGTTACCGGCACGCTCACCGATGCCATTAATGGTGCCTTCGACTTGGCGAGCACCGGCTTGTACTGCTGCCATAGAGGTTGCGACTGACATGCCTAAATCATCATGACAATGCACCGAAATCACTGCTTTATCTATATTTGGAACGCGATTAAATAGGGTTTCGATAATGCCACCAAACTCATTAGGTAGCGTATAGCCAACGGTATCTGGAATATTGACGGTGGTAGCCCCTGCATTGATAGCAGCTTCCACAATACGGCATAGATTGTCGATAGGCGTACGACCGGCATCTTCACAAGAAAACTCGACATCATCTGTGTATTTACGCGCACGTTTAACGGCATTGACCGCCATTTCAACCACATCGTCGTAGCTGCGACGAAGTTTATCTTGCACGTGAATAGTCGAGGTGGAAATAAAGGTATGAATACGAAATGCTTCGGCGACTTTTAGTGCTTCTGCTGCCACGTCGATATCTTTTTCTACCGCGCGGGATAGAGCACAAATGCGGCTGTTTTTGATTTGCTTAGCAATGGTTTGAACCGATTCAAAGTCACCCGGTGATGAAATCGGAAAGCCCGCTTCAATCACATCAACCCCTAAACGCTCAAGAGCATAAGCGATCTGTAGTTTTTCTTTTACTGTTAGGCTAGCTGAAAGTGCTTGTTCACCATCGCGCAATGTCGTATCGAATATAATGACTTGATCGTTCATGTTCTTTTCCTTGTGGTTTGTGCTGCGCTATCCAATGCGGTTTATTCTGTTAGTTGCTTTTTGCAATATTGACGAATAAAAAAGCCCGCATCGGGATGCGGGCTTGTTTGAAATCGTATGTGGTTTTTCGTCCACTGCCTACCCGCGCGATTGAGTCACGATGAGGAGGAGGTTCAGTAGAGTAGAAAATTGTTGAGTCATGCTGGTTACCTTAATTGTTTATTTAAACAGCCTTAGCTTTCGTAAATATGAAGCTTACGCTAAGCATGTTTAATGGGTTAGCAATGTCTACGACCACGTAATAAGTGATTCAATTAGTACCGCACTCAAGGGGGAAGCGTCAACCCTTTCGATGAAAAAATATTCAAATAACTTCGCGTGCTCTCATTTGCCAATTTATATACCGTAATACGCTTTCATCATAAGAACAAAATATCGTCACGCTTTTGTCATTTATCTCCCTTAACTTGTGTGGTGCTGATTAAGCATCGAACAAGGAGCATACGATGAAAACGATACAGCCGATTGCACGATTTGATTTGGCCTTTTCTTTATTTTGCTTACAACACCGCTTTAATTTACCGGTTGCTCGTATTAGTAAAGCTATCTCGCATACCGGAGATGGTCATTTATATGCGGTGATGGGGATATTGGCATGGTTTTTTGATCCTAAAGTCGGGCAATATTTTTTACTTGCGGGGCTTGCCGCTTTTTTAATTGAATTGCCGATTTATTGGTTGCTGAAAAATAGTTTTAAACGTCGGAGGCCAGCTCAAATATCTCATCTATTAACGTCTTATATTACTCCTTCTGATCAATATAGCTTACCTTCGGGCCACACTGCTGCGGCTTTTTTAATGGCGGTATTGTTGCAACAATTTTATCCAGAATTGGGCGTGCTTCCATTTGCTTGGGCAAGCTTGATTGGTCTTTCTCGTATTTTGTTAGGCGTACACTTTCTAACGGATATCGTATTAGGAGCGGCTTTAGGTATCAGTTGTGCTTTGGCGGCAATTAACCTGTTTGTTGGTGGGCAATGAATGAAAATATTATATGGCGTACAAGGAACGGGTAATGGCCACATTGCTCGAGCACGTGCGATGGCATCGGCGTTATCGAAACAACATAATGTCTCGGTTGATTTCTTATTCTCTGGCCGAGAAGCACAATCTTATTTTTCTATGGAAGACTTTGGTGATTACCAAACCCGGCGAGGACTGACTTTTAGTACCGAGAAAGGGAAAGTGAGCCATATGAAAACGGCCTTGAACACCAACCTTAGTCAATTATGGAAAGAAGTCTCTGAGCTAGATTTGGGAGGTTATGATTTGGTGCTCAATGATTTCGAACCTATTACCGCGTGGGCGGCGAAAAAACAAAAAATACCGAGTATTGGAATCAGTCATCAAAATGCGTTTCGCTATTCGGTACCTAAGAAAGGGGCGAGTTGGATAGACCAAACTGTCATTCAACACTTTGCGCCAACTCAGCATTACTTAGGTTTGCATTGGTATCATTTTCAACAACCGATCTTACCGCCGATTGTCCATACTCCGGCGCAGATAGATAATCAAAAGCAACACTTTATTTTGGTGTATTTACCGTTTGAAGACCTGCAAGAGATTAATGGCCTGTTACAGCGCTTTTCTAATCATGATTTTATTTGTTATCACCCGGCAGTTAAAGAGATGAATCAGCAAGAACATTTAACTTTTATGCCACTGTCATACCAACATTTCCAACGGGATTTACACGCCTGTCATGGCGTGATTGCGAATGGCGGTTTTGAATTGCCCTCGGAAGCATTAACGCTAGGGAAAAAGTTACTTTTAAAGCCATTAGATGGGCAGTTTGAACAAATGAGTAATGTCGCCACTCTTGAATCATTAGGCTTAGCCAGTTCGATGCAATGGCTTGATCCTAGTGCTGTGCGATCTTGGTTAGATACCGAGCCTGCCGAATGCGTCATTTATCCGAATGTTGCTGAGTCTATTTCTAATTGGATCGTCCAAGGTGACTGGGGCAACATTTCACCACTATGGAGCCACTTGTGGGAACAGGTGGATTTTCCTCATTACGCACTGATTAATGAATAAACAAAATATCCATCATCAATTTAGTAGCTAAATGTTTTTTAGGTTCTTTTATATTTTGTTTTAAGTTGTTGATAATTTGGTTATTTTAGTGATTTTTAGTAAATAAAAATGATTTAATATCAATAGAGTTGCTTCTGGTATTTGCTTGATGAATAGTAAGTGCAACCCGACATATTGGCGGGGCAAATACCATCATTATTAGATATCTTTTTGTAGTGAATAATCACGTTTGTTATGTGTGATTGAGCTGCAATCAAGAGAGGCGCAACATAAATGACACTTTCTACTGAACCAAAAAATACTGCCCTTAACTTAAGAACGGAATCAACTTTACGTGGCGTAGATCTTAACTTATTGACCGTTTTTGATGCAGTAATGCAAGAGCAAAATATTACTCGTGCAGCACAGTATTTAGGTATGTCACAACCAGCAGTAAGTAATGCGGTTGCTCGCTTAAAAGTGATGTTTAATGACGAATTGTTTATGCGTCATGGTCGTGGTATTCAACCAACACAACGTGCTCGTCAATTGTTTGGCCCAATTCGCCAAGCTTTGCAATTAGTACGCAATGAGTTGCCTCATTCAATCTTTGTGCCTGAAACGTCTGAGCGCGTCTTTAAGTTAGCGGTTTGCAGTCCTTCAGATATCCGTTTCGCACCAAGAATTATGAGCGGGATTGCGGAAAAATCACCAAGTATTCAATTAAGTTTAGATGCTGATTTTGATCGCCAGTTACCAGAAAAGCTTCGTTACCAAGAAGTGGATTTTGTGATTGATTATGCACGTTTTGATCAGCCTGGGTATTCAAGCACAGAAATTTTTAGCGATGAGTTAGTGGTTGTGGTGGCGGCGAATCACCCACGTATTGGCGCTCAGATCAGCCCAGCCGAATTTATGGCTGAAAAGCATGCGACCCTATCAAAAGTAAATGGCGTACGTAGTTTCTATGAGCGTGTTTATACCGGTGATTTTGAATGCCAAGAAGCGTATCAAGGCACAGGACTTAGCAACATTTTATACGTTGTGGGCCAATCGGAGTTAGTTACTGTGGTTCCTCGCTGGTTAATTGAATCAATACCTAACCGTGCAACTTATAAAGTTCTGCCTTATCCATTTGCCGATAATAAAGTGGCGGGTTACTTAAGCTGGCATGAATCAAGTGAAAAAGATAAAGGTCATATCTGGATGCGCGATCAGTTAATGCTGATTTGTGGTGAAACACTCGCCGCAAGCCTATAATTCCTTTCCTTCTGATTTTTTAAACGCAGCCTTCATAAGAGGCTGCGTTTTTTGTGCCTATCAATACCTTTGGATGTGGAATGTTTTTCATCATGAGCACTGAATAAAAGTGAGATTCGCTTCTCATTATTAATATTATTATCTGCTGTATTTTTAAAGCAAACTACTCAATATGATTAGTGGTTAGTCAACTAACTAGAGAGTTTCACTATTTATTGTCGATTAGTGCTGGTTTGTATAAGTTTTATCTTATTGAGTGCGTAGACAAGCTTCTGTTTATGGCGTTAAAGTGAACAAATTCGGAGTCATTATTTCGAATGTATGCACCCTATTTGGTTGTTATGACAATGCAAATAGGTACATAGAAAGGTTGCTGAACTTTTGAAAGTATCAGCACCTTAATATTTCTTAGGCTAAAAATAAGCCCTAACTATGTAGCACCGAATCGATTTCACTCTTCTTATTGTAAGGTGAAAGGTTTGGTTAAAAGGAGGCAACATGGAAATGTTATCTGGCGCGGATATGATCGTCCGCTCCTTAATTGATGAAGGCGTTGAACACATTTTTGGTTATCCTGGCGGTTCAGTTTTGGATATCTACGATGCCTTGCATGAGAAAAGCGATATTGAACACGTATTAGTGCGCCATGAACAAGCTGCGGTTCATATGGCCGATGGTTATGCTCGCGGAACAGGCAAAGTCGGGGTTGTACTCGTTACTTCAGGTCCAGGTGCCACTAATGCCATTACTGGTATTGCGACTGCTTATATGGACTCAGCACCAATGGTCGTGTTGTCGGGCCAAGTACCAAGTAGCTTAATTGGTAATGATGCATTCCAAGAGTGTGACATGGTGGGGATCTCCCGCCCTGTGGTTAAACACAGCTTTTTAGTGACTAAAGCTGAAGATATTCCTGAGACCATTAAAAAAGCGTTTTATCTTGCTTCGACAGGTCGTCCTGGTCCTGTGGTTGTGGACTTACCGAAAAACGTATTGAACCCGCTCGAAACTTTCCCATACCAATATCCTGATGAAGTGAAAATGCGTTCTTATAACCCGACCACATCGGGGCATAAAGGTCAGATTAAAAAAGGGTTAAAAGCGTTATTAGCAGCGAAAAAACCAGTTCTTTATGTCGGTGGTGGGGCCATTATTGCCGAAGCCAGTGAGCAACTTATTAAACTTGCAGAAGCACTTAACTTGCCAGTTGTTAGTACTTTGATGGGGCTAGGTGCTTTTCCTGCAACACACCACAATTCACTTGGTATGTTAGGCATGCACGGCACTTATGAAGCGAATATGGCGATGCATAATGCCGATTTGATTTTTGGTGTCGGCGTTCGTTTCGATGATCGTACCACCAATAATGTCGAAAAATACTGCCCTAATGCCAAGATTATGCATATCGATATCGATCCTTCTTCGATTTCTAAAACCATTCAAGCGGATTTACCGATCGTCGGCTCTGCTGATGAAGTGCTAGATAGCATGTTGAAACTGCTTGAAGATCAAGGTGAAGATCAAGATACGGTAGCAATTGAAACCTGGTGGCAAGAGCTACAAAGTTGGCGAAATCGTAAGTGTTTAGAGTTTGATCGCACTTCAGATCGTATTAAACCCCAGCAGGTCGTTGAAACGCTTTATAAGCTAACCAAAGGTGAAGCTTACGTTGCGTCGGATGTAGGACAGCATCAAATGTTTGCTGCTCTTTATTACCCATTTGATAAGCCGCGTCGTTGGATTAACTCGGGTGGGTTAGGCACCATGGGCTTTGGTTTACCGGCCGCGATGGGGGTTAAATTTGCCATGCCACAAGAAGAGGTGGTGTGTATTACCGGTGATGGCAGTATTCAAATGAATATTCAAGAGCTATCGACCTGTATGCAATACGATATTCCTGTCAAAATAATCAACTTGAATAATCGTTTCTTAGGCATGGTAAAACAATGGCAAGATATGATTTATCAAGGTCGCCACTCCCATTCTTATATGGACTCTGTGCCAGACTTTGCCGCGATCGCTGAAGCGTATGGGCATGTTGGCATTCGCATTAATCACCCAGACGAGCTTGAAGCTGGCCTGAAAAAAGCATTGGATATGAAAGATCGCTTAGTGTTTGTTGATATCAATGTGGATGAAACAGAGCATGTTTATCCTATGCAAATTAAAGGTGAAGGCATGGATAAAATGTGGTTAAGCAAGACGGAGAGAACCTAATATGAGACATATCATTTCATTACTATTAGAAAACCAACCGGGTTCTTTGTCGCGTGTTGTTGGCTTATTTTCACAGCGTGGTTATAACATTGAGTCATTAACCGTTTCACCAACCGATGATGAGACGTTATCGCGTATCAATATCACCACCGCGACAGATGCATTGCAACTTGAACAAATCGAAAAAAATCTACATAAGTTAGTGGACGTACTTAAAGTTCAGGAAGTCACTGAATACGATTATGTAGAGCGTGAGTTGATGTTAGTCAAAGTGAAAGCCAGTGGGTTTTCTCGTGCTGAAGTGCATCGTTTGGCGGATGTGTTCCGAGGGCAGATTGTTGATGTCACCGCTTCATTGTTTACCATTCAATTGGCTGGTGATAGTGCTAAATTAGATGCTTTTATTAAAGCGGTTTCTGAAATGACCGATGTGATTGAAGTCGCACGAAGTGGCGTGGTGGGGATTGCGCGTGGAGAGAGAGCGTTAAAAGCGTAAAGGTTCATACACTGCTAAATAAACATAATAACGCAGCCTACGGGTTGCGTTTTTTATGCCTTAACTTTTTATGAAAAAAAGATCTAAGACTTTAGTCTAATAAATCGACAAAACTTCACTAAACTTATTGGATGAACATTGAGTGATTTGGGTGAGTCGGTTATGTCTAATGTCGTGGTTGTGAGGGTGACGATTGCTAGTTTGTTAGTACTTGCTATCAGTACGAGTGCTTTATATTTCTTGTTGTTAGTGGTGTTGTTGAATACCCATCATCAAGAGTTCTTTGGCTGGTAGGTTTCGATTTAACGATAAAGCTAAGGTATAAGAATCAAGGTATAAAAAAGGAGGCCAATCGGCCTCCTTTTGCATTTCTAACTGTCCGTTTTAATTAAAGAACGTGAACAGAAGAAGTATTGGTTGTACCTGATGGTACTAGAGCACCAGAAACCATAACGGTTACATCGCCTTTTTCGCCGTAGCCTATTTCTAGAGCTAAAGCCATACCTTGACGGTAGAAGTCTTCAGTATCATTGATAGACTCAACAACGATTGGTGTTACACCTTTAGACAAGCAAAGTTGTGCTGCAGTCTTAGTGTTAGTTGTCACGGCAATGATTTTTGCAGTTGGGAAGTATTTACGCACTGAACGAGCAGATTTACCTGCTTCAGTTGCCACAACGATAACTGGAGCCGCTAGTTTCTCAGCCGTTTCTACTGCTGATTTACATACTGCTTCAGTGATACGTAGACGAGGGCTGTCTAGGCGAGAGCTTAACTCTGCTTTTAAAGCACGGTCCGTACGAGCACAGATTTGCGCCATGATAGTTACCGCTTCAACAGGGTATTTACCTTTCGCAGACTCACCAGAAAGCATGACTGCATCAGTACCATCCATGATTGCGTTAGCAACGTCGCCCGCTTCTGCGCGAGTTGGACGTGGGTTTTTGATCATAGAATCAAGCATTTGAGTTGCAGTGATAACTACTTTACGTGCGCGGTTACATTTCTCGATCATCATTTTCTGAGCGAAGATTACTTCTTCAACTGGGATTTCAACACCTAGGTCACCACGAGCAACCATGATGCCGTCAGACGCTTCTAAAATCTCATCGAAGTTATCAACACCTTCTTGGTTTTCGATTTTAGAGATGATTTGGATGTTCTCGCCACCGTTTGCACATAGCAATTCACGAATTTCTTTTACGTCGTCAGCTTTACGGATGAAAGATGCCGCAACGAAATCAACACCTTGCTCACAACCAAATTTAAGGTCAGCTTTATCTTTTTCAGCTAATGCAGGAAGTTTTACAGAAACGCCAGGAAGGTTAACACCTTTGTTTTCACCTAGGTCACCGTTGTTTAATACTTTACATTTAACTTCAGTGTCAGTCGTTGCAACCACTTCCATTTCGATAAGACCATCATCGACTAGGATAGTATCGCCAGCTTTAAGGTCTTGAGCGAAACCAGGGTAGGTTACCGCTACAGTGTTTTTGTTACCCACAACAGAAGTATCGGTTGTGAATGTGAAATCTTGACCTGCAACTAGAGCAACATCATCGCCGTTTTCTAGTTTGATAGTGCGGATTTCTGGACCTTTAGTATCTAAAAGGATCGCAAGTTGTTTACCTGTGTTTTTCATTACTTGGCGAAGGTTAGCAATACGATTGCCGTGTTCTTCAAAATCACCGTGTGAGAAGTTTAAACGCATTACGTTCATACCAGCGTTTGCTAGTTCAGTTAGTTTCTCAACAGATTCAGTTTTCGGGCCAATCGTACATACGATTTTGGTCTTTTTCATGAGTAGATACTCTCCGGTAAGTAATATTACATTTTTCAATTTTTACACGTTTTAATGGCAAGCAACTGGATTGGCTGGGTACATTAAAACAGAAATTCTTTGCTACAGATTTTATTGCCTGACCTACATTGTAGTCATTATTCCCATTCTCGCATGGCCACACTTCATTTTCGTTGCAACCATTCTTTCATTTTGCAGTTTGCGAGGAGACTGCGCTGTAATTTTGTTTCTTAAATGGGGTAAGAATTTTACCAGTCTTTGTGGGGAAGATCACGATACTTACTTGTCTTAGAACAAGGTTTCTGTAAAAAACATTTATTTTTCATAGTAAAAAAAATAGACAAAAAAGTTTCGATTGTGTTTAATGTGTTTCGTTTCGAAACTTAACTTGGTTTTACTTATGTCAAAACGAAATACCCAGCAGCGACGTCACCTTATTGTTCAACAAGTTAATGAGTTTGGTGAAGTCAGCGTTGAAGCGTTAAATAAACAATTTAATATTTCAGAAGTCACGATAAGAAAGGATCTTTCTGCATTAGAAGCCAGTGGTTTGCTGCTGCGTCGTTATGGTGGTGCGATTGCTTTGCCAAAAGAAATTATCAATGAAGAGTTTTCTGAGGAGGTTTCGAAACGAAAGGTAGAGTTAGCAAGAGCCGCTGCCTCTCTGATTAAAGATCACCATAGAATTATTATTGATAGCGGTAGTACCACGGGAGCCTTGATCGAACAGCTCAATCACAAACGTGGTTTAGTGGTGATGACTAATTCATTGAATGTTGCCAATGCACTGAATGCCTTAGAAAGTGAACCAACGCTGTTGATGACGGGGGGAACTTGGGATACCCATTCCGAGTCCTTTCAAGGCCAGGTTGCCGAACAAGTACTGCGTTCTTATGATTTTGACCAGCTTTTCATTGGTGCCGATGGTATCGACTTAGCACGCGGAACCACCACATTCAATGAACTGTTAGGTTTAAGCCAGGTAATGTCGGAAGTGGCGCGCCGTGTCGTGGTGATGGTTGAATCTGACAAAATTGGTCGAAAAATTCCAAATTTAGAACTGGCATGGGACAAAATTGATGTACTTGTGACAGACAAAGGCATCAGCCATGAACAACAAGCGCAAATACAACAACATAATGTGCAAGTTCTGATTGCCTAAAACTTAACTAATTGATTAAACGTCGCTTTACCACCTTTTGCTTGCTGCTGGTAAAGGAATAAAAAAGGATAACAATATGTGTGGAATCGTGGGTGCTGTTGCGCAGCGTGATGTAGCGGAAATTCTGGTCGAAGGACTGCGTCGTCTTGAATATCGTGGTTATGACTCTGCCGGTGTTGCGGTTGTCGATGCCAATTCAAACATGACGCGCGTGCGCCGTTTAGGCAAAGTTCAAGAGTTGGCGGATGCGGTTGAATCTGCTGATGTATTTGGCGGAACCGGTATTGCCCATACCCGCTGGGCGACTCATGGAGAACCTTCCGAAATTAATGCTCACCCACATGTCTCTCATGATATTGCGGTAGTGCATAACGGCATCATTGAAAACCATCAAGCATTACGAGAAATCTTACGCGAACGTGGTTATGTGTTTGAGTCTCAAACCGATACCGAAGTGATTGCCCATTTGGTTGAATGGGAACGTCGTAGCTCTGAAACCTTAATCGAAGCGCTGCAAAAAGCCGTGAAGCAACTCGATGGTGCTTATGGCACTGTGGTATTTGATCGTACCGATCCAAGCCGAGTGGTTGTGGCGCGCTCAGGTAGCCCGATTGTGATCGGCTTAGGGGTAGGAGAGAACTTTATCGCCTCGGATCAATTGGCTCTATTAAATGTCACTCGTCGTTTTATGTACCTTGAAGAGGGGGATGTTGCGGAAGTGACTCGTCGTGAAGTGATGGTATTTGATCAGCAAGGCGAACAAGTTGAGCGTGTGGTGACAGAATCAAATGCAGAGCATGATGCCGCCGATAAAGGGCAGTATCGTCACTTTATGCAAAAAGAAATCTTTGAGCAGCCTACGGCATTGATTAATACCATGGAAGCGCGTTTAACCAAAGATACTGTGGTAACAGAAAGCATCGGTGTCAATGCTGCCGAAATTCTGTCTAAAGTCGAACATGTGCAAATTATCGCTTGTGGCACTTCTTACAATGCCGGTATGACCGCGCGTTATTGGTTTGAATCACTTGCCGGTGTGAGTTGTGACGTTGAGATAGCATCCGAATTCCGCTATCGCCAATTTGTCACTCGTCCAAATAGCTTGTTGATCACCTTATCTCAATCTGGTGAAACCGCCGACACCCTAGCCGCATTGCGTCTTGCCAAAGAGAAAGGTTATATGTCGGCAATGACCATTTGTAATGTTGCGGGCTCTTCATTGGTTCGTGAATCAGACTTTGCCTTTATGACTCGCGCCGGCACAGAAATTGGCGTGGCATCGACCAAAGCTTTTACCACTCAACTGGCGGCGTTATTAATGCTCGTGACCGCAATGGGTAAACAACAACAACGTATCGATAGTGTAAAAGAAGCGGAAATTGTGGAAGCTTTGCATTTACTGCCTTCTCAAATTGAAAAAGCATTGGCATACGATAAAGAGATTGAAGCATTAGCCGAAGATTTTGCTGATAAGCATCACACACTGTTTTTAGGTCGTGGTGAATTCTACCCAATTGCATTAGAGGCCTCG
Source organism: Vibrio rumoiensis (assembly GCF_002218045.2). NCBI lineage: Bacteria > Pseudomonadati > Pseudomonadota > Gammaproteobacteria > Vibrionales > Vibrionaceae > Vibrio > Vibrio rumoiensis. The sequence goes on from NZ_AP018685.1 coordinate 396,273, forward strand.
TTAAAGCTCAAAGAGATCTCTTATATTCATGCGGAAGCTTATGCGGCTGGTGAATTAAAACATGGCCCATTAGCCTTAATTGATGCTGATATGCCGGTGGTCGTGGTCGCACCGAATAATGATTTACTTGAAAAACTTAAGTCGAACATTGAAGAAGTTCGGGCTCGTGGCGGTTTGTTGTATGTGTTTGCCGATGCCGGTGCAGGATTTGAAGCCGATGAAAGCATGAAGATCATTAATCTTCCACACGTTAGCGAGATCACCGCGCCAATTTATTACACCATTCCAATGCAGTTGCTTTCTTATCATGTTGCTTTGATTAAAGGGACTGACGTTGATCAGCCGCGGAATCTTGCGAAGGCTGTGACGGTCGAATAATCAGGGATGGCTGAATAAGCAACGTGTGGTTGAATAATAAAGTTTGATCGAAGTTAATAAAGTCTGATCAAAAGTAATAAAGTCTGATCATAAAAAGCCTCTTGGTGTATGCTGAATACATCAGGAGGTATTTTTTATGCCAGACTCAAATAAACCAGTTCATCCCGCCGATTGTACAAGAGTAATAAAGACTCACGCTGAGTATTAAAGTTTCATACTAAGGAATAAAGTACCATACTAGAAAGGCAGTGAAGATTCGATCTCGCTGCCTTTTTGCTATTTGCCCTAGCGCATTTTTGCCCCGTTATGAGTTGGCGAGATTTTAGGCGGATAATTTCTGTCCCTAGCTTATCGGCACAGTCTCAATGATCGGGAGCTAAAGAACGGAGAAAGGAACCCCTCAAATATTAAGAAACGGCGTTTTGAAACAGTAATTGTCACCTGCATTATTATGCAAGTTTGCTGAAAGGCAAATGTCACAACTGGCCTTTATTTACTAGATGTATCCAGCGCCAGGCAATCCTCATCATCGCTCTGAGTACGCCTGAGCCCCTCTACGGCGACCATACCTGACTATTCAGCTGTGAATACTGTGGTGATGCAGAGAAGCCCGGTGCATACAAACCACCCCCTAATTTATTACTGCCTAATATGTGAACACTCAGTAATAAATAACATGCGAGTCATCACAATCCCTCCCTGAAATCCTACGTATATCACAGAGTACAATTCGGCCCCCGATTCAGTAATTTCATTTGGACTGTCTTGGACTGTAGTAAATCTCTATTATTTATACATCGAAAAGACATCGAGTGATAATAAATATGAGCAAAGAGATAATTGAAAAAAGAAATATATTTCTGGATGCAGTTGCCAATGACTGGAAAGAAGCTATTAGTGTTTCAGGGAAGCTATTAGAAGATAGTAAATATATTACTAAAGAATATACAAAAGAAATGATTCAGGCCGTAGAAGATATTGGCCCTTATATTGTTGTCGCACCATATATTGCATTTGCTCATTCCAGACCTAGTAAAAGTGTACTGAAAACAGGAATAAGTATTGCCACTCTTAAAGAGCCTGTCGTATTCGGTCATGAGGAGAATGATCCGGTAAAAATTATATTTGGATTATGTGCTACAGATAAAACGGCACATATTGATATGTTGTCTGACCTCTGTGAATTTTTAGATGATGAAAGTGCAGTAGATACTATATGTGCTTGTAAAACTGTTGATGAACTATACAACAAAATAAATAACTAGAAGGAATACCCTATGAAAATTGTGTGTGTTTGCGGAATGGGACTTGGTTCTAGCGTAATCGCTAAGATGAATATTGAGCAAGTGTTGTCAAACATTGGTGTAGACGGAAGCGTGGAAGCGTGTGATGTTGGTAGTATTCGCTCTATGCATGCTGACCTTTATGTAACTACTCGTGAACTGGCAGCAACTATGCCAAAAGAGTACGAAGATAAAACATTAGTTCTTACAAACTTTGTTAGAAAACCAGAGATTGAAAAAGCAATAACTGAATTCATGTCTAAATAACTGAGGACTAAATGATGCAAGATTTTCTTTATTTCTTTGTATTTCAGATTTTAGATAAAGCTCCGTTGTTTTTAGGTCTTATTGCTTTGGTGGGTTTGTTACTTCAGAAGAAAAAACCTACTGATATTGCCGATGGCGTAATTAAAACAATTGTTGGTATTCTGGTTCTTTCTACTGGGGCCGGGGTCTTAATGAAGACGCTGTTCCCAATAAGAGGGCGTTCAGAATTCTGTGTCAGTTAATTTTGACTAAATATCTAAGACGTCATCCAAACGACCTTCAAAATGAATCGCCAGTTGAGACAATGTCATATTCCAGTTCTGGATTGGCATTGTCCACTTCTTAGACGCATTCAATATCCCAGCATACAACAGCTTAAGCAAGCTGTTTTCATTTGGAAAACCACCTTTAGTTTTGGTCAGCTTTCGAAACTGACGATGTACCGCCTCAATAGCATTGGTGGTATATATGGCTTTCCGAACATACTCTGGATATTTAAAGTAAACCGACAGGTTTACCCATTTATTACGCCATGAGCGTAATACTATTGGATATTGTTGGCCCCACTTAGCTTCTAATCGGTCTAACTCTATTTCAGCTGCTTCCTTAGTTACCGCTCGATAAACTGGTTTCAGATCTGCCATAAACTCTTTTTGGTGCTTAGATGCGACATATTTTATTGAGTTCCGAATTTGATGGACGATGCACAATTGAACTTCAGTATTTGGATAATTGTGGCAATGGCTTCAGGGAAGCCAACCAAGCCATCTACGCAACTGATTAAAATATCCTCAACCCCTCGATTATGTAAATCAGTTAAAACTGATAGCCAATAATTTGCGCCTTCAGACTCTGATAGGTATAACCCAAGTAGTTCTTTTTTACCGTCGATATTCAAGCCTAAGATTGTGTATATCGCTTTACTGACATAACGACCATCCTCTCTAATTTTATAGTGGATGGCATCAAGCCAAATGAACGGGTATATAGCGTCTAATGGACGCTGCTGCCATTCTTTAAGCTCTGGTATTAAGCGGTCTGTGACAGCAGTAATTGTGGCCTCAGAGACGTCGATACCATACATATCTTCAACATGTCCTCGAATATCACGATAGCTCATTCCTAACGAGAACATAGAAAGGATTTTACGATCAATTTCATCAGTCAGCTTGGTTTGATTTTTCTTGATAAGTTGAGGTTCAAAAGAGCCTGAACGGTCGCGAGGAGTATCAAGTTCAAATGCTCCGACAGAAGACTTAACAGTCTTCTTAGAGGTTCCATTTTTACGATTTGGCTGGTCATCATTATCGATGTGTTGTGCAAGCTCAGCTTTTAAAGCAGCTTCCGTAATTTGCTTGATAAGAGGAGTTAAAAAGCCATCTTTGCCTGTTAAATCTTGTCCAGATTGAAGAGCTTTAATGGCTTGCTCTAGATCGAAATCATTATTCATGTGTCATTCCTTTTTTGTCTATTTTAGGAGAAATGACACAGATTTCTAAACACTACCCCCAATAATGAAAAAACTGAATGCGACACTAGGTGTTCAAGGTGTACTTCCTGCCAACGAAGCGGTATTTGGTATCGCAATGGTGGACTTAGCTAACACAATTACATTTACCTTCTTAATTGGCTTTTTTATTCACCTTGCACTTGTATACGTTATACCTTTTAAAAGCTGCAAAAACGTCTATCTTACTGTTCATATTCAGTTATTTTTGTCGACGTTTATGGTTGTAACGCTTCCTCAAGTACTAAACATCGAAGGTGCGACACTTATTGGTGTATCGGCAACTCTGTGTGCATTGTATTGGACATTTAGCCCGGCCATTACCAGAAAACTTGCCCATAGTTTTGTCGGAGACGACCTTACCCTTGGTCATCACCAACAGGTAGGTGCGTGGTTAGCAAGCAAAATAGCACCTATTTTTGGCAACAAAGAACAAGACGCCGAAGATATGCATTTGCCTGGATTCCTGGCCATCTTCCGCGACACAACTATCTCTCTCGCATTCTTGATGCCAGCAATATTCATCGGAATTGGTATTGCGATAGGTGGTGAGGGCGTAAGTGAACTAAGCGGCAAGACAAACTGGGTTGTCTGGCTTTTGCTTCAAGGCTTAACCTTTACTGCTGGTGTGGTTGTATTGCTTACAGGTGTACGTATGTTCATCGGATCAATCGTTCCTGCTTTTAAAGGGATTTCTGACAAGCTTATCCCGAATGCAGTACCTGCACTGGACTGTCCTGCATTTTACCCATATTCACCAACGGGTGCCATGCTAGGGTTTGTTGCATCGGTAGCAGCGGCAATTATAGTCATGATTATTACTATCGTGATGGGACTTCCGATCATCGTGTTCCCAAGCCCTATCATCATGTTCTTTGACGGCTGTACTATGGGTGTCTTCGGTAACAAGTTTGGTGGATACAAAGGTGCACTTGCAGCGGGCTTCATTACCAGCTTTATTGCTCACGTGGGCGTTATCTTTATCTATCCTATGACAGGCCCAATTTACGGTAGCGGTTTGATGTTCTCGAATATTGACTTCACTCTAGTATGGCTACCTATTTTTAAAGTACTTCAGTTTATAACGGGTACTTTCTAAAATATTAAATAAGATTCCATACGGTGATAAACCACACCGTATGGACCCTCTCGACTAAAACTCAGGAACTAATAATGAAGTTACAATTAGCATTAGATTTACTTGATAAAGATGAAGCTATCTCAGTTGTTAAAGAGGTTGGAGAATACTTCGATATCATCGAAGTTGGCACTTCTTTATTAAAACTCTACGGAATAAATATAGTAAGCGAGATAAAACAGATTCATCCACATAAAGACGTTTTTCTTGACGCAAAAATTATAGATGGGCCAGAGAGAGAAGCGAGCTTAATGGCAATGTCGGGCACGGAATACTACTCAATGTTAGCCGTAGCGACGGATACAGCTGTTACGAAAGTACTGAACATTGCCAAGAAAAATAATGCAAAAGTCATTATGGATATGCAGTCTGTAACAGAATACAAATCTCGTTCAGAAGAATTAAAAAAACTTGGTGTTGAATATTTCTGCGTTCATAAAAACTCAGATTGTGGTGACAACTTGGAAGAGGCTTTTTCTGAGTTTCTCGATATTAAAGAAATTACCGGTGCTGATATATCTATTGCCGGTGGTATTAATGTAGAAACGCTCCCAACAATCAAGGAAAAACTAAATCCTGATATAGTCGTTATTGGCGGAGCGGTACTAAAAGCATCTGGCAAAAAATCAGTAGCAATGAAAATGCGTACTATTGCTGACAGCTAATCAGTATTTGAATTAATTTAAAAGGTAAATGTTATGAGCAATATTAGAGATATTTCTAGAGAGTCCTGGGTACTTAATACGATGCCAGAATGGGGCAGTCGTCTAAATGAAGAAATTGAATCTGAACAGGTTCCTGAAGGCTCTGTAGCAATGTGGTGGTTAGGCTGCGTTGGCGTATGGGTTAAAACACCTCAGGATACGAATATCTGTGTAGACTTCTGGTGTGGTACAGGTAAGCGCAAGCTTGACCTACCGGACATGAAACCGTCGCACCAGATGGCACGTATGAGCGGTTCAAGAATCGCTCAACCAAACCTGCGAGCCATTCCATTTGTATTGGACCCGTTCTCAATTAAGAAGATGGATGCTGTTGTGTCAACTCACTATCACGCGGACCATATTGATATCAACGTTGCGGCTGCAGTAATGCAGAACTGCGCTGAAGATGTCCCCTTTATTGGCCCTCAGGCATGTGTGGATTTATGGGTTAGCTGGGGTGTTCCAGAGGAACGTTGTATTGTGGTTAAGCCTGGTGATACTGTAAAAGTGAAAGACATGGAAATCGTCGCACTTGAGGCGTTTGATCGAACCATCCTGATAACCGAACCAGTGAAGCCGCTTGACGAGCCAAATGGCCCGGATATGGATATGCGCGCGGTTAACTACCTTATTAAAACGGAAGGGGGGAACATCTACCATTCGGGCGACTCCCACTATTCGAACTACTATGCCAAGCATGGTAAAGACCATAAGATAGACGTTGCACTAGGGTCATTTGGTGAAAACCCTATTGGTATTACGGATAAAATGAATGCGGTGGATATTTTGCGAATGGCTGAAGCACTTCGAACGGAAGTTGTTGTCCCTGTACATCATGATATATGGACAAATATGATGGCAGACACCAATGAAATTCTGACAATGTTTGATATGAGAAAATACCGCCTGAAGTACGAGTTCCAGCCATTCATCTGGCAGCCGGGTGGTAAATTCCTCTACCCACAAGACAAAAATGCCCGCGAGTATCACCACCCTCGAGGTTTCCCAGATGCATTTGAACATGAGGTCGACCTTCCGTTCACTTCATTCCTATAAGCAATGCAATTAATTAATTAATTATTTATCCAATATAAAGGTGCATATTTTTGCACCTTTTTTAATGATAATGTTGAAATAACAATATTTGTGGATTTGTGTTATAATTTTGGTAAAACTTAACTGGCAGGATTGTTATGAAGCTTGACTCTACCTCTCTGATAATATTAAAAACAATAACGTCTACAAATAAGATGTCAGTAATTGATATTTCCAAAGAACTAAATATGAATAAAGGCAGTATTTATCCAAGGTTAGAAAAAATAAACTACTGGCTTAAGCTTCACAACCTGAACGAATTAATACCTGGAGATAACTCAGGGCTCTATGTTCATGGCAGTGAACGTAATAGAGTTATCGAACTTATTAAAGATATTGATAGTGAATACATACTTCAACCACACGAGAGAGTTGATAATATAATCATATATCTAGTATCAAGCACTAAAAAAATAGATATATCACATCTAAGCGAACTAAATGGTGTAAGCAGAAACACTACGTTAAATGACATAAAGAAAGTTGCTTTGAATTCCTATGGCTTTCATATTAAATATGACAAGAAAATCGGATATCAAGTTATTGGAAATGAGAGTTTAATCCGGAACTTGTCCTTTGAAGTAATCCAAAGGAACTTACATAGTAAAATAAAATTCATTCAAAATACGCTTGAATCAAACATGTCTCTCTCTCTTGGATTTAATAAGTTATACCTGATTTCAGATAATAACTGCGACATTCATGGAATGGTGTAGAAGAGGAAACCAACTGCTGAAAGTGGTACGCTCTTCTCGCCAAAGAAACAAGCGGACTACCATGAATTATCAGCAGTTGACCGAGGGAAGACGATACCAGATTTCTGCCCTTTTAGAACAGGGAATTTCAATTTCTGAAATTGCCAAAACCGTAAAATGTCACCGCTCAACTCTCTATAGAGAGTTGAGACGATGCGGTACAAAAGAACAATATTCACCAGATACAGCCCAGCAACTATCTAGGGCAAAGCGATTAAACGCATCTAAGTATCGAGTACCGCAACAACGTGTCGAATTTATTGAGTTTTTAATAACGCAAGACTGGAGTCCAGAGCAAATATCTCACGTTCTTACTCGTATTGGAGAAAAAGTCAGTCATGAATGGATTTACCGTTTTATTGCCTGCAATAAACGGCAAGGCGGTAAACTGTTTCGTCATTTACGCCAAGGTCATAAACGCTATAGAAGAGGCAAGAAAGATAAAGCTCCCGCAATAAAAAATGCCATTTCAATAGATGAAAGACCCAAAGATGTCGATAATCGTACACGTTTTGGTGATTGGGAAATTGATACAGTTCTTGGTAAACATGGTACGGGCGCTATTGTCACAATCTTAGAGCGAGCCACACGGTTTTATTTAGTAAAAAAAGTGCCTTCAAAATCAGCAGAAGATGTGACCAGAGCGACGATAGACTTATTACGGCCATACAAACGATTTGTTCATACTATAACGGCCGATAATGGCAGAGAATTTGCGGGTCATATGGAAGTAGCACAAGCCTTAGAAACCGATGTGTATTTTGCTCACCCTTATAGTTCTTGGGAGCGCGGTGCTAATGAAAATGCTAATGGCCTGTTGAGACAATATATCAAGAAAGGAACAGATTTACGGTCGGTGAGTGATGATGAAGTTGAGCGAGCCCAACTTCGGATAAATTATCGTCCAAAGAAGTGTTTAGGGTTCAAGCAACCAGCCGTCATTTTTAGCAAAATGATGTTGGCTGCTTGAAATTACAAATGTCGCAGTTCGGAGTTGAATTTGGGTATATACATCAAGTATTATCGACTACTATTAATGACATACAGTATTATTCTGAGGTGAGATTTACGGATAAAGACAGGAAGCTTTTAACTAGCCTACTATATGTGTTTATTTCTAGGGTTATTAAAGGTAACATTTCTTCAATGTCCCCAGAACAAAAAGAGTTTATTCAATGTCAGGTTGATATTGATACCATATCAACCGTTGTCGACCAATTGAGTAAAGCGCTAAAGCTTTCTATCACAGGCAACGAATACTATTATGTCGCATTATTGGCAACAGTGCTTAAAAGTGAGCGTAACTTAAGTCATAGCCTTGAGTTTGACCAAAAGCTACATGATTGCGTTGAAAAAATGATCGTCTCATTTGAAAAATTGTCTGGTCTTTATTTTAGTCGTCGAAATCAACTACATTCACAACTTATTTCTCACTTGAGACCAGCAATAGTTCGTGCTTTTTTTGGTATTAAAATAGCTAACATTTTGAAAGAAGAGGTTTATCACAACTATCCTTTGATAATGGATACCGTTAAAGTTGTCGTTATGCAGCTTGAAGGTGAATTTAATATCACTCTAGATGAAGATGAACTTTGTTATATATCGATGAACTTTGCATCTCATGTTTCTGGAGAGGATACAGAGAGCACAAAAGAAAAACGTATACTGTTAATCACGGAAGGTGGAAAAAGCTCAACTCGCTTGCTTGAATCTCAGATATTAGGCCTATCTATATTTCCTCTTATTATAGAAAATATTTCAGCAAGCGAAATTAATGAACAATTAAATATTTCAGATTATGCATTTATAATAACAACGTCACAAATTTTAAGTTTGTCATTCGATTTAAATGTTGTTCACGTAAATCATATCCTAACAAGTCAGCAGCAAATTAAGATTAAGATGCTTCTGGAAGGAAAAGACTACTCTTGGCTCACAGGAGGACTTTCTGACAAAATTGCCCGAGAACTGGCTGGAAAGAAACTTACCGAAACTGCGATTAAAAATCGGGTAAATGAATTACTGGAAGAAGAACTTAAGAGAGGCTTATTAACTGGCCATAACTATGAGTTTTCCTGTTCAGACCTAATGAGAAAGAGTGTCGTAGTTGATACATGCTGCGACTGGAATGAAGCCATCGATTTGGCTGGGGAGCAACTAGTTGTATCTAAGCATATCGACAGACGATATTTAGAGTCGATAAAGGATAATATTGCTCAGTATGGTCAGTATATGTATCTGGCTGATAACATTTTTCTATTGCATACCTCCCCGATGTATAATCTCAAGCAGTCAGCGGATTTAACGTTATTGAAAATTAACCAGTTTTCTATGCTTGGTGGAAAACCAGCACTGGTGTTTTTGTTGGTCACCGCCGAAAATGGCCAGCAAATCAAAATACTGGAACAACTAAACTTACTATTAACAGATGAAACCGCAGTTCAAAACTTATTGAACGCGGTTGATATAGACAAAGTTCAAGAGTTTATTCGTTTGTTTGTGTGAGTGTACGTACAGTAGGGCCGTTTGCTATCGAAACGGCACTCCGCTCACAAGTAACGCGAAATCAATTCAGTTGAGTCAAATAGGCAACGCGATTTCCCGTCGGCTATCACCCAGTGCTCCCGATCATAATTTTTCACATCTGGAACAACGATTGCTCTCATTCGTGCTGATTTAGCTGCCAGAAGCCCACTGAATGAATCTTCCAGCGCAATACACTCGGTTGGGTCAATACCTAACTGGTTTGCCGCTGTGAGATAAACTTCTGGATGAGGTTTTGCGTATGGCAGATCACCGGCAGAACTTAGCACCTCAAATTTATTTTCCAGATCAAGTGAGTTTATGACTCTTTTTATTAAGGGCATGGGTGAAGACGAGGCCACCGCTAGTTTTAGCCCTTTTGAATGCAACAGTTCAATAGTCTCATATAATCCCGGCATTATTGGCTTAGTCCTCATCACTTTGTCTGAGACAAGATCAATTATGTTTTGGCAAACCTCTTCTCTGCTTTTCCCTACCCATGGCTGACGCTGATACCAAATGTTGACCACCATATCAACTCTTAACCCGGTAGTATCATTAGGGCCTTCAGCCATTTTTACACCACACTGCTGCAAGACTTCTTTTTGTGCAGATGTCCAAAGTGGCTCCGAGTCTATCATTAGACCATCCATGTCGAAGATTACGGCTTTAATCATGTTAACTACCCATTTCTAAATTCACTTATTGGTAGATTTAATCTGAAAATCCGGGTGCGGAATAGTCCAAATAACATCAAAAATTAGTAATCGTTCACCAAGGTAACTTGACTCGATATTAACGGGGGGAACAGCCTATAGATCAAAGATGTTGGGGTACGGTCTCTTCGCCACAACAGCCGTGATGATCTCACTCAACACTGACATTGCCGACAAGCCACGTTTTTTGCAGGTTTCGATGAGGGTATGTATCCTACTGCGGAATTTATCGCCTGCATCCGAGGTCGTTCCGAAGCTGATTTTCCTTTGGATTACAAAACCTCTAATACATCGCTCAGCTTCATTATTGGTTAAGGGGATTGACACTTTCTTGAGGAAAACCCACAAGCTCTCTCTATGTTTGAGCAGTAACTTGCATCGCCCCCGATATCGCTTGACCATGACATCAGTCCCTTTGCTCAACCAATGATCGAACGATTTCTGCAACCTACGCATTCTTCGTAAGTATAGCGCATAATTTAACTCATCTTGTTCATAACGATGCCGAGTATGGAAAATGGCGTTCGTCAGCAAACAAAGATGTCTGCCAATATAAGCGGTGTGGCCACCGCCACTATAATCCGCCATTTGCTGAAGGTTACGCTTCACATGTGCCCAACATAACTGATGACGGTCTGCGGCTATCCAGTTATAGCTAGGGCACTGGTCGCTGACCACAATGCCTGCATAGTCTTCATCAATGACCTTTTTCGCTGATGAGGTCGAGCGCGAATAAAGTATTTGCTCATAGACAAGGTCATCACTTGCCACTAACCAACACCAGCGAAGGCTTTGTTCATCATTTCTGTGATGAGAGGTCTCGTCAGCATGAATCAAAGGCGCTTTCTTTAATGCTTGTTTTATCGCTTGATGTAATGGCGTTAGCATTGAAGCGACTTTCGTTTGAGCTTCGCTGATCGCGCCAACTGAAAAGGTTGTGCCAAGCTGTTCTTTGAGAAGAGATTGGATTTTTCGAACACTGAGGTGATATTGCCCCGCAAGAACCCCAATGTAACTTAATAAGTTAGGCCCTATAATCCCTTGTGATGCATCGTCAGGCTTTTGAGCTTTGACGGCTTTGCAATGCCGACATTGACCTGAAAATAAACGGTATTCGGTGATATCGACAGTGGGCTTGGGAATATCAAAGACTTGGTGTCGGTAGTAAGGGCCGTCATGAACATCAATGTCAGACTGTTCGCAACAAGGACAACTATCAGGGAAGCAATCAATAATGATATCCGTGTCTTTTAACGGGGAAAGTTTTCGTTGATGCCCTGTGTGGCCTTTTTTAGCTCCTCTCGAATTGCGACCACCAGAGCTTTCATCTTTTTTCGCTCATGGCGATCTTTAGGACTGTCTGATGAGGGCGATTTTGAAGAGTTTTTGGAGCTAGTGGTAAGCTTATCTTCATAGTGCCTGAGCTGCTCCCACAGCTCATCAATAAGCACCTTAGCCTCATTCAGATCAGAGACTTTAGGTGGTGCGTCTTGGTATTTAGGAGCTTTTTTTCTAGTCATATAACTATGATGAAGCTCAAAAATGATCACTCAATACCTAAAGTGGGATCAAGTGCTAGAGGTCACAGTTTTTATGTCAATAGGGTTTGGTGAACACTTACGAAAAAACAACTTGAACGGATGCACGATTCATCTCGTGACCGTCGAGTATGTGATCGTATCAAAGCTGTCGTGCTTGCTTCTGAAGGTTGGTCTGTTTCTATGATTTCGCAAGCATTGCGAATTCATCAAACGACGGTGACTCGTCATATCAATGACTATTTACAGTCTGAAAAATTAAAACCCGAAAATGGTGGCTCACAAAGTAAACTCAATGCCGATGAAACGATGGCATTAATTGAGCATCTTGCTGAAAATACCTATTTTCATACTCACCAGATTGTTGAGTACGTCCAGAATCAATTCCAAGTCACTTACACTGTCGCTGGAATGAATAAATGGTTACACCATAATGGCTTTTCCTATAAGCAACCTAAAGGTGTTCCACACAAACTTAATCCTGAAGCTCAAGAAGCTTTTATTCAGCATTATCAAGAGCTGAAGCAACTCAATGAACCGATTTTATTTATGGATGCAGTGCATCCAAGCCAAGCGACTAAAATCACTTACGGTTGGATCCGCAAAGGTGAAGATAAAGTAATTGAAACGACCGGTAGCCGTACACGATTAAACTTTGTCGGTGCACTGAATCTAACGGATATATCTACGACAGTGACCGAAAGTTATGAAACGATTGATAGTGAAAGTATTGCCCGTTTCTTTTGGAAACTGAAAAAAGCTCATTATCCATTAGAGCAAAAGATTCATGTAATTCTCGATGGTGCCGGTTATCACCGAAGTCAGCTGGTAAAAGATTTTGCTCGGATGCTCAATATCGAACTGCATTATTTGCCCCCTTACAGTCCAAATTTGAATCCAATAGAACGACTGTGGAAGGTCATGCATGAGCATGCCAGAAATAATGTTTACTTCCCGACAAAAGCATCCTTTAAGGATGCAATAAATCGATTTTTTGATGTGACTTTGCCCAAAGTTGCAGGCTCACTGACAACTCGAATTAACGACAATTTTCAGGTTTTGAAATCTGCAACTTCAAGTTAATTGGGTATAGACTGTTATGTCCTACATTACCTACATGATGTTTGGATTGGTTAAAACAGTGAATAAAACGATTGTTAGTGGTATAATTACAATCGTTTTATTTCTATCTAGCAGAACTATTGTTTAACCTCTATTGTGATATAAATATAGAGGTGTTCTTACTTTTGCTTAAGCTTGTTTATTGCTGCTTTAAGATTAAATTCCTATAAATATAAGATTGGCTTATCCTGGTTTTTTAAGGAAACAATCAACTAACAGATTGAGTTATCTATGGAAAATAATATCCCTTCTTCAAATGTCACCAATGTTAACGTTGAAAGTGGTTCAGTTTTTGTCATTAAAGCTGGTCAGGGAGCTGTATTGGTTACAGGAAATTATCAGTTGAAGTCTGATGAGGTTTTATTGGTGACTCCAGAGGCAAACGCAACTGTCTCTGGACAAGGACAACAAGTACACATCCATAATACTCAATCGGCCGTATCTATTGTACCAAATGCAACTGGGCCTGTGGCGACTACATTGGGACCACAAGTTCAAATTAACGCTGAAAATGCACAAAATGCGAATTTTACTGAATCGGATATTGCGAATATCCAACGCTCGGTAATGAACCTGCAAGATCCTAGTCAAGATATTATGAACCCTGTAAATTCGGATGAACAAGGTTCTCAATCAAATCAAACTGATGATATTGCCGCTATTCAGCAAAGTATTTTGGCAGGACAAGATCCAACTCAAGAAGCAGAAGCACCAGCAGCAGGTGAGGGCGCGGGCGACACCGCTAATAACTCTTTTGTATCGATTGACTACAATTATGACGCTGTTTTAACTCACGCGGGATACGATACTAAAGGTTTTGAACGTGAATACCGTGATGAAGAAGATGAACGAGGCGTTCTTATTGCTGACGGTGGTGAAAACCTTGCCGTTGAAGTTACAGAAGGTGATTTAGACAGTGGTGGTGGTTACCCAACTGAAAGTATAGCTTCGGTTGTAGTTGAAAAAGGTACCTATGCTCTTGATCCAAATTCGTTTTATATCCCGGAAGAAAGCGTAGATTCTTTACTTGGTGAATTAAATTCTGAGATCACATCAGGTGGTGAACCTGTTGTATTTACTTACGATGCGGAAACCAATACTTTCACGGGTATGCAAGATGGTGAACCAGTCGTTTCATTTGATGTTGATTTCGTTGCCCTACCCAACGGTGATGTAACCGTTTCTATTACCACAACGGTTAATCAACCTATCGATCATATTTCAGGTGACACCACAGGTATAGTGAGTAATCAAGGGGATGATATTCATATTGAATTCCCAGTATCGGGGATGGATATCAATGGTAATGAAATCAAAGAACCGATTAATATCGAAATTGATGTTAATGATGGTGCCAATGAACAATTTGGTACCGACTCAGGCACCACGATCAATGAAACTGATGACCGTGATTTAATTGTAGATGGCCAAGTACCATTGGATCTTGGTAGTGATGAAATTGCCACTATTACGTTTGATCCAAACCAACCCTCATTAGAAGGGTTAACGAGCAATGGTGAACCTACAGAATATACCGTTGATGGTAATGTAGTAATTGTAACAGATATTAATGGCGAACCAGTTTTAACTGTTGAGGTTCAGACCGATGGATCTTATACCGTTCAAGCCACTGGTCCACTTGACCAGGATGCAGACGATATAATAAATCTAAATTTAGGTATTACTGCAACAGATGATGATGGTGATACTGCTAACGGTACAATTGTTATCAATATTGAAGATGGTGAGAATGCTGCTGATGTTAGTGACGTTGTCACAATAGCTGAGGGCGATCTGGAAAACCCAGCAGCAGGTAACGCATATCCTGTACATGGCACGAGTAGCGTTACCATTACTGCAATAGATGATAACTTAAATCCTTCTACATTACGTTTAAGTGAAGAAGGCAAAGCCCAGCTAGTTTCTGGAATGGGTAAAATTACGATCCATAATGGTCAGCCAATTGAATTTACCATGACCACCGATGAAAACGGTGTGGTAACCATTTCTGCAGTCGATGGTGATGGAAATCCAGTTTTCGATATCACCATGACGCCAACCATGTCTGAAAATGGTGATGTGACGGTTGTCACCAATGTCAATCAATATCAACCGCTTGATGAAAAAGAGGGTACTGGAGATACAACCGGTCTTATCACCAATAATGGTGACACTATTTCGGTTGACCTACCGCTAGAAATTGATGACACCGATGGTGATACTTCAAATGTTGATATCACGGTGAATTTTGTTGATGGTGAAGATCCAAGTTTTGGTGACAATACCGAGATTGCTGAGATCACTGAAAATGACGGTGAACAAACGGCCAATGGCAGCATTGAATTTGACCAGGGCAGTGATTATGTTGACCAAATTGTCTTTGACCCAAGCCAACCGTCTCTCACTGGCATCACCAGTAATGGTGAAGCGACTCACATTGATACTGCGGCACTGGCAAACGATCCAAGCACGTTAACCTTGTTGGATGTTGATAATAACCCCGTGATGAGTGTGACCATCGATGCGGATGGTAATTACACGGTGACGCAATACCAATCGATTGATCAAGATGACAGTGACATCACCAATATTGCGTTGAATGTTTCTGGTACGGATGACGATGATGATACCGCGAATGGTACCATCAATATCGTGATTAATGACGGCGCGAATGCTACGGATGTGAGCGATACGATTGAGGTCATCGAAGGTGATGTTGATACTGGTGCCGTGGATGCGGATGGAAACCCTGTCCAAACCTACCCAGTCGAAGGCCATGGCTCAATCACGATCGCATCGCCAAGTGATAACTTGGTCGCAAGCTCACTGCGTTTAAGCGAAGCGGGTAAAGCCGCTCTACAAAATGAGATGTCAGAAGTCACCATCAACGGTGGCGATCCAGTTGAGTTCAGCATGACGACCGATGACAATGGTGTGATCACCATCACCGGTGTGGATGGCGAGGGCAACCCAGTTCTTGACATCACCATGACCCCGACCATGTCTGAAAATGGTGATGTGACGGTTGTCACCAATGTCAATCAATATCAACCGCTTGATGAAAAAGAGGGTACTGGAGATACAACCGGTCTTATCACCAATAATGGTGACACTATTTCGGTTGACCTACCGCTAGAAATTGATGACACCGATGGTGATACTTCAAATGTTGATATCACGGTGAATTTTGTTGATGGTGAAGATCCAAGTTTTGGTGACAATACCGAGATTGCTGAGATCACTGAAAATGACGGTGAACAAACGGCCAATGGCAGCATTGAATTTGACCAGGGCAGTGATTACGTTGACCAAATTGTCTTTGACCCAAGCCAACCGTCTCTCACTGGCATCACCAGTAATGGTGAAGCGACTCACATTGATACTGCGGCACTGGCAAACGATCCAAGCACGTTAACCTTGTTGGATGTTGATAATAACCCCGTGATGAGTGTGACCATCGATGCGGATGGTAATTACACGGTGACGCAATACCAATCGATTGATCAAGATGACAGTGACATCACCAACATTGCGTTGAATGTTTCTGGTACGGATGACGATGATGATACCGCGAATGGTACCATCAATATCGTGATTAATGACGGCGCGAATGCTGCGGATGTGAGCGATACGATTGAGGTCATCGAAGGTGATGTTGATACTGGTGCCGTGGATGCGGATGGAAACCCTGTCCAAACCTACCCAGTCGAAGGCCATGGCTCAATCACGATCGCATCGCCAAGTGATAACTTGGTCGCAAGCTCACTGCGTTTAAGCGAAGCGGGTAAAGCCGCTCTACAAAATGAGATGTCAGAAGTCACCATCAACGGTGGCGATCCAGTTGAGTTCAGCATGACGACCGATGACAATGGTGTGATCACCATCACCGGTGTGGATGGCGAGGGCAACCCAGTTCTTGACATCACCATGACCCCGACCATGTCTGAAAATGGTGATGTGACGGTTGTCACTGATGTCAATCAATATCAACCGCTTGATGAAAAAGAGGGTACTGGAGATACAACCGGTCTTATCACCAATAATGGTGACACCATTTCGGTTGACCTACCGCTAGAAATTGATGACACCGATGGTGATACTTCAAATGTTGATATCACGGTGAATTTTGTTGATGGTGAAGATCCAAGTTTTGGTGACAATACCGAGATTGCTGAGATCACTGAAAATGACGGTGAACAAACGGCCAATGGCAGCATTGAATTTGACCAGGGCAGTGATTACGTTGACCAAATTGTCTTTGACCCAAATCAACCGTCTCTCACTGGCATCACCAGTAATGGTGATGCGACCAGCTACAGTGTTGATGACAACACATTAAGTCTAGTGGATGCCGATGGCAATCCCGTGATGGATGTAACCATTGACGCGCAAGGCAACTACACGGTTACGCAATACCAACCTATCGATCAAGATGACAGTGACATCACCAATATTGCGTTGAATGTTTCTGGTACGGATGACGATGATGATACCGCGAATGGTACCATCAATATCGTGATTAATGACGGCGCGAATGCTGCGGATGTGAGCGATACGATTGAGGTCATCGAAGGTGATGTTGATACTGGTGCCGTGAATGCGGATGGCAACCCTGTCCAAACCTACCCTGTAGAAGGCCATGGCTCAATCACGATCGCATCGCCAAGTGATAACTTGGTCGCAAGCTCACTGCGTTTAAGCGAAGCGGGTAAAGCCGCTCTACAAAATGAGATGTCAGAAGTCACCATCAACGGTGGCGATCCAGTTGAGTTCAGCATGACGACCGATGACAATGGTGTGATCACCATCACCGGTGTGGATGGCGAGGGCAACCCAGTTCTTGATATCACCATGACGCCAACCATGTCTGAAAATGGTGATGTGACGGTTGTTACAGACGTCAATCAATACCAACCATTAGATGATAACAATGGCACGGGCGATGACACAGGCGATATGATGGGGTTAATCATGAATAATGGTGACACTCTTTCGGTTGACCTGCCGCTAGAAATTGATGACACCGATGGTGACACGTCAAGCGTCGACATCACGGTGAACTTTAAAGATGGTGAAGATCCAAGTTTTGGCACCGATAGCGGCGCGACTATAACTGAAAGTGATGACATGCAAAGTGCCACCGGCTCAATCGAATTTGACCAGGGCAGTGATTACGTTGACCAAATTGTCTTTGACCCAAGTCAACCGTCTCTCACTGGCATCACCAGTAATGGTGAAGCGACTCACATTGATACTGCGGCACTGGCAAAGGATCCAAGCAGGTTAACCTTGTTGGATGTTGATAATAACCCTGTGATGAGCGTGACCATCGATGCGGATGGTAATTACACGGTGACGCAATACCAACCGATTGATCAAGATGACAGCGACATCACCAACATTGCGTTGAATGTTTCTGGTACGGATGACGATGATGATACCGCGAATGGTACCATCAATATCGTGATTAATGACGGCGCGAATGCTGCGGATGTGAGCGATACGATTGAGGTCATCGAAGGTGATGTTGATACTGGTGCCGTGGATGCGGATGGCAAACCTGTCCAAACCTACCCAGTCGAAGGCCATGGCTCAATCACGATCGCATCGCCAAGTGATAACTTGGTCGTAAGCTCACTGCGTTTAAGCGAAGCGGGTAAAGCTGCCCTACAAAATGAGATGTCAGAAGTCACCATCAACGGTGGCGATCCAGTTGAGTTCAGCATGACGACCGATGACAATGGTGTGATCACCATCACCGGTGTGGATGGCGAGGGCAACCCAGTTCTTGACATCACCATGACCCCGACCATGTCTGAAAATGGTGATGTGACGGTTGTTACAGACGTCAATCAATACCAACCATTAGATGATAACAATGGCACGGGCGATGACACAGGCGATATGATGGGGTTAATCACGAATAATGGTGACACTCTTTCGGTTGACCTGCCGCTAGAAATTGATGACACCGATGGTGACACGTCAAGTGTCGACATCACGGTGAATTTTAAAGATGGTGAAGATCCAAGTTTTGGCACCGATAACGGCGTGATTATAACTGAAAGTGATGACACGCAAAGTGCCACCGGCTCAATCGAATTTGACCAGGGCAGTGATTATGTTGACCAAATTGTCTTTGACCCAAGTCAACCGTCTCTCAATGGCATCACCAGTAATGGTGATGCGACTCACATTGATACCGTGGCACTGGCAAACGATCCAAGCACGTTAACCTTGTTGGATGTTGATAATAACCCTGTGATGAGCGTGACCATCGATGTGGATGGTAATTACACGGTGACGCAATACCAACCAATCGATCAAGATGACAGCGAGATCACCAAAATCGCCCTAAATGTCTCGGGTACGGATGACGATGGTGATACCGCGAACGGTACCATCAATATCGTGATTAATGACGGCGCGAATGCTGAAGATGTAAGCGATGAAGTTACCATTGAGGAAGGTGATCTTGAAAACCCAGCTTCAGGTAATGAATACCCAGTGCATGGTGAGTCTTCTAAGTTAATTCCAACGCCAAGTGATGATCTTGACCCAAGTACTTTACAGCTTACTGATGAGGCAAAAGCCACGTTGTTTGGTGATGGTACCGATCAAAATCCGGGTGAATTATCCGAAATTACCTCAGGCGGCCAGCCCGTTGATTTTGTTTCTGTTGAAAATCCGGATGGCAGCTTTAGCATCGTGGGGACGGTTGATGGTGTAGAGGCCATCACGATAAGTTTTGAAGTGGTACAAGGTGAGGATGGCGAGTTCTACATCAACACCACTGTCGACCAAGCTTTACCACTGGATAATATCAATAAAGATGGCGATACCTCTGGTTATATCACCAATGATGATGATGTGATTTCGATTGATCTTCCATTGGAAATCTCCGACACCGATGGTGATACTTCTAATATCGATATCACCGTTAACCTAAAAGATGGTCAAGATCCGTCTTTTGGTGACAATACCGACATAGCTCAAATCAATGAAACGGACGATATCCAAACGGCCAATGGCAGTATTGAGTTTGATGAAGGAAGTGATCAGGTTGATGAAATTGTCTTTAACCAAGAGCAAGCTGAAGATGCATTTGCCGATATCACAAGTAATGGTGAAGAGACGACAGTATTAGTTGATGGCAACACCGTTACACTCAGCGATCTAGACGGTAATGATGTCTTAACGGTGGCTATTGATGAGAATGGCAAGTATGTCGTGACGCAATACCAACCTATCGATCAAGATGACAGCGAGATCACCAAAATCGCCCTAAATGTCTCGGGTACGGATGACGATGGTGATACCGCGAAAGGTACCATCAATATCGTGATTAATGACGGCGCGAATGCTGAAGATGTAAGCGATCAAGTTACCATTGAAGAAGGTGATCTTGAAAACCCAGCTTCAGGTAATGAATACCCAGTGCATGGTGAGTCTTCTAAGTTAATTCCAACGCCAAGTGATGATCTTGACCCAAGTACTTTACAGCTTACTGATGAGGCAAAAGCCACGTTGTTTGGTGATGGTACCGATCAAAATCCGGGTGAATTATCCGAAATTACCTCAGGCGGCCAGCCCGTTGATTTTGTTTCTGTTGAAAATCCGGATGGCAGCTTTAGCATCGTGGGGACGGTTGATGGTGTAGAGGCCATCACGATAAGTTTTGAAGTGGTACAAGGTGAGGATGGCGAGTTCTACATCAACACCACTGTCGACCAAGCTTTACCACTGGATAATATCAATAAAGATGGCGATACCTCTGGTTATATCACCAATGATGATGATGTGATTTCGGTTGATCTTCCATTGGAAATCTCCGACACCGATGGTGATACTTCTAATATCGATATCACCGTTAACCTAAAAGATGGTCAAGATCCGTCTTTTGGTGACAATACCGACATAGCTGAAATCAATGAAACGGACGATATACAAACGGCGAAGGGCAGTATTGAGTTTGATGAAGGAAGTGATCAGGTTGATGAAATTGTCTTTGACCCAAATCAACCGTCTCTCACTGGCATCACCAGTAATGGTGAAGCGACTCACATTGATACTGCGGCACTGGCAAACGATCCAAGCACGTTAACCTTGTTGGATGTTGATAATAACCCTGTGATGAGCGTGACCATCGATGCGGATGGTAATTACACGGTGACGCAATACCAACCTATCGACCAAGATGACAGCAACATCACCAACATTGCGTTGAATGTTACTGGTACGGATGACGATGGTGATACCGCGAACGGTACCATCAATATCGTGATTAATGATGGCGACAACGCAGCTGATGTGAGCGATGAAGTTACTATTGGCGAAGGGGATTTAGATAATCCAGATAACAGTGAAGGCAGTGCCCATCCAAGTTATCCTGTCAGTGGTAGCAGCTCTATGACCATAGAATCGCCAAGTGATGATCTGGTTAATACTAGTTTGACTATTGATGAGACGGTCAAAGAAGCTTTAAAAGCGGAATTAAACTCAGAAGTGACCACAAATGGTGGAGATAAAGTGACTTTTGAGGTGAGCACCGATCCAACGACTGGTATCATCACAATCACTGGTGTCGACAGTAATGACAATCAGGTGCTTGATATTACTATGACACCAACGATGGGTGCCAATGGAGATGTGGTCGTAACTACCAACGTCAATCAATATCAGCCACTCGATAATAATGATGGCACAGGAGATAGCAATGGCTATATCGCCAACAATGGTGATGTGATTTCGGTTGATATTCCAATGGAAATCTCCGACACCGATGGTGATACTTCTAATATCTATATCACCGTTAACCTAGAAGATGGTCAAGATCCGTCTTTTGGTGACAATACCGACATAGCTGAAATCAATGAAACGGACGATATACAAACGGCCAATGGCAGCATTGAATTTGACCAGGGCAGTGATTACGTTGACCAAATTGTCTTTGACCCAAATCAACCGTCTCTCACTGGCATCACCAGTAATGGTGAAGCGACTCACATTGATACTGCGGCACTGGCAAACGATCCAAGCACGTTAACCTTGTTGGATGTTGATAATAACCCTGTGATGAGCGTGACCATCGATGCGGATGGTAATTACACGGTGACGCAATACCAACCGATTGATCAAGATGACAGCGACATCACCAACATTGCGTTGAATGTTTCTGGTACGGATGACGATGGTGATACCGCGAATGGTACCATCAATATCGTGATTAATGACGGCGGGAATGCTGAAGATGTAAGCGATGAAGTTACCATTGAAGAAGGTGATCTTGAAAACCCAGCTTCAGGTAATGAATACCCAGTGCATGGTGAGTCTTCTAAGTTAATTCCAACGCCAAGTGATGATCTTGACCCAAGTACTTTACAGCTTACTGATGAGGCAAAAGCCACGTTGTTTGGTGATGGTACCGATCAAAATCCGGGTGAATTATCCGAAATTACCTCAGGCGGCCAGCCCGTTGATTTTGTTTCTGTTGAAAATCCGGATGGCAGCTTTAGCATCGTGGGGACGGTTGATGGTGTAGAGGCCATCACGATAAGTTTTGAAGTGGTACAAGGTGGGGATGGCGAGTTCTACATCAACACCACTGTCGACCAAGCTTTACCATTGGATGATATCAATAAAGATGGCGATACCTCTGGTTATATCACCAATGATGGTGATGTGATTTCGATTGATCTTCCATTGGAAATCTCCGACACCGATGGTGATACTTCTAATATCGACATCACCGTTAACCTAGAAGATGGCCAAGACCCGTCCTTTAGTGATGACAGTGAAGCCGTTGTTATTACCGAAACAGATTTTGACAATGTTGACCCTGAGACCGGAGAAGTAACTCAAACGCCAGGTGAATCAACAGGTAAAATCCCAAGCTTTGATATGGGCTCAGATGAAATAGCATCGATGACCTTTGATGACCCTCAAGGTGATGATTCAGGCTTAGGTAATATTACTTACGATGGCGGCAAAGAAACCGACTATGAAGTGGATGGTAATACCATTACCGTCACCGGTGAAAATGATGAACCCATTCTAAGTATTACCGTTGATATAGATGGTAATTACACCGTTACGCAATATGAACCTATCGATCAAGATGCAGGGGATGTTGACCTTAATCTTAGCGTCACTGCAGTGGATGATGATGGTGATAGCGCTTCGGGCAGCTTTAACATTGTGATTGTCGATCCAGAGGGAGTCGATGTTACTGATGAGGTCAATATTACCGAAGGTGATCAGGAGAGCTGGACTGAAGGAAACGCTTATCCAGTATCAGGTAGTAGCTCAGTCGTCATTGATTCCTCTAGTGATGATCTACGCCCTGAGACCTTACATATTGATCCAGAAGTCTCTACAGCTTTGGAAGCCGAACTTGATGGCTTAACCAGTAATGGTCAACCGATTGACTTTGAAATCACTACAAATTCAGATGGTACAATTACGATAACGGGTACTTCGGGGCTCGGATGTCTTAACGATGAGGATGACTTCAACCGTTGATGCAGACGGTAATGCCACCATTACTACCGATGTTGTTCAAAATGGTCCAATTGATCACGAAGATGGAGATGGTGATAGTGAAGGCTATGTGACCAACAACGGTGATAGCATCAGTATTGATGTGCCCTTAGTGATTGATGATGCAGACGGCACACCAAATAATGTTGATATCACGGTTAACATTGAAGATGGCCAAGATCCGTCGTTTGGTAAGGACACAGGTGCAACACTAGAAGAAGGTACTGATGGAACAGATTCAGCATCGGGAGACATTAATGTTGATACCGGCAGTGATGATGTTGTCGATGTACGATTTGGTGCCGACCAATCACAATTAGATGATCTGACTAGTAACGGTCAAGATACCTCTGTTGTAATCAGTGATGATGGTCATACATTAACCATTGTTGATGCAGATAATATTCCGGTTATGGAAGTGACTATCGATCAAAATGGTCATTATGAAGTAGAGCAATTCCAGCCGATCGATCAAATTAATGAAGATAATGATACTTCAGATATTCCTATCAATGTTGAAGTCGAAGATGCTGACGGAGATGTAGGTAAAGGAACGATCACCATTCATGATACCGATGGCGATAACGCACAAGGTGGAGGTGACATTGATGCTGGAATGATCGAAGGTGACCTCACTCCAGATTCCGATCCAGGTGATTCAGAAGGTTATCCGAAAACAGCACAAAGTGGTTCAACTCACGTTGATGCTGGATCAGATGACTTAGATCCAAACACGGTACAAGTGGATCCTACTGTAATGGATGACTTGATTACAGAGCTCAACACTGAAATTACCACAGAAGGTGGCGGTTCAGTTGAGTTCTCATTTGATCCTGAAAACAACACATTAACCGGTGTGGATGCTAATGGTAACCCTGTTTTAGATTTCCATCTGATTGCAACACCTACTGAAAATGGTGGTGTTGATATTAGTGTTGATATGACGCAATACCAACCAATCGATCATGTAGATGGTGCTGGTGATACTGACGGGTATGTCCATAATGATGGTGACAACATCACCATCAACATCCCAATCCAAATACAAGATACTGACGGCGATTACATGGATGAGTCCATTGATTTCAACGGCACCATAACGGATGGTAAAGACCTTGAAATCGATAGTGCTGACAACATCAGTGTTAACGAATCTGATATTGATAAAGGTGGTGATAATCACGCGGGTTCAACACCAGGACAAAGTGGTGAGTCAGCAACCGGCACGATTACTATTGATTCAGGTAGTGATGAAGTGAATCACTATGAAATTGATGTTAATGCTTTTAATGAGAAAAACTCAGATAGTGAAGGCAATAGCAACATAACTTCGGGTGGCACCGACGTTATTTTAGTTGATAACGGTGATGGCACATATTCAGGTGTGCTAGTCGATGATAATGGTAACCCAACGGACGATGATGTCTTCAAAATCAGTTTTGATAACACTAATGGTAGCTATACCTTTGAAGTGACAGGCGCGATTGATCAACCACTTGATAATGGCAATGGTGGACAATCGACCAATATCGTTATACCTATCCATGGCGTCGATGATGATGGTGATAGCAGTAATACAATTGATGTCAATGTTACTGTTAATGATGATGTACCAACTGCGCAAGATGTGTCTGGTGAAGCGATTGAAGAAGGTTCAGGCCTACAAGATTTAGGCAATATTATTGCTAATGAAGGGGCTGATGGTGCCACTGTTACCGGTATTAAAGACAGTAATGGCAATGTTATTGAGCTAAAAGATGGTGATTATGACACCGTTTATATCGACTCAGATGGAAACATTTCTGATACGGGTGACGCTGCCGAAGCTTATTATGCCGTTCCTGTAACGGATGGTGGTGAAAGTATTGGTACCTTATATGTGTCAGAAAATGGTGATATTAAGTTCGAGCCTGTCGATAATTTAGATCATGATGGCAAAGATTACAGTGGTGACTTTGAATTTGTGATCACGGATGGTGATGGCGACACTGATACCGCTGAAGTGACGGTTAATGTTACTGATGAAGGCCCAAGCTGGGAAATTAATGGTGGTAGCTATAGTGGCCATGAGGAAGATGGGCGCACAGATACAACGGGTCTTGATAATCTGGATGGCGTGCCAGATGAGACTCCAAATGGCATTCCGATTGAAATGCAATTGAACGTGGGTGATAGGGATGAAGGAGAGACCATCATCAACCCTGATAACCCAGAACAGAGTACCGTTGTCATAACACCTCCAGAAGGAGGCGCTCATGGTGAGTTTATGTACGATGGTGAGCCACTTGAAACTGACGCTGATGGCAATTTCATCATACCAGCAGATGCATTTAGTTTAGTCGATAATGGTGATGGAACTTATAGCTATGAACTGTCTGGTGTAACGTTTGTACCCGATTCAGATTTCTCAACCGTTGATGGTAACTTAGAATTTGGTGTACAAGCGGAAGTTATTGATAACGATTCAGAACAATCCGGTCAGACAATCAATGGCAACTTCAACATCACGGTTGAAGGTGTTGCCGATACACCAACATGGGATATGGATAACACTGATCTCTATTATGAGACCGGTGAAGACAGTGACAATGTAAAACTGAATATAGATGTTGATCTGAATGATAATGATGGTTCAGAAACCCTAGAATACCACCTTGAAATAAAAGAAGGTGAAGGGGACATTTATGTTGATGGAGTAAAAATAGAGCCGGATGAAAATGGTGTATATACCATTTCAGCTGATGATATCGATAAAGTGGAAGTTGACCCTGCGGATGACTGGTCAGGTGAAATGCAAATCGATGCTTGGGGAACCAGTACCGAAAGTGGCGATACGGTTGATGGCAAAGAAACAGCCGAATCTGATCACCAAACGATTGTCATCGATGTGACTCCAGATGCTGATGAAGTCAGCTTGAGTACGAATAACAACATCAAAGTCGATGAAGATACTGCTATTCAGTTATCGGATGTGATTACCAAGGCGCATACTTCGGTCGATGACGATGGTTCAGAAAGTTACTTTGTGCGTATTTCAGGTTTACCAGAAGGCGCGACAGTATGGGGCGTAGATGATGAAGGGAACCCTGTAGAACTAGAGCCAAATGCAGACGGTTTCTATGTGATTTCTTTCGATGATATTGATGATACTGTCATCATGCCACCGCCACAAAGTAATGACGATTTTACTTTTACCGTTGATGGAATGTCGGTTGATAACGCCGATCTGAGTGATACGGATCTGAATGATGAAGATACTTGGGCTGGCCAAGATAGCACTGAAATCAATGTCGATATGCACGGTGTTGTTGATGACCCATCCATTATTGCCAATGGTGATTGGGAGGTTTCTGATGATGGTAAAACGATCTCAACCACAGTGGATGAAGATGGTACAGCTACGATAGATTTCGGCTTTATTTCTGGTGAGTACACAAACACCGATGGGCATGGCGCAGTATCGGAAGATACAGATTCATCTGAAAAATCACTTTCACAACATTACAAGACATCCCAGAAGGTGTATTTTAGCGATGCTGATGGTAATCCATTAGAACCGACACTCGTTTCAACCAATCCAGATTTATACCAATTTGATGTTGATTCATTGAACGGTATTCAAATTCATACCGATAGCAATAGCGCGGATGATATTGATATTCCAGTACGTATTGTGGTGACGGAAGATGACGGTGCTTCGAAAGAATTTGAATATGATATCCATATTAATGTTAATCCTGTCGTTGATGGCGTCGGTAGAGATGAGAATGGTGACCTAGAGGAATACAACACCACATCAACGGGTAATGAAGATGAGTTAGTTAAACTGAATTGGGATCCTACTGCGCAGTTTGTCGATAATGACGGCAGCGAAAAAGTGGTTGGATTAACCATTAATGGGTTTGAGAATTATCCTGATGGTTATGCAATCGTTATTGGTGATGAAGTACTCACCCTGATGAAAACGGTTCAATTACCTTAACACCAGAACAATTAGCAGAAGCCCAAGAAAGCGGCTTGTATCTTAGCATGCCAGAAGATGCAGATAGTGATTTGCATTTAACCACGGATGTCACGATTCGAGATTCAGATACTGAAAATCCAGATGATAACTATGATGAAACCACAATCCATGGCAATTTAGATGTGGATGTTACCTCGGTCGTCGAAGAAGACGGTGATGGTGTGAATGATGGTGGTAAGTTGGTTATCGATGATGCTGACGGTAATGCGATTACAGATACCGATGGTGACGGAATTCAGGATGTATATGAAGACCAAGACCCTAATGATGAGTGGTCAAATGAAATTCACTTGTCAGTTAACGATGTAGTTAATGGTAGCTCAGGTGGTAACAGCTTAGATTGGGTCAATGATGACACTTCAAGTGATGAAGTAATCAATAAAGTGATCATTACCTTCCCAGATGATTTGCCCGATGGTTTCCAGGTTGAAGGTGCGGTAAATAACGGCAATGGTTCGTTTACGATTACTGAAGATCAACTCGATGATATCGTGATTAAAGCGCCTCGTGGGTTTGATGGGGATGTGACTATACACGTCAGTGTTACCGTACAAGACCAGGGTGATGATGCTAACTCGGAAAGTGAGACAATAATCAAAGAAACCGATATTACTCTTCACTTTACTGATGAACATGATGGCGGTGGCGGTACTTATACTCCACCAGCTGCCGGCGATATTGATGATGATGCGACTCAAGATCAACAAGTCGATGCTTCAGAAGATCAAGAAGGTGGCGTCAATATAGGTGAGTTAATTTCTGATGGTTTGGTGATTAGCACTGATGATACTGATGGTGATGGCGTCTCTGATCTGGATAACGATACCACTTCGATCATTATTAATGCCGATGATTTGCCTCCAGGTGCCACGATTGGTGGTATGGAGTACAACGAGCAAACGGGTGAGTATGTCATTAGTGTCACCCCGAATGCTGATGGTTCAATAACGTTACCACCAGATGTGATTCTATACTTACCACCAGATTATGCTGGTGATATCGATATTCCCGTTAAAGTTGTGGAAACTGATAACGAGAGGGCCAGTCTAATGAAGGCTCAATGAATATCACGGTTAATGTTGACCCTGTTGCAGATGCTCCAGACGTCACCATCACTGGCGGTGGCGATGAAGATAGCCTAATTGAGTTAGATTTAAGTACGGTTATTGGCGACCAAAATAACGGTGGTAAAGATAATGGCGGCGATGAAGAAATTACCGATGTGACAATTAAATTAGTTGATCCATCACAAGGTGAATTTGTCGACGCAAACGGTGATGTGATTCAACCTGATGCCAATGGTGAAATTCATGTTGACCCGAATGACCCAATTTATTTCCAACCTGCTCCAGATTTCAGCGGCACTGTTGATGTTACCGTGACAACGGATGTGACTGATACGGCAATGGTTGATGGTGAGGAAGTCAGTAATAGTGGTTCGTTTGAGCAGAATGTAAGCTTTGATGTTAATGCCGTAAATGATGATATTGAAATCAATGGTGAAGTCGCTACCGATGATAATCCTGTTCAAGTTACAGGTGACGAAGGGACATCGATTTCATTTGGTGATTTTAACGGTAATGTGACTGATATGGATGGCTCGGAAGAGATTGTTTCTGTCAGTATTACCGGCGTGCCAGATGGCTTCGTCATTGAAGGCGCTAATAATATGGGGGGTGGCGTTTGGTCTATCCCTGATGTAATTAGTGATGATGGCCAAAGTTTTGATTTATCAGGTTTGAGTATTCTGCCACCAAATGATTTTAGTGGTGATATTGACCTGACACTTAAAGTCTACACAACAGATGATAATGGTGATCCTGTTGAGAAAGACGTACCTGTTAATATCCATGTTGATGCAAAAGCAGATGCAGTGAATACCGATGTGGATGCTTCTGTTTCTGGTGATGAAGATGTGGCGAATGGCATAACGATCAATATTAATGCACATGCCGTTGATGATGAAAATAGCGTAACGGATCCTGCAAGTAATGTTCAGGAAGATGCACCAGAGCAAGTTCAAGTGACCATTTCTAATGTGCCTGATGGTGCGACTTTTGGATTCCCAGAAGGCTCAGATGGTGAAATTATTCAAAATCCAGATGGTACGGTAACGATCGTTTCAGATGGTTCGGATCTGGATAGCATCATCTTTTACCCACCAGAAGATGGTAACTCTGACAACATGACTGTGGCTGGCGAAGATTGGGACGGAACCCTTGATCTTGCTATCCAAGGTAATGATAACGGTGATACCTCTGGCCCTGTCGAAAACGTCACAGTTGATATTGATGTGAAGGCAGAAAATGATGCAGCGGTGAATACAGTACCTGACTCCGTTCCAGCGTCTGCTGATGGTGTCACTACGATCACAGGTTTACAAATTAGTGATGTGGACGCCTCGGAAGGTAAGGGTGACTTTACTGTTGAGTTACATGCTGGAAATGGCAGTTTATCTTTACCAGAAGGTACGGACACATCAGGTCTAACTATTACTGAAAGTGGTGATGGTACTTACACTATCGAAGGTTCATTAGATGATATCAATGCCGTACTTGATGGCGGTATTATCTATACACCAGATGATGGTTACAGTGGCGATGACACTATCACTATGACGACGACAGATAACGGTGATGCTGATGGTAAGAATCAAGAAACAACAGAAAGCACGATCACCATTACTGATGTTGTAAGCACAGAATCAGATGAACCTAGTGAGCAAGCTTCTAGCTATAACGCAACTTATACACCAACAGAGCCAGCTCAGAACTTACGTAGTCATCTGGCATCAGCAACATCACAAGTGAATGCAACATCAGCGATACCTTTAACAGCGTTACTATTAGGCGCTGCTGTTGCTGCAGAAGAAGGCGATTCGCTGCAATTAAACCACCTAGATGGTGCTCAAATTGTGGATGCAGATAACCAACCTTTAGGGACGGTTGCTGAAGATGGCTCTGTCACATTAACACCAGATCAAGTTGCAGAGGCTTATGTACACCAACAAGCTGAATCAACCACGACTGAATTTACAGTAGTGACTAAATCTGCGGATAACCGTGTGGTGGCCGAGCATAATGTTTCTACCGCAAGCTTTAATACCACAGGGTTAGATTCACAGCGTGATGATGCAGGTCAAAATAATTCATCGGCTTCGTCTAACAACGCTGAGAATGTACAAGCCGCGGCAGTGGGTGATGCGGAACATGCTGTAGAAGGTCAAAATGTGGCGGATTTATTAGCCGCAAACCCTGAAATGGCAGAGCAATTAGCCGAGAATGCTGATCTACTATCGGATGATTTACACGCGATCGTTGATGAAGTATCAGCGCTTTCTCAAGATAATATTGGTGAAACTGTCGCGGATAAAGTATCTGAACTTCAACAAGACGTGCATGACGCAACCACTCAAGATGATTTAGCTAACCAAGACTTGTCGCTAGCTGATAACCCATTTGATCATGAAAATGATACGGATGAGTTAGCAAGTAACGAGGATAGTTCAAATTACTTTGAGCAGTCTTCACAAGATGATGAGACAGCGTTGGCGGATGATGATGCGCTGAATGCTGATGATTCAAGTGATGATTTTGATAGCGAGCAAGATAGCTTGTATTCAAATGACGACGCGAGTGATAGCTCAATATACGCGGATGATGCAAATCAAGATGATGGATTCTTTGGCGATGATGATGACAGTTTTGATTGGGATCATCTTGCTGCCAATGGTCTAGATGGCGGCCTAGATAGCGATATGTCAGGCATGGAAATGACAGATGATGTGATGATGCTGCACAGTGATTCTGACTTTGATGTGTCAGATTTGCTTGATCAAGACGATCAGAATGGCAATCTTGATATGGATAAATTACTAGGTGAGGCAGCACCTTCATCGGCAGCAGATATTGGTAAGCCGGAAGAAGCATCAGCGGATGATTTAGCGTCTACCCAGCATCTTGACCAACCGGATGTATCTGGAATGGGAATGGATTTATCAGGGCTGCATGACACAAGCTCAGCAGGTCATATCATTAATGACTTGTTTGATCCAAACTCAATGAAACCAACCGATGGCTAATGTCATTTTAAGTTTGCAGTAATACAGATAGCCTCACCGAGAAACAATTGGTGAGGCTATTTTTATGGGTAGGAGCAAGAAACGGTTTCATACATTCATCGTATTAGCTGGAAAACGCTACTAAGATCAAACATTCTATAACCTGCATTACCGTGATGTTAGCTTTTTAAATTAGCCATTGTACCTAGATGAAAAACGCCATAGGATTGATAAAAATCGAGAGTAGTCATAGGCTTTCATCGAATTCAAAATATCCTCATCTGAGGTTAAACAACAGGGAGTCAACCAAATGGTTGCAGTGAAAAAACAACAAATAGCACCTCAAGGGCCTGAATTTTCAGAGCTAGTGCAAGGTTATTGGCGCTTAGGCGATTGGGGAATGACACCACAAGAACGTTTAACATTTTTAAAGCAACATGTTGAACTCGGTGTGACCACGGTCGACCACGCGGATATTTATGGTTACTACGAGTGTGAACAATTATTTGGTGAAGGATTAGCTCTCGATAAAAGCATGCGTGATCAAATTGAGATCGTCACTAAATGCGATATCAAATTATGCGGCGATAAAATCCCGATTGGAAAGTGAATCACTACAACACCAGCAAGAATCACATTGTTGAATCAGTCAATAACTCATTAGCGCGCTTACAAGTTGAAGATATTGATGTGCTATTAATTCATCGCCCGGATGCACTAATGGATGCGGATGAAGTGGCTGAGACATTTTCTGAGCTAAAACAAGTCGGTAAAGTGAAGCACTTTGGTGTGTCTAACTTTACACCTCGTCAATTTGAGTTACTTCAATCTCGTTTAGATGCGCCGTTAGTGACCAACCAGGTTGAAATTAACCCATTAAATTTTGATGTAGTTGATGACGGTACTCTAGATTTGCTTCAACAATTGCGTGTAAAGCCAATGGCTTGGTCTTGCCTTGCTGGTGGCTCTATTTTTAATGGTTTAAAAGAGCAACATATTCGCGTACGTGATGAACTAGAAGCGATTCGTGAAGAAGTCGGCGCACAAAGTATTGATCAAGTGATCTATGCTTGGGTTCGTCGTTTGCCATCTAAGCCAATGCCAATCATTGGTTCTGGTAAAATTGAGCGAGTTCAAACTGCGATTGATGCTCTAAGCATTGAATTAACCCGTGAGCAATGGTTTAGAGTGTGGATTGCGTCGAAAGGTCACGGTGTGCCATAAACCACTATGCACGTATAGTAATTGTACTTAGTTAATAAGGAGCTCACTTGAGCTCCTTTTTACATTGTTTTGGTGTTGAATTCGGGGCAATCCGTTGTTTTATGATAATGAGGTAGGTTGGTACGGCAGTCCGGCCTGTTGAATAGATTGGCATATCGTCTCACGTATCCATTGATGACCTTGGTCTTGATTATTTCTTTCATGCCACAGCAATACATAAGCCATTGGCATAAATTCAAATGGTAGCGGTAATTGAGTCAGCGGATAAAGCTTTAGTGCGTGGCTAGCAAAGCTTGAGGGTAGGGTGAAGATCAAATCAGTATGAGCACATACGCTCGCCGCGCCATAAAAATCCGGCACAGTAGTATTAATTTTACGATGATGACCTAATTCTGCGAGGTAGTAATCTAACGCCCACCATTCCTTACCTTCGCAACGAACTTGCACATGTGATAACGCTAAATAGTGCTCTAATGTCCAGTCAGTCTCTTTAATTGTTTTTAATACGGGATGATCATTTCGTACCAAGCAAACTTGTTGATCCTTAAATAAGGTTTGGTGCTCAATGCCTTCGGGTAGCTTGCCGACACTAAATTCTGATTGAGGATGCAAATCCCGCCCAGCAATACCAAAATCGATTTGCCCGTGTTGCAAGTCGTTAAACGATTGGCCAGTCCATAGATAAGAATCAAGTTGAATATTAGGCGCTTGGTTAAGTAATGACCCAATAAAAGAGGGAATCAAGGTTTCGTAGGCACTTTCAACCATAGAAAAACTAAACTTACGGTGGCTCGTCTCTGGGGTAAACGTGGGTGGTTGAGTGATTTGGTATAAGTCTTGGAGTACGCTCGGCAAAATTTTGGCTAATGCGAGGGCATGAGCGGTTGGTTTTAAACCATGAGAAGTACGCTGAAAGAGGGGATCTTCTAGTGTATCGCGTAGACGGTTTAAGCTTTTACTTAATGCCGATTGACTTAAATTCAAACGACTTGCCGCACGCGTAACACTTTGTTCTTCAATCAGAACTTGTAAAATTACGAGTAAGTTAAGATCGATTCTGGCTAGTTTATCTAAATTCACTGTTATTCCTTTAGGGAAATTGTCTTTAGCTATTATACCATTTCTATTCATAACATCTAAGCGCTACACTAGCGGCCTTATCTGATGTGCCAACTTTTACGAGAATTCGATGCAACGCAACTTATTACCTATGTTAATGGCGATGGTGTTACTTAGCCCATTAGCTATCGATATTTATTTACCGTCTCTCCCGACGATGGCGGCGGAATTTTCTGTTTCCAATAGTGAAGTTCAATCCACTTTAATTCTATTTTTGTTCGCAATGGGATTAGGCCAGATTGTGATTGGCCCGCTTGCTGACCGTTTTGGTCGCCGACCAGTTGCGTTGTTTGGTGTCATTTTATACGGGTTGAGTAGTGTTCTAGCCGCCGTAGCACAAGAGTTTGAGTTGTTACAAATTGCTCGAGTACTACAAGGGTTAGCGGCTTGCTCGACTTCAATTGTCGTATTCAGCGCGGTTCGAGATTGTTACAGCGTAAAAGATGGGGCAAAAATTTAT
The DNA here is from genome assembly GCF_002218045.2 of Vibrio rumoiensis. NCBI lineage: Bacteria > Pseudomonadati > Pseudomonadota > Gammaproteobacteria > Vibrionales > Vibrionaceae > Vibrio > Vibrio rumoiensis. The sequence goes on from NZ_AP018685.1 coordinate 430,725, forward strand.
AGCTACCTCAATGGCGCGATTTGTGTGATACCAGCATTAGCTCCAACCTTAGGTGGGGTATTAGCACTGCATTTTGGTTGGCGTTCAACGTTTGTATTTATGACCTGCTATTCGATTTTGATTTTATGCATGGTGGCGTTTCGCTTCCCGGAAACACGACCAGCGAATACGGTCAGTGACGGCGCTCTGTACCGTTGGGCTCGTTATCAGCCAGTATTGATGGATCGACACTTTCTTTTTTATGCCATTTGCTGCATGACAGGCATGGGCGCGATTTTAACTTACGTGTCTTACTCACCAGTGTGGTTGATTGGACATTTAGGAATGTCGGAATTAGCGTTTAGTGGTTTGTTTGGTGTCAATGCACTGATTAATATCGGTGCTTGCTTTGGCGCACCATGGGTGATCAAAAAGCTTGGTAATCGCCCAACCGTTATCTTTGCATTATCATTATTTATCGTTTCGGCGGCTTTACAATTTGCGGTCCAGCAATCTGGGCTTGTTTCACCATTGGCAGCAGCGGCAGGTTTCATGCTACCAATGGCATTGCTATGTATTGGCTTTGCTTTGCTGCTTGGTCCGGCAACCAGCATGGCATTATCTGGTTTTGGCGAACGCGCTGGAACCGCGGCGGCAATGCTTGGCTTTATTCAAATGAGCGGCGCGTCATTATTGGCGGGCTTGATTCAACAAACCTCGTTAACGGCTCCTTATGCGGTGATCTGTGTAATGGGCGGCGGGGCGATTATATTGCTGTCAGTAATGTCGATGAAAAGAATGAACGCATGGCATGTCGAACGACTGGCTCACGATTGATGTGTCATGCTTCTCTTTATGAGTAATAGATGAAAGCCAGCCTAGTGCTGGTTTTTTATTATATGAATTTTGTATATTTGGCTTTCAATTATTTGTGTATGTGGGCTTCAGAGGCGTAGTATTGACCTAGATTGATTAATTTTTAAATCAGAGGTATCGGATGAAAATCTCAATGTTTAGCACAAAATCGTATGATGAAGCATCATTTTGTCAGGCGAATGAAAACCATGGTCATGAATGTCATTTTTATAATTTTCAACTGGATTTAAAAACCGCGTCAATTGCTGAAGATTCTCAAGTCGTCTGTGCGTTTGTTAATGATGACTTAAGTCGTCCTGTACTAGAGAAACTGGCAAAGCAAGGCACTAAACTGATTGCAATGCGCTGTGCCGGATTTGACCGTGTTGATTTAGAAGCTGCAAAAGAATTGGGATTACAAGTTGTAAGAGTGCCAGCATATTCACCAGAGGCCATTGCGGAACATGCAGTAGGCATGATGATGTGCTTAAATCGTCGTTTCCATAAAGCTTATCAGCGTACCCGTGATGCTAACTTTTCTTTAGAAGGTCTAACTGGATTTAACTTTTATGGTAAAACCGCAGGCGTGATTGGTACTGGTAAAATTGGCTTAGCCATTATGCGTATTTTAAAAGGACTAGGTATGAATGTTTTATGCTACGACCCATACCCTAGTGATGCCGCAAATGAGATTGGCGCAACTTACTCTTCGCTTGACGATATTTATCAGCAATCGGATGTGATCACACTGCATTGTCCTTTAACATCAGAAAATCGCCGGCTCTTAAATGCTGAATCATTTAGTAAAATGAAAGATAAAGTGATGATTATCAATACCAGCCGAGGTGGTCTACTGGATTCACAAGATGCCATTGAAGCGCTAAAAGCCGGAAAAATTGGCGCATTGGGACTTGATGTATATGACAATGAGAAAGAATTGTTCTTCCAAGATAAATCCAATGACATTATTACCGATGATATTTTCCGTCGTTTATCCGCTTGTCATAATGTTTTATTCACCGGACATCAGGCATTTCTAACGAATGAAGCATTAGCCAATATTGCTGATACGACATTAAGTAACATTAAGCTGTTCTCGCAGGGTAAGTCTTCTGGTAATGAAGTGCTCTAAAGTCAAACTATAGTAGTTAGTCATGGGGTGGAGTATTATTCGTATATCAATTTTACACTCCCCTTAAAAGAGTACGTTTTAATGATTACCCTGCAAGCTGGATTAATTTACTGCTTAATCCTGAGTTTTGTCACTTTTATTGTCTATTGGAAAGACAAACGAGCGTCAATCAAAGGTAATTGGCGCACCCCAGAAAAAACGTTACACATACTTGCTTTTTTAGGTGGATGGCCGGGCGCGTTGTTAGCTCAGCACCTCTTTCGCCATAAAACCAGTAAGTTTCGTTTTCAGTTTGTATTTTGGTTATTAGTTGCCCTTAATTGTATTGGTACAGTTTTGATCCAAAACCCTGATTTTTATATGTAATGTGAATCAACAAGGATTACCGCCATGAACTCTGATTATCCTTTAGTTTCTGCAACTTGGCTCTTTGATCATTTTTCTGACGATAATGTCGTTGTTCTTGATACGACAACTCAACATGCCGTGGTCGGTGAAGCCTTAGAATTGCCTCGTCAGTATTTACCTAACTCTCAGCTTTTTGATATCGAAAATGTTTTCCTTGATTTAACCAATCCACTACCAAATACCATGCCAAGCCCTGAATTGTTTATCGAACAAGCTCGTCAGCTAGGCATTAATCAAGATAGTGTGGTGGTGCTCTATGATGCTCGAGGTTTATATTCCGCTCCTCGCGCTTGGTGGATATTTAAAACCATGGGCTTTGAGCACGTTTATGTCTTAGACGGTGGACTGTCATTATGGCAATCATTGGGCTACCCATTAGTGGATTCTTATACTGATATAGATAGAGCGATGGGTAATGTGAATGCAAACTATCAAGCGCAGAAAGTGTTTAATGTGGATGATGTGTTAGCGGCGATTTCAAACGATGATATTCAAATTATTGATGTGCGTTCGCAAGAGCGATTTTTAGGTAAAGTCGCAGAGCCTCGTGAAGGGATGCGATCTGGACATATTCCATCTTCAATTAACCTACCTTTTAGTTCGGTACTTGAAGGGCATCAATTCAAGAAACTCGAGGCGCTGGAAACACTACTTGAACAGCATTTAGATGCTTCAAAACAGCAAGTATTTTCATGTGGTTCAGGCTTAACGGCGTGTATTGTCCTGATGGCGGCTTATCTTTGTGGCTATACTAACCTAGCCGTATACGATGGCTCTTGGGCTGAATGGGGCGCAAACCATGATCTACCGGTTGAATAAGGAATCGAGTTATGACGGATGTCAGTTATCCAGTAAAAGGCCAATGTCAGTGTGGTAGTGTGAACTTTACCTTGAAAGCGGCACCTAAAGTAGTAATGGCTTGCCATTGTAAAGAATGCCAAAAATTATCCACCAGTGCGTTTAGTATCACTTGTGTCCTGGATGCAAAGGATATTGATATTCAAGGTGAGCTAAAGCAAACCAGCCGCACTGCAGACAGCGGCAATGAAAATATCGGTCATTTCTGTGCTGGTTGCGGTAATCGTATTTATCAATTAAACCCTGCCGTGCCTGAAATGATCAAATTCAAGGCGGCGGCCAGTTTAGACGATACACGTATGATTGTACCGACGATGCATGTATGGACAAGCGAAAAGCAAAATTGGGTTGTGATCCCCGATGATGTTCAGCAATTTGAAAAACAACGTTAATCGATAACTGGTGAGCGTTGAATCATCTTCCCTTATCACAATGATAACTTGCATATCGGCCAAATAGGTTCGACACTGAAGCCATTCCATCACAATTTAAGGATGATGTTATGGCTTCTGTTCCCTCCAATACTTTTTACCGTACCGAACATGACAGCATGGGAGAGGTAAAAGTCCCCAAAGATGCTTTATATCAGGCTCAAACTCAACGAGCCGTCGATAATTTTTCAATCAGTTCTTTGACCATGCCTCCTCGTTTTATTCAATCTGTTGCCATGATCAAACAAGCCGCTGCTAAAGCTAACGAAGAGTTGGGTCTACTCGATAGTACGATGTCTAAAGCGATTCAAGCGAGTTGTCAGGCCATTATTGATCCGCACCAGCAGTTTTGGACACCGAGTTAAGTGAGTACAATCACTAACGAGGTGAACCATGACAAGCAAGAAAAAACGTATTATCCATTCCCCTGAATTTAAAGCAGAAGCCCTGAAGCTAGCAGAGAAAGTGGGAGTAGCTGCGGCAGCGAGACAACTGTCGTTACACGAATCCCAGATCTATGGTTGGCGTAAGTCAGCTAAGAGCGACACCAGTACCAGTCAGCGGGAAAAAGATCTAGCCGCTGAAGTTGCCAAACTCAAACGACAATTGGCTGAGCAAGCTGAAGAGCTAGATATAGTAAAAAAGGCCGCCACCTACTTCGCGAAAAACCTAAAGTAGATTGCTACGAATTTATGCTCGAACACCTGCTGTGCTTCAGAGTTGCCCGCATGGCTAAGGTGTTCGGTGTTTCACGAAGTGGGTTTTATTACTGGATTAAGCATCGCCACAAGGCCATCCAGCGCGAGGTAACTCGCCAAGAGCTTGATACGAAGGTCAAAGAGGCTTTTGATAATAGCAAAGGTCGTGATGGCTCAAGACGCATCCAGAAAGAGCTGGCTGAGAACGGTGATAGCCGTAATGTTAAAACCATTGCCGCCAGTATGAAGCGGCAGGATTTAACGCCGAAAGCGACACGTAAGTTTGAGTGTACGACGGACAGCAAACATAAAATGCCAGTTGCTCCGAACCTGCTGGCTCAGGATTTTAAGGCAGAGGCTCCGAATCAAAAGTGGGCGGGAGACATCACCTATGTTGCGACAAGCGAAGGCTGGCTGTATTTGGCGGTAATCATTGACCTTTATTCCAGGCAAGTAGTCGGTTGGTCTATGGATACCAGAATGACGGCAACTCTGGTTTGCGATGCGTTATCAATGGCCTTGTTCCGTCGAGGGTTCCCTGAGCAGGTTATCGTTCATAGTGACCGAGGTAGTCAGTACTGCTCAAAAGATTATCGAGACATCATAACTGCTTATAATCTAAAGCAAAGTATGAGTAGGAAAGGAAACTGCTGGGATAATGCTTGTGTTGAGAGCTTCTTCCATTCATTGAAAGTTGAAGCGATCCAGTATGAGCCGATCATGACGCGAGACGAGATGCGCCAAACGATCTTTGAATACATAGAGGTTGATTATAATCGGACAAGAAGGCACAGTGCTCTTGGGTATCTAAGCCCAGTTAACTTTGAAAATCAAAATGTCGCTTAATGAAGTGTCCAGTCTGGCTGGAGCAGATCAGACGACGCTGCATCACAATCAAGTCTCTCCTGGGTTATCTATCGGTGGGCATCAACTTTTAATTGGTTATGTCTACACGGTGGTACCGTTTTCGGGTGTCATTATCTGCTACTACGCATGTATTGATATTCTCAAATCAATATATCAAATAGTTCGCTGAGGGAAATATCATGACACTGGTTGATTTAATATTTACTCAAGACTACATCAATTCAATGCCTGATATGGTCTACGATTTACTGCCAATTGTGGTTCTATTTGGATCGTTAGCAATATTTTTATTAATAGGTATTCCGATTGCATTTGCGATTGGTGGCGCGGCATTACTGACAATATTCATTGATTTCCCAATTGATAAAGCGTCGATCTTAGTTTCACAACAATTAACCAATGGGCTAAATAGTTTTGGTTTATTAGCTTTGCCATTTTTTATTGTGGCTGGGAATTTAATGAATCGAGGCGGTTTAGCGAATAGGCTGATTAATTTCGCTATGTTGCTCGGCGGTAAGCTTCCAGGTTCACTGTCTCATGTGAATGTTATTGCCAATATGATGTTTGGCTCTTTATCGGGCTCTGCTGCCGGCTGCCGCAGCGGTTGGTGGGATAATGAAACCACTGCAAGAGAAGCATAAGTACCCGAAAGATTTCTCGACTGCGGTGAATGTTGCCTCTTGTCCAACGGGGTTGCTAATTCCACCTTCTAATATCTTGATTTTATATGCTTTAGTGAGCAGTACTTCAGTGCAGTATCTCTTTATTGCTGGTTATATTCCGGGTCTTTTAATGGGCTTGGGAATTATGATTGGTATTCTGCTATTGGGCAAAAAATACAAGATCCCACAAGAGAAAATCGTTCAAAAAGAAAAAACAATGAAAGTGATTTGGGATGCTATTCCAAGCTTATTTTTAGTGTTAATTATTATGGGCGGTATTTTAGGTGGGGCGTTTACTGCAACGGAAGCCTCAGCTATTGCGGTGGTTTATAGCTTAATTCTAGGCTTTGCTTATCGTGAATTAAAGTTTAAAGATCTAGCGCCTATCTTACTTGATAGTGTGATTACGACTTCTATCGTATTACTGATGATTGCAACGTCTTCGGCAATGTCATGGTCTATGGCCAATGCTGATATTCCGGGTGCGATTGCAGACTTCGTTCTTAATTATTCAACCAACCCGCTGGTTATTATGCTGCTAATGAATTTGATTTTATTAGTGGTGGGGACATTCATGGATATGTCTCCAGCGGTTCTGATCTTCACACCGATATTTTTACCTATCGCCGTTGAGCTTGGCGTCGACCCAATTCAATTTGGCATCATCATGGTATTTAACCTTTGTATCGGCATTTGTACTCCACCAGTTGGTACGGCTCTATTTGTGGGCTGTAGTGTCTCTGGTAATAAGCTCGGCGATGTAGTGCCTAAGTTAATACCTTTATTCTTAATTATGGTTCTAACTTTGGGACTGATCATTATGGTGCCATCACTAACTATGTGGCTACCTCATTTGGCGGGATATGTATCTTAATAAGTTCAATAACGTAGAAACAAATAAGGGAATAATAATATGAAACTGAATAAGTTAATGCTTGCGGGAATCTTAGCTGGAGCAACATTTACCTCTAGTGTTTATGCTCAAACATTGAAATTAGCTCATGCACTACCCACTGAACATCCAGTTCACCAATCGTTAAGTTGGTTTGCTGACCATGTTAAAGATGAAACGAAAATCAGGGTAAAAGTGTACGCCAATGGAACGTTAGGCAATGAAACGAGCTTATTGCAAATGGTGCAAAATGGCACGGTTGCCTTTACTAAAGTGAGTGCTGCTCCGCTGGAGTCATTTTCGAAAGATTATAAGATCTTATCTCTCCCTTATTTATACAGCAGTGAGCAGCAGTATCGCGATGTACTGAATGGGCCTATTGGTGACAAAATTTTAGCCTCTTCTCGTGATGACGGTTTTGTTGGCTTGGCATTCCTAGATGCGGGTGCACGTAGTTTCTATACCGATAAAGCAATCAAAACGCCTGCTGATCTGAAAGGCATGAAGATCCGTGTTCAAAACTCACCACTGGCGATTGATATCATCAAATCTCTAGGGGCAACCCCGGTTCCACTACCATACGGCGAATTATATTCAGCGCTACAGCAAGGGGTAGTCGATGGGGCAGAAAACAACATTCCATCATATTACTCTTCTCGTCATTTTGAAGTGAAGAAAACCTTCTCTTATGACAAGCACACCATGGTGCCAGACGTGCTTGTGGTCTCAACTAGCGTTTGGGATGAACTGACACCTGAGCAGCAAGAAACTATCCGTAAAGTGGCAAAAGAAACGGCGAAGCAGCAAGAAGTCAACTGGAAGAACTATGTTGACCATGCAACGGCCGATCTAAAAACCAAAGGCATCACATTCATAGACAGTGATACGGCATCGTTCCAAGAAGCGGTAAAACCTGTTTACGAGAAGTTTAAGAAAGAAAACCCAGATCTTGTCGATATGCTTAATGATATTCAAAATACTAAGTAATTCAATGGTCTAGCTATACAACCGAAATAGGTAAGGTTCAGGTCGACGCATTAGGTTAGCCTGAGCCTTATTATTTACCTTTTAGCCAAAGAGATCCCAATCAAATTACTTATTGTTTTTTAAGTTGGTTTAGCGCTGTAGAAGAATATTTAACAGTCAATTTAAAAAACAATATGAAATGGCGAACGTATTATGAAGTTGAATCTAGTTAACTTAGAGCATGTCACCGCAAGCTCACTCCCTAGTCAAAATAATCTCAATGCAAAAGTTGGTATTGTGCATTTAGGCTTTGGCGCATTTCATCGCGCGCATCAGGCGTTAATTACCGATGTCGCAATGAAAGAATTTGGTGGCGACTGGAAAATTGTCGGCGTCAATAATTGGCGAGCAGCTGGTAAACCTGAATCGGAAACAGGGCTAGAGCAAGAGTTCTCAAGCCAAGATAACCTGTACACAGTTGCGGTTGGTCAAGATGAACAGGTTAACCTTGAAGTGATTGGTGCCGTTGAAGAGGTGCTTTTTAATAATCAAGTTGAGAAAATTCTTGGTTATATGACCAGCGAAACAGTGAAAATTGTTTCTCTGACAATTACAGAAAAAGGCTATTGCCATTTGCCAGCGACAGGTCATTTAGATACAAATCATCCGTTAATTCAACATGATTTGCAGCATATTGACCAACCACACAGCGCTATTGGTTTTTTGGTTTCTGCCATCAAAACTCGTAAAGAGAAAGGTATTGCACCATTCACGCCATTAACTTGTGACAACCTACCTGAAAATGGTCATGTATTAAAACGTGTCGTATTGGATTTTGCACAGCAACTTGATCCTGAGCTAGCGGTATGGATTAAAGATAATATTGATTTTCCTTGCAGCATGGTCGACCGAATTGTGCCTCAAACGACCCAAGCGGATATCAATAAAATATCCCAACAACTAGGGGTAGAGGATGATTGCTGCGTGAGCACAGAACCCTTTTTACAATGGGTGATTGAAGATAAGTTTAATAACGAGCGACCGGCTTGGGAAAACCTCTATCGCCAATATTATGCTGACCGATGACGTTATTCCGTTCGAAAATATGAAGCTAAGGCTACTCAATGGCACTCATTCTTCTATTGCGTACTTGGGTTATTTAGCAGGCTATCAAACCGTTTCGGAAACCATGTCAGATCCAAGTTTTAGTGCATTTATCCGTTACTTAATGGATAAAGAGATTAGCCCTTCAGTGGATGTAAAAGGATTGATCTTGAAGCCTATAAAGATCAGTTGATTGCAAGATACCAAAACATCGCGCTACAGCATCGTACCTGGCAGATTGCGATGGATGGTTCTCAAAAACTACCACAACGCTTTTTACAGACGATAGCGTTTGGTTTAGAAAATGATATCAATATTTCAGGCTTGGTACTCGCGGTGGCGGCATGGATGAAGTATGTGAGTGGTAGGGATGAGAATGGTGAAGACATTGATATCCGCGATCCGCTAAAAGCGACATTCAATGAGATATGGCGAGCGCATGGTGATTCTACATCAGATGTCGTCAGCGCATTTTTGTCGTTAGATTCGGTATTTTCAGCTGAGTTAGCAAGTAATTCTATATTTAAAGCACAGTTAATAGATGCTTTAAATCAACTGATTGAGCACGGATCTAAGCAAAGTGTTCAACAATTTATTCAAACTGTGTAAGCGCAGGCAAGGGTAAGTATTATGAAAATGACATTTCGTTGGTATGGTGAAGGAAATGATAAAATCACCTTAGACCAAATTAAACAAATTCCGGGTGTAGAAGGCGTAGTTTGGTCATTGCACGACATGCCGGCAGGCGCACTTTGGTCACCAGAGCGTGTGGCGGAAGTCGAAAAACAAGCGCAAGAATATGGTTTTCATATTGACGTGGTAGAAAGCGTTAATGTGCATGAAGATATTAAACTGGGTCTTGATACTCGAGATCAATACATTGAAAACTACAAGCAAACGCTACGAGTGCTGGCTAAATTTGGTGTCAAAGTCGTTTGTTATAACTTTATGCCGGTATTTGATTGGACTCGCACTAATCTCTATAAAAAAATGCCAGATGGTTCAAATGCTTTGTTTTTTGAAAAAAGTAAGATTAATGAAATTGACCCTATTGAGCTAATTGAGACGATTTCTAAAAACACTGATGTGACCATGCCCGGCTGGGAGCCTGAGCGTTTAGCTAACCTAAAGAACACCTTTAAACAATACGAGGGTTTTACTGCTGAAGATTTATGGAAAAACCTCCAATACTTCTTAGAGCAAATTATTCCGGTTGCTGAAGAATGTAATATCAAAATGGCGATTCACCCAGATGATCCTGCTTTCCCTATTTTTGGGCTGCCACGCATCATCATTAATAAGGAAAATATCGGACGCTTCTTAAAGCTCGTTGATAGACCTCATAATGGTTTAACCGTATGTACCGGCTCATTAGGTTCAATTGATAATGATATTCCTGCAATTATTGAAAGCTACCATGACCGCATACACTTCATGCATATTCGTAACGTAAAGCGTTTTGAAAATGGGGATTTCATCGAAAGTTCACACCGCGCGTGCGATGGTTCGGTTGATATTGTCGAAGTAGTAAAAACGCTGCATAAATATGATTACCAAGGTTATGTTCGACCTGATCATGGACGTCATATTTGGGGAGAAGAGAAGTGGGCAAGACCGGGTTATGGTCTATATGATCGTGCGCTTGGTATTATGTACATAAACGGTTTGTGGGATACGTTAAACCATAAGTCGTAAATGATCTTCAATTGAAGTGAGCGATGAAGAGGCGAAGTACTGAGGTTTACAGTACTTCGCCTTTATTGTTTTTTGGGACTATTTCTTTTCATCCAACAGAGGAGATTCTATCGCTTCGTTAGACTCCAACTTTTTCTTATTGCGATATAAACGCATGATAGTAAATAAGTTTACGGTTAATAACGTCGCTTCTAAGAGTGAGCCACCGATCGAGCCGACAATAATATTATTGGCCAGCCAGCATACCGCACCGATGATAAAGGCAATTCGCATTTGAATCCCTTTTAGGAGAAATACTGCAATGGTGCCTAATACTGAGCCTGCGATAGGGAGTAAATCAAGTGGCCCTTCCGCTATCCATAAACCAAGTGCAATACTGATGATTACAAAAAAGGCGGCCACAACCTTGTTTGAGGTCTTAATCGCTGTGGCAGTTCGTAAGAAAGATAAAAGGGTACTGATTGCTGAAATATTTGAACCCAAAAGGTAGAAGTGTAAAACGTTATTCAGCTGGAATATCACCATTAAAATTTTAAGCTTACGGTCATCCTTTTGATAAAAAGTAGAAATCCCTAAGGCGAAGCTGAGAAAGCCAAGCCATTGAGCAAAAGAAAGGTTAATTAAAAATTCCATGTAATAGCCTTAAGCGAAGAAAGCAAAGATGGCAATAGGGGCTGGAGTCTAAAGCCGAATGATAATAAGTATTGTGATGTGCGAAAGTTGTTATACCAATTAGATTAACATGGTAAAGCATGATTTGAAATAAAATGAAATACCTTTTCATTAAATAGTGATTTGGTGCAAGGAATGCAGGTAAACAGCAATATATTGGTGCGGTTATTCGCTAAGGGATATTGACCTATACATTTTAGTTCGTAGCCCATAGTCTTTATTTTTAAGGTGTAATAAATCCCTAATAATGGAAGATATTTCCTATAAATTTCGTTAAAATGGCAGGAATTATGACCAATGTATTTTAGTTAACTATAATTTGGCTTAAACGACTGGTTTGTTAACAATTTCATCGCGTGTGAAAGGGAATATAATATGAGAAAAATTTACTTAGCTTTAGCTATTGCAGGGGTGCTTGCTGGATGCTCTTCTAACTCGGATAAAGCGCCTGTAAATACTACACCGGTACCCGCTATGGGCAAAGTCGCTGATGGTGCATTTACTCGTTTCGCTTTAAATGGCAACAGCAGTGGTGCTTGGTTGGTGCATGCTACGCCAGAGTTAGGTTTGGGTGCGGTTGAAGCAACGAATATTACCGCTTCAGGTGATCCTGGTTCTCTACGTTTGTTTTACCCTTCAATCAATGAAAGCTCAACATTACAAGCGGGGCCTGGTGTAAGCCAAATCATTCCTAACATTGAACCCGATACCGACTATCTTTTGACGGTTTATTACCGTGATGAGAAAGGCGATGAGTCACCAAACTTACTTGAGTTGGGCGTGAAAGATATGGGTGTTGGTTCTCTAGCGGGTAACACAGTCAGAACAAAGACATTCACGAATGATGCTATCGATTCTGACGGCGATGATACGAATGGTTTCCGTAAAGTGGAATTAGCCTTTAATTCAGGCAGTAACACAACTTTGGAAGTTTATGCTCTAACTCATTTAAGCAGCACTGAAAATATCGATGTTAATGGCGACGTGGCATTCCAAACAGAAGTGTTTATTGATGATGTTGTACTAGAGTCTGATGATTAATCGAGCTTAATATCTAAAGCTCTAATCATTAGAACCTAGTACCAGAAACCCCCTGATATTTTCTATCAGGGGGTTTTCTTTTTACGGTTATTTGTCAGCGTTTTTATGGCCGTTTAATTCTAGCTTATCGGTAATGAACCCTTGGAAGCGTCGAATATCAAGCTCAACTAATTGATCAATTTGCTTTAAATTCTCTACATGAGTTGCAATCATGCCAATGCCTAAGTTTTTGGCGATGCGAGTCATAGAAGCGAGAAGGTCATATTTTGCCGGATCATCCAATTGGCTCGTATACGTAAAATCTAATTTGACATAGGTCGGGTGAACTTGATGTAAGTAATCGATAGAGCTGAAAGTATGACCAAAGTTATCAATACCAAACTTGAACGAATGCTGGAGTAGTAATTGAGTAATAACTTTGGTTTCTTCAAGGTGCTTAGTGAAGCAAACCTCAGGAAACTCAAATACCAGCGTCTCTCTAAGTTGAGGGTTAGCTTTTAGCATTTGAGTTAAGAAGACTACAAATTGGCTATTATGAAGACTATCTTTACTTATATTAACGGTAATCGGTGACTTGCTTGGGTTAGCAGCCAATTGCTTACTCACAAGCGTTAATACATGATTATCGAATTGATAGGCCACATCACTATCTTCTAGTGCAGTAATAAAATGATTGGCTGTGTAGATAATATTATCCACTTCAATATAGGCAAAGGCCTCGTAGTGCAGGATTTGTTGCTCTTTATTAATCGCTGGTTGAAGTCGAATTTTGACCTGTTGATTTTCAATACCTTGTTTAACAAAGTTCTGCCATTCCATTTTACCCTTTGTAAACTCAGGCAAAATAGTATTTTCATTATATAAAAATAGTATTTTCATTATATAAAATGCTTTTAAGCCGCTTTGTTGACGAGCTTGAGTTAGGGCGCTATCAAGTTGGGTGAAAACTGTTCTCATGTCGGTTTGATGATGTAAAACCATCATCCCAATAGAGGCTGAGTTATCTTCAATTAATTCGTTCGGTTGCCATTCATTAACGAGATTAAGTGCGGTCTCTGATACTTGTTCTAAATACTCATAATGGCAATGAGGGACCAGTAAAATAAACTCAGAACGACTAAAGCGAGAAAAGGTACTTCTTCCGTCAACAAATGAACTTAATTTCTGAGCAAGTTCTTTAACCATGCTATCGGCTTTATCAAATTCTTTGTTTTCATACGCATCTTCAATGGCATCGACTTTCATTAACCACAGACCACAATGATCATGGGTGTTAGAAGTTAGCCATGGTTCAAGTTGAGTGATGAAATATTCACGATTACTTAACTCAGAAACAGGATCTTGGTAAGCGCGCATACGTAGGCGTTTTACTTCATTTGCCGATTGTAAGTAATGAGCTTCAATATGCTTACTCATGTAATTAATCGCTTGTATCACATCAGAGAGTTCACGAGTATTGACTTGAGGAATAGGGTCGCCAAACTTATTTAAGCTAATTTCATTCGCACGCTTTTGTATGTCCTTTAATGGTTTGAACATGACTCGAAGTATGATGATCATCGAGATTGCAGCAAGTAATGAATTAATAATAAATGCGGTGAGCAAGCGTAGAGTCAGCGCCCATAATTGGTCATAACCTGTTGCCGTATTATTGGTGACAGTTAAGGTTGCGGCTTGCATCCAACCATCCATTAATACGCGAGATTCTGTTAGCTCTTCAAAAGGCGCAATTTTTTGAAACCATTCAGGTGAGTCAGAATTTTGATTAAGATTCTTACGTTGAATTTGGGTATTGCTATCATTTATTTTGAGTGTGATAGAACCGTAGAAGCCACTATCAAAAGAGGCATTAATGACGGACTCTAAACCCACTTTATCTTTTTGATGAATGAACGGAGTTAGCGCAATATTCAATGCGCTGATCATGTTCGTCATCTCAATCTTTTGCTGAGTCTTCAGGTAAGTATGGCTAGAGTGGAGTAGTAAGCCAAAAACCGATGTCGTCAATATTAAGAAGGTTATCGATAACCAAATTTGAAATTTATTATATAGACTCATAGCATCATTGATCCAAGTTTATAATAGGGTGATGAGTGTCATGCTGACTTCGCTTACGTAATTTTTGCCACATACTTAAATTGGAGACATTACCGGCCGGCACTGATTGGCTTCCAGCTGCGCCTCCTTTTGTGATCCATAAGTTAGTGGCGTTAAAACTATAGACAGGAACGAGATCGCTTCTTTGACTGGCCGGTTTTATTTCGCCATCAATATTATCTAAAATTAAAGGCATTGAACTTGGCGTTTCATAATAGGCAACGACCATATGAAATTGGTTTAATGTCAGTGATTTTACGTAGATTAAGCGCAATTTCTCGTCATCTACCCCTAATTCTCGCAGGGTATAATATTTGGCAATACTAAAATCTTCACAGTCTCCACCGCCAGCATTAAGAAACTGCACCGGTGTTGCCCAATAATCATCTTCACCCTATAACTTTATATCATCAATAAACACTAATTGATTAAAAAAGTTATTCACTTCGGATAATTGTAGAGAGAGGGAGTGATTCTGTAAGTTATGGGTGAGATCTAGCCATGCTTTGATTCGTAAACCAGCACGTTGTCCAAAATGCTCATGACTGAAGGTAATGATTTGTTGTTCAACAGCAGTGAGAGCCGAAGCTCTCACTGAAATGATTAACAAGATTAAGAAAAGATAGGCGGTAAGCGAGAAAGAGAGAAAAGATCTCTTAGTCTTTACGTTGATCATAGATAGTCCAGCTTTCTACTACGCTGCTATCCATCCCTACCACTGAGGCAGTAACACGACGGCTTAATGTCATAGTTTCTTCTCTCGATGTTGCTTGAATTGGATCGCTGTCACCGTAACCTACGGTTTCAATACGTTTAGGACTGACGCCTGCGGCAACCAAGGCTTTATAGACATTCGCTGCACGATGTATCGAGAGGTACTTGTTGTGCTCTGCCGGGCCAACTGGGCTAGCATAACCATTAAGTACAATATGAGTTTGTGGATATTTATCTAAGAAACTACTCATATTCTTAATGTGCTTATCATAAGCGGCAGGAATCACGGTTGAATCGTTAGCAAATAAAATGTGTAGTTTATTTTCTTCTTCTGAATGGACAACAGTAGGGCAACCATTGTTATCAATCACGGCGTTTTTACGAGTATTAGCACATAAATCACGCGCGTTGATCACACCGTCATTATCTGAATCGCTCAAATCTTTTGAATGAAAGGCGATTGGCGGTGGATCAGATTCTAGGTTTGAACATGCACCCAATAGTAAAACCAATAAAGAAAGAGTTAATGCTTTCATAATATTTCCTTATTTAGACGAACGAGCCCATTCATCAGGGATGGCAACACGTAACTCATTCAGAAGCAGACCTGTTGAATTCAATAGGCGATAATCAGCAATAATACCAGAATAGTGTGCGCTTAAATAAGCTTTACGAGATTCAAATAACTCATTTTCGGTGTTTAATAGGTCCAATAAGGTTCGTTTACCGATTTTGTATTGCTTCTCATAAGCGATGATGGTTTTTGCCGCAGAATCTACGTGTTGTTGAAGAAACTTTTCTTGTGATTCCGCCAGTTCTTTAGCACTCCATGATAAACGGGTGCTTTCTTCTAATAAGCGGTAGGCGTTATCTCGAATATTTTTCGCTTTGCTGATTTGGCTGGCAGCTGAACGACTGTCTGCTGCGTCACTACCACCGTTGTACAGGTTGTAGTTCATTTTAAGCATTACTTTAAGCTCATCAGTATCCCCATCAGATGCGTCAATTTCATCACCATATTTCTGTGAGCCTTCGACAGTAAATGTCGGTAACATAGTGCCTTTGGTTTGTTCGTATTGATATTGAGCGGCTTGCACATCATGGTAAGCCAAATACATAGTTGGGTTATTGGCTTTGGCTTTCTCAAGCGCATCATTTAGCGACTTAGCGATGTAAGTATCATCAACTTTAGGTTTTCTTAAATCTTGAGGGTAAGAGCCAACTATTCTTACAAATGCTGTAATTTTGTCGTTAAGGTTACTTTGAGCTGAAAGTAAGTTGGTATTGGCTTGTGCAACACGTCCCTCAACCTGAACGAGATCTGCCGTTGAGCTTAAACCTGAATCTGTACGTTTTTTGATATCACGATAGATACGCATGTGAACATCATGGTTTGCTTGAGATAGGGTAACCACCTCTTGGGCTTGAATGACATCAATATAAGCTTCAGCAGTGGATAATGCCATATCTTGGGCATCAGCGAGTAATTGATAGCGTTGAGATTCAGCTTCTGCTTTTGTTCTTTTTATATCGTTATAAGTGCTTGAGCCATCCCAGATTAACTGACGAATACTGATTTGAGCGTAGCGAGGGTTGTATTCGCCTTGAGAGCCTGCACTGTTGTCATAATCTTCATAGCCGACACCAGCTTCAAGATCGACCGATGGTAAATATTTACCAGTTGAGGCTCGGCTGGTTTCTTTTTGGCTGATAAATTCATTGTAGGTTGATTGAATATTTGGGTTTGTTGCTAATGCATTGGCAATCGCTTGTTCAAGAGATTGCGCGTATGTTGGCAGAGCGATTAATTGGCAACCAAGGAAAATGGCTAATTTATTTATCTTTGGAGTTTTTATCATCATCATCCTCTTAACATGCTAGATAGTTAAGCGTTAAGGAAAGGGTATATAAAGCCGAAAACGGACAAAAATTTAGATTTACACGATATTACAGGGTATTTAGAAAAAATAATATACCCTTTAACTGATAAACGGTGTTAAATATACAAATTTAAACGCATGATTTTGTTTAAATCATATCAGTCTAGACAAAATCATGCGAATAAATTAGTTGTATGTTTGTTAAATCGGCCTTGTTTGAATGGTAGATTTCTTCTTATTGGTTGTCGTTGTTTGTTTGGTCGCCGTAGCTGATGTTGGTCTAGAAACAGTACTAGTTGCTGCTTGCGCCTGATCTTCGCTTGGTTTTGGCTCGGAAGCAGAAGGTGCAGCATCACTTGTTTTGGCCTCTAGTGTTGGTGATTTTTTAGCAACAGTCGGTGCTGATTTCTGTGACTTTCCAGAGCGAAGTGCTTGTAATACTTTATCTCTAGGGCCGTCGGCAATGATTTGGCCTTGTTCCATGACTATTAAACGATCGACTAAGTCTAACATGCCAGTTTTATGCGTAATTAAGATTAGAGTTTCACCTTTATTAAAGTTACGCAATTGGCGCTTGATGAACATCTCCGTACGGTTATCCATACTACTGGTTGGTTCATCCATGATCATTACTGGTGGTTTACCTAATAGTGCACGTGCAATGGCAATCGCTTGACGTTGACCACCAGATAAAGCGGCACCACCTTCGCCAATTTGTTTTCTAAACCAGCGCTGTCCTTTTGTGTAAAGCTTGTTACGCCAGCGCGTTCAGCGGCAAGAATGATATCTTTATCACTGGCAAGAGGGCGTCCAAGTGCAATGTTGTCACGAATGCTACCGTAAAACAGAGTAATATCTTGCGGTACACAACCTAAATTACGGCGTATATCGATCTGATGTAACTGCTTAATATCTGTATCATCAATTAAAACGGTACCTGAGGTTGGTTGGTATAATCCCATCAAGATACGCTCTAACGTCGTTTTACCTGAACCAATACGACCGATAATACCAATGCGCTCACCTGGATTAATTGTCAGGTTAATATTTCTTAACGAAGGCGAGGTTGCATTCGGGTAGGTGAAGTTCACATTATCAAATTGGATCTTACCTTTGATAATAGGACGGTGGATATAACGCTTGCCCGGTTCTTGCTCAGTTGGCATTTGCATTAAGTTGTCGATAATACCCATCGCAGATTTGGCTTGGTTATAGCGAGTTGATAGCATCGCTACTTGTATCATCGGGCTAACTGCACGTCCACTTAGCATGGTAGCTGCAATTAAACCACCCATGGTTAGGTCGCCATTTCCTATTAAGTAAACACCGACAACGATCATTGCTACGTTCAAAAATTGTTGAACGAACCCCGCTGTATTTTGCAGTGAATCTGTAAGACGACGAGACTTTAAGCTCCAGTTTGCCATGTGGGCAACGGCTTCTTCCCAACGATATTGATACTGACTTTCAGCACCAAACATTTTTAATGTTTCAAGACCAGATAAGCTCTCAATAAGATTTGAGTTTTTTTGTGAAGCTAAGCGAGAACCTTCTTCAATAGTGCGTCTTAATGGCTTTTGTACAATAAAACTGTAACTGATCAGAATGATCACACCAATTAAAGGAACTATAGCTAATGGGCCTGCAATGAATGCAATTACGAGCATAAATAACAGAGCAAATGGCAAATCAATTAGAGTGGTAATACTAGCAGAGGTAAAGAAATCTCTGATTGATTCAAATTCTTGCATGTGTCTTGCAAAAGCACCAACGGAAGGGGGCTTAGATTCTAGACGAGTTCCCATTACATGACTAAAGATTTTTGAAGAAATCAAAATATCCGATTTCTTTCCCGCCACATCTAAGAAATAGCTACGCATCATTTTTAAAATAAAATCAAAAATGAAGATGATAAAAACACCAACAGCTAGTACCCAAAGTGAGTCATAGGCCAGGTTAGGAACAATTTTGTCATATACTAAGCGTGAAAATAATGGGGCACTTATGGCAAAGATATTAATTAAGATCGAGGCAATGAATACGTCGCGGTAAATTTTACGTGATTGCCACAGCGTGCTCCAGAACCAATGACCATCGTTGTTTTTCAGAACTTCAGGGGACCTTTCATCGTAACGGAAGCTCTTTTTAACCAAAAATAGTTGGCCTGTGTATTGTTTATTAAGTTCTTCTAAACGAACCCATTCTTGAGTGTTGTCATCATTTTGCGACAAGATTACTTCAGCTTCGTTCTTCTCGTAATCGACAGACAAGATAACGCATGCGTCACCATTTTTAAGCAATGCAACTACCGGTAAAAGTAGTGGTGGTAAATCATTAAGTGGCAACTCTTCAAGCTTAGCATTTAAGCCCGCGGTTGCTGCAGCGCGGGGGAATAAATGTACAGTTAGTAAACCATCTTTGAGTGGTAAGCCTGCAACGAGCGCGTCAGGTGAATTGGCTTGGCCGTAATAACGACTGATATAATCGAGCGAATTTAATAGCGGATCTTTTATGGTATTCATTATGCCTGACCTTCAGTAACATTATTAATTTGCTCAGTAACAAAACCTTGGAAACCACCAAGTTCAAGTTCGATCAGTTTGTTTTTCTGTTCTATTGTTTCTACACGAGAAGCAATAGTGGTGATTGATAAGTTGGCGGCAGTACGTGCAATGGAGAAAACAACATCTGCTTTTTCGTTATCATCTATTTGAGTAGTGTAGGCAAAATCCAATTTGACATAAGCAGGGCGGTAGGCATTGAGATAGTCAATCGAACCAAAGTTATGACCAAAGTTATCGATACCAAAACTGTATTTATGTGAAGTAATGATGTTACACAGTAGTTTGGTGTTATCTGGCTGCTTAATAAAGCAAATTTCAGGAATCTCAAACAATATGCGGTTGGCATATTCAGGATTGCTTTCCATTTTTTGGCTTAACCAGCGCATAAAGCCAGTATCATTAACACTGCTTTGAGTTAAGTTAACTGCAATTGGATATTTCGGATCGTATATATCGACTTGCTCAAATACTGCGTCGATGATGTACATATCAAAGTCTTGGCCTTTATCTAGGCTTTCAAGGGCATTCAAAAGCTACCTGCTGAATAGCGAGTGTCGTCTTTTGTATAGCAGCAAATACTTCTTGGTGGAGCATTTGATTATTGCTGTCGATAGCTTTCTGGTAGTTGAAAATAAATTCTTTATTAGCAATGGCTTCATCTACGATGGCTTTCCATTGTTGTTTACCAAAGTTTGGTTGGCTTTCATCACTGTCTGCAAGAACCAAGAACATTGGTTCTTCGCGATTAGCACGAGCTTGTACTAAGCCGTTATCAGCGCGAGCAAGGAGATCTGAAATACTGTCGTCAGTTTGCTTCATAATTAAAGCAACAGCAGCTTGAAGTGGGGCAATATCAAGTGGATCGTTTTGTAATTCGGCGACACGGTTAAGCATAGCGCGACCCAACTCAAGCATATCTTCATCTGATATGTTTGGAGCTAATAGCATAAACTCAGAATTGTTTAAACGAGCAATATTGAACTCATCTGAAGAAATTTCCATTAATGATGCAGCAAAGCTACGAGTCAGTTCATCACCTTGGATATATCCTTCTTTTTCATACACGTCATCAAGTTGATCGACCTTGAGAAGGGCAATACCACCTGTTGACCCGCTTTCAATCCAAGATTTAAGTTGAGTCATCATGTATTTGCGATTAGCCAATCCTGATACTGGATCTTGGTACGCACGAACACGTAGTTTGTTTGCTTCTTCTGATTGTTGTTCAAAGTGTGTACGCAGTTGCTTGGTTATTTGATTAAATACTGAAACGACATCATTTAATTCTCGGTATTTAGAGGTTTCCAATACTTCATCAAATTTATTGTTAGCAAGATTTTGAGCGCTAACTTGGATAATCTGTAACGGTACTAAAATTCGACGGAATACTATCGATAATCCTACAATCAGAATCACGCCACAAAATGTTAGAGCAAAAAGAATAGATTTAGTGTTATTCCACAGCTTTTCATAAACAAAGGTAGGGCGATTGATTACTTTTAGATTGGCTAATGGTTGCCAGTTAGAGCTGATTTGTACCGTTTTCTGGATAGGTTTAATATTCGATAATGTCATAAACCAACTAGGTATAGAATTTTTGGGTTCTTTGAAATTGAGCTTAATGGCTTCACTCGATGTAATTGATATCAGAGTTGTCGATTGATAGTTATGATTATCAAATATTTTCTTGATAATAGTTTGAGCTTCTTCTAAGTCGTCACCTTGTAGATAAGGTGAAAGAGCAAAAGTGGCAGCATTTAATGTGTCATCGAAGCGAACCGTTTGTTGTTCGATTAAGTCGTTACGCGTGTGATGGAATTCAAGGGCAAATAAAACTACGGATATAGTGATAAAAATCCCCATACTCCAAGTTAATAGCTGTTTGTACAATGTCATATCATTTCTCATTAAATAATTATGGTAATAGACCAAGAGAGATAAACTGATTTTTTCGACTGAAAACCAACTTGCAGAAATCGTTATAATGACTTGATGATGCTTATTGTTCTCTTAGTGCAGAATTGGTGGCTTTGAGAACCGGTTTTAATAGGTAGCCCATTACGGTGCGTTTGCCGGTAATAATATCGGCCGAGGCAGTCATACCAGGAATAATTGGTAAGGATGCTCCGTCTTTATTGGTTAAAGCACTTTCATTGGTTCGAATTTTAACCTGGTAGAAGCTATTACCTTCGTCATCTTGAATCGTGTCTGCACTGATTGTTTCAACCGTACCTTCAAGGCCACCGTAGGTAGAGAAGTTGTAGGCGGTAAATTTAATTAATGCTGGTAATCCAGGGTGTAAGAAACCGATATCTTGAGGGGCAATTTTCGCTTCAATGAGTAAGGTATCTTCTGTTGGTACAATCTCGATTAAATCCATACCAGGCTGGATAACTCCACCGATAGTATTGATATAAATTTTTTGAATAGTGCCGGTAACAGGTGAGGTAACGACGGTGCGGTTTACTTTATCTTGTAATCCAACTTGAGATTCACTTTGGCTAGATAATTGTGCACTGACCTTATTTAATTCGTTTTGATTATCACTACGATACTTTAGAGCAATGTCTAAGTATTTTAATATCGCTTCATGGACTGCAGATTCAGCAACCGGGATCTGCATTTTGGTTGAAGTCAAATCACGACGAGTATCAATCAACTGACGACGTAATTTTAACAATTCAATTTCGGGGACCACGCCATCTTTTGCTAATGGCTCTGTTATATTAAATTCGTGACTTGCCACATTATAACTACTTTGTAGGCTTCTATAACGTGAGCGGTTTTCATCTAGTTCACGTTGTTTTTGTGTGACCTGTTGTCTTGCAACTGACAATTGGTTCTCAAGGTTAGACACGTTACCTTGATATTCACTTAACTGACGAGTAACCAATATTGGGTGCTTTTTTGCAAAATCTTCATCGAACATAGGAAGAATTGACTCATCTACAATAACGCTATCTTCCCAATTACTGGTTTGCTTCGCTTTTTTCGTATCAATTTTTACGGCAGAAATTTGTGCTTTTAGACGAAATTGGTCGGCTTGCATATTGGCAATATCAGAAGCTTTGCCTTGAAAGTCAGAGCGCGCTTGTGTGTCATCAATTAAAAGTAGACGTTGGCCTTTTTTAACCGGTTGGCCTTCACGAACAAGCACTTGTTTAACAATACCACCCTCAAGGTTTTGTATCACTTGCATCTGAGTGGATGGAATAACTTTAGCCGTTCCTGTCGTTACTTTATCAAGCTTAGTCAGAGATGCCCAAATGATCGCGATAATAAAAAAAGCCACGATTGTCCAGAGCATGATTTTGGTCGTATAAGTGGTGCTTAGCATTAATGCTGATGACTTATCATCGACGAAGTCTAGTTGTTCGGTGGTGAGTTTTTTTTTCATTGAATTACCAAGAGCAAGCGAAGCTTATTACCCAATAGATAGTGTTGTGTTAGTCATGCGTTAGTGATGAACTATTTTATCATCAACTTTGTAAGAATAATCACTGCGATAAATGATGACATCTTTTAATTTATATTATATAGAAATAATGTTTTAAGTCACCTATATTCACAGTTGCGAATATATTAATGATTATATACCCGTGATCATTGAAGATGCTTGATTTTATCCTTGAACAGGATCATGCTACCAAACATGAAAATAGAACTTTCCAACCAAAGAAAAACGTAATCGTTCACCAAGGTAACTTGACTCGATATTAACGGGGAACAGCCTATAGATCAAAGATGTTGGGGTACGGTCTCTTCGCCACAACAGCCGTGATGATCTCACTCAACACTGACATTGCCGACAAGCCACGTTTTTTGCAGGTTTCGATGAGGGTATGTATCCTACTGCGGAATTTATCGCCTGCATCCGAGGTCGTTCCGAAGCTGATTTTCCTTTGGATTACAAAACCTCTAATACATCGCTCAGCTTCATTATTGGTTAAGGGGATTGACACTTTCTTGAGGAAAACCCACAAGCTCTCTCTATGTTTGAGCAGTAACTTGCATCGCCCCCGATATCGCTTGACCATGACATCAGTCCCTTTGCTCAACCAATGATCGAACGATTTCTGCAACCTACGCATTCTTCGTAAGTATAGCGCATAATTTAACTCATCTTGTTCATAACGATGCCGAGTATGGAAAATGGCGTTCGTCAGCAAACAAAGATGTCTGCCAATATAAGCGGTGTGGCCACCGCCACTATAATCCGCCATTTGCTGAAGGTTACGCTTCACATGTGCCCAACATAACTGATGACGGTCTGCGGCTATCCAGTTATAGCTAGGGCACTGGTCGCTGACCACAATGCCTGCATAGTCTTCATCAATGACCTTTTTCGCTGATGAGGTCGAGCGCGAATAAAGTATTTGCTCATAGACAAGGTCATCACTTGCCACTAACCAACACCAGCGAAGGCTTTGTTCATCATTTCTGTGATGAGAGGTCTCGTCAGCATGAATCAAAGGCGCTTTCTTTAATGCTTGTTTTATCGCTTGATGTAATGGCGTTAGCATTGAAGCGACTTTCGTTTGAGCTTCGCTGATCGCGCCAACTGAAAAGGTTGTGCCAAGCTGTTCTTTGAGAAGAGATTGGATTTTTCGAACACTGAGGTGATATTGCCCCGCAAGAACCCCAATGTAACTTAATAAGTTAGGCCCTATAATCCCTTGTGATGCATCGTCAGGCTTTTGAGCTTTGACGGCTTCTTTGCAATGCCGACATTGACCTGAAAATAAACGGTATTCGGTGATATCGACAGTGGGCTTGGGAATATCAAAGACTTGGTGTCGGTAGTAAGGGCCGTCATGAACATCAATGTCAGACTGTTCGCAACAAGGACAACTATCAGGGAAGCAATCAATAATGATATCCGTGTCTTTTAACGGGGAAAGTTTTCGTTGATGCCCTGTGTGGCCTTTTTTAGCTCCTCTCGAATTGCGACCACCAGAGCTTTCATCTTTTTTCGCTCATGGCGATCTTTAGGACTGTCTGATGAGGGCGATTTTGAAGAGTTTTTGGAGCTAGTGGTAAGCTTATCTTCATAGTGCCTGAGCTGCTCCCACAGCTCATCAATAAGCACCTTAGCCTCATTCAGATCAGAGACTTTAGGTGGTGCGTCTTGGTATTTAGGAGCTTTTTTTCTAGTCATATAACTATGATGAAGCTCAAAAATGATCACTCAATACCTAAAGTGGGATCAAGTGCTAGAGGTCACAGTTTTTATGTCAATAGGGTTTGGTGAACACTTACAAAAATTAATATATGTATTTGTACTTTTGTTATTTATCTTAATATGATAAGGGTTACACATCAGACGCAAGGTAAGCTAAGGGTTTGGCGCAATACTCTATTTACCCGAGATAGAAGAGTTGCTCGAACAGCCCCCCTTATTGTCTATTGATCTGACTGTCGGTGATTCGATTTCAGATTTTTTCTGGTTCAGGTTGATATGGCTCTGCGTCACGGAAAACCAGAAGACTCATCTATGGTTTCATTTCATATCGCGACCATGAGCAGGGGCACCTGCGCATCCTCTGCCTATATATCTAAACATGGTGAGCCAACGCACCCTAATAGCTTGAAGGAGCATAATTGCTTATTGCACTGTCGGGCTGGTCGTTTATTTAACGGTTGGGAGTACGCTGAACATTCTGGTTCATACAAAGTCAAATTGGATAGCAATCGAGTAAGCAATGATACCGACATAGTTCGTAGATGGGCGGTTAGTGGCAAAGGGATAGCGTATCGCTCTCAGATAGATGTCCAATCAGATCTTCGTAGTGGGCAACTTGTACAGCTTTTACCAGGCTTTGAATCACCATCTTTTGAGTTAAATCTAATCTATCCAAGCCGAGAGCAGGTTAGCCCAGCTGTTATTGCTTTTCGGGAGCTACTCAGGAAGAAAGTGGCACAAATCGTTTCGTGATAGTTTTTCGTGCATTAACATTCAGTGTGGCAGCATAAAAAATATTCGCTCCCAAAATCGATCATGTTAGAAATGGTCCAGCCTAGTCCAACTCAGATACCGTTAAAAACTGTGACTGAGTACGTTTGGGATGCCAAAAGTCATTCGATGGGTAGATTACGCCCAAAGCGTCTGAATTGTTTCTGTCCAATTTCGTTTCAGACGGTAAACAAAGCTACTTGGAATTGTGAGGTAGAAGCTGTCCGTATATCGTGACTATCAATTCTCTAATGACTTAAATTAAGTAATAAAGTTGCATACCTATTGTTAGCCCTTTATGCTTGTTTTATGTTCAATTTTCTAGTTTTGGTTCATATGGCAAGAGGCAAATATTCTCCATCAGAAGCTAAATACAACCGTTGGATTCAGCAAGGTCGAGGTAGTGGGCAGAGAGCTGACTACCTTCCTTGGATAACGGTTCGAGATGTTCCTTCTGACGGGCGATCTCATCGTGTTTTTGGTCATAAAAGCCAACGTACCCACCATTTACTTTCAGATCTTGAACTTGCAGTATTCCTTACTCTCGAATGGAACTCACAAACACTAGATATTCGAGAACAGTTCCCTCTCAATCGTGAAGATACACTTCAACTTGCTTCTGAGTATGGCATCAAACACCCTGCTGAAAGGGGTGTTAAGTTGTTCATGTCATCAGACTTCTTAGTTGATAGCTTAGATAAACAACAACCTCAATACGTTATCCAAGCTAAATATTCTGATGCCTTAGAAGATCCGAGAATAGTTGAGAAACTAGAGCTAGAGCGGCGATTTTGGTTGATGAAACAGATCCCGTGGTATTTGGTGACAGAAAAAGATGTATCGCAAACTTTAGTTCAGAACATCAGTTGGATCTACCCTGCTGAGAGAGATGAAGTTTCCGATGATATTTTGATAGATCGTACAGCGTTTTATAGTGAGTTATTTCAGCAATATCCTCAAAAGACTATTGTAGATACCTGTAAATATGTCGATCAAACCTACAATCAACCAAACGGCACTTCCATCTATGAGATAAGGCAACTGCTTGCTAATCGTTGCTTTTACTACGATATGTCTCATCCATTCCACTTGCTGACCGCTCAGGATTTGGTTCCTGAAAATATGGTTACCTTGATAAGGGCTCGCCATGTTTCAAATCAATGAAGTACTTCAGTTTGAAGATAAAAAATATCGAATATTAAGCCAACTTGGTGATAGCTATGTCTGGATTTCCATTGATGACAAAAGCGACTTTCCTAGCATCATAGATCTCCACTCTCTTAAGCTAGCAATACAAGATGAAATCCTCAATCGAGTTGATGACCCGTATTCTTACCTAGTTATGCTTGCCCCCGAAGAAGGAAGCGTTGCTCAGATAAAGCGTGATACGAACTATGAGTTAATACGACCAATCATCGAGTTAGACGAGTTCTATAAGCCGGAAGTGCGTGGAGAAGCTATACGATTAGTGTTGAGCTCTCATAGGACAACCAAACAAACCTTGTACCGCTTGATTCGTCAGTATTGGCAGCGAGGGCAAAGTGCAAACGCATTACTACCAGACTATAAGAACTCCGGTGCAAAAGGGAAGAAGCGTATTCCTGGGGATAAGAAACTTGGCAGACCAAGAAAGTACATGCCTGGTGTGGGTGTTAATGTCGATGAATTTATTGAAAAGCTCTTTCGTATCGCCATTCAAAAGTATCTCCTTACTGATAAAGGCTACTCATTTCCTTATGCACATCGACGTTTTAAGGATATGTATCAGAACTATTTTCCAGGTACACCGGAAGAAGAGATTCCTTCAAATTGGCAGATGAAGCACTTCTATGAACGTGAATACACCCAAGTTGAGAAGTTAAAAAGCAGAGCGAAACCTAATGCGTTCAGTAATGATATTAGCCCACTGAAAAGTACGGCTAACATGCATGCGCTAGGGCCAGGCTCTCGTTTTGAAATTGATGCCACCATCGCTGATATCTACGTGGTATCGGATCTCAATCGAAGCTGGATTGTAGGGCGGCCTGTTGTTTACATCGTTATTGATGTCTTTAGCCGTTTAGTAGTTGGCTTTTATGTAGGTTTTGAAAACCCATCCTATGTGGCTGCAATGTTGGCACTTCAAAGTGCAATGACCGATAAAGTAGAGCTGTGTCGTGAGTTCAACATCGAGATTGATTCAGAAGATTGCCCTGCAATTGGTTTACCTGATGCAATCTTAGCAGATCGGGGTGAACTTCTCGGCCATCAAATTGAGAGTTTAGAGAAGAGCTTTTCGGTGCGAATCGAAAATACACCGCCATATCGAGGTGCAGCTAAGGGGATTGTTGAAAATACCTTTAAGTGGCTACAAGCTGATTTTACCCCGTTTGCTCCAGGGGTCGTGAGTGGCACGACCGTTAAGAAACGTGGTGGTAAAGACTACCGTCTTGATGCCAAGCTTTCGGTCTCTGATTTCAAAGAGATTATTCTTTCTTCCATTCTTTATCACAATCAATATGCGGTATTAGAAAAGTATGACCGCTCACCGGATATGCCTGTAGACCTTCCTCTTGTTCCATTAGAACTGTGGAATTGGGGACTTCAAAATCGTACTGGTCGATTACGCACGGCCTCTAAAGATGATATTCGACTTGGACTTTTACCACGCTCTAAAGCGACAACGTCTCGATTTGGTGTCTGCTTATTTGGTGTCTATTACACCTCGGCAGAAGTACTGGCTGAAGGTTGGATGCATCGAAACCGTCATGTATCTAAACCAGACGAAGTAATGGTGGCTTACGATCCCAATCTTGCTGATGAGATTTACTTGTTTCCCTTTAGTGATAGCGCTGAATACTGGGTTTGTCGGTTATCAGATCGCTCACGAGAGTTTGTAGGGTGCTCTTTTTGGGAAGTCTGGCAGCGACAGGGACAACAAAAGGCGACAACAGCAACCAGTAAAGTACGCTCAGATACACATAAAAGAGCCCATGAACGCCGAGTGATTGAGAAAATTAAGCAAGCTGAAAAATCGAGCCCTGATGTTTCTACCATTACTAAATCTGATCGAATTTCAGCAATCAGACCAAATAAAAAAGATGAGCTTGAAAGGGAGCGGGAGCATCGAAGAACTCAAGTAAGTGATGAGGAACGTGATAGTGCTGAGATTATTCATTTAGCCGAGCCTGATGATAGTTACCACTACCCAAGCTATGTCGATGAATTATTTGATGAGGATGACGATTGATGACTTTGCCGAAAGAGTACGTCAAAGCCTTTTACCGAACCACGGGTAACCCATCTTATGATGGAAACCCCTTCATTGAAGCTTTAACTCCGATTATGGAGATTAAGCAACTCAAAGAGGGGTTAAAGGGTAAGGTTAATTTTTCTTTGGATAATTTAAGGGCTAAACCACGCAAAAGAGCACATATGGTTGCCTCTTTGCTCGATGATTTCTTTCAACCCCTCTCTCAGCACGTCCTCTTGGAAGAAAAAATATCGATAATGATACGTCGAGGTTATGTCAGCAGGAACATAACTGATGGGTCGTTAAATGAGCGTTTACAAGATGGTTACGAACGGATTATGGCTGGTGATTCTGAAAGCCAGCGATTCAGCAATGTATTAACAACAGCTACTTGCTTGTCATTGATTGGGTGTTCTGGGAGTGGTAAAAGCTCAACATTGGGACGTATCCTTGCTACTTACCCTCAGGTTATTTACCACGAACAGCACAATTTCTATCAACTGAGCTATTTAAAAATTGAGTGTCCCAATAATGGTTCGCAGAAAAGTTTGTGTTTGAATTTTTTTAGAGAAGTAGATCGGTGTCTGGGCACTACTTATCTTAAGCAGTATCGGACGGCTACTTTAGGGGAAGATAACTTACTGAATTTAATGGGACAGGTCGCAAATGAACGGGCGATTGGCGTTTTAGTCATAGATGAAATTCAACGCTTGAGAGTTAAAAGATTTGTAGGTCGAGAACAAATGCTAGAGTTCTTTGTTGAGCTAGTTAATACAGTGGGTATTCCTGTTGTGTTAGTCGGCACTCCCAAAGCTCGACCATTATTTGAGATTGAACTCCAATCGGCTAGGAGAACAACGGGTATTGGCTCTCTTGAATGGTCACCTATGAGGCAGTACCCCAAAGATCCAAGAGCTAGAAATGAATGGGTTGCTTTTACTAATAAGCTTTGGCGCTATCAGTGGCTTAATAAGCGAGATGAAGTACTCAGTGATGAGATTAGAGACTGTTGGTATGAGTTATCCCAGGGTGTTCTAGATATCGTCGTCAAACTATTTGTGTTAGCTCAATTACGTGCAATTGCGACAAATCTAGAGCGTATTACTGTCGATGTTATGAGATCTGTATATGAGGACGAACTAAAACCGGTACATGCGATGCTTGATGCTTTGAGGAGGCAAGATTCTACAGCAATCAATAAGTACTCCGATCTTCACTTATCTGATTTTGATAAGAAAGCACTTACTCTATATCAGAAGATTAGTGAACTGCCTGATGAGCCAGAACTGCCGTTTAGCAATAACGAACAAGCTATGCGTCTTTATAACATGCTAGTTCAAATGGATTGCCAATCTGAGCTTTTAGTGCCGCTGATTGAGCGCATCTTTGAAGAGCAGCCAAAGCTGACATTACGAGATATGATGCCAATGATACTTGAGTGGTATGAAGAATCGAAAGTGCAGGAGTCTAAAGAGCCGAAGGCAGTGAAAGCTGAATTGGTTAAGCATAAAGACTGGGGTGGCTTAGAGAGTAATGACTTACGCTTTATTCATTCTCAGCTAAACGAAACCGAATCGTTTTACAGTGCGCTCAAAGAAAGAGGGCAAATGCTCGACTTGAGAGCAGTTAATTAAATGCTTGGCTTTCCCGTTCCTTACCCAGAAGAGCTGATTTATAGCGTTGTGGCAAGAGCGGGAGTTCATGCTGGTATAACCTCACCAAAGTTACTTTTAGAAACCGTTTTTGAAGATAGAAAGGTAATCCCAACTGTCGATTTACCAAGTCACTTATCTCAAATATCGGGTCAGTATCCATCATCATTGGAGCTAACTACTCTGTCATTGATATATCAGCATACGCTTTTTCCTATCTATGCTCCCTTTGTCAGTGAGGCTAAGCGACAAGATGGTATTGAGTGGATGGCTGAGCAATCTAAAGGGGCTATTCATATCGTTTTTGGTGTAGTTGCCTCTCTTGTGAAGCAGACGCAGTATCTTCGATATTGTCCTAAGTGCTTTGAGGAGCAACGCACCCTATATGGTGAAAAGTATTGGGTTAGAGGTTGGCAAGTACCTGGTGTGACTTGGTGCCTGAAACACCAAACTCCGTTACTTCAATCAGCACTACCACTCCACCATGAAAAGCGGCATCAGTTTTATCCTGCGAACATATCGAGCAATGACAATCCGATTCGAGTGTTAAGAAAAGAGTCATTGTGGGTTGCTAATTGGGCTCAACAACTATTAAGGATAATGCCAAACACATCTCCTACCGCTTACCAGTGGAGTTGTTATTACCGTGACTTAGCCGTTCAATTTGGTTGCCATAGAGGGGCGTATATTAATCATTCTGAGGTGGCTGAGAAAATTAATGTTCATTGGAGTCAAGAGTGGCTATCAGGGAGTTATCTTTTGATAACAGATAAGGAAACCTGTTGGGCTAAGGATATTCTGCGCAAACATCGAAAGTCGTTTAGTTTCCTACAGCACTTGGTGGTTCTCTCTAGTCTTTTTGGGAAAGTGCCTTGTGCCTCTACGGTTGTTGAAAGTGTTAAGCAATATCCTACGAATAAACCTATTACTCAGAAAGTTAGCTTGGATCTCGTTATTGATCGAAGCAAAAGGTTGCAATGGATCACTTTACTCAAGGCTCATGGGAGCAAGCGAGCAAGGTTGAATGGCTCACAAAGTTTGTATATATGGCTGTATCGGCATGACTATGAGTGGCTTATGAAAATCAACAAGCGATACCGAAGAGAGAGCCGCTATGAGGGTAAGCGTGTAAATTGGACGGTTAGGGATAAGAAGCTCGTTCGCCGTTTATTTAAAACGCTTAGAGAGCATGAGCAGAATGATTTCTCACCACGGCTATCAGCTACGTATTTGCTCGCAAAAATGGGGCTCGGTGCGATGCCTGAACGAAAGTATCGCAATCTGCCCCTCACTCGACAGTTTCTTCTTAAGTACTCGGAATCGGTCACACAATATCAGATCCGTCGACTGACCAATGAGTATATTTCTCAACATTTACAGCCTATTCAAATTGAACGGTGGCGTTTGCTCAGGAACTCAGGTTTGAGTGAAGAGCGTCTAATGCCATTGACTCGCTGTTTTCTACAAGGATTGATGGAAGGTATATGGGTAACTACAGCTATAAGCACATCCCCGAAAGCGCCATAGTGCTTGGTATCGGTTCGTTATTTAAGAAAAGGGATAATGTTTACTGGGGAGTTAACCTTTCTTTTTCGCAAAAAGTCGATCGTCCATCAATACGGATTTCTGGTGCTCCATTGATTCGTCGGCATAAAACATTGAGTGCTAATCAGGGCAATACGACGAAAGGTAAGCTTTTAACCTTTAAAGTTGAGAATGCTCAACGATGGAAGAGAAAGCGGTTAAATGAGTGTCCTGCTCTCGGCTCAATGAAGATAAAAGAGCGAAACCAAGAGCAATGGTGCTTTGAAATTGAACTGAAAGATGGAACCGTTGTTTTTTTGCCACAGTTTGAGTTCGCCAGAGTTCTGTTCTTACACGATAACTACATGTCGAGAGTGTGCCTTGAGCACGGCAGACTATCATCAGATTTCAATATCAAAGAACGAGATGGTCATTGGAAGATAGACGCAATGCCAGCGTCTAGTTACCCACTTGACGCCTACAATGATGATAAGTGTCGTCGCTTTCTAAGTTGGGTGTTAATGGATCCTGAAGCGAGAAAGTCGTTTGATAGTATTCAGCAAACTATGATGAAAGAGCATTATTTTCAAGGTCAATATCAGAAGTGGGATTTTTCATTTATACCGCCAAGCCTGCAAGGAGCTTCACTTCAAGTTGCTGGGTGGAGTGACTGGAATACTAACAGTTTCTTTGCTTGGGAAGTCAGACGAATCGATAATTTGCCATCTTCAATGCCAGAAGAGATCGATTTCTATCATCCTAAATTTGAGCGAAAAATTAATGCTCAAGGAGGTGGAACTTACAAAGGGCGTCCAGAACGCCCTGAAGACCATGATCTTGACGATAGTGAAGATGCAAACCAAAACGAGAAGCGAGTTACATTAGGTACGGATGCTGTGCAGTGTTCTTTCGCCACCCCATTTAAGACCAA
This sequence comes from Vibrio rumoiensis, assembly GCF_002218045.2. Taxonomy (NCBI): domain Bacteria; kingdom Pseudomonadati; phylum Pseudomonadota; class Gammaproteobacteria; order Vibrionales; family Vibrionaceae; genus Vibrio; species Vibrio rumoiensis. The sequence continues at coordinate 463,532 of NZ_AP018685.1, forward strand.
CAAGACCACGAACAAGGTCAAAGACACTAAGAGCGGTAAGCCAGATGAAGATGAGCCAGGGGAGGTTTCTTCGACTTTATCCCCTAATGAAAGCGATATTACAGGAACTATCCCCGGTGCCGATTACGACATTTTGAATGATGAAACGGATGATGCCGATCTCTATAAGAACAAGTTTGACTGTTTCTTTGATGTGATGGATAGACTAGAAAAACTTGATGGACTTTATATGAAACGTTTCCCCTTAGCTAAGTTGCCCAAGCTTCCACGTTGCAAAAAACACATGCTAGCCGACGATGCGAACCCTCGATGTATTGCTATTGTTGAGGTTGCTTACCAAGGCAGTGTATTTCATATCATCGAAGTCGATACCTCTGATGCCAAAGATTCACTATCAACGATGGTGCTGCAACTAAGTAGCCAAGGAAGTCTGAAAGATAAAATGAGGGAACTCGCAACTCGAATAGTTAAGAAGTCAATTTCTTGGCCTACAGATTACCTTGAAGAGATCTGTGGCGTAGGTAACTTCAAAGGTGTTTCCCACCCATCATGTAAGCACAAAGGGTTGTTAGATCCTGCTGACCTAGAGAAGTGGGCTGATAGGTTTATGGTGCGATTGGTCGGATAGCGATGCCTTTTATCGCTGTTTTTCTCCAGTGATACGATAGAGCATAGGTTAAGCGACGAACTGTAATTATCCTCTTGCAAGATAAGCTTGTTGATTATTTGGAGCGAACCTTAAGACTGTAAAAACAAACAACGGGTATGAAACTCTATTACTCAGTTTCGACTCCATTTGGGCTGTGGTGCTCGTTTCAGTATGATACTTTATTTTTCTGAGGAGTTTTTCATTGATAAAAAAATCAATGAGTTAGATGGTTGTTAGTATGAGACTTTATTACTCGTGTACACCGATCTCAAAAAGTTCAACACACGAGGAAAAGGCGTGGGTAAAGATTATCAGCCTTTTATCTATATTCATGAATTAAGTAGTTTGGGCGAAAGCTGTCGCAGTAACAGCGTTACGGTTGGTCGAGTCCATCATCTTCTATCTCGACTTGAGTTAGCTGCTTTCCTCTCATTTGATTACTCCTCCAATACCATCGATATTCGCGAGCAGTTTCCCATTCCCATCGAGGATACTTTGGAAATATGCCGGCAGTTAGGAATCAAACATCCTCAGATTTCAGGCAAGCTCAAAGTTGTTACTACAGATTTGCTGTTAGATTTAAAAAAGCAGAAACAATTGGCATTGACTGTTAAGTATGTTGAAGAGTTAACGGATCCCCGAGTTATCGATAAGCTCCAAATTGAAAAAGCGTATTGGGATAATAAGGGAGCTGACTGGCGTATATTCACTGAACGCCAAATTGAACCTGGCCTAAAAGAGAATCTACAATGGATTCATCCTGCATTAGTTAATGATTCCGGTGAACGTTCAAACCAAGAACTGTTGAGCATAGTGGAACGCCTGTTAACTCATCAAAACGTAAAAGTCGGTGGCTTGTGTGCTCAACTTGATGATAGTTACCAAGTAGAACCTGGTTTTCATATAGAAGCATTCCGATTAGCTATTGCGAGAAAGATAGTTTTAGCACCATTGACGCAATCATTTTACCACTGGACAACAAGTGAGTTGGTTATTACTGAGCACTCCCTAGCGTTAAGGAGAGGCAATGTATCTTAATCAGGTGTATTTAGATAATGTAACTTCGCATCGCTATCGGGTTGTATGGGAACACCTGAACTTTTGTATGTTGATTGATATTGATGATGAAAGCGCATGGCCCGTTCAGTTTGATATTGATGACTTATTGAATCCCGAGCAATTTTCACAAATCAGTGAGCCATTTACTTTACCTTCGGTTGAAATAGGGAGTATTTCGGCAGAAAGAAGAGATGAAGCTTACTGCGCGATTTCACATCTCCTTGATAACTACACTTTACTTTTTGATAAAGCGACTCGAAATCAGTTAATTCGAGAACAATTAGAGAAGATCGATAAACCGAGAATCTATATTCTTCGCCAGCTTAGGCGTTATTGGAAACGAGGAATGGCGCCCGATGCTTTAGCTCCTGATTACGAGAAGTGTGGGAGCGCCGGTAATCCAAGAAGAAATGTTAAAAATAAGCTTGGTCGTAAACGCAAACATGCTGATGGTGAAGGAATTATTATTACCGACGAAGTGGCTGATTTATTTCGTTTGGCAATAGATGGCTTTTACTTGAAAAATGAAAAAGTGAATCTCAAAGATGCTAAAGATAGAGCGGTTGGTTTCTACAAATCTCGTTATCCTAAAGCGGATAAAACGAGCATACCCACACTATCTCAATTTAAATATTTCTATAAAACCAACTACCAGACTACCCATGTTCTCAAAGCTCGTACCCCACAAATCCAATTCAATAAGGATACAAGCCCGTTAACGAGTACTTCTGCTTATTTGAATTTTGGGCCAGGTGCTAGATATGAAATTGATGCAACAATTGTTGACCTGTATTTGGTCTCTGGGTTAGATAGAAATCGCATCATTGGACGGCCCGTAATTTATTATGTTAAAGACGTATTCAGCCGTATGGTGGTTGGGCTATATGTGGGTCTAGAAAATCCATCTTGGGCGACAGCTACGATTGCCTTAGCGAATGCTTTTTCAGATAAAGTGAAATATTGCCAAGAGTTTGGGATTGAGATTGATTCATCAATGTGGCCAAGTATCGGTATTCCAGCCACGATTACGGCTGACCGAGGGGAAATGTTAGGGAGGCAAGCCGATGTTCTAGTTAACCGCTTAGGTATTTCACTAACCAATACCCGAGCGTATCGGGGGAGTGATAAAGGTGTTGTTGAACGAGCATTTAAAGAAATGCATGCGAAAATAAAACCTTATGCCCAAGGTGTTGTAGAGCCTCTGAATGGCAAAAAGCGTATCGGGCATAGATATGAATTAGATGCTGAACTAACGCTTCGCGCATATACTAAAATCGTTATTCATCATGTAATTAATCATAATACGACTCACGTTGTTACTAAATATGATTTTGCTCCTGATATGCCAACTGACCTTGTATCTAAGCCAATTGAACTTTGGAATTGGGGTGTAAAAAATCGTACTGGTAAGCTAAGGGTTGTGGATGAAGAACTCGCTTTTATCAATATGCTTCCTCAAGGTAAAGCAACTGTCTCTGTCACTGGAATCAAGTTTAATAGTATGTCCTATACCTGTAGTGAAGCTATGCAGATAGGGTGGTTTCATCGCTCGAAATCAGTGACTAGACCAGAATTTGTTGATATTTCCTATGATCCTAGGAATACAAACGTAATTTACTTAAGGCCTGATGCTCGATTCGATTCTTATTGGGTCTGTTTATTGTCGGATAAAAGCCGAAGATATCGCGATATGTCGTTTGCTGAAGCTAAGCTTATGTTGTCACAGGCCAAGAAAACGGAAGCAACCAATAAACAACAAGAAGACTTTGAAGCTCCAGATTTACAGCAGGAAATCATGCAGATTGTTAAACAAGAGCGAGATAAAAAAGCACAATCTCCATCTTCTCAGACTAATACTGAAAAGCTTCGTGGCATTCGAGAGAACCGCAATGCAGAAAAAGAATTAGAACGACAAAAAGATAGAAATGAGTTGGCTGATAAATCGAAAAAACAAGAACTTGCTCCAGTTGTTCCAATTCGTTCATCAGATTCGGATGAATCTTTGGATTTTCCAGATTTAGATTCATTCTTGGAGGATGATGATGAATAGGATTCGTACTGCATGTTACATTGATGCTGAAATTCAAGAGTATGAGGGCCATCCGTTAATTAATGCCTTACCACCAATTAACTCTCCGGAACGAACCGCTAAGTTATTGTATAGATACCCAAAGATAACCGATGAAGAAAGGGCTTTACCGGGTCATATTAAACGTCATGCGATGATGAGAATACTGGATAAGTTTTTGTATCCTACAAAAGCTCATTCTCAGCTCGAACAAATGATATCTGGGATGATACGTAGTGGGTATCTGAGCAGAAATATTGCAGATAAAAGTTATGTCGAATCATTAAATGCTGTCTATAGAGTCAAGAGTGTTAAATTTCGAAGGAATGCAGGCAATGAAGCTTTAGTTAGCTCTGTTATTGGCTGCTCTGGCGCAGGAAAATCGACGGCGGTTGAAGCGATTTTAAATAGCTATGAACAAGCTATATTGCATCCAGATTATCAGCATGTACAACTTGTATGGTTAAAGTTGGAATGCCCACATGATGGATCGGTTAAGAGTTTATGTATTAATTTCTTTAGGGCTGTTGATGAAGCATTGAGTACTGATTATCAAGAAACCTATGTAAAACCGCGGTCATCGGCAGAATCATTGCTGGGTGATATCGCCAGAGTTGCTGTATTGCATTCGATTGGGATTTTGGTTATTGATGAAATTCAGCACCTTGATCATTTTAAGTCCGGCGGATCAGACCGAATTCTAAACTTCTTTGTGGCGCTAACTAACGTTATCAAAATCCCCGTTCTTTTTGTCGGCACACCAAAAGCAAACCAAATTTTTAGTCCAACTATGCGCAGTGCGAGGCGCGCAGCTCAATTTGGTAGTTTGAATTGGGGGCGTTTTAACCGTTCCACTCAACCTCAAAAAGACGATGAGTGGGAAAAATTCTTTGCTCGTTTATGGAAACTTCAGTGGTTTCAATCACCAGTTCCGTTAACCGATGGTATACGTGACTTATTTTGGGAGTATACTCAAGGAATTGCGCATATTGCGGTGGTTTTGTTTTATCTTTGCCAAGTGCGAGCGGTTATCGTTGGAAAAGAACTGATCGATAGAAAGCTTGTCGAGAAAGTGTATAACGAAGAATTATCTATTGTTCATCCGATGATTAACGCTTTAAGAGGTGGGCGGGAAGAAGATATTCTGAAATATGCAGATCTTGATTTGCCGCTCAAAGAGGTCTTGGTTCTTGCTGAAGGATCTGAGGAAGTTATTGAAGATGCTTTTGAACAAGAATCATCATTAAGTTCTGATAAGCAATCCAAATTAGTAGAGTTGCTTCAACAGTTTAATATCGGCAGTGATTTGGCTCCTATTTTAGCCAAACAAGTTATGGATCAGTTTCCAAACGAGGATCTATTTAGCTTAGTCACTAAAGTTAAAAAACTGAAAGATCCAACACCTCAGATCAAAAAGAAAAAGAAGAAAAAATTTGAGGATTATTCTCCTGTTTATATCCCTAATGACTTACGAATAATGAGAGATGATGATCCTGAGTTCACCTACCAGAACTTAGTGAAAGGCGGCGTGGTAATAGACTTATTGCAATATTTGAGTTAACTAAGATACGTCAATGACGTCAGTACATAGGCTACTAAAAAGAAAAAGCATAGACGATATGAAATTTAATGAAGACTCGCGAGTGAAAATACCCGCAATTTTGCATTTGATGCGACTCGGATATAAGTATCTGTCACTTAAAGACATTAGTTGGGATCTCGACACCAATATCTTCCCTGACGTATTCAAAACTGCTATCGGCAAAATCAACCCTGGTATTGAAGATGTAGAAGCGGGGCGCTTGCTGGAAGATGTCAAACTATTGCTCGATAACGAAGACTTAGGCAAAGCCTTTTTTGAGCGCCTGTCTGAGCGTTCAAATACCAAACTGATCGACTTTGAAAACTTTAATAACAACAGCTTCCATGTTGTCACAGAGCTCACATGTCAGAATGGCGATGAAGAATTCCGCCCAGATATCACACTGCTCATCAATGGCATGCCGTTAGTGTTTATCGAAGTGAAGAAGCCAAATAATCGCGAAGGTATCTTGGCCGAGCGTGACCGCATCAACAAACGCTTTCAAAACCCTAAGTTCAAGCGTTTTGCCAACATCACCCAGTTTATGATTTTCTCCAATAACATGGAGTACGACGACGGCGACCCAGAACCAGTACAAGGCGCTTTTTATGCCAGCAGTTCTTACCATAAGCCGGTATTTAACTATTTCCGCGAAGAAGAAATCTTAAACTTAACCGCTTTGTTGAAGCCGGTATCGGATGATGATGAGCTAAAAGTCTTAAAAGACAATAATCTGGAAGTGATCCACAGTAATCCAGAGTTCCAGACCAACAAGCAGCCCGAGCGCCCAACCAACCGCATTTGTACCTCTTTACTCAGCCGTGAGCGCTTAGCCTTTATTTTGCGTTACGCATTGGCGTATGTATCGGAATCTGACGGGCTACAAAAACACATCATGCGTTACCCGCAGTTGTTTGCTACCAAAGCTATTGAGCAAAAGCTAAGCGAAGGCGTTAAAAAAGGCATAATTTGGCACACCCAAGGCAGTGGTAAAACCGCCCTAACGTTTTACAACGTGCGCTTTTTAACTGACTACTTCCAAAAGCAGCAAGTCATCCCTAAGTTTTACTTTATTGTTGACCGCCTAGACCTACTGCAACAAGCACAGCGCGAGTTTACCGCCCGTGGTTTAACCGTACACACCATCAACTCACGCGATGCCTTTACCCGTGACATCAAAGCCACACAGGTGATCCATAACCATTCTGGTAAGCCCGAAATCACCGTGGTGAACATTCAAAAGTTTAAAGATGATCCAGATGTGGTCAGCACCAAAGACTACAATGTCGCGATACAGCGCGTGTATTTTTTAGATGAAGTACACCGAAGCTATAACCCCAGGGGCAGTTTTTTGGCCAACTTGAGTCAGTCAGACAGCAACGCCATTAAAATTGGCCTAACTGGTACGCCGCTATTGGGTGACGACTACAACTCACGCGCTTTGTTTGGCGACTACATTCATAAGTACTACTACAACGCGTCCATTGCCGACGGTTACACCTTGCGGCTAATTCGTGAAGAGATCAGCACCCAATACAAAATTGAACTGCAAACAGCCCTCGAAGAAGCCGAAGTGAAAATGGGCGATGTGGATCGTAAGCTGATTTACGCTCACCCAAGCTTTGTTGAACCCATGCTGACTTACATCGTAAACGATTTTGAAAAAAGCCGTGGTACATTAAACGATGCAACCATTGGTGGCATGGTTATTTGCGACAGCTCAGATCAAGCCAAGCAGATGTTTGAAATCTTCAATGGTGTTTATGCTGATAAGCCTATTCTGCCGAAAACAACCAGTTCAAAAACCGAAGTGCTAGAAGTTTCCGAACCAACGCCAACGGATTATTCTGAATCAGTTAAACAAGCCCAAAAGGTAAAAAACGCTGCTCTGATCCTGCATGACATCGGCACCAAAGAAGAACGTAAAAATTGGGTAGAAGACTTCAAAGCAGGCAAAATCGACTTTTTGTTTGTGTACAACATGCTACTTACCGGTTTTGATGCCAAGCGCCTGAAAAAGCTCTACCTTGGCCGGGTGATCCGCAAGCACAACCTGCTACAAGCCCTCACCCGAGTGAACCGCACTTACAAAGACTTCCGCTACGGTTATGTCGTCGATTTTGCCGATATTCGTAAAGAATTTGATGCCACTAACAAAGCCTATTTCGACGAATTACAGTCAGAATTGGGCGACGAAATGGAGCACTACTCACACCTGTTTAAATCTCAGGAAGAGATCAAACAAGAAATCGATCATGTCAAAGACGTGCTGTTTCGTTTTGATACCGACAACATGGAAGAGTTCTGCAACCAGATCAGCCAAATACAAGATCGCGACACTGTGCTGGCACTCAAAAAAGCCTTGGCCGATGCCCGCAGCTTGTATAACTTAATTCGCTTGCAAGGCGAGTATGATTTTCTCGATGAATTGGATTTTGCCAAGCTCAATGTGCTGTATCGCGAAACCAGTAACCACCTTGATTTACTCAACCTTAAAAACGATCTAGAAAGCGGTGAAGACACAAGTAATCTGCTCAACCGCGCCTTAGAAGATGTGATCTTCAAGTTTGTAAAAATCGGCGAAGAAGAGCTGGTTCTGGCCGACAAGCTGAAAAACACCCTGCGCCAAACCCGCGAAGCACTGGCCAGCAATTTTGATCAGCAAGACCCGCAGTTTATTAGCCTAAAAGAAGAGCTAGAGCGGCTGTTTAAGAAGAAAAACTTAAGCGAAGTGACTCAAGATGAAATGGTTGCCAACATCGACGCGCTGAATAAAATTCACGACCGCGTCAAAGAGCTCAACCGCCAAAACAACCAACTGCGGCAAAAGTACTTAGATGATGCTAAATACACTCGTATTCACAAGCGCTTACAAGAGCGTCAGAAAAACCAAAGCGACATCAGCGAGTCAGAGCGTAAAATTTTCGAGGCATTAGCAGGCGTAAAACAAGACGCCGACGAGCAAGTGCTCAACAACAGCCAAGTACTAGATAACGAAAGCTACTTTGAACGCCAAATGATGCCGCTGGTGATTGGCCGATTTATGAAAGAACAAAATATCAAACTCAACGCAGACGCCTCACGTTACATTAATCACCTTGTCGTCGCGGAATATTTAAAAGAATTTAATACTGGCAGCCAAGCGTGGTAATGCGAGTAAAACTGATTAGGAAGAAAAACTAAATGGTTGAATTAGAATTTCAGCAAAAAACCAAAACCCTTATTGATAGCTTAAAAAGCATCTGTGCTAACTATGGTTTAGGCAACGACGGTAACGAATTTAAAATCATTACCCAAACCTTTTTGTACAAGTTTTTAAACGATAAATTTGCCTTTGAAGCGAAAAAGATCGACGACACCACAGCCAAAGCAGAAAAATGGGAAGAAGCGCTGGCAGCCATGAGTGAAGACGACCTCGATATGCTGCAGCTGCAAATGGGCGGCGATACCGCAAGGCTAAAACCGCAGCACTTTATTAGCTACCTGTTTAGCCAACAAAACGCGCCGGATTTTGCCAAACTGTTTGATGACACTTTAATCGATATCGCCATTACCAATAACGATGTGTTTGCAGTAAAAACCGATGGCGGCGCAAAAGTGGTGCTGTTCGACCGCATCAGCCAATACATTGCTGACGACTCTAAACGCGATGCCTTCTGCCGCGCCATCATCAATAAACTGGTAGAGTTCAGCTTTGAGCGTATCTTTACGCAAAAATTCGACTTCTACGCCACCATCTTTGAATACCTGATCAAAGACTACAACAGTAACTCCGGCGGCAAATATGCCGAGTATTTTACCCCCCATGCGGTAGCACGCATTATGGCGGAAATTTTAGTGCCGAAAGAGCAACGTGGTACAGTACGTAATGTCAGTTGTTACGACCCATCAGCAGGTTCAGGTACGTTGCTTATGAACGTGGCGCACGCCATTGGTGAAAACCGCTGTAGCATTTACACCCAGGATATTTCACAAAAGTCATCCAACCTACTGCGTTTAAACCTGATCTTAAATAATTTGGTGCACTCAATCCCGAATGTGATCCAAGGTAATACAGTGCTTCATCCTTACCATAAAGACGGAAAAGATTTAAAACGCTTTGATTATATTGTCTCTAACCCGCCGTTTAAGCTCGATTTTAGCGACTTTAGGGATGAGCTGGACAGCAAAGAAAACAAAGAACGCTTCTTTGCTGGTATTCCTAAAGCACCGGCGAAAGCAAAAGACAAAATGGCCATTTATTCTCTGTTTTTACAACATATCATTGCCTCGCTTAAACCGGGAGGTAAAGCAGCCATTGTAGTGCCAACGGGGTTTATTACCGCACAATCCGGTATTGATAAAAAAATCCGTGAACATTTAGTGAAAAACAAAATGCTAGCAGGTGTGGTTTCCATGCCTTCGAATATCTTTGCGACTACCGGTACAAACGTATCCATTCTGTTTATCGACGCCAGCAACGATGGCGATGTAGTACTGGTAGATGCTTCAAACTTGGGCGAGAAGGTCAAAGACGGTAAAAATCAAAAAACCGTACTTAAACCAGAAGAAGAACAACAAATTATTGATGTGTTTAACGACAAAGAAGCGGTAGAAGACTTCTCCGTTGCGGTAAGTTATGACGATATCGAAGCAAAAAACTACTCATTAAATGCAGGCCAGTACTTTGATGTGAAAATCGAATATGTGGATATTACCCCGGACCAGTTTGCTGAAAAGATGCAGGGCTTTACCAGCAATTTGGATAGCCTATTTAGTCAATCTCGTGATTTGGAAGTTGAGATTAAAAAGCAGTTGGCGGGGTTGAAGTATGAATAATTGGCGTGAAACAACCCTAGGAAAAGTAGCGAATGTTTTTACAGGCTATCCGTTCAAAAGCGAGTTTTATTCTACCGATGCTCAAGATGTAAGACTTTTGCGAGGTGACAACATATCACAGGGAGCGATGGACTGGAGCGACGCTAGGAAGTGGCCTGCTGAGCAACTTAAGGATTTTGCAGAATATCAGTTGAAAGAAGATGATATCGTACTTGCAATGGATCGTCCTTGGATTGGCGCGGGATTAAAATATAGCCAAATAATCAAGAGTGACTTGCCAGCATTATTGGTTCAACGAACTGCGAGATTACGCGGTAGCAATGATTTGGACATTGGATATTTAAAATATGTTATCGGAAGCCCTTGGTTCACAAGCTATATCAAGAGAATTACCACAGGTTCGTTAGTTCCGCATATAAGTTTAAAACAGATTCGTGATTTCCCAGTAAAGCTACCGCCTCTCGAAGAACAAAAAGCAGTGGCTGCTGTTTTAAAGGCCGTCGACAAAAAAATCGAACTCAACAACCGTATCAACGCCGAGCTGGAAGCCATGGCCAAAACCCTGTACGACTACTGGTTTGTACAGTTCGACTTCCCCGCCGACTCGCCACAAGGTCAAGGCAAACCCTACAAAACCTCTGGCGGAAAAATGGTTTACAACTCAACGCTCAAGCGAGAAATACCGGCGGGGTGGGAGATTACGACTGTTGGCAAAATATCCAAAACTGAATTGGGTGGAACCCCATCAACAGCTGTGGATGAATATTGGCAAAATGCAGATATTCCATGGCTGAGTTCAGCAGAAACAGCCTCGTTTCCGATTATTACATCTGAACAAAAGATCACTCAGGCTGGTATTGATAACTCAGCTGCCACGCTGTTGCCTAAAGGTACTGTTGTAATCTCGATTGTTCGTTATATTCGCCCTTCGATACTGGGCATTGATGCTGCAACAAACCAATCTGTGGTGGGAATCAGAGAGTGCAAGAGGCTAAAAAGCTCTTTTATTTATCCTTATTTTTGCAGTGAAGTTCCAAGATTAATGGCGTTACGGACTGGGGCTCAGCAGCCTCATATTAACAAGGGCGTTATTGAAAACAGTCCAATTGTTATACCTTGTGATAAAGTTTTGACTGACTACTACAAAGTCGCAGACCCCATATTTGAAAAGATCTTTAATCTTGCACTCCAGAGTCACGAGCTTATACAACTTAGAGACTGGCTTCTCCCGATGCTAATGAATGGTCAGGTAACAGTGAAATGATCAATGCTGCGTTTCGAGTCTTACTGACGTTTAATGCCACTTCTCTGCTAGTGATTATCTTTTTGGTGCAAAAAGGGGTCACTCTGGGAGATTTTCTAGATGGCGTAAATTATTTAAATTGGACAGTAGCACTTTCGAACGCATTGTCTTATTTGTTTTACTTAGCAATACCAATTCTATCAACGGGTTTGAGCATTTGGCTGAGTAAATACCTTGGCAAAGACGAGTTCAAAGCGGGTGAAGTCGCCAGTATTGAGCATGCCAACAACAGCTTTCTACCCAGTTATTTGGGCTACTTTTTTGTGGCATTGAGCATAGGAAACTTGGAAACCTTGTGGTTTGTGTATGGAGTACTGTTTGTTTTCACTTTTCTATCGCAAGCGCTTTATTTTAATCCGCTATTTTTGTTGTTTGGGTTTGAGTTTTACAACATCAAGACGACGAATGGCACTGCGATTTTTCTGATTAGTCGATATAAATACAAAAAGCCGGATGAAATAGATATCAGCAAAGCATACCGCATTAATAACTACACATTTATGGAGCGAGAATAAATATGGATCATGTGTTGGCTAAAGTTAAAGGATTAAGGAAAAAGCCCTATTTCAAACTGATTTCTGACCATACGCTCTATGATGCTGTTGTTGTCGATATTGCCCACTGTATTGGCTATGATCCTGACCATAACCTAGATGAAGACTCTTGGTTTAAGATTGAGCGATTTACTCTTCAGGACTATTGCCTAGATTTTTTAAAAGGCGATTTCGATTCGAAAGACTATGATGACTTAACCAAAGCTCAATTTTCAAAAATTGCCTATCTATTTTCCGTTCAAAATACGGATATCTATTTTCAAAAAGTCACACCATCAGTATTTCTCAATCGGAAAATGATTGGCTTCGGTGAAGCGGCTGAAGTCGAAGAAAATCAAAATCGTTTAGTCATAAATACGTTGCCCGATGCTATCTATTATAAAAATGAAGATACGCTAATATTTAAAAATTTAGCGACCATAACCAGTATCTTTAAAGGAATAGATGTACTTTACAAAGAAGCGACTAACGATGAGGTTAAAGAATTTCTTGACGAGCCCTATATCGAGTTATCTGGCGACTATGGGTTGGATAAAGTATCAAAACCTAACCGTAAGCGTATAGCATTAGCCATGGCATCTCTTGATGTAATGACTGATGATGATAAAGTTAATATGCTAGGCTACATTTATGAATACTGCGATCAAAAATTAACCTTTGATAAGGCTAATAGTAAGTTTGAAATTTCTACCGACGATGAGCTAAAGCTTCTGCTTTATGGAATCGAGCAACGTTTTTATACTACCCCTTTTGGCCATGAAAAGCGTTTAGCAAACTCGGTTGTCAGCCTTGGTTAATACCTGGTTTTCTATTTTAAATCTTGTGAGGGTAACTCCTTGTCCCTGAGCAATTTTGGGGATTTGGACTAAGCTATACATGGGAATGAGATAACCCAAGGCTATAGCATGATCATGCAATTTCCAGCTCCCTATCAAGATGAACTGTTATCAAGTGTATTGGCTCGTTTTATCTTACGGCAAGGAATAAATGCCGATAATCAGGCATTAGAGTTATTGTTTGGTTCTAGGAATATTGTTCCATCTACGATATTTCAGGGTCATATCCAGCTTTTACTATCAAATGTTGGTCATATCTGGAATATATCTCCTGAGCAAGTTGTTGATGACCATTCTTTGCTTGGTGTTTTTAAGCCCTTTATGGATGTAGCTAGGTGCGATGCACAAAAACAAGAGTTGATTGTTGGTAATAAGAACCAAAGCCTCACAAGTATTGGGATCAACGCATCTAAGCTTATCTGGCCGCAACACTTTCGATATTGTCCTGTTTGCCTTAAACATGATTTAGACACTCTCGGCGAAACCTATTGGCGACGTCACTTTCAATTACCAGGCATGTCCTGCTGCCCCATTCATTCGTGCCTCTTAGTTGATAGCGACATCAGTATTCATTCATCGCAACGCCATGCTTTTATTTCACCACAATATGAACAATCAAAATTTCTTTCGGTTGGCGCGGCAATAGTCGAGTCAGATATCAACCAAACGGCTCTCTCCAAACAAATTTATCGTTTGTTATGTATTAGAACTTCCTGTCATTCAACTAACCAGTGGAGTCTCTATTATCAAAATCTAACTCGAATGTTAAATTTAATAGTTAGAGGTCGTATCGATCATTTATTGATTCAGTCTAAGGTTCGAAACACTTGGGGTGATAATTGGTTAAACAAAAATGGATTGAATCTAGAAATTGAAAATAACTGGTTACTTGCAATGTTTCGCAAGCACCGTAGAGCTTTTTCGTATCTACATCATTTATCTGTCATGATTGCGTTACTGGGCCAGACTATGTCGATAGAAGATGAATGTTTAAAAGTTGATAAGTTGCCAGATAAGATGAGTCCGAAAAAACGCTATTTCACGTCTGAATACGATGCACGAAAAACGGAGTATCGTTTGATTTGGTTAAAATTCCTCAAGACTTTTAACTCACTCAAAGATATTCGGTTGACTAGAGAGGGAGCGAGAGTTTACTCATGGTTATATCGGTTTGATCGTGATTGGCACATCCAGCATTCATTGGCTCATGTGAAACAAAGACGTATAGATCGTCGCGTTGATTGGGGGAAGAGGGATAGAGAATTGGTTAAAAAGCTCATACTTATAGAAAAGAAAACATACTTAGATTTATTTTTGCCTAGGAAGTCTCGCCCATGGTATGCAAAACAGATTAATGCAACGAATTTGATCCCTGATAAGCTTAGAAAACTACCTTTATGTAATTGTTTCCTAAATTGTTATCAAGAATCGATAGACGAGTATCAATTAAGACGATTACTCGCTATCGTTGTCTATATGTTTAATCACGGGCAGGCCATTCCCAAAATATATGAACTTGAACGTAGCGCTGGACTCAGTAAAGAACGCATTCGGGAACCTGCAAAAGAAATTCTCCGAGTGGACATCCCCAGAATCACGCGCCAAGCGCGGGTTACCGGAGGATACAAAGTTAATTAAAATCGTAGGTATAGCGCTTCATAGTAATTTTAGGCAAAAAGTACGTCCCCACTTAGTATTGGATTGGGATGGTCATGATGATTGGGAATCCGTTCCGATTGAATTAGCTAATATGATGGTCAGTCAAAGTTCGTATAAAAATAAGGAACGGCTGGCAGATAAAACGCTTGAGAAGCTGACTATAACCATTACTGGTGAATTACCACACCAAGTAAGGCGAACCGTTGATGATACCGTGTATCGACGTTATACAACCAATCGTGACGTTACCATCTCAGTGACTAATTTTGAGTTGGCCCGAGTTCTATTCTTCCATAATCAGTACTTGATACGAGCTGCATTCAGCTCTGGAGGGGTTAAAGATATAGCACATTACAATCAAGATCCAAGTGAACCCAAAATCATCTTTCCTGATTCAACCAGTTACCCAATTTCGAATATCAGATCTAGAAAATCGAAATCGCATTTATCATGGTTACTAACTGATCCATCTGCGGCTAAAAGTTTTTTCTCCATTTTTAAATCTGTAAATGAAATTGACTCTTCTGATGTGTCCGATTTTGGTTTTGTTCCTCCGCTTCTTGTGGGATGGGAGTTTGAGTTAGCGGGCTCTTACTCTGAGGATCTGAAAAATTTCTGGGTATCAGAGATTGTTACTATCAATGACAATTCATTTGTTACTCCTGTTGGTTTGAAGATTAAACATCCAAAGTTGAAGAACTTAGTGTCTGTCCCACATACAGAACGTAAGGTTAAGAAACTGCCACCAAGCGACCCTAGTCCGGAATTAGATATGGGGGACTTACCAAAGCTAGGTAAGCCATTACATAGGAAAGACGATCAGACTTTTAGTTTTAATTTTATAAATGCTGGCAACATTGGTTTAGAAATTGAGGATGACCAAGAGCAGCCTGAAAAATCAAAGAATATGCCTTCTAATGAGAATAAATCTGAAAAGACCAGTGTGGGTAATGCTGCCAAAGATGGAAACAATCAAGAGTTTGATTATGGACTAAACCGGAATAAGGGTGTCGAGGATTCTGACGATCTCATCGATGCTGAGCCAACGGAAAAATTCCGACTATTTGAAAGAACTATTGAGGTTATTAAA
Source organism: Vibrio rumoiensis (assembly GCF_002218045.2). NCBI lineage: Bacteria > Pseudomonadati > Pseudomonadota > Gammaproteobacteria > Vibrionales > Vibrionaceae > Vibrio > Vibrio rumoiensis. The sequence continues at coordinate 479,150 of NZ_AP018685.1, forward strand.
ACAAAGAAAGATCTCACGGTACATGGTGTGAGATGTGGTTCTTTCCCTCCACCAAAAACCGGAAGCCGAATGGTGATCAATACAGTAGATGGTAACTTTCTTCGTTACCACATGGCTAATATCAGCTATTTGGATGTTGGGGCTGTGGTTATTGAGGTTGATGTGGATAGCTTAAATCGCCCCACAAACGTCAGTACCTTGGTTGTTTCATTTTTAACTGATTCAAATCCTGAGCAAATATTGAAATCTATCCTTCAAGATTACTCAGACCAAGCCCGAGGCTGGAACCATGACTGGATCAAAAAGAATACCGCTGTGAGTAAGTTCTGCCGTCATCCTAAAAAGACCAAGAAAGAGAATGATGTAGAACGTGATATTACTGCTGACGAGTATGTTGAAGCCTGGGCTGAGATACTGTGTGGGAAGATGAGGGATATACAGAAGATATGTCATGGCTAATGATTTGACGCTCATTTCAAAGTCACAAATAAAAGAGAAAAACACATTACAAGTCATTCCCTTTTTGGTAATTGCGTATATAATTCCCTTGATGGGAACTTGCGGGGTTCAATGAAAGTCTTAGGAAGAGATAAGCTAGTTAAATTTTACACAAAGCATGCAAATGCTAAATCTGCTTTAGAAGCTTGGTTTTCTGAAGCGGAAAGTGCTGCATGGAAAACACCACAAGATATTAAGAATAGATACCGAAGTGCCGATTTTCTAGCTGATAATAAAGTGATTTTTAATATCAAAGGTAATCATTACAGATTGGTAGTTAAGGTGAGGTATCAAAATGGGATTGCTGTTGTTGAATGGGTTGGAACCCATGCTCAGTACGATAAGCAAGACTTTTAAGGAGTAGGGTATGAATCACATTAAGCTGATTAAATCAGAACAAGACCATGAACAAGCGCTTGCTCGCTTGATGGCGCTTATGGAGGTGGATCCTGAACCAAATAGTATCGAATCTGATGAAATTGACGTTTTGGCAGTATTAATTGATAAATACGAAGAAGAAGTTTTTCCGATCGAGCAGCCAGATCCTGTTGAAGCTATTAAATTTAGAATGGAGCAACAAGGACTAACTAATAAGGATCTTGTTCCTTATATTGGTTCTGCACCTAAAGTGTCGGAAATTCTTAATCGGAAAAGAAGCCTCAGTCTGAATATGATCCGTAAGTTAAACCAAGGATTAGGTATTTCTGCGGATATACTTATTAAGTCAACAGAACAAAAACGAGCATGTGAAGCTAAGATTGATTGGCATGCTTTCCCCTTAGCTGAAATGCGTAAACGGGGTTATTTTGAAGGTTTTACTGGGTCTCTAAATGAGCTGAAAGAGTATGCTGCTGAAAAACTGACAATGTTTCTTTCTTCTGTTAAATCAGGGCTTGAGCTTCAACCAGCTCTTCTCCGGTCATCTGCAAATCTTAACTGTAATGATAAAGAAGCTGATCCATATTCTCTATGGGCGTGGCAAGTAAGAGTGCTTCAAAAAGCAGATGAAGAGGTCTTACCAAATAACTACAAGCCTGGCACTGTAAACTTGAAATGGATGCAGAAACTAGCAAGACTTTCATGGTCTAGCCAAGGGGCGAAATTAGCTGTTGAGTATTTAAATAGAAGCGGTATTCACTTAATTATAGAGCCTCACTTGCCAAAAACTTATCTTGATGGGGCCGTGTGTAATACACCTAATGGTAACCCAGTGGTTGCACTAACATTAAGATATGATCGCTTAGATAGTTTTTGGTTTTCGTTGATGCATGAATTGGCACACATAGCTTTGCATCTAGATCATAGTGAAATTTGGTATCTTGATGATCTCGATTCATTAGGTGGTAGTGAAACAGAGCAAGAAGCCGATGCTTTAGCACGAGAGGCTTTAATACCATCAGTTGTATGGGAAACACAAATACTTATTGATGCGGATAGTGTAAGGCAATTATCTCAGCAATTAGAGATATCCCCTTGTATCATTGCGGGTAGAACTCGTCATGAGTCAGGTAATCACTCAATGTTTGGCTCTTTGTTTAGAGATAAAGTTAAGTTCTTATTCTCATGATCGTGGGCGAAATTATGTAATTTCAGATTACCGAACAGGATAGAAATACATGGATGAACTTGATGCAATTGAAAAAAGAATTTCTATTCTTAAGGCAGAGCTAGCTGGACTCGAAGCTGCAAAAATAAAATTGATAGCTTCAAAAAGTGATTCCGCTTCTGTTGATAGCAATTCGATGACTCCAGAACAAAAAATCGAGCTTTATCTGGAGTTTTTTCGAGGAAATATCAACTGTTATGCTGTTCGTTGGCAAAATAAGCAGGGGCGTTCTGGATACTCTTTGGCCTGTGATAATGAATGGAAGCAGGGTCTTTGCAATAAGCCCAAAGTGAAGTGCTTAGAGTGTTCTCATCAATCATTCAAACCTCTTGATTCAAGAGCGATATACGATCATTTATCCGGTAACTTTACTGTTGGTATCTATCCCATGGATGCTGATAGTCATTGCTGGTTTCTTGCTATTGATTTCGATAAAAGCGATTGGAAAGAAGCATCATTGGCTTATGCTGAAGCATGTAAACGAAACGGTATTGATTATCTACTCGAACGCTCTCGTTCAGGTAGTGGCGCTCACGTTTGGATTTTCTTTGAAGCGAAGGTTGATGCTACAAGAGCAAGGAAACTTGGCTTTATACTTCTGGATCAGGCTATGCAAATTCATGGAGCCTTATCTTTTGATTCTTATGATCGCTTATTCCCTAACCAAGACCATTTACCTATAGCAGGTATTGGTAATCTGATTGCGTTACCGCTACAAAAGGGAGCTAGAGCACAAGGTAATTCAGTATTTGTGGATACAACCTTTACTCCGTATCAAGATCAGTGGCAGGCATTGTCTTCAACTAAAAAACTTAGTATTGATGAGCTTGAAACTCTAGTCAAAACTTTTGTGTCTGAGGATACCGCAGAAACGAATACCACTAACTTAATGCCCTGGGAGAGAAACTTACCCGATGGTAACAACATTGCCATACAAGGATGTCCTGAACAGATTAGAATCACATTGGCGAACCGAATCTATATACCTACAGAGTTATTGCCGAGTGCGTTAATTGCCAGATTAAAGAAAATTGCTTCATTTTCAAATCCTAAGTTCTTCAAGGCTCAGGGATTGAGATTATCGACGAACGGAATATCACGTTTTATTTCATTAGCTGAATTGGATAGTGGGTATTTGGTGCTACCTAGAGGTTGTATTGATGACGTGTATGAGATTCTGAAGTTGTCGAATATTGAGGTATTAGTTGATGATAAACGAAGATCTGGAGTACGACTTAACTCTATTAGTTTTCATGGTGAACTAAGAAAGGAGCAGAAGAAGGCTGTAGATATCATTTCCAAATATGATATCGGCGTATTGCATGCGCCGACAGCATTCGGAAAGACGGTGACATCGATTGGTTTAATTTGTAGAAGAAAAACTAACACACTTATTCTTGTACATAATAAACAACTTGTTGATCAGTGGGTAGAACGGCTGAAATCTTTTTTAGTCGGCGTCGAAGTTGGTGTATTCACAGGCACAAAGAAAAAGCCGACGAATATAATTGATGTTGCGACTTACCAAAGTTTGCTTAATCGGAGTGATAATACAGCAAACCCTATAGTTCATCAGTATGGTCAAATTATTATTGATGAGTGCCACCATTTATCAGCCCCCCAATATGAAAGGTTATTGGGTGAAATACATGCGAAATATGTCCTTGGAATAAGTGCAACTTTAGAACGAAGAGATGGCCATCAACCGATAATTTTCATGCAAGCTGGAAAGGTTAGACATACCATTACATCAACGAGTTCTGTTAAGTTTATTCAATCCCTACAAAAGAGGGACGTTACCTTTGATTCACCAATACAATTGATTACACAAGAACCACGTCCTCATATTTCAGATGTTTATCGTTGGTTAGTCGAAAACGATTTGCGAAATCAGATGATTATCAGCGATATTGAAGCAGAAATTAATCAGGGCCGTGTTCCTATCGTTCTAACTGAACGTAGAGAGCATGCTAACCTTTTGAGTGATATGTTGACTGAGAAATCGATAGATAATGAAGTTCTCGTTGGGGCGATGAAGAAAAAATTGAGGGATGCGGTAAACGAAAAATTAGCAACGACAAAAGTATTAGTTGCGACCGGTCGTTTTATTGGTGAAGGGTTTGATTTACCTCGATTGGATACCTTGGTTCTTGCTCTTCCTGTATCGTGGAAGGGGGCTCTCGTACAATATGTTGGACGGATACAGAGGGAGTATGATGGTAAAAGTGAAATACGCGTTATTGATTATGTTGATGTAAAAATACCTATGCTGAAAAGGATGTTTGCAAAACGTAGTAGAGGTTACACTGCTTTAGGTTTTACTGAAGCTGGAAATGTAGTGCAAGAAAGCTTTATCCTGTGATTTTGTTTACTTGAAAAAATGATCAAACTTTATTATTAATGTTTCTTCGTTTCTATTCCGTTCTCGATTAATAACGATCAAACTTTATTACTTTGAAAGTAAAAAATAACCTTAAAACAAGTGATTTTTGATCAAACTATATTGTTCACCCACACAACGGATAATTTCCTGACTAATCATGACAAAAACCAGTTCTGTCTCTAGAGCTGGTTTTTTTATTGGAGGCGTAATCATTTTTTTGCAAGCGTTCGAATTGCTACAGGACAAATAGCGTGTGTTTGCCGATCGATATTTCAGATTGAAAAGTTCGATTTGCCGCTTGTAAAGCCTGCTTGATCGCTTTTTCATCTCGCTTGGTTAAGATCACGCTTCCCTGAGGTAACTCGATCAGTTGTTGATCGGTTTTTAACAACTTCACCGGATGATTGAGATAAACATCAAGATTGAGCCCAGTCGTATAGTGATAACTATAAAACTGACTTTGCGGTGTCGATAATTGCAAAGCTGTTTGCGCGACTTTTTTCACCCCAAGTATTTGGTTGTATTTAGGTAACAAAATTGCAGCTGAAAGCATTACTCCGAAACAACCTAAAGCGATGGTTTTAAGCGTTGCTACCATTTGGTTTTTGAATAAGTAATAGGCACTAATGCCCCCAGTAATCAATAGCACCACCAACAAAGTATGGAGGTCGAAAGGCTCAACAGGGAGCTTTCTAGTTAATTGAGGGATAAAAAATGCGGCAATAGGTAGTACACAACAAATGGCGATGATTGGCGCTATTCCCCATTTCCATACGCGGCCTTTTTCAAGTTGAGGTAATTGAAGTAAACCGGCGTAAATAATAAAAGGGATTAGTGGTAGAAGATAAATTTCAAGTTTGCTGCTAACCAATGACAACATGGTTAGACCGACGAATGCGACGGTAATAAAAAAGCGCTGCTCATCTTGAAGGGGGCGCTTGGCTCTGAACATGTTGATAAAGCTGCACAATAAAACTAACGACCATGGCAACAATAGCAGTAGTGCATTTTCTAAATAGTAATAAATTGGCTCAGGGTGAATACTGGCACTAATGCCTCTTTTGGCAGCCTGGTCTAATGTTAATGCGTAGAGATAATCCTTTCCGCCTTCTAAATAAATGGCGAATAACCATAATGCTAGAGTGGCGATGCAAAGCAGAACCGCTTTTAAAGGGAAGTAATATTTAACGTCCCGTAATGACTTTTTATAAGTCAGAAAGACTAGGCTCGAGATGATGGGTAGCATTAAGCCTACCGGACCTTTTACAAAGGTGGCGGCTAAAATCGCGAAGAGCATCCAATATGGATAATTGCTCAAAGCTTGTCCATGTCGGTGTCGTAGATACGTTTGATAGAAGCAATAGAGCGCCAGTGTGATAAATAGCGCCATCAACATATCCATTCTTAAGATGACGGTACAACCTAAGAATAAACCGCTAGAGAGTAAAGTGAGTATGGCAAGCGTTTGTAATGGTGTGTCTAGAGCGTTTTTGGTCCAGCGGTACATGAGCTCACAGATAGCGATAGCCGGTAATAAGCTAAATAATCCCGTCCAAATAATGCCACCTTCGACACCAAATAGCTTGATGCCAAGCATAACAATCCAGAAATAGGCTGGTGGTTTATCAGCGTAAATCTCACCGTGGTTATAAAACGTAAACCAGTGATGATGTTGTAAGCTTTCGAGTGCGATACTGATGTATTTGAGTTCATTTCCAGGCGTAATATCACGATTGATCAGGATAATTAGCCCAATTAAAAAAAAGACACTGTAATAAAAAAAGCGGTTTTTCATGAGGGAATCCGAACAGTAAACCTCCTAAGTAGCCGAAACCTTAGGAGGCGAAAGTAATCAATCGACCAATTAAGAGTATGGTTGATTTATCTTTAAATGGTAACGATGAATATTTTGAGGTGCTTGGCAAGTATCAAGCATTGCTGAGCGGTCCAATAATATCCATGTACGGCGATGAGCCTTACCTAATGGAATCGCTTTCGATATATCAAAACAGACGATATCCGAGCTTGCTGTTGTAAGAATAAATCGATGGTCTTTTTCATTCATCCATAACCAAGCGTTACGATCTTGTTCTTGTTTGTCAGCCAAATAACTAAAGTGAGTAAGCGAGATTGGAGAAAACAATAAAAACTGCTCTTTAAAGCGAGTTAAACCGAGTTCACCTTGTGGAGGCAGCTTTTGCTGAACTTCTAACATGACATCTTTTGCGGGCGTACGCACAGGATTCAACAATGAATAACCGACCAAACTATACAGAATCCAAGTAAGCGATAACGCGACGCCAAATCCACATAATGCTGGTTTTTTATAACTTTTAAAGAAGGTCGCTAACCAGATCACAGCCGCTAGTGCAAAGAAGCCAGCATAAGGCAAAGTATCGTTACCAACATGTTTGGTAAGCGCATGAACGTTAAATAATGCCATCACAGATGCTGCCAGCAGTATCACACCTAATAAAGCCGTGAATCCTTTCAATAATTTTTCAACCCATGCTTGCCATACATGCTTGGTTAAGAAGTGACCGGCAATTAGAGCCATCATAGGTAAGGCAGGCAAAATATACACACCACGTTTACCCGGGCTAAAGCTAAAGAAAACAACGGTTAAAATAATCCAGCTCAGTAAGCTAATAATCACGGCGGATTGGCGTGTACTTTGCCAGAATTTCTTGTTAAATAGCACTAAATATAAAGGGAACCACATGGCAGGGATGACGCTTAATATAAAATAGTACCAAGGCTTAATATGTCCCCAAGAATTGGCGTAGCGTTCACCCGTTTGCTTAAACAGGATATTATTTTTATAGGCAATAAAGTCTGGGTTGTGGCTTGATTCTGCAATGGAAAGCATCGGCACTAACCAACAAGCGACCACAGCTAACATGATCACGGGGCCTAAAAGTAACTTCCAAGAAATCTGTTGTTCAAAGCGATGCTTGCCCGTGAAGTGAAGCACTAAAATCGGAATGAGCAATAAAGCAGGAAGAAATCCAACCCCTTTGGTTATGATGCCTAGCCCCATAAAACCCCAGGCGAAACAGTACCATCCCCAATGGGCTTTAACGAAAAAGTGTCTTAATAAGCCATACATTGCAATGGTGATCCACGCGGCCACCATGGCATCGATTTGCGCCGCTTTTGCTTGAATTATAAATTGTGGTGCGATAAGCAATAACAAACCCACGTTACGCGCAGTTTTGACATTCCATAATTTGACTGAAATGTCATAACAACAGAATAGAGCAACTAAACTCACAATGGCATTAGGCAGCATAAAGGTGGCCTTTAAGCTACCGGTAAGCCAATAAAAGAAAGCCATTGACCACATGAAGACGGGGGGTTTGTCTGGGTAAAGTTCACCACCGCGCATTGGAAAAAACCAATTACCGGATTGCACCATTTCACGAGCGACTTCAACGAAGCGAGGTTCATCGGCAGGCCACGGGTCACGTAAACCAATACCCGCGAAAATAATAATTGCGGCGACGACTAACAAAAAGAATAAGGTTTGATAGTAGTCTTCGTTATGCCATGTTTGTTTGAATTTGTTCGAAATAGAACTCATAAAGCCTCTTCCATATTGAGTTCTTCAACTCTGCTTTTGATATGATCGCGATAAATTACGCCAGTTAAAATTGTGCTGGCAATCGCGAAGGAAATACTGAGATAAATCATAGTATGACTTGATGAATGAATACCTGCGCCCATCAAAGCAAAAATGATCGTTTGAGGGAGATAACCGAGTAGACTGGCTGAAAAAAACGCAAGTACAGGCACTCGGACACTACCCGATAGCACATTGGTCACTACATTATTTCCAATCGGGAATAGTCGTAATAATAATATTTTAAAGAAAGGCTTACGGCTGGCAAATGAATTGAATTTTCTCATACGTTTTGGAAAACGGCGGAATAGTACACCACCGAAGAGAAAGCGAGCCGAAAAATAATTGAGCGATGCCGCTAGCAGACAGGCAATCAAAGCCAATCCGATACCGATATAAATATGGTATAGATAACCAAATATCAGCGCGATCATTTGCTTTGGGCCGCTCAGCGATAAAAATACAATACTGGCGCCTAAAATGACTAAATCACCGGTTACGCCATTTTGCTTAATATAACCAAGTAGCCAATTTTTATCCGTAATATGGGACATGACGGGGCTATTTAATTGGCTAATGATCAGCAAGGCGATAGCAATTAAGAGAATAAGCTTCAACCATTTCATGGATTAGATGTCTTTTTGTGAACCGATAACATTAACGTTTTTGACGACGGGCTTTTTGGTTCGTTTTTGTAACCAGATAACACCCATGATGTCGACAACCCCAACCCAAGCTCGGTTCCATGCATTGTAGTTTGAAGTGCCTACTTCTCGGTCACGATGCTTAACTTGGTGGATGACAATTTCACCATCAATCGTCTTAATTAAAGCCGGTAAGAAGCGATGCATGTGGTCAAAGTAAGGTAATTGTAAATAGGTCGCTTTCGGGATAATTTTTAAACCACAACCAGAGTCAGGTACACCATCACCAAGTAAAGCGTGGCGAATTTTGTTGGCGAACTTCGATTGAAAACGGATCCATGCAGTGTCTTGGCGTTTCGCTCTAAACCCGGCGATGCAAAAATGTGGATTTTGTACTTTCGCCGCGACTTCTAACATATTCGGCATATCGGATGGGTCATTTTGTCCATCGGCATCCGAGGTAATAATCCAATCGCCTTTTGCATGTTTAACCGCCGTTAATACGGCAGTACTTTGGCCACAACTTTGCTCATGGCTTATGATTTGTAATTGGCAACCACATTGTTGTGCGGTTTCTATTGCTTCTTGCACCGTTTGATCTGTACTACCATCATCGGTAATCACAATTTCCATTTGCGGGTAGTCTTGCAGACTGTGGTGTATTTCCTTAATGAGTTTCCCGATGTTTCCTTGTTCATTTTTAGCCGGGATAACAACTGAAATACTTGGAATCATGTGTATATATCTCATTTTTTATAGTGTGATGAAAATCAAATCTACTAAAGTAATGGGGATGACTAAAGTGATTTGATGGTGGTCATGAATGTTTCTGATTATCTAAAGTTAAAATATTTCAATGACCAATTCTAGAACAATTATAGTGATTAAATCTTAAGATTCACTGAAGTATGGCGCTTTTATTTACCAATAGCGATGAGTGTGAATTTTATATTTCAATCAACAGATGAAAAACCAGCACAAATGAAATAATGACTTTGATGATCATCTTTTATTTAGTTGTGAGAGTGGTGATGGTGCTCTGTGTCGACTCGCTCGGTATTGGTTTCCAAGGCCTGCAAGATCGTACATTCCTCGGCGCTGCCTTTGCCGCCACAACAAGCCGAAGATAAGGTTTTTAATGAGCGTTGGAAGTGCTGTAACTCTGCCAGTTTTTGTTCAACATCCGCCAGTTTGGCATCCACCACTTGTTTAACATCGAAACACGAATTACTGGCTTTATCGACTTCAATTTCTAATAACTCTTTAATATCCGCTAAATTAAAGCCCACTTTTTTGGCTCGCAGAATAAATTGCAGTGCTTGCTTATCTTGTTCGTTATACAGGCGGTAGCCAGATTCAGAGCGAGCAGAAGGGCTCAATAAGCCTGATTTTTCATAAAAGCGTAGGGTGTCGTTATTAATGCCACATAGCTTAGCCAGTTCACCTATTTTATACATCTGCGACTCCTTCTTTAATCTGTCATTTCAAAAGTATAAACCCTAGAGATAAGTCTAGGGTCAATGGTTTTGAATAAAAGGGATTATCGTTGCAAGCTAGTGAGAATGACGCTTAAAAATAATCGAGGTGTTAATACCACCAAAAGCGAAATTATTACTCATAATATATTGGCAGTTTATTTCTCTACCATGATCACGAATATAGTCTAAATCGCCACACTCAGGATCAATGTTGTTTAGATTCAATGTTGGATTAAACCATCCTGAATGCATCATTTCCAAGCTCAACCAGGCTTCTATCGAACCACAAGCGCCTAAGGTATGGCCAAAGTAGCTTTTAAGAGAGCTGATTGGTGTTTGGTTACCAAAGACATTGAAGGTGGCTTGGCTCTCGGCAATGTCACCACGATCAGTGGCGGTGCCGTGAGCTGAGACATAATCAATCACGCTTGGAGAAAGCTGGGCATTTTCCAGCGCAAGTTCCATGCAGCGCTGCATGTTTTCCATTTGTGGTTGAGTGACATGCGCGGCATCACAATTACTGGCAAAGCCCACGATTTCAGCATAAATGGTCGCACCACGAGCAACGGCATGTTCATACTCTTCAAGCACTAGAGTGCCAGCGCCTTCACCGATCACGAGGCCGTCTCGATCTTTATCATAAGGACGTGGGGTGGTTTTCGGCGCATCATTTTTTAAACTGGTGGCAAAGAGGGTATCGAAAACCGCGGATTCCGTTGGGCAAAGTTCTTCGGCGCCACCGGCTACCATCACAGTTTGATAACCATGCTTAATCGCTTCATAAGCATAGCCAATCGCTTGACTACCAGAGGTACATGCACTGCTAGTTGGGATCACGCGTCCACGCAAACCAAAGAATAAGCCGACATTGACCGCGGAAGTATGTGGCATCATTTGTACATAAGTGGTGGCGGTAATGGCGCGAGTCGATTTTTCATTGAGCATCACGCCAAATGCACCAATAGCGGGAGTGCTACCAGTTGATGAACCGTAAGCCACGCCAGTTTGGCCATTGGTCAGTACCTCATGTTTTTCACCATCATTGGTTAATAAACCACTTTGGAGTAACGCGTTTTCTGAAGCGAGGGTCGCCATTTGAGATACTCGACCCATGCCACGAATCTTTTTACGGGTGTAATGTTTCGGAAGTTCAAAATCCAATACTGGCGCGGCAAGCTTGGTGTTTAGGCCATCGTATTGGACATAGCTTTCCATAAACTGCACGGCGTTTTCACAAGCTTTTAGTTTTGGCTCAATCGCTTGCCAATCATTACCAAATGCCGTGACCCCTGACATGCCTGTCACCACAACACGACGACTCATACTAAACCTCCATTAACTGAAATGACTTGGCGCGTAATATAAGCGGCATTATCCGACATTAAATAGCTCACTAAGCCCGCGACTTCTTCGGGTTTGCCCATTCGACGTAACGGCACTTGCGGGAGCGCATGCTCTTGAACGTGCTCATCGACCATCCCGGTATCAATTAACCCCGGAGCCACACAGTTCACCGTGATTTTACGCTTAGCCAATTCCAAGGCGAGCGATTTGGTCGCACCAATCACGCCGGCTTTGGCGGCGCTGTAATTGGTTTGGCCACGATTGCCCATGATGCCAGAAACCGATGCCATGGTGATAATGCGGCCACCTTTGCGTAGTTGTACCATTGGCATCACACAAGGATGAAGGACGTTATAAAAACTGTCTAAATTGGTATGAATCACGCTGTCCCATTCGTCACTCATCATTGCGGGAAATGCAGTATCACGAGTAATACCCGCATTGCTGACGACGCCATAATACGCACCATATTCCTCGATATCTGCTTCGATTTTTTCATGACATTGATCGCGGTTGCTAATATCAAACTGCAGTAATCTTGCTTGGCCACCGGCTTGTTGAATGGTGGCTTGAGTTTGTTCAGCGCCAGCTTGGTCACTCATGTAGTGAACCACAACATCAAACCCATCTTGAGCCAATTGGATCGCAACGGCTTGGCCTATGCCTTTACTTGCGCCAGTAACGAGAACATGTCGGGACATTGTTTTTCCTTTTTTATCGACGATGTGCAGGTTTATTGTGCCTGCATAGCGTTTAGTTGTTCGGGAGAGGGCACAAAGGCATTGAGTTGTGCATTCGCCATTTCTTGCCCTTGGATTTCGATGCGGCATTGAAACACCGCCATGCCATTGTTTTCCATTACTTGCTCGGCATGGATATCTAAGGTTTCGCCCAACGGAAATTCAGAACACTCACTTTGATAGCGGCGACTTCCTAATAAAAAACCGACCGAAGGCACTTGGCCTTTTTGCCAAGCTTGAAAGCCAGACCAAGCGGCGATGGATTGTGCCATGTATTCAATGCCAACATAACCGGGCACGCTTAGGGCTTCGGCGTTAAAAAACAACTCATCGGTTTTAATCATCACTTGAGTGTGAATGGTTTGTTCATCGACAGAAATTAACTTATCCACCAAGATCATTGGTGCAGCATGTGGGACTAAGTCTTTGATATCAGGCAGTGAAGAAGCATTTATTTCAGTCATTCGGGTATCCAAAAATCAGGCTGACATTATTGCCACCAAAAGCAAACGAGTTGCTTAAAATGACTGGCCGGGTTAAATGGTGCTCGGGCTTGGCTAATTGAATGGTAAATTCATCGCAATCGCCATCATTAATTTGCGCTGGTATCGGCAATTGATAGTGTAATACATGCCAACAAATTGCCGCTTCAATGGCACTCGCCGCGCCTAATGTATGACCAGTAAGTGGTTTGGTTGAGCTTACGGGGACTTGATTGCCGAAAACTCGCTCGATGGCTTTGGCTTCCATTTGGTCATTGAGTTTAGTGGCGGTGCCATGAGCATTGATATAGCCAACATCACTTGCTTGGAGTCCGGCATTAGTCAGTGCTTTGCGCATTGCTTGTTCGGCACCATTGCCTTCAGGGTGGGGCGCTGAAATATGGTGCGCGTCAGAGCTATCACCCGCGCCTAATAAGGCTAAACAATCTTGATTAGCATCCGGCTTGTCTAAGCTTAGTAGCATAAAAGCGGCAGCCTCACCAATATTGATACCATCACGATTAGCACTAAAAGGATTACAACGTTGGTGCGATAATGCTTCAAGTCCATAAAAACCATTTAAGGTTAGCTTACATAAGGTATCGCTCCCCCCCACAATCACCGCATCCACTAGACCTGCTTTCAATAAGCGCTGGGCGGAAAGGTATACTCGACCACTTGATGAACAGGCGGTTGAAATGGTGTAGTTTGGTCCGGTTATACCGTAGTAATCCGCAATAAATCGGCTGGTATTAGCCATTTCTTGTTGGTGATAATCAAAACCTGCGGGTAACTTGCCAGTTTGTTGCCATTCCGTCAGAGCATGTTCTCCGTCGGCAATGCCTGAGGTACTGGTGCCGATGATCACCGCAATTCTATCTGAACCATAACGATCTGTGGCTTGCTTGATGGTGCGATCAATTTGCAGTAATGCTGACAGTGCAAGGCGATTATTGTGGGTATTTTGATGAGCAAAGCGCACATCGATGGTCGGCAGTGGACCGTTCGCCATTCCAACCACCGTTTCACTACCATCATTGAGCCAATCACAGCTGGCTTGCATATTGGGTGTATCAGATTGGCGTAAATGCCCATGGATCATTTCTGCTGTCCAACCTAATGCGGAGTGAGAGCCACACGCATGAATATACAGAGGAGGATTAGGCGGTTTTAGCATTAGTGTAATGATCCTTATTTGGGCAATATTTTGTTAAGTCAACACGAGACGGTTAATCTTGTTGGTATTGTAAGGTTTTTATCACAATGGTGAAGTCTAGAGCGTGATTAATAAAAGTAATGTCACCTTTGAGTGGGTCAATCGACGCATAATTAATCTCTGCAATCAGTTTACCATGCTGATCAATCAGCTTTCTTTGTTTGGCGTTTTGGGTTTGCTGTTCAGTCAGTACCCAGCCGGTTTGTTGCAATCGAGGCTGCCATACTTCCAATGGATATAAAGTGATCATCAAATTAAACAAAACCTGTTCAGGCTTAGGTAGAGTATTGCCAAGCCCGGCCATCACATAAGTATCTAATTGATGGTCTTGATAAGTTAAGCTGAGTAAACGGGTGCCCCAAGATGAGAAACCAGCCAGTACTAGCTTATCTTGAGTGATTTGTAATTGGATCGGCAATTGGTTGCTTTGTGCCTTTTTCGTTTGATCAATATAGCGCACATTGAGCAATTGACTGGCGGTTAGGCGATAACCCAGTTCAGCAGGTTGAGGCAACGTCACCCAAGTATTCTCGGCGAGTTGCACTTGATTATTATCAGCATTATTGTCTGATTTTTCGGTGTGTGATGGCGTCGAACAAGCGGAAAGTGCCATCGCCAATAGAATGCTGAATATTCTCGTTACATGATTCATTATTGGCTTTCCTTATCGATGACGTGTGATGGCTTCATGGCCAATGGTGCTAATAACCAACTGATAATAATGCCAAATAACACGGTGATGCCAAAACTGTGAATCGCTTGAGTCGCGCTTAATGCCAGTAAACCAAAAGACAGAATGGTCGTCAGCGCAGATAAGCTAATCGAGAGCAATGTGGTATTTCGCTTTAACGCTAAGTTATTTTCCGCATGCGGTTTAAATGATTGTTCAGCAAAAAACAAAGTGTAATCAATGCCAATTCCGAGTACTAAAATCAGCGCCAATAAGTTGAATAAATTGAGAGAGCTTCCCGTGAGTACCGTGACGGCAATGCCTACAGCTCCTGCGATGATAGGCGGGAGTACAATCAATATACCCTGCTTTAAACCGTAGCGTAATGACACTAATAGTAAAATGGCAAAGGCCGCTAATGCTAATAATTGTGTGACATGTTGACGATATAAACCAAACAGCTGTGAGATTTCTTGAGTTTTATTGAGATAACTGACATCCGGTTGTTGCTCAGCAAAAGTCGCAATGGCTTGGTTATTATGCACACCATTGAGAGTAATAATCGCGGAAGCTTGTCCTTCTATCTCACCTAACCACATAAAGCGTACCGGTTTTGAAATCGGCGAATGAACAAACTGCTCAATCGTGACCGCGTTAAATGGAGAATCAAGCTCAGGCTTTTGCTTTAATTTTAATGCTTGAGCTAAAGGTTGGCTCTGCGATTGATAGAGTGACTGAGTTAATTCGAAATTGTGCTTTTGTTGCTGTGGGCTGGCAATAAACTGGCTGATACTTTGATAGCCGGTTAAATTCCCCGCTTGAATTTGCTGTTCGAGTTGAATAGAGACGTTCTGTAATTTATCCAATAATGCATCACTATTGGCAGCGCGTACCAACAGCATTTGTTGATCACTTTGAATGCCTGAAATGGTTTTTATGGTTTGTTCTTGCTGTTTGAGATTATCAGGCATTGCTTGCAGCTGACGAATATCATCATTGTAGTGAGCATGATACGCAACAATGCCCGCAGCGATGGCTAATACAGAGGGAATGATGATGCGCATTTTAGATTGCTGCCACAACGACAACCATAGCGTGAGCACTTGGGTAAAAGGTAACGCGCGATCTACGCTGGGCGCTGCGGCTAATATTGGATACCAGCACACCACGGTTGCGTAAGCGGCAAACAGACCGATGGCAGAAAATAGCGCTAATTGTTGTAAGCCGGGGAATGGCGCAATGAGCATGCCGAGGTAACCAACTAGGCTGGTGACTAACCCCAAGCTAATGGCGATAAAAATATGTTGCAACCCTTTTACGGCGTTCCAGCGCGAGCCTGCGGCCAAACGGTCGGTAAGGTAGTGGAAGGCATAATCAATCGACACCCCAATGAGGCTTGCGCCAAACACTAAGCTAAATAAGTGGACTTTGCCGAAAATCAGGACGGTAATAACAAATGCCGCGACCAGACCACAACTGATGGAAAGCAGAGCTAAACTCAAAGGCATCATGCTGCGATAGACGAATAAAATCAGCAAAATCACGCCTATCAATGATCCAACGCCTATGGTACTGATTTCGCTCTTTGCGCTTTGAGTACCATGAGCGGCGTAGAAGATCACACCGGTGTGAAGGACTTCAATCTGATCTTGTTGAAATGCTTGTTTTAGATCTTGTTCCAATTGAGATAACTCAGTCAGTTGATCTTGTAATGACATGCTGTAAGCCGACCCGTTGAGATCCGCGCTGATCAGTACGTACTGCTGACCTTGATATTCCGTGGTTAAGTAGCCGTTGGATAAACGAAAATTACCAGAGTGGGACGTTAACTGTTTGAGATAGTCGCGAAATAATAAAAAAGGATCACTATTGAGTTCATTGCCACTCACCCCAGAAAATGGGCTGTATACCGATTGGATCACATATTGCGTTTGAGATTGTGGTGAGTTGGCTAATCTTTGTTGTTGTGTCGGCGTGAGTAATTGAAAGCGATAAGGAAAGAAAAACTGCCCCCACGCTTGTTGAGCATCTTGCGCCAGTTTCCCGTCCACTTGTTTGAATAAAGATAACTGCTTTAAGCGAGTTTCAAATTGTTGTGCGGCTTGCTCGGCTTTATCTTGATCCGGGCTTGAGATCAAAAAGATGACTTTGTCGCTCATGCTAGAGGTTACTCGGTCAAAGGCAACTTGCGGACTGGGATCTTGTTGATTTTTAGGCAGCAATGCCATGATGTTGGTCTCGATCGGTAGCGATCGACCAAATAATTGCGTCAACAATACACCGATTAAAATCAGCATGACCGCGAGCCATACCAAAGCGAGAGGTTTTGGTTTGGTATGTTGAGTAAAGCGAGTGAGCATCAAAATATCTATTGTCCAAAGATGGCTTGTTCAGCCGCAGATAAATCACGAGGGAGATGAGTTTGATTGCTAAACGCGATCTCGGTACGATCACCGCGAATTTCGATGAGTTCGATACGATTAATATAATCCTTTGCTTCAATGTTAATTTGGCTGAAGACTTTATTTAGCGGTGCCGATTTTGGCGTTAAGGATAAAACCCATTGGTTGTTTTTAGTGGTGTTTAATTGCAGATCGAATTGTTGCTGCAAGGTGTCGGTATCCCCTTGGAATAACGATAAAAAGACATGGCTAAAATAAAACACCATTGGATTATCACCGACTTTGATGACTTGCGCAGGGCCCGAGCCGACTTGCTGACTTAGCGTTTCTTGAGTTAAGACTAACGAGGTGGCAAAAGGAGTCGCTTGTTGCCACCACAATCCTTGCTGGCTTGAGAGCAAGAAGTGACCTTGTGATTCTAAGGGCGCATCAAACATCTGCATGTGGCGAGTTTGCGTAAAATCGCCACGCACAATTTGATGACTCGAGAGCTGCTGTTGTAGTTGTGCTAGATTGTCATCATCTTTGGTCGCCGCTTGGCTGGTTTGAATTAAAAACAACCAAGCACACACCATTAGCGCTAGACCATAAATACCTTTTCCACTGAGTTTTAGGCTGGCTAGCTTAGACATTATTTTCATTCGTACTCCAGGCGGCGAGTTTATCGGTGAAGGCTTTCGGTGACACAAAGCACATCTCTTCGCTTTCAATGCAGACCGCTACTTGCATGGTGTAGCCTTTGGTTAAGCGTTGATTGGTTTGCGCATTGTAAATCACGTAATCGACTTTTAGGCGGTTTTCCCACTCGGTCAATTTAGCTTCCACTCGCACGGTCAAATCAAATGGGATCGGTTTGATGTATTTAACCCGAGTATCGATAATCGGCCACATATAACCCGAAGCCTGCATTTCACGGTAGTTATAACCAATTTTATCGAGCATGACTCGGCGTGCTTCTTCAAAGAAACGAAAATAATTACCGTGATAGACCACGCCCATCGGATCCGCATCTTGGAAAGAAGGGGTCATGGTGACTTGGGCGGATAATGCTTTATATTCCATGCTTTTTACCATAAGTGTTTACGTGTTTAGGACGCTACGCTGCTCGAGTCTTGAGCGCTTCGCTTCTCGAGTAACAAGAGCGAAGCGTACGAGTTCTCGAGCCACGAAGATCAATACAACGTCCATTCTTGCTGCTGGATCTTAGCAACAAACTGACGTAAATCCGCTTCTAATGGGCGATCTTCAGCCACAAACGCAAAGTCTTTTTGTATTGCTTCAAGCATGTTTTTCAATGCTGGACTAAAGTGTTGCTGATCCAATTCATTATTACGTTTACGCAGTTCAATGGCTTGTGTGGCAGCCAATAACGATGCAGAGGCAACTTGTTCGGTGAGCTGTAATACTCTCAGACAGTCACGGGAAGCAATAGTGCCCATGCTGACTTTATCTTGGTTATGACATTCGGTTGAGCGTGAAAACACACTGGCGGGCATAGTGTTTTTAAGTGCTTCTGCGGTCCATGCGGAAATGCCAATTTGTACGGCTTTAAATCCGTGATTAATCGGCTTACGTTCCCCGGTTGCGCCGGTTAAGTTGAATGGTAGTCCGTTGTTAAATTTGTAATCCATCAACTGCGCCATTTGGCGGTCAAGCAGGTCGGCAAGGTTGGCAACGGCCGTTTTTAAGGTATCCATCGCCATCGCAATATGACCACCATAGAAATGGCCGCCATGCAGTACGCGTTCGTTATCACCATCAATAATTGGATTGTCATTGGCACTATTAAGTTCATTTTCAATCATTTGACGTAACCACGGCAAAGTATCTTGCAGTACGCCAATCACATGCGGGGCACAGCGTAATGAGTAACGGTCTTGTAGACGATCACTGTTGCTCGGTGGGCGTTCGGCTTGTAAGTCAGCACGCAACCAAGCGGCAATTTGCTGTTGACCTTGATGAGGTTTGACCGCAAATAGCGCTTCATCAAAGTGAAAGTCATTACCTTGCATACCCAGGGATACCATGGCGGTAATCCGTGTGGAAAGCTGGGCTAAATATTCAGCACGTTTAAACGCGATACAGGCTAGCGCCGTCATCACGGAAGTGCCATTCATTAGCGCTAACCCTTCTTTTGGTTTGAGCTTGATAGGCTGAATATTGAGTTCGGCAAACACGTCTGCAGTAGGGCGAACTTGGCCTTGATATAACACTTCACGTTCACCAATTAAAACGGCAGCTAGGTAGGACAATGGCGTTAAATCACCACTAGCCCCGACCGAGCCTTCTTGCGGAATCAGCGGTGTGATGCCTTGATTGATTAAGGTAACGATTTGGTTAAGCAGTTCATGGGTGACCCCAGAAACGCCTTGAGATAAGGAGCACAATCGAGTGGCCAGTACCGCGCGAGCTTGTTGCTCATCTAAATGCTCACCTAAACCACAACCATGAAAACGGGTTAAATGCAGTGGTAGTTCATCGACCAAATTCATGGGAATGGCGACGGTGCAAGAGTCACCATAACCGGTGGTGACACCATAGATCACACCTTCTTGTTGCAGTAGACGTTCTAAAAAAGCCACACCACGATCGATTTTGCTGGTGAAAGCGTCACTGTTGTTCATTTGTGCCAGACTACCTTGAGCGATAGCCATAACATCTTCAATAGTCAGGCGTTGCGCGCCGAAAGTTATGCTGCTGTTATTGCGATTTTGATTGGTCATTGTGTTCACTTTGGCGGTTATTGGGCTCAATAGAATTATTTTTATTATTGTGGGTGTTGCTTACGGTTTCGACAGGCGATTGGCGAGTAAGCTGCCAAAAATTAAAAAAGTTATACCATTGTAATGGCGCTTGTAAGGTGAAGTGCTCTAAGCGTGCGGCGTATTGCTCGACAACGCTTTGCAATGCTTGCATACGCTGTTTTCTTGGCAGCACAATTTGGTCAGCAAACGGCTCAAAATAGACATGATAACTCGGGCGTTGTTGGCTTTGTTGTTCATCACGCAGGCCAAACAATAAGTACACTGGTGCCGCTAATACGCTGGCCAGCATGAAAGGGCCTTGTGGAAAAGGCGCTGGTTTGCCGAGGAAATCTGCCCAGATCACGCGTTGTTCTTTGGTGACAGACGTTCGATCACCAACAATCACCACCCACTCTCCTTGTTCAAGCTTTTGTTGCAATAAAATGGCGGTATCTGGCCCGAGCGTAGTCACTTGAATAAGGTTGATCGAAGAGTCAGGGTTGATCGCTTCCATCACTTTATTAAATCGTTCAGCATGCTCGGTAAACACTAACGCATTGATGGTTACGTTGGTGCGTAAGCGCCCCATTGCACGGCAAAGTTCTAGATTGCCTAAATGTGAGCCTAAAATCACGATGCCTTGTTGATTACCGATGACGCGTTCAAAGTGCTCTTGACCATGAATGGTGAGGTCATCACGAGTAATATCGCCGCGCCAGCCAGCCAGTTTATCTAACATAGTCTGGCCAAATGATAATAAGTGTTGGTAGCTAGACAGTGGTGAAGCTAACGGGTGATGGCGTTCGCGGCAGTAAAGTTCAAGTTGTTGAATATACTGTTCAGAGGCGAGTCGCGCTTGCTTACCCGTTTTGTGATAGTAACCAATCACCAGTTTTAGAATGGCATTAAAGACTGAGCGTCCAAGTAGCGAGTAAACGGCCATGAGGAGTTTAATGCCAAACACTGTGCCTCGTTCTTTGCTTTTCGCCCAGTGAGTCGCTTGCTCAGAGTTTGATTGAAGGTTATCGGGTGACGTTGTGAAATGGCGTGCGAGCAACTTAGGAATACGCGGCAGCATGCCAAAAAATAGCTTAGTATGCATTTTGCTGATACGGATATTGTCGTGTAAGGCATCAAAATGAGAAATGCCATCTTCAGGATAAACGACGTGGGTTTCAATAAACTGGCAGTCGATACCTTGCCAGTACATTTTGACCATAATCTCAGTATCAAAGTCCATTCTTAACCCTAGCGAGTATTGATTAAGCGTGTCGATGGTTGAGGCTAAAGGATAAGATCGGAAGCCACACATGCTGTCTTTGAGTTGCAATGACAGGGTTTCAATCCAGACCCAGATATGAGTGGCATAGCGGCCATAAAGACGCGATTTAGGCACTGAATCATCATAGATAGGGCGACCTGAGATTAATTGCTTAGGATTGGTTTGTGAGGCTTCAATTAACCGTGGAATGGTCGCTGGATCGTGCTGGCCATCGGCATCAATTTGAATGGCGTGACTAAAGCCTAAGCGGTGTGCTTCTCGTAAGCCTAAAATCATGGCTCCGCCTTTCCCTTGATTCACCGGATTGGTGAGTAGGGTAAGGTTTTCGGTATCGCTCAAGATCGTTAAAGTAGCTTTAGTGGTGTTATCACTACCGTCATCGACCACGATGATCGGGTAACCAAAAGGCTGTAGTGAGGCGATAACGCTGGCCATCGTTGAGCCATGGTTATAGCAAGGGATCACAAAGCAAGGTGTAAATGAAGTCATATTAAGACGCCGTTCCTTTAACCTAATAAGATTCGTCCAGATGAATGAGTGTGCGATTCATCACCTTGTTCTGAGGTGTAATTAAAGTGCAGCTTTTGTTTATCAGCATGCCAAGTTAAAGCCAGTTTGACGAGTGCGTCTTTTAAAATCGGCTCTTGGAACTTAATCACCTCCATTCCTTGAAAGGATTTTGGTGAATCGAAAAGCTGTTGAGCATAATAGACTGCCCAATCAATTTGAGTCACTCCTGGTAATAAAGGAAATTGAGGAAAATGCCCTTTAAAGTCTTCGATTTCACCATCAACTTGTAGCCAAAGCGTCACGCTATTTTCAGCTATCTGCTGCTTAATTAGAGTCGGTTTTCTCATCACGGTCATGTTATTTACTTCTCGATTCTGAGTGGAAGAGTTGCTCAATGTTGCTGATTAATCGCTTGCCTTGCGTATTCAGTGGAATTTCATCAACCATGCGAAAGCGGCGTGGAATACCCACGGGTTCAATCCATTGATGCAAAGATTGGCGTAGCATCAGTACAAATTTGCCTTTACCTAATTGAGCAAGCTTGGCGTGCCCGGTTGCCGTCAGGGTAATGGCTGCCGCTGTTATTAAACGTTTAGGCTCTTGAAATGAGATCACCGCGGCTTCAGCCACCTCTTCCAGCTGATTTAATCGTCGCTCAATTTCGCTTAATGATATGCGTTTTTCTTCTATTTTAATCACTCGATCTGCGCGACCTTTCAAAATAAAATGTTGTTTATCGACTAATTCACATTGATCGGCGGTTTGATACCAATTGTCTATATCCACCAGAGGTGATTTGATTTTTAAACATTGTTCGGCATTCACATCAATTTGAGTGCCAATAAAGGCTTGCCAAGGTGTGTCGCTGGCGTGCTGTTGTCGATGCGCGATGCCACCCGTTTCCGTGCTGCCAAGTACTTCATGTGGGTAATCGCAGAACAGTGCATTGCAGGTTTTAGCTGCATCAAGAGGTAATGGACCACCGGATGAAAAAATGGCTCGATAACGGTTTGATGGATCAGCATGTGTTAAACGTTTGAGTAGTGCCGGACTACTGATTAAAACGAGATTTTGAGCGGCATGCTCGATAATTTGCTCAGGATATTGCCAATCTTGTGCCAGAAATGCTCTGCCAGCCGACAATGGCCATAAAATGCGAAATAGAAGGCCATAAATATGTTGATGAGAAACCGTACTTGCCGTGGTGATACCATTTAGCGATTCACCCCAAGTGGCTTGTAACTGTGCCACTTCTTTTTCAAGAATGGATAATGGTTTATCGATGGCTTTTGGCTGACCACTGGAGCCTGAAGTAAATAAGGTGATTGCTACATCGGCTAAATCTTCAAATTGAGGCAAGCTCTTCTCGGGTTGATTAGCTAATATTTGGGGAACATCAAAGGTAAAATGTGGCGCTAGAGTCTCTGAATCAATCGCCTCATCATGCAAAACTGCATCAAAGTGTTGAGAGAGTTCGACTAGGGCCGCTGGTTGCAAATTACCCGGTACAATCAGGTGTTTTTGGCTATGACAAGCGGCCATAAAAGCCACGGTAAACCAATAGCTATTCTCAAAGCAGATTGCCCAACGCGATTCGCTGCGGGTTTGTAATAATTGGCTCAGTTGATACGTATCTTGTTGGAATTGTTGCCAACTAATGGCTTGGCTGTGCAGACTCACGCCTTCATGTGCGACAGAGTGTTGGTTGGCTCTGTTGGCATTCATCACTTGAGAAATAGGAACAAAAGAAGACGGCAGCATGCTGGTGGCATTTCCATAGTTAACTGAACAAAAAAGGCGGTAATGTTAACGAGTTGACTATTGCTCGTTAGATTTTCGGATATAACCTCTGACAACCCACTCCACCGCAAACAGGCAACCTGCCAATAAGTAACTGAGTAAGCCGTTGTATAAGGTCCATATTTCCAGTGGCAAGAAGCAGGTATAAAGTGCAATAGAGCCATTGATGATAAAGTAGCCGCACCAAACTTTCGTTACGTTACGCGTGTAGAGAACGCCGCTGTCGGGAAGTTCTGGTTCTTGCAGGCGAGCGAGTCGTTCTATTAGCGTTTGCGATTGATATAAGCTGCTAAAGAATAATAGGAACATCAGAAGATTGACCACCACCGGGTAGTAAGTGAACCAACCGTGTTCGCGAAATACTGTGGCGCATAATGTGAGAATCATTCCCGCGCCACCGCTTAACCAAGCAATGTACTTGAGCTCTTTGAGTTTCGTCTGATGACCTGCGGCAATTCGAATCATAAATAGGGCGGCAAAGATAATACCTATCACACCAATGCCCCAACGGCTCAATCCGTAATAAACCGCTAAAGGGTAAGCCAGTAGCAGTAGGGCAGATAAAGCCGTTAATGCGCGCATTATTTTTCCTTGAGTAACTCAACCACGGCGTCAACCACATCATTGACGGTACGCACGGCTTTAAATTCATCTGGTTGAATTTTTTTACCGGTTAACTTTTGTAAGTGAACCACAAGATCCACCGCATCAATACTATCGAGGTCGAGTTCTTGGTAAAGTTTTGATTCTGGTTTGATGTCATCAGCATCAATTTCAAATAGCTCAACAAAAGCATCTTGTACTTTGTTGAATACTTCGTCTCTGTTTATTTGCGTCATAATAGTCACGTTTACTTAAATTAATGTTGTTGGCTGCTGATGTAGTTGGCCAAGTTGGCCACGGAAGCAAAATGCTCACGAGTTTGGTTATCGTCAGCATCAATTACGATATGGTACTTCTTCTTGATGGCAAGTCCGAGTTCGAGCGCATCAATTGAATCCAGCCCTAATCCATCGCCAAATAAAGCGGCATCAGTTTCAATGTCTTCAACCTGAATGTCTTCAAGGTTTAACGATTCAATAATTAATGCTTTTAATTCGTTGTGTAGTTGTTCCACTCTAACCTGCCTAAATTGATAAAAGGTTTACTCATTATAATATCCCCAAGGTCGTTGAATTTGCCGCTTTGCTGTCGCTTTATTGATTGCGTGCTAATGACCTTGGGTCGGGAAGTGGTGACTTCCGTAATTTGAATATTAGTTTGTTATTTATATCTATGCGATATCGGGAAAAATAGCGCTCGATAAATGTCGATTCAGTTGACGCGCTGCAGTGGTTGGAGAATCACTGTTTTGAATGAATTCATCGACTTTGATTTTGTTTTTTACTTCAATATGAAAGAAAGGTTTTACATCAGGAACTTGATACCATTTCTTTTGCTTGGTCAAAAAGTCAGGGTTGACACGGATGTGAACGACCCTTAAATCCGTTTGAGTACGCACGGCAATTTGAGCTGCGCCACGTTGTAGCTTTGAGGCTTGCCCAGGCGTCGTGCGAGTACCTTCCGGAAAAATCAACAGAACATTACCATGATTTAGTCGCTGGCTACAGTCATCAAGTAAGCTTTCAGGATCGCGATTTGGGATATACCCAGCGGCTTTGACGATGCCTTTCATAAATGGATTGTGCCAAATGGCGGCTTTCACTAAGCAATCGCATTGTGGTAAGCGAGAGGCAATGAGCACATAATCAATTAAGCTGGGGTGATTGGCGACGATTAGGCAATGCCTATCTTGTTGCATTTGCTCAGCGTTATCGAAGCGATAATCAATCGCACCAGTGAACTTCATAGTACGGCAAAATAAATCAAAAGCATGCTGAATGATTGATTGAACACGCATTTCACGTTGGCTTTGATCACGAGTCGTCCACGTCATCAGTGGAAATACGATGAAAGTTAAACACAGTGCGCCAATACCAAAAATAACAAAGCAACTGCCCGTAGCAATCACTCGCCAGTATTTATTACAACGTTGAGTAAAGCTCAGTGAACGTCCTGCCATTACTCCGTATCACCTCGCTGCCATTGCCATTGGTTTCTCGAGTCTTCAATTGTCCATTTATCGCTGTTATCCGCTAAATGTTGAGTGACATCCAATGTTTGTGAACGATCTTTGAAATCAATATTAGCAACGGGCTTGGCCTGCCAAGTCAATTGGGTTTGTTGGCCTGCCCCTAAAATTAAACCTAAAGCATAAAGTGGTGGAATGGGTTGTGATTCAAACTGGTCATAAGGTTTAGGTAGTGGCGCATCAAAGTCGATCAGCAATATTTTATGTTGCGGGTTTTCGGATAAGTAAGCACTGGCCTCTATTAAAGCATGATGCAAACTCGATTCACAACCCGCTAATGAGGTTGCTGGAATTGGGCTTTTGGTGGCAATGGTAAATAAGCCTGCGCTGGTGTTATGCACCGATTGAGAAAAGGCCATGGGAGAGGCTTCTTCACCTTGCAGCACTTGTTGCAGCAATTCAACAGTACGTGGTAGTTCGCCGTGACGACTTGAAAAGATAAGATAGTCAAAATCTGATGTGCTTGATTGTTGTAAATGAATCGCGGTTTGTAAGGCTATTTTACTTAACGGACTCATTCTACGGCGCATCATAGCAGGAATTAAATTCGCCTCAACTTGGACGCTTTCATTTTCTTGTGTATAAATTGAACGACAACGTTTCCAGTCGTCAGGCGTTGTTAGACCTGGAGAGAGTGCGTGCCATTGCTCAATATTAAATGAAATTGTGTTCATTGATGCAGATTCATACCATTTGCTGAAACAAAATGTAAAAATAACATTTTTATTGATGTAAGCGCTATCTTGTTCGTTTGTTTATTGATACAAAAATGCTAGTTGTATCCAATTTTATTCATGCATTTCTATTCTTAATATTCAAATAAGCCATCAATATGGCTTATTTGATGATATTCATAATTTGGACTTTAGATTTTGAAACAATATCAACATGACCCTTATTCAGCATTAGAAGCGAAAACAGAAGCTCAAAAATTAGCCTTTTCTCCCATTGTGTTTCACACCGCTCGAACGTTACGTGACCTTGGGGTTTTGTCTGAATTGGCAATCCAACCTGAAAAAGGGATGACCGCAGCACAACTATCTAAAGCGACCGAAGTATCAGAGTATGGCGTCAAAGTGTTATTAGATATGGCGTTAAGTGCACATATCGTGACATGGCGTGATGAGCATTATGTACTTGCTAAATTAGGCCACTCTTTGTTGAGCGACGGTATGACTATTGCCAATATGGATTTTACTGCTGATGTTTGTTATGCCGGTATGATGCATCTCACCGAAGCGATTAAAGAAGGCACTCCTGCTGGCTTGAAAGAGTTAGGGGATTGGTCAACGATTTATGAGGGGTTATCTAGCTTGCCGAAAAAAGCGCAAGAGAGTTGGTTTAAGTTTGATCATTTCTATTCTGATAATACTTTTCCTGTTTTACTTAAGCAGATCTTTGCTAATCAACCGAAACGCATTTTTGATATTGGTGGCAATACTGGTAAGTGGACATTGCAATGTTGCCAACATGACGAAAAGGTCAAGGTTACTATTGTCGATCTGCCACAACAAATTGAACTAGCTAAAGAGAATGTTGCTCAACATGGTTTTTCTGAACGCGTCGATTTCTTTCCGGCCAATCTGCTGGATAAACAACAAGCGTTGCCACAAGGTGCGGATGCATGGTGGATGAGCCAATTCTTAGATTGTTTTTCACCGATGGAAATTCTTAGTATTTTGCGTCGAGTTCGTGCTGCCATGAAGCCTCAAGCCGATGTGTATATTCTTGAATTATTTTGGGATGCGCAACGCTATGAAGCAGCCTCATACAGCTTAAATGCGACTTCGCTGTATTTTACGTGTTTAGCCAATGGTAATAGTCGTTTTTATCGTAGTGATGATTTTTTAGAGATCGTAAAAGAAGCCGGTTTTGTGGTGAGTAATCGTATTGACTATATCGGACTTGGGCACACGCTTTTACATCTTAAAGCGGATTAATATTGCTTTATTGACATTTATATAGGAATTAAGCGTGAGTACATTACAACAAACGTCGGTAGTGATCATTGGTGCCGGACCTTCAGGAACCGTCGCTGCTGCTATTTTAAATCGACAAAATATCGGCTGTGTGGTTCTTGAGCGTAGTACCTTTCCACGCTTTTCGATTGGCGAAAGCTTGCTGCCTGCGTGTATGGAGAGCTTAAAAAAAGCCAATATGTTTGAAGCGGTCAATCTAGCCGGTTATCAATTTAAAAATGGCGCAGCATTTCGCTATCAAGGCCAATACACCCATTTTGATTTCACGGAAAAGTATACTCCGGGAGAGGGCACTACCTTTCAAGTTCAACGTGCTTCATTTGATAAATTATTAGCAGATGAAGCCCAGAAGCAAGGGGTTGAGATCCGTTATCAACATACGGTAACGGCGGTGGATGTTGCGTCAAAACGACCAGTATTATCCGTCGTCGATCAGGCTGGTAATTCTTATCAAATTCAAGCAGATTTTATTTTGGATGCCAGTGGTTATGGGCGTGTCCTTCCTCGATTACTCGATTTAGAAGTTCCTTCTGACTTACCCCAACGTAGTGCATTATTTACTCATGTTACGGATAATATTAGTGATAGTTTAGCCGCTGAATTAAATTATGACCGCGATAAAATTACTATTTATGTACACCCTGATAATAAGAGTGTGTGGTATTGGTTGATTCCATTTAGTAATGGTGTGTGCTCAGTAGGTGTCGTCTCAACGCCTGACTTTTTTAGAGCTTATCCGGATGATGAAATTGCAGCGTTAAAGCAGTTAACCTCTGAAGAACCACATTTAAAGCAATTATTTAAGAATGCCGACTTTTGCCACATGAGTGGCACGATTGGCGGCTACTCTGCCAATGTGAAGCATCTTTCTGCGAGCAACTATGCAATGCTTGGCAATGCTGGAGAGTTTTTAGATCCGGTCTTCTCATCTGGTGTAACCATTGCGATGAAGTCGGCAGAACTTGCTGCGGAAACCTTAATTCGCCAATTTAATGGAGAGGCAGTCGATTGGCAGAAAGATTATGCTGAGCCATTAATGGTAGGGGTGGATACCTTCCGAGCTTATGTAGAAGGCTGGTATGATGGGCGATTCCAAAATGTCGTGTTCTTTGAAAGCGCTAACCCAGACATAAAGAAAAAAATCAGCGCCATTCTAGCAGGCTATGCTTGGGACACTTCAAACCCTTATGTGGCTAATCCCCAAAAACGTTTAAGCACGTTAGCGGAAATTTGTTCAGAATAATTGAGCGTTAAATCGTCGATAAAAAGCCCCGAATTATCGGGGCTTTTGTGTGTTTGAGCAGGGGGGATACAGCGATATTAGTGATCGAAGTACACGTAGTTTTGCCAGCTCTTCATTCGAATTAAGATTTTTCGAATAATAGCTACATGCTCTAAGTTACCAGAGTAAACGGCAACTTCAACGTTGGTACCCATTGGAAGGTTGTAGTGAGAAATGTCATCTTTCAGTTTTAACTTCACCATAATGCGGCCGTGAGTTTGCAGCATATTGGTACCTAACAGTGCACCATTCGCCTGGATTTGGCTTTCGGCTATGGCAGGAAGAATATCTGTTACTTCAGCCTTAAAAGACCTACCTGGTAGAGCTCGGAAAATAACATCCGCTTCGTTACCTGGCTTAATATTTAAAACTGAATTTTGACGGAATGCCGCGACAAATTCACTTGAGTCTTGAGTAGTAACAAACGTTAATATTGGCTTAAACGGCAGTGGAACCGCCATGACACCCGGTTTTAACGCGAGTTGTGATACGAAGCCATCGGTTGGTGCGCGAACGATCGTCTGATCTAGATTAAACTGCGCTTTATCTAAGGCGGCTTGTGCTTCTGCGACTGAAGTGTTTACACCATCAATTTGCGACTCATAAGCGGCTTTGGCAGCATTTTCATTAGAAAGCGCGGCTTGGTAGGCTGCTTCTGCGCCTTTGGCTGTTTGTTGCTTATCGTCCACTTGTTGCAAAGTAAACGCGCCACGTTTGTAACCTTTTTGATAACGCGTTGCTTCACGTTGCGAGCGATCGCGTTCTGCTAAGGCTTGTACGCTAGTGGCCGCGGCTTGTTTGTAAGCGGCTTCAAGGACGAGTACATTTTGTTTGGCAGCAGCTAAAGCGGCCTTTTTCTGAACGACAGCTGCTTTGAACGGAGTATCATCCAGGCGAACTAAAACATCACCTTGTTTAACCAATTTGTTTGGCTCAACATCAACAGAAACAACACGAGCGCGAACATTCGACACCATTGGAGTGGTACTGTAAATTTGACCACCCAATTGAGTAAATGGTTGGAAGTAGTTCATGGCTAAAAAGATTGAACCCAATAGCACGACACCGCCTAACACGGCGGTTGGAACCGTCCACTTATTAAGAGGTATGCGGAATATTTTAAAAATCGCAATACAGAAAGCGGTATAGGTTAGAATTAAAATCGTTTCCATTAGTTAGAACCCTCTTTAGCGCTATCTTGTGTTTCTGTGGTGGGTTTTGCTTGAGGGGTTAACTCGGTAATCTGTTTTTGCAGTTGTGCAATTTGATTCGTAAGATCATCGACTCTATGGTGCATGTCATCTTGTTCAGCTTGTAACTTATTGAAGCCCCAGCCGCGATCTTCGCGCCATAATGTGGCCCAGATCCATAGGAATGGCCATAAAACGTGTAAAGTAAATAGACTAACCCAGCCTGCTACGTGAATGGCATCTTGATGAGGATGGTTACGTTTTTTGGATATCTCATACGGTATATCATGGATCACGATGATGCCGTAAAATAGCACCAATACCACAAAGATAAGTATGCCTAAGGCTACATAATCTAATGTCATTGTTTTTCCTTTACCTATTCGCTTAATTTGTCGAATATATGATTTCTCGATAAACATATGTCCGTATTGATTATCGAGGCCAGTTGTTATTTTATATAAAACAACATGTTATTTTGTGGCAATTATGTTTTACGCTGGGTGACAGATCACATAATGTGGTGAACAATCAACGACTACGCACCACCTTAGTTTATACGATGGCGATGAAGTTCCAAAGTTTTTATCAAGTTTATTGTTAAAGGACATGAATAGAATGATCTCAAGTATAGTGAGAGTTTTGAAAAAGGAATGGTTTCTCGCCGCAATGGTCGCAGCAATGGGATTAGCCGTTATTATTCCGCAAGTTGGAAAAAGTGGTGGCGTGCTGTCTTTAGACCAGGTGAGTGCTTTTGGTATTGCCTTTGTCTTCTTTTTACATGGGATTGGCCTTTCACCTAAAGCATTAAAAGATGGCATGAGTAATTGGCGTCTTCACCTATTTATCCAATCAGCAACCTTCATATTGTACCCTTTATTATGGGTGATATTTGGTAAAGGCATGTTAGCTTTTATGCCGAGCGCTTTGGCTTTGGGATTTTGTTTCTTATTTGTATTACCAAGTACTATTTCATCATCAGTTGCTATGACCGCCATTGGGCGTGGAAATATGCCCGGAGCGATATTTAATGCTTCGTTATCGAGTATTCTTGGTATTTTTATTACCCCTTTCTTGATTCAAGTTTTCATGGGGTTAGAAGGGGCTGAAATCGATATTACCGCTTCGGTCATTGCAATATCTAAAATGCTATTGCTTCCTATGGTGTTAGGGCAGCTATTGAGACCGGTATTACTGAGTTATTTTGAACAACATAAAAGCGTCGTGAGTAAGCTGGATAAGTACGTTATTTTGCTGATTGTTTTTAATGCTTTTAGTGATTCCGTCGCGGAAGGGATTTGGCATAGTTTTTCGGTTAAGTATGTCATTATGTCCGTTGTGATTTGCGTTGCGGTATTGTTTTGTGTGGTTAATTTGATGGTACGTGGTGCGCGCACTTTAGGATTTAATCACGGAGATGAGGTGGCGGCGGTTTTTTGTGGCAGTAAAAAAACACTGGCTGCTGGCGTGCCAATGGCGAAAGTGATTTTTGGTGCAGATCCTAGATTAGGCATGATATTACTGCCGATCATGATCTATCATCCGTTACAAATATTTTATTGTGCTGTTCTGGCTAATCGTTATCAGAAGAAAGCAATGGCACAGGAGCATCCAACTGAGGCAAATAATGAATGTCGATAATATCACAAGACTGGTTGGTATTTACCCAAGACTACTATAAATGGCTAATTACCGCGCTAGTGCTAATTTTTTACCCTATGCTACGCAGAATTCCCGCGAAGATATTTTTACGTGGGATGAAAGCGGGAATTAGTCCTCACCGTAAACAACGTGCAAGATTATTGCTCAATACGATTACTTCTATCATCTTGATCTGTTTGTTATTGATGCTTTGGGGTATTGAGCTAAGAGGTTTGCTGGTGGTTGGCTCATCCATGTTTGCTCTGCTTGGCGTGGCTTTATTTGCTGGCTGGTCATTGCTGAGTAATTTAACAAGCTTTTTGATCTTATTTACTCAAAATGATTGTCGTATTGGCCGCTGGGTAAAAGTGGTTGATGGTGCTAACTTTTTGGAAGGTGAAATTACCGAGATGGGCTTCATGAATGTCCAACTTCGTACACTTGATGGCGATTTAGTGTTATATCCGAATAATTTATTTATGACTCGCCCAGTGATTGTTTTAAAAGTGCCACCACAACCTAAAAGTGAAAATGACCCCCTAGAAACCAAAGAGGCCGTCGCGACGCCTGAGCCGGAAGGGTTGGATAAAAAAGTGATTTAATAACCGCGATTAAATTTCAATAATAAATAAAGCCTGAATTCGATGTGCTTCGTTGAATGTTCAGGCTTTTTTATGGCCTCAATTAGTTTTTTGTGACTTATCCCACAAAACGTTTTACAAACTATCAACCATCGACAATAATACGCCGCTTTTAAAATCCAGTTCATATTTTAATCAGGTAATACTATGTCAACCGCGACTACAACAAAACCAGCAAATCCAGCACCATTAGGCTTAATGGCGTTTGGTATGACAACGATTCTTTTAAATCTACACAACGTAGGTTTATTTCCACTAACAACTGTAGTGCTTGCTATGGGGATTTTCTACGGCGGTATCGCGCAAGTGATCGCTGGTATCATGGAATACAAAAACGGCAATACATTTGGTACAACCGCTTTCACTTCTTACGGTATGTTTTGGTTATCGTTAGTAGGCCTAATCTTAATGCCTGGAATGGGTTTAGGTGAAGCAACGCCTGCGCATTTCTTAGCCTCTTACCTATTGATCTGGGGCATCTTCACTGGCTTGATGTTTATTGCTACCTTGGCTCGTTACCCAGTGGCTAAGCAAGTAGTATTTGGTAGCTTAACGCTATTATTCTTCCTACTTGCTGCTGGTGATTTCACTGGTAATGCAACCATTGGCCACATTGCGGGTATCGTAGGTCTCTTCTGTGGTTCAAGCGCGGTTTACCTAGCGATGGCTACCGTGATCAACTTAGAGTTTGGCCGTACTATTCTTCCTATTGGTGAGAAGAAAGTGGCTGCACCGGTTGAGTCAATTAAAGCCGCTGCGTAATTACTGACCGTAATACGAGAAAATAAAGTAAGCCCCCAGTGACGCTTTGTCGTGGCTGGGGGCTTTGTTTTATGTAGTATATCGATCAAATAGTGACGACTTAATAAGCGGCACCTTCTTCGATATAGTCGCTTACATTGCTTTTATCTATCAGCTCTGCTGCGAGAATGACACGTGAAGGCGAGGTGTGATACATGGTGCCTAAGTTTTCATGCTTGAGTCCTGTTATCGCAAGGCCAATCCCTGAAGCCACCATGCTTGGTGGATAGGTCACGGTTGCTCGAACGACTGGGTCCCCCGCTTGGATCATTTTTAGAATGTCTTGTGAGCCTGCGCCGCCTAAAACGGTTTTTATATCCGTTCTACCCGATTCTTTGATTGCCTGCATAACGCCTTTTAACATATCGTCATCTTGGCACCATACTGCATCAATTTTAGGGTGTTTTTGGAGATAGTTTTCCATTACCGCTAAGGCTTTTTGAGTTGACCAATCTGCCGGTTGGCTATCTAAGATCTCAATGCCTTTGTGTTTGGCGATAACGTCATTAAAGGCATCAACACGTTGTTTGTTAATAGGGATAGACATGCCTTCAATGACAACCACTTTACCTTTGCCATTCATTTCTTTGGCTAACCATTCTCCGCTAACTCGGCCAAGCCCCGCATTATCACCTGCAATAAAGACATTTTGTGCCGGTGTTTCTAACTCTCTATCGACAACAACGGTGTAAATATTATTGTTGTAAGCCTCTTCGATGACTTTTTGTAGCGTAGCGGGGTTGTGAGGCAAGATCACAAGTGCATCAATCCCTTTAATCATAAGGTCTTCGACATCACCGACTTGCTTGGAACCTGAGCTTGCGGCGACCACGTAAAACTCGAGGTCTTTATCTTTTGCTTTAAAGTCTTTAGCGGCTTTTTCTGCCCACCAAAGCAAGCCCGCGGTCCAGCCATGGTCCGCAGAGGGTACCGATACGCCAATTTTAAGTGTCTTTGCCATAGCAGTATTCAAAGACAATGATCCTATTAAAAAGACGCCTAATATCCCTTTGCTTATGAGTTTTAATAAGCTCATGGTTGTTCTCCTTATTATGGTGCTCCCTTTCAAAAGATCACTTTATTTGAGGGGGAGCTTATGGTCGTTTGTATTTATCGATCACGTTTAAATTGCATTAGTACGGCAATAATAATGACAAGTCCTTTTACGGTACCTTGTAAGTAAGGCGAAACCCCGATTAGATTCAACATGTTATTTATTATCCCTAAGATGATGGCACCAATAACTGTGCCCCATAGGGTCCCTTTACCTCCTGATAGTGCAGTTCCACCAATAACCACCGCGGCAATGGCATCAAGCTCGTAAAACAAGCCAGCATCACCGGGACTAATTGAGTTAAGACGAGAAGACAGCATGACCGCCGATAACCCGACGGTGAAGCCAACAATCACGAATGTATAAAAGTAGACTCGAGTGACATTGATGGCGGAATAGGTTGCCACTTTGGCATTGGAGCCTACAGCACAGACATGGCGTCCAAATGCGGTGTGGCGCAGTAATATGTGTCCAATTGCCGCTAAAGAAAAAAAGACCCATACTGGTATCGGAATGCCAAGAATGTAGCCACCACCAATATCTGGGTAATGCGAATTGCTGGATACCATCTCACCGGCGTCGCTGATATAAAGCGTGAGCGAGCGGAAAATTGACATGGTAGCGAGCGTGGCAACAAAGGCCGTTATTTTTCCTTTGGTGGTGAGCAAGCCATTAATGGCGCCTAAGATAGCCCCAATGGCCATGGCGGCAGAGATGGCAATAAATACGGCTAACCAACTATCCCCGAGATAGTTGAGCAGCATTAATACTAATACTCCGATCAGCGCTACCATCGATCCGACAGACAGGTCAATGCCTCCTGCGATAATCAAAAAGGTCATGCCTAGTGCAATAATGCCGGTGTAAGACACTTGTCTCAGTACATTGGTTATATTGCGGGGGATTAAGAAGTGCTCACTGGCAAGAGCGGATAAAATAATTAAAGTGATCAGCGCAATGAGTGGAGCCCACTTTGATAAGTTGATTGCCGGCAAGGCGTTTGATTTCGCTTTTACGGTGTCATTCATAGGATCACCTCTTTTCGCTGGGTGGGCGCTGTTTCAGGTCGTGCTTGTAAACCCGCGGCTAAGAACATGATATTTTCTTCCGTTATTTCTTCTTGCTTGAGTTCGCCTTGGATGGTGCCATCGCGCATCACAATGATTCGATGAGCCAACCCAATCAGCTCCTCCATATCGGATGAAATGACAATGACGGCGAGACCTTGTTCAGTCAGATTATGAATAAAATGATAGATATCTTTTTTGGTATTTACGTCAACCCCACGGGTTGGTTCATCAAGGATCAAAATATTTGGCTGAGTATCCATCCATTTCGATAAATAGACTTTTTGCTGGTTGCCACCACTTAGATAGAGCAGTTCTGTCTCTAATGAGGCGGCTTTGATGCTAAATTGGCTGACATAATCTTGGGTTTTTTGTTCGGCTTTTTTATGATTAATAAATCCCTTACAGTAATGCTTGAGCGAGATCAGGCTGACATTTTCAATTAAGTCAAAGTTCATCGTTAGCCCACAACCTTGGCGGTCTTCACTGAGATAAGCGAGCCCTTGTTTTACCGCATCGTTAATCGACTTTATTTTGACCGGCGATTGGTGGATATAAACCTCACCTTGATGCTGACGAAGCCCCATAATAGCTTCAGCGGTTTCAGTTCGCCCACTGCCTATTAGGCCAGAAAACCCGAGAACTTCGCCTTTATTAACCGAAAAGCTAATATCGTGAAGCAGGTTTTTAATTGAAAGTCGTTCAACTTTGAGCGCCACGTCTTGCGTAACCTGCGAGCGGGGAGGGAATACTTGATTCAATTCTCGCCCCACCATTTTTCTCGCCATATCTTGTTCATTGATATGACTGACTTGATCAACAGACACCAATTGCCCATCTCGCAATATGATCAACCTGTCGCACAATTGTTTTACTTCTTTTAATTTATGAGAAATAAAAATAATGGTGACGCCGCGTTGTTTGAGCTTATCGATAAGCTGAAATAGGATGCCAATTTCTTGGTTGGTCAGCACTGTGGTCGGTTCATCCATGATGAATATCTGCGCGTCATTAACCAACGCTTTTGCGATTTCCACCATTTGTTTTTCAGCCACACTTAAATCTTCAATTAAGGTGTCTGGGAGAATTTTCGTTTCTAATTGAGACAATAACTCTTGAGTACGACGACGCATCGCCCCTTTATTGAGTAGACCTTTTTCTTTAATCTCTTGACCAAGGAAGATATTTTCAAACACATTTAAGCTCGAAATTAAATTAAACTCCTGAGGTATCATCGCAATGCCGAGCGCTTTGGCATCGGCCGGGCTATCAATATTCACCGGTTTCCCTGAGATATGAATGCTGCCAGATGTGCGTTGATAAATGCCGGATATGATTTTTAGCAAGGTGGATTTTCCGGCGCCGTTTTCTCCTAATACCCCCATCACCTCACCAGGCATAATGTCGATATCAATATCGTGCAACACTTCCACTCCAGAGAAGCTCTTACAGATGCCAGTTAAAGATAAAATTGGATTATTTGAGCTCATGCGCATCCTCCAATTGAGTCCATTGGCCATTGTGTTGAGAGGAGTGCAGCATGGCGGTAATGAACTGCAACCCTTCTAGCCCTTCCTGTGTACCGGGTAGAGGGAAGGGAGCGAGAGCTGTTTGTAAATCTTGCCCTTGCTTGAGTTGATGGATCACTTGAGCGGTTTCTTGGTATAAATTTGCGAACCCTTCAAGATAACCTTCGGGGTGGCCTGAGGGGGTTCGAGTAAGACCAGCGTGCTGAGCGTTAAAACCATAGCCTGCACGAGTGATGATTTGGCTGGGTTGGCCATGTGGATGAAATAGGATGTGATTCGGGTTTTCTTGCTGCCACTCAATACCACCTTGGCTACCATAAAGACGAATTTTAAGACCATTTTCATGCCCAGGAGCAACTTGCGATGTCCACATCATACCTTTCACGCCTTGCTCAAACCGCAGTAGAGCATGCACATTGTCATCTAACGCTCGACCTTCAACAAAAGTAGAAAGCTCAGCGCTGACGCTTTCCAGCTTTAATCCGGAAATAAAGCGCGCTAAATTGAAGGCATGAGTACCAATATCACCTAGGCAGCCTGCTGCACCAGAACGGGCAGGATCGGTTCGCCATTCCGCTTGTTTATTACCGCTGTGTTCGGTTGCCTCGGTCATCCAGTCTTGGACATATTCCACTTGTATTAAACGAAGTTGGCCTAGCTTGCCTTGTTGCACCATGTGCTGAGCCATGCGAACAACTGGGTAAGCGCTGTAATTGTGAGTTAACACAAAGAGCTTGTTACTTTTATCGGCAATGTCTTTTAGCGCTATTGCTTCGGCTAAATTAAAGGTCATCGGTTTATCACAGATCACGTGAATGCCTGCTTCTAAGAAAGCTTTAGCAATAGGAAAGTGCATATGATTCGGGGTTACAATACTGACCGCATCAATCCCATCTTCGCGTTCGGCTTCTTGCTTGGCCATCGTTTGATAATCTTGATAGCTGCGTGACTCATCAATGCCAAGTTGTAAGGCTGATTCGCGGGCTCGCTTAGGATCGGAGCTTAGCGCACCAGCAACCAGTTCAAATTGGTCATCAATACGAGCGGCGATTCGGTGTACACCTCCAATAAAAGCTCCGATGCCACCGCCTACCATGCCGAGTTTGATTCTATTCATAGCATTTTCCTTATAAGCCTAAAATTCGACGATTTGCTTGTTGATCAATCGCGCTATCAGCGAAGTCATCAAAAGCTTTTTCAGTCACTCGAATGATGTGCTTTTTAACGAATTCTGCGCCTTCTTTGGCCCCATCTTCTGGGTGTTTTAAGCAGCACTCCCACTCGACGACCGCCCAACCTGAGAAGTTGTACTGGGTGAGCTTGGAAAAAATGCCATTAAAATCAACTTGCCCATCGCCTAAAGAGCGAAACCGGCCTGCGCGTTCAGTCCAACTTTGATAGCCGCCATAAACACCTTGCTGTCCGGTTGGATTGAATTCGGCATCTTTGACGTGAAAAAGTTTGATTCGGTCATGGTATCTGTCGATAAAGTCTAGGTAATCAAGTTGCTGCAATAAGAAGTGGCTAGGGTCGAATAAGATATTGCAACGTGGGTGGTGATCGACCGCGGCTAAGAACATTTCAAAGGTGATGCCGTCATGCAGATCTTCGCCTGGGTGAATTTCATAGCACACGTCGACGCCTGCTTGATCAAACGCATCTAATATTGGTCGCCAGCGAGCGGCTAGTTCTTCAAATCCAGTTTCGACTAACCCTTGTGGTCGTTGTGGCCATGGGTACATAAAAGGCCAAAGTAAAGCACCAGAGAAAGTTGCATGAGCGGTAAGCCCTAAATTTTTTGATGCTTTAGCGGCGAGAAGTAATTGTTTAACCGCCCATGCCTGACGTAATGCCGGGTTGTTATGCACCTCTGCTGGCGCAAAACCATCAAACATTTCATCGTAGGCTGGGTGAACCGCCACGAGTTGACCTTGTAAGTGCGTAGATAACTCGGTTAAGGTGAGGTCTGATTTTTCTAGAGTGTTCCGAATATATTGACAATATTCAAGATCGTTCGCAGCACGCTCTAAATCAAAAATTCGTTTATCCCAAGTTGGCATTTGTATGCCTTTAAAGCCAACTGAGCTTGCCCATTGAGTGATATTTTCTAAAGTGTTAAATGGTGGTTTGTCGTCGATAAATTGCGCGAGAAATAGCGCTGCACCTTGTATCGTTTTCATTCTCATCCCTTATTCTTTTTTATCGTTATTTATTTTTGTAATCGATTACATTTTTAAGGTAAGCCGATGACATTAAGTGAGACGAATAACAGGCTTCACCACGGCTTTGATTAAAACGTAGGCACTAAAATACGGTTTATCTAGGAAATGTTGCAAAAATGTGATCGTTGATTGTTTTTTGACCGGCTGATGTGAGCCGAAGACAGGGAGGTGTTTTAATGGATATATAAAAAATAATGTAACCCATTACATTTGAGGGTGAATATGCCAACCATTAAAGATGTTGCTCGAATCGCGGGGGTGTCTACCGCAACGGTATCGAGAGCGATGATCACTCCGGATAAAGTGTCAGAAAAAACACGCTTGAAAGTAGAAGTGGCGATTGCTGAATCGGGTTTTTCTCCGAATGTCATGGCTAGAAATTTGCGACGTAGTGAATCTAAAACGGTTGTTGTGATTGTGCCTGATATTGCCAATATGTTTTTTGCGAATGTGGTAAGAGGGATTCAATCGGTTGCCCTACGCGAGGGATATAAAGTTCTCTTGGGCGATTCTATTCATACCATTGAACAGGCAAAAGTCTATTTAGATTTAGTCAGCAGTAAGCAAGCCGATGGCATCATTTCACTCACCGCAGAGTTACCACAAGAGGTTCGTCAGGGCGCTTCGATACCGATGGTCATGGCGTGTGAATACTTTGCTAACTTTTCGATTCCTACCATTCGAATTGATAATCAACTGGCAGCCCAAAGAGCGGTTGAATATCTCATTAGCATTGGGCATCGCAATATTGGTTGTATTTCAGGGCCATTAAACAATCCATTGTGTATCGCGCGTAGAGAAGGGTATTTACAAGCTTTGCAGCAAGCAAATATTTCTTCTGATGTTCAAGCGATTGAAGAAGGCGATTTTAGCTTTCAATCTGGGTATTCCGCTTTTATGAATTTATCGAACCTTGATGGTATGAGCGCTTTGTTTTGTTTTAGCGACATTATGGCGTTAGGGGCCATGAAGGCAGCCACACAGTTAGGGCTAAAAGTACCGGAAGATTTATCGATTGTGGGATTCGATGATCTCGCTTTGGCTGAATATGCCTCTCCAGCATTGACCACGGTTAGGCAACCGCAAGAAGAAATCGGTCAAACGGCCATGAAGATCATGCTAAAAAGATTAAAGGGAAGCAAGGTGAGCCATGATACCGTCCTCGCCACTCAATTGTTGGTCCGAGACAGCACTGCACCACCACGTTTTTTTACTTCGAGTTAGCTTTTTATCCATATTTATCGGTATGAGGTCACGAAAAATAAAAATCGTAATATCAAAATAAAATCTCTCAAATGTTTTTATTTATTCCTCTTCTAGTTTTATAGAGCGAGTTGCCCCATCGGTAAAAAGGGGCGTAGGAATAAATAAAACAATGAGGATGTAACATGAAAAAAATAATATTGACCCTCCTAGGCATAATGCTCAGTGTTGGGCCCATACAATCATTCGCTAAAAGCGTAAAAATAGGCATGGCGATTGATGATCTGAGGCTAGAGCGCTGGCAAAAAGATCGCGATATATTTGTTCATAAAGCCGAAGAATTAGGGGCGACGGTGTATGTTCAATCCGCGAATGGTAATGAGCAAACGCAAATATCCCAGATTGAAAATATGGTTTCACGTGGTGTGGATGTCTTGGTCATTATTCCATATAACGGTGAAGTATTAAGTAATGTGATAAAAGATGCTAAGCGTGATGGTATTAAAGTTCTAGCTTATGACCGACTCATAAATAATGCTGATATCGACTTTTACTTATCGTTTGATAATGAAAAAGTTGGTGAGATTCAAGCGCAAGCAATGCTTGATAAAAAGCCAACCGGTAATTACTTTTTAATGGGTGGTGCTCCTACTGATAATAACGCGAAACTATTCCGTAAAGGCCAAATGAATATCCTGCAACCTAAAATTGATTCAGGGGATATTAAAGTGGTGGGTGATCAATGGGTCGATTCGTGGTTGCCTGAAAATGCGCTAAAAATTATGGAAAATGCGTTAACTGCCAATAATAACAAAATTGATGCCGTCGTTGCTTCTAATGACTCGACAGCGGGTGGAGCCATTCAAGCGCTAGATGCTCAGGGGTTAGCTGGTAAAGTGGCTATTTCTGGTCAGGATGCTGACCTTGCTGCGGTCCGACGTATCGTCGATGGTACACAAACCATGACGGTATATAAATCGATCACTGAATTAGCGAATAAAGCTGCAGAGATAGCCGTTAAATTAGGGAACGATGAAAAAGTAGAATCGAATGCCTCATTAAATAATGGCTTAAAAGATGTTCCTGCCTGGTTGTTGAATCCTATTTCTGTCGATAAGTCGAATATTGACGCGACGGTTATTGCCGATAAGTTTCATTCCAAAGAAGACGTCTATCAGAAGTAGTAATAAAAAAGCACTTAATGATTAAGTTTATTAAGTGCTTTTTAGGAGAAGTCTATGCGTTTATTAGAAATGAAAAATATAAAAAAAGCCTTTGGGGATATTTACGCTTTGAATGGCATTAATTTAAATCTCGATAAAGGTGAGGTTTTATCGCTATGCGGGGAAAATGGTTCCGGTAAATCGACGTTAATGAAAGTGCTTTGTGGTGTCTATCCTTTTGGTGAATATGAAGGCGATATCTTGTTTGAAGGCAAAAAAGTAGAAGCTCAAACCATTAAAGATACAGAAAAATTAGGCATCGCAATCATTCATCAAGAGCTCACGTTAGTGAAAGAGTTAAGTATTTTAGAAAACTTATTTCTCGGTGATGAAATCAGTCATTTTGGTGTTGTTGATTTTCTTCAAATGCATCAAAAAGCGGTAGGGCTTCTTGATAAAGTTAAATTAACCGTCTCGCCAGAAACGAAAGTTGGCGAATTAGGTGTCGGTCAACAACAGTTGGTCGAAATTGCCAAAGCATTATCTAAAAAAGCTAAATTATTAGTCCTCGATGAACCCACCGCACCTTTGACTGAATCTGAAACTCAGATTCTATTAAATCTCGTTCAGAATTTAAAAGGTCAGGGAGTGAGTTGTATTTTTATTTCCCATAAATTAAGTGAAGTAAAAGCGATTTCTGATCATATTTGTGTGATTCGTGATGGTGAGCATATTGGTACTCGTTTAGGCGCAGATATGACGACCGATGACATCATCACCATGATGGTGGGGCGGGAAATGAAAGAGTTGTTTCCTAAAGAGCCGCATACTATTGGTGATGAGGTTTTACGAGTTGAAGAGGTATTTGCAAAAGATAAATCGAACCTGAGTACTTATAAAGTGAAAGGCGCCAATCTGCAATTACGACGAGGCGAGATTTTAGGCATATCTGGCCTTGTTGGAGCAGGGCGTACCGAATTAATGGAATGCATTTATGGCTGCTATCAAGGGGAGCATTCAGGCCGTTTTTATTTGAATGGAGAATCAGTGAGCCTAAAAAGCAGTGAAGCCGCATTAAAACTCGGTATTGCGATGGTGCCGGAAGACCGAAAGCGGCATGGCATCATTCCCATTATGTCGGTTGGGCATAATATTTCGATTGCCGGCTTAGATAAATTTTCCAGTTATAAAGGTTTATCTCAAACCGATGAAGAGAAGGCCATTTTAGATTCAGTTTCGCAGCTAAAAGTAAAAACACCGAGTCATGATATTGCAATAAGACATTTATCGGGAGGCAATCAGCAAAAAGCCATCTTAGCTCGATTTTTAATGTTGCAGCCGCAAATTTTAATTTTAGATGAGCCAACGAGAGGGATTGATGTTGGTGCGAAATATGAAATTTACAAGCTCATGTTTGCGCTTGTGAAACAAGGGATCAGCATCATTATGGTGTCGTCTGAATTACCTGAAATTCTCGGAATTAGTGATCGCGTCATCGTGATGCATGAAGGCGTGATTAAGGGGGAATTTAAAAATGAAGGGCTAACCCAGGAAATGATTATGGATTGCGCTCTATCAGAAGAAAATCAAGGAGAAGTCGCATGAGCGTGCAAGTGAATACTGGTAATGCGCCAGAAAAAAGTCGTTCTATTTGGGCCTATTTAAAAGGCAGTAATTTACAGATGATAATTATGATCATCGCGATCCTTTTTATTATGCTTTTTTTTAGCGTAATGACCGATTGGAGCTATTTAAGCCCTAGAAATATTTCCAACTTATTTAGACAAACGGCAATTACGGGCATTCTGGCGATTGGCATGGTGTACGTCATTATCAGTGGTGAAATTGATCTATCCGTCGGTTCGATGATGGGGCTGCTGGGAGGTGTCGCCGCCATTATGGATGTTTGGCTTGGATTTCCATTGGCCTTAACGATTGTTATTACATTAATTTCAGGGCTATTACTTGGTGCTTGGAATGGATGGTGGGTGGCTTATCGTAAGGTGCCTTCTTTTATTGTCACGTTGGCTGGTATGTTAGCATTTCGAGGGATTCTAGTAGGGGTCACCGATGGAACGACAGTAGCGCCGACATCGGATGCCATGTCTATTATTGGACAAAGCTATCTTCCTAATATGCTGAGTTTATCTTTAGGGATTGTTGGTTTATGTGGTTACTTTGCCTGGCAAAAGCGTCAAAACCAATTAAGGCGTCATTATGGGTTAACGGTTGCCGCAACATCAAAAAATATGAGTAAAAGTGCGATTACCGCTATTGCAATTTTAGGGGTAATTTTACTGCTCAATGACTATCGTGGTGTGCCAATGCCGGTTCTTAT
Source organism: Vibrio rumoiensis (assembly GCF_002218045.2). Lineage (NCBI taxonomy): Bacteria > Pseudomonadati > Pseudomonadota > Gammaproteobacteria > Vibrionales > Vibrionaceae > Vibrio > Vibrio rumoiensis. The sequence goes on from NZ_AP018685.1 coordinate 522,812, forward strand.
TCTTTCGATATTACTGATCCTTGGTATGTTTATTTCGACAAAAACGAGCTTTGGACGACGCATTTATGCGATTGGTGGGAATATTGAAGCGAGCCGATTGTCTGGTATCAATGTTGAACGCAATAAATTAGCGGTTTATGCGATGAACGGCTTTTTAGTCGGGATTGCCGCCCTGATTTTAAGTTCAAGGCTAGGGGCCGGTTCGCCTTCTGCGGGGAATATTGCAGAGCTTGATGCGATTGCCGCTTGCGTGATTGGTGGTGCAAGTATGGCTGGAGGTGTCGGGACCGTGCTCGGTGCCGTGATCGGGGCTTTTATTATGTCTTCACTCGATAATGGCATGAGCATGATGGATGTCCCAACGTTCTGGCAGTATATCGTTAAAGGGACAATATTATTACTGGCGGTATGGATGGACAGTGCGACGAAGAAAAGAGCTTAATGGTATCCGTTAGTTAAGGTGAGATTGGCAAAATTACAAGGAGATTGTTGAGAATCTTTGTTTGGTATTAGATTTTAGACGATAGCTGTAATAGTATGTCTCTACCACATTAAGTGGCACAATTTTTTAACTTATTCTCAGGGCGGGGCGAAATTCCCCACCGGCGGTATATAACACTTGATGTTATCAGCCCGCGAGCGCCTAGTTTATTATCGTTTTAACCTAGGGTCAGCAGATCTGGTGAGATGCCAGAGCCGACAGTTATAGTCTGGATGGGAGAGGATAAATGTCGCTCGGTTTCTCCGGGCGGCCTTGTATTGATCGTATGCAGCTTGTTCTGCATGTCGTTTGATCCCTTCTTAACATCGCCCTGATTCTGGTATCTACAGGAGCTATTACCATGAATCAGAACCAACCTTCTTTACTTGCCGAATTTGGTAATCCTATTGAACGCGTCATGTCAGCACTTGAAGCCTTACGACAAGGTCAGGGTGTATTAGTCTTGGATGATGAAGACCGTGAAAATGAAGGCGACCTTATCTATTCAGCGGAAACACTAACTGATGCTCAAATGGCTCTGATGATTCGCGAGTGCAGTGGCATTGTGTGTTTGTGTCTGACCGACGAGCAAGCAAATCAACTGGATCTACCGCCGATGGTGGTGAATAACAACAGCCAAAACCAAACGGCATTTACGGTTTCGATTGAAGCTAAGCAAGGCGTAACCACTGGCGTTTCAGCCGCTGATCGCGTCACAACGATTAAAACGGCGATTTTTGCCGATGCTAAGCCTGAAGATTTAGCGCGTCCGGGTCATGTATTCCCATTGCGAGCTCGTAAAGGTGGGGTGTTAACCCGTCGTGGTCATACTGAAGGTACTACGGACTTAATGCAATTGGCGGGTTTAAACCCTGCTGGTGTGTTGTGTGAGGTGACTAACCCAGATGGAACGATGGCACGAGCACAAGAAATTGTCGCCTTTGGTAAGCTGCACAATATGCCAGTCTTAACCATTGACGATATTGTTCTTTATCGCGAATCTTTAATGAAGAAGCAAGCCTAGTTGAGATGAGATATAGAGGTTAATGTATTTAACCTCTATCGTTGCTGCTTTGATTCGCATGTCACCTTATTGTTCACTCGTTTTAGAGGGGGAATAACAGATTTGATCGCGACCTTGATCTTTTGCTCGATATAAAGCTTCATCAGCATCGGTCAGTAGTTCTTTGAGTGCATCCGCATTTTTACTGGTTGAGCAAGCAACGCCAAAGCTTGCCGTGACTGACAACGTCCCACCTTGCTCATTGTTCACTCGTAATTTGCGAATCTCAGCTTGTAATAATTCTAATTGCTTCGTTAAATCGAGCTTAATATACGGTGGGAAAATCAGAGCAAACTCTTCACCGCCTAATCGTGTCACCAGACTTTCTGGGTGAGCATGTTGTTTTAGTACATTGGCAACTTCAACTAACACATGATCGCCAACCACATGTCCCCAGCCATCATTGATTTTTTTAAAGTGATCTAAATCGACCAATACTAGGTGAGTAGGGGATTGCTCTGAATTCATTGATAGCATACTTAACGCTTCTCGAGTGAAGCGGCGTCGGTTAGCCAGTTGAGTCAATGGGTCTTCTTCTGAGTCTTTAATCAACTTCTCATGAATGGATTGTTGAATCTTCATTTGTTGATCTAACAAATTGAGAGTGTTGAATAAGCTTTGAATCTCACTACCATTTTCTTGGTCAATATTCTCTTTCGAATTAGCCAGTAAACTCGCGACTTTATTGAGTTCTGCTAAAGGTTTAAGAAGAGAACGTTGGATATAAATAATGATGCCGATTAGAAGAGCTATGATCGCAATTAAAATCAATAATACAATGATGATTTTGCTAATGCCTGGCGTTCTTCTTGTTTATATAGAGTAAACAAAGAATTGATATAGCTATTTTGCAGCTTTTCAATCGCCCCGAGCCCGATACGATATTGTTGTGAAAATTGATACGCACTAATATCTAACTGATGTGTCAATTGTGCTTTATCGTTTAAATTGCGAATAAACATCTCACTTTGTGAATAGTAGCTGTTCTTTGTCTGCTCTACTAATTGTTGGAAATGCTTACTTTGTGGCAGGTTATCTTGCAAATATTCGACAAGAGCCCAAGAGACACGGATTTCTTCCATTCGACGGATAGTATCGGACAGCTCTGTAGGGGATACCGAGCTTTGATAATATATCGCGTTAACAAAGGGAGCGGCTAACCTGCCAGCGTTGTCTCTAATCACTGAAATTGTATAAGCGGCTGACGGCTGCACTAGCGGATTCTGAGTTATTCAGTTTCTGTGATATGGCTTGAAGCATAACCTTGCGATAGAGCAAGCTGGCACTTAACAGGCTATTGATGGTGTTTCGGCTTTGCGTAATATCTTGAGCGATATGAGTTTTATAAAAATCGATCTTTGAACGGGCATTTTGTTTGCTGGTAAGTATTTCATCCCACTGTTGAGGGCTCATCAATTCTTTCGGTAGTTGACTCAAAGCTTGATCGGTTTCTAGGCGCCCTTTAACCAAGGCCTGCCAGGCTGCTTGTTTGTTTTTTGCATTGGCAAAAATGAGCTCATTAGAAAAGCCCCGTTCGCGGCCATAAAGGTTAAGAGCCAAAATGAACTGGTTAACCGTTTGAAATACTTTTGTACGATCGCGAGCATTATCAAAGACGTGATAAGAGCTAATGAGTAACCAGCAAGCGAGTAATGTAGAAAATAAAACAGTAACCAGAACACTCCCCCACAAGTAGCGAGAAATCGTAAAGCGGGAAATGGAGTGGGTATTCGCTTTCATTGACTGCTTTATGGTTACCTTATAAGGAGGGCTACTGAGTAAATATTTCAGTATAAAGCAAGGTACGGTTATATGCTTTCAAAGCTTAAAACGAAATAGGCGTTCATTAAGAACGCCTATTAGAAAATGGTGGCCCCACACAGACTTGAACTGTGGACCTAACGATTATGAGTCGTGCGCTCTAACCAACTGAGCTATGGGGCCAAATTGTCGCACGATTATAGGGGAATGATTTAAGAGTGTCTAGACGTGAAAAGCGAGATTGTGTTTGGTTTTTGAGCAGTTAGCCGTTTCAGTCAAAAAATGGATATAAAAAAGGTGAGCACAGTGCCCACCTTTTCATTTGTAACGAACTTCTTTAATGATTACTCATCAAGGAAACTGCGCAGTGTTTCTGAACGACTTGGGTGACGAAGCTTACGTAAAGCTTTCGCTTCGATCTGACGAATACGTTCACGAGTAACATCGAACTGCTTACCCACTTCTTCCAAAGTATGGTCCGTATTCATGTCGATACCGAAACGCATACGAAGTACTTTTGCTTCACGTGGCGTTAAGCCAGCTAAAACGTCTTTAGTCGCAAACTTCAAACTTGTTGAAGTTGCTGAATCTAAAGGTAATTCAAGCGTGGTATCTTCAATGAAATCACCTAGGTGCGAATCTTCATCATCACCAATAGGCGTTTCCATTGAGATTGGCTCTTTAGCAATCTTCAGTACTTTGCGAATCTTGTCTTCAGGCATTTGCATGCGCTCTGCCAATTCTTCAGGTAACGGCTCACGCCCCATTTCTTGAAGCATCTGACGAGAGATACGGTTCAATTTATTAATGGTTTCGATCATGTGTACCGGGATACGAATCGTACGTGCTTGGTCAGCAATTGAACGAGTGATTGCCTGGCGAATCCACCATGTCGCATAAGTTGAGAACTTATAACCACGACGGTATTCAAACTTATCAACCGCTTTCATTAGGCCAATGTTACCTTCTTGAATAAGATCCAAGAATTGTAGGCCACGGTTGGTATATTTTTTCGCAATTGAGATAACCAAACGTAAGTTAGCTTCAACCATTTCTTTCTTCGCACGACGAGCTTTCGCTTCACCGATTGACATGCGACGACTGATGTCTTTGATCGTTTGAACGTTCAACGACGTTTCTTCTTCAATGGTTTTTAGCTTAAAGATACTACGACGTAGATCTTCTTCGCTTTGTTTGATTTTTTCTGCGTATGGTTTACCTGATGCTAAAACATCATCTAGCCATGCGTCAGAAGATTCATTACCCGTAAAGGCTTGCACAAATGCTTTTTTCGGCATTTTTCCGTATTCAACACAAGTACGAATGATTAAACGTTCCTGAGTGCGCACACGGTCCATTGAGTTTTTAAGATTATTAACTAAATAATCAAACTGTTTTGGAACAAGACGGAATTGACGGAATACATCAAGAAAGTCTTGTTTGCTCGCGGCAATCGCTTTACTGTCACGGCCATGCTCATTGATGGCTAATTGTAAATTCTGATACGTATTGCGTAATTCAGTGAAGCGTTCAAGAGCAAGCTCAGGATCGATGCCTGTATCTTCCTCTTCTTCGTCCTCATCTGAATCCGAATCTTCGTCATCGTCATCATCAAGGTCGTCATCATCAACGGCAAGCTCTGAACCAACGTGTGTGGCTGTTGGAGCTGCATTACCGTCATCATCTGGGTCAACAAAACCAGAGATAATATCTGTTAGACGAAGTTCTTCAGCTTGAACTTTATCAAATTGCTCAAGAATATAAGAAATAGTCCCTGGGTATTCAGCGACTGAACATTGTACTTGGTTGATGCCATCTTCAATGCGTTTAGCAATGTCGATTTCACCTTCACGAGTTAATAGTTCAACGGTACCCATTTCACGCATATACATACGTACTGGGTCAGTTGTTCGGCCAATTTCACTTTCTACGCTTGAAAGTGCGGCTGCTGCGGCTTCGGCAGCGTCTTCATCTGCTACGGCCTCATTCAACATAAGATCGTCCGCATCTGGTGCGGTTTCAACGACTTGGATACCCATGTCGTTAATCATTTGAATGATGTCTTCTACCTGTTCTGAATCTACGATTTCTTCAGGTAGGTGGTCATTTACTTCGGCGTAGGTCAGATAGCCTTGTTCCTTACCTTTTGCGACAAGTAACTTTAGCTGTGACTGCGGATTTTGATCCATCGACGATATCCAACTTGAGGTCTGAGTGAAGAATATTAGTATGCGAAATGCAAACCGCCAATTATAACAAATTTAAACATTGCTCGCCACTCAAGAACATTTTTACTTGGGGCGATGCTGAACTAAGGACGTTGAAGAATAAGATCTTGCAACTCCCGTTTTTCCTCGACTGATAAGCCGGAGCTTCTTTCTTTCGCTTGCAATGTTTCAATTTGCTTTTCAACACATTGGGCAAGTATTTTATCCAATGTGTCTAAAAATACATCTTGTTCATTATCATCATTGAGTGGGATATCCCAATTCATTAAGCGTGATAATAATGCTTCGTTTTTTTGATCTCGCCAGTGTTCAATTAACTGGGCAGACTTGATATGGGGATTTTCTCGACAAATATCAAGTACATTTAATAATAAACTTAATCCGGGTAAGTCTATATGACGTATTGTCTCTAAATCTGGTGCTAATTCAGCATAGCTGGGTTTTTGCAAAAGTAATGCGATAACTAACCGCATCGGTGTTCGTTTTATCTCTCTATGTGGTTGTGGTGTTGATTGCGGTTGGCTATCTTTAGCAATTAATTGCTGTAGCTGACGTTCATCAAGTAACCCGAGTTTCTTACCGAGTAAGTCTCTCAAGTATAGACGCAATGTTCCACCAGGCACTTTTTCAATCATTGGTACTACCAACGACGTTAATTTTGCTTTGCCTTCATTACTGCTGGTATCCACTTGTTGCATCAAGGTTGAGAATAAAAACTCAGACAAGGATGTTGCATGAAATACCTGTTGTTCAAATTGTTCTTTACCATATTCACGGATGTAAGAATCGGGGTCTTCACCGTCTGGTAAGAACATAAATTTCAATTGTCGGCCATCGGTTAAATACGGTAATGCATTTTCCATCGCACGCCATGCCGCTTCCCGGCCTGCACGGTCACCATCGTAACAGCATACGACGGTTCCGGTTTGACGAAAGAGCATTTGCATGTGATCGCCAGTGGTGGATGTTCCCAGTGCTGCAACTGAGTAATCTACCCCATATTGCGCTAATGCTACGACATCCATATAACCTTCGACCACTAAAATTTGTGGTGGTTCACGGTGGCTTTGTAAGACGTCGTACAGACCATAAAGCTCTTTACCTTTATGGAATACTGGTGTTTCTGGGGAGTTTAGATATTTCGGTTTTTCATCACCTAATACTCGGCCACCAAAACCAATAACACGCCCTCGACGGTCGCGAATCGGGAACATAATACGGCCACGGAAGCGATCGTAGCGATTTCCTTTATCGTTTTCAATTAACATCCCGCCTTCAACCAACATATCCTGAACCGCTTTTTGTTGGCCAAAATTTTTGCGAACGTTATCCCATTCATCAGCGACATAACCAATACCAAATTTCTGAACTATTTCACCAGATAAACCGCGGTTTTTAAGGTATTCGATTGCTGGTTTATTGGCCGCCACTTTTAATTGAGACCGGTAATATTGGCTAATACTTCCCAATAAATCGTATAAATTACGCTTTTGTTCTGCATTGACACGAGGGGCGTTATTTTGAAAATTACCGCCGCTGCGTTGTTCTCTAGGGACATCGAGCCCAATCATGCCTGCCAATTCTTCAATGGCTTCCACGAACTCCAGACGCTCGTATTCCATCATGAAATCGATAGCATTACCATGAACACCACAGCCAAAGCAGTGATAGGTTTGACGATCGGGGGTGACAATAAAAGAAGGGGATTTTTCATTATGAAACGGGCAACATGCGCCGTAGTTCTTCCCTTGCTTCTTTAATTTGACTCGAGGATCAACAAGATCAACGATATCAACTCGAGCAAGAAGGTCATCAATAAAACTACGTGGGATGTGTCCTGCCATATAAAGTTTAAACTCTTAATGAATTTTAAGTTTGGGTAAATGAGAATTGAGTTCCTAGTTCCTAGGCTAAGGTAGTTCTATGCTCATTGGTTATTGCAGTGCGGTTTGTTGTCGAAAAATTAACGTTTCTTAGATACGTATTTCCTCGAAACTAGGGACTAGTAACCTTCATCCTTTCACATACAAACAAGCCGTGCAACTTCAAAGAAGTGCACGGCTTGTTTTAATTTAAGCAGGGAAAATTAAGCTAACTTAGAACGAACTAAGCCACTTACTTTACCCATGTCTGCACGTCCTTGAAGTAGAGGTTTTAATACCCCCATTACGTTCCCCATGTCTTGCATGCCCGCAGCACCTGATTCAGTAATGGCTTTATCAATTAAAGTCGATACTTCTTCATCGGTAAGCGGTTGAGGCATAAATTCCTCTAGAACCGTAATCTCAGCTTTTTCAGCATCTGCAAGATCTTGACGATTTGCAGCTTCATATTGCGTAACAGAATCGCGACGCTGTTTAACCATTTTAGTCAGGACCGCAAGAATGTCATCATCTGAAAGTGTAATTCTTTCGTCAACTTCACGTTGCTTAATCGCTGATAGAGCTAAACGGATTGTGCCAAGGCGCGCTTTGTCCTTGGCTTTCATCGCTAACTTTTGCTCATCTTTAAGTTGGTCAATCAGAGCCATAACTTAAGTCCTTATGGATGTTAAGTTATTAGTACAAGCGAACGCGACGTGCGTTTTCGCGAGCTAGCTTTTTAGCGTGACGCTTTTGAGCCGCTGCTTTAGCGCGTTTACGTACAGTTGTTGGTTTCTCATAGTGCTCACGACGACGCACTTCAGAAAGAACACCTGCTTTTTCGCAAGAGCGCTTGAAACGACGTAGTGCCACGTCGAACGGTTCGTTATCACGTACTTTAACTACTGGCATATGCCTTTCACCTCAGGGGTTATTCGTTAACGCTGATCGTTGAGTCTGTTCAATTGTTAGCCCAGACATTAATCAGCTAGATCAAAAATGGTGCGGAATTTTAATCCGATCGCTACCCATTTGTAAAGCATTATCAAGGGAAGATCTGGTTAAATTTTTTCCGAGGCGGTAAGATTACGCTCAATTCTAGAAAAATCAACCGATGTACCAATAAGTACAGGGATAACTATGCGAATTTTAGGTATTGAAACCTCATGTGATGAAACCGGCATTGCCATTTATGATGAAGAGCAAGGTTTATTGTCTCATCAATTATACAGCCAAGTGAAATTACATGCGGATTACGGTGGTGTAGTGCCTGAACTGGCTTCTCGTGATCATGTAAAAAAAACCATTCCATTGATTAAAGCAGCATTGAAAGAGGCAGGTTTAACCGCTAAAGATATTGACGGGGTTGCTTATACAGCTGGGCCTGGTTTAGTGGGCGCATTATTAGTGGGCGCGACGATTGGTCGCAGCCTTGCTTACGCTTGGAATGTCCCCGCCGTGCCAGTTCATCATATGGAAGGGCACCTTTTAGCGCCGATGTTAGAAGATAACCCACCTGAGTTCCCGTTTGTTGCTTTGTTGGTCTCTGGCGGCCACACCATGATGGTGGAAGTGAAAGCGATTGGAGAGTATCAAATTTTAGGGGAGTCGATTGATGACGCCGCTGGTGAAGCCTTTGATAAAACTGCCAAACTAATGGGCTTAGACTACCCAGGCGGTCCTTTATTATCTCGGTTGGCTGAAAATGGGACTAAGGGCCGCTTCAGGTTTCCACGTCCAATGACTGACCGCCCTGGGCTTGATTTTAGTTTCTCTGGCTTAAAAACTTTTGCCGCGAATACCATTGCCGCGAATGAAAATGATGAACAAACCCGAGCGGATATTGCTTACGCTTTCCAAGAGGCGGTATGTGACACTTTAGTCATTAAATGTCGTCGCGCACTAGAACAAACTGGACTAAAGCGTATCGTGATTGCAGGCGGAGTAAGTGCCAACAAGCAGCTGCGTTTATCATTAGAGGCGTTGGCTCAAAAAATAGGTGGCGCGGTGTATTATCCACGTACTGAATTTTGTACCGATAATGGCGCAATGATTGCCTATGCGGGAATGCAACGTTTGCGTAATGGTGAAATGACGGATCTTTCCGTTCAAGCTCAGCCTCGTTGGCCGATTGATCAACTGAAGCCAATCGAATAAATGTTGAAGTGACCATGTGATAAAAAACGGCAGCTAGTCTGCCGTTTTTCATGTATCTAGTTTAATGATTGGGGTGAATTTTTCGAAAAACGGTGGTTTAAGAGGTTATTTGGAGTGATGAGAAGAGAATTTTTTCTTGTCGACTTTTGGCTCACTGCCGTCTATTAGGCGTTTAATGTTTTGATAATGTCTAAAAATGATCAAGCAGGAGAGCATTGCAACAGGAATGGTATATTGTGGTTTAACTAGCCAGGTATAAAACGGTGCGAGCAGTGACGTGACAATAGCGGCAAGCGATGAATAGCGACTAAAAAAGAAGGTGATAAGCCAGGTTGCCATGACCATACCGGTTAAATCAAAACCAATGGGCGCCATAGTACCCACTGCAGTCGCAACGCCTTTTCCGCCCTTAAAGTGGAAGAAAATGGGATAAATGTGACCAAGGCAGGCGGCAACCCCAATGAAGCCAAGTATTAAAGGTTCAATGCCTAGGTAGTAACTTCCCCAAACAGGAAGCATCCCTTTTAAAATGTCGCATATTAATACGCCAAGCGCCGCTGGTTTTCCGCCGACCCGTAATACATTGGTGGCGCCTGGGTTTTTAGAGCCTTGTTGACGAGGATCGGGCAATTTACACATTCGACAGATCAGAACCGCACTCGAAATTGACCCGAGTAAGTAGGCGAGAATGATCAAAATAAGTGCCAGAATGCTCATAGTCTCCCTTGAGGGTAGTGTGTGGTTGAGAATTTGTAGTATATTTTCCGCATATTACGTGTTTTTATCTCTCTTGGGTATCCGATGAGTCGTAATCTTAGAAATTATCAACATTATTTTTTTGCAACAAGATTCATTTTTATAAAGGAAGCAACATGGCCTTGGACAAAGTATTTATTGAACAATTAGAAGTGATTACAACCATTGGGGCTTATGACTGGGAACAAGACATCAAACAAAAATTGGTGCTGAATATTGAAATGGCCCATGATAACCGCCCAGCTGGCAAAAGTGATGATGTGAATGACGCACTCGACTATGCCCAAGTAAGCCAGGCGGTTTTAAATCATATTCAAAATGGCCACTTTCAATTGGTTGAGCGAGTGGCGGAAGAAGTGGCTGAATTGATTATGAGCACCTTTTCTGTGCCTTGGGTTAAAATCCACTTAATTAAACCAGGGGCGGTTCCTCAAGCAAAAGGTGTCGGCGTGATTATTGAACGAGGTCAAATGTGACGCTTAGTTATATTGGTGTCGGTAGTAATCTCGAACCCAAAAAGCATATAAAGGCTGCTTTTGAAGAGCTTAACTTGCTTGGTGAATTAAGGGCTTCTACGGTTTATCAATGTCAGCCGGTTGGCTTTGATAGCCATGCTTTTTATAATCTAGTGTTCGAGTTAAAGACCTCATTAAGTTTATCTGAATTACAAGCTCAACTTCGAAAGATCGAGTTGAGATGGGGGCGTGCCATTGATGCTCAGAAATTTCAAGATAGAACGCTAGATCTGGACATTTTATTGTATGGAAGCGTGGTTTCAAATGTGAAGCCGGTTTTGCCAAGACCCGATATTTTTAATTACGAGTTTGTTTTGCAGCCGTTATATGAACTATGTCCTGATTTGGCGATACCGGGTGACGGAAGGACGATTGAGCAGCTGTGGCGTGGTTTTGAAGCCAAAGGTAGTTTGCAAGCGGTGCCTTTTGATTTTGCTTGTTAAATATTTATCGATGAGATAAAGATAAAAATAAAGAGGGCGTGACACTTAACGGTATCACGCCCTTTTCATTTATGTTTTCGAACTGCTTTGATTAAGTCCAAGCCATGCCAAGTAATAACATACCAAACAAAATACGGTAAATTCCAAAGCCAACGAAGGTGAATTTCGCTAGGAAACTGATGAACCACTTGATCACAAAATAGGCAACAATAAATGCGGTGACGAACCCAACAGCAAGGTTAGTAAAATCTGCAGAGGTGAACTCTTGGTAATGTTTTAGTAAATCATAACCAGATGCGGCGGCTAAAACCGGTAAGCCTAATAAAAAGGAGAATTCCGCACAGGTTTTACGATTCAGGCCAACGAGCATCGCGCCAATAATGGTTGATCCCGCTCGACTTGTTCCTGGGATTAAGGCGAAGATCTGAGAAAAACCAATCCACATTGCTTGTCGCATCGATACATCATTGACGTCAGTGGTTGGGCATTCCTCTTCTTTATAGTAGCGTTCGACCACAATAAAAATAATACCTCCGACGATAAACATGACGCCTACAATCGTCACACTAAATAACGCTTTAACGACATCACTCATTAGAAAGCCAATGATACCAATCGGTAAGAAGGCAACCGCGACTTTGGCCCAAAGAGAGAAGTATTTAAGGTGAAATTTTTCTTTATAGTTGGCGATAACGGCCAAAATGGCGGCCACTTGAATAATCACTTCAAAAGCTTGATTGGTGTCGGTATTGGCAATGCCTAACCAGTCTCCAGCAATAATCATGTGTCCTGTCGATGAAATGGGTAAAAACTCAGTAATTCCTTCGATTATTCCGAGAACAATGGAATCAAAAATGGTCATTGGAAGTGGGTATCCCTAGTTAAATAATGTGGTGGTTAAAAATTTGCGCGTATTGTAAGTTGGTTCCCATATTTTATACAGGGGATTATAAGCACAGTTTTACTTTCTCAATTGCTTCAATTCGTTGTTTGTCTAATTCATCTCGAATAGCTCTACCACTAAACCCTTGAGTAATAATTGATTGAACATCAATTTCAACGGCGGCTTGATAATAATCACGCATCTGTTTTGCTTGAGGATAAGGCATCGACTCTAACCCTAAGCGTCCTTGGTGGTCAGCCTGACAGCATAATAATATTTGCTCAAAACGTTGTGGCTTGCGCCAAGCGTCGATTTGATTGAGCAATTTGAGTGCTGTGGATGCTTTTAGTTCCAATGTCCGGTGGATATTGGAATGATGCTGACAAACTAATAATGCTAAGTCACGGTATTCATTGGGTACCGTTAGGCGTTGGCAAAGTTGTTTGATTAATTTAATGCCGGTATGACAATGCATTTTATGGCTTGGCCATTCTGATTCAGGTGTCACGCCTTTACCAAGATCGTGGACTTGGGCTGCAAACCTGACCGCTAGATTGGGGCTAAGTAGGGTAGCTTGTTTTGCAACCATTAAGGTATGAATACCGGTATCAATTTCAGGGTGCCATCGCTTCGGCTGTGGGACGCCAAATAATCGGTTTATTTCCGGTAAAATAACGGCAAGAGCGCCACATTGTTTCAATATTTCAAGAAAGACTTGCGGTTCACTGGTGCTGAGAGACTTTTGCCATTCCTGCCAAATTCGCTCAGCGGTGAGATGTTGTAATTCACCTGAATCGACGATTTGTTGCATGAGAACCATGGTTTCGGTGGCAATTGTGAAACCGAGCGGTTGTAGTTTGGCGGCAAATCTAGCCACGCGTAATACTCGTAGTGGGTCTTCACTAAATGCTGGAGAAACATGACGCAATACTCGGTTATGAAGATCGCTTTCTCCGCCATAAGGATCATGCAAAGTACCGTCGGAAGATTGGGCGATCGCATTAATAGTGAGATCTCGGCGGGCCAAATCATCTTCCAGTGTGACATCGGGAGCATAATGACATTCAAAGCCTGTGTAACCCTGGCCCGATTTACGCTCGGTACGAGCAAGTGCGTACTCTTCTTGCGTGTCTGGGTGTAGAAATACCGGGAAATCCTGCCCGACCGCCCGGAAGCCCTGAGCGAGCATTTCTTGTGGGCTACTACCAACCACCATCCAGTCTTTATCGTAACTTGGGATTCCAAGCAGTTGGTCGCGAACAGCGCCGCCTACCAGATAAATATCCACGGTACTTCCCTTTTGTTGTCAGATTTATCCGCATTTTAGCAATAAACCTGAACTTAGCCACGTTGAAGGCGTCTGTAAGTATAAATTTAGGCGTTATTGGTGTAGTTTAAAGCATCTGATTTTAGCTATCGATAGCTTTTCTTCTTCTGGTTTGAGAGTGTTCATGTACAAGGATTTTTTTGGTTTATTAGAACTGCCATTCACGATCGTTCCTAGCTCTCGTTATATTTTTCTGAGTGCTCGACACAGAGAAGCGATGAACCATTTACAAGCTGCCCTTGGTGGCGGTGGTGGATTTGCGTTATTGACTGGCGAAGTTGGTACAGGAAAAACCACGGTTTCTAAAGCGTTGCTTTCGGTCTTAGATTCGACGATTAAGACTGGACTGCTATTAAATCCAACCTATACCAGTAGCGAACTTTTAGAAGCTATTTGTGATGAGTTTTCAATTCATTACCAAGAGTCCGCCAGCCTTAAACAACTCACTCAAGCGATTTATCAATACTTGCTCGATAATCATGGTAAGGGCATTAAAACCTTATTGTTGATTGATGAAGCTCAGCACTTATCGGCCGATGTCTTGGAGCAATTACGGTTATTGACCAATTTAGAAACGGAAAGCCAAAAGCTGCTTAGAGTGCTTTTAATTGGTCAGCCTGAATTGCAATATAAACTGCAAACAGAAGAACTACGTCAATTGGCTCAACGTATTACTGGTCGTTATCATTTATTGCCTTTGACCACGGATGAAGTGGCTCAATATATTCAATTTCGTTTGCATGTGGCTGGTGGGCAATATGAAGTATTCGGACCTAAAGCCGTCAAACTTATCGCTAAACAGACTCAAGGCGTCCCACGTCTAATTAATTTAGTGTGTGACAAATGCATGCTTTATGCCTATTACAGCGGAGAGGCTCATATATCGCCTGCGATAGCGGAAAAAGCCTGTGAAGATGTCATGAGCTTTCAACGTCCGATTGGGCGTACTAATCCCGCATTGAATGGTGTTCAAACTTCCCAAAAAAAAGCATCACCTTGGCTTACTTATGTCGCCAGTTTATCTGTTGGCGCGCTGTTAGCGGCCGGGATATGGGTTGGGTTGTCGAGTTGGAATCATGACCGTCAATTGAAACTGCCAAATACCGCAATCACGCCATCTTTAGTAGAAAACAAAGAGCGAGACCAGCCTTCAACCAATACACAGAAGCAAGCAGATTCTCTGGAGAATGGTGTAAGCGATATTATAGAACCTTTGATTAGTAAGAGTTATAACCCGATAGCGGCAATGCAAACCATGTTGGCATTATGGGGGTACGATGTGTCGAATGATGAAGCAAACTGTCAGCAAGCCGAACGTGCCAATTTGTATTGTTATCAAGATTCTGGAAGTTTGAATGATCTTGCGGTGATTAACCGACCCGCCATGCTTACGCTACAAGATCAATATCACTCTTATTTTGCCATTTTATACAAACTGTCTGGCGAGCATGCACAATTATTGTTGGCAAACAAAAGAGTTGAAGTTCCTATCGAATGGCTGAAACAACATTGGATGGGAGAGTTCCAGTTGTTGTGGTATAGCGATTTAGCGGATCAAACCTTGAAACTTAATTCGCAAGGCCCGGAAGTGAAAAAGTTGAATAAGCTATTGTCTCAAGTACTTGGTGAACCGGCCCAAGAGCGCGATGAGTTTGACCAAAGAGTGAAGAACAAAGTTGAGGCATTTCAAATGTGGCAAGGTATTAACGTAGATGGTATCGCAGGGAAAAGAACATTAATGCTGCTAGATAGCTATGTGAATCATAAGGCTCCTAATGTCTTAGAGCATGTTCGCTCATCGACGGTGGGGAATCAGTAATGTCAGAGGTTATGAAAGCGCTTCAGCAATCAGAGCAGGCTTATCAAGCCCAAATCGCGCCCTCTCACTTATCCTCACAAGGTAGTTTTCAAACGGTCAAAACGACACGCTGGTGGCTGATACCAAGTTTGGTTCTACTTCCTATCATCGCGATATGTGCTTTATTGGTTTATCAGCAATTAACCAGAGGTATCGTAGATGCGCCATCAATTAATGATGGCCAACGTAATGCGTCATTGCTGACTTTTGAGGCTAATACTCCAGTGGCGAGGCTTTTATCCTATCCCGAATTGACCGCTCTCGCGCCGTTACCTAAGGTTATCATTCCACCTAAACCGAAACTGTCACCTAAGGTGAAACCAACTAATCATACTTCTGAAGGAAAGCGGATTAAAACCGACCAAATTGATTTTAGCCAGTCGTCAAACCAAGATTGGAATGTCGATAATCTTGACCTATCAGGTTTGTCGCCAGAACTCGCTCAGCGTTTTCAATCTGCATTAGAAAAGCATCCAAGTCAGGTTCAATCAACAAAGCAAGCGACGTTGATGCCAAGTAAACCTGAAAACGCCATTAATTTGGTGGGGCATGAGCGTGATTATCGAGGCCGTTTACCTAAAATGAATTTTGAAACCCATATGTATTCATCTAAACCGCAAAGTCGCTGGATTAAAGTAAATGGAAAGGAGATTCATGAAGGTGAATGGGTGATCAATAAATTAGTTAAATTGGATCAAATTCTACCGGGTAGCTTAATTGTGACGTTTGATAATCAACAACTGCAAATTCCAGCCTTGTATGAGTGGGGCGGCTAATCGCTTTAGATTGGCATTGAATTTATCGAATAAAAATAGCGACTCTAACTAGGGCGCTATTTTTATTTTTACTTTCAGATAAACGATTTCTTTATGGAGATAGCAGCAAATAACCTAAAAATGTTTCCGCAATAAGATGTGTTTTAGTGCTAGAATTCGTCGGTTTGTTTTTTATAAAGGATTAAGGCTGCGTATGTTCCAGATATTACAAGGCGCTCAAATGTTATTCGTAGCATTTGGGGCGTTAGTACTCGTTCCTCTCTTAACCGGGTTAGATCCTAGTGTTGCGTTATTCGGTGCTGGTATTGGCACATTGATTTTTCAAGTTATCACCAAACGAAGCGTTCCCATTTTTCTTGCCTCTTCTTTCGCTTTTATTGCTCCCATAATGTACGGAATCCAAGCGTGGGGGGTGGCAAGTACAATGGGGGGATTGATGACGGCTGGTGCGGTGTATGTCGTATTAGGCGCGATCATTAAAGTACGAGGCAGCGGTTTCATTCATAAATTATTACCTCCAGTGGTCGTAGGTCCTGTGATCATGGTGATTGGCCTAGGGCTGGCACCTGCTGCGGTTAATATGGCGTTAGGTAAAAGTGGGGATGGTAGTACGCAAATTGTGATTCATGATGCTGCGTTATGGATCTCTGCCACTTCTTTGATTGTGACTATCTTTTTAAGTGTAATGGGAAAAGGCTTCTTTAAATTAGTACCTATTTTAGGTGGGATTGTTTCCGGTTATATCGTGAGTTTATTTTTTGGTGTGGTGGATTTTACTCCCGTTCATCAAGCTGCTTGGGTGGCAATGCCGAATTTCACGTTCCCGGAATTTAACATCAATGCCGTTCTCTTTATGATTCCAGTTGCGATTGCGCCGGCAGTGGAGCATGTCGGGGATATTTTAGCGATCTCGAATGTTACTGGTAAGAATTATATGAAAAAGCCAGGCCTGCATCGAACAATGACTGGAGATGGTGTCGCGACAATGGCGGCGGCTATGTTTGGTGCACCACCGAATACGACATACTCTGAAGTAACCGGTGCGGTTATGCTAACCAAGGCATTTAATCCAGTGATTATGACATGGGCGGCAATCACAGCTTTAGTCCTAGCGTTTGTTGGCAAATTAGGGGCAGTATTGCAAACTATTCCGGTTCCTGTCATGGGCGGCATTATGATCTTATTATTTGGTTCGATTGCGGTAGTGGGGTTAAATACCTTGATCAAAAACCAAGTAGATTTACATAAGTCGCGTAATTTAGTGATTGTGGCGGTGACACTGGTATTTGGTATTGGTGGAATGGCATTTGGTGTTGGAGAGTTTAGTCTGCAAGGGGTAAGCCTATGCGGTATCGTTGCAATTATTCTTAACCAAGTACTACCGAAAGATATTGGTGAGAGCCATATTGTTGATAATGCGCAGATGGAAGAAAAGTTAGAGAAATAATTTCGTTTCAGCTGACGGATGGAAAACAAAAAGTGCGCCTTTGATAGGCGCACTTTTTTTGTCTTTCTTTACTGTTTATTGTTCGTCGACTAAGCCCAGCCACCAGGGTTTTTCTTACGACGAGGAATGATGTGTGGAAGAATCAAACCAAACAATAAACCTAGGCCAGCAACACCACCACCATACATGAAGTAGCGAAGTAATAGGTCTTCTTTTTGAGTATCAATTTTTGCTCGTAGAGCACGAACTTCTTCTTGAGAGTCGGCTAATTGTTGGTTGATTTCACGGTAGTTAGTTTCCAAGTCCGTGATTTGCTTTTTGCTTAATTCTAGAGAGTTTATCAGGCCTGACTTTTCAGTATCAGATGTCTCTTGAGCATTGCTTAACTTTTCTTTTACTGCCGCTAACTCTTTTTCAAGAGCTGGCATGCGAACCGCCATGCTGACATCTTGAGTCACATACTTGCTCTCAACCCAACCTTTACGACCTTTGCTGTCTAAAATTTGAGTGAAATTTGTTGAGTTATTACGGCCTAATACTTTAATTACTTCGCCAGCATCAACGCTTCCGATGATTCGGTAGTCATTACTTGGGCCTGAATGCACATAAGTAAAAAGTTTGTCTGAAATATAGAAGTCACGTGCGTATGTCATTGGAGCAAAAAAACATGCCAATAATACTAAGCAAAGAAGCTTTTTCACATTTTGTCCCTTTTAATTGGTGTAAAGCCTTTCATCGGAGTAAAGCTTTTTCATTGGTATAAAGCGAAAGAGGTGAACAGCAAGTGGCCATTTCACAAGCCTGATAAAACAGGCAACCCTTAAATATCCCCATCATTGCGTGGATATGAACAATAAGAATACCGAATAGTAAGAAGTTTCAGCTTGAGGTGCAACAAAAGAGGGAGCTTTCGCTCCCTCTTTTTACCTTGTCGTAAAAATTATGACATAGCGATGACAGAATGCCTTACGACGATCGCTTGATTGTATTATGCGAAGACACCTTGAATTGCGTAGAAGAACACAATTGAAAGCACGGCACCGGCTGGTAGAGTAATGATCCAAGATGCCACGATGTTACGTACTACACCTAGGTTCAATGCTGCAATACCACGAGCAAAACCAACACCTAATACTGCACCCACTAAGGTTTGTGTGGTTGAGATTGGTAAGCCCGTACCGGATGCCAGTACCACGGTCGTTGCAGTTGCAAGTTGAGCAGCAAAACCACGACTAGGGGTTAGCTCAGTGATACCGGTACCTACGGTTGCCATTACTTTATGGCCCATGGTCGCTAGACCAACCACGATACCAATCCCACCCAACGGTAGAATCCACCATGCAATCGTACTTTTTTCAGCTAACTCACCCATGTGTTCAACGGTAGATACAACCGCAGAGAGTGGACCAATTGCATTGGCAACATCGTTTGAGCCATGAGCAAACGCCATTGCACAAGCTGTGATAACCATTAATACGCTGAAGATACTTTCAACACCAGCAAAGCTGTGATCTTCTTTTTGATCGGCAAACTTTTTACTGATGTAAATGTAACCACAAACCATCACAAGGGCAGAAACCAGCGCTGAATACATCCAAGCTTCACTGTGGGTTAGGTGAAGACCTACGTGCTTTAAGCCTTTCTTGATGGTAACTAACGCAATCACCATTGTAGTAATAAACATGTAAACAGGTACAAAACGCTTAGCATTCTGAACCGGATTTTCAGTATCGAAAATTAGGCGCTGAGCACTGACAAATATGCCATAGGCAAAGATACCAGCAATGAAAGGGGTGACAATCCAACTCCCAACGATGCCTTGTACTGAATGCCAATCAACCCCGTCCGTACCGACTGAAACACAAGCAAAACCGATGATTGCACCGATGATGGAGTGAGTGGTCGATACCGGCCAGCCCATATAAGACGCTAAAAGTAACCATGTGCCCGCCGCAAGAAGCGCAGACATCATACCGTACACCAATACATCAGGTTGAGATGCATAGAGTGACGTTTCAATAACCCCTTTACGAATGGTGTCAGTTACTTCGCCACCTGCTAGGTAAGCCCCAGCAAATTCGAAAATCATGGCAATAACAATTGCTTGCTTTACTGTTAACGCTTTAGAGCCAACAGACGTACCCATTGCATTGGCAACGTCATTTGCACCAATACCAACAGCCATTAGGAAACCAAATAACGCTGCAACTATAATTAAAATAGTGCCGTAGTTTGCGAGGATATCCATCGTAATACCTAGTTTTTGAGATAACAATGTAGGTAAGTTCGGCGCAAGGAATCACACCCTGCACTTACCGTATCAGTTATTTTTTACTGTTTTGTTTATTTTAGTTGTGTCGAACGTTTAAGAACGAGACAACATGACTTCCAAACGAGCACCTACACGCTGTGCTTGATCGGCAATACCACCAACCCACTCAAGGATCTTGTATAGGAATACAATATCAATTGGGTTGTATTTAGATTCAATGGCCATTAACTGTTGACGAAGCTCAATTTGCATCGTGTCAGTGTCATCTTCAATTTCATCTAATTGATTAATCATTTCAGCAACAAGTGTTACTTCACGGCCTTTAAAGCCGGTTTCAAGTAATTCATCTAACTCGTGAATCACTTCTTGAGCTTGGCTTGCCGCATCAAGGCAACGAGACACATAAGCGAGAAAAGCCTCTTGCATCTGCGTTGGAATTTCCAATTGACGGCCAATAACTCGCCCTGCAATATCTTTTGCAAGGTTAGCAAGTTTGTCTTGTTGAGTAAGGAGTTCTAGCATGTCGGTACGATCGACCGGCATGAAAAGACCGCGTGGAAGTTTGAGACGGATCTCGCGCTTTAACACGTCAGCTTCACGCTCTAGACGAGAGATGGTTTCACGAATGTTATTCGCTTCTTCCCAATCACCTTTAGCGCAAACTTCAAAGAAAGGGATTAGATGTGAACAGCATTGGTTCACACATACAACGTGTTCTTGCAAAGGCTTAATAGGGGACTTTGCAAATAACCCCATTATCGTATTTACTGGCATGGTTATTCAACCTACAAAAAAATATAACCCATGGGACATTTGGCTGACTTTAGCTCAAATACTGGACTGTGCTATAAAGTCGCGCATGTTAACTTAATCTGAAAAGCATTCATACTATTTTAGATCATGTTAAAGCGAAGTATATTTCTCTCTTGCTCGCCACTCAATTCCGCAATATCCTTTCTGTGTTATCAACGATAGGTATCACTATGGAAACCGAGATAGAACTTAAGTTTTTTGTTTCACCTAATTTCTCTGACATTTTAAAGCAAAAGCTTGCCGAGACCAAAGTTCTTCAGCATAGCCGAAAAGCACTTGGCAATACTTACTTTGATACGGCCGACTCTTGGCTACGTGATCATGATATTGGTTTACGTATTCGTCAAAGTGATGGTGTGTATGTTCAAACGGTGAAAACCTCAGGTCGGGTGGTTGCCGGTTTGCACCAGCGTCCGGAATACAATGCTGAACATACCAGTAATGAACCTGATCTTTTGCTTCACCCTGATGATATTTGGCCATCAGGTCGAGAAGTGCAAGTTTTACAGCAAGAAATAGTGCCTATCTTTGCGACTAACTTTGAGCGTGAACAATGGTTACTTAGTATGCCTGATGGCAGCCAAATTGAAGTTGCTTTCGATCAAGGTGTTGTGATTGCTGGCGATCAGCAGTCACCGATTTGTGAAGTAGAATTAGAGCTTAAGTCTGGACAAACCGAGTCACTCTTTGCTCTTGCGCGTATTTTATCGGATCAAGGCGGCATGCGCTTAGGCAATTTAAGCAAAGCAGCACGAGGTTATCGTTTAGCTCAAAATTATACTTCTGACCCAGTATTAGATTTTGCCTTAATTGAAACCGACCCTAAATTTAGTGTAGAAGAATGCTTTATCCAATCTCTTGAGCATGGTTTATCTCATTGGCATTACCATGAACAAATCTATACTGAGCAACAAACGGTTGAAGCATTAGAACAAATCGATTACGCCATTCATTTTATCCGTCAGCTTTTTTCGGTGTATGGCGGTATCATTCCACGTAGGGCCAGTGCGTTATTGCGCCAGGAGTTTAAGTGGTTAGAAGATGAATTATCTTGGCTCAAAACCTCACAATATTTAGAGGACCTGACTGAAGATAAAGGCTATACCTTACGTAAATTGGATTGCCAAAAACAATTGGTGGCGGTTCTCAATGAACAGAAAGAAGCCTTGCCGGATGCTGAATCGATTTTAAAATTATTTGAATCGGCTCGTTATACCGCGGTTTTACTCGATTTAAGTCGTTGGATTTTATCGAAAGGATGGCAGCCGTTTTTGGATGAGAAAGCGCGTGAAAAAATGTCACAAGATGTTAAGCCATTCGCAATGAAACAATTGGATCGCAGTTGGGCCGAGTTAATTGAAGCTTTCCCTGTTGAGCGTGAGTTATCGCGCCAAGATTACATCGATCAGAAATCTCGCCTTAAGCGTAATCTCTTTACTGGTTTAGCCTTTGCTTATTTATTTGACTTAGAATTGCGTACTCAATTTCGTTTACCTTGGGTCGACTTGCTTGAAGGTATTGATGATTTATTGACGTTAGAACCATTACAACAATTATTGCCGGGACTGGATGCTTCAGACCAAGAGCAACTAGAGCGCTGGATTCGACGCCAAGAAATGTCGATTTTGCATGCGATGGAGCAGACACGTGCTCGTTGTATTGAAGCCTCACCGTACTGGCATCGAAATAATTAATCTCAAGCTAAACATAAAGAAATAGGGATCATATGATCCCTTTTTTTATGTTTGTTATTCGACTTTTTTATCGTGCGGTTTTTGCGGTTGTAATTGCTGTTCTAGCTGATTAATTTTATCGAGCATAGTTTGTTGTTGAGTCAGGAGTTGCTGCAATATTTCGGTATGTTGAGATTCCTTTTGACTCGGAGAGGTTAAGATTGAGGTGATTAAACCAGAAATCATGCCGAAAATACCCACGCCACAAACAATCATAGCGGTCGCTAAAACTTTCCCTGCTAAAGTCACTGGATAGTGGTCACCATAACCAACGGTTGATATCGTGACCAAACTCCACCATAGCGCATCACTTGCCGTGTGGATATTGCTGTTAATGGCGTCTCTTTCAAACATCAACATAAAGATCGAGCCGCTGCAGACTAATATGATCAGCAACGTGAAAATGGTCGCTAGCGTGGCTTCTTTACGGTTTTGTTTTACTTGGTTGATAAACGTCGTGCCATATTTGAATAAAGCCAGCATACGGTAAATATGCCAAATTCGAGAAAGGCGTAAAATTTCAATACCAGGAACACTCGCCACGATATCTAACCAATGCGATTGTAAATAACGTAATTTGTGCTGAGCGCGGCAGCAGTCAATGACGATCTGGAGTAAAAATAACAGACAAATAGCGGTGTCTATACCTAATAATGTATGACGAGATTCTTTATCTTGTGGGTAGAGCAGAAGGTACATCACAATGCCAACCGAGATAAACGAAAGCAATAATGACATTAAACTCATTGGTTTAAAGTCAGAGTCGTTATGCACCTTAGCCATGGTGTGTCCTTATTAATTGATTTCTAACGCAGAATAAAACAAAGTAGAGCATTCAATGATGTGCTGAGCACTTTATCATGCACGAGATAAACGACCAACAATCAACAGACCGAATGGAACAAGGAGTTTCTATGAGTTTGCCTGCTTCATTACAAGCCCATTCTCAATTAGCCATGAATGCTTTAGTTGAACGTTGCCCAGACAGCTTAGCTCAATGGTCGAATGAACATAAACAGCAGCTTGAGAGAGTATTGGGCTTAAGTGATTTTATTGCCGAGTCCTTGGCTTGTGATGCTCAATTGGTCGAACAATTACCCCAACTGCTTACGGTCCCAAAACGAGTAGACTCTTATCGGCACGAGTTACAACAACGTTTATCTCAATGCACCAATGAAGTGGATTTCCTGCATCAGCTGCGTTTGTTTCGTCGTCAAGAAATGGTGATCATTGCTTGGCGTGACTTTTTGCAATTATGGCCATTAGAAACCAGTTTACAGCATCTCTCTATGTTAGCTGAGGCGATGATTGTTGAAGCCTATCAATGGCAATATAAAGTGTGCTGTGAAGAATGGGGTACACCATGTAATGCAGAGGGAGAAGCCCAACCTATGCTGATAATCGGGATGGGGAAACTTGGTGGCGGTGAACTGAACTTTTCTTCCGATATTGATCTTATTTTTACCTATCCAGAAAATGGGGAAACTCAAGGTAAGCGTCGTAGCTTGGACAATGCTCAATTCTTTACTCGTTTAGGTCAGCGAGTCATTAAAGCGCTCGATCAAACCACGTTAGATGGCTTTTGCTATCGCGTCGATATGCGATTACGTCCGTTTGGGGAAAGTGGTCCTCTCGTTATGAGTTTTGCGGCATTAGAGGATTATTACCAAGAGCAAGGGCGTGATTGGGAACGTTATGCGATGGTTAAAGCTCGCGTAATGGGATGTGAAATGTATCCACAATACCAAGAGTTACGTCAGATGCTAAGGCCGTTTGTATTTCGCCGTTATATTGATTTTAGTGCGATTCAATCTCTGCGCCGAATGAAATCTATGATTAGTGCGGAAGTGCGTCGTCGAGGGTTGAGTAACAACATTAAGCTTGGAGCGGGCGGCATTCGTGAAATTGAGTTTATTGTACAGGTTTTCCAGCTGATCCGAGGAGGCAGAGAACCTAGCTTGCAAGGACGAGGATTACTTGAAACCTTAACCGCCATTGATGAGCTTGGGTTGCTTGAGTCGCAAGAGGTGAGAACTTTACGTGAGTCTTACTTGTTTTTACGTCGCTTAGAAAATCTATTGCAAGCGATTGGTGATAAGCAAACCCAAACCTTACCCGATGATGAACTTGACCAACAACGCTTAGCCTTTGCTATGTCAGTACCTGATTGGGAGAGTTTGATCCATAGCGCGTTTCAGCATATGAACAATGTACATCAAATCTTTATTGACCTCATTGGGGAAGAGGAGGAGTCCGATAATTTGATAGCGCCATATTTTGTTGAAATGTGGGATATGGCTACAGAAGTGGATGTACTAGAAACTATTTTACAGCAAGATGTCGGCTCGGAACATGCGGCTTCCTTAGCGGACGTCATTGTGCGTTTTAAACAAGATCTTGCGAAAAAAACGCTGGGTCCACGCGGGCGAGAAGTGTTAGTTCGCTTGATGCCAAAAGTCTTCGATGCTGTTTTTTCCCATAAAGATGCGCAATTTGGTTTAGCGAGAGTACTGCATTTACTCAATAATATTGTGACTCGTACCACCTACCTTGAATTACTTGAAGAGCATCCTGGCGCTCTGAAGCAGCTGGTGCGCTTATGTACCGCAAGCCCTATGATTTCAGAGAAACTTGGCCGTTATCCAATTTTGCTCGATGAACTGATCGACCCACAACAATTGTATAACCCGATTGAACTGCATCAGTATCGTTCGGAGTTACGAGATTTTCTTGCTCGAATTCCAGAAGACGATATGGAGCAGCAAATGGAGGCACTGCGTCAGTTTAAACAAATTTGTATTTTACGTATTGCCGCTGCCGATATCGCCGGTGTGCTTCCTGTCATGAAAGTGAGTGATCACTTAACTTACTTGGCTGAGGCGATCGTCGACGCGGTGGTTCAACAAGCTTGGTTACAGTTAACCGAAAAATATGGAGAGCCAAGTCATTTGGCGGATAGAGAAGGCCGAGGTTTTGCCGTTATTGGATATGGCAAAGTAGGGGGATGGGAACTCGGTTATAACTCGGATCTTGATGTGGTGTTTTTGCATGATTGCCCAACCAATGTTTATACCACCGGCAAAAAAGAAATTGATGGACGCCAATTTTATTTAAGATTAGCGCAACGAATCGTTCACATCTTCTCCGTTCGAACACCATCTGGCATTTTATATGATATCGATACTCGATTGAGACCATCCGGCATTTCAGGATTACTGGCTTGTGCGACCGAAACCTTTGAAGAATATCAATTGCAACAAGCATGGACTTGGGAGCATCAAGCATTAGTGCGGGCTCGTATGATCTATGGTGATGCGCAATTGGCGGAAAGCTTCAAGCTCATACGTAATAAAGTGTTAACTCAAGAGAGAGCGTCAGAAAAGCTAAAGCAAGACGTCACTGAAATGAGAGAGAAAATGCGCGAACATTTAAGCGCGAAGAAGCCAGGTCGCTTTATGCTCAAGCAAGATAAAGGTGGCATTACCGATGTCGAGTTTTTAGTTCAATATCTCGTGTTGCAATATAGTCATGCTCATCAAGCACTGACGGTATGGTCGGATAATGTTCGTATTCTTGAAAAATCGGCTGAGCAAGGATTAATGAGTGCACAAGAGTCATTACAGTTAATCGACGCTTATACTTGCTTACGTGACGAGACTCATCATAGAAACTTATTAAATTTAGATGCTGACGTCGATGACACTCGTTTTATTGAACAGCGAGAGTGTGTTGTCGCCCAATGGCAGCGCTGGTTAGGTTAGTAAGGTAAGGCCGTTACTTGAATATAAGCCTGTGATATTATCGACATAATTACGTTAATTTTGACTTAATGATCGCAGATTTAACTCGACCATTAAGCGTGCGGAGAACTGTATGAAACCTATTTTGCCTGATTACGCCCAATCTGGTGTATTGATCATTGGTGATGTAATGCTAGACCGTTATTGGTATGGCCCAACAGGACGCATTTCGCCTGAAGCCCCTGTTCCGGTGGTTAAGATTGAGAATAATGAAGAACGACCAGGCGGTGCCGCGAACGTTGCCATGAACATTGCAGCATTAGGTGGTAATGCAAAACTAGTTGGTTTAACCGGTGATGATGAACCTGCTCAAGTGTTGAATCAAAAACTTTCATCGCTGAATGTTACCTGTGATTTCGTCACGGTACCCAATCTACCAACGATCACTAAGCTACGAGTGATGAGCCGTGGCCAACAGTTGATCCGTTTAGATTTTGAAGACAGCTTTGAAGATGTTGATTCACAGCCTTTGTTGGATCGTATGACGCAATATTTGCCTCAGGTGAAATCATTGATTTTATCGGATTATGGTAAAGGTGCGTTAGAGGACGTTCAAACCATGATCCAACAAGCAAAAGCGGCAAATGTTCCGGTGTTTATTGATCCGAAAGGCGCCGATTTTGAACGTTATCGTGGTGCAACATTATTAACGCCAAACTTATCTGAGTTTGAACTGGTGGTTGGAAAAACCAAGAACGAGCAAGATCTGGTTGAAAAAGGCCTAGCGTTAATTGAAAAGTTTGATTTTGAAGCTTTACTGGTGACTCGCAGTGAGCATGGTATGACATTACTGCGCCGTGGTGAAGAGCCATTCCATTTACCAACGCAAGCTCAAGAAGTGTTTGATGTGACCGGTGCTGGTGATACCGTTATTTCGGTATTAGCCGCTTCCGTTGCCGCAGGCAAAGATTTAAAAGAAGCGTGTGCATTAGCGAATGCTGCAGCTGGCGTGGTTGTTGGCAAACTAGGTACGTCAACGTTATCAACCATTGAACTGGCTGAAGCGATTCATGGTAGCAAAGATACCGATTATGGTGTGATTAGTGAGTCGGCTTTAATTGAAGCGGTAAAACGTGCGCGTGCCCGTGGTGAAAAAGTTGTCATGACCAATGGGTGTTTTGATATTTTGCACGCAGGACATGTGTCATATTTGAACAATGCTGCTGAGCTTGGTGATAAGTTAATTGTTGCCGTGAATACGGACGCCTCAGTTAAACGCCTTAAAGGTCCTGGCCGACCAGTGAACCCAACGGATCGTCGTATGGCAGTATTGGCAGGACTTGGTGCGGTTGATTGGGTGGTACCTTTTAGTGAAGACACGCCACAGCGCTTAATTGCCGAAGTATTACCAAGCATACTGGTTAAAGGTGGTGATTATAAACCTGAAGATATTGCTGGAGGCGAAGAAGTGATTGCCGCGGGTGGTGAAGTCAAAGTATTAAATTTTGAGGATGGTTGTTCAACATCAGAAATCATTAACGCCATTAAAGGCGGCAAGGGCTAATCGCTTTGGTGTTTTAAATAATAGCTACTATTTCATCTGTCTCGTCCTAAAATACGTTGACAGTTTTATACTAAGCCAACTGCGTTAGCCGTTGGCTTTTTCATGCACCTCATTCGGGGTTCTCATCCCAAGACTCAGGTGCGGTCTCATATTGTTATAGATGTTGATTGATTCCTTTACTAACTGCTTAAGCTCAACGATATCCTTACACTCATAAAGTAAAAATTCTTGTTTCAGGATGCCGTTTACTCTTTCTGCTAATGCATTCTGGTAGCAGTCATAACCATCCGTCATCGATGGCTTGATGGTTTCCTTTTTCAATCTGTCTTGGTAAACACCTGAGCAATATTGAAGCCCGCGATCTGAATGATGGATACACGAGCAACTATACTGACGTGTTTTTATCGCCATATCTAAAGCCTTTACAACATCCGTCGCTTTCATTTCATTGCTGAGCTCATAGCCCATAATTTTCCGACTAAAGGCGTCAGTAACTAACGAGAGATAATGCACGCCTTCATTAGATTGGACATAGGTTATGTCACTCACCAACACATCTTCGGGATAATGTAATGGACCCACCCTTTTATACGGCTTCGCAATGAGCCATGATGAAAGTGTCAAACTACATCAAATAAGGGCAGGTCCACTATGAAGATTACAACAGCTGGCTTGGATATAGCAAAAAATAAGTTTCATTTTTATGGTGTTAATCAAGTCGGGAAGAAAGTTAAAAAACGAGTGCTAACTCGTTCTGAAGTTCTTCCTTTCTTTAGCACATTAGAGCCAACATTGGTTGTCATTGAATCTTGTGGAAGTGCAAGCCATTGGGGAAGAAAACTCAAAGAGCTTGGTCATGAAGTAAAATTAATAGCACCACAATATGTGGTGCCTTATAGACGAAAAAATAAAAATGACTTCAATGATGCCGAAGCGATAGCGGAGGCGGCTCAACGAAGTAATATGACTTTTGTACCGATTAAGACAATAGAACAACAAGATGTTCAAATGCTACTGAGAGTACGTGACCGACATATTCAAAGTCGAACACAGCTCAGCAATCAAATCCGTGGCTTGCTCGCAGAATATGGATTAATTATCTCATCGGTGGGCAGAGCAGCCTTAAGGAAAGAATTGCCAGAGTTTTTAGAAGATGCTGAAAATGATTTAACCAGTACAAGTCGAGCCTTATTCTCTGAACTCTATGAAGAGCTCATACAGCTTGAATCTGTGATTAAAGAGTATGATAAAAAAGTCGAAGGCATGGTTAAATTAAATGATATCTGTCTTCGAGCCCAAACCGTTGTTGGTATAGGGCCTATCACCGCAGCGGCACTTTATGCTGCCATTGGAAATGGACATAATTTTTCAAATGGTCGCCATTTTTCAGCATGGTGCGGGTTGGTGCCTAAACAGCACTCAACTGGCGGAAAAAGCGTTTTGTTAGGGATAACGAAACGAGGTAATCCTTATTTACGCACTTTACTGAATCATGGTGCTCGAACGGTTTTAAAATATTGTGAAATGAAAGATGATAAATTGAGCCTATGGGCTCAAAGGCTTAAAAAAGAAAAGCATCACAACCAAGCCAGTATTGCAGTCGCAAATAAGTTAGCAAGAATCGTCTGGGCAGTAATCAGCAAGAATGAAAGCTATCAAGTCGATTACGTTTAAGAAGTAATAGAGTAAAACACTCACCATCAGTTGCGAAATGAGTTTGAATGGATAATAAACAGTTAAACTGAGCTACTTAAAAACTACCTGCGTCATAGGCTCTTAGAAGCCGTCGGGATGATAAAGTTAAGTAGCAGCAGATTGCATCCAGGCTATGGGATTAAAGCCCTATTAATAAGCCGAATATATGAAGGCAATAACTATTTTATTAAACGCTCAAAATCACTTGCAAACTGGGTGGGTCCATATATGACGAGGTTTATAGTCTTTAAGCAAGTTAGGATGTTTTTTCATCCAATGTCGACTATTGGTCGTCTTCGTAAAACTGCGCTTAGGCTTAACGAGAAGACGTTCGTCACGTAAGTAATCAAAGAGTGCATCTCTACCTAGTTTAATTCCTTCTTCTTGCAGCTTTGGTTTGAGTAAGGAATACAATTTTCTAGTACCTATTCGAGGCATATAGCGCCGAAGTTCTAAAACCATCTGCTTGATGGGGGTGAGCTCTACCTGACGGTGAGCTGCCCGCTTTTCTCTTTGATAAACGCTTTGTCTCGATATGCCGCACAACCTACAGACTCGAGCTAGGCTGAGCCCTTTCTTTTTTTGAAGGCTTCTTGCTCCTTGGCGATATACTTTTTTCTGAGGCTAGTCCCGTGCTCAGCATCAAGGATATCAACGACTTCATTTAAAAAGAGATTCTTTAGTCGTTCATCTTCCAATTCTTTTTCAAGTCGCTTAATTTTTTGAGCTGGAGATTCATTGGGTTTCGTTGTTTTATGCATGGCTTTCTTCCTTGGATTTTGCGTCCAGTCCATTTTTCCGAACTTTCTTAGCCAGGTTAAAACCGTTGAACGACCTTGAATGCCATAGATAGCTTGGGCTTGTTTATAAGTCATGTCGCCTTTTTCAACAGCATCGACAACCTGTAATTTAAAGCCTAGTGTGTAATCACGCTGAGTGCGCTTAACGTAGAGATTATGTGAAGTAGTCATAATTCGTCCTCAATGTGTAAACACATTTCAGGACGAGACAATCAATACAAAAACGCCACTTCAAAGCTGAAGTGGCGTTTTTGTATAAGCGAAAATCAAAACGACTCTGATGTTGTCCGTTCAGAGTTTATGATGGACGTTTAAGACCGGCATTGATATCGAGAATATCTTGCTCGGTTAATGTACCTACCGCTTGTTTTAGCTGAAGTACGCTGATGACATAGCTGTAACGCGCATCAGATAACTGGCGATTCGCATCGTATAAACGACGAGTTGAATCAAGAACATCCACAATCGTACGAGTACCGACTTCATAACCGGCTTCCGTTGCTTCTAATGCCGATTTAGCGGAAACAACAGATTGCTCGTAAGCTCGGATTGAACCAATCGATGCATTGATATTGTTGTAGTAAGCTCGAACATTTTTCACAACATTACGGTATGTTGCTTCCAATTGTTGGCTCGCTGATACGTATTGGTATTGGGCTGTTTTCACGTCAGCGTTAGTTGTACCACCTTGGTATAGTGGAACCACTAAATTTACACCGATGTTGTAATCATTGCTGGTGTAGTTTCTCGTTGCAGAGTGATCATCATGCTCATCAATATCTGAATATTGATAACCACCATCAAGCGTTAATGATGGGGTATAACCTGACTGCGCTAAAGAAATGTTGCTTTTGGCAATATCTTGAGAGATACGTGCAGTCAGTAAATCTAAGTTTTTCTGCTGTGCTTCATCAACCAATGCATTTTGGTCGGTTCGGGGTACATTCGCCGAGAAACGTTGTGTGTCTAATACGCTAAGATCTTTATGAGGTTGGCCAGTAATTTCACGCAACGCTTCATAGCTATTGGTGACATCATTTTTTGCCAAAATTTCATCGGCTAATACGCTGTCGTATTGTGCTTGAGCATCATGTACATCGGTGATAGCAGATAGACCTACTTCAAAACGTTGTTTAGTTTGTTCAAGTTGACGACCTACCGCTTTTTTCTCTGCTTGAATAAACGTCAGGTTGTCTTGCGCTTGTAACACGTCAAAGTATGCTTGTGATACACGCAAGATCATTGCTTGCTGTTCTGCTGCGTAAGCTGAATCTTGTTGGCGAGCATTTTGCTCTGCAATATCTAAGTTTACCCAGCTATCACGACGATATAATTCTTGAGAGACGTTAATACCAGCCGTGAATGCATTTTGTTCCGTTGCATTGTGAGAAATGCTGATAGGATCACTGTTATGAGCATTGATATTACGGTTGATGTTGTATCCTGCGGTCAAATTAATTTGAGGTAAAAGGTTACCGCGGCTTGATTCGATCGCTTCAAACGCTGCATCACGATCCGCTTTTGAGCGTAATAACTGAGGATCATTTTCTTTTGCTTGATTATAAATCTCTGCCAAATCATCAGCGTGCGCAAGGTGAATGCCA
Source organism: Vibrio rumoiensis (assembly GCF_002218045.2). NCBI lineage: Bacteria > Pseudomonadati > Pseudomonadota > Gammaproteobacteria > Vibrionales > Vibrionaceae > Vibrio > Vibrio rumoiensis. Next base: position 554,590 of record NZ_AP018685.1, read on the forward strand.
CCCAGAGTAAGGCTAATGATAAGTGGAAGCAGTTTTTTCATGGTTCTTTTCCCGCTTATAAAATTAATAGACAACATGGCTTAGATTGTAACCTAAGTAGCTAAAATGTTATGCAAACTTTTACACTAATTTACCACTTACTGTCCGAATGGATAGTAAAGTAAGTTAAAATTCAAAAAAACTCAATATTTATCAAAAAAAATTATAGCAAAGCTTGTTGATTCATCACTATCATGATTAGATCAGCGATCCTATAAAAAAGATGAGTCATCATGAACTTTAAACCATTTAAGTCTCTTTTTCAGCCTGAAGATGTGCAATTAAAGAGTAAAGAAACGGTATTTGATGGTTTTTTTAAAGTGGTCAAATATACCTTTAAACATCGACTGTTCAACGGTGGGTGGAGTAAACCCGTCATTCGTGAAATGTTTGAAAGGGGGCATGCGGCGGCTTTACTTGCGTATGATCCTATTCGCGATCAAGTCGTATTAATTGAACAAATTCGGGTTGGTGCATTGGAACATGCTTCACCTTGGCAGTTAGAAATCATAGCTGGTATCAATGATAAACAAGAATCCCTAGAGCAAGTTGTTCGTCGTGAAGCGAAAGAAGAAGCAGGGATTGAAGTTGGAGAAATTGAGCATATTAGCCATTATTATCCGTCATCTGGCGGCTGTTCTGAAACTTTAGATGTATTCATTGGTCAAGTAGATGCCGCGTTAGCATCTGGTGTACATGGGATGGACGACGAAGATGAAGATATTCAAGTTCATGTGATGAGTCGTGAACAAGCTTATCAGCTGGTCGGGTCAGGTGTGATTGAAAATGGTGCCACTATTATTGCTCTATTATGGTTAGAGTTAAACCATCAGCAATTGAAGCTGCGTTGGAGTGAGTGAATATTTTCCAAGTGGTTTCAATTATTGATAAAAAATTGAAAGGTTACGAATGCAAAAAGAGTATCATGTTGATCTTGCTGGTTTAATGCGAGTTTATGAAACTAATTATGCCAAAATGAATTCCTTACTACCGATAGATCCTACGGTAGGGGATACTCGTTCGTATCAAGTTTCTCAAATGGCATATCAATTAGAGATAAAAGAGATCACTCGCTATACCACCTTGGTCGATGTTTGTCAGTGTGATGCTCGAGTTGCGGAAGTGTGTGCTAGTGAGCAGATTTCTAGAGTGGAAGCGCGTTATGATTATCCTAATAAAAGAATGATGCAAAAAGACGAAAAGTTTCAAGTAAACCAATTTCTTGGTGAGTGGTTAAGCTTTTGTTTAAGGCACGGAATTAGCCGAGCCCCAATTTATTAATATCAACAGCCGTATATTTGAGTTAGCAGCCTTGAAAAAAGATTTTCCCAACATGATTGAACCAAAACGTATTGAATCAAACTGTGACGATATTACCTTGGTTCAAATTACCGATACGCACCTTTTTGCTGATGACAAAGGGGAGTTGCTAGGGGTGAATACCTTGAGCAGCTTTTCTGCGGTTGTAACGGATATAGAAAAACAACCATTTGATTATGACGCTTTAATTATGACGGGCGATGTTTCTCAAGATCACACCGATGCATCTTATGCGCGTTTTGAGCAAGGCATTGCCCCTTTGAAAAAGCCTTGCTATTGGTTACCGGGTAATCATGATTATCAACCGAGTATGCAAAGTGTTTATCCTTCAACTCAAATCCAGCAAGATACTCATATTTTAGCGGGTAAACATTGGCAAATCATTTTATTAGATAGCCAAGCAGAAGGAAGCCCACATGGCTTTTTGAATCAACAACAATTGCAATTTTTATCGGATTGTTTATCTCAATATCCTGAGCGTTTTAGCCTAGTATTACTGCATCATCATCCATTGTTAGTCGGGAGTCAGTGGCTTGATCAGCATTGTTTACACAATAGTGATGAGTTTTGGCAAACACTACAGCCTTATCACAACGTAAAAGCAATCTTATGTGGTCATGTACATCAAAACTTCCATCAACTTCATCAACAAGTAGAAGTACTGACGAGCCCATCAACTTGTATTCAATTTAAGCCACAATCCAACGATTTTGCTTTAGACCGTGTTGCTCCTGGCTGGCGCAGTTTAGTACTGAAATCCAATGGCCAGCTTGAAACCCAAGTACATCGATTAGAAGGCGAAGTATTCCTTCCTAACTTTGAGGCTCAAGGGTATTAATACCGTTAGCATTCATTATTGTGGCCGGTATGATGGAATAAAAGGAAGTTTGGTAAGATGGCTTCAATATGCCAATTAGGTGTACAATGAACCTCAACAAAAGACTGAGGAGTGTATCGTGTCCAAACCTTCAATGTTGTTATATTTACATGGTTTTAATAGCTCACCCGGCTCTCATAAAGCCAATGTTATTCGCCAATACTGCCAGCAACATCGTCCCGATATTAAGCTAGAAATTCCGCAACTCCCTCACTTTCCAAAGCGTGCCGCTGATTACCTAGATGCCTTTGTGAGTAATCATCATCGAGATTATAAGATCGGTTTAGTCGGGAGCTCTCTTGGTGGGTATTTGTCTACATGGTTAAACGATAAATACGGCTGCCGCGCGGTGGTTGTGAATCCGGCGGTTCGTCCTTATGAATTATTGGTTGATTTCCTTGGCCAGCAAACGAATCCTTATACGCATCAAAATTATGTTTTAGAGACTAAACATATTTTAGAACTTAGAGCACTTGAGGTATTAGAGCTTAAAACCCCGCAAGATTTTTGGTTGTTACAACAAAAAGGGGATGAAATACTCGATTATCGCCAAGCGGTTGAGAAGTACCACGCCAGTCGCGCTACAATAGAAGCGGGAGGCGATCACAGCTTTGTTGATTTTGAACGTTACCCTCAACAAATCGTTGAATTTTTGCAACTCTAACTTTGCTAAGTGATGACAGTTTTAGTAAAAACGATCACTCAATAACGGTAAATATATCGCTGGGATTAACGTTAAAATAGACGTTTTTACGGCAAGAGTTGTAAGAGAATCCTTTAAAAAATTATAAAATCCTTCATTTCTCTGTGGCTTAACTTGACATTAGATGTGGGGATACAGAGTATGTTTCCAATAACATACAATGTGACATCGTTTGTATGCCAAAATGGCTACCATCTTTTTTGAGAATATCTTTTTATTATGACTGAACAATATAATGCTGGTGCGATTGAAGTCTTAAACGGGCTCGAACCGGTTCGCCGTCGCCCGGGAATGTATACCGATACCGTACGTCCAAACCATCTGGCGCAAGAAGTTATCGATAACAGTGTCGATGAAGCCTTAGCCGGTCATGCGTCTAAAGTGCAAGTGACCCTTCATGCTGACCAATCGATAGAAGTGACAGATGATGGTCGAGGCATGCCAGTCGATATTCACCCAGAAGAAAAAATATCAGGGGTGGAGCTGATTTTCTGTAAATTGCATGCTGGTGGTAAGTTCTCAAATAAAAACTACCAATTTTCTGGTGGTTTACATGGGGTAGGGATCTCCGTCGTAAATGCACTATCAAAACGAGTTGAAGTGACCATTAAGCGTGATGGTCAAGTCTATGAAATCGCGTTTGAAAACGGCAATAAAGTCTCAGAGCTGGAAGTGACTGGTACTTGTGGACGACGTAATACCGGAACCAGCGTTCATTTCTGGCCAGATACGTCCTATTTCGATTCTGGTAATTTCTCTGTTAGCCGCTTGGTGAATAATTTAAGAGCCAAAGCTGTGTTATGCCCAGGACTTGAAATTGAGTTTATCGATAAAGTTAACGATAAAACGCATAAATGGCTTTATGAAGATGGTCTGAAAGACTATTTAGTGGAAGGGGTTAAAGGCTTTCCTGTTTTACCTGAAGAACCATTTACTGGCGAGTTTATCGCGCAAACTGAAGCCGCTAACTGGGCGATTATTTGGTTACCTGAAGGTGGCGATTTAATTACCGAAAGTTATGTCAACCTGATCCCAACCGCTCAAGGTGGTACTCACGTTAATGGTTTACGCCAAGGTTTATTAGATGCGATGCGCGAGTTCTGTGAATTCCGTAATCTATTGCCTCGTGGCGTTAAATTAACCGGTGATGATATTTTTGACCGCTGTGCTTACGTGTTGTCAATTAAGATGCAAGACCCACAATTTGCAGGACAAACTAAAGAGCGCTTATCTTCTCGTCAATCGGCGGCATTTGTGTCTGGTGTGGTGAAAGATGCCTTTAGTTTATGGCTTAACGAGAAACCACAAATAGCAGAGTTACTTGCACAAAGTTGTATTGATAATGCTCATCGCCGTATGCGTGCCAGTAAAAAAGTGGTGCGTAAAAAAGTGGCGTCTGGGCCTGCGCTACCAGGTAAGTTAACCGATTGTTCGGTGCAAGATCTTAGCCGTACCGAGCTTTTCTTAGTGGAAGGGGACTCGGCGGGCGGCTCGGCCAAACAGGCTCGAGACCGTGAATTCCAAGCGATCATGCCATTGCGCGGCAAAATCTTAAATACTTGGGAAGTTTCTTCAGACCAAGTATTGGCGTCAGATGAAGTTCATAATATTTCAGTGGCGTTAGGTATTGATCCGGATAGCGATAGTCTTGATGGTTTACGTTACGGTAAGGTGTGTATTCTTGCCGATGCAGACTCCGATGGTTTGCATATCGCGACTTTATTATGTGCCTTATTTATGCGTCATTTTGAATCTTTGGTTCGTGCTGGCCATGTTTATGTTGCCATGCCGCCACTCTTCCGTATCGACTGTGGAAAAGAAGTCTTTTACGCTTTAGATGAATCAGAAAAAGATGGCATTTTAGAACGTTTAAGTAATAAGAAAGCTAAAATTAATGTTCAGCGATTCAAAGGTTTGGGTGAGATGAACCCATTACAATTACGAGAAACAACCATGGATCCAAACACTCGTCGTTTAGTGCAATTAACGATTGATGATGATGAGCAAACCATGGAAATGATGGATATGTTGCTAGGTAAAAAACGCGCAGAAGACCGTCGTAATTGGTTACAAGCATACGGCGATCAGGCTGATGTCGAACTATAAAATGGCTAGCGAATAAGAAAAGGTTAATCAATGAGTTCTGAAATAACATTTGATGGCGTTGAACAGTTAGCCCTGCGCAAATTTACAGAAGATGCGTATCTAAACTATTCAATGTACGTAATTATGGACCGTGCCTTACCGTATGTAGGGGACGGCCTCAAACCAGTACAACGTCGTATTATTTATGCGATGTCTGAGCTTGGTTTATCTGCAGCGGCAAAGTATAAAAAATCAGCTCGTACTGTTGGTGACGTGCTAGGTAAATATCATCCTCATGGTGATTCAGCTTGTTATGAAGCGATGGTACTGATGGCTCAGCCTTTCTCCTACCGCTACCCATTAGTGGATGGTCAAGGTAACTGGGGTGCGCCAGATGACCCTAAATCATTTGCTGCAATGCGTTATACCGAAGCGAAACTGTCTAAATTCGCGGAAGTGTTGCTGGGTGAATTAGGTCAAGGCACGATTGAGTGGTCGCCAAACTTCGATGGCACCATGAAAGAGCCGAAAATGCTGCCGGCACGTTTGCCTCATATTTTACTCAATGGTATCACTGGTATTGCGGTGGGGATGGCGACCGATATTCCACCACATAACGTGCGTGAAATTGCTGGTGCTGCAGTGCATTTGATTGACAATCCAAAAGCTGAATTGGGCGAAGTAATGGAGTATGTCAAAGGCCCGGATTACCCAACTGAAGCGGAAATTATCTCTGCGCCTTCTGATATCGAAAAAATCTACCGTAATGGCCGTGGCAGCATTAAGATGCGTGCCGTGTGGCATAAAGAAGGGTCGGATATCGTTATTACGGCATTACCTCATCAAGTATCGGGCGCTAAACTGCTTGAGCAAATCGCCAATCAGATGCGTGCGAAAAAGCTGCCGATGGTGGATGATTTACGAGATGAGTCCGATCATGAAAATCCAACTCGTATTGTGATTGTACCTCGTTCAAATCGCGTTGATTGTGATCAGTTAATGAATCATCTATTTGCCTCGACCGATTTAGAGAAAAACTACCGTGTTAACTTAAACATGATTGGTTTGGACAACCGCCCTGAAGTGAAAGGCCTCGTTCAAATTTTATTAGAGTGGATTGAGTTTCGTAAAACCACGGTACGTCGACGCTTACAATATCGTTTAGATAAAGTATTAGATCGCCTACACATCTTAGAAGGCTTATTAGTTGCCTACTTAAATCTTGATGAAGTGATTGAAATTATTCGTACTGAGGATGAGCCGAAAGATGTCTTAATGGCTCGCTTTGGGATTACCGAAATTCAAGCGAATGCAATTTTAGATACTCGTTTACGTAACTTAGCTAAGCTCGAAGAAATGAAACTTCGTGGCGAGCAAGATGAGTTAGAAAAAGAGCGTCAAAAACTAGAGCAACTACTCGGCTCTGATCGTCGTTTAAATACCTTGATTAAAAAAGAAATCCAAGCGGATTCAGAGAAATATGGCGATGATCGCCGTTCTCCTTTGGTCGAGCGTGCGGAAGCAAAAGCCTTAACTGAGCGTGATTTGATTCCAAGTGAACCCATTACCGTTGTGTTATCTGAAAAAGGTTGGATCCGCCACGCCAAAGGTCATGATGTCGATGCTTCATCTCTGAACTATAAATCGGGGGATGGTTATCTGGCACATGCGCATGGTAAGAGTAATCAGCCAGCGGTGTTCTTGGGGTCTGATGGACGTAGTTATTCATTAGAATCCCATTCTCTTCCTTCCGCCCGTAGCCAGGGTGAGCCCATTACTGGTCGTTTAGGGATTGCTGAAGGCAGTCAAATTCGTCAAGTGTTGATGGGTGAAGAAGATCAATTATGGTTAATTGCATCGGATGCCGGCTATGGCTTTGTATGTAAAGGCGCGGATCTCTTATCGAAAAACCGCAGTGGTAAGGCGTTAATAAATCTTCCTGAAAATTCAGAAGTGCTACCGCCAAGTCCAGTTTCCGATATTGATAAAGATGAAATCTTAGTGATCACCAACGACGGTAGAATGTTGCTATTCCCGATCAAGGACTTACCACAATTAAGCAAAGGTAAAGGCAATAAGATCATCAATATTCCATCCGCTAAAGCGAAAGCGCGTGAAGAAGTGGTCTCTCAACTTCTCGCGATCCCTTATGGGGTGACGGTGACGCTATATGCCGGTAAGCGTAAACTTGGATTGAAGCCGATTGATTTAGATAACTTCCGGGGTGAACGTGGACGTCGTGGCGGCAAGCTACCAAGAGGTTTACAGCGGGTCACTCGTGTTGAAGTGGAATCCAATGGGGCGACTGTTAACGATACTAATGAAGATGAATAATCGAGATATCTAATTCTCTTTATAAATGCCATTGCCGTTGAATGAACGGCAGTGGCTTTTTTATTTGTCTTAGACTATGTCCACATCACCAAAATAGCCGCAATGGCGACCAATACTAAACCTACCCCATCTTTGATTTTGACCTTCTGCCTTAGCCATAATACTGAAATTATCATGGTAAAAAATATTTCAACTTGTCCTAGCGTCTTAACATAAGGTACAGCCTCAAGTGACATGGCGCTAAACCATCCTATTGAACCCAAACAACTACTGGCACTGGCAAGAAAGGTTAGCTTTGGGCGCTGCCATAAAGCTTGTAGGGTCGATTTGTCGGTAATAAAAATATACGCCAATAAGATAATGGTTTGGATACTAATGACTAACCACAACACCCAAGCGGCGTTATAAGGGAAGGGGAGATTAAGTGACAGACTGGCTTCACGTATCCATAGAGAGGTTAGAGCAAACGCGCAGCCACAGCACAGACCGAGTATCACTGTTGAAATCGAGATGCTTTTAACACCAGTGGTGGTACTTAGAAGGAATACCCCCACGCCACCTAAGAATACACCCGCCCAACCGAGCATCGAAAGCTGCGTTCCGAAAAATAACATGCCCAAAATGGCAGCCGCTAACGCTTCACTTTTAGCAAGGCCAGCTCCAATCGCATAATTATTACGTTTAAATAATTGCACCATTAAAGCAGTGGCTAAGATTTGCATTAACGCTGCGGCAAAAATAAAAGAAGTAAAGCGAACATTGAATGCAGGTAAGTCGGCCGGATTCGCTTGATATAAAATCAATAAATACACCGCTGCAATCGGGCTTGCCCATAAGAAACGAGCGAGAGTTACCCCTAATGTTTTAACTTCAATTGATAATTTACTTTGAAAAGCATTGCGCCATGACTGCATGAACGCGGCCATAAAAGTGAACAATATCCATGTCATTGCCGGTATTCCATTACATGCTTTTGAGGAATTTAAATCGAAAATTAATCTTTAGGATCTTCTTCGATTGTCACTGGAATCGTGATTTTTTTGCCATTACGTAATACTTCAAAATTAACCGTAGTGCCTGGTCGAAGTTCAATAATCATTTCCATCACACTTTGGCTGTTGAGCACTTTCTTATCATCAATAGAAACAATGACATCTTTCTCTTTTAAGCCCGCTTTATCGGCTGGGCCACCTTCGGCAATGCTGAGTACAATGATACCGCTAACATGATCAATACCAAGTAGTCGGGCAGCCACCGCATTCATATCTTGACCATCAATACCGATATAACCACGGATGACTCGACCATCGGCAATAATTTTAGTCATGATTTTATAAGCGAGCGGGTATGGGATCGCAAAGGAAATACCGTAGGTTTCTAAGTCGGTGGCTTGTTGAAAGGAAGCGGTGTTGATTCCGATCAGTTCACCCCGTGTATTCACTAAAGCACCACCAGAGTTACCTTTGTTGATTGCGGCATCCGTCTGAATGAATGCTTGGCGGCCATCAGTGCTGACAGAGGAACGTCCCATCGCTGAAATAATGCCAAAGGTTGTGGTTTGCCCTAGGTTGTACGGGTTACCTATCGCTAAAACAATATCGCCTACTTTTGTTTTTCGTTCCGAGTTTTGAGGAATCACCGGAAGATTATTCATTTCGATTTTTAAGACCGCAATGTCTGTTTGTTTATCGGTGCCGACTAATTGCGCGCTCGATACTCGGCCATCTTGCAGTGCAACAACGATTTGATCGGCTTGTGCGACCACATGGTAGTTAGTAATGATGTAGCCTTTATCTGATACGATAACACCAGAGCCAAGGCCTTGGGTTTTTAGCTTCAAGCGATCGCCTTCGACATATTGACGGCTATAAATATTGGCGACAGCAGGGCCTGCGCGATGCACGGCATGACTAAAGGAAACCTGAACATCTTCCATATTTTCAGCATTAGGTTCGGATTCAATATGGAGTAAATCTTGGCGTAATGATGGAACGGTAATAAGAATGACCGCTGCTGTTGCTAGCCCGATAAGAATAGGTCGAAGCAAAAATTTAAGCATTTTATCCTCAGATACGCAGAATTAAAAAAAGAGGGAAGATTGCAAAGAATAGCATCGGATGGAAAGCAAAGAAAAGAGAAGTTTACAGGGAAACTTCTCTTTTTGTTTGAGTTTTATCTCCCTCTTACTTGGAATTGCCGTGAGGGGATAAATATGTTGGTTAACGGCTCTATCTATTGGCTTAACATTATTTTATTTAACTACAAGATAAAGCGTTTGATCTCCTCGTTGAATATTCAAAGCCAATATATTGGTTTTCTCATCGAGAACTTTTTTCATTTGGGCAAGGTTTTTCACCCGAGTTCGATTGACGCCAATGATAATATCACCTTGTTGAAGTTGATAATTTTCAGCCGGAGAACCTTTCGCTATTCCCGTTATTTTTACGCCAGCAATAGCGTCGCTGCTATCGGTATTACTGAACTTAGCACCTTCTAAACCAGGGTGAAGATCGCTAGCATTGGCTTGCATTTGCTCAGCTTCCCCTAGTATGACGCTTTTATTTAATGTTTTACCATCACGCACTAATCCTAGCTCTACTGTTTTACCTGCACCAATGGTGGCTATCTTTGCTCTAAGTTCACCAAAGGTATCGATGCTTTTACCGTTGATAGAAACTAAAACATCCCCAGCTTTGATTCCGGCTTTATCTGCCGCACTCTTTGGTAAAACTTGGCTAACAAATGCGCCTTTACTGCTGTTATATCCCATGGCTTCAGCTAGATCTGGCGTGATTTCGCCACCAAGTATACCTAAGATGCCACGTTTAACGCCGCCGAATTCGATGATTTGATCGGTTAAGCTTTTGACCATGTTTGATGGAATGGCAAAACCAATCCCGACATTGCCACCATTTGGGCCTAAAATAGCGGTGTTAATTCCCACTAACTCCCCATTAAGGTCAACCAAGGCGCCACCAGAGTTTCCGGTGTTGATTGCGGCGTCGGTTTGGATGAAGTTTTCAAAGTTTTCAATATTTAAACCACTACGACCTAAAGCGGAAATAATCCCAGAAGTCACGGTTTGCCCAAGTCCAAATGGGTTACCTATTGCAACGGCAAAATCACCGACACGCAGACGGTCTGAGTCGGCGATTTTTATTTGAGTAAGACCTGAGATTTTTTTATCCAGCTTAATGATGGCAATATCGGATAGTTTGTCACCGCCAATCAGCGTTGCTTTAACTTCTCTGCCATCAGATAGCGCGACTTGAATTTTATCGGCATCATTGATGACGTGATAATTGGTGACGATATAACCGTTTTTGGCATCGACAATAACACCAGAACCTAAACCTCTAAATGGTCTTTCTGGCAGAGCTTGAACAGGCGTGTCAGGACCAAAGAAGAAACGGAATTGTTCTGGAATGGATTGTTGAGTCGCATTTTTTTTGCCTTCAACCAAAACAGAAACCACGGCAGGTGTGACCTTCTCAAGCATCGGTGCCAAGCTTGGAATCGCTTGCCCTTCGACGGTACTCGGCAATGCGGCTGAGGCTGATATTGGGGTGAGAATAGCACTGAGGCTTAATGATATAGCAGTTAAAACAAGTAAAGGTTTTTTCATTCTAATACTCCTTCATTGAACAAAATCAACATCAAAGTGTTAGAACTAAAAACCTTTACTAAGTTCCTAAAAAAATGGATGAGTACTTGTGTGTTATGACGCTTTATTCATCGTTGGTGACTCAACATAAGTTTTTGGTTGTTCTTTTAATAAACCAGTAGAGCCGTTCGCATAGTCTTTAGGTTGAATTTCAGGGGTTTCTTCTGGTTTACGTTCTTCCGATTCCAATGGGGCTTCCGCCGTTTGGGTAACAAATGGGTTATCTTGTTTCGGAATATTTGGTAATAGGTCTGAAGAAGTCTGTGCCATATGTTGGTACAACTTAGTATAATTTTTTCCTAGCGTATCCAGCATTTCAGCAGAATTTGAGAAATGATCGGACAGGTCTTGACGATGCTGTTCTAATTCAAACTTAGCGGTTTCAAGCTCTTTTTGTAGTTGTTTGTGCTTTTTGTATTCAGGTGTCATTACACGGGCAATGATAATGCCGATAATGAGACCGATAACCAAACCTACTGCAGCATAAAGAAAAGCCATATAAGCTCCTTATCATTGATTTTTAACATGTTTGTTACGACGTGTTATACATGTTTACAATACATGGTACTATGACATCTTCGCTTGATAAAGCAAAAGCTGCCCCTAAAAACGTCTAACGTGAATGGGCCATTTTTTCTCAATATTCCACTTTATTTAATATCCATGGATGACATTGAATGATGACGCCTAAGCAAAAGTATCAGTACGACATTGAGCATTCCGGGTATCAACATGACCCTGCGCAACAATATGCAGTCGATAAACTGGATCAACTTTACCACCAATTTCTTGAGTATGTATCAACTCCACTAGAAAAACCGAGTTTATTTTCAAAATTGTTAGGTCGAAAGACTCAAGTAACGGCTCCGAAAGGTTTGTATTTTTGGGGAGGGGTTGGTAGAGGGAAAACCTATTTAATGGACTTGTTTTTTGATGCTTTGCCTTATGAAAAGAAAAGCCGAATGCATTTTCATCGTTTCATGCAGCGTGTCCATATGGAGCTTTCTAGCTTAAAGGATGTGAGTGACCCATTACAGGTAGTGGCAGATCGTTTTAAGCAAGAGTCTGATATTATTTGTTTTGATGAGTTTTTTGTATCAGATATTACCGATGCGATGATTTTAGGTACATTATTTGAAGCTTTATTTAAGCGTGGCATTATTTTGGTCGCCACTTCTAATATTCCACCCAAAGATCTTTATCGTAATGGCTTGCAGCGCGCGCGCTTCTTGCCTGCAATAAAGCTAATTGAACAACAATGTATCGAAGTCAATGTTGATAGTGGTGTTGACTATCGAATGCGAACGCTAGAGCAAGCCGAAATTTATCACTTTCCATTGGATGAAAAAGCCAAAGCGAATTTAGACCATTATTATCTTCAGCTTAGTAGAGATGAGTGTCGGGAGATAAAAACCGTTAATATTAATCATCGTGATATTCCCGTGAATGGTGTTTGCGATGGCGTGTTGTATGCCAGTTTTTCTCAGCTTTGTGAAAGTTCTCGTAGCCAGTCTGATTATATTGAAATGTCGCGTTTGTATCATACCGTTCTATTGTCAGACGTGAAGCAAATGGGGCGAGGTAGTGATGATGCTGCTCGTCGGTTTATTGCACTCGTTGATGAGTTCTACGAACGTAATGTCACGTTAATTATTTCAGCGCAAGTGGCGTTAGGTTCTTTATATACTAAAGGGCAGCTTGATTTTGAATTTCAGCGCTGTCAATCACGCTTGATTGAGATGCAAAGTCTTGATTATTTAGCGAATGAACATCTCGCTTAAAGTTGAGCGCTTTGTTTTGCATAAAGCGCTTAAATCGTTATTTTTCTTTATATATGATGATATTTATCGATAACGAATCCCTATTTTTAATTAATCACACTTTTTTGGCAAAAATAGATGATTTTTCCTTCACTCTTCTCTATAATCCTGCGACCCACCGTTACTGCAGGCTAAGTTCTATGGACGAAGCCGAGAGTACCAACGACTCGAAGGGGTGATGAATGGGACTCTTAGACAGTGGGAATAAGCTTTTAGAGCTTCTTATCCTAAGGGTAATAAGCGGTTGCTTGTTCCTTAAACTATGAATTTAAATTAAACGGGTATTATTAGCATGAAAACTTTCGTTGCTAAACCAGAAACTGTAAAACGCGACTGGTATGTTGTAGACGCTGAAGGTAAAACTCTTGGCCGTCTAGCAAGTGAAATTGCATCTCGCCTACGTGGCAAACATAAAGCTGAGTACACTCCTCACGTTGATACTGGTGATTACATCATCGTTGTAAACGCTGAGAAAGTAGCTGTTACAGGTAACAAAGCGAAGGGTAAAATTTACTACCGTCACTCTGAGTTCCCTGGTGGCCTAAAGTCAATCTCTTTTGAAAAACTGATTGATAAGAAGCCAGAAATGGTTATTGAACTAGCTGTTAAAGGTATGCTACCACGTGGTCCTCTTGGCCGTGCTATGTACCGTAAGCTAAAAGTTTACGCTGGCGCTGAGCACAACCATGTTGCTCAACAACCACAAGTACTAGACATCTAATCGAGGATTATCGAAATGGCAGAGAATCAATACTACGGCACTGGCCGTCGCAAAAGCTCAGCTGCTCGTGTTTTCATCAAACCAGGCAGCGGCAACATCGTAATCAACAAGCGTGATCTAGACACCTACTTCGGTCGTCCAACTTCACGCATGGTTGTTAAACAACCTCTTGAACTTGTTGACATGGTAGAGAAACTTGACCTATACGTCACTGTTAAAGGTGGTGGTATTTCTGGTCAAGCTGGTGCGATCCGTCACGGTATCACACGCGCTCTTATGGAATACGATGAAACTCTACGTCCTGCTCTACGTGCAGCTGGCTATGTTACGCGTGACGCTCGTTGCGTTGAACGTAAGAAAGTTGGTCTACGTAAAGCACGTCGTAAACCACAATTCTCTAAGCGTTAATTTTCTCTACAGAGTTTTCTCTGTATTGCGAATCAACGTCACCAGTTTTCTGGTGTGTGGTTACAAAAGCTCGGCTTCGGCCGGGCTTTTTTGTTTTTACTATTTGGCTGAAAATTCGTCGATTTAGTAAGGCTGATGCTCAACAGCCTCATCACTCTCCTTCAATGATATCGCCTCATAAGCTATTAATATAAATGTTACATAATGTGTCATTTTAAGTGGATTATCTTGCATTATCCTATTGGTTTCGGACCTTTTTAGATTTTCTATTCTCGCATTTTATTTTGTATTTGTTGTTTTTAGGCGCTTTTGTGAAGTCCTAAACAAATATGGGTCATAGATGTTATTAAAAGGTAGCTTTACCTTGTCTCTATGTAGCGCTTTATTTATCATTTAAAAGAATTTTTTATAAACATGTGCATGATAATTAGCATATTAATATCGATGGAAATTAAATCGATTTTCAAAAAATGAAAATGCACGCTAAGAGTACTAAAGTCGCATGAACTATGGATTGGGTTACTCTTTGTATTTAATACAGATTGGGAGAAATTTGGATGAGCAATGCGCCTATCAATAATGGCCGCCGGCGCTTTTTGACTGCCACTACCGCGGTTGTTGGTGGAATAGGAGCGGTGGCGGTAGCTGTGCCTTTTATTAAATCTTGGAATCCAAGTGAAAGGGCAAAAGCTGCTGGTGCTCCGGTGGAAGTGGATATCAGTAAATTAGAAGAGGGTCAGCTTGTTCGTGTTGAGTGGCGAGGGAAGCCAGTTTGGGTGGTGCGTCGTTCCCAGTCAACGTTAACACAGCTTGAATCTTTAGATGATAAGCTTCGCGATCCGACATCAGAGCAAGAACAACAGCCTGCTTACGCTCAGAATAAATACCGTTCAATCAAACCAGAATATTTTGTTGCGGTGGGTATTTGTACTCACCTTGGTTGTTCTCCAACGTATTTACCTGACACTTTTAGCGAGCAAGTTCAGGGTGTTAAATCGGGTTTCTTTTGTCCATGTCATGGTTCTAAATTTGATCTGGCTGGTCGAGTGTTTCAAGGGGTGCCAGCGCCATTAAACTTAGTGGTTCCAGAGCATGGATACTTAAGTGATACACGGATTATCATTGGCGAAAGTCGTGAGGAGGGAGCCTGATGCAAGCCTTACTTGATTGGGTAGAAAAACGTCTACCAGTGATGGATGCTTATAAAAAGCATTTATCCGAATATCCAATGCCTAAGAACTTCAACTTTTGGTACCTTTTTGGTTCTTTAGCAATGTTAGTCTTAGTGAATCAGATCCTGACAGGGATTTGGTTGACCATGAATTATGTTCCTTCTGGTGATGGCGCTTTTGCCTCGGTTGAATACATCATGCGTGATGTTGAATATGGTTGGCTACTCCGCTATATGCACTCAACTGGCGCATCTGCATTTTTCGTTGTGGTGTATTTGCATATGTTCCGTGGCCTTATTTACGGTTCATATCAAAAACCACGTGAGCTTTTGTGGATCTTCGGTATGTTGATCTTCTTAGTGTTAATGGCGGAAGCTTTCATGGGTTACTTGCTACCTTGGGGACAAATGTCTTACTGGGGGGCTCAGGTTATTATTTCCTTGTTTGGTGCGATTCCGGTTATTGGTGATGATTTAACACTCTGGATCCGTGGTGACTACGTTATTTCTGGCGCCACTTTGAATCGATTCTTTGCTTTACACGTGATCGCACTACCAATTGTTTTATTACTATTAGTAGTACTACACGTATTGGCATTGCATGAAGTTGGCTCAAATAACCCTGATGGCATTGATACTAAAATTCCGAAGGCACCAGATGATAATGGTGAGCACAAAACTCAGTTTGCATTCCATAAGCAATTTACCAAAAAATACAACATCATTGATTCAGTACCATTCCATCCTTATGGAACGGTAAAAGATCTCGTTGGTGTTGCTGGTTTCTTATTCTTCTTTAGTTATGTGTTGTTCTTTAATCCAGAAATGGGAGGCTATTTCCTTGAGCCGCCAAACTTTGAAGCTGCAAACCCACTGAAAACACCAGAGCATATTGCGCCAGTATGGTATTTCACGCCTTTCTACGCGATTTTACGTGCGGTACCAGATAAGCTGTTAGGTGTTGCTGCAATGGGCGCTTCAATCTTGTTCTTATTCTTATTGCCTTGGTTTGATCGTTGTAAAGTGCGTTCATATCGTTACCGCAGTAAATGGCACCTATTGAATATCATTCAGTTCGTGATCAGCTTTATTGCCCTAGGTATTTTGGGAACCTTACCAGCCACTCCGCTCTATACCTTTTTAGCGCAGGTGTTTAGTTTAGGTTATTTCATGTTCTTCATTTTGTTGTATTTCTACAGTAAGAATGAAGCAACCAAACCATTACCAGAGAGGGTAACATTCAAATGAAAAAGTGGATTATAGGACTTTTGACTATTATGTTGCCGTTATCGGTCATGGCAGCGGGTGGTAATGTACATTTAGACAAAGCGAATAATGATCTTACCGACCAAGCTTCATTGCAGCGTGGTGCTAAGACCTTTATGAGCTACTGCGCTGGATGTCATTCCACGCAATATCAGCGCTATCAACGCGTCGCGACAGACTTAGGTATTCCTGATGATTTGATGATGGAAAACTTAGTCTTTGATCCAAAGGCAAAAATTGGTGATTTGATGACCAACGCCATTCCTGCTGAAGATGCAGGTAAATGGTTTGGGTCACCACCACCTGATTTAACGTTGGTCGCTCGTGTGCGTGGCGTTGATTGGTTATATACCTACTTACGTAGCTTTTATGCAGATCCGTCACGTCCATTTGGGGTGAACAATACCACTTTCCCTAATGTTGGTATGCCACATGTACTTGAAGGCTTACAAGGTATTCCTGAGCCTGTTTATGAAACCACTACGGTAGATGGTGAAGAGCATAAAATTGTCGTTGGTACTAAAATTACCAAAATGGGTGAACTGACAACGGAAGAATATAACAATACGGTCCGAGATTTGGTCAACTTCCTTGAATATTCAGGTGACCCCGTCAAGCTTGAACGTCATGCTCTTGGCTGGTGGGTAATGGCATTCTTGGTACTCTTTACCATTGTTGTGGTCTTACTCAAGAAAGAATATTGGCGTGATGTTCATTAATGGCAAAGGCTTGTTGCGCTATACTCAATAAGCCTTGGGAATAAAAATTAGCCTGAATGTAAACATTTGTGCTAAAATTCCTTGCTAATTTTTATGTAATGGGGGCATTTAGCCTCCATTCTTTTTTATTTTTTAAGTGTGCTGGAGGGCTTCTCAATGGCTGTAGCTGCCAATAAACGTTCTGTGATGACTCTATTTTCAAGTGCTTCAGATATGTATAGCCATCAGGTTCGTATTGTTCTAGCCGAAAAAGGGGTAAGTGTTGAGGTTGAGTTAGTTGAAGAAGATAACCTACCAACAGACCTAATTGAATTGAACCCTTATAAGTCAGTTCCGACTTTAATTGATCGTGAACTTGCACTTTATAATTCTAACATCATCATGGAATACCTTGATGAGCGTTTTCCTCATCCGCCTTTGATGCCTGTCTATCCGGTTGCACGTGGTAACAGTCGTTTGATGATGTATCGTATCGAGCGTAACTGGTATTCACAAGCTGAAAAGATTGTTTCAGGAACACCTGAAGAAGCAGAAGCCGCTCGCATCAAATTACGTAATGATTTACTAACGTTAGCGCCTGTTTTCGCTGAATATGAACACTTTATGAGTGAAGAGTTCAGCCTAATTGATTGCTACTTAGCACCATTACTATGGCGTTTACCTACATTCGGTATTGAATTATCAGGTCCGGGTTCGAAAGAACTTAAGATCTATATGAGCCGCGTATTTGAGCGTGATTCATTCTTAGCCTCTCTAACAGAAGCTGAACGAGAAATGCGTTTGGTTCGCTAGTATGGATATGGACAAAATGACACCAAGACGCCCTTATTTGGTGCGCGCATTTTATGAATGGTTAGTGGATAATGAACTGACGCCTCACTTAGTGGTGGAAGCTACATTACCAGGTGTACGAGTGCCTGTTGAGTTTGTGCAAGATGGTCAAATTATTTTGAATGTTGCGCCACGAGCGGTTGGTAACTTGGAAATCAGTAATGATGCCATTATGTTCAATGCTCGCTTTAGTGGTCGCCCACATTCAGTCATTGTTCCTATGTATGCAGTACAAGCTATCTATGCGCGTGAAAATGGCGCAGGAACCATGTTTGAACCTGAAGATGCTTACACGGTTGAAATGGAAGCAGGCATCAAAGAAGAGCCTGTATCATCCCTATCAAGTGTGGATAGCCCAAGCGATGAAACGCCAGAAGCGTCAGCATCTGATGAGTCTGAAGCCCCAGCGAAACCTAAAGGTCGTCCAAGTTTAACCATCGTTAAATAGTGATAATCACGACATCTTGTTTTCAAAAGCAGCGCTTTCATGCGCTGCTTTTTTTTGCGCTAAACTTAAACTTAGTTAACTAAAATAAGCGGTCTGGCGTCACGGATATTCTTACTCGACATTCACCTTTGTCTTGATATACTTATAGGTGTTTAGACGTCTAGATTGCTTATGGAGAGAGTGCAATGCCAATCAAGATTCCCGATCAGTTACCTGCTTCTGATATTTTACGTCAGGAGAGAATCTTTATTATGTCGGAAACTCGTGCTACCACACAGATGATTCGCCCACTTAAAGTTTTGATCTTAAATTTGATGCCGAAAAAAATTGAGACGGAAACTCAGTTCTTACGTTTACTGTCAAATAGCCCGCTTCAAGTCGATATAGAGCTACTTCGAATTGATGATCGCCCGAGTAAAAATACGCCTACCGAACATTTAAATAATTTTTATCGTCAGTTTGATGTGGTGAAAGATCGAAATTTTGATGGTTTGATCATTACCGGGGCTCCATTAGGTCTCGTTCAATTTGAAGATGTCGCGTATTGGGATCACTTACAGACCATTATGGCGTGGGCGAAAGATCATGTCACCTCGACATTATACGTTTGTTGGGCGGCACAAGCTGGCCTCAAATTGCTATATAACCTGCCAAAACGCACACGAAAAGAAAAGTTATCCGGTGTTTATCGCCATGATGTCGTTAGTGAATTTCATCCAGTAGTAAGAGGCTTTGATGATAGCTTCTTAGCGCCACATTCTCGTTATGCAGATTTTACGGATGAGTATCTTTCTAAGCACACCGATTTAGATATTCTGGCGACCTCTTCGGATGCCGGTGTCTATCTTGCGAGCAGCAAAGATAAGCGACACGTTTTTGTTACCGGGCATCCTGAATATGATTCTCATACTTTACATCATGAGTATATGCGAGATTTAGCTGAAGGGATGGATCCGGCGGTTCCAGTAAATTATTACCCTAATGATAACCCTGATAATCCACCAATTGCGAGCTGGAGAAGTCATGGCCATTTACTCTTTTCCAACTGGTTAAACTATTGTGTGTATCAACAAACACCATACGATTTGGATCATTTCTCAGTAGATAATTTTACGAAAGATGATTAAGCGTTTTATTCAAAATCGTAGCTAATAAAAAAGCAGCATAACCGAAAAGTCATGCTGCTTTTTTTGTGAGGTGATTTGTTTTACACGTCTTTGTTTAACGTCTCTTTTTGTGTTGTTGAGTCTGCTTCAACTTGTGCACGTAATTTATCAGCATCTTCCATTTGTTTTTGGATCACTTTTGCTTTATTGATCATTGGTGTGATCGTCGAGCCTTGAATTAATATCGAGAACACAACCACGGCATAAGTCATCACCATGATGATTTCTTTTACATCAATATTGTCGGCGGTAACAAAGTATTTTCCATGTGGAATAGAAAGTGCCATTGCTAACGCAAGACCGCCACGTAATCCACCCCAGGTTAAGATCTTCACTGACCATTTATTGTAAGTACGGAAACGCTTAAAGCCGATAAACGGTATCCACACACTTAAGAAACGAGCGAGTAGAACCAGTGGAATCGCAATGGCCATCATAATCCAATCTTCAGAATGGAATTCAAACAATAATAGCGACATACCGATAAGCAAGAACAAGATGCCATTTAGAAACTCATCAATTAGCTCCCAGAAATGATCCATGTGCTCGGTACTTTCTTTTGAGAAACCAACGTAGCGAGTCCAGTTACCAATCATGATACTTGAAACGACCATTGCTAATGGGCCTGATACTTCAAGTGTTTCGGCAAAAGCATAACCTGCAGTGGGAATACAGATCATCAATAGTAGTTCCATTGAGTGATCATTGGTTGAGCTGATTAGATAATGGAAAAGCAAACCTAATACGAACCCGTAAGCAATACCACCGACGGCTTCTTGCATGAATAAGCTTAATACTCCACCAACCGTTGGTGCATTGCCACTAAAGGCGACGGTAAAGATTGTTACGAAGATAACTAAGCCAATACCATCATTAAATAGTGACTCACCTTCAATTTGAGTTGAAATACGTTGTGGTGCTTTAAGTTTTTTAACAATTGCGAGTACTGCAATGGGGTCTGTTGGTGAAATTAGCGCACCAAACAATAAGCAATAAATGAGATCTATATGAATATCGATTAGATTACAGATGCCGTATAAGCTGAAACCGATAAAGAAGGTGGAGAATACCGTACCACCAAAAGCGAGGATGGCAATTTCCCATTTCTGATCTGCAAAGTGAGGTAATTTAATACCTAAGCCCCCTGCAAATAATAAAAAGCCAAGAATTCCATTTAACAAGAAGCTTTCAAAGTTAATTTCAGCCATTGTCTTTGAAGCAATATCGACAAGGTTGAACCAACCACTTTGACCAGCAATAAGGATTAGCAGGGAGAGCATCATTGCTCCGGCTGTTATTGCAATTGTCGTCTGTAGACGACCAAATTTTGCATTAATCAATGCTATTACCATCGCAGCAAACGATAGGAAGCAAAGGGTGTTATAGACCGACATAATTAAACCTTGGCTAATGTAACAAATTGTAATCACGCAATTTTCGTGCGCTTAATGATAAATATCAATATATTTTTAATAAGATTAGAGTAAAGCAGATAAAAAGCATGTTAAAAAGGCATATATTAGTCGTTTAAACTTGTTTTAGACGTCTAGATTTCTATGTTAGGATATCTTAAAGAATTAAGGAAAGAGGTTGTATCGTGGCTGGAAGCTCAAATTCTCATCGTAGTGAAATAAAACATCAAATTCAGACATTATTAAAATCTCGCATTTTATTGATTGATGGCGGCATGGGGACCATGATCCAGTCTCATCAACTGCAAGAAAATGATTACCGAGGTGAGCGCTTTGCTGATTGGCATAGTGATCTCAAAGGTAACAACGATTTATTAGTATTAACTCAACCGCAGCTGATCAAGAAAATTCATAGCGATTACTTAGCGGCTGGCGCGGATATTCTCGAAACGAATACTTTTAACTCCACTACCATCGCGATGGCGGATTACGACATGGAAAGCTTGAGCGCAGAAATTAACTTTGCTGCCGCTAAGCTTGCCCGTGAAGCAGCCGATGAGTGGACGGCAAAGACACCAGAGAAACCTCGTTTTGTCG
Source organism: Vibrio rumoiensis (assembly GCF_002218045.2). Classification (NCBI taxonomy): domain Bacteria; kingdom Pseudomonadati; phylum Pseudomonadota; class Gammaproteobacteria; order Vibrionales; family Vibrionaceae; genus Vibrio; species Vibrio rumoiensis. The sequence continues at coordinate 576,171 of NZ_AP018685.1, forward strand.
CTGGTGTGTTAGGGCCCACTAACCGCACTTGTTCGATTTCACCTGATGTCAATGATCCTGGTTTTCGTAATGTCACATTCGATGAGTTAGTGGTTGCTTACTCTGAATCTACCCGAGCGCTAATCGACGGTGGGGCAGATATCATCATGATCGAAACGATCTTTGACACCTTAAATGCAAAGGCTTGTGCTTTTGCGGTGCTCAGTGTCTTTGATGAATTAGGTTTTAAACTCCCTGTGATGATTTCTGGCACGATTACCGATGCCTCTGGACGTACCCTTTCAGGTCAAACGACTGAAGCATTTTATAATGCGATGCGTCATGTTGAGCCTTTATCGTTTGGTTTGAACTGTGCACTTGGGCCTGATGAGCTTCGTCAATATGTTGAAGAGCTTTCTCGCATTTCAGAAAGTCATGTTTCAGCTCACCCGAATGCCGGCTTACCGAATGCTTTTGGTGAATATGATCTTGAACCACGAGAAATGGCCAAACACATTCAAGAATGGGCCGAAAGTGGTTTTCTCAATATGGTTGGTGGCTGCTGTGGCACTACTCCTGAACATATTCGTCAAATGGCTCGAGTTGTTGAAGGCGTTAAACCTCGCGCATTGCCAGAGTTACCAAAAGCCTGTCGCTTATCCGGTTTAGAGCCATTAACGATTGATAAAGACTCGTTATTTGTGAACGTGGGTGAGCGTACGAACGTAACGGGTTCTGCTAAGTTCAAGCGTCTGATTGTGGAAGAGCAATACGATGAAGCGCTTGATGTGGCTCGTGAACAAGTCGCGAATGGCGCGCAAATTATCGATATCAATATGGATGAAGGGATGCTAGATGCTAAAGCCTGCATGGAGCGATTCCTGAATTTATGTGCCTCTGAGCCCGAAATTTCTAAAGTGCCAATTATGGTTGACTCCTCGAAATGGGATGTCATTGAAGCCGGTTTAAAATGCGTACAAGGTAAGGGCATCGTCAACTCTATCTCAATGAAAGAAGGGGTTGAGAACTTTATTGAGCAAGCCAAACTGATCCGTCGCTATGGCGCGGCAGTGATCGTGATGGCATTTGATGAAGTGGGCCAAGCGGATACTCGCGAACGTAAAACCGAAATTTGTACTAAGGCCTACCGTATTCTGGTGGATGAAATTGGTTTCCCACCTGAAGATATTATTTTTGACCCGAATATTTTTGCTGTCGCGACTGGTATTGATGAGCACAATAATTATGCGGTCGATTTTATTGAAGCAGTCGGTGATATCAAGCGAGACCTGCCTTACGCGATGATTTCGGGTGGGGTATCTAACGTTTCGTTCTCATTCCGAGGCAATAATTACGTACGTGAAGCCATTCATGCCGTGTTCTTATATCACTGCTTTAAGCGTGGTATGGATATGGGGATCGTGAATGCTGGTCAGCTTGAAATTTATGATAACGTTCCTGAGAAATTGCGTAATGCGGTGGAAGATGTCGTACTCAACCGCCACGGCAATGCTACCGAAAACCTTCTAGAGTTGGCCGAAGAATATCGTTCAAATGGTGTGGGTAAAGCAGAAGATCCCGCTTTATTAGAATGGCGTACTTGGGAAGTCGAGAAACGTTTAGAGCATGCGTTAGTTAAAGGTATCACTGAGTTTATTGTTGAAGATACTGAAGAGGCACGCGCTAAAGCCAAGATGCCTTTAGAAGTGATTGAAGGGCCATTAATGGATGGCATGAACGTAGTCGGTGACTTATTTGGTGAAGGTAAAATGTTCCTTCCTCAAGTGGTGAAATCGGCGCGTGTGATGAAACAAGCGGTCGCCTACTTAGAACCTTACATTAATGCTGAAAAACAAGTAGGCCAAACCAACGGTAAAATTTTGTTAGCCACGGTCAAAGGCGATGTACATGACATCGGTAAGAACATCGTTGGGGTCGTATTGCAGTGTAATAACTACGAAATCATCGACCTTGGCGTGATGGTACCAACCGAGACCATATTAAAGGTTGCTAAGGAAGAAAACGTCGACATCATTGGCTTGTCTGGTTTGATTACGCCATCGCTTGATGAAATGGTGCATGTGGCCAAAGAGATGGAGCGTCAAGGCTTTGATTTACCATTATTGATTGGTGGTGCCACTACTTCAAAAGCTCATACCGCGGTGAAAATTGAACAAAATTACTCACAACCTGTGGTGTATGTGAATAATGCCTCACGCGCGGTTGGGGTGTGTTCTGCATTGCTATCCGATACGTTACGCCCCGCTTTCGTTGAGAAGCTTGATATTGATTATGATCGAGTGCGCGATCAACATGCTCGTAAACGTCCTCGTACTAAGCCGGTTACTTTAGAGCAAGCACGTGAAAATAGAGTGAATATTGATTGGCAAGCTTATACACCGCCGGCCCCCGCTAAACCCGGCGTGCATGTGTTTGAACATATTGATACGGCTATTTTACGTCAGTATATCGATTGGACACCGTTCTTCTTAACTTGGGGATTGATGGGGAAATACCCTTCTATTTTTGATCATGAAGAAGTCGGGGAAGAGGCAAAACGTTTATACGATGATGCCAATGTTTTCTTAGACCAAATTGAACAAGAGGGAATTCTTAAAGCTAGCGGTATGTGTGGCATGTTCCCAGCCAATAGCGTGGGGGATGATATAGAAGTGTATTCGGATGAATCTCGTACAGAGGTCATTAAAGTTTTACACAATTTACGCCAGCAAACCGAAAAGCCAAAAGGTCCGAACTATTGTTTATCCGATTACATTGCCCCGAAAGACAGCGGTAAAGCAGATTGGATCGGCGGCTTTGCCGTAACCGGTGGTATTGGTGAGCGTGAATTAGCGGATTCTTATAAAGCGCAAGGCGATGACTTTAACGCCATTATGATCCAAGCGGTAGCTGACCGATTAGCCGAAGCATTTGCTGAATATATGCATGAGCAAGTACGTAAAGATATTTGGGGTTATGCAGCGGATGAGAACTTAACCAATAATGATTTGATTCGTGAAAAATACCAAGGTATTCGCCCAGCCCCTGGTTATCCTGCTTGCCCAGAACATACCGAAAAAGGCAGCTTGTGGGAGCTTTTAAAAGTAGAAGAAACCATCGGCATGTCTTTGACCACGAGTTATGCGATGTGGCCGGGTGCCTCCGTTTCTGGTTGGTATTTCTCACACCCTGATTCTCGTTACTTTGCGATTGCGCAGATCCAACAAGATCAAGCAGAAGAGTATGCACAGCGTAAAGGGTGGGATGAAGTCGAAATGGAGAAATGGTTAGGGCCGAATTTGAGCTAAGGATGGAAAGAGCAGTTCCTAGTCCCTGGTCCCTAGGTGGTGGAGGCTGTTAACTCTTTTTGTTTCTTTGAGCTATTTAGCAGCTAAAAATAAAGGCGATGACTTATTAATAGTCATCGCCTTTAATCTTTCTGAATATTTGAAATTTTATTTACTGAATAAAGAAGTTAAAGCAGTTTCCTAGAGCTTCTTTTTCTAGGAACTAGGGACTAGCAACCTAGCTCTTTTTACTCAAACAACTCTCTATGTAGTACTTCTACCGCTTTTTTAGCTTCTGCTTCGCCAACTAAAAAGCACAAGTTATGAGGGCTCGCACCGTAGCAAATCATACGCAAGTTGAAATCTTCTAACGCACCGAATACTTGTTTAGCATAACCTTTTTTAGCGCTCATTTTATTACCAATTAGTGCTACTAGGCTGAGGTTATATTCCACTTCAACTAAGCACAATTGCTCTAATTCTGCTTTGACATCGGCAGGTAGCTCGGGCGCTTGGCCAGAGGTGTTGGTTTGGTCGAGTGTCAATGATACGCTAACTTCAGAAGTGGTGATCAAATCAACGGAAATTTGATACTTCGCGAGAATATTAAATACCTGTGCCAAAAAGCCGTAAGTTTGGAACATATCAGGGCTACGCAGCGTGACCATGGTCTGGTTGTTACGTAAGGCTAGGGCGCGAAATAGTGGGGCACTTTCAACTTGTTTACGAATCCAAGTGCCGCCTTTTTCTGGTTCGCGAGAAGAACCGACGAATACAGGGATCTGGTGGCGAAGCGCAGGAAGAAGTGTCGATGGGTGCAAAATTTTCGCACCAAAATTCGCCATTTCAGACGCTTCACTAAAGCTGATTTCAGGAATCGGTGTTGCTTTCGGTGCTATACGAGGATCGGTGGTGTAAATACCTGGTACATCTGTCCAGATTTCCAAACCAGAAGCCTTTACCGCTTCGGCAATGAGCGCCGCACTATAATCACTGCCACCACGACCAAGCGTTGTCGTGTTACCTTCCACATCACTACCAATAAAACCTTGAGTGACCACAACATGTTGCTGGCAAAGTGGGTAAAGTTTTTGTTGTGCTAGAGCTGATATATCGGCAATAACCGGTTCTGCTTTGCCGTGATCTGAGTTGGTACGTAATACTTCACGAATATCAAATCGAACAGCGTTAATACCGCGCTCAATCATTAGCTGAGTTAAAATGTGAGTCGACATTAATTCACCGCAAGCAACGATGTGATCGGTGAGTTTATCGCCCGATTGAAAAGAAGCCGCTTCAGCCATACTGGAAAGAGTGGTTAAAATAGTATCGATCGAATATCTGGTTTTTTCTTGTTCGGAAAATTGTTCGATGATGCTGTAATGAATCGCACGAACTTTGTCCAAGATAGCTTGGCGATCATCGGGATTTTGTACCCCAAGTGCTAGCTCAACTAATAGATTTGTTACACCAGAACAAGCACTACTGACAACCAATTTTGTTGACGGGTTATCTTCAATAATGGCGGCACAGCGGCTCATTGCTTCGAAATTGGCCACGCTGGTGCCACCAAACTTTGCTACGTTAAATGCGCTCACGGCATTGTCTCCCAATATACTCAAATAAGGCCTATTTATAGGCAAACGTCCAATGTTGAAGAGAGATTTCTTAGAGCAGGGAAATACATAGAAGTGAATCACTAGAATCGTGTGACCATGTAAATCTTAGAAGCTCTTCACTAAGCTAAGCACTTAGTGACAGTTGTCAGGATTCAACCTGAGCAACCGATGTGATAAATTTCCGAGCATTTATCCATCTCGGCGTAACTCCCCCTGAATGACAAGTTTAGGATCTCGGGATCCACTGGTCATCTACCTGGGTTACGCTCCTCTTCCGAACGATGAGATTTCAGTGGTTGAAATCATCATCAAAGTTCAACCATATCCTATGGCTGAAGGAGTCTACATTGAACGTTGTTGTATTAAAAAAGTCAATCACTGAAAGGTGATGGAGCGAGATTTTTTTTACGGTTGATTTGTCGACAATAATAATTAAAACTGTACACAATTAGTTGAGGGGGCTCACAGCTTTATTTACCATTAATGAGGACTCCTTCTAGGCATGGTAGTTTTACCGTAGCTTGCACATATTTAAGCACACCAATTTTGCTAATGTTATCTATGCTATTTCCCAAAAGTAGCGATAGAGTCGTGGCACTAGTGAATGATAATTATGGAATATACCATTAAGGATAATTATGACTATTCAGCGCTTTTTCCCACCTCGTCGAATTTTAATGGGCCCAGGTCCTTCTGATATTTCATCGGATGTTTTACAAGCATTAAGTCGTCCAACGGTTGGCCACTTAGATCCTCTGTTTATCGGCATGATGGATGAAGTGAAAACGTTGCTTAAGTATGCTTTTCAAACCGACAATGATTTTACGATTCCGGTTTCAGCTCCCGGCAGTGCGGGGATGGAAGCCTGTTTTGTGAACTTGATTGAACCGGGCGATAAAGTCATTATTTGCCGTAATGGTGTGTTTGGTGAGCGGATGCGTGAGAACGCGATTCGTAGCGGCGCCCAAGTGGTGCTGGTAGATGATGAATGGGGTAAACCAGTCAGTGTTGAGAAAGTGGCGGCAGCCTTTGCTGAAAACTCGGATGCGAAAATTTTAGCCTTTGTTCACGCGGAAACCTCTACGGGGGCATTAAGTGATGCACAAGCGCTATCTAAAATCGCTAAGCAATATAATGCGCTAACGATTGTCGATGCTGTGACATCATTAGGTGGTGTGCCATTGAAAGTCGATGAATGGCAGTTAGATGCGGTGTATTCCGGTAGCCAAAAATGTTTATCATGTGTACCGGGTTTGTCACCCATTACTTTTTCACCTAAAGCCATTGCAAAGATCCAAGCACGCACGACGCCTGTTCAAAGTTGGTTTTTAGACCAAAGCTTAGTGCTTGGTTACTGGAGTGGTGAAGGAAAACGAAGCTATCACCATACTGCACCAGTGAATAGTCTCTATGCACTGCATGAAGCTTTGCTTGGTTTGTATAATGAAGGGCTAGAAAATGCCTGGCAACGTCATGCCGATATGCACCAGAAACTAAAACAAGGTCTTGAACAATTAGGTTTTAAATATGTGGTAGATGAAGAATGTCGCTTGCCGCAGTTGAATTCTGTTTATTTGCCAGAAGGTCTAGATGATACCAATACTCGTCAACATCTATTGAATGAATACAATCTTGAAGTTGGTGGTGGATTAGGAGCATTGGCTGGTAAAGTTTGGCGGATTGGCCTCATGGGGTATAGCGCAAAAAGTGAAAATGTGGCGTTGTGTTTGAAGGCGTTGCAAGAGACGATAGGGAAATGAAAATAGGGGGCTAGGTTGCTAGTCCCTAGTTTCTAGAAGAGTTTTTTTGTAGCTCGGACGCTTCTTTATTACTTTCATTAGAGGGTAAATTTAATAACGTCATTCCAAAAGTGAGGAACGAACTGTTTGGAATCTCCTAATGGTGGCTGGAGATCCTGAACTGCGCTCCTACGTCGCTTTTCAGGATGACGATTTTCCCTACCAATTAATAGATTTGGACAACGAGCGAAGGGAAATCCTGCGTTCATTGTCCATTTTTATATTGTAGAGAGCTCCAGAGTGCACATCTAGGAGCTCGTTATTAGGAGCTAGAGACCTATTCTTCTTTAGCCGTTGCCTCTGCCCTTGAAACCCTTTCCTCTGGTGGAATATAGCGGATCTTAGAAAAGTCTTGGTTTGGGAATAAGAAACTCGCTTCTTTACGTACTTCTTCTGCTTTTCTGTTATCGCCAACAGCTTGGTAAGCCGCAATTAATTTTGAATAAAATGCAGCTCTTGGTTTGCGTTTGATGACTTGCGTTGCCCAATCAATATAAGGTTGGATGTACTCTGGCTTACCTAAATGTAGGCCGATATTGAGCTGAGTGCTATAAACGTCCCAATCAAATCGATCCTTCCAAACACTCGGATTAGTGACTTGATTTAATAAGTCAGGGTTGATTGGTCTAGTGTATTCAAAGCGGCTCAGTACATTATTAGTATGTAGCGCTGTGATCATAAAAAAGCCTGTAATGATCGGAATGAGCAGGGACAATACGCTCAGTAAGCTTTTACTGATTTTACTAAAGTTAATGACTTGGTATGGCGCGGTTAATTGGTCAACCCAGTAAATGAGTATGATGAAAATAATCCAGTGAATAGCTGAATGATAAAACGGATACTCAAGTTGGGTATGCAACACGATCGGGAAGAATAAAGCGATTAACGCTAAACGTGTCCCAGATTGCGATTTTCTGACCTTTCGAAATACGGCTAAAGCGGCAATTAACAGGCCTAATATCGATATTATTCCGCCTTCAACTGCCCAATATAAGATTTCATTATGTGGATGATCCATCGAAGGTAATCCTGGGTGATAACTAGGATTCAGTTGGTGCTGTCTTGCGGTGTAAACCATATAAGCAGGTTCAAACTTACCATAACCATAACCGGTGAGAGGTTTCTCAATGACCATATCTAATGTTTGTGGAAAGGTATAACGACGTGGGCTTTCTAAGTTTGATTTTTTAGCGATTAAATCATTTCCACCATTAGCCGTCGCTAAAGTATAACCACCGGCTAGGCCTAAAATGACAGAGATCATCCACAATGTCATGACGCGTTTTGGTAAGAACTTCATCAAATATGGAATCAGCAATAGAGTTGAGACCGTTGCGCCTAACCAACCAGTTCGAGATGCGAGAACCCATAACAACGGAATTGTGATTATCGGCATGAGTAATAACAAAATAGAAAAGGCTTTATTCAGTGTGACATTGCTTTGTTTCTGTCTCGCCAGTAGATAAGAAGAGACGGCTAGCCCTGTTGCGAAAAAGCTTGCGGTGACGTTTGGTTGTTGGAAAATCGCAAACGGACGGTTTTGCTCGGTGTTATAACCGAATGAATTACCAGGTTCTAAAAATAAGTATTGGAAGTAGCCATAAGCAGCCTCGATACACACTGCACCCACAATGAAAAAGAGTAGGGTTTGTTTTTGTTTAATCGACAGTGGATATTGATGCAAAATGACGAGGAGAAGCCAACCTGCCCATAACCCAATTAGGCGTAATATGGAATCTTGAATATTCGCGTTTGAATAAAACACTGGAATCGTCAAAATCACACAAACAACCAGCATTGAGATAATCAGCGAAGTCACACGAAGTACTCGTTGATTCGCAATCGCGTATAAGCCGATACCAAAACTGACACTTAATGCTAACCAAGTCGTGTTATTAAATGATAACGCGAGGCCAGCACCTCCAGGGTTAGGCTGAAAAAAATGCATGGCAAGTAAGAAAACAACTCCGAGTGACCAAAGAAAAGGTTTTGCCAATATATTGGGTTCAGATACCTTTTCAAGCTTAGTGCCTTGGATGTGTAAAGTTGCCATGTAAAGTACAGCCTCTAGATATTTTAGTTCTATATGAGTGTCTTATATTAACATTATTTGTGCGAAATGGATGACGAAAAATACCTACGGCGAGGCCGTTTAAGATAAGGTTAGCTTCCAATATTGCAATTTAAGTGTTGTGATAATAAAAGAGAATTGATAAATGCAAGGTAAGCATCAATCAACTCTCTTTTCGGTTTAGTATTAACGACTAGGTTATTTCAGTAGCGGTTTAAGAAAGTGTGCAGTGTGCGAGCCTTTCACTTTTACCACCTCTTCTGGCGTGCCAGCGGCTATGATCTCACCACCGCCACTGCCACCTTCAGGGCCCAAGTCGACAATCCAGTCCGCTGTTTTTATCACATCTAAATTATGCTCGATCACCACCACGGTATTGCCGTGATCACGTAAGCGATGCAACACATTCAATAGTTGTTGAATGTCGTGGAAATGCAGCCCTGTTGTTGGCTCATCTAAAATGTATAACGTTTTACCGGTATCGCGTTTAGATAATTCTTTGGCTAATTTGACGCGTTGCGCTTCACCACCAGATAAGGTAGTCGCGGCTTGGCCGAGTCGAATATACGATAGACCTACATCAATCAGCGTTTTTAATTTACGAGCAATAACCGGAACAGGTTCAAAGAAGGTATGGGCATCTTCGACGGTCATTTCTAGCACTTCATCAATGCTCTTACCTTTATAGCGTACGTCTAAGGTTTCACGGTTATAACGCTTACCTTTACAGGCGTCACAAGGAACGTACACATCAGGCAGGAAGTGCATCTCGACTTTGATAACGCCATCACCTTGGCAAGCTTCACAGCGACCACCGCGAACGTTAAAACTAAAACGTCCCGGTTTGTAGCCACGAGAGCGGGATTCCTGAGTGCCTGCAAACAATTCACGAATCGGTGTAAAAATACCGGTGTAGGTGGCAGGGTTTGAACGTGGCGTTCGACCAATTGGGCTTTGGTTAATATCGATAACCTTATCAAAGTGCTCAAGGCCGTTGATTTTTTTATAAGGTGCCGCTTCTGCAGTGGTTGCTCCGTTTAAACGCGCATGAGCGATTTTAAAGAAGGTATCATTGATCAGCGTTGATTTACCCGAACCAGAAACACCAGTGACACAAGTTAATAAACCCACGGGAATTGATAAGTTCACATTTTGCAGGTTATTACCTGTCGCACCAATTAATTCAACGGTTTTCTTTTTATCGATTGGCGTACGTTTCTTTGGCACTTCAATTTGTTTTACGCCACTTAAATATTGGCCAGTAAGAGAATTCGGGTTGGCAAGAATGTCTTGCATTGTTCCTTCGGCAATCACATTACCGCCATGGACACCGGCGCCTGGGCCAATATCAATCACATGGTCGGCGGCGCGAATCGCATCTTCATCATGCTCGACAACGATAACCGTGTTGCCTAAATCACGAAGATGAATCAAGGTTTTCAGTAGACGCTCGTTGTCTCTTTGGTGTAAACCAATTGATGGCTCATCGAGTACGTACATCACTCCCACTAAACCCGCACCAATCTGACTGGCTAGGCGAATGCGTTGAGCTTCACCGCCAGAAAGCGTTTCGGCACTACGAGACAAGTTGAGATAATTTAAGCCAACATTAATCAAGAAATTTAAACGATCATTAATTTCTTTGAGAATTTTTTCTGCAATTTGCGCTCTTTGACCGGTTAACTTCAGTGATTCAAAAAATTGTAGTGCGCCATAAATGCTCATTTCGACCACTTGAGGTAATGCCGTATTTTCAATAAATACATGGCGGGCTTCGGTTTTGAGGCGCGCGCCGCCGCAGCTAGAGCAGGACTTATTTGAGATGTATTTAGCCAGCTCTTCACGTACCGAGTTTGATTCTGTTTCATGATAGCGGCGGTTAAGATTATTTAAAATCCCCTCAAAAGCGTGACGTTTTACTCGGGTATCGCCACGATCATTAACGTATTTAAATTCGATTTCTTCTTTTTTCGAACCATGCAGGACCACATCACGAATCTTTTTCGGGAGCTTATTGAATGGTTGTTGTAAATCGAAATCATAGTGCTCAGATAACGCAGTGAGCATATGAAAATAATAGAAATTCTTTTTATCCCAGCCACGAATTGCACCATTAGCTAGACTTAAATTCTCATCCTGGATGACTCGTTCTGCATCAAAGTATTGCTGTACGCCAAGACCATCACAGGTCTCACAAGCGCCAGCAGGGTTATTAAATGAAAATAAACGCGGTTCAAGTTCACGTACGCTGTAGCCGCAATGCGAGCAAGCAAAATTAGCAGAAAAGATGATGTCTTCTTGCTTGGAGTCATCCATCCAAGTGATGGTTGCGGTACCACCAGATAGCTCTAACGCGGTTTCAAATGATTCGGCTAAACGTTGTTGAATGCCATCACGCACTTTAAAGCGGTCAACCACCACTTCAATGGTGTGTTTTTTATGTAGCTCTAAAGTCGGTGGGTCAGAAAGATCGCACGTTTCACCATCAATACGTGCACGGATAAAACCTTGTGCCGCGAGGTTTTGCAGTGTTTTTACATGCTCACCTTTACGCTCTTTAATGATTGGAGCGAGTAGCATGAGTTTGCTGTTTTCTGGTAGTTCTAATACCTTATCGACCATTTGTGAAATAGTTTGTGCGGCTAATGGGGTGTTGTGATCAGGGCAGCGAGGCTCACCGACACGTGCGTATAACAAACGCAAATAATCGTATATTTCAGTAATGGTTCCCACGGTTGAGCGCGGGTTATGAGAAGTGGATTTTTGCTCGATAGAAATCGCAGGAGATAAACCTTCGATATGATCAACATCGGGTTTTTCCATTAATGATAAAAACTGGCGAGCATAAGCAGAAAGCGATTCAACATAGCGGCGCTGGCCTTCAGCATATAACGTATCAAAGGCAAGAGAAGATTTACCTGAACCGGATAACCCTGTAATGACAATGAGTTTATCACGGGGAATCGTAAGATTAATATTCTTCAGGTTATGGGTTCGGGCTCCGCGGACTTCAATTGTTTCCATGCTTCACGCTCTCATAATTGACAGAAAAGTGACCAATGCGTATTGGATAAGTAGGTAATAAGTATTACATAGCTTGTTAAAAGTGGAAATAGTTTGCTGTATAAAAAAACAGTTGTTTGAGGGTGGCGGTGGTGAGATAAAACAAAGGCCGTAACGGAAACCCCTACGGCCTTGAACTCATTCAGTTGTAAAAGTGAATAAGATTATTTTTTGGTGGTTTTTGTATCTTGATCTTTCAAGTACAAATTTTCGTAGCAGTAGTTGGTCGCTTCGATATAACCTTCAACGCTACCACAATCAAAGCGTTGACCTTTAAATTTATAAGCAAGCACACAACCTGATTTCGCTTGTTTTAGCAAAGCATCGGTAATTTGGATCTCTCCACCTTTGCCCGGTTCGGTTTGTTCAATCAACTCAAAAATATCCGGAGTCATGATGTAGCGACCAATGATTGCTAAGTTGCTTGGCTCAGTACCCGGTTCTGGCTTTTCGACCATGTCATCAACACGATAAAGATCGTCTTTGATCATTTCACCTGAAATGACACCGTATTTATGTACATCTTCTTTTGGTACTTCTTGCACAGCAACGATAGTGCAACGGAATTGTTTATACAAAGCAACCATTTGAGCGAGTACGCCTTGATCAGGGTTGACACATAAGTCATCAGCTAATACCACAGCAAAAGGTTCATCACCAACGAGTTCACGACCAGTTAAAATGGCGTGGCCTAGACCTTTCATTTCACGTTGACGAACATAAGTGAAGTTTGCGCTATCGATGATATTACGAATATCAACCAACAATTCTTCTTTGTTAGTTCCGCTAATTTGGTGCTCTAATTCATAGTTTTTATCAAAGTGATCGGTTAATGAATGCTTACCGCGACCGGTTACAATGCACATGCCTGTCATGCCTGCTTGAATCGCTTCTTCTACCCCGTATTCAATCAAAGGCTTGTTGACAATTGGCATCATTTCTTTCGGCATTGATTTCGTTGCCGGTAAAAAGCGTGTGCCGTAACCTGCTGCAGGAAATAGACATTTTTTGATCATGATGGAGACCTTGTATAAATAGAAGATATTTACATACTAAAATAGCATTTTTAGTAGAAGAAACACAAATATAGCAAATAATGCTTCATTTTTAGAATATACAAATTATCCATTTACAAAATGTGATTGGTCACCATTTAAATGAAACATTATAGATAGAGTTGAGCCCAGTTAATCGCTTGTCTACGGTTGCTAACCTTGAGTTTTTTAAAAATACGATATAGATGAGATTTAACCGTATGTTCGCTAACAAACAATGAGTCTGCGATATCTAGATTAGAGTGTTCAACTTGTAAATGGTTTAAAATGTCCAGTTCTCTGCGAGTCAGTGACAGCTTAACTTGAACCATTTGGTTATCTTGTTGATGATGGATAGCTTGCCAGTGTTGGAAGAATTTGATTAATAATGATTTCGGTAAGCAGTTTTGCCCGTTTACTATTTTTCTAACTTGTTGACTAAACTGAGAGAGTGGCGCGTTTTCATAGAAATATCCCGCCAAGTTATGCCATAAAGATAGTTGAACTAAATTAGGTGTTTGAGGAGCAAAAACTAAAGCGGTAGCTTGTGCTTTTTTGATCGTTGGGTGGTTTTGTAATTTAAATAATGTCTCTTCATTAAGACGAGCATCAATGAGCAATATATAAGGTTGTTCTATATTGATGTTATTTAATACAGAATCACAATTGAGAATATTGAACGCAAGGTGAGTTTGCCTTTGAACTTGGCTGACTAAATGCTCATCGGGAGATATCAATGTAGAGAATACATAAATTATTGTTTCTTGTATTGGACAAGTCATGGCATCAATCCTAAATGAGTATGGCTATCTTTCATTCCTTTTATTCCCCTTTTGTGAATGAGTGCTCATTTCAACTGGTTCGCCATTTGGCGGTGTTACAGGTTATTGATAAATAAGAGTCTTAACCTAACAAGTAATTATTTATTTGGGGTGAGACGTTATGAGATGTCATACTTGAGATCTAGATTATTTAAGTGGTTTTTTAAACGATTCTTTGTTTTGAGAAGAGCTTCATTGAATTCAATAAATTATGCAGAGTGCTTTGAAAATAGTCACCTAAAGCCGTGACTTTTGCTCAGCGCTATAGTGAACATAGGGGCTAATATCTTCGTTTGTTGAGTCGATATTGTTATACCTTTGGCGATATAAATCATGATATGATGAAAAGCTATTTTTGAAATGAATTAAGACGGAGCAGAACATGGCTAGCCGCGGAATAAATAAAGTAATATTAGTCGGAAATCTAGGTAACGACCCAGAGATTCGTTATCTACCAAGCGGTGGTGCGGTTGCAAACATTACCATTGCGACTTCTGAATCATGGAGAGATAAAGCAACAGGTGAACAGCGTGAAAAAACAGAGTGGCACCGTGTTGCTTTGTTTGGCAAATTAGCTGAAGTTGCTGGTGAGTATTTACGTAAAGGCTCTCAAGTTTATGTTGAAGGCCAATTACAAACTCGTAAATGGCAAGATCAAAGTGGTCAAGACCGCTACACAACAGAAGTGGTTGTTCAAGGCTTCAATGGTGTAATGCAAATGTTAGGTGGCCGCGCACAAGGCGGAAGTCAAGCACCTGCCGCGGGTGGTAATCAAGGTAATTGGGGACAACCTCAACAACCACAAGCGCAACAATCTGCGCCTCGAGCTCCTCAGCAACAAGCCCCGCAACAACAAGCTCCACAATATAATGAGCCACCAATGGATTTTGATGACGATATTCCGTTTTAGAGTTCAGCGTACTTTAGCTGCATAAAAGTGCTCGTTAGCGCATGATTTAAATAAAAAACCGCATACCTAATGCGGTTTTTTGCTATGATAACAACTACATATGAACAAATGGTTGAATAAAGAATTAATATTAGGTTCGAGTGATGATGAGGATGTGTTTCCACATCTAAAGTTTAATCATAAATGGAATTTCAATGAGACATACCCCAACATTAAAGCTAAGTACTCGATTGGTTGCTTTTGTTACCATGATCGTGGTGTGTGCAATGTTCATTTTATTTGTCGGTGGCGTATTTACCTTCAAAAAAATGGGAGGGCAATATGTTGATCAAAATCTACAACGTGTGACATCGATTATCGATCAAGAGTTAGCGACGCCACAAGATTTTGATTCTGTGCGCCGCTGGTTGCCAAAATTGTTACAAGCAAACAATGTGGCTGAACTGAAAATCACGTCTCCAGCGGGTATTATTTATTCATTTAAAAATAAGTCCTTACTCCAGGAAGAAGAGTTACTACTGTATGAAAAGCGCTACCCATTAGAGCGTAATCATGATTATTTTGCTGATTATCAAGTTGTTCCTCCTTACGCTAATAATAGTTATTCCTTTGAAGCCTTTTTTTCGCTGACGTTAGCGGTTTTACTCGTGATGTTTTGCTTGTTGAAGGGGTTGCAATGGTTAAAAGCCCAACTCTATGGTTCCGAGTTACTTGAAGAACGAGGCCGCATGATTTTAGCTGGCCAAGTTGAAGAATACGCCAAAAGTGATGAGCGAGAGTGGCCATATACCGCGAGTGAAGCATTAAGCCTGCTAATAGAAGAATTAAATGATGCCAGACAAGAGCGTAGTCGCTTTGATACTTTCATTCGTACACATACGTTTTTAGACCAACTTACAGGGGCAGCCAATCGAGTATTATTCGATAGCCGTTTAGAGTCGGCTCTACAAGAAGCGGGTGCTTATGGTGGGGTATTGGCGATTGAAATTACAGGTTGGGACGAGTTAGTTGAAACATCAGAGAAGACTGAATATGAGGCTTTTCTCGTCTCGGTTGGACAAGTGTTAATGAACTTAACTCAAAAATATCCAAATGCTGTTTTTGCTCGCTATTACAGTGGGCAGTTTACGTTATTGATTCCTCATCAGTCTGAAAAAGAAATTTCAACGCTTGCTAGTCAATGCATTAATCAACTTAAAAAGTTAGCGACACCATTAACTCTTGACGCTGAAAACTGGTGTCACATTGGTGTAACAAATTACTCACAAGAAGAGCGTAGAGGCAAGATCATCAATGAAGCGGAAACAGCAGTAAAAACAGCTCGATTAGAAGGCGCTAATAATTGGGCTAAGTTCAAGAAATACAAGCATAAACCGGTTGAATATCGCGGCGGAGTTCGCTGGAGGAATCTATTCGATCTCGCATTAAGTCCAAATAAGCTATTTATTTATGAACAGCCTTGTTATTTAATAGATAATGATAAGCCAAAAGTGATTGATCACTATGATTTATTCACCAGAATTTCAGATGAGAGGGGGGATATAATCAAGGCTTCTCGCTTCTTAACAGCAATTGAACAAGTTGGTTACGAGAGAAAACTGGATCAAACAACGCTAAAACTTGTGTTTAGTCAGCTGAAATCTGAGTGGCAAGAAAATCATTATTCAGTGAATTTATTCACTACTCCGTTTAAGAAAAAAGATTATCGACGTTGGTTGCGAGATGAATTATTACAACTTCCTAGTGAGACGAGGAAGAGGTTGAGTTTTGCATTCATTGAACGGAATTTAGTCTCCGATCTGGATGTGATGCGCCCTATGTTAAAAGTGTTATCTGGTTTAGGTTGTCGAATTATTGTTAACCAAGTGGGTAGGACCATTGTAAGTACTCACTACGTAAAAATACTTCCGATCAGCTATTTAAAATTGCATCGAAGTCTAATAAAACAAATTGATAGAAGAAGTGAAAATCAACTTTTTATTCGTAGCATACTTGGCTCTTGTATCGACAGTAGCACTAAAGTAATAGCCGTCGGGGTTGAGACTGAAAGTGAATGGTCGGTCTTATCTCATTTAGGGCTAGATGGTGGGCAAGGTCGTTACTTCTTAGAAGAAAAGCAATTGCTACCAACTATAGAAAAAACACGCTTGATTAAGCCTGGTAGAAGAAACCGTTGGCGAAAATAGAGGAAAAAATTCAACCTATGAGTATTCACTCACTGCTCCAGAAGTTTATGAACAGGAGAGCTGAGGAACCTTCACTCAGCATTGTGATGCTAACGGAAGGCATCTATCTGTCTAAGGTTAACCCTAATTCAGGTCTTGAGTCCGTTTCTTTTTATGAGTTGACGGATAATAACTGGGACTTCATTTTAAGTTCAGCACTGAAAGAGAATCAATGCCAAAATTTGAATGCCACTGTTACTTTAGGTTCTCATTTATATCAAAGCTTTCAACTTGAAAAACCAACGGTTCCGAAGGACGAGTGGCCAGTCGCATTACCGTTTTTACTTAAAGATCTTATTACAGAACGTGTCACTGATATTGTTGCTGATGGGGTTGAACTCGGTGATAGCAATAAAATACAAGCTTATGTTGTGGTTAAGCGTTTTGTTGAGCAACTAAAACAAGTTCTTGATCACCGCAACGTTAAATTACTGAAAATTTCACCTGAAGATGAAGTGTGGGCGCACGCTCGTCAGGATGTGCCTGCTTATATGCTGTTGCATCGTTCTCAAAAAAGTGACTTTAAAATTGGTGCGTTTGTTAATCAAGGGTCTATCTTCCAAAGAACGATTCGAGGTGTTGAATCACCAATAACGGGTGAGTATGCAAATTCATTACAAATAGATGCGCTAGCGTTAGAACTGCAACGCTCAATGGATTATTTGTCTTCGCAATTAAAGCAAGTACAAATCAATAAGTTGTTTCTTTGTTGTGATGACGAAAATAATGAAGAGTTACGAGAAGCGTTACAAGAGCGATTAAATGTAATGGTGGAACCGTTACTGCTTGTGGATACGCAACACCAAAGCGGTGAGGTGCTGGTTAATGAAACTTATCAGTTAGGTTTAAAGGGCGCTAATTTATATCCCCCTCACTTACAACCTAAAAAAGAAATGTTTAACTTAGATGTTGTCGCGGCCAGTTGGCTGGTGTTATTTCTCATCATGATGGCTATTTATAGTGTGTATATACCCGTGATCATTGAAGATGCTTGATTTTATCCTTGAACAGGATCATGCTACCAAACATGAAAATAGAACTTTCCAACCAAAAGAAAAAACAACTTGAACGGATGCACGATTCATCTCGTGACCGTCGAGTATGTGATCGTATCAAAGCTGTCCTGCTTGCTTCTGAAGGTTGGTCTGTTTCTATGATTTCGCAAGCATTGCGAATTCATCAAACGACGGTGACTCGTCATATCAATGACTATTTACAGTCTGAAAAATTAAAACCCGAAAATGGTGGCTCACAAAGTAAACTCAATGCCGATGAAACGATGGCATTAATTGAGCATCTTGCTGAAAATACCTATTTTCATACTCACCAGATTGTTGAGTACGTCCAGAATCAATTCCAAGTCACTTACACTGTCGCTGGAATGAATAAATGGTTACACCATAATGGCTTTTCCTATAAGCAACCTAAAGGTGTTCCACACAAACTTAATCCTGAAGCTCAAGAAGCTTTTATTCAGCATTATCAAGAGCTGAAGCAACTCAATGAACCGATTTTATTTATGGATGCAGTGCATCCAAGCCAAGCGACTAAAATCACTTACGGTTGGATCCGCAAAGGTGAAGATAAAGTAATTGAAACGACCGGTAGCCGTACACGATTAAACTTTGTCGGTGCACTGAATCTAACGGATATATCTACGACAGTGACCGAAAGTTATGAAACGATTGATAGTGAAAGTATTGCCCGTTTCTTTTGGAAACTGAAAAAAGATCATTACCCATTAGAGCAAAAGATTCATGTAATTCTCGATGGTGCCGGTTATCACCGAAGTCAGCTGGTAAAAGATTTTGCCCGGATGCTCAATATCGAACTGCATTATTTGCCCCCTTACAGTCCAAATTTGAATCCAATAGAACGACTGTGGAAGGTCATGCATGAGCATGCCAGAAATAATGTTTACTTCCCGACAAAAGCATCCTTTAAGGATGCAATAAATCGATTTTTTGATGTGACTTTGCCCAAAGTTGCAGGCTCACTGACAACTCGAATTAACGACAATTTTCAGGTTTTGAAATCTGCAACTTCAAGTTAATTGGGTATATATACAACACGCTGTGAGTTGATCCCCGATGTCGCTAATTCTCCTCAGTGATGACGTAGAAGTAACACCGTCATCCTGAAAAGCGACGTAGGAGCGTAGTTCAGGATCTCCTACAGAAATGTGAGTACTCAACGTGTGGCAGGAGATCCTGAATCACGTTCGTTCCTCACTGTTCAGGATAATGTAATGGACCCACCCTTTTATACGGCTTCGCAATGAGCCATGATGAAAGTGTCAAACTACATCAAATAAGGGCAGGTCCACTATGAAGATTACAACAGCTGGCTTGGATATAGCAAAAAATAAGTTTCATTTTTATGGTGTTAATCAAGTCGGGAAGAAAGTTAAAAAACGAGTGCTAACTCGTTCTGAAGTTCTTCCTTTCTTTAGCACATTAGAGCCAACATTGGTTGTCATTGAATCTTGTGGAAGTGCAAGCCATTGGGGAAGAAAACTCAAAGAGCTTGGTCATGAAGTAAAATTAATAGCACCACAATATGTGGTGCCTTATAGACGAAAAAATAAAAATGACTTCAATGATGCCGAAGCGATAGCGGAGGCGGCTCAACGAAGTAATATGACTTTTGTACCGATTAAGACAATAGAACAACAAGATGTTCAAATGCTACTGAGAGTACGTGACCGACATATTCAAAGTCGAACACAGCTCAGCAATCAAATCCGTGGCTTGCTCGCAGAATATGGATTAATTATCTCATCGGTGGGCAGAGCAGCCTTAAGGAAAGAATTGCCAGAGTTTTTAGAAGATGCTGAAAATGATTTAACCAGTACAAGTCGAGCCTTATTCTCTGAACTCTATGAAGAGCTCATACAGCTTGAATCTGTGATTAAAAGTATGATAAAAAGTCGAAGGCATGGTTAAATTAAATGATATCTGTCTTCGAGCCCAAACCGTTGTTGGTATAGGGCCTATCACCGCAGCGGCACTTTATGCTGCCATTGGAAATGGACATAATTTTTCAAATGGTCGCCATTTTTCAGCATGGTGCGGGTTGGTGCCTAAACAGCACTCAACTGGCGGAAAAAGCGTTTTGTTAGGGATAACGAAACGAGGTAATCCTTATTTACGCACTTTACTGAATCATGGTGCTCGAACGGTTTTAAAATATTGTGAAATGAAAGATGATAAATTGAGCCTATGGGCTCAAAGGCTTAAAAAAGAAAAGCATTACAACCAAGCCAGTATTGCAGTCGCAAATAAGTTAGCAAGAATCGTCTGGGCAGTAATCAGCAAGAATGAAAGCTATCAAGTCGATTACGTTTAAGAAGTAATAGAGTAAAACACTCACCATCAGTTGCGAAATGAGTTTGAATGGATAATAAACAGTTAAACTGAGCTACTTAAAAACTACCTGCGTCATAGGCTCTTAGAAGCCGTCGGGATGATAAAGTTAAGTAGCAGCAGATTGCATCCAGGCTATGGGATTAAAGCCCTATTAATAAGCCGAATATATGAAGGCAATAACTATTTTATTAAACGCTCAAAATCACTTGCAAACTGGGTGGGTCCATATATGACGAGCTTGAAAAAAACCGTTCCAAGAAACAAGTTCCTAGTTATTGGTCCCTAGTTCCTAGGAAAGAGCAAAAGAAAAACGTGACTCGTTCCTCGGCCGCTACGCTATTCGTATATCGAAAGAGAAAAAGCAGTTCTTAGTAGCTAGTCCCTAGTTTCTAGGAAAAACAAAAGCGCAGATCGAGCAACGAGAAACAAGTGTCCGAGACACGAGACTCGAAAAAAAACATCTAAAACTCGAATCCACTTGTCGGCACTCGAGCGAAGCGTCCTCGTACCTCGTCCCCTTTTCTAGGGACTAGGTACTAGTAAACTAGAAACCTAAAAATACAGGTGCAGCATGTCTAATCGTTATTCATCACAACGTGGGTTTACGTTAGTTGAGCTCACCATCGTTATCGTTATCTTAGCGATTCTTTCTGTGTATGCTGCGAGTCGCTTTCAAGGTGCTTCTTCTTTCTCTCCTTACGCAGCACAAACACAAGCTATTTCGGTTATTCGTCAAATTCAATTAGCACGTATGCAATCGAATATGCCGGATGGTGAAGATAACCCTCAATATCAACTGCATATTACGGGGACTTGTTTAGGTTCTCCTGCTGCCTGCTCCGGTAATGAATCATTAAGCAGTAAAGTACAAGTGGATGGGCAAGATTTAAGTTTTACCGTGACTCCCAATGTCGCTGACATCCAATTTGATTTATTAGGACGCCCATTACCATTAACACCTTCGGGAAATAGCACTACTGGTACGCAATACCAGATAACCATTAAAGCCAAAGGCAACAATGTAGAAAGCACAACCGTGTGTATTAATTCAGAAGGGTTTGTTTCGGGAGTTGAGTGCCAATGATGAATCATAAAATCAAACAGAATCGTCAAGGCGGTTTTACCCTAATTGAAAGTATTGTTGCCATGGTTGTCATGGGGATCGCCATGACCATTCTGTTTTCGGTGTTCTTCCCTCGGGTAGAAGATTCCGGGCGCCCTCAATACATTGTCCGAGCATCAGCTTTAGGTCAAAGCGTTATGAATACAGTGTTATCTCGTAGTTTTGACCAAGCGAGTGATCCAAGTGGAGGCATTATTCGTTGTGACGATACGACCATTAATTCCGATCTTGATAATGATGCACCTAAATGTATTGGTGCCACAGGACCAGATTCCGGAGAGTCGGTGGCGAATGATTTTAATGATACGGATGACTATATAGGTTGTTGGGAGCAGACCAGCGAATCGACAACTTGTGCTCCATTATCCGAATTGATTAACGACAGCTCTAAATATCCTAACTTTAAGGTTGAAGTGAATGTTGAAGACATTAACTCTCCAGAATTAACCTCAGGTCAACCGGCAGCCACTCATATTCTTAAAAAAGTCATCGTAACGGTGTCGGCGCAACGTTATGAATCATTTAGATTAGTCGCCTATCGAGGTAACTACTAATGCAACGTTCTCATCGTGGCCAACGGGGTTTTACTTTAATTGAATTAGTTATCACCATCGTTGTGGTGGGGATTATGATCCTGGGAATTGCTGGCTTTATTGAGTTAGGCACTAAAGGTTATGCCGATACCGTTGATCGCCAACAACTGCAAAACCAAGCTCGCTTTGTCGTCGAGAAACTCACCCGTGAAGTTCGACACGCGGTACCTAACAGCTTTGAGCAAACCGACCAATGTATTTCTTTCTACCCAATTGATTACGCAGGTGCGTATGCTGTTTTGCCTACGTCAGACGATACGATATTTAAATTTGTTGTGGTGAACGCTCCTCTTACAGGGACTGCGGGTAGCAGCAAACTATCTGGCAAGAAGTTGGTTGTTAACCCTAGCACTCAAGATGATCTTAATACTGAAAACAGCAATAGTATCGTGCTATCAAATGTTCAACCGAACTCCGATGACACTGGTGTTTTTGAAACCGATGTGGATTCAACAGAGTTTAACCAAGGAACCGTAACGAATTCAGTGAGTAACCGGTTATATATTTACAGTAATAAAGTGTCTTATTGCCTAGAAGGCACTCGTTTATTGCGTAATGATGTCGCCGTTGCTGATGCTCTGACTTCAGATTCCTCGTTTGCTAGTGGGGATACGAATAGTACCAACTCCGACTCTTTATCTCGTAGTGGCCTTATTCATATTAAGCTTTCCTTTAAACAGAATGATGAAACCACTGAGTATGAAAATGATATTCAAGTGTTAAATGTGCCGTAAATGAGTGAGATATGAGAATGATGAAAACGAATCCTTTATCTTACCGTAAGCAGTCGGGCAGCGTATTAATTGTGGTGATCTTTGTCGTGGTGGTCATGGGCTTACTGGCGGCGACGATGGCTCGCTTAGAGTGGTCAAACCAAGATACTCAAAGCCGTGAAATTATGGGTAACCGCGCGTGGTTTATGGCGCACTCTGCGAATGAATGGGCATTGACCTACTTGTACCCATTAAATCAGTCTGCAAGTGACCCTGCAGATATTGAAGCGAGATGCACCACACTACAAGCGAATTCGGCAGCTGCTTTAGGGGCACTATTTAGCTCTGAAAGTGAATACAGTAATTGTACGGTTAAAGTCTTGAATTGCCGTGCATACAATGTCACTGCGGATACCGATAAATACACCTATTTTAAGCTCCATGCTGAGGCCACTTGTGGTGACAGCCAAGGGTTGTTTGCGGTTGAGCGAGCCCAAGATGTGGTGGTAAAAGCCATTAAATAACGAGTTTTAAATCGCTATTTTTTTGAACTGATTGAATTTGTTCGAGCTTAGTCTGAAGTGAGTTTTACTTCTGAGTAACTTCTCAATTCTCCCTTTTTGTATGTTGTAAGCGGGAATATCCAATGAAACCTTCCTTTCTGAGTAAGACTACTATGAAAAGTATTTTACTCAACAAGTTGAATTGCCTTGTTAATTCTTTCTCTTTGATGCTGTGCTTGCTTGCATTAAGCTTAATTTCTCAAGCGAGCTGGGCTGATGAGACTTGTTCGGTGAAAGGTAATAAAGATTTTGATATTACCGTCAGCATAGACAGTTACGATCCGGCTTTGTCTTATGATGTTTATTATGAAAAAAATGGTAGCGTTGTAATATGGTCGAACCATGATTCGAGCGCGGTTATCTATGAAACATCACTGCAAGAAGGGCAAAACTATCAACTGAAGTTCTTCTATGATTCAGCCTCTTCGATGGTCACCTATTATAAGAATGAAAATGACTCAGCGGTTTGGTCTCAAGGAATAATGTAATGGACCCACCCTTTTATACGGCTTCGCAATGAGCCATGATGAAAGTGACAAACTACATCAAATAAGGGCAGGTCCACAATGAAGATTACAACAGCTGGCTTAGATATAGCAAAAAATAAGTTTCATTTTTATGGTGTTAATCAAGTTGGGAAGAAAGTTAAAAAACGAGTGCTAACTCGTTCTGAAGTCCTTCCTTTCTTTAGTACATTGGAGCCAACTCTTGTTGTCATTGAGTCTTGTGGTAGTGCTAATCATTGGGGACGAAAGCTCATAGAGCTTGGCCATGAGGTAAAATTGATAGCACCACAATATGTTGTTCCTTATAGACGAAAAAATAAGAACGATTTTAATGATGCTGAAGCGATAGCAGAGGCCGCTCAACGAAGTAACATGACTTTTGTACCGATTAAGTCAATCGAGCAACAAGATATACAAATGTTATTGCGCATTAGAGATAGGCATGTTCAAAATCGAGTTCAGCTCGGTAATCAAATCCGAGGTTTACTTGCCGAATATGGCTTAATTATTCCATCTTTGGGAAAAGCCGCGTTAAGAAAAGCATTACCCGAGTTTCTAGAAGATGCTGAAAATGAATTAACAGCTTCCAGTCGAGTCTTATTTTCAGAGTTGTATGAAGAATTACTTCAACTTGATGAAGTGATTAAAGCCTATGATAAAAAAGTAGAAGGCGTTTCAAAGTTAAATGAAACATGCAGTCGAGCTCAAACGGTTGTGGGTATTGGGCCAATCACCGCTGCAGCTCTTTATGGTGCAATAGGTGATGGGCATAATTTTGCTAATGGCCGTCATTTTTCTGCATGGTGTGGTTTAGTTCCAAAGCAGAACTCGACCGGAGGAAAGAGTGTTTTGTTAGGAATAACAAAACGTGGCAATCCTTACTTGCGAACTTTGCTTAATCACGGAGCCAGAACCGTTTTAAAAAACTGTGAAGGAAAAAACGATAGATTGAGCCTGTGGGCTCAAAAGCTCAAGAAAGAAAAACACTATAATCAGGCGTGTATTGCGGTAGCCAATAAATTGGCCAGAATAGTCTGGGCTGTCATCAGTAAAGATGAAGACTACCAAGCAAATTACATTTAAGTAGTAAAAACACAGCTATAAAAATACAGAGTTACAACACTCACCATCAGTTGCGAAATGAATTTGAACGGATAATAGACAGTTAAACTGTGCTACTTAAAAACTACTCCTGTCATTGGCTCAAAGAAGCCGTCGGAATGATAAAGTTAAGTAGAAGCAGATTGCATCCAGGCTATGGGATTAATGCCCAATGAATAAGCCGAATATATGAAGGCAATAACTATTTTATTAACTGCTCAAAATCACTTGCAAACTGGGTGGGTCCATATATGACCGAACCGGTGGATTTTCATAATGGTGAGTCTATTTTTACTGAAGGCGGGGCGGATGACTTGTCGTGTGAATCCGGTTCGGTTGAACCTCCTGCAGCTATCCCCGATGTTTGTGAGTTAGTTCCCGACACCTTGCAAAGTAATTATTATGCCGGTGGTAGTGTCTATGGCAATTTGTCGACGACTCCTGGAGCTGGAAATAAAATTTATTTGCCTTCCGATGACACCAACATGTCGTTTAATTCTACCTTTTCTTCAGATTGTTTTTATCCTGAAGCCGGTGGTCCCGTTGCTTGTAAAGTTGACCCTAATAAGCTGACACCGGGATACCCTTTTGTGTTAGAAGATCATTTTACTGGTGAGCTTCTTTCCATTGCTGCGGGGGAAACGCAGACATTAGAAAGTGGAGAATATTGGTTTGATACCATCACATTTGGAGGCGATAACGCGTCACTTGCGGTGAATGGCCCTGTCGTCATTCATTATAAGCAATTAATTATTCCCCATACGGGCAGTAATACGCGGGTTTATATTAATGATGGTGGTGATCCTAAAAACGTACTTTTTATCGGGCATGGACCAGAGGCCGCGGTATTAACAGAACATGACTCTGCTGCCATTACTTCTTTCGCTCATTATTATGTGGCAAATGAATCAGCTCAAGGTTTAACACTCGGTGGCAGCAACTCTATCTTTTATGGCGGTCTGGCGGCGAATGCTGTCTCTTTAAGCGGTACTGATAACGTGTTTAACGGTGAGGGCAGTTGTGGCGATCCTGATCCAACTCCGCCGGAGCCTGAACCGGATCCCGATCTCTGTACTTTCTTCCCAAGTGGGCTTCAGGGCAACGTGTATGATGACCAAGGGAAAGTATCGGTTCCTATCGTGGTTAAAGACGGTAATGGCGGTGGCGGTAACCGTATTTATTTAGATGAAGAGGGCGTTTTAGGCTTTAGTGCGGCAGATAATAGTATCTACCCATCAAATGTGGGCACCCCATCGAGTGGTTGTGTTTATCGTAATGAAGATGGAACATTCCCGGCCAGTAATGAAACTCATGCTGCGCTTGAGTGTAATATTGATCCTAATTTAGATGCCTTTGATGGCGCACCTCCAATGCTTGATGTATTTGACCCCTCTGGCGACGCGATTCAAGGGATTGATAACGGTGAAGTGACGGCTAGTCCAGGGAATTATTCCACGATTGCATTTGCGAATAATGCCAGCGTAGTCGTGTTAACGGCGGGTACTTATTGGATTGATATGCTAGATTTCAGTAAGAATGGATCGATATTAAAAACGGCGGGTGATGGCCAAGTTATTATTCATTACAACCATATTAATTTCGGTGGTGACAGGGTATTTGTTAATGCGGATACCAATCGTAGTAATGAGTTCTCACAAACGCCAGAAACGATTGATTCGATCCGTGGTGAGTACTCTCCAACGAATTTAATGTTGCTCGGACATGGGCCTGATTCTGGTTTAAATAACCCCCACAGTGATACATATATCAATGCATTGTGGTATATCTCGCCAGAATCAACGAAAGGGGTTGATATTGAATCGACCCAACGTTTTCAGTTTTCAGGAGCACTTTCTGCTCCACAAGTTACGATAACGGGTGGTTCGGATTATAGTTATGTCTATTCAATTCCGGGTGTGGCTTGTCCTCAACCAGATCCTGATGCCAGCTACACGATAGAAGTCACACCGGATGACGGGTATTCGCTAAGCTGTGATGCGCCGAATATCACGTTTACCGTCAAAGATGATAGCGGTGAAATTGCCACTGATTACGATGGTTATATCAATGCCACATTCCCGAATGGCTTAGTGCCAGATAACGCCAATATTATCCAAGGTAAAGTCATCGATGCGGATAATAATGTTTATCAACCGGTTGATGGGCAAGTGATCGTGCCGGTTTCTTCTGGCGAGTATAAGTCTTATGAAGTGAAAGGTGAGTTGGCGGATGATACTAGCCAAGTCGATACTGGTAACATCGAATTTGTCCCTTTTGCTTTTTATATTGACGATCAGCATGTGATTGCGAATAAAGCACAATCGGTTGAAGTGAGAGCCTTAGCTTGTGATAGTGGTACTCATGACAAAGTCGCAGTAAGTTACTCGGGGACGCCAGAGGTCAGCTCTACACTACAAGAGCCTAATGGTGGTGTTGGAACGTTAAGTTTTGAACCTGTGTTCGCGAGTGAAGATAATGGCGAAACGTCAACGGATTTAACGTTCACTGATTCGGGTAAAGTTGCCGTAACCATAGAAGACAAAAACTTTGACTGTACTGGGTATGAAGGTTGTCCAATAGGTGAAGATGGTCAGTCTGATGGTGTGATGAAAGGGGGCTTTACCGTTTATGCTCGTCCATGGACATTTGCGATTTGTGATGCTCAAGGTTCGAAAATGGATGGAACGATCACCGATAGTGCCAGCTTAGGTTATAAAGCGGCAGGTCAAGAATTTGATTTATATGTACGTCCATTACGCTGGGTGTCTGGAAATACCGATCCTGTAATTGGTGCTGAGAATATTGATGTCACCGATATGTGTGATAAACCAATTACACAAAACTATTTATCATCAGGCTCACCGGATTCGACGATGCAATTGAGTTATGAGTTGGCACAACCGAGTGCCGATGTTGGTCATGCAGGTTCGTTGTCGGGTACTCAATCTTTGGCGAATACAGAGAGTAGTGGTACCGGGGAAAGTGGCTATTATAATTTCTCTCAATTGGCTTGGTCGGAAGTTGGCGTGTTAACCGTGAAAATGGATACTGCTGAAGATTATTACGGTATGAATATCAACCAAGGCTACCGTAATATCGGACGTTTTTATCCAGATCATTTATCGATTCTAGAAAATACTTGGAGCTACGCTGAAGGGCATAATGGTTTTGCTTATATGAACCAACCTATTGGTATGTCTTATACGGTAGAAGCTCGAAATGCCAATGATCAGCCGACGCAAAACTATGGCTATTTCACCGAAAGCCTACAAGCTCAATTAAAACTGGTTGGTGTGGATGAGCACAACATGAACTTAGATGAGCGTTTTTATGTCGGAGATAAAGGAACCGATACCGGTTGGAGCTCAGTCACACCAGTATCAGACCGCAACGCACAGTATGTTTATACTACTGATAACTTTGAGTTCTTTAAATTAGCCGAATCGACCGAACCTTATGTTTCGACTCCGGATGGCCCATTTGATACCGATGATTCAAATTGGGGGATGGAGGTTACAGATGAAACCACGGATCAAGTGAACTTTGATTTTAATGATAATGACAATAGTTTTACGGTCGATACATTAAATGAAAAAGCAATGGCATTCAGCGAGAAACCTGATTTTCGTTATGGCCGTATGGTGTTAGACAGCGTGAGTAGTCCAATTGGTGGCCCTGTATCCGTGCCATTACGTGCTGAATTTTGGAGTGGTAACAATTATGAAGTCAACCAAGACGACAATGGCAGCCAATTTAAAACCAATGTTTATTGCGCGGTTAATGAGGATACGAGCGAATCGAGTGGGAGCGCGTTATTGACGGATACTGACAATGACAAGATTTTTCATTTAGTGAGTGATGGTAAATCGTCAATCGTTCAAGCCAAGCAATCGACGGCTCTGCGTGAAATGGTCCGTATCTTCTTACGTCAAGGTAGTAATGATGGGGATTTCCACCATAGTAATCCACAACCAGCAAGTGTGGATTGTGAATGGAATAATAGTGAATCAATCGACCAACCTTGGTTACAGTTTAACTGGCGAGATCAAGGCGATGAAGATCCTTCTACTGTCGTCAATTTTGGTGCTTATCGTGGTAATGACCGAATTATTTTCCGTGGTGAAGAGCAGTTGACGGATAATTAAAGTCGCTTACGATAGCACTATAATTAGATGAAAATAGAAAACCCTGAAAACGTTAAAGTTATCAGGGTTTTCCTGTATCTGTGAGATTTGAATTCAGTGGCGAGATTAAGCTGGGTTAAATGATAAAATTATGTTCTCTTAATTGATTTACTGAATGGATGGTGCTGCTTTGCAGTGGTATCCTTTATGCCTTATTGGTGGCGTCAGGTTGGAATGGATGCGTTATTTAACAAAATTAATGGTGTTGTTTTTTGTCTTGATGCCGATTTCGGTGTGGGCGGCGGGCTCGTGTTCTGTGAAATCGCAGCAAAACATGGCGATAACAATGAAGATAACAATTTATCAGCCATCACAAACTTACGAATTGAAGTTTAAGAAAAGCGGTAGAGGGAAGGAAGAAGTATTGGTTTGGTCTACCAGCAATGCTAATTCGCCAGTTATCTATGAAGATACCTTGGTTGCGGGCAAAAGTTATGATCTGAGAATTTCCTATACAGATAATAACAGCACTTTTATTTATTATCGTAAAGAGGCACAAAGCTCGGTATGGCAAGAGGTGGGGTCGGCTCAAAAAGATTTAGATAATGGTAATGCGGAATTAACCGTAGTTGGTAATGCCGATCTGGATTGTAAGTTTGACGATGAGGTTCCTGAAACACCAGTGGAGCCAGATATTGACTGGTGTGAATACTTCCCTGAACCAGCACAAAGTTGGATAACTCAAGGTACGTCAGATTATTCTGGCTATAGTCCTAGTCAGTTAATAATGAATAATGGTAAGAATGGGCAGTCTATTATCGGCTGGAGTGGTGGTTACGTTCAAGATAACTATATTGAAGATGGTTATACTGATGGTGAATATGGAACCATTGATGTACTTAAAGTCGGATTTGATCTGACAACAGATACAAGTAACTTACATGCTGTAGGTACTTGCGAAACAGCACCTTGTGATACAGGTGGAGAGAAGGTTGATACAAGAAAAGTCTCACCGCCCCCGCGAGTAAATGCTAACTTCCCTGTGAGTGATGGTTCCGCTGATGTCAGTATTACACCCCCTTATAATCCTGGTGATGGCTATCAAATGTGTGATACCTCTGATTTATGTAGTCGTTATACTGATAGCACCGGAACAACTGTAACAATAGATAAAGATATCAATAAACTAACTGTCGCTAGCTACAATGGGGAACATTACAAGATAGTTCTCGATGGAGAGCGTACTATTAAGACTTTGGATGTTAACTCAAATAACGTTGAGGTGATATTTAAAGCCGATAGTGTTATTACGGTTAATACTGCTATATTTTCTCAAGCACCTACTATTATTTTTGAAGATAATGTACGAGTAAATATCTTGGCTAGTTGGACGTTTAATAACTCTATTGCCTTTAAATATGCTGATGGGGCTGATAGTTCATTATTATATGGCCCAGAAGCGACTATAACCATCAGTAATCCGAATATGGATTACGATGGCTATATATTGGCGAAAAATGTTATTTTAAGTAATAGTATTGATATTTACGGTGCGGTTACAGCAAATAAGTTACAAATGGATACTGCTGGCATTAAGATTATTTCAGCTGGTCGATGCTCCGAGCCCACCCCATCAACTCATTACACCCTTGACGTCACCCCTGACAATCAATTCGCATTACTATGCCAAGCACCAGAAGTGACGTTTACTGTTTACAGCGATGATGGCAGTGTGGCCACCGATTACGATGGTACGATTACCGCGACATTTCCTGATGGTTTAACACCAAGCGCTCCTACTGTGGGCACTAAAAATAGCGATTATATTTACACCCCAAATCAAGGTGAAGTAGTCGTTCCTGTTAAGTCTGCTACTTTGCAAGAATATACAGTGAATGCCGAGTTAACCGATGATTCCGATGCGAAAGATTCCGGTAAGCTATTGTTTGGCCCTTACAAATTTTTCGCTGACACAGTAAAAGCCGTGGCAGGGCATCCAACACAATTTGATGTACAAGTACTCGCTTGTAAAAATGATCAGGTTACGCCAGTACAAGGTTATAGCGGTGATAAAGATCTCACGATTACCAATATTAGTTTAACTAAGCCAACCCTTAATCAAGGTGCAGTTGATGGCGATTTAGAAGTCAGTGCGGCTCAAAATGGCAGCTATAGCGCTAGTGATGTCACTTTGAACTTTACTGATGAGGCAAAATCCAGCGCTTATTTGAACTATGAGGAATCCGGCTCTTTAAACTTCACTCTGACCGATCCTGACTTTGTTTGTCCGACTGATTATGATGGGTGTGAAGTCACTAATGACGACGATAGCACTGAAAATATCACGACACTGCAAGGTTTAATTAATGTTGATGTTCGCCCCTGGACGTTTGCAGTCTGTAGCCCAACCAATCAAGATATGAGTGGGGATTCAGATGGTGGTATTGGGTTTATCGCAGCCGGTGAAAAATTCAATTTAGAGGTTAAGCCGATTGTTTGGCAAAGTGGTGGATCTCTTACAGGGGATATCGATGTTAGCCATTACTGTAATGCCAATGTGACGAAAAACTTCCTGCTCACTCAAGCACAAACCGCGACCGTCGTTATGGGGAGTGAACTTGCGACGCCAATTGATGGTCGATTAGGTTCGGGTATTCAAGCGACGGATGGTGGCAGTTTAGAGCGAGAACATGATGCTGTGCTAAATTCTGGTGATGATCATTACACTTTTAATGATGTTACGTGGCAAGAGGTCGGGAGTCT
Source organism: Vibrio rumoiensis (assembly GCF_002218045.2). Classification (NCBI taxonomy): domain Bacteria; kingdom Pseudomonadati; phylum Pseudomonadota; class Gammaproteobacteria; order Vibrionales; family Vibrionaceae; genus Vibrio; species Vibrio rumoiensis. Next base: position 607,833 of record NZ_AP018685.1, read on the forward strand.
CGCCGTCAATGCTGATAGTAACGCGGATTACTTAGGAATGGATATCAACCGAGGTTATCGCGAAATTGGCCGTTTTTACCCACATCATTTTAAGCTTGAAAATGACAATAACTGGGATTATGCCAGCGGACACAATGGTTTTGCCTATATGAATCAGCCTATTGCTATGGATTATAGAGTGAAAGCGAAAAGTGCTTCTGACAGTGATACCGAAAACTATGGTTATTTTGCTGATAAATTAAAAGCAAGCTTAATGGTTGAGGCCATTGAAAAGTCGATCGTTTTTGGAACCACTATCGATGGAGATAGTTTGAGTGAGCGCTTTATTGCTGGCGATAATCAAAGCTTAAATAATTGGGACAAAGCGACTTATGAGTTTCATTCTAACGACTTTATGTTCTTGAAAGATCACTCGAGTAATTCTCCTTATACCACAAACCCTGATGGGCCTTATGATCGTGACAATTCAGTGTTTGGAGTCATGGTTGACCCTTCTAATACGACGTTCAGTAATGATGATCATGTTAATTTTGTTCAAGACTTAGCTGATTCTGGTACTTTTAAGACTCGTAATGGGCTGGATAATATTGGCGTCGCCTTTTTTACTCAGCCAGATTTTCGCTATGGTCGTATGGCATTAGATGCGGTGAGTGGGCCGATTGGTGGGCCTATATCGGTTCCGCTACGAGTCGAGTATTGGGATAACACAAATTTTGTGGTCAATAACGATGATAATGGCAGCCACTTTAAAACCGACGTGTATTACGTGATGAGTAATGCTAGTGGTAGTAGTGCGCAACTGACCAGTTCTGCATCATCTTCTTTTCTTTCAGTCGCCAATGGTAAATCGAGCCGAGTGCAAGCGAAACAAAGTACCGCTACGAGAGAAACGGTTCGCTTATTCTTGAGGCAAGGTAATATCTCAGGCGGGTTTGGCAATAATTCTGAACCTGCAGCCGATGATGAGCTCAATGCGACGATTGATGGCTGGAAAAATTCAGAAAATATCGAACAACCTTGGTTGCAATTTAACTGGCGAGATAAAGGGGATGAAGATCCTTCTTCTGTGGTTTCTTTTGGTGCTTACCGAGGGAATGATCGCATTATTTATCGTGGAGAGCCGAATTTAACCGCGAATTAGGTGATAGGGGGCGGGTTCCTAGTCCTTAGGAAGCGCCTCTCGAGCACTTCGTTTCTCGTAACTCGTTACGCGACCCGCGCCTTTGCTTTTTCGAATGACGAGAAGTGCAACGCCCGAGCATCGAGATCCGAATTCCATCTTTTTCCTGACCTTGAGTTAACTTTATGTAAGAATACCGCCTATTCTTACTCTGAGTACGGTTAATGCTTGCCGATAGTGCAAGGCATTGGTACATTTAGCACAATTTTATTTCCTTCTATGCTCTTAGGATAACGAAGAATATGTTCAAGAAACTTCGTGGTATGTTTTCAAATGATCTTTCAATAGATCTAGGTACAGCCAACACACTTATTTATGTTAAAGGTCAAGGCATTGTTCTTGATGAGCCTTCTGTTGTTGCGATCCGTCAAGATCGTAATAGTACAGCGAAAACTGTCGCAGCTGTCGGTCATGAAGCTAAGCAAATGCTTGGTCGTACTCCAGGTAATATTTCAGCCATTCGTCCAATGAAAGACGGTGTGATCGCTGACTTTTATGTGACAGAAAAAATGTTGCAGCACTTCATTAAACAAGTGCATGACAATAGCGTTTTAAAACCAAGCCCTCGCGTATTGGTATGTGTTCCTTGTGGTTCAACTCAAGTTGAGCGACGCGCGATTCGTGAATCAGCATTAGGTGCTGGTGCTCGTGAGGTTTACCTTATTGATGAGCCAATGGCAGCAGCAATTGGTGCTGGCCTTCGTGTTTCTGAGCCAACCGGTTCAATGGTGGTTGATATCGGTGGTGGTACCACAGAAGTTGCGGTTATCTCGTTAAATGGTGTGGTTTACTCTTCTTCTGTACGTATCGGTGGTGACCGCTTTGATGAAGCGATCATCAACTACGTTCGTCGTAACTACGGTAGCTTAATTGGTGAAGCGACAGCTGAAAAAATTAAACATGAAATCGGTTCGGCTTACCCTGGCGACGAAGTGATGGAAATGGAAGTGCGTGGTCGTAACCTTGCTGAAGGTGTACCTCGTAGCTTTACTCTAAATTCAAATGAAATTCTTGAAGCATTACAAGAGCCTTTATCAGGTATTGTTTCTGCGGTGATGGTTGCTCTTGAGCAATGCCCACCAGAGTTGGCTTCTGATATTTCTGAAAATGGAATGGTTCTAACCGGTGGTGGGGCATTACTAAAAGATATAGATCGCTTACTAACAGAAGAAACTGGCATTCCTGTTGTTGTTGCCGATGAACCATTAACGTGCGTTGCGCTTGGTGGTGGTAAAGCACTTGAAATGATTGATATGCATGGTGGCGATCTATTCAGCGAAGAGTAAGCTCAAGCTATTTGATGTTGCAGTGTATGGAGATATGATTTCTCCTTTCTGCAACTTCATTTATGTAGAGTTTATTACTAGGAATAGAGACGACAATTTAATTGCATGAAATTGATATTTGGCCGCGGCCCTTCTTTACAATTGCGCTTATTTTTTGCACTGATTATATCAGCCAGCTTAATGCTGGCTGATAGTCGTTTAGATACTTTCTCAAATGTTCGTTATTTGCTCAATAGTTCTGTTGCTCCGATCCAATATGCAGCGAATTTACCGAGAAGCATGTTTGATGGAATGTATGAACGCTTGAATAGTATGAAAACCTTGGTTAATACCAATAGCGCTTTAAAGAATGAAGTATTGACCTTAAAAAGTAATTTGTTACTCCTTGAGCAATATAAAGAAGAAAATGTTCGCTTGCGTGAATTGCTAGGTTCTCCTTATGTGAGAGATGAGCGAAAAGTTGTTACTGAAGTAATGGCGGTCGATTCATCGCCTTATCGTCATCAGGTCGTGATTGATAAAGGTCATACCGATGGTGTGTATGAAGGCCAGCCGGTGATCAATGAAAAAGGTATTGTCGGTCAGGTGATCAATGTCTCTGCTCATAATAGCCGGGTGCTATTACTGACGGACAGCAATAGCTCCATTCCGGTACAAGTCTTACGCAACGATATTCGAGTTATTGCCTCTGGTGATGGTGATATTGATTCCATTCAATTAGAAAACGTCCCAACGAGTACTCATATTGAAACGGGGGATTTGTTAGTGACTTCTGGTTTGGCCGGCCGTTATCCTGAAGGTTATCCGGTTGCTTATGTCACTAGTGTTAAGAACGATAACCGTCTTCCTTTCGCCGAAATTGAGGCAAAACCTGTGGTTGAATTTGATCGCCTACGCTACTTATTGCTTGTATGGCCAGATCAAGAGCGTCAAAAACAAGCTCAAACAATAGAATTATCTGAGCAGGTGGTAGGAAATGACTAATCACTTATTTAGAAGCAAATTAATCATTTGGTGCTCTTTTTTTACCGCTTTGATTCTTCAGGCTGTACCTTGGCCTGGTCCATTAGAAATGATGCGTCCTAGTTGGGTGATTCTGGTATCCAGTTACTGGATATTAGCATTACCGCACCGTGTCAGTGTCGGCACTGCATTAATCTTAGGTTTGCTTTGGGATCTTGTCATCGGCACCACCTTAGGTGTCCACGGTATCGTGATGGCGGTTACTGCTTATCTTGTGGCTCTGAATTTCCAAGTATTACGTAATATGGCACTGTGGCAGCAAGGTGTAGTCATTGGCAGTCTTACCGTATTGGCTGAGTTTCTAGAATTCTTTGGTGAGTTCTTAATTAAAGATATTGAATTTAATCCTCATCTCTTATGGTCTGGTGTGATTAACTGCATTTTATGGCCTTGGATGTTCTTACTTTTAAGAAGAGTGAGACGACACTGGCATATGCGTTAACTTGCCACTGACATACAAGCGTAGTGTGATCTTAAAACTGCTCGTACTCTGAAAATAATAACTTATCTGGAAGCTATAACGGTGTCGAAATAGTAGCGTGGCTGTTTGTATTTTGACCGTTTCTATTTCTGCCATGTAAATGATGATATAACGTAAAGTGTAAGGTCACTGACGCTAAGACTTACCGCTTTAAGATTCTTTCAACCTGCGAGGTAGTATGTCTCACTTTTCTTCCAGTTCTCATTACCCTAATTTTTATTTAGCTTCTGGATCTCCTCGACGTAAAGAACTGCTCACTCAACTTGGTTACCAATTCAATATTGTTGTTCCTAATATTGAAGAACAACAGCAACCCAATGAATTACCATTAGAATATGTTGAACGTCTTTCTCGTCAAAAAGCGCAAGCGGGTGTTGTCCTAATCTCATCTATCCCCGAAGAATCACAGTTTCCCGTTCTCGGTGCTGATACGATAGTTGTTGTCGATGATCAAGTCTTAGAAAAACCAAACGATTATGCTGATTGTCTACGTATGTTGCAGTCGTTGTCTAACCGGCAGCATCAAGTGATGACATCGGTTACTGTCGCAACTTCGACTCATCATCTCACTAAAGTTGTGGTGACTGATGTATGGTTTAAATCTTTAACTGAACAAGAAATTGAAGCTTATTGGCAAACTGGTGAACCATGCGATAAAGCTGGTGGTTATGGCATTCAAGGTATTGGTGGTCGTTTCGTTTCCCGTATTGATGGCAGTTTTCATGCTGTAATGGGGTTACCTTTATATGAGACCGATGAGTTATTAAATCAATTTTTAGTTTAAAACTATGAGGCACAATCATGAGTGCAGAATTACAGATTAACGTTACCCCTAGCGAAACCCGAGTCGCTATGATTGAAGCTGGGTTGCTGCAAGAAGTTCATATCGAGCGTGAATCCCGCCGTGGGATTGTTGGCAATATTTATAAAGGTAAAGTCAGTCGAGTATTGCCTGGTATGCAGGCCGCTTTTGTGGACATCGGATTAGATAAAGCGGCTTTTTTACATGCCTCAGATATTGTTCCCCACACCGAATGTGTCGCAGAAAATGAGAAGAAGCAATTTCAGGTTAGAGATATCGCAGAACTGGTTCGCCAAGGGCAAGATCTTGTCGTACAAGTCGTCAAAGATCCTTTAGGGACTAAAGGGGCTCGTTTAACCACCGATATCACTCTTCCATCACGCTATCTAGTCTTTATGCCTGGTGCTGCGCATGTTGGTGTATCACAACGAATTGATGATGAAGCAGAACGTGATCGTCTGAAAAAAACGGTAGTGCCTTATTGTGATGAACATGGTGGTTTTATTATTCGTACCGCCGCGGAAGGGGCTGATAGCGACGAATTGTCTCAAGATGCGGCGTTTTTAAAGCGCTTATGGAATAAGATTAATGAGCGACGCAGTAAATATAAAACCAAGTCGATGCTGTATGGTGAGATTGGTTTAGCTCAGCGTATTTTGCGCGATTTTGTCGGAACAGAAATTAGCCGAATTCAGGTCGATTCACGCATTGCTTTCGATACTTTACTTGAGTTTACCGCTGAATTTGTCCCGAACTTAACCGACAAATTAGAGCTGTATCATGGCGATAAGCCGATTTTCGATATGTATGACACCGAAAATGAAGTTCAACGCTCATTAGATCGAAAAGTTGAACTGAAATCGGGGGGATATTTGATCATCGACCAAACTGAAGCCATGACCACGGTTGATATTAATACCGGGGCTTTTGTCGGTCGACGCAACTTAGAAGAAACTATTTTTAATACCAATATTGAAGCGACTCAAGCGATAGCGCGTCAACTTCGCCTGCGTAATCTTGGTGGCATTATCATCATCGATTTTATTGATATGTTAGAAGATGAGCACCGTCGTCGAGTCATTCAATCACTTGAGCTGGCATTATCAAAAGATCGGGTAAAAACCAATATCAATGGCTTTACTCAGCTTGGTCTGGTTGAAATGACACGTAAGCGTACTCGTGAAAGTATTGAACATGTTTTATGTTCAGGATGTCCGACTTGTAAAGGTCGTGGCTCGGTGAAAACCGTTGAAACGGTATGTTATGAAATTTTACGTGAAGTAACCCGAGTAAATCGAGCTTACGATGCGGATAAATTTGTTGTCTATGCGGCCGTTGCGGTGGCTGATGCCTTACAAGGTGAAGAGTCTCATGCCTTAGCGGAACTCGAAGTGTTTATTGGTAAAGAAGTCAAAATTCAAGCTGAGCCTTTGTATATTCAAGAGCAGTTTGATGTCGTGATGATGTAGCGGAGAGAAGTGTGACCTTGCCCAAGCGCCTATGGCGAATCTTATTATGGACAATATTAACGATAGCGGTTGTATGGGCTGTTAGCGTCACGTTGCTGCGTCTTTTTCTTCCTAGCCTTGATAGCTATCGTGATGAAATAGAATCTCAAATATTGAAATCAACCGGTGTTGAAGTTCGATTTGATTCTATTCGTGGTTATTGGGGTAATATTACTCCAGCGCTAGCATTAAAACACGTTCAGGTTTTTTTACCGGGTGAAACTATTCCCATTGTGAGTGTTGATCAAGCGGATGCTGAAATCGATCTTATCTCTTCGTTTATTCATTTAAAACCTAAGTTAGCCGACGTCAAAATTGAAGGTTTACGAGCGGATCTCAGCCGCTGGCCTTTAATGCCAAATAAAAAGGATGCAACCGCGCCTAAATCGGATGTCTCTGATGAACCACTAAAAAATGTCCAAAATTTATTTTTACGCCAATTAGGTGAATTCTCTTTAGCCGATTCGAGTATTCAATATCTTTCGCTTAATGGGGAAATTCGGTTACTCGAAATAGATCGTTTACGCTGGGAAAACAACGTCAATCAGCATAGTGCAGAAGGGGTTGTGAGTATTGCGGGTGCTAATATAAATAAAGTTTCGGTGATCGCTAACTTTTCTGAGAACGGGGATTTACGAGAGATTGATGGGCAATTCTTTGTCTCAGCACAAAATATTCGTATTACGCCTTGGATGCCTAAATATATTAAAGAGTCGACCACCATTGACTCTGGACAAGTGAGTCTAAATTCATGGTTTACGCTTAAGCAAGGCCAACCTACAGATGCTACGGTCGAGTTAATGCCTTCTCACTTAGTTTGGGGGGGGAAGGATAACCAGCATCAACTTGATATTGACTATGGTGTGGTGAATTTAAAGCCCCATGCTGAAGGTTGGAAGGTTTACGGATCAAATCTCTTAATAAAGACGAATGATGGTAAGTGGCCTGAATTTCAATTTTCTCTTGATTGGCAGCCTGAGCATCAAGCTTTTAATCTTTCACGGTTAGATATCCAAAATCTGACGCCATTAGTTGGGATATTGAGTAATCAAAAGGACTCAATGAAATGGATAGATCATATACAGCCATCAGGAACGATTGAAGATATTCGAGTTAATATTCCTAAGCAGAGCGAAAAGCTGACTTATTCCGCGACCTTAAATCAGGTGGCGATTAAGCAATGGGATTTATTGCCTGGAATTAATAAGCTGTCAGCTACTGTAACCGGTGATACTAATAACGCATCCATTAAGGCAACATTAAAAGATGATGTCGTGCCTTATGGTGAGGTATTCCAAGCTCCGCTCAATATAGATCAAGGTAAAGTGAACTTAGTTTGGCAGAACTATCAAACTGGTTGGAAACTTTGGGCAGATAAAGTTCAAGTGTCCACACCAGATCTGTCTGCTATTGGTGAATTTCAGCTTGATTTTCCACAAGACCAATCGCCATTTCTATCTTTGTATGTTGAAGCCGATGCTAAAAAGGCTGGTGAAACATGGCGCTATTTACCCACTTTAGCGTTGGGACGTGATCTAACCGATTATCTTTCCAGTGCGATTCAAGCGGGGAGCGCTAAAACAGCTCAGATCTTATGGTACGGTCCTGTCAGTGATTTCCCTTATACCAATCATAAGGGGATTTTTCAGGCTAAAGTGCCGCTAGAAAATGGGCGTTTTAGCTTTGATACCACGTGGCCTGCAATCACCGGTTTGCAGCTCGATCTTCTGTTTGAAAATCAAAGCATGTATTTGCATTCTAATTCTGCAACCTTGATGGATGTGCATGCGAGCCGAATTGATGGTGTGATTCCTAATCTTGCACCAGATGGTCACATAGAAATTCATGCTAAAGCGCAAGCCGAAGGTGAATCGGTACGTGACTACATGATGTCAACGCCATTAGTGGATTCTGTGGGAGCGGCATTGACGGCTGTTCAAGTATCCGGCCCAGTTAGCGCCGAACTGAATTTGTCTATTCCATTCGATGGAGGGGATCCTGATGTCAGTGGTTTTGCATTACTAAAAGATAACCCTATTGCGGTACAAACCCCCGCGATTAAGCTTGAGCAAGCAAGCGGAAAGATTGATTTTAAAAATGATGTTGTGACCGGTTCAGGGTTAAAAGCCAATTTATTTGAACAGCCTATTGCGTTAGATTTTAATAGCCATACTCAAGGTCAAGGATATGCGGTTAATATCGATGTAGTCGGTGATGCCGATATCACTAAGTTAAAGAAACAAACTGATTCTTCTTGGTTACAACCATTATCAGGTAATGCACCTTGGACGCTTGGAGTAGACTTGCAGCTTAATGATGTTGGTTTCACCTACCAAATTGATGGTAACTCAGATTTGGAATTTTTAACCAGTCAATATCCTGCACCATTAGGGAAAGGGTTAGGGATTAAGGGGAAAGGGCGTTTACAAGCGGCGGGTAATCAAGAAACGGTGAATGCTCGTATCACGCTACCAACCGCTAAATATCAAGCTGATATTGATATTCGTCATGAAACACCGGTATTGACGGCGACGAATCTTATCGTTGGTCGAGGTGACTTTAAGGTGAGCCCAATTGGTGGGCACTATTTCTCGATCAATACCAATAAGTTCAATGCTGATGATTGGTTTGATTTCATTATGGATGGTGAACACTCACTTAATATGAAGCCTGCGGATGTGGATCCTAGTGTTGTTAAGACGATGCCTAATAAAGGTAATCTTGATTCGACGAGTGAAAAAGAGCTCACCAACAGTACCGCTAGTATCAATATGCCGGCGATTCCGATGCCTGAGATTATAAATATTCATACCAAAACCTTAGTGTTGGGTGGTTTAGATTGGCATCAAGTCAAACTCAGTGGGATCCATAAACCACAAGATTGGCAGCTTAATTTATCGAGTAGTGAGATTGTCGGTAGTGGGAACTTCCGCAATAAGAAAGATTTAAGCCTGAATCTTAAAAGTGTGCATATCTTTATTCCTGAATGGGATGAAAAACAAGATGATGGGGCTCAGCTTATTTCTGATAAAGCGAAAGATGAACCATTAATTACTGAGTTTGATCGTCAGTTCCATCAATACATGCCGAATCTATCGTTGAAGATTGATGATCTATGGCTACAAGGTTATAAAGTCGGTACTGTCGATATGCAACTTGTACACGATAAAGATAAGTTAGTTTGGAAGAACTTAGACTTTAAAACCGGTTCAAATCACCTACAAGCAAAAGGTTGGTGGGAGTTATCTGGCGAGAAAAGCCATTCTAATTTTGATTTTAGCTTAACCGGTAAGAATAACTCAGAGGTGATGGCTCGCTTTGGGATTAACTCAGGTATTCAAAAAGCGTCATTTGATCTTTCGATTACATCGAACTGGGATGGTGCTCCATGGTCAGTGAAAACCAATACGCTTAATGGTCACTTGAAAACAGAATTTAAAGATGGCGTGATCACTGATGTTAACGGCGCGGCACGTTTGTTAGGTTTATTTAGTTTAGATTCCATTGTTCGTAAGATGAAACTCGACTTTACGGGTGTGTTTGATGACGGTATGACGTTTGATTCCATCAAAGGCAGTGGTGATATTAAGCGTGGGATTTTTGTCACGAATGATCTTGAGATGGATGGTTCAGCAGGAGATCTATCCTTAAAAGGGCAAGCGGATCTTAATACGCGTTTAGTGGATGCGGAAGTGACGTTTATCCCTGACTTAACCTCAAGTGTGCCTTTGGTTGCCGCTTTTGCCGTTGCGCCTCAAACCGCGGTGGCGATTTTTGCTATCACCAAAGTACTGTCACCTGTTGTTGATGTATTTACCAAGGTTCAATATTCGGTGAAAGGCCCATTGGATGCACCGGAAGTGAAAGAGATTTCTCGTAGTCGAGGTGAATACCAATTGGATAAGTCGGCCAAATAAATCAAGCTGGCTTAGCATTGCACTTGAAACTGAGCCGCGTATTTTAAAGTTGTCGTCGCTTTCACAAGGAGTGTGAATATGTCAAAAGTTGCACTAATTCAAATGACTTCGGGGCCTGAACCTCAAGGGAATTTGGCGTTTGTTGAAAAACAACTACAAGCGATGCAGGGCCAGAAAGTTGATTGGGTTGTGTTGCCAGAAAATGCGATTATTCTAGGGCAGCGAGAAGATTACCATCAATATGCCGAAGCGCTCGCTAATGGGCCTCTTCAATCGGCTTTAGCGAAATTGGCCTGTGATTATGGCGTTTGGCTTGTGGTCGGCTCTTTTCCTATCCGAGTTGGGGATGACGTCAAAACGACGTGTTTGGTGTTTTCTTCAGCAGGAGAGCTGCAAGCCGATTACGATAAGCTGCACATGTTTGATGTGGATGTGGATGATGGTCATCAGTGCTATCGTGAGTCGGAAACCTTTCTAGCGGGTGAGCGAGTCGTGGTTACGCAAACGCCCTTTGCCAATCTTGGGCTTTCTATTTGCTATGATTTGCGCTTTCCTGAATTATTCCAACAATTACGTGCACAAGGTGCGGATGTCATCGTGGTGCCTGCCGCCTTTACTTATGTCACCGGTCAAGCGCATTGGGAGCCTTTGTTACGCGCGCGCGCGATTGAAACCCAATGTTGGATCGTCGCTGTCGGACAAACTGGAATTCATTCTTGTGGTCGCCAAACCTGGGGGCATTCTATGGTGATTAACCCATGGGGCAAGATAGTTGAATGTTTACCCGAGACAGCAAGCTATATAACCGTTACCATTGATAGCAAGATTAACCAAGACATTCGACAACGCATGCCTGTGATGCAACATGCTCGATTTGTCCGTCAATTAAAACCCAAACAATAGAGTACCTATGACACTTACTAAGGTAGAAAGCGAATTATTAGCGCCGTCGGGATTAACCGATAGCGATATTCAAAAAACATTAGCGAGCATTGCCACTCGCCATATTGATTATGCGGATATTTACTTTCAGTCTAGCTGGCATGAGTCATTAGTCTTAGAAGACAGCATCATTAAAGATGGCTCGTTTAACATTGACCGTGGCGTCGGTATTCGAGCGATAGCTGGTGAGAAAACGGGCTTTGCTTATTCTGATCAAATCGACATTAATGGCTTACAACAAAGTGCCATTGCAGCGCGTGGTATTGCTCAGCAAGGACAACATGCGCAAGTAAAAGCCTTTACTCGCAGCGTGACACCGCAAACTTATCAAGCAGTGAATCCTCTTGAAAGTCTAGATAAGCAACAGAAAATCGAATTATTAAAGCAAATTGATGCCTACATTCGTAGTAAAGAACCTCTAATTCAAGAAGTGTCTGTCAGCATTAGCGGTGTTTATGAACAAATTCTCGTTGCCGCTACCGATGGCACTTATGCTGGCGATGTTCGCCCATTAGTTCGTTTATCCATTTCGGTATTAGCGCAGCGTGGCGATCGTCGTGAACGTGGTAGCGCCGGTGGCGGTGGTCGCTATGGCTATCAAGCTTTCATGCAAACAATGGAAGATGGTAAAACCCAAGCGATTCACTTTGCCGATGAAGCGATTCGTCAAGCCTTAGTGAACCTTGAAGCCGATGAAGCTCCGGCTGGAACTATGCCGGTGGTATTGGGCTCTGGTTGGCCTGGTGTTTTGTTGCATGAAGCGGTGGGCCATGGCTTAGAAGGGGACTTTAACCGTAAAGAATCCTCGGTGTTCTCTGGCAAATTAGGCCAAAAAGTAACGTCTGACTTATGTACCATTGTTGATGATGGCACCTTAAAAGACTTACGCGGCTCATTGAATATCGATGATGAAGGCGTCGAAGGCCAATACAATACTCTGATTGAAAACGGCGTATTAAAAGGCTACATGCAAGATAAGCATAACGCGAGTTTGATGGGGGTTGCACCAACTGGAAACGGTCGTCGTGAATCTTATGCTCATTTGCCAATGCCGCGCATGACCAACACTTATATGTTGCCAGGAGAACATACTCCAGAAGAAATCATTTCAACCATCAAGAAAGGCCTATATGCGCCTAACTTTGGTGGCGGTCAGGTTGATATTACTTCAGGGAAATTTGTGTTCTCTGCATCAGAAGCGTATTTAATTGAAGACGGTAAAATTACTCGTCCAGTCAAAGGTGCCACTTTGGTCGGCTCAGGTATTGAAGCGATGCAACAAGTCTCAATGGTGGGTAATGACCTATCGATTGATAAAGGCGTTGGTGTGTGTGGCAAAGCTGGTCAAAGCGTACCGGTAGGTGTTGGTCAACCTAGTTTGAAACTGGATTCAATTACGGTTGGTGGGACGCAATAAGATACGAGATACGGGGACGCTACGCTAGGGAGCCGAAGAGCTGTTTCGAGTAACGTGTTACGTGTCGCGAGAAAAGATTGAAAGCTTGAATTAAGCACTTGGAATAAAAATAAACCGGGACTGAGCATGCTTTTGCTTTTTCCCGGTTCTCGAAGCGAAGCGTACTCGGCTCTCGCAACTTTCTTTTATCTTTTAAAGCTCTTTCAATGCTTTCAATAATTGAAAGATCTCTCTCGACGCTTTAGGTGGCTTATTGCTGCCTTTTTCTTTTTGAGCTTGGCGAGCTAATTGGCGTAAACGCTGACGATCGGCGTTAGGGTATTCTGCCATCACATCTTCAATAGCCGGATCGATATCCGTCACAATACGATCACGCAATTCTTCTAATTTATGTAATTCAGCTGTAGCTTGCGAGTGCTTATTACGTAATCTATCCAGCTCAGCTTGAATGGGTTCAGGATCGATCTGACGCATTAATTTACCAATGTATTGTAATTGGCGGCGCTTTGCTTCATTGCGAAAACGTTGAGCATTGGCAATCGCTTCGCGTAAATCATCATTTAATGGGAATTTGTCTAAAGATGAAGGCTTTAATCCCACTAATTCTTCACCCAACTTTTGTAGGGCTTCCATGTCTTCTTTCATCTCGGTTTTGCTTACCCAGATGATTTCCTCTTCTTCTTCCCAAGGTGCTTTTTGGTTTTTACGAGCCATAGTCTCTACTTATTCTTAATATGAGAATGATATTGGTCTATTTTAGCAAGAATTATGGGGAGAAAGCGAAATTCTTGTTATCCTAGAGGTAATAATAGTGAAATAAATGAGATAAGAGTGGATATGGACGCAAAACAACAAATCGCACAGCAAAAAATCGAATTGGAAACTGCCGTCGCAAAAGCGTTGGAGACCGCGAAAGTCAGCGCAGATGCGGTCGAAGTTGCGATCACGAAAACCACTGGTATCAGCGTGACTACCCATGCTTGTGAAGTCGAGAACGTCGAATTCAATAGCGATGGTGCTTTAGGGATTACCGTTTACCGTGGTCAATGTAAAGGCAGTGCTTCAACCTCAGATTTGAGCGATCTTGCGATTCAAAAGGCGGTTGCTGCCGCTCTCGATATTGCTAAGTTTACCTCTCCCGATCCTTATGCAGGCCCAGCCCCTAAAGAATTAATGGTGAAAGAGATCCCTGATTTGGATCTGTTTCACCCAGATGAACCCGATCCCGATTATGCTTCTGAAATGGCGATTCGTGCCGAGCAAGCGGCGTTAGAGTACAGTGATAAGATCAAACAGAGTGATGGTGCGAGTTACGATAGCCATTACGGCATTAAAGTGTATGGCAACAGCCATGGTTTACTCGTGAGCAATGCCTCTAGTCGTCATAGCTTGAGCTGTAGCGTGATTGGTGCTGGCAAAACGGGTGAAATGGAACGTGATTACAGTTATACCATCGCTCGCCATAAAGATGATTTATGGACTCCAGAAAGTGTTGGTTTACAGGCTGCCAAAAAAACCATCGACCGATTGGACGCTCGCCAAGTTAAAACCGGTAAATACCCTGTTTTATTCCAAGCGGATGTTGCAACAGGCTTGTTAGGACACTTAGTGATGGCGATCAGTGGTGGCAATCTTTACCGTAAGTCATCCTTCTTACTTGATCGTTTAGATACGCAGATTTTACCGAGTTGGTTTAATGTTGCAGAAAGGCCACACGTTCTACGAGGCTTAGCATCTGGTGCGTTTGATAGTGAAGGGGTTTATACCAAAGATGCCCAAATCATCAATGATGGTGTGTTATCAACATATCTATTAACCAGCTACGCAGCCCGAAAAATGGGTATGACGCCAACAGGACATGCTGGTGGGATTCATAACTGGTTTGTGCAATCAACGGGTCAAGATTTCGGTCAACTTGTCAAAGATATGGGCACAGGTCTTATCGTGACGGAATTGATGGGACAAGGCGTTAATATGGTAACCGGTGACTACTCACGTGGTGCAGCAGGTTTCTGGGTGGAAAACGGTGTGATTCAGTATCCAGTGTCTGAAATTACCATTGCGGGTAATTTAAAAGATATGTTTAACCAAATCTCTGCGGTTGGTTGCGATGTTGAAACTCGTTCACAAATTCAAACTGGATCGATCTTGATTGAATCAATGAAGATTGCAGGGGAGTAGATAAGCGATCCTCGAGTGGTCGTTTCTCGTGGCTAGGAAAAGATCAAAGAGCGGTTCCTAGTTACGAGTTCCTAGTTTCAGGGGAAAAACCGTCATCCTGAAAAGCGACGCAGGAGCGCAGTTCAGGATCTCCAACTACGATAGGAGATTCCAAACAGTTCGTTCCTCACTTTTGGAATGACGGTGTTAAGTTAACTACTCTCGAGAATCGAGCAGCGCCCAAGTCACGAGTTCCGAAAACGCTCTTTCTAGGAACTAGGGGCCAGGGCCTAGTAACCTTTTTAAATCATATTCAATTTAATCATCAAGGTCGCAAGACCTAGGAAAGCCGATAGTCCCACCATATCAGTGACGGTGGTTAATGCCATACCGCCCGCTAGTGCAGGATCTATATTCATCTTCTTGAGTAAGATTGGGATGCTTACACCGGCAACACCCGCTGCCAGTAAGTTGGCTAGCATAGCGACCGCCATGATCATGCCAAGTACCACACTGCCTTTCCATAACACCACAATACCGCCAATAATACAGGCCCACAATAAGCCATTTAAAAAGCCAATCGCTGCTTCTTTCAATAATAGTGAACGTTGGTTGGTATTACCGATGTGGCCTAACGCTAAACCACGGATAACTAAGGCAACGGTTTGATTGCCGGCTACTCCACCCATTGAAGGTACGATTGTCATCAATACGGCAACGGAGGCCATTTGTGCTAAAGTGCCTTCAAACATATTGGAAACGGACGCCGCAGCAAGTGCTGCGAGTACGTTAGCGCCCAACCAAATACTACGACGGCGCACTGATTTCACTACGGGAGCAAAGGTATCCTCGTCATCGTCCAAACCCGCCATACTCATCATTGAGTGTTCGGCGTCTTCACGGATAACATCAACCACATCATCGATAGTAATACGACCGACCAGTTGGCCATTTTGGTTAACAACAGGCGCAGACACCCAATTACGACGTTCAAACAAACTGGCTACATCGGTTGCGCTTGTATCGACAGTGATGGTTTCATCGGCATCTTCGATTAAGTCAGCAATTGGGGTGTCTGTTTGAGAAGTAATTAAAGCGGTCAGTGATAAATGTCCGATGAGCTTATTGTCACTATCAATGACATATAAAGCATCGGTCGCTTCTGGTAATTCACCTTTCATGCGTAGATAACGCAAGACCACATCTACGTCGACATCACTACGAATCGTGATGACGTCGGTGTTCATCAAACCACCGGCACTATCCTCTGAATACGATAGGGCGGTTTCGACGCGTTCTCGATCGGCGGAATCCATTTGGTCGAGGACTTCACGTGACACATCGTCGGGTAAGCTACGTAAGACATAGGCCACATCATCGGTGTCCATGCCTTCAGTGGCTTCTGCCAGTTTTTCTGGCGCCATTTTCGATACGATGCTGTCTTTGATATCTTCGGAAAGTTCATCGAGGATTTCACCGTAGTCTTCAGGATCGGTAAGTTGCCACAGTACATCACGGCTTTTATGCGGAGAGGCTTCTAAAAGGTGAGCAATATCCTCAGGTTCCATGTCCTGTAATTGGCGACGAACATGGACAAAGCGACCATCATCAATAGCTTCTGTTACTTCTTGGAGGGTTTGATGGGTGAGTTCAAACTCTTGTGGTTCAGCCATGACTCGCCTCCTAAATACAACCTGAATAACATCTATAATATTGAGGTGTGAATATTAGCTTAATTTAAGCATAAATGTCATAGCTTATAGTGCTCTAACGAGGGTATTTTTATATTGAGTAAACAAGAATAGGGAAGGATAAAGACGGATTGAATAATGATTATTCTTCTTCATCAAATTTTTGTTCAATTAATGCACAGATGGCAGAAAGTGCTTGCTCTGCTTGGCTACCTTCGGCTGTGATATCAATATATTGACCTTGGGCTGAATCTAGTAACAATAGCCCCATCACGCTATCTGCTGTCACTTCTCGCTCAT
Source organism: Vibrio rumoiensis (assembly GCF_002218045.2). Classification (NCBI taxonomy): domain Bacteria; kingdom Pseudomonadati; phylum Pseudomonadota; class Gammaproteobacteria; order Vibrionales; family Vibrionaceae; genus Vibrio; species Vibrio rumoiensis. The sequence goes on from NZ_AP018685.1 coordinate 624,540, forward strand.
CTGCACTGATGGTAATGATGGCGTCGAAGCTTTGGGCCAGTTCAACCAACTTAATTGCCGCTCGTGCATGTAAGCCTAATCGGTTTTGAATTAACACCGTTTGCTGGCATTTAGTGTGTTGAGGGCTAGGGGATTGAGAGTTGGTTGGCTGACACTCTTTGTTCATACGTGATGCTTCTCTAGGCTAGTGTGACGAATTTGAACTTGGTGTCCAAGTGTTTTGAAGTGTTCGCCAAGTTGTTGAGTAATATAGACAGAACGGTGCTTGCCACCCGTACAACCAATCGCAACGGTAAGGTAGCTTCGATTATTTTTCTCTAACAGTGGAAGCCATTTATTGATAAAGCCTTCAATACTCGCTTGTAATTCGAGGACATCAGGTTCTGCGCTAAGAAAATCAATAATCGGTTGATCAAGCCCTGTTAGCGGTCTTAACTCTGGAACCCAATGTGGATTGGGCAAAAAGCGAACATCAAAGACATAATCGGCATCGTTCGGTAATCCGTATTTAAATCCAAATGATTCAAATACCATGACTAATTCTTTTGACTCTCTTCCTTGAACACGAATACGCACGGTTTCACTTAATTCATGTAAAGAGAGATTGGTACTGTCGAGCACTAAGTCGGCTTCTTCTTTTAAGTTCAGCAGTAGGTCTTTTTCTAATTGAATGGCTTGCTCAAGAGACAGTTTATCTTTATGCATAGAAAGAGGGTGCAGGCGGCGAGTCTCACTATAACGCTTGAGCAACGTTGATTGATCCGCATCTAAAAACAACACATTCACGTCATACAATTGCTTTAAGTTTTGCAACGTAGTCGATACTTCGGTTGGATCTTGAGGAAGATTGCGAATATCAATACTGACGGCGACGTTTTGTTTACTGCTACGAACGGAAGCGACAAAGTCATCTAATAAATTGACTGGAAGGTTGTCAACACAGTAATAACCTAGATCTTCGAGTACTCGTAGGGCTACACTTTTACCTGCTCCGGACTGGCCACTGACAATGGTGACATGCAATTGTTTAGACTCTGTTGTGTTCATGCATTACCAACCATGATGTCGTATAACTCTTGATCGGTTTGAGCATGACGCAGTCTTTTTAATGTGAACTTGTCATTGAGTTTTTCAGCCATCAGCGACAAGGTCGTTAAGTGCGTTTTACATTGCTCATCTGGCACGAGCAAAGCAAAAAGAATATCAACTGGACGGCTGTCAATCGCATCAAAATCGACGGGTTGTTCACATTGTAGTAATACCGCAATCGCTTGGTCGCTATCTAGCATGCGGCCATGTGGAATCGCGATACCATTTCCGATACCTGTAGTACCGACTTTTTCTCGGGATAACATGCATTCAAATAATCGATTTGAATCAAGGCCACTATGTTGCGCTGCGATTTCACTGATGATTTCGAGTGCACGTTTTTTGCTAGTGCACTGAACTGCCGTTTTGGTGCAGTCCAGTGACAATACTTCATTTAATTGCATAGTTAATGACTACTTAGTTTTTCTTTGTGTTTGCTGAGTTGACGAGACAGTTTATCGACTAAATCGTCAATTGAAGCATACATATTCTCACTTTGTGAGGATGCATGGATTTCGCCTTGGTTAACGTGAAGGGTAGCCTCGGCGATTTGCTCTAATTTTTCAACCCGTAATACAACGTGAGTGTTATTTATATGGTCAAAGAAGCGTTCTAGCTTTTGGAATTTGGTATTTACATATTCATTTAACGCATCGGTCAAGTCGACATGGTGTCCCGTAATATTCATTTGCATAAACTTTCCTCTTTGATTTACTACTTTTTACAGTAGACGTTTACGTTGACTAGAAGGGGCAATGCCGAGTGATTCACGATATTTCGCAATCGTTCGTCTTGCCACTTGTATTCCTTGTTCAACTAAAAGGGCTGCAATTTTACTATCACTTAACGGTTTCTTACTGTCTTCTGCGGCGACTAATTTTTTGATTAAAGCTCGAATCGCAGTGGATGAACATTCACCCCCCGTTTCCGTGCTGACATGGCTTGAGAAGAAGTATTTAAGTTCAAAAATTCCTTTTGGTGTATGCATGTATTTTTGTGTGGTAACACGAGAAATCGTTGACTCATGCATGTCCACATCTAGTGCGATGTCATTGAGCACCATTGGCTTCATTGCCTCCTCACCATATTCAAAGAAATCTTGCTGATGTTCAACTATACAGCGAGCAACTTTGAGCAGGGTCTCGTTTCGGCTTTCTAAACTTTTAATTAACCACTTAGCTTCTTGAACATGAGTACGTATATATTGGCTATCAGTACTGTTTCCTTTACCTAGAGCCGCATATTGTTGGTTTACTTTTAAGCGTGGCACACTGTCTGGGTTTATGGAAACAGTCCACTTACCTTTATCTTTAAATACCGATACATCGGGTACTACGTATTCAATATCGTCACCGCCGACGTGATTTCCTGGCCTTGGATCGAGTTGCTGAATTAACGATAAAATTTGTTTGAGTTCATCTTCTTTGAGTTTAGCTTCTTTACACAAAAGTTTGTAATCACGGTTACCAAGGTAATCAATATAATTGTGTAACACCATTTTAGCTTCATTAAGCCAAGGGGTGTCTGCCGGAAATATAGCTAATTGAAGGAGTAAACATTCTTGTAGATTACGAGAAGCGACACCCAGAGGATCAAACTGCTGTATACGCTTTAACACCGCTTCGATTTCATCTAACTCAATCTCATCGTTTCCAAGACTTTGTTGGATATCCTCTAAGCTTTCGGTGACATAGCCATATTCATCAAGGCTATCGAGAATGGCCAGCGCAATCGTACGGTCTATATCGCTAAAGGGGGTCAGCTCTAATTGCCACTCCAGATAGTCTTGCAGCGTTTGAGTGGTCTCGCCTTGATAAACAGGCAGTTCATCATCATTACTGATCCCGGTGCTGCCGGTATTGGCGCTATAAACATCTTCCCAGCTCGCATCAATGCTCAGCTCGTCACTGATCGTTGATTGCTCTATATGCTCGGTACTATCGGAAAGCTCGCGTTCACTTTCTTGAATGCCAGCCATGTCTTGCTGTGCGTTTTCTTGAGACTCAGCGTTATCGCTGTTTTTATCAAGCTCACCACTAGATTCACCGAAGTCTTCATCTATCTCAAGTAAAGGGTTGGAATCGAGTGCTTCTTGGATCTCTTGCTGTAAATCGAGTGTCGACAGTTGCAGCAAACGAATGGCTTGCTGTAACTGAGGTGTCATGGAGAGGTGTTGACCAAACTTAAGTTGTAATGATGACTTCATGCAATACTCTATGCCTTTTGTTCTGGAATATCCCTATTCATGGTGTCTTGAATGATGCTTATACCCATCGTACTTGAAGCTGCTGCTTTGTTGACTACGCTCATTCTCCCCAATCACATAGACGAGCTATGCTCATGGGGTTCATTCACTTGTCGCCTCACTGCAACACCAATTACTTTGGGTATAGTATCTCAGTCGATAGTGTGGCGACGTCGATAGTGGCGATTCCTTCGCTCACATCATCCAAGTTGGCGCTAAAGAGCTGTTATAAGCGGAATTGTTCACCTAAATATACTTTCTTCACTTGCTCGTTATTCAATACTTCTTCCGGAGTACCGTTAGCGATCAAATGGCCTTGGCTCACAATATAGGCGTGCTCACATACATCTAATGTTTCACGTACGTTATGGTCGGTGATCAATACACCTAAGCCACGATCACGTAAGTGTTCAATGATCTTTTTGATATCAATAACGGAAATCGGATCAACCCCTGCAAATGGTTCATCCAATAGAATAAATTTCGGGTTCGCGGCCAAAGCACGGGCGATCTCTACTCGTCGACGTTCGCCACCAGATAGTGCCATCCCAGCACTTTTTCGAATGTGCTGAATATGGAACTCATCGAGCAGTTCTTCTAAGCGATCGTGCTTGTCTTCTTTGGTGAGTTCATCGCGAGTCTGCAACACGGCCATGATGTTATCTTCGACAGACAACTTCCGGAAAATAGACGCTTCTTGGGGTAAGTAACCAATCCCCATGCGTGAGCGTTGGTGCATAGGTAAGATACTAATGTCTGTATCATCAATACTAATCGTACCTTCATCACGAGAGACTAAGCCTACGATCATGTAGAAAGACGTCGTTTTACCTGCGCCATTGGGGCCCAATAATCCGACAATTTGGCCGGATTTCACTTCTAGCCCCACATCGCTTACTACTTTTCGGCTGCCGTAAGTTTTGGCTAGTTTTTCTGCTTTAAGTGTTGCCATAGTTATTTCTTATCCAATTGCGCAGGTTGAATGACCGTCGATACTCGCTCACCATCACCACTGCTGGCATTTAAGCTCTGGCTAGAAATATGGTAAGTAATGACTTTGCCTTTGATTACGCTATCGTCTTGATGTAATTCTGCATTGGTAGTCATGATAAGTTTATCCCCAGCGACGTTATAGAATAAGCTATTCGCTTGTCCTTTCATCAACTTCCCTTCATCGGTTTTTTGCGAAAAGTGCGCAGGTTGACCATAACCTTGTAGTTCTGTTAATTCGCCGGTTTTGGCGTCACGAAAAACGATTAATTTATCAGCGGTTAACAGAATACTACCCTGAGTAAGTTTTACGTTACCGGTAAAGGTTACTTTGTTACTTTTCATATCCAAATCTTGGCTATCAGAGCTGATATGGATTGGCTGCTTCTGATCGGAAGTTAATGCCGATGCTGCAGGGGTGAATAAGTAAAACAATACACTAAGGCATAATGAACTAAGGCGTAAGATTTTCATATTTCCCTTGAACTTGGTTAAAGAGCGTGGCGAGATTGGATTCAAAGTTTCCTTTCATCGCGTTGCCGATATTTATAAATTGAGGACCAACCATAGTGACTTTTGTGTCGCTTGAAAAATCCTTGCTGTTGAGATCAATCTTCATTTCTTCTGTCGTTAACCGATCAAAGCTCGCCCCTTCGACGACATTACGAGCCATAACATTTTTTTGTAGTGTTAAAATATGATCTTTAGAAAGAACGGCGGTATCAGAAGTTACGACCCACTCTTCAGTGTTTCCTTCTCGGTAAACAATCAGTTTTGGTTGATGGAAAACAGTATGCCCATCTTGCGCAAAATGCTCTAAAGAGACGGCGTACATTTTGTAGTTGCGCAATCCTTCAATATCATAACTGGTATTGGTTAGGCGCTGTCCGGTAAACAATGGCGCTTCTAAACTTGGCGCCACTTGATCGACCTCATCAGCCGATTGCTCATAAAGATAGTAAGCCGACCAAGAGGCAATAAAAATGAGTATGGTATAAATGAGTTTGGATAAGCTCATCATATACTGAGTCCTTGGTAAGCTTCGAGTTCATCTCGTGCTTGTAAAATGAGATCACACACTTCACGCACTGCACCATGGCCGCCTTTGATATGAGTAACATAATTGGCTCGTTGTACTAACAGCGGATGGCCATCAGCGACCGACACTTTCAATCCAACTTTTTCCATGACTGGCCAGTCGATTAAGTCATCACCAATATAACCCACGTGTTCTGGTGATATGTCTAATTTTCTTAAAATATCATCATAAGCAACAAGTTTATTGTCTTGTCCTTGATAGATAAGTGTAATACCTAATGCTTTCATCCGGTTTTCGACAATTTGAGACTGTCGACCAGTAATAATGGCGATTTCGATGCCGGCTTGCATTAACGATTTTACACCATAGCCATCGCGAGTATGAAAGGTTTTGAGCTCTTCACCTTGATTACCCATATACACCAAGCCATCAGAAAACACGCCATCGACATCACAGATTAATAATTTGATGTTTTTAGCCACTTTCATGATAGACGTAGGGGCTTGTCCATATGGGGTTGGGGTCATTCGGCTCATTTACATTACTCCTGCCTTCAATAAGTCATGCATGTTCAATGCACCGACTAATTTACCATCTTGGCATAGCATTAAGCCATTGATACTTTTTTCTTGCATGATATTTAGACCTTCAACCGCCAATAAGTTTGGCGTGGCAACGGTTGGGTTTTGGGTCATGACTTGGCTGATTGGCGTGGTATGGACATCGATGCGCTGGTCTAATAATCGACGTAAATCACCATCAGTGAAAATACCCAGTAGTGTCATATCTTTATCGACTACCGCGGTCATGCCTAATCCTTTCTGTGATACTTCTAGTAGCGCGTCACGAATAAGGGCATCTTGATTGACGGTTGGCAGTGCATCACCTGAATGCATAATATCGGATAATTTTAGTAATAATTTACGTCCTAATGCCCCGCCTGGATGGGAGAGTGCAAAGTCTTCCGCAGTAAAGCCGCGTGCTTTCATTAAGGCCACAGCAAATGCATCGCCCATTACGAGAGTTGCGGTTGTGCTTGAGGTTGGGGCAAGATCCAAAGGACAAGCTTCTTCTGGTACGGTAATTTGCAAGTGAACATCGGCAAGTTTTGCCATATTAGATTCAGGCTTACCGGTCATGCTAATAATGCGAATATGGCGGCGCTTAAGCACAGGATAAAGCGCGAGAATTTCCGAGGATTCACCAGAGTTAGAAATCGCAAGTACGATATCACCAGATTCAATCATGCCTAAATCACCATGGCTTGCTTCACCTGGGTGCACGAAAAAAGCAGAAGTGCCTGTACTGGCTAATGTGGCGGCAATTTTTTTACCGATATGGCCTGATTTTCCCATCCCCATGACCACGACTTTACCTTGGTTGTTCAAAACCATATCGCAAGCGTTGTGGAAATCATCATTAAAATACTGCGCTAATTGTTGTAAGCCACGCATTTCAATTGATAAAACATCTTGGGCAACAGAGCGGTAATCAAAAGAAGTCGACATCAATCTTATTCCTAATCTGGATATTTGTATTTAGTATCGCAAGGGCAGTGTTTGGTTAACGATAAAGGGTTCAATAAAAAAGGCGACTGTGTGGCCGCCTATTTTAGATTGCTCACCTTTAGGCACTGATATTGTAAAACAGATAACCCTGATAAGCTAAAAAGCAAAGTAGTAAAATTCCGCCTTCGATTCGGTTAATGCTACGTGATTTACCTAATGCCATCACAACTAGCAGTAATGATACGCTTAACATTACCCAAAAGTCGCGGTTCATCGCATATTCGCTTAACACGGATGGGTTGATTAACCCTGGAATACCCATCACGGCGAGAATGTTGAATATATTTGAGCCAATAATATTACCAACCGCCATGTCGTCTTCACCTTTGAGGACGCCAGCCAGTGAGGCAGCAAGTTCTGGTAGGCTAGTACCAATTGCGATAATGGTTAATCCAATAACTAAATCACTCATGCCAAAATATTTCGCAATAATAACGGCATTATCAACTAATAAATCGGCGGCTATCGGCAGTAGGATCAAACCGACAACGACCCAAAATATGGCGACTTTGTTATCTACGCCATCGGGTATTTCGGATTCTTGCTGTTCAACCAATACATCTTTTTGGCCTTTTTCGCTTTGGCTAATTTTCAGCATGATTAAAATAAAACCCAAAAATAGCGCAATTAAGATTAACCCTTCAGTGAAGCCTAGGTAGTTGTCCCACATTAACGCACCAGCAATCAAGGTAACGACTAACATTAATGGTAATTCACGGCGTAGAATGGTGGAGCTGATTGATAGTGGTTTAATCATCGCGGTGATACCTAAAATCAAGGCAATGTTTGCAATGTTTGAGCCGAGTACATTACCAATTGCGGTATCAGTTTTTCCTTCTAGCGCAGCGGTTGCGGAAACCATCATTTCAGGTGCAGATGAACCCATAGCAAGAATCGTCATACCGATAACTAATGGGGAAATTCCCATGTTCTTTGCGACGGCTGCCGATCCATAAACCAACTTATCAGCACTCCACACTAATAGTGCGAGACCAACGACGAGTAGTACAACAGCAAGTAACATGATGATTCCTGTTTCACTTAAAGTAAGTTAATGGTTGAAGTCATTATTGCCTACATTAAGGGACAAAGCCCAGTAGCTCAATAGTTGAAGATATTTAGGGGCGCAATTTTGACGTTTCAAACACTAAAAAGAAAGAGCTTCGACATATTTATTAATGATTTAGCGCTATTTGCATGAAAGTACGGATAAATACCGCTGATTTTTAGATTATTTAACGCATTATTTTGAACTCGATCTTCAATAAGCTTATGATGCGGCAATGTATTGGTTTTGTTATTTATCATAAAGAGTGATTATGACTGCGGAGTTGGTATCTATAAAATCGTTAACTTTTCAACGTGATCAACGAGTTATTTTCGATGATGTGACGCTGTCGATCCCGAAAGGAAAGATCACCGCCATTATGGGGCCTTCCGGAATTGGTAAAACAACACTTTTGCGTTTAATTGGTGGACAAATTGCACCAACCAAAGGTGAAATATGGTTTGATGGCGATAATATTCCAACGTTAAATCGCCAACGCTTATACCAAGTACGCAAAAAAATGAGCATGTTGTTTCAATCGGGTGCATTGTTTACCGATATGAATGTATTCGATAACGTGGCGTTTCCGCTACGAGAGCATACCGAATTAACGGAACCTTTAATTGAAACGTTAGTGAAGCTTAAACTGGAAGCGGTAGGCTTAAGAGGGGCGGCCCTTTTGATGCCAAATGAGCTTTCTGGCGGTATGGCTCGTCGAGCTGCGTTGGCGAGAGCGATTGCGCTTGATCCTGAGTTGATTATGTACGATGAGCCTTTTGTCGGACAGGATCCGATTACTATGGGTGTGCTGGTGGAGTTGATTAAAAACCTTAATCACGCCTTAGGTGTCACATCGATTGTGGTGTCTCATGATGTGCCGGAAGTGATGAGTATTGCCGACCATGTTTATTTGCTCTCCAATGGAAAAGTGATTGCAAAAGGCTCTCCTGAGGAGTTGAGGGCAAGTACGGATGAGAGAGTTCAGCAATTTCTAACGGGTAAAGAAGATGGCCCAGTTCCGTTCCATTTTCCTGCTTACCCGATTGAGAAGGATATTTTGGGCCATGAATAAATCAGACCGAAATTCTCATTCTTTGTCAGAAAGAATCGCCAATATAGGTAAGCGTACCATCGCTTTAGCCGAATCTTGGGGACGAGCATCATTAATGTTGTGGGGAGCCCTTGTAGGCAAGCCGCAATTGAATAAAAATTTCCCACTGTTTATCAAGCAACTCTATGCCGTTGGCGTGCAATCTCTTGCGATTATCATTGTATCCGGCTTATTTATTGGCATGGTGTTAAGTTTGCAAGGTTATATCATTTTAGTGGATTACGGCGCGGAAGGCAGTTTGGGACAGATGGTGGCATTGTCATTGCTACGCGAATTAGGCCCTGTGGTCACCGCCTTATTATTTGCCGGGCGTGCAGGTTCGGCTTTAACCGCTGAAATTGGTTTAATGAAAGCGACTGAACAACTATCTAGCCTAGAAATGATGGCGATTGATCCACTACGTCGAGTGGTGGCGCCGCGCTTTTGGGCCGGAGTTGTTTCGATGCCGTTGCTTGCCATGATTTTTATGGCGGTCGGTATTTGGGGTGGGCAAATTGTTGGCGTGGAATGGAAAGGTATTGATGCCGGAAGTTATTGGTCAGCTATGAAAGCGTCAGTAAGCTTTGGGTATGATATTGGCAACAGCGTACTTAAAAGTGTGGTGTTTGCGGTGACCATTATCTGGATTGCTCTATTTAATGGTTATGATTGTATTCCGACATCAGAAGGGATCAGCCGAGCCACTACTCGTACCGTCGTACATTCATCTCTAGCGGTATTAGGGCTAGACTTTATTCTCACCGCATTGATGTTCGGTCATTGATTATGAATTTATATTGGAAGTAAATCATGCAAACAAATCGTCGTTTAGAATTAATGGTAGGTAGCTTCGTATTATTAGGCGTGATTGCTATTTTAGTGATGATGTTTAAAGTCGCGAATGTTACCAGTATAGGGCCAAGTGATAGTTATACCCTGAAAGCCTATTTTGATAACATTGGTAACCTTAAAGTGCGTTCGCCTGTGAAAGTCGGCGGAGTAGTGGTTGGTCAAGTGACTGATATTAGTTTAGATACTAAAAATTATGTTCCCGTTGTGAGCATGTCGATTGGACGTAAGTTTGGCGAGTACCCAGACACTTCGAGTGCCCAAGTCCTGACTTCAGGCTTAATCGGTGAGCAATATATCAGCCTCGTTCCTGGTTTTGTTATGGATGGCGTTAGCACGACACTGAAAGATGGGGATTTTATTGAAGACACCAAGTCAGCGTTAGTGCTAGAAGATTTGATTGGTCAGTTTTTATATAGCAGTAAAGAATCGAATAATACTCGTAATGATTCATCCGCTGCCCAGTAAGTACAAGGAGTTATCTATGTTGTGGTTGAAAAAAGTCGAATTATTGCTGACATGTATTGGTATGGTGTTTAGTGTGAATGCTGCGCAAGTGGATAATTCTAACCCATATCAAATGATGCATTCGGTGGCTGAACAAACCTTTAATCGCCTGAAAGACGAACAATCAAAAGTGAAAGCGAACCCTAATTATTTAAAAACCATCGTTGAACAAGAAATGATGCCGTATGTGAATTATCAATACGCCGCATTAAAATTGCTTGGGCCAAACTTACGTGGGGCGGATAAGCGACAAGTCGCAGACTTCATCGATGGATTCCGTGCCTATTTAATTACCTCTTACGCTCAGGTGTTAACACAATATAGTGATCAAGTGATTCAATTCGCGCCAGAAAAAGCGGTCGAAGATGATCGTCGAGTTCTTTCTATCCCTGTTGAAATTATTGATAATGGTCGTCCCAATATTAAACTTGAATTTACTTTGTTGAAAAACACCAAAACGGGTGAGTGGAAAGCGTACGATATGGTCGCGGAAGGGATCAGTTTACTTTCAAGCAAACAATCGGAATGGAACAGTAAAATTCGCCAAGATGGCATTCCGGCGGTGACCAAAGAGTTAGCGCAATTAGCGGCGAAAGACATTGTTTTTGAAGGTAAAAAATAGTGGCGATAACAGAATGGCATGAAGATAGTGAATGTCGAGCCTCTATCATTGGTCAATTGACTCGTGATACTGTACCGGCCTTATGGACTCAATTACAGCATTGGCAGCCGCAAATTCCACAATATGAAGTATGCTTAAAGCAAGTCGAACGGGTGGACTCCGCTGGTATGGCTATGTTGATTCATTTATTACAGCATGCAAAAAGTCAAAATTGTCATATAATGCTGTCTTTTATGCCTAGTCAGCTAAACACATTATTTAAACTTAGTAATATCGATGCGCTTTTTTCTGAGCATATTCAGGTTACTGAACGTTAGAATTTAGAGGGTTACGTGGACATTATCCAAGTAAAACAAATATTAGATGACGCTTTGTCATTACAGGAAATTCATGTGAAAGGTGAAGGCAGTCACTACGAAGTCGTGGCGGTTGATTCAGTTTTTGACGGTATGAGTCGTGTTAAAAAACAACAATTAATTTACGCGCCTCTGATGGAATATATTCAAAGAAATGATATTCATGCAGTCTCAATTAAAGCGTATACGCCTGAAGAGTGGGCGCGCGATAAAAAGCTGATGTCTCTATAGATTGTCCGGCTTTTGCTTACTTTTTTGTCTTATAAAAGAAGTAAAGAATAAAAATAAAGAAGCAAGGTTCTTATATTAATGGAAAAGTTTAAAGTACACGGCTCTGGCCCGCTACAAGGTGAAGTCACCATTTCTGGTGCTAAAAATGCAGCGCTACCTATTTTATTTGCTGCGATTTTATCGGAAGGTCCTGTTGAAGTAGCGAACGTCCCAGCTCTGCGTGATATTGATACCTCGATTGAACTCCTTAAGCGTTTAGGGGCAGAAGTTGAACGTAACGGTGAAGTGTTAAATGTGAATGCTGGTCCAATTCATGAATACTGTGCGCCATACGATTTAGTTAAAACCATGCGAGCATCTATTTGGGCACTGGGCCCATTAGTGGCTCGTTTTGGGCATGGTCAAGTTTCATTACCAGGAGGTTGTGCGATTGGTGCACGTCCGGTCGATTTGCATATTCATGGTTTAGAGCAACTTGGTGCAACCATCACGCTAGAAGATGGCTATGTTAAAGCAGAAGTTGATGGTCGTTTGAAAGGCGCTCATATCGTGATGGATAAAGTATCGGTTGGTGCAACCATCACCATCATGTCTGCAGCGACGTTAGCGGAAGGTACGACGGTATTAGAAAACGCAGCTCGTGAGCCTGAGATTGAAGATACCGCTGCATTTTTAAATGCTATCGGTGCAAAAATCACAGGAGCAGGAACGGGCACCATTACGATTGAAGGTGTTGAACGTCTTGCTGGTGGCAAGCACTCTGTTGTTGCTGACCGTATTGAAACCGGCACGTTCCTAGTTGCAGCGGCTGTGTCTGGCGGCAAAGTGGTTTGTCGTAAAACCAAGGCCTCTTTACTTGAAGCCGTGCTTGCTAAGCTTGAAGAAGCAGGGGCAAAAGTTGAGTCAGGTGAAGATTGGATTAGTCTTGATATGACCGGCCGTGAATTAAAAGCAGTCACCATTCGAACGGCGCCGCACCCTGGTTTCCCAACCGATATGCAAGCGCAATTCACTTTGCTAAATATGATGGCAAAAGGCAGTGGCGTAATTACCGAAACGATTTTTGAAAATCGTTTTATGCACGTGCCTGAATTAATGCGTATGGGCGCGAAAGCGGAAATTGAAGGTAATACCGTGATTTGCGGTGATACGAATGGTCTGACTGGCGCACAAGTGATGGCAACGGATCTTCGTGCTTCTGCAAGCCTTGTTATTGCAGGTTGTATTGCCAAAGGCGAAACTATCGTTGATCGTATTTATCATATTGATCGCGGCTATGATCGTATTGAAAACAAACTTAATGCGCTTGGTGCAAATATCGAGCGTTTTAAATAATAGCCTGAGAAAGTGAGTGCTTCATCGCGCTGACTTTTCTTGGCAATGGAAGCTGAGATCCTCGTGGTTTCGGCTTTTTTATTGTGTAGGGCGTTGGCATTTGCTTTGCGCTTTATGTGATTGGAGAAACTGGATGATTGCTATACTACGCATTATTGCTGTCGCGATATTTGCTATCTTCATGTTTATTTTTGGTTGTGGCTACTGCTTATTTAGCCCACGCAACCCTCGCCATGTGTTTACCTTTGGGCGCATGTTTGGGCGAATGTCTAAAGTATTTGGAATAAAACTTGAACTGAGAATCCCTGATGATGCTTACGAGCGTGGTCAGCATATTTATTTAGGTAACCATCAAAATAACTGGGATTTATTTACTATCTCGTCAGCGGTTACGCCGAATGTTGTGACGGTAGGTAAGAAAAGTTTAGTGTGGTTACCACTGTTTGGTCAGTTGTACTGGTTAACGGGTAATATTTTGATTGACCGTGCAAACCGTAGCAAAGCAATGGATACCATTAGCCAAGTAGCGGAACAAATTAAAAAGAGTAAAGTCTCGGTATGGATGTTCCCTGAGGGGACTCGCTCGCGTGGTCGAGGTTTGCTGCCATTTAAAACCGGCGCTTTCCATGCTGCGATTGCCGCTCAAGTGCCGATTGTTCCGATAGTTTGTAGCTCCACAGATAAACTAAAACTAAATCGCTGGAATAACGGTCATGTCATTGTTGAAATGCTCCCTCCGATCAGCGTTGAAGGTTGCAGTAAAGAAAACGTTCGTGAGTTGCTAAAAGAGTGTCGTAATCAAATGAAAACGAAACTTGAAGAGTTAGATGCAGAAGTTGCTCTGCGTAACGCCAAGTAATGACTCAGTGCGTGATTACGCTTAGACTGAAACTTAAAAGCCAATGAAGAATTTTCATTGGCTTTTATGTGGTTCTATTTTTAGATTATTGATAGACGAAGATGTTATAGCCATCCTTTACGTTTGAAATAAAAGTAAGGGGCAAAGCCAGAAGCGACCATTAATGCTAACGCCATTGGATAACCAAATGTCCAATCTAACTCTGGAATCAAGTGGAAGTTCATTCCGTAAATACTCGCAATTAATGTCGGAGGTAGAAACACCACTGCGGCAATTGAGAAGGTTTTAATGATTTGGTTTTGTTCAATGTTGATGAAACCTTGTGCGGAATCCATCAAGAAGTTGATCTTTTCAAATAAGAAGGTGGTATGCGCCATGAGTGTTTCAATATCACGTACAATTTCACGTAACGTTTCTAGCTCTTCTGGCGTTGATTTTAAGTGGCGCAACAGGAATGAAATCACTCGCTGAGTATCCATTAAACATAAACGAATCTTACCATTACTATCTTCTAGTCGAGCTAAACGACTAATACAATCTTCCCAATCTGCTTCATCTTCTTCCAATACGGTATAGCTGATTTTTTCGAGTTGATGATGAATATCTTCAATAGTATCGGCATGATTTTCGACTTTTTGTTCAAGGATGGTGATGAACAGAGATTGAACATTATTCGATTGAACTTGGCCTTTACGAGCTCGTAAGCGTAATAATCGAAAATCCGCAATGCTGCCTTCACGAATGGTAACTAGTCTATCTTTTTGCAATATCGAGGCGATGTTGACTGTGGTATGGCGCCCTTCACTGGGAGATAAAAATAACGAGTGAACATGCAAGCCTTCATGATCGACAAAATAGCGTGAAGAGGCTTCGATTTCTTCTACATCATTCGCTCCCGGAATTTGGATTTTTAATTGTTGTGATAGCAAATATCGTTCTTCATTGCTTGGATCGTGCGCGTCAATCCAGTCAGCTTGATTAATCAGAGAGGGTAAGTCGTCTTGTTCGTTATAGCTGATTTCTTGAATGAAACCGTTATTGATCTTAAAAAATCTCATGGAAATCGTGTTCTTTTTATGGTGGACGAATGCTCTTATCTTAGCATGGCTGCTACTTAACTTAATTATTTCCCTCAAGAAAGCTGACTTATATCGATAAGCGAATTATCGCCACGACAACTTAAGTTTAGTGCGATATTTAATTGGTTACATTTTGAAATATTCATTGACACTTTCCTGCCTAGGCAAGTAAAATTTCAACCTACTTGCCTAGGCAGGTAAATTTGGCTGGCAACATTTTAAGGCACCTTATGACGAATCCTTCTTATATCAATGCTTCTGGAATCCCGTTAGGGAAGTTAATTGGATTGGTGAATCAGCATAAAGAACGTTTGCTTCATCAATACTTAACGCCAATCGATATCAGCTCTGCTCAATTTAAAGTGTTAGCTGCGATCGAATTTGATGGCACTAAATCTCCAGCAGAGATCAGCAAGCTATTAGCTATCGATTGTGGCTCAATGACCCGCATGGTGGAGCGTTTGATGAAAAAGTCTCTATTAGAAAAGCAGCCTAACCCAGAAGATAAAAGGGGCGTCATATTATTGTTAACCCCGGAAGGTAAGGTGGTATTGAATGAGTGCATCGCGGTTATTGAAAGCCAGGTAAGCCCTTCACTTGTGGGAGACTTATCTCCTGATGAAGTAAAACAATTAAGTGGTTTATTAGAACGATTGTTACCCAGCGCTTAAGTTACCTAGGCAAAATATAATTATATTGATGATCAAATGGTTGAATCATGAAAAATACAGAACAAAACATTGAAGCTGCTGTAAAACCGAGAAGCAAACGTAAAACGTCTTTTCTCATCTTATTGGTTGCATTATTGGTGATCGGTGGCGCTTGGTTTGCTTATTACGAGCTTTATGCCAAATTTGTCCAAGAAACCGATGATGCTTATGTGAATGGCAACCTAGTGACGGTTTCTCCGCAAATTGCAGGTACCGTTACTAAGGTGATCCCTGATGAAGGTGATTTTGTTAAGCAAGGTCAAGTATTAGTTAGCCTTGACTCTAACGATACCCAAATTGCTTTGCAAAATGCCGAAGCTCAGTTAGCAAGTAAGGTGCGCGAAGTGCGTGGTATGTATGCGGCTGCGGATAACTTTAAAGCGAAAGTTGAAACCAGTAAAGTGGAATATCGCCAAGCGCTAAACGATTATAATCGTCGTAAAAACTTAGTCGCGAAAGGGGCTATTTCGAAAGAAGATTTGATTCACTATCGCGATACATTAGAAGCGGCTAAGAGCCAATTAGAAGCCGCTGAGCAATCATTACAAATGACGGTTGCCTTGGTAGACAATACGGTTTTAGCGACTCATCCTGGTGTGAAGTCTGCGGTTGCTGCATTACGTAAAAGTTATTTAGATAATAGCCGTACTCAAATTGTTGCTCCAGTGAGTGGTTATGTGGCTAAGCGTGCAGTGCAATTAGGTAGTCAAGTACAACCTGGTAGCCAATTAATGGCGATTGTGCCTCTTCATCAAGTTTGGGTGGATGCTAACTTCAAAGAAAGCCAAATGAAAGATATGCGCATTGGCCAACCGGTGACGCTGACTTCTGACCTATATGGTGAAGACGTTGAATATAAAGGCGAAATTGAAAGTTTGGGTATTGGTACTGGTAGTGCGTTTTCTCTATTACCTGCACAGAATGCGAGCGGTAACTGGATCAAGATTGTTCAACGTTTACCTGTGAAAATTCACTTAGATGCACAAAACCAAGATAAGTATCCTCTGCGTATTGGTTTATCTATGGTGGCGAAGGTGGATATTAAAGATACCGATGGCAAGCTTTTAGCGAAACATGCCAAAAAACAAGCTCGTTACAATACTGATGTTTACCAGCATTCACTTGAAGAAGTCGATAAGTTGGTTGCAAAAATATTACATGACAATGTTGGTGTAACCGCAGCGGCGCAATAGTGGGGCGTTCATGAACGATCAAACATATACGCCTCCTAGCTTACCTCTTGCAGTTTTGGCTTTAGCGTTAGCCACGTTTATGCAAGTGCTCGATAGTACGATTGCTAATGTTGCTTTGCCGACGATTGCCGGTAATTTAGGGGTAAGCTCAGAGCAAAGTACTTGGGTTATTACCTCTTTTGCGGTGTGTAATGCGATTGCGTTGCCGCTTACAGGGTGGTTTTCTCGTCGAATTGGGCAGCTGAGGCTGTTCATTTTATCGGTCGCGTTATTTACGCTTTCGTCATTCCTATGTGGAATTGCGACCAGCATGCCTGAATTAATCGTGTTCCGTGCCCTACAAGGCTTTTTTGCCGGCCCAATGTTTCCGATGTGTCAGACTTTATTGCTGGCGATATTCCCATCGGTAAAGCGTGGTGCGGCATTAGCATTGATCTCAATGGTAACGGTGGTTGCTCCAATCGTTGGCCCTATCACAGGTGGTTGGATAACGGATAACTACTCTTGGCCGTGGATCTTTTTCATCAATATACCGATTGGTATTTTCTGTTGCACAGTCGTTTGGCAGCAACTGAAAGATCGAGTGGATGTTACGGCTAAAATGCCGATTGATTTCATTGGGATTGCCTTATTAGTACTTGGGGTTGGCTTATTGCAAGTTGTATTGGATCTCGGTAATGATGCAGACTGGTTTGCCTCGACTCATATTGTCGTCATGACCTGTATTGCAGTGGTTGCCTTGATTTCATTTGTGATTTGGGAATTAACCGACGATCACCCGATAGTCAATTTATATCTATTTAGAGACCGTAATTACACCGTTGGGACTATTGCGCTGGTATTGAGCTATGCCGCTTTCTTTGCGATTAATATTATTTTGCCTCAATGGTTACAAATTTATATGGGGTATACCTCTATTTGGGCGGGACTTGCATCGGCACCGATGGGCGTTTTACCGTTCTTATTAACCCCTTTGGTTGGTCGGTATGCACATAAAACGGATATGAGATCATTAGCCACTATATCATTCGTAGTGATCGGTTTATCTTGCTTTATGCGTTCGAATTTTAATACGTTTGTTGATTTCTCTACGATTGCAGAAGTGCAGTTATTTATGGGAATTGGAGTGGCGTTTATGTTTATGCCATTAACGACAATATTTTTATCGAATCTTAATGGGCAAGAAATTGCAGATGCTTCAGGTTTAACGACTTTCTTACGTGTATTGGGGGGGAGTTTTGCATCATCACTCACTACATGGTTATGGACTCGTCGAGCGGATTTTCATCACGCGACGTTGACGGAACATGTTAGTAACTATGAGCCTGCAGCCGTTAATTATTTACATAAGATGGGAGGGGAAAGCCAAGCTAATTTAGCGGCAGTTGACCACATCATCACGACACAAGCTTATATGAACTCAACGATCGACTATTTTTACATGCTTGGTTGGTTATTCTTCTTCTTGGTGGTCATTATTTGGTTTGCGAAAGGACCATTTATTAAATCAGGTGGAGCGGCACCGGCATCCGCTGGACACTAATCTAACTTTTGTATGAATATGATCGAAAAGGAGCGAATGATTTCACTCCTTTTTATTATTGATCCGAGTATCTTGTCTTATCCATTAGGATTCATTTCTAATTCAATGCTAGCGAGTGTTGTCGCTTTCTTCATGGTTTTGGGGGGTAACAATGTTATTTGGCCAAATATCTGAGCTAATTCTAATAGCACTTTTTGTTTCGCCGGCGAGTTAGGTAAGCTGCCTGGTATCCAGTAATCGACATACACTATATTGGATATTTCAATCAGATCATCGGTTCCGATTTGCTCTACAGCGATCTTAATCGACGTCTCTTTTATACGCGCTAATAACGAGTCGCTTATTTTTGCTAAGTTTGGTAATCCAAATATTACCTGTCGCCCCAATGATTGGTGTATTTCGGTCTTAATTAATTGCTCTAATTGATAAGGGGTATGTAGCCGAATCAAAATGGGTTGAGAGGTGAGCTGACAAGCCGATTCCAATAGAAGAGGTAAAGTAAGTAATAAGATACTTTGTTCAGCCAACCAATTGATAGCACATAAAGAATTATCGTCCTTCCAGGTTAGATGAAATTCGACAACATCATTCTGTTGAGTCACAGGGTTACAAAGTGGACTGAGTCGAATGGAAAGTGGGCAAGTTGATTGAGGATTTTTAACCCAGTCTTGTAATTTTTCTACGTTAGACTTACTGCGATCAACACGAAAAACGCTATCAGCATAAAATGCATAATCTTCATTGCTGCCTTGCTTGGTTTCATTTAAGGCATGGATTGCTTGGTCTAATAGGGTTTCAGCATCCGGTTGATTATTCTCATCGGTATAAGTGATGCCGAGACGAACTAAGACCGGAAACTGGTGATCGTCCGATTGATAATCAAATTCAAGTTGAGATTTGAGTTCTTTTATCCAGTGCGCCAAATTGGCCTGAGCACCTGAATAAGTGCCCACCAGTACAAATTCATCACCGCCAAGGCGGAAAGCATGGCAATCTTTGAGTAACGAAAGTTGATTCGCGAACTCGACTAATACTTGATCACCAACCTGATAACCGATTTGATCATTAATTTGTTTAAAGCGTTTTAGATCGATAGCGCATAGGCTTAAGGCTTTTTTTCGTTTTAATTGTTGTTTTACATAGTGAGTTAAAGCTCGTCGGTTCCCAAGTTGAGTTAAAGGATCAAGCGTTGCTAGTTTCGATGAGCGTCGGGTTAGCCTTAATAAGGCAATGGAAAGTAAAACGGTAATGATAAAAACCGATAGTTGCCAAAATTGAATAAGATCATTATTTTGGCGAGTGCCTTCACTAATACTGCTAGTGAGTACACGGCTAAGAGAATAATTTAAGTTTAATAAGTCATCTTTTACTTGAGCGATCTTGTTCGCAAAGGCCGCGGAATGTAATACCTCTGGATGGTTCAAGTCATCCTCTAAACTTTTTATGCGAGCAAATAGAGTTTTGACGTCTTTGGTCACACTAGGATGACGTTTACGTAAAACTTCAGTGGTGCTTGCTTCTAAAAAGAGTTGTAGTCTGTTCCAAACCAAATCATAGCTCTCTGTGAGATCCGATAGTGGCGCCGCTCCTAATCGATATAAATGTACTTGATATAGAAAGTTTTCCGATTGGTATAGCATTCTATTGGCGTACCAATTTGTTGAACGATAAAAACGATCAATACTGCGATTATTTTCCTTTTGTAAGTAAAAACTCCACAAAAAACCGGAAGTGAAAATCGCTAATAACATGATAAAGGCCGTATTTATCATGATGTTTCTTGGGATATTCAGGCGCATTATAAAGCTCTTATTTTATTCACCTGCCAAACCGATTGGTTTAGTAGCTTCTCATCGGAAATAAACTTAGGATTTTGATCAAAAGGCACTAAAACCCATAATGGACCTTTATTTCGTAACGTCATGTTTTTAGAGTCTTGCTGTAATGCGAGAACAAAGGGATATTTTTGAAGATCTTTGATGCCAATATCATAGGAATAACCATTGAGGGCGTATATCCGGATGCCATTAAGTGGCTGTGATAACTTATCGATAATTAGATTTAATTTTGGCCCTTGGTAACTATGGATACCTTTTGTCCAAGGTGTCGATGTCGTAAAGGTAGTTTGCGGCAAGCTTTCTAACTCTTCACGAGTTAAGCTTATGCGTTGTCCTGAAGCGGACTCTAAGGTTAAGAGCACGGCCGACTGGGCAAAACTAGAGCTAGTAAACAATAGGAGCACTAGGGCGAATTGAAGGCGAAATAACATCATGAATTTCATGGGGATAAATTATCCTACGTGTGAATACTCCTACATTCTAACATTACTCTGACAATGACTTCTATCGTGTTGGTGTTTTTTTAATCAAAAAAGGGAGGCTTATTGGCCTCCCTTCGTTATTTATTACGATGGTTGAATGCTATTTACGAACCGCAATCGCTTCGATTTCAATGCCAACATCTTTAGGTAGACGAGCCACTTCCACACAAGAACGCGCAGGGTAGTTGGCAACGTCATGCTCATCAAAGAATGCACCGTAAACTTCATTGACTGCGACAAAGTCATTTAAGTCTTTTACAAATACGGTCATTTTAACAATATCACCAACCGTTAAGCCTGAAGATTCGACAACCGCTTTAACGTTATCTAAAGACTGACGAGCTTGAGCCGTAATTTCTGCAGGTACTTCACCCGTTGTTGGGTTCACTGGAATCTGGCCTGAAGTCATTACCATGCTACCAAGATCAACGCCTTGAACGTATGGGCCAATCGCAGCGGGTGCAGATTCAGTATGCAGTACTTTAGTCATTATCTTTTCCTTGTTATTGCGTGGTAAGAATTATTTCTCTGTCATGATTTCGCGAGAAAAACTTTTCTCACAATACTTACACTTTAAGCGAATATCATCATTTTTTTCAATCACAGTAAAGCTGCTTGCGACTGGCTCGTTATGAGTAATGCAATTGCTGTTTGCACAATTGAATACATCAGTCACCACTTTAGGCAAAGTGAGCGCCAGTTTTTTAACGACTTGATAATCTTCAATTTGGTTAACGGTAGCGTGGGGTGCATATAAAGCCAGTTTCTGCGCTTGTTCTTCACTGATAAAAGTATTCTCAATTTTCAGCAAATCCTTAGCACCGAGAGCCGAAGAGGGCAGATTTAAACCGACCGTCACTCTTTCATTTGAGTTATCCATTTCAAATAACTTCAGGACTTTGATACCAATATTGGCAGGAATATGGTCGATCACGGTGCCATTTTTAATGGCTTCAACTTGTAATTGATATTGCTTAGACATGGAAGGCCTCCGTGATTATAAGGTTTGGTTTAAAACAAGCGCGAGTAGAGCGGTACGGGCATAAACGCCATTTTCTGCTTGTTCGAAATAATAAGCGTATGGGGTTTTATCAACATCAACTGTAATTTCATCGACGCGAGGGAGAGGGTGAAGCACTTTCAAGTTATCTTTAGCGGGGCTCAATGCCGCTGCCGTTAATACAAAAGCGGATTTTATATGCGCGTATTCGGATTCATCAAAACGCTCTTTTTGTACGCGCGTCATGTATAAGATATCGAGCTTCGGAATCACTTCATCCATATCGGTATGCAGACTATATTCAATCCCAGCGTCATCAAGCTCTTCACAAATATAATCAGGCATCGCGAGCGCTTCAGGGGCCACAAAGTAAAAACGCACATTGCTGAATTTAGCCAGTGCTTGCGTTAATGAGTGGACAGTACGGCCGTATTTTAAGTCACCAACAAACGCGATGTTGATATTATCTAAGGTGCCTTGGGTTTCATAAATACTGTACAGATCGAGCAAGGTTTGAGTTGGATGTTGGTTTGAACCATCGCCGGCGTTGATGATCGGCGTGTCGTTTGAAAATTCTGAAGCTAAACGAGCCGCCCCTTCTTGTGGGTGGCGCATCACAAAAGCATCGACATAAGAAGAAATGATGCGGATGGAATCGGCAAGCGTTTCCCCTTTATTCGCATGGGACGTGTTGCCGGCATTATCAAAGCCAATCACGCTGCCGCCAATACGTTGAATCGCGGTTTCAAAAGACAATCGAGTACGAGTCGAAGGCTCAAAGAAACAACTCGCCACGACTTTACCTTTGATTAATTCAGGTTGAGGGTTCTCTTTAATTTGCGCGGCAGTTTGAATGATTAATTCAAGCTCCTGACGAGACAGTTCGGGAATGGAAATAATGTGCTTTTGATAGAGCGAGTTCGCCATGATTTGTCCTTACATTCACGCTAGAAACAGATACAAAAAAGCCTCCCAAATAAGGAGGCTTGATCACGAAGGAATAAAAGCAATAACAGAATTAAATAAGCCCATTTGCTTAAAGCAAAATTTGGTGTTTTGGCTTAACGGTCGCATTGCTCACTCCTTTGATAATTGGCGGAAATTATACTCCCAATAAAAGTAAGCGCAAGCGTTTGCTAAAGCTCCGAGTGAATAATTGTTTTCGTTATTATTCGCCTAATGTCGCCACCATCACGGCTTTAATGGTATGCATGCGGTTTTCCGCTTGGTCAAAGACAATCGAGTAATCCGATTCAAACACCTCTTCGGTGACTTCCAACCCTTTCATGCCATATTTGTCAGCCACTTCTTTACCAACGGTGGTTTCGTCATTATGAAAAGCCGGTAAGCAATGCATGAATTTTACATTTGGGTTATTGGTCGCTTTGATCACATCCATATTGATTTGATATGGCGTCATCAAGGCAACACGTTCATCCCAAGCATCCGCCGCTTCACCCATAGAAACCCACACATCGGTATATAAGAAATCACAGCCTTGAACACCTTCGGCCACATCTTCAGTGAGCGTGATTTTAGCGCCAGTACTTTGGGCAATAGTTTGACAAGTTTCAACTAGGCTTTCTTCCGGCCAAAATGCTTTTGGTGCAACAAGGCGTATATCGACTCCCATTTTTGCCGCGCCAACCATTAATGAATTCCCCATGTTGTTTCGTGCATCCCCTAAGTAAGCAAAACTCACCTCATTTAAAGGCTTGTCTTGGCTGTACTCTTGCATGGTAAGAAAGTCGGCTAGAATTTGAGTCGGGTGAAATTCATCGGTTAAACCATTCCATACCGGAACGCCTGCATGTTCACCTAACTCTTCGACAATCGCTTGTCCGTAACCGCGATATTCAATGCCATCATACATACGCCCTAAAACACGAGCCGTGTCTTTCATCGATTCTTTGTGGCCAATTTGCGAGCCAGAAGGGCCTAGATAAGAAACCTGAGCGCCTTGATCAAATGCGGCCACTTCAAAAGCACAACGAGTACGTGTGGATGATTTTTCAAAGATTAGAGCAATATTTTTACCAATTAATGACTTCTTCTCACAACCTGCGTATTTTGCTCGTTTAAGATCGCGAGATAAGCCTAGTAAAAAGTCGATTTCCTTTGGTGTGAAATCTAACAGTTTCAAGAAATTGCGGTTGCGTAAGTTGAAAGCCATAACGACGTCCTTGTGAGTCTGTGGTAAACGTTATTTATACATAAAAATGCCAATAAAGTGAATTTTTATTTATTTCTGGTGCATGGTGAATCTCAATATGAATCGGATTCATCTATTTTCATCATAGGTCAGCCTATTATCGATGGACATATTACGTTATGTCGTTGATCTTTTATCGTCAACATCCTTCATATTAACGCTTACTTAGTATGAGCTTTCATGGCAAAATACACCGTATTAATCTACATTGAAAATTCGCCCACACTGGAGCTTAAGCTATGTCTAATAATGATCAATCTATGCAAGACGATTACATGTCGGTAGAAGAACTGATTGAATTTCAAAAAGAAGAAACACGTGAAATTATCGCAGCATTGATTGAAGATGGTAGTGATCCTGATGCGCTTTACGATATTGAACACCACCTTTTTGCTGAAGACTTTGAAACATTAGAAAAAGCGGTGATGGAAGCTTTTCAAATGGGGTTTGAAGTCTTAGAAGCCGAAGAAACGGAAGACGAAGACGGCACTAAGGTATTGTGCTGTGATGCGATCATGCAATCGGCTTTAGATGCTAATGTTATTGATGAGCAAGTTGAGAAACTGGTTCATTTAGCTGAGAAATTTGACATCATTTATGACGGCTGGGGCACTTTTTATGAAGGTGAGGATGCGATTTATGATGAAGAAAATGATGATTACGATAACGAATAACGTTTTTCTCACTCGTTGATCGAATAAATACCAGCTGCTGAGAGCTGGTATTTTTATATCTACTATTGAATCATGGATGATTATGCATTTTTTACTTGATGGCCTTTGGCAACTTTCACCTTTAACCGATTTATCGATACCTCAAGCGGATATCGCTTTTCCTGCTAAATTGAGCTCGGTACTACCGAGTCACTTGACTGAGCAGGAGATAGATCAGCAAGAATGGCATTTAATGCATGATATTGAAGTTGACCAATCAATGCTCGAGCTTGCAGGGGTGGATCTCGTTATCGATGGTATCGATCGTTATGCTGAGGTACGAGTTGGTGGAATTGCAGTGTTTGATTGTGATGGTAGTCAATATCGTTATCAAAAAGATATTCAACCTTACTTAAATTTAGGCAAAAACCGAATTGAGATCCTGTTGTTAGAGCCCGATGAAGATTTCTTGATTGAGGAAGAGACGCCAGTTTGTCACTTAGGGGAGCCGGTGAGTGATAGCCACATTGTCAGTGGGATTAAACGCACACCTTTTTTACGCTTGGTTCGTAATGTTCGATTACAACATGTGGTGACCGAGCAAATTTGGCATCATGGTGGTGGCTGTGAATTAAAGGTCGATGTGTATTATTCGACCTTAAAGCCTGGGTTAGTTTCAACAAAAATAAAATACGAAGGGATGACCTACACCATACCTTTAGATGTCAGAAGCGATCATGTTACGGCTATTTTCCAAGTCGACGCCCCTAAACAAGCGATTATTGAGCAAGGCAGTAACCTGGCTTTATCTGGTAGCACTGAACTTTATGTTCACCTAGACGGCTATCATTTTACGTTTGATGTTGCTTTATCTGAAACGCAAAGTATTAGTCATTATCCATTGTGAGTCGTATCGGGAGGGGTTATAGCGCTTTTGCCATGACCACTTCACAATCACTGTGGCCAGTATTTCCCCAAGGTGCGTCAAGGTGCCGGAAACCTAACCTTTGGTATAAAGCCAGCGCGGCTTTTAGTTCAGCCGTTGATTCCAAGTAGCATTCTTCAAAGCCAATTTTTCTGGCTTGCTTAAAGCAAGTGTCTATCAATTTTTGCGCGTAACCTTGACCGCGAGCATGATTCAAAATGTACATCTTTTGTAATTCACATACTTCAGGCTTGCCTGCTAAGGGCGCAATTCCCGCACCACCGACCACTTGATTATCTTGATCAACCAGTACCCAATAATAAGATTGCTCCGCTTGATAGACTTCAAACAAAGTGTCCAAAGTAGGATCAGCAACGCTGTAGCCTTTATCGGCGGTTAAGCCAAATTCAGCTGAAACATTACGAATAACTTGAGCGATTTGAGGGTTATCTTGTGGTTGAATAGAGCGAATAGTGTAAGACATGGTGTGGTGTCATTCTCAATAAAACGATGATTAGAGAGAGTTTACCTTAATCACCATGAGCAATAAAAATAAAAACGCCCATAAATATTCGGAGTCATGGGCGTTCTGGCTTTGCTTTAATCAGGTCTTTTAATGATTCAATAGACTTTTGCTTGGTCATTTTTCACTTCTGAAATTTCAATGCTGTGTTGTTGTAGATCGTGGTGATGGCAATGTAGGCTTAATTTTGCTTTCTCATTACGTTGCCATACTCGTTCGTGAAAGTAGAACACCACGGTATTAATACTAGGCTCCAATGCCGCCATTAAACCGCCTACAAATAAATCTCCCGTTAATAAGTAGACCACAAGGAAAGCAACGCTAAAGTGTAAAACAGCAAAGCTAGCGGTTTTACGGCTTGGTTTTAGCATCGCAAGACGAGCCCACTTTGGTTGCTGCCACGCTTTTTCATGAAAGTAGAACGCCACGGTATTGACCATAGGTTCAATCATCGCAATTAAGCTACCGAGGATAATGTCACCAGTAAGTAGGTAGGCAACCGTGAATGCCACACTAAAGTGTAAGATTGCGAATGTGAATGTCTTTTTCATTGTGACTCCGAATAATGTCATTGTTGATTTGTTGACTACATTATTGCGAATAATTCTCATTTCGTAAAGTGCAAGTTTATTTATTTCTTTAATAGGTAAAAACTATTAATTCTGTTTTTGAATATAAAATTCAGTCTGCCTTGTGTGAGTAAACTTAAGATAGGGGCTCTTGACGTGAAAAAAAGGCTAACCTACTGGTCAGCCTTTATGGATATTAACGATATCCGAGATTATGATTTGAATCTTTACAGCGCTGCAATCGTTGCTTTTTGCTCTTCTAGCTTAACCAAGGTTTCTTGGTAGCCGTCAAGTTTAGCGCGCTCTGCAGCAACTACCGCTTCTGGCGCTTTAGCAACAAAACCTTGATTGTTTAGCTTGCCTTCGATGCGTTTGATTTCACCTTGGGTCTTCGCCACTTCTTTATCAAGACGAGCCAGTTCAGCATCTTTATCAATCAGACCTGCCATTGGGATCATGATGGTTGATTTGCCAACTAGTGACGTTGCACACGCTGGGGTTTCTTCACCTTCAGCCAATACTTTCACATCTTCAAGTTTACCTAGAGAGCTTAACACCGCTAGGTTATCTTCAAGACGTTTAGCATCAATTGCATCGGCTTTCAGCATGATAGAAAGCGGTACGCTTGGTGCAATGTCGTACTCTGCACGTAGGTTACGGATACAGGTGATGAATTGTTTCACCCACTCGATATCGTCTAGTGCTTTTTGATCGAAGTTGTTTTCATCAAACTGAGGCATTGCCTGAGTCATGATGGTATCGCCTTCAACACCATCAACCAGAGGTTTCACACTTTGCCAAATAGATTCTGTGATGTATGGGATCACAGGGTGAGCAAGACGTAATGTTTTCTCTAGTACCGTAATCAATGTGCGGCGCGTAGCACGTTGCTTCGCTTCCGTTCCTTTCCATAAAACAGGCTTAGTCAGTTCTAAGTACCAGTCACAGAATTGGTTCCAGATGAATTCGTATAGAGTGTTAGCAGCCATATCAAGACGGAAGTTTTCGATATGAGCGTTGAACTCTTTAGCGGCAATTTCGAATTGAGATTCAATCCATTTATCCGCTAGAGAATATTCAAGCTCCGCACCTTCGGCAAAACCGCAATCTTGCTCTTCAGTATTCATCAATACGTAACGGCTAGCGTTCCATAGTTTGTTACAGAAGTTACGGTAACCTTCAAGACGTTTCATATCCCAGTTGATGTCACGACCAGTTGAAGCCATGGCGGCTAGGGTGAAACGAAGTGCATCGGTACCATAAGGTTCGATACCGTTTTCGAAGGTTTTACGAGTATTTTTCTCAATCTTCTTAGCAAGTTGAGGCTGCATCATGTTGCCACAACGCTTTTCAACTAACGATTCAAGATCAATACCGTCAATCATATCGATTGGGTCAAGCACGTTACCTTTTGATTTCGACATCTTATCGCCGTTTTCATCACGGATAAGGCCGGTCATGTAAACGGTTTTGAATGGTACTTGTGGTTTACCATCTTCATCTTTCACGAAGTGCATGGTCATCATGATCATACGTGCAACCCAGAAGAAGATGATGTCAAAACCAGACACCAATACATCCGTTGGGTGGAAAGTTGAAAGATCTTGCGTTTTTTCTGGCCAGCCCATTGTGCCGAAAGTCCAAAGTGCAGATGAGAACCAAGTATCTAATACGTCATCGTCTTGGCGCAGAACGATCACTGGATCAAGGTTGTTTTTCTCGCGAACTTCTTCTTCAGTACGTCCGACATACACGTTGCCGTTGTTGTCATACCAAGCCGGGATACGGTGGCCCCACCAAAGTTGACGAGAGATACACCAGTCTTGTACATCACGCATCCACGCAAAGTACATGTTCTCATATTGCTTAGGTACGAATTGAATCTCGCCATCTTCTACCGCTTTCACTGCAGGTGCCGCTAAAGGCGCAGTGCGAACATACCATTGGTCGGTGAGCATTGGTTCAATAACCACACCACCACGGTCACCATAAGGCACAGTCAGATCGTGATCTTTGACTTCTTCTAATAAGCCTAAAGATTCCATTTCAGCAACCAATGCTTTACGAGCAGCAAAACGCTCCATGCCTTGGTATTGTGCTGGAATGTCTGTGCTATAAACATCAGAAGGTTCACCTGTCGTAGTAAAGACTTCTGCCGCATCGCGAATATCAGCGTTAAGCGTCAAAATATTAATCATTGGAAGCTGGTGGCGTTTACCTACTTCATAATCGTTAAAGTCGTGTGCAGGGGTGATTTTCACACAACCAGTGCCTTTTTCCATGTCTGCGTGTTCATCCGCAACGATTGGAATACGGCGATTAACAATAGGTAAGATGATGTCTTTGCCGATGATATCTTTGTAGCGTGGATCTTCTGGGTTAACCGCAACGCCAGTATCACCAAGTACGGTTTCAGGACGGGTGGTCGCTACGACAATGTAGTCTTTGCCTTCCGCCGTTTTCACGCCATCGGCTAATGGGTAGCGGAAGTGCCACATGTGGCCTTTTTTATCTTTATTTTCAACTTCTAGATCAGAAATCGCAGTGTGCAGTTTTGGATCCCAGTTTACTAGGCGTTTGCCACGATAAATAAGGTCATCTTCGTAAAGACGTACAAATACTTCACGAGTGGCATTAGATAGGCCATCATCCATGGTAAAGCGCTCACGATCCCAATCGACAGATGCACCAAGACGACGAAGCTGGCGAGTGATGTTGCCACCTGACTCAGCTTTCCAATCCCAAATTTTATCGATAAACGCTTCACGACCGTAATCGTGTTTGGTTTTGCCTTCTTCAGCGGCGATCTTACGCTCTACTACCATTTGAGTCGCAATACCTGCATGGTCAGTACCGACTTGCCACAAGGTATTTTTGCCCTTCATGCGCTCGCAGCGGATCAAGGTATCCATAATGGTATCTTGGAAGGCGTGGCCCATGTGAAGACTACCGGTGACGTTCGGTGGTGGAATGACAATGCTGTAGGCTGGTTTTGATGTATCACCGTGAGGCTTAAAGTAACCAGCCTCTTCCCAACGCTGGTATAGCGCTTGTTCAATTGATGTTGGGTTATATGTCTTTTCCATAGTCTTCTTTTATCGATACGTTGAGCGTGAAAAATAATGTTTTGCGAGTCTAGAGCGCTGCGCTTTATCGTTGCTAGGGCGCTTCGCTGCTCGATTTATTAGTTACTCGATTTACGTGCTTTGCTTTTCCGAGCTACGAGTAACGTTTTTAATGTTTATTGTCTGCATTTCAAAGCCAGCTTGTCGGTAGATTTTATACCTTTCTCGAGCTTGTTGCTTTGATTTTTCTTCGCAAGGAACGAAGTCTACCACTTGTGCAAAGGTCTGAGCAAAAATTGTATTATCATTCGCCATATTGATGACTAACTGGCGATTACGATGTGGTTTCACTTGGCTAAAGCCTATTTCTATCGGTGTCCCATATTGTGGGCCTTCTCCCGATAAGTTATGTGATTGAAACTGTTCAGGATCTTTTTGCCATAATCGTTCGTCAACGGCTTCAGATTGGTTTTTATCTTGGGCATTGATGTACACTTTTGCACCTTGCGAGGCAAAATAACTGGCTAAGTACACAACATAATCGATATGACCATGCTCGTTATCTTGCGGGCTATTAGGCTCTATGATGTAAAACGTTGCAATTGCCATAATAAAATTCACTAAAATGAAAGGGGACCGAATGGCCCCCAATTGATACTCTTTCTTGGTTTAAGATAAACGAATTAACAATCGGCTTATTCTTCCAAGATTTGAGAGCCAGATGCACGGTTCACTAAGAATTGAACTAATAATGGTACAGGGCGGCCAGTTGAGCCTTTTTGTGCACCTGATTTCCAAGCTGTACCGGCAATATCTAAGTGAGCCCAATTGTACTTTTTAGTAAAGCGCGATAAGAAACAACCAGCAGTGATTGCACCGCCTGGGCGGCCACCAATGTTAGCCATATCGGCAAATGGGCTATTGAGTTGTTCTTGATATTCATCGGCCATCGGTAAACGCCATGCACGGTCACCCGCTTGTTCCGACGCATTAACAATCTCATGAGAGAGTGGGTTATGGTTAGCAACCACGCCACTAATATGATGGCCTAGTGCAATCACACAAGCGCCAGTTAAGGTCGCGACATCAATCACGCAATCTGGATCGAAACGCTCAACATAGGTTAATGCATCACAAAGTACTAAGCGGCCTTCAGCATCGGTATTTAAGACTTCAACAGTTTGACCTGACATGGTGGTTAAAATATCACCAGGGCGATAAGCATTACTACCTGGCATATTTTCACAGCCCGCTAACACTCCCACCACGTTAATTGGTAGGTTAAGTTTCGCGAGTGCTTTCATGGTACCGAATACCGATGCCGCACCACACATGTCGTATTTCATTTCATCCATGGCTTCGCCTGGTTTTAAGGAAATACCACCTGAATCAAACGTTAATCCTTTACCGACTAGCACGATAGGTTTTGCTTCGGGATCTGGGTTACCTTTATAGTTGATGACAGACATCATGGATTCGTTACGAGAACCACGACCTACTGCTAAGTAGGAGTGCATGCCGAGTTTTTCCATCTCTTCTTCACCAATAATTTTGGTGGTGATGGTTTCGAAGTCATCCGCTAGGCGGCGAGCTTGAGATGCAAGGTAAGCAGGGTTTGCAACATTCGGTGGCATGTTGCCAAGATCTTTTGATGCTTTAACACCTGATGAAACGGCTAAACCGTGAGCAATCGCTTTTTCGCCAAGATTCAGCTCACGACGGGTTGGTACGTTGAATACCAATTTGCGCAGTGGGCGACGCGTTTCAGGCTTATTACTCTTGAATTGATCAAAGGTGTAAAGGCTATCTTTAGTGGACTCAACCGCTTGGCGAACTTTCCAGTAAGTATCACGGCCTTTGACATGAAGCTCCGTTAAGAAGCATACTGCTTCCATTGAACCGGTGTCGTTAAGTGTGCCGATGGTTTTTTGGATAATATCTTTATATTGGCGTTCACCAAGTTCGCGTTCTTTACCACAACCAACAAGTAGAACACGTTCAGATAACATGCCCGGTACTTGGTGTAATAGTAACATTTGGCCGGGTTTACCTTCGAGGTCACCTCGACGTAATAATGAACTAATATAGCCGTCGCTGATTTTATCTAGTTGTTCGGCGACAGGAGAAAGGCGACGTGGCTCAAACACACCAACGACAATACAAGCGCTGCGTTGTTTTTCTGGGCTGCCACTTTTTACACTGAACTCCATGCGTACTCCTACATCCTAAAGACAAATAGAACTAAATGTTGGATAATGCTTATTCTTCGTTTGCCAGTGATTAAACTGTTCTAGAATTAAGCGACACAACATTTAGTTAGAAATAGTAAATCGAGTAATCGAAGAATATTCACTCGATATTTACAGATTAATATAGTTAAAAAACATTAAAAATAATAGACTCATCGGAAAACTATAGTGATTCCGTCAAAAAAACAAGTTTTGTATAGGTAATGCTGCGTGATTATTGTTAGATATTTGATCCGCGAGACACTCAAAAGCCAGTTCGCCGTCTTCTTTGTGCTTTTTCTCGTGTTTTTGAGCCAAAAATTTATCAGAGTGTTGGCTGATGCGTCTGATGGGGATATCCCTGCCAGTATGATTATGTCTATTGTTGGCCTTAATATGCCAGCAATGGGGCTATTAATGCTGCCTTTGAGTTTGTATGTAGGTATCTTGCTGACCTTTGGGCGCTTGTATGCCGAGAGTGAAATTACGGTAATGAATGCTACCGGTATCGGTAATAAATTCTTAGTACAAGCCGCTTTATATCTAGCGGTGATCACTGGTGGTATTGCCGCGGTGAATTCATTATGGCTTTCTCCTTGGAGCCAGGAAAAAGTGACTCAACTGTTAGAGCAAGTCACAGCAACGAGTAGTATTGATTTACTTAAAAAGGGCCAATTTCAGCCTTCGCCAGATGGCAGTGCGGTCGTTTTTGTTGATGATATCAAAGATAAAAAGCTTACCAATGTTTTCATTGCTCAACCTAGATCAAGAGAATCGATTCGCCCAAGTGTGATGTTCGCGAACTCTGGTGTTGTGAATGAATATGCTGATGGGCGCCAAATGCTTACGTTACAAAACGGTACTCGTTATGAGGGCATCCCTAACTCTTTAGACTATCGCAATACCGACTATGATGAATACTCGGCACTTATTGGCCAGCGTGACGTTCAAAAGAAAAAACGTAAATGGGAAGCGATTCCAACACTAGAGCTCATTGGTAAAAACGATCTAGAAGCCAAAGCTGAACTGCAATGGCGTATTACCCTTATAGTCTGTATTCCCTTACTTACCTTGGTGGTCGTGCCGTTATCTTCGGTAAACCCAAGACAAGGGCGCTTTGCTAAATTAGGCCCAGCAGTCCTGATTTATTTGGCTTATTTCTTAGCAATCAGTGCAATGAAATCTGCGGTTGAGGATGGCAGCGTTCCTCCTGCATTAGGTATGTGGTCGATTAATGCTTGTTTGCTGATTGCCGGAATTATTCTCAATAGTTTAGATAGCTTATTTGTACGTGGGCTCAGAGATAAACTAAGAAAAAGGAAACTGAGCCGTGTTTAAGATTCTTGATTGGTATATTGGCCGAACGATTATTGCCACGACATCTTTATGTCTTGCCACTTTGGTTGGTTTATCGGCCATCATCAAATATGTTGAGCAGTTACGTAAAGTGGGTAAAGGCACTTACGATTTGATGGAAGCGTTGTACTTTGTTGTATTAAGTATTCCTCGTGATATTGAAATGTTCTTCCCAATGGCTGCTTTGTTAGGGGCTCTGATTGGACTTGGAATGCTGGCGGCTAGCTCTGAGCTCGTGGTTATGCAAGCTTCAGGCTTTTCCAAATTAAATATTGGTGTGTCGGTATTGAAGACCGCTGTACCACTAATGTTAATGGTGATGATTTTAGGTGAGTGGGGCTCGCCTCAAGCGCAGAAAATGGCGCGAGATTCACGTGCAATGGCCGTTGCTGGTGGCAGCATTGTTTCTGTTCGAGATGGTGTCTGGGCGAGAGATGGCAATAACTTCATCTATATCGCTCGAGTGAATGGCGATGATGAACTCGATGGTGTGACGATTTGGCAGTTTGACCAAGATAAAAAACTGAATGATATTCTGGTATCTAAAACCGTTCGTTATGAAGAGGATCACCGCTGGATGATGAAGAACGTCCAAATCACCAAAATGGATAATGATGTTCAGCTCAGTAAAACTAAAGTGGCGAACTATGAATGGCTAACAACGTTAACTCCCGATAAACTGGCGGTAGTAACGGTAAAACCAGAAGAACTGTCGATGACTGGTTTGTACAGCTACGTTAAATACTTGAAGGATTCCGAACAAGACCCTTCTCGTTACGACCTAGCATTTTGGCGTAAGGTTTTCCAACCATTATCTATTGCCGTTATGATGTTAATGGCACTGTCTTTTGTGTTTGGCCCATTGCGTAGTGTGACGATGGGGGCGAGAATTTTATCGGGTGTTATTGCCGGATTTACTTTCTACATTTCTAGTGAAGTGTTTGGGCCAATGAGTTTGGTGTATGGAATACCTCCCATTATTGGGGCATTAGCGCCTAGTTTGATTTTCTTAGCGGTCGCAGTGATGTTAATGAGGCGCAAAGCATAATCATTTAACCGTTAATAAAATAGCGAAAAGGGATGCCAGCAAGCATCCCTTTTTGTATTTATTAAATATGATTTTAGTTGTTAGTCCACTTTAGCTAACTGAATAACTTGGCATTTTGCCCACATATCTTGCAAAGCACGTTTCTCTGAATCAAATAAAACCGTGATGTTGCCTAAACCAAATAACGATGTCGCCATGCGAATTAAAGATTGGAAGAAAGTAATAGGAGTACCATTTTCATTTTGTATTCTTAACTTCCACGCTCGCATGCCTAGAGTTTGTCCTTTCATCCAAAAGAAGCTTAAAAAGCCAACCCAAACCATCACAACATAAGCGTGAAATAGAACGCTCCAAATCGGGTGGTGATTGAGTAGGTCACTGGCATCAATATAAGAACCATAACTGACCAAGCCTTGAGATAATAGTGCTTCCATTGTCGCAATCACAATACCGACGGCGATCATTTCTACAGCGATAATAATCAACGCATCGTAGAATATAGCGGCCAAACGACGTAAAAAACCAGCAGGTTTCACTTGAGCTATTGAATTCATAAGCTATCTAATTAATAAACAATTTCAGCAGAATAGCGATTTGTCCCCAGTATTTAAAGTATAAAAGTGCATCGAACTAGCATTAATGGCGAAAATATCAGCGATCAAACCAATTTGAAAATTTAACACTTGCGCCACTCTCTTCCATACGTATAATTCGAACCACTCCTTAGCGATATGCTATTCGAGTGACAATTTGGCGGTATGGTGAAATTGGTATACACGACGGATTCAAAATCCGTTGCCTTCGGGCGTGGCGGTTCAAGTCCGCCTACCGCTACCAAATTTAAAGAAAGGCGCTCAAGCAATTGAGCGCCTTTTTTGCTATCTCACCAGCTAAATCTCTCTTTAACCTTTTGTACAACACCTCTTCGATTTTATATTTTCATACTTCAGGTCATCACTATGTGCGGATTGTAAAAGAATC
Organism: Vibrio rumoiensis; assembly: GCF_002218045.2. Lineage (NCBI taxonomy): Bacteria > Pseudomonadati > Pseudomonadota > Gammaproteobacteria > Vibrionales > Vibrionaceae > Vibrio > Vibrio rumoiensis. The sequence goes on from NZ_AP018685.1 coordinate 659,773, forward strand.
GTCAAAAGCACAATTATTCTGTGAACCTTGCCTTAATTGCATTATCTTAGATACAAATTGTTACATTTATCGGCGCGGTCATATTATGTCGCTTACTCAACCCTCTCTTTATCTCTTGCTTTTATTAGAAAAGTAAAACGACACAACACCTGATGTTTGGTGTTATTCCCGCGATAACTAAATTGGGTAGATTATGAAAACAGTTTCTATTGTAGTGCCATGTTTTAATGAAAGTGAAGTGATTGATACGACGGTGGCTGAGCTTATGTCTGTGACTCAATCGATTGATAATTACCAATTTGAACTGATTTTCATTAATGATGGTAGCTCGGATGATACGGAGTTAAAACTGTTGGTGCATAGTCAGAAGCATACCAACGTCCGTACAATTTCTTTTTCTCGTAACTTCGGTCATCAACAAGCCGTGAGTGCAGGTTTGGATGTCAGTACTGGTGATGCAGTGGTGTTGATCGATGCCGATCTGCAAGATCCCCCTCGTTTAATTGCCGATATGATTGAGAAGTGGCAGCAAGGTTTCGATGTGGTGTATGGCACTCGTATTAATCGTGAAGGTGAATCTAAGTTTAAGTTGCTTACCGCTAAATGGTTTTACCGTATTTTAAATAGTTTATCTGAGGTACCGATCCCTTTAGATACAGGGGATTTTCGTTTAATGGATCGCCAAGTGGTCGATCATTTGATTGCAATGCCTGAAAAATCTCGTTTTATTCGCGGTATGGTCAGTTGGATTGGCTTTAATCAAACCTCGATCTGTTATGAACGCTCTGCTCGCTTTGCTGGTGAGTCTAAATACCCATTAATGAAAATGGTTAAATTTGGTATTGATGGCATTTTATCCTTCTCCGTTAAGCCGCTTAAACTATCCATTATGATGGGCTTTGCTTGCTCAGGAATCGCGATGCTGATGTTGTTGTATTCTGTATATATTCGATTGTTGACGGAGCATTGGGTGTCAGGTTGGACTTCGATATTAGTGTCGATTTTGTTTATGGGTGGGGTGCAACTGATTTCGATTGGGATTTTAGGCGAATATGTTGCCCGTATTTATAATGAGTCGAAAGATCGCCCGTTGTATATCATTAAGAAAAGCAGAGAATCTGATGTCGCAAAAGCCGATGCAAATGTTAAATAGTTTCTTGTATAACGATTTTAAGCAAAAACTGCGCTTTGGTTTCGTGGGAGGAATCAATACCGTTTCGGCTTATTTGGCATTTATTGCTCTTTATCATTTTAGTGGGCGATATATCGTATCGTCCATATTATCCTACCTAGTTGGCATGTTGATTAGTTATGCACTCAATCGTAGCTTTGTGTTTAAAAGTGAGAAAAAATCAGGCCAATTCGTTCCTTTTTGTCTGGTGAATTTTACCTCACTCGGTTGCTCGACTGCAGTTTTATATTGGTTAGTGCAATACGGCGGCTTTGTGGTTTATTTTGCTCAAGTATTGGCGATTGGTGTTTCTATGGTGGTGAACTATTTAGGTTATCAAAAAGTCTTCACGCAAGGTGTGTCGATGCGAGGCTTATTGCCATTTCTATTTACTCAAAACGCTCGTCTGGATTACCCGCAACTCGCTAAATGGGGGGTGTTTGGTTTATTACTGATCGCGACCTTATACAATGTACAAATGTCGGTTTTATCCGATATTGCTCACGATGCCTTGCCTTATATGGGAGGGTATACCGATAAGTTTGTATCTGAAGGTCGTTGGATTAACTTTGCATTGTTTCATAGTTTAAAGTCCGTTCCTTCTTATGTTGCTGTGATCATATGTAATTTGTCGATTTTTTATTTTGGCTATCGGTTGTCATTAGGGATTCGCAAGGATGTGTGGTTAGCTCTATGTTTTGGATTACTGGTCATCAATGTGCCTTATTTTACGATGTTATTTAAATGGCCGATGACATTAATCCCAGGTTGCTTAATGTTGGCGTTATTTGCTTACATGAAAGAAAAACTCAACCCGTCTGCGCTATTAATTGTGTCTGGAATTTTGTTGTTTGCTACCTATCCAGCATTTTATTTTTTGATGCCGTTGTTGTTTTTATCGACACTCCGACATGCTTCTTATCCTAGTATCATCAAATTTTTGTTAATGTGGGCACTAGGGTATGTGCTTGGTTATGTTGTGGCGAATAGCCTGGTCTATGCATACACCTACGTTATCTCTGAGCATGCAAGTTTTATTCATTTTGCAAACTGGCGGCGCTCTACACCATCGACCAGTGTGAGCAGCTTGCTTGATAATGTATTAAAGAGTGCTGGCAATTTTGAACGTAATGCTTTGTATATTTCAGCGTTGAGCCCTTGGTTTTATCTACCTATCGCAATGACTGTTGTTTGGGCGGTAAAACAGCATTTGAAATATACTCTTATTGTGGCGTTAGTTGTGTTGTCTATTTATGCCAGTGTTGTCCCTTTAGGCGTGACGGTTCCTTTACGCTCAGGTATTACTTTACCCATTGGTTTAGCGGTAATGCTGTTATTGATCGAACAGAAAGTATGGCGTGGGCTAGTTTTATTACTGCTCTTTATCCCATTATCTTATCAGATGCATGACTACAATGATGGCTATACACAAAGTCGACAAGCGATGGCGAGCATCATGGAGTCAAACGATACTTTTGGGTACCTCAAGCAGCCTGAGCAGTTTGATAAAGTTTTCGTCAGTGTCGATGAGCCGAAAATGAGTCAGTATATGTATCAACTGACTAAATCAAACGCTTTTAACGTACCGAGTAACCTTCGATACCATTTCATTAAGCCATACCTTTATAAGCATGGGTGGCCTAAAGACAAAATAGAAGTAATTAACGATCCAAGAACTGCGATTCAAGGGCAAGCAACGATCCAACCGGAAGGGAAGACACTCTTTATTCGGATTGATTAACCTTACAGCGATACTTCATTTTAGGATGGCCCTGACCTTTGGTTGGGGCTTTTTTGTGGCTAGATTTTCAGTGCTATAGAGCGCATTATGATAAATCGAATCAATAATATTTCGACTAAACTGAAATATATCAATTAGAAAAAGGGATGAATATGAAGCAATTAAAAAATCAAACACTCCTCGCCTCAGTCTTGACTGATGGAAAAGGTCAGCAAGTATTCAATCCATTCGATGACAGTTTGTTAGCCACCGTTCCTATGTCTTGTCAGGCTAAAATTGAACATGACGTGGTAGAAATGGAAGCTGGGCAAAAAGCTTGGCAGAAAAAGCCCGTTTCAGAACGTTGTCAATTGATGAAAAAGTGGCATCAACTTATTCTTCAAAATGAAGATGATCTTGCCATGTTGATTACGTTAGAGGGCGGCAAGCCATTAAAAGAAGCACTAGGTGAAGTGCGTTATGGAGCCTCTTTTATTGAATGGTTTGCTGAAGAAGGGCGCCGAGCTTATGGTAATACCATACCTTCAGCTAGTAATGACAAAACCATTTTAACCGTAAAACAAGCGATTGGTGTGGCGGCTGCGATTACCCCTTGGAACTTCCCACTCGCGATGATCACTCGTAAAGCCGCACCCGCATTAGCCGCGGGTTGTAGTTTTATCTGTAAACCTTCTGAATCGACGCCACTGACGGCGTTTGCGGTAACAGAGCTTGCTTATCAGGCCGGGATACCTAAAGACGTTCTACGCATGGTTGTGGGCGAGAATGCGCATGATGTAGGGGAAGTTTTTACTTATCATCCTTCTGTTCGTAAGTTTTCATTCACGGGATCAACCTTAGTTGGTCGTAAACTACAAATGCAGTGTGCTTCAACCATTAAACGTACCTCAATGGAACTCGGTGGTAATGCGCCATTTATCGTGTTCGATGACGCAGATATTGATAGTGCGGTGAAAGGGGCGATTGCCAGTAAGTTTCGTAATGCTGGGCAAACTTGTGTGTGTGCTAACCGCTTTTATGTGCAAGAGGCGGTTTATGATGAATTTATTCAAAAGCTGGTGGCGGAAGTCGATAAACTTAAAGTCGGCAATGGGCTCGATGAATCAACCGATATTGGTCCGCTTATTTCAAAAGAGGCGAAGCAAAGAGTGTCTGATTTGATTGAAGAAGCGAAAGGTCGTGGTGCAAGACAAATCAATCAAGAGCGCTCGTTAGAAGGCAACTTTATTGCACCAACCATATTAATCGATGTTGAGCATGATAGGCCACTGGTTCAAGGTGAGATTTTTGGTCCTGTGTTACCGATCATTCGTTTTTCGGAAGAAGATAAAATGATCGCAATGGCCAATGATACGATTTATGGATTAGCGGCTTATTTTTATAGCCAAGATATGAATCGTATTTGGCGCGTCGCGCATAACTTAGAGTATGGCATGGTGGGTGTTAACGAAGGCATTATTTCAACCGAAGTCGCACCATTTGGTGGTATGAAGCAATCCGGTAATGGCCGAGAAGGCGCGAAAGAAGGGTTAGAGGAATACTTAGAAACCAAGTATGTATGTATTGGTGGGCTAGATCGCTAGGCTTGTTAATGTAAACCAATAGCAGGAATTAGGGCTGCTATTGGTTTATTTCATTATGGCCATTCTTGACTGAGAGGGCATAACGATGTTGCGCTCAAGTAATCGAAACGTGTTTGATTACCTAATCGATACACGCACACTCGAGTGGTCACATCAATATAGCTATGGTCTAAATACCAAGTCATGGCCAAAACAGGCATCGATACTGCCGAGATCAATAGACTGAGTAATAAGATGATAAATACTTTCATCGTCAATAATACTTGAGGTTAAATCGGTCGTTAAGTGAACGAAAAATATCAAAAGAAAAGAGGAGTCGCATTGATAGCCACTCCTCTTGAATGATTAGAATCGGTATGCCACGCCAGCGGTAATCATGCCTGAAATGGCAACATAATCGTCATCTGCGTCAATTTCATAAGCATCAAACTGGTAGGCTGCTCTGAAAGTCAGGCTCTGTAGTGCTGTTGGAGTATAGTCTAGACCTAGGCCACCATGGAAAGACGCAACACCGTCATCATTGGGAGCATCGATATACCCTAAGCCAGCAAGCGCGAAGGGACGCAAGCCATTATCAAAGGTATAGCCAAGGTTTGCACTTAAAGACATGCCATCAGTAGAAAATTTACCCACTGGAATTGAACTTGAGCTCTTTGAGATAGAACTTCGAGCGCTTATTTTTGTATCTGCATAGTTATTGTAACTCAACTCTAAGGCAACAACGCGGTTAAATTGGTAGCCTGCGTATAGGTTGTAGGCTAAGCCTGAGCTGTCAAAGTTAATATCATCAACGCCATCAATATCACCATCATCAACATCATCTTCTAAGTCTGGCGAAGCAAAAGCTGCAGCACCTACGCCACCACCAATATAAAAGCCTTTATTAGCATCAGCGAGTGCTGGTGCTGCCGCTATCGTACTGATGATAAAAGCACAAGCGAGAGTTTTGATTTTCATATGAGTATTCCTGATATATTTTTAGTATGAATGCATTGTGTGATAATTATACAAGTGTGATCTTGATCTAAATTAAGGAAATTCATTAACTGTGTCGATATTTTTACTGTAAAGATATGATTACAGTATTATTCTGTCGAGAAACGAGAAACGAGAAACGAGAAACGAGAAACGAGAAACGAGAAACGAGAAACGAGAAACGAGAAACGAGAAACAAAAAAAAAGCCCGATCGAGTGATCGGGCTTTCTTAATGTGGCTCCCCCTGCGGGACTCGAACCTGCGACATACGGATTAACAGTCCGCCGTTCTACCAACTGAACTAAGGGGGAATTATTCTTTTTATTTCTAGAAGCTAAGCTAGAAAAATGGTGCCGACTACCGGAATCGAACTGGTGACCTACTGATTACAAGTCAGTTGCTCTACCTACTGAGCTAAGTCGGCACTGTCATTATCTGAAACGTTAGTTCAAACAATGTTAAATTGGCTCCCCCTGCGGGACTCGAACCTGCGACATACGGATTAACAGTCCGCCGTTCTACCAACTGAACTAAGGGGGAATTATTCTTTTTTATTTCTAGAAGTTAAGCTAGAAAAATGGTGCCGACTACCGGAATCGAACTGGTGACCTACTGATTACAAGTCAGTTGCTCTACCTACTGAGCTAAGTCGGCACACTGTATTTTTTAAATCTGACGTCTTTTAATCAAGACACCAAACTATAAATAGTGGTGCCCGGAGGCGGAATCGAACCACCGACACGAGGATTTTCAATCCTCTGCTCTACCGACTGAGCTATCCGGGCGACGGGGGGTATTAAACGGTTTTTCGAGACTAACGTCAACACTAAAATATAAAAAAAAGTTCGTTTGAGCAATTTATAGTCGTCATTGTGTATTTATTCACACTTAAGTTCAAAAAAAAGACGGTTTTACGTGATTTCAATCCTAATTTTTTGTCCTTTGGTAGGCTGATATCATAACAATATGGTCGTTATTTTCTCTAAATAATACTGGTTTAACTAAAATGAAGGGCCAATTCATATCGGACTCACGAAACGAATAAAAATAAATTGCTTAATATTTTTGAGTGATTTTAAAGTCGAAGTGTATAACCGATTTAGTTGTGAGGTGAGCTTATCAAGCTTTACTCAATGACATTATTGAGTTGTAAAAAAGAACCCCTAACCAAGAGGTTAGGGATTCATGGTTATCAGACGTATATTGCCGCTTTAATTACGATTTAACCCATGGGCCTGCTAAGTCTGGTCTATCGCCTTGTGTCCACCACTGCGCCTTATAAGAGATCCCTTGGTAAGTAACGGTATCTCCAGAGTGATAGACTTGCTCTGCTCCCCATTCAGCTTCTGAGTTAACCATAGCTTGCCATGCACTCGATATATCAGGTTGTTCGCCTTTACTCCACCAGTTAGCGGTATAGCTTATGCCTTCAAATATCACCACATCTCCAGCACTATACGCAACCGAACTACTCCAGGTGCTTTCTCCTGTATTGTTATTTCCATTTTCCGATGGTGTCACTGTAATGGCGATATTTGCTTGTGCTGTACTAATGGGATCACCAACAGATACCATGATGGTTTCATTCAGTTGAACATCGGTAGTGGGCGCTTGATAATTGACCGTAACTTGGTTTTCAGTTTGAGTAATGATATTTCCCTTATCAACACTAAAAATGAGTGGGTCGCTATCGGCATCCGATGCACTCACTTCAAATACAAGACTTTGACCACTTTGAACGGTTAAATTGCTTGGGGCGCTGATAACCGGAGCGTGATTTCCCGTTTTAATTTCTAATTGATAGCTGTAATTTGAATCGGTGAGATAAACTAAATTGCTATACAGATCTTGGCTTTGATATTGAATCGTTTGTGAAGCTGAATCTTTTAAACCAATTTGTACTATTTGTGGGTATTTTTGATTAACGGTTGTTGCTAAGGATTCTGCCCACACCGTTTCCGCATCATTATCAATTGGGGACTTTTCAAATATGATCTCTTGGCCATTTTCATCAAAGACACGTAGCCAAGCAGTATCACCAGCATTTGCGTTAATGGTTGACGCAAGGTAGTTACCCCTGCTTATCCATTTATCGAGAGGATTATTAGGGTTGGTTTCACCGTTGTCTGTACCAAATGAAATATCACTGCAGTTATAAAAACCTTCACCTGCAGGATCTTGACGCTGCCAGCGTGTGTATAAAATGGCATTGCCAGTTCTATCTTCTGGTAAGGTGACTTCCATTTGATAATACTTTTTACCATTAAGCTCCACGGTTGTTAGATTGCCAAACTCAGCGATTAAATCCAGATCGCTCCAAGCCAAAGGCATCGTCGCAGAATCGTAACTTGGTTTACTTAAATAGATTTTCCAAAAGCTAGGATTGTGTGGAGTATTGGCTCGATACTGTAGTGTCACTTTGCCATTGTTAGTTAAATCTACCTTCGTCTTCTGCCAGTCAGGCGAGGGGAGGTCGATACCATGCTTAGCATTATCGCCAGCTGAACACAGTTGACCATCAGGAATCGCGCTTTCAACAGCGGTTTGGTCATTGTAATTGGATACTAAAGTTGAAAACTCTGGCTTTTGCACGAAAGGAGTCCAACTGGATTCAAGAAAGGTTGCGCGACAGGCTGCATTAGGAATGGTGCTACCATCGGTTGAATCCCAGTATCCGCCGTCCATATCGCAGATTTGTTGCCTTGCTGCTGGGTAGTCTAGGTAACCATGCGCTTGTGCATAGTTTGAGAGTAAGGTTAATCCAACCCAGCTAATGCATAGGTATAATTTTGGTCGAGAAAGTTGATGCTTCATAGACACCTCCATTTGTTTTTTTGAGTGGAATGGAGTGTGGTGGCGTGGCAAAAAAAGACAGAATAAAAAATTGTTAGTTTGAAAGCTCTCTCGAAGAAATTCATTACCAGTTTCATGTGCTAAAACGAAATTGAATACTCGATTCTAAAATTAGCCTGTTTGACATAATGCTTACATAGAGTGGTAAAAATAAGCTAAGTAAAAGGAGAAAGGCGCGAATTGGCAGATTATGGAGACGAAAAAAAACCTCATCAGATGATGAGGTTTTTTAAAGTGGCTCCCCTTGCAAGACTTGAACTTGCGACATACGGATTAACAGTCCGCCGTTCTACCGACTGAACTAAAGGGGAATTATTCTTTTAACACTAATTGATGTAATCAGTCGTTAACTAAATAATGGTGCCTCGAGGCGGAATCGAACCACCGACACGAGGATTTTCAATCCTCTGCTCTACCGACTGAGCTATCGAGGCAAAAAAATGGTGCCGACTACCGGAATCGAACTGGTGACCTACTGATTACAAGTCAGTTGCTCTACCTACTGAGCTAAGTCGGCACACTAAATTTTTTTGCTGCCCTAATTAGGACAAGTTGCTGTTTTAATTACTTAAGACACCAACAATAAATTGTGGTGCCCGGAGGCGGAATCGAACCACCGACACGAGGATTTTCAATCCTCTGCTCTACCGACTGAGCTATCCGGGCAACGGAGCGCTATTAAACGGATTTTCTGCTCTATCGTCAACTTGTTTTTGTAAAAAAATCGAAAAAAAGGTTTGTTTGCTGTCTATTTAAGCAAAAAAGAGTGATTTGCTGTTTTTTGCGTCATATTACGCAGAGGGTTTGATGCACTCTGCGAACCATGATTATTTCATTGCATGAAATTCTTTTTGATATCGGGTCACTTTTTCTAAGTAATGACGCGACTCTGAATTGGGATGCTTTTTAGTCAGTGCCCAATAGACTTGATTGGTTTGCAATCTATTAATGTCATTGATGGCATTGGTTTTACCGCCACCAAAGGTATTAAATACTCCCCCAGCACCACCGTTATAAGCAGAGATCATACTGTATTGCATGGATGTTGAATTTTTTATTCCCTTCAAGTAACGGGTTTTTAATATATGGAAATAGGCCGTTCCGGTATCAATATTATTGGCAGGGTTATATAAATATTTTGGTGAAGGCATGCCTGATTTGCCTTTCACTAAGTTGAATACATCATGGCCCGCGGTTTTTGGTACGATCTGCATTAAGCCATAAGCATTTGCCCAACTTACCGCATAAGGATTGAAGCTACTTTCTGTTTTTATGATGGCATAGATAAGATCTTCAGGGATATCGTATTGTCTAGAAGCCTTACGGACGATCGCTGCATATTGATAACTGCGTAATTTCGAATGGTTTTGAACCATAGGAATCGTGACGAAATAAGACTTTTTAAAATCAACGGTACGCGTTTGAAGTTTGTTTTTAATGAGGTAATCAGCAAATTGACTGGCGCGCCAAGACCATTGGATCGATTGACCATTCTGATCGACCACTTGATCGGATAAAAAAGGTTTGCCGCCCATTGCGATTTCTTTGGATGAAAATAAGTCGACATTTGCGGGGTTATTCGGCGTCAGTAGGGTGGTCACAATCGCTTGTTTTAAGTGAGCGGTGGGATCGGTCGAGGCAATGGTTTCTACGGTAACAGTACCATTATCAAAGTCGATATCGGCGCGGTTTAGATAGCCATCGGTATATTTAACGTAGGTTTTAGCGCCAGCCATCTTGATATTGTCTTGTCCCCATTTATTGGCCACTTGACCGGAGAATTGGTTCATCAAGCTATCGAGAGCAGCGGTGTCTTTAGCAAATTGGCCTGGAAGCGGCGCAAGGTTTTTAGCGAAACGGTTCGAAGGTGTGTAATCAACATCATAAACGCTTTCGATAAATTCTCGGCTACAGCCAGAAAGAACAATACAGGTGATGAGTAAGAGCCAGTGTTTTTTATTCATGTCGGGTTCGAATTTATCGTCAATCGCATTTACTTAAAACAAAACAGGCATTGCTTTCGATACCCCAAAAATGGGAAAAGCAATGCCTGCTACAAAAGTTGTTTGCGATTATACCTGATTATTCACTTGGTGGGGTATAGCCATCAATAATCACGTCTTTTCCTTCAAATAGGAAACTCACCATTTCAGTTTCAAGCAATTTACGATGCTCAGGATCCATCATGTTGAGTTTCTTTTCATTGATTAGCATCGTTTGCTTGTGCTGCCATTGTCCCCAAGCTTCTTTACTAATGTTATCGAAAATACGTTTACCGAGTTCACCAGGGTAAAGTTGGAAATCTAAGCCTTCCGCTTCTTTCTTTAAGAAAACACAGTTTACAGTACGGCTCATGGGAGCTCCTTGAGAGATTGAATTAATCGTTAAGTTCGTAGGGTAAGCTATGCAGCAGTTGTTTTACTGGTGCGGCTAGCCCGACTTCTTTCGGTTGAGATAAGTTATACCAAAGACCTTGCTGGCCTTCCATCACCAAACTCGGTTGTTTGTTTAATTTGACTAAGATAGGCGTGATATCTAAGTGATAATGACTAAAAGTATGACGAAACGCCGTTAAGGTGCTTTTTTTCTCGATCAGCGTATCGTGAACCGCTTTATTATCAAGTAGGGCTTCAATGTGCTGGTCTTGATGTTGAGGAAAGCAAAATAAGCCGCCCCAAATACCACTTTGAGGGCGTTGCTCCAGCCATACTTGGTTATTGTGATACAGCATGACAAACCAGGTTTCTTTGACGGGCTTGTCTTTTTTAGGTTTCTTGCCAGGAAAGTCGAGTTGTCGTTGTTGAGCCTTAGCTTGGCAAAACGCTTCAATAGGGCACAAATCGCATTTCGGTTTACTGCGAGTGCATACTATTGCCCCCATATCCATCATGGCTTGATTGTACTTATCGACATCATGCTCTGGGGTATGTTGCTCAGCAATTTCCCATAATTGGTTTTCAACGACTTTTTGTCCTGGCCAACCTTCAACCGCAAAGCAACGCGCTAAAGTTCGCTTTACATTACCGTCTAATATGGCGTGAGGCTGTTTATAGACAGAAGATAAAATAGCCGCTGCCGTTGAACGGCCAATGCCAGGAAGGGCATTCATTTGTTCAATATTGGTTGGGAATTCACCGTTATACTCTTGTTCTACGATTTGGGCGGCTTTATGTAGGTTGCGTGCACGAGCATAATAACCAAGACCGGTCCATAAATGCAGCACTTCATCTTGATGTGCTTTGGCGAGATCACTGACGGTTGGAAAGCGCTCTAGAAAGCGTTCAAAATAAGGAATAACCGTGGTGACTTGAGTTTGTTGTAACATGATTTCCGACAACCACACTTTATAAGCGGTTTTGTTTTGTTGCCAAGGTAGGCTTTTTCGGCCAAAGTTTTCATACCAATTTAAAATGGAATCAGAAAAGGTACTCACTGGTTGCTCTTTATTTGAATGTTAATTGGCGTTGATTCCACCATAGCTATACAGTTAAGTAAACCATGTAAATATTATGGGAAAATAAATAGCTATTATGGCAGTGAGTAATAAACTGACGATAAAGTCGCTTTATTATGCGATAAAAGCTTGCACCCTGAGCGTATCTTTGGATAATTCTCACCCTAATTTTGAATAGCTAATGCTATTTTAAAACCGCTAATTATTTTCAATCGCTAAGTTTCAGCAATAAAATAAAACTTGGCATAACCTTCAGGCGAAATCATGACAGAAGTAACAACTAACGAAGTAAATGAAGAAGGCAAAATTGTACGCAGAATTCGCAGTTTTGTTCGCCGTGAAGGGCGCTTAACTAAAGGCCAAGAAAAAGCGATTGAAGAATGCTGGGCAACCATGGGCATTGATTTTGTTCAACAGCGCCTAGATTGGAAGGAAGTCTTTGGTAATGACAATCCAGTCGTGCTGGAAATTGGCTTTGGTATGGGCGCGTCATTAGTTGAAATGGCTAAGAATGCTCCTGAAAAGAACTTCATTGGTATTGAAGTACATAGTCCAGGTGTTGGTGCGTGTTTAGCGTCTGCGCAAGAAGCTGGCGTGACGAACTTACGTGTTATGTGTCACGATGCCGTCGAAGTGTTCGAACACATGATCCCTGATAATAGCCTGATCACCTTGCAGCTATTTTTCCCAGACCCTTGGCACAAAAAACGTCACCACAAGCGCCGTATTGTACAGCTTGGTTTCGCAGAAATGGTTCGCCAAAAACTCATCATAAGTGAAGGCATCTTCCACATGGCGACCGATTGGGAAAACTATGCAGAGCACATGATTGAAGTGATGAATGAAGCACCGGGCTTTGAAAATATTGCCACCGATGGTGATTTTATCCCTCGTCCTGATGAGCGCCCATTAACCAAATTTGAAGCGCGTGGTCATCGTCTAGGTCACGGCGTATGGGATATTAAATTCCGCCGTAATCGCTAATGTGGCGTTAAATTGAGAGTAATAAAAAACCAACCGTGCGGTTGGTTTTTTTATTTAGCGGCTTAAAGCATGACGCTTAATGGTTTATGTTGTTACAGGTTCACTGGCTAAGCATTTCTCTATTTTGATTGCCGCGACTTTAAACTCTGGGATCTTAGCGTGCGGATCGGTGGCGGTGACCGTTAACCGATTTGCTGCCGCTTCTACAAAATGGAAAGGAATAAACACTACGCCTTGTTGCATACGCTTGGTGACAAAAGCGTCGATTTCAATTTCCCCACGACGGCTTGAGACACGTAATCGCTCACCATTTTTAATCCCTAATGCTTCAGCATCTTGCACACTGATCATGGCGCGAGGCCCCGCGAGATTATCTAATCCTTTTGTTTTTCGGGTCATAGTACCGGTATGGAATTGTTCTAATACGCGGCCTGTCGTCAGGACTAACGGATACTCAGGATCGGGTAACTCAGCGGCATATCTAAATGGTGTCGCTATTAATTGACCTTTACCTCGCATAATGCCGTTACTGTGCATTAAGCGCGTTCCATCTGGACTCGCTGCATTACAAGGCCATTGCACTCCGTCTCTTCCTACTTTATCCCAAGTGATGCCAGAATATTGTGGTGTCACTTGAGTAATTTCAGCGGTAATGTCGGATACCGATTGGTAATTCCAATCGCTACCCATGGCATTAGCAATTTGTTGGATGATCCACCAATCTTCTTTCGCTTCTCCCGGCGCTTTAACCGCTGGAGTTAACCGCTGAACGCGTCGCTCGGTATTGGTAAAGTGACCCGTTTTTTCCGCAAATGAATAAGCGGGTAATACCACATCTGCATATTGGGCCGTTTCCGTTAGGAAGATATCTTGCACGACTAAGAAATCGAGAGCTTTTAAGCCTTCAATGACATGAGCTTGATTCGGATCGCTTAATACTGGGTTTTCTCCCATAACAAACAAGCCTTTCACTTGTTGATGGCAAGCCGCATCGATGATTTCAGTTAAGGTTAACCCTTTTTGATTGGAAAGCTGTGGTGCGTTCCAAGCTTCAACAAATTTGGCGTGAACTTGTGGATTGGTGACTTTTTGATAGCCCGGGAAGTCGGTTGGTAGCGCGCCCATATCACAAGCGCCTTGCACATTAGATTGACCGCGCAATGGGTTGATTCCACCGCCTTCAATACCAATGTTACCGCACAACAGTTGTAGGTTAGAAATAGACACTACATTATCATGGCCGGTTGTGTGCTGGGTTATACCCATCGAATAATAAACTGCGGTACGTTTGGCGGTACCAATTGTGCGTGCGATGTGTTTAATATCTTCGGCTTTAATACCGGTGACTAACTCGACTTTATCCAGTGCATAATCGGGTTTTAAAAGCTCTTGTTTTAGCGCTTCAAAGCCTTGAGTATTGGTATTGATGTAGTCTTGATCTTGCCAGTTATGTAATAAAATCTGCTGCATGATGCCATTGAGCAACATCACATCAGTGCCTGGACGTTGAGCAACATAAAGCTCGGCATGATCGGCCATATCAATGCGTTTGGGATCGGCGACGATCAGGCGCGATCCTTGATGACGAATGGCTTGTTTGATATGTGAGGCAATAATTGGGTGCGCTGATGTGGTATCGGATCCAATAATAAAGATCACATTGGAATGCTGAATACTGGGAATGTCATTAGTCATTGCGCCACTGCCTAGCGTCGCTTCTAATCCCGTAACCGTTGAAGCGTGACACAAACGCGCACAGTGATCTAAGTTATTGGTACCAAACTCACGACGTACCAGTTTTTGGAACGCATAGTTATCTTCGTTGGTGGTTTTGGCCGATGAGAAACCGGCTAAAGCATTTGAGCCCGAATTCTTCTTGATATGATTGAACTTGTCGGCAACCAATTGAATCGCTTCTTGCCAGCTCGCAGGCTGTAACTTTCCATCACGTCGAATCAGTGGGGTGGTTAAGCGTTGGTGGTTATTAATAAAATCAAAGCCAAAGCGGCCTTTCACACATAACATACCTTGGTTTACTGGCGAGTCAGCGCCTTGTACGTAACGGATTTTATTGTTGGTTTGATCAACAAACATAGTGAGTTTGCATCCGACGCCACAGTAGGTGCAAATGGTTTCAACCGGAGTAAGAATATCCAGACGGCTTTCGGATTTATCGCGCGCGTCTACTAATGCACCTGTTGGGCAGGCTTGTACACATAGGCCGCATTGTACGCAATTGGAATCCCCCATTGAGCAAGTTCCATTATCAAACCCAGCACGTAATTCTGGGCGCATCATTGGTGTGCCATCAAGGTTTTTCAAAAAGCTTAAAACGCCATGCACGCCACGGTCATTACAGGCTTGCACGCATTGGCCACAGCTGATGCAACGATTGGCATCAAAGGTAATGAATTCAGAACTATCATCAATAGCAAACTTTTGCTGCATCGACTTATTTAGCTCATCGTCAATTACGCCATATTCGGTTCCGTAGTCACGTAGGGTACAATCGGTATTGGCTTGGCAACCACACTCTAAACAACGGGCAGCTTCATCCATGGCTTGTTGATTGGCAAAGCCCGTTTCGACTTCTTCAAAGCTACCTTGGCGTTGACTGATTGGCAGCTCAGGCATGACAACACGAGCGATTTTTTGAATGCTTTCAAATTGTTTAGGATCGACCTGTTTAACCGATTTTTCTTTTTTAGAATCGTATTGGCGAACAGGAATATGCTCCATAGTGCCTTGAAAATATCGGTCAATGGCTTCTGCGGCGACTCGTCCATCAGCAACAGCTTCAATAGCGGTGGCGGGCCCTCGACGGAAATCACCAATGCTGAAGATGTTTTCATTGCCACTATGCATAGTATTTTCATCAACTTCAGCAGTATTCCAGCGTGATAACGGCAGTTCGATATTGTCGTTATCTAAAAAGCTGAGATCGGGCTTTTGAGATACCGCTGCAATCACGGTATCAAACGCTTGAATGAAAAACTCTCCAGTTGGCTCAGGGCGACGGCGACCCGATGAATCGGCTTCACCAAGACGCATTTTTTCTAATTTTATTTGGCAGACTCGGCCATCTTGATCGGCAATGTTTTCTACTGGATTGGTCAGCATCAAAAATTGCACACCTTCATGCTCCGCTTCTAAGATTTCATAATCTTCTGCTGGCATTTCATCGCGAGTTCGACGATAAATTAACGTGGTTTCAGCACCATCACGCACCGCGGTTCTTGCACAATCAATAGCTGTATTACCACCACCAATGACCGCTACTTTTTTGCCTGTGGTGTAACGATGATCCATAACGTAATCTTTTAAGTAATCGACACCTAAATAGCAGCCATCAAGATCCGAACCTGGGTAGTGCATTTCTACTGCTTTTGATGCTCCAATCGCAAGGCAAACCGCGTCAAATTCTTGGCTTAGGCTGCTGAGTGTGAAGTCATCACCGAGCTTCTTATTGAGCTCAATTTGCATGCCATTACGGCACATTAATTCTATTTCTTTATCAAGAATATCTTTAGGTAAGCGGTACTCTGGAATGCCATATCGTAGCCAACCACCAGCTTTTGGCATCGATTCAAATACGGTAACCTCATAACCTTCATTGGTGAGGTAGTAGCCACACGTTAATCCTCCTGGACCACTACCCACTACCGCAATGTGTTTTTGTTTGGCTGATTTTCTTGGCGGCACGTAAGCTTGTTGAGCGGCAAGATCGGCATCTGCGGCATGACGTTTTAATTGACGAATGGCAAGCGGCTCATCAATGATATTACGGCGACATTCGGTTTCACAAAATGCAGGGCATACACGACCAATAGATAGTGGCATTGGTAAGGTACGTTTAATGACTTCAATCGCTTTTTGATGATCATTTTGCGAGATATGATAAAGGTAAGATTGAATATCGACACCAGCAGGGCAAGCGACCTTACAAGGCGCTTCACAGTCTGCGTAGTGATCTGATAATATCGCCTGCAACGCTTGCTTTCGGTGTGCGCTTAATGCCTCAGATTCCGTGGTGACTTGCAACCCATCATAGACTTGCATTTCACAAGCGCGTTGAGTGGTGCCATCAGAAACTTCCACGATACACAAATCACAAGCGACTTTTTTTCCCTGCGTATTAATGCCACATAGGGAGGGAATGTCGATCTTATGTTGTTTTGCAGCGTTGAGAAGATTTTGCTCTCCATCAACACTAAAAGTATGACCATTAATAATGATTTTCACTATGACATCCCATCCTTGCAGCGATAAATAACCAGCGACACTTTGCTCGTTGAAATAGCGACTGATTTAATAATTTTTATATGAGTGAATTTGTTTTACAAAAACCGCCACTATAAAAAACTCAAGTTGCTTGAAATATGATCTGATACAAGAAAAGTGTGAATTACCCCTAAATAGGAAGCGCTATGCCACAAGCAACCACAGAATTATTGAATGATATCTTAGAGCAAGTTCGCCCGTTAATTGGTAAGGGTAAAGTGGCTGATTACATTCCGGCTTTGGCTTGTGTGCCGAATGATAAATTGGCGATCGCGGTTTATACCAATGATGGGAAAATCGTCAAAGCAGGAGATGCCGATGAAGCGTTTTCGATTCAATCGATTTCTAAAGTGCTTAGCCTTACCCTTGCGATGGGGCTGTATGAATCTGAAGAAATTTGGAAACGTGTTGGTAAAGAACCATCAGGCCAAGCGTTTAATTCGATGATTCAGCTAGAAGTTGAGCAAGGCATTCCTCGTAACCCCTTTATTAATGCAGGGGCGATTGTGGTGGCAGATATGCTGCAATCTCGCTTGTCGGCCCCTCGTCAACGTTTATTAGAATTTGCTCGTCAACTCTCGGGTGATACTCATATTGTGTATGACAAAGTAGTGGCCGCATCGGAAATGCTACACAGTGACCGAAATGCCGCGATTGCTTATTTGATGCGCTCATTTGGTAACTTTGAAAATGAGGTGATTCCTGTTTTAAATAATTACTTCCATGCTTGCGCACTAAAAATGAGCTGTGTCGATTTGGCGAAAACATTCAGCTATTTGGCTAATAAAGGTCAATCGGTGCAGACTAAAAAGCAAATTGTCGCCCCCAATCAAACTAAGCGCTTAAATGCTTTATTGGCGACGTGTGGTCTATATGATGGTGCTGGTGAGTTCGCGTTTCGGGTTGGTATGCCGGGCAAATCAGGTGTAGGTGGTGGAATAGTGGCGGTTATTCCTGGTGAAATGAGTATTGCGGTATGGTCGCCGGAGTTAGATAAATCAGGAAACTCACTCGCCGGTACTGCTGCGCTAGAAATCTTATCGACCGAATTAGGGCGGTCGATATTTTAAAGCGATATATCCTTCGTACTTGAAGCTGCAGCTTTGTTGACTGCGTTCATTCGCCACAATCACATAGGCGAGCTATGCTCATGAGGCCTCATTCACTTGTCGCCTCCCTGCAACTCCAATTACTTTGGATATACGTCAATCGGAATCTCGTTACTCGTCGCTCGATAGTCATTTCAAGTGACGAGAAGCAAAGCGTTCGAGAAACGAGATTCGTCTTTTATTCTTCTTCTACAAACAACTCCACCAAGTCATTAAAAAACAATTTACCTTTCTGAGTAATGTGCCAATGGCTTTCCGTTTCGGTTAAATATCCTTGCTCTATCGCCGTTTGGATTGGTGTTTCAATGACGGAAAGCGCAAGTCCAGTACGCTCGACAAACTCGGTTTTCGGGCAAGGCTCGATTAAGCGAAAACGATTCATAAAATACTCAAACGGACGATCTTCCGCTTCGACTAAGGTTTCCGTGTCTAAGTAACTTTTGACGAGGTTTTGATACGCCGCTAAGTAGCCTCTAGGGTGCTTGACCTTAGTGGTGCGAACAATTCGGCCATCGGCAAAACTTAACTTGCCATGGGATCCGCAACCTATTCCTAAATAGTCACCAAAGTGCCAGTAGTTCAAATTATGACGGCATTGATAACCGGGTTTACTGTAGCCTGAAATTTCGTATTGCACATAACCAGCGTCAGTTAACCGCTGGTGGCCTTGTTCGAAAATATCCCATAAGTCGTCATCATCAGGAAGAATGGGGGGTTTTGAGTAGAACAAGGTATTGGGTTCAATGGTTAATTGATACCAAGACAAGTGATAAGGATTAAGCTCAATCGCTTTATCTAAATCGGCGAGTGCTTGTGACTGGGTTTGATTCGGGAGTCCGTGCATCAAGTCTAGGTTGAAACTGTTTAAACCGATTTTATGAGCCAGTTTGGCGGCATTGACCGCTTCTTGTTGGCCATGGATTCGACCTAGGGCTTGCAGTTTCTCTTCCTCAAAGCTTTGTACTCCAATTGAAATACGATTCACACCTTGAGTTTGAAATTGAGCAAAACGCTCTGCTTCAATGGTACCAGGGTTGGCTTCCATAGTAATTTCAATATTATCTTCAAAAGGCAATAGCGCTTCTATGCCTTGCAATAAACGACCAATTTCTGAAGGTGAAATTAGGCTAGGAGTGCCACCACCAATAAAAATAGAGTGCAATAAACGCGGTGCTTGAATCAGTTGGTATTTTTCTACATCCGTTTTGAGGTCTTCAAGTAATGCATCAATATATTGGGTTTCTGGGATCTCGCCTTTTTGAGCGTGAGAATTAAAATCACAATACGGGCATTTTTGTACACACCATGGGATGTGTACATATAAGCTTAATGGTGGCGGAGAGAGAGAGGTCATGTCTTAACTTAAATATTGTGGAGAATTAGATAGCGCTGCAAACAATTTCTTCAAGGCTTTACCTCGATGTGATAATTGCTTCTTACGCACCGGCTCTAGTTCCGCGGAAGAACAACTATCTTCTGGCACCCAAAATACCGGATCATAACCAAAACCATTTTCACCTTGCGGTGCCGTAAGGATTTTTCCTTCCCATTGACCATGACATACCAATGGTGTTGGGTCATTTTCATGTTTCATCAGTACCAGTACGCAGTGAAAGCGAGCGCTACGTTGTTCTTCTGGTACGTCGTTCATGTTTGCGAGTAATTTTTCTAGGTTACTTTGGTCTGTTGCTCCTTCACCTGAGTAGCGTGCAGAGTAAATGCCGGGCGCTCCGTTTAACGCATCAACTTCTAGCCCTGAGTCATCAGCAATCGCAGGCAGACCCGTTTCTTTTGCTGCATGACGAGCTTTAATAATCGCATTTTCAATAAAGGTGGTGCCAGTCTCCGCCACTTCAGAAACGTTATATTGGCTTTGCGCTTCAACATCAAAGCCAAATTCTGACAACAGATCCGCCATTTCTTTGACTTTACCTTGGTTGCCAGTGGCAAGAACGAGCTTTTTCATTTGAAATCCTGTGTTATTTACTCTTCAACGTAAAACTTTTGATTGAAGGTGATAGGGCCGCTGCCAGTGTTACCAGCGTCGATATCAATATTAAACGTTAAATTTTCTTCATTAGAGATCGGAAACTCTGCTAAGTAATAAATCGCATCGCCTTCTTTCACTTGCCTGAAGTTTAATTGTCTTGTTTGACCAATCAGATTCTTACTGCTTCCAGTGACTTTTGCATTGACTGCCGGTTTGCCGAGTTTACTGGTGTCTAATACGCTGATGTTTAAAATGGCCGAATACCCATTACGCTTTAATTTATATTGAGTGGCGACTTCTGGCGTCAGCATGGCAGAATTAAAAGCAGAATAATGGATTTCACTATTCTTAATCGTTTTGAATTGCGCAGCATGGCTTGGCAGAGTAAATAAAGCGAACATCGCAATAGTGATCCATTTCTTCATCAATATATCCTTATTAAAGTAAGCTTTGGATGGCCTCTGGAATTACCGTCGGTTCGGTGATTCTTATGGTTTTGTGTCTGCCGAGTTCACCTTTTTCAATACAAACCGAACCTTTTGATACCTTACAAAGTTTTGCGAGGTATTTGGTTAGGTGAGCATTGGCTTTGCCATCGACAGGCGGGGCAGTAATAGCAATTTTTATTTCATCGCCATGCAAGCCGACAATGTTATCCCGGCTTGCTTTGGGTTGAATGTAGACTCGCAGAAGTAAATCTTCTTCTGCGAGTTGTACCGGATATGCCATGGATTAAAGCTGGTACCAAATCGGACCGACTACATCGCCCATTAAATAGTTGGCGAATTGTAGGATTAAGAACAGAACCAGTAGGCTGAGATCAAAACCACCCATTGGCGGCAACAGACGACGGATTGGCGATAGTAATGGTTCAGTCAGCTGAATCATCACATATTCTACTGGGCTATTACCCTGGCTGACCCAGCTTAAAATGGCGCGGATCAGTAAGATCCAGAAGAGCAATCCACCAATGGCTTTAACCAATGAAAGTGCGCCAAACAACAAGAAGCTCACACTAAATACTAAACTGCCATTGGAGATTAAAATTAAGCAGATGAATTTCGCGACGCTTAACACATAAGCAAAAAGAATTGTGGCGAGATCAAGGTTACCCACCGATGGAATTAATCGGCGCAGCGGTGAGACGATAGGCTGTGTCGCTTTCACAACAAACTGTGAAAACGGATTGTAAAAATCAGCACGCGCCATTTGTAACCATACGCGTAAAATCACGACCATAATGTAGAGGTCGAATACGGTCGAAACTAAAAAAGTCATTGAGTTCATTACTGCAAACCTTGTTATTAATATTTAAATCGAAATTAAATGAGTTTTTCCATTTCTTCAGCGCGGCTAACCGCCGCTTGCATCGCTTTGGCGACGATGTCAGAAAGGTGATGTTCGTTAAACGTTTTGAGTGCTTCTGCGGTCGTCCCACCTTTTGATGTAACTTGTTCACGGAGTGTTGATAAATCGAGTTCAGGATTCGCCACGACCATTTCAGCTGCGCCTAGAGCCGCTTGTTGAATCAGTAGTCGCGCGGTATCTTTATTGAAACCTTGTGCCATAGCTTCTTGTTGCATCGCTTCCATAAATAAGAAGAAGTAAGCTGGTGCACTGCCAGCGGCAGCAATAATATTATTAATGCCAGATTCTTCATCTACCCAACAAATTTCGCCCACGGCAGACATTAAATCGCCTGAAAAATCTTTGTCATCTTCCGAGACGTTATCGGTCGCAAATAAACCGCTCATGCCTTTACCCACCAATGATGGGGTATTGGGCATCACGCGTACCAGTTGTACCGTTTGGCCTAGCATTTCGTTCAGGCGTTTAGCTGAAATACCAGCGGCAATCGAGATGATTAATTTGTTGCTCAGATCAATGGATTGAAAATCAGCGCATACCTCTGCCATCATTTGTGGCTTAACCGATAAAATGACCACTTCTGCTTGCTCAACGGCTGCGACATTATCGGTTGTCGTGTGGATTCCGTAACAATCAGCAAGATGTTTTAGCTTGTCTTCATCGCGACCAGTTGCAGTGATATTACCTGCTTTGTAGCCACTGGATAGCATGCCTGCAAAAATGGAACGCGCCATATTGCCAGAGCCGATAAAACTGATTTTACGTTGTTCCATATTAGGTCATCCTATTTAATCTAAATCCATGGTCTTATAGTCTGAGGCAAGTATACCGACTGAGTCATCATCACGCTTGTGCTTTGTACTCAAAAATCAGCCTCGGGCACCAAAAATAGCAGTACCGATACGAACCATCGTGCTTCCCGCTTCAATCGCGGCTTGCATATCACCACTCATTCCCATCGAAAGTGTATCGATTTGAGGGTAGTGTGTTTTTAATGAGTCGTTTAACTCGGCCAATTGCTGAAATGCGGCCAACTGCGCTGGGTAATCGGGGACATTTTCAGGAATTGACATCAACCCTCTTAATGTGAGGTTCGGTAAGTCATTTATCAACTTAGCCAAGGCAAAAACTTGCTCATGATCGGTACCAGATTTCGAGCTTTCACCACTGGTATTCACCTGAATCAAAACTTGCAATGGCTTGTCGTTGGTACGCTGGTCATTGAGTCGCTGCGCAATTTTTTCACGATCTACCGAGTGAACCCAATCAAAATTTTCTGCGATCGGTCGAGTTTTATTAGATTGAATGGGTCCAATGAAGTGCCATTCAAGGTCACTGTGATTATAGTGTTGAGAAAAGTACTGTATTTTTTCAACGCCTTCTTGGACGTAGTTTTCGCCAAAACGTTTTTGTCCTGCGGCAATGGCCTGTTCTAATGCGGCAATAGGCTTAGTTTTACTTACTGCTAGTAGGTGTACTGAGTTAGAATGGCGCCCATATTGTTGCTCAGCGGTACGAATCTGCTGATTAATTTGTTCAATGTTTTGTTGAATACTATTTTTATCAGAACACATCATAGTTTTTCTTCAATAAGGAATATAAATGGATATTGCTGAGTTATTGGAATTTAGTGTAAAGCATAATGCATCAGATCTACATCTTTCTGCTGGCGTTCCTCCAATCTTACGTATTGATGGCGACATCAGACAGTTGGAAATGGCAGCTTTTACTCATTCAGATGTTCATGCATTAGTCTTTGATATTATGAACGATGCCCAGCGTAGCGAATTTGAAGAAAAACTAGAAATCGATTTTTCGTTTGAACTGCCAAATATTGGTCGCTTTCGTGTCAATGTTTTCAACCAATCTCGCGGCTGTGCGGCTGTATTTCGTACCATTCCGGTAGAAATTCCTTCATTTGAAGATATTTCAGCACCCGAGATTTTCGAAAAAATTGCTAATTATGAAAAAGGCTTAGTGTTAGTGACTGGCCCAACCGGTTCAGGTAAATCAACAACCTTAGCGGCGATGGTGGATTACATTAATCGTAATCACAAAAAGCATATTCTGACGATTGAAGATCCTATCGAATTTATTCACTCGAATAAAAAATGTTTGGTTAACCAACGCGAAGTTCACCGTGATACTCATAGCTTTGAAGCGTCTCTACGTTCGGCGTTACGTGAAGACCCTGATGTAATTTTGGTGGGGGAACTACGTGATAAAGAAACCATCAGTTTGGCATTAACGGCTGCTGAAACTGGTCACTTAGTGTTTGGTACTTTGCATACCAGTTCTGCCGCTAAAACCATTGACCGTATTATTGATGTATTCCCAGGCACAGATAAAAACATGGTTCGTTCTATGTTATCGGAGTCTTTGCGTGCGGTGATTGCGCAGAAGTTATTAAAACGCGGTGGGGATGCCGGTGGGCGTATCGCTTGTCATGAAGTGATGATTGCCACTCCTGCTATTCGTAACCTGGTTCGTGAAGATAAAGTCGCTCAAATGTTATCGGTTATTCAAACTGGTTCAGCGATGGGGATGCAAACCATGGAGCAAGCGGCTCGACAGCTACTGATGCAAGGTTTAGTGAGTCAAGAAGAAGTTGAAAGCAAAATTGAAACCCTAGCGCCAACGTCGCCCTATTAATCCAAAGGAAACCGTATGCAACTTTCTCAAGTACTCGAAATCATGGTGTCATCCAAAGCGTCGGACATTTATTTGACGGTTGGTGCGTCATGTTTGTTTCGCATTGATGGTGAGCTTAAAGCACATGGTGATCCATTAGATAAAGGTGGAGTAGAAGCCTTATTATTTGAAATGATGGATAACGAAAGACGCCAAGAGTACCAATCTACTCATGAAGCAAATTTTGCCATTACGCATGGAGAAGGGCGTTTTCGTGTCAGTGCTTTTTTCCAGAGAGAGTTACCAGGGGCGGTTATTCGTCGAATTGAAACACGTATCCCGAGTATGGAAGAGCTACATTTACCTGAAGTGCTAAAAGAACTGTCGACAGCAAAGCGTGGTTTAGTGCTGGTGGTCGGTGCTACGGGGTCAGGTAAATCGACGTCGATGGCGGCGATGACGGGTTATCGTAACTTAAACAAAACTGGTCATATATTGACAGTGGAAGATCCGATAGAGTTTGTTCATGAACACAAAAAATGTATTGTTACTCAGCGTGAAGTTGGCCTAGATACAGAAAGTTATGATGTGGCACTGAAGAACTCTTTACGCCAAGCACCAGACATGATTTTAATTGGTGAGATCCGTAGCCGAGAAACTATGGAATATGCTATGACGTTTGCTGAAACTGGTCACTTGTGTATGGCAACCTTGCATGCCAATAATGCTAACCAAGCGTTAGAGCGCATTTTGCACTTAGTGCCGAAAGAGCAAAAAGAACAATTCTTGTTTGATTTATCTTTGAACCTGAAAGGGGTGGTTGCCCAGCAACTTGTACGAGATAAGTATGGCAATGGTCGCCATGGTGTTTTTGAAGTGCTACTTAATACGCCACGCGTGTCAGATTTAATCCGTCGTGGCGAATTGCACGGGCTAAAATCGACGATGCTAAAATCGGGTGAAAGTGGCATGCAAACCTTTGACCAAGCACTATTTAAGTTGATCATCGAAGACAAGATCACCGAAGAGGACGCGTTCCACAGTGCCGACTCGGCCAACGATCTACGCTTGATGCTGAAGTCGCACAGCAGCGACACCAGTGGCAGCAGTGCACTCAGCGGTATACGTATCGATATGGATTAAGTTCTTCACACTTGCTGAGACATAAAGAAACGGAGTGAGAAATCACCCCGTTTTTTGTTGCTTAAACTTCAGTCAGACTTAATACATGTCGTCGGTCATTTCGTCTTCTGGTTGATAGGTGCCTTGAATTTCTAGTGTTTTATATATGATGTCAGCAGCGTAGTTTGAACCAGAAAGGATAGCTAAAGAGTATTCACAGGTGTTATGAGAACCTCTCAACTCATAAACACCAATTTTTGAACCTACAGTGACATACTGAACATCATCATAGCCCACGGGATGTTCAATTTTCTTCAAACCATTTAGTTCAAAAATCACATCAACATCACTTTCTGAGCCAACAATCAAAGCATTCACATCAGAAACATTTTCATCTATGCTGCCGCTTAGTGTATCCACGACAGTTTGAGCCGTTTCATTTTTATAGGTTTGATTGATTTGCTGGAAGGTAGCAAATGCAGTATCCATTGTCTCTTGATATAGAGCTTGTTTGGTTTGCGGTACGGCAAGAATTTCAGGTGAGTAAGTCCATTCTCCTTTAATGCCAGACTCTGGTTGGCCGACTTTCCAGCGAGCGTTAGTATCTTGGTAAGAAGGTTTATTTATAATTGTTGCGTAGCCACCATTGCCATCATCGATGAGATGGTCTGCGAAAGTATAATCCCCTTGCCCATCTGGCTGTATGTGTTCAACGACTTGTGTCACTGAATCATTACCACAGCGTACACGCGCACGAAGGTTAGTGCGTAGTTTGTCACTTTCTAGGTCATAAGGCTGAGTTACTTTGCCTAAGGTTGCTATTGCTACATTTAATTCATCAACATCTGTTTGGTCTATCGCTTTAAAGAAAGGAATACCGCCATCAAAAGTATAAGTTTCACCCACGACAGCATCATCATCTACGGTACTTGGGTCTTTACCTGCATAGAGTTCATCTAAAATAACGATGTCACTATCATTAGAGCTTTTATCATTAGAATCACTATTACAACCAGTTAATCCGCTTGCCGCGAAAACAGCGGCACATAAAACGACAGATTTTTTTACTGAAAAGCGCATCTTAAATCCTTTTTTTATATTACTAGATAAGCAATATCGTATGTTATAACATAACACCTAGAGTTGAGCAACGGTCAAAAAAACGCCCCCACAACCTAAGTTGCGGGGGCGAATGTTATGTTCTAGGTTTTAGCCGAAAACCTAATCCCACATATTCTCAAACCAACTCTCTAAGATCACTACTGCAGATTGGCAGTCGACGTTGCCTTTGGTCAGAGCTTTGTAGCCGCCCATTGAAAATAGCTCGGCGCGCGCCTCTTGAGTCGAAAGACGTTCATCATGCAACTCGACTTTTACTCCGAAGCGGCCATGTAGGCGGTTAGCAAATTTGCGTGCTCGAGTCGTGATATCGGTAAGATCTTTGCCTTGCATATCGGTCGGTAAACCCACGACGACTAAGTCTGGTTGCCATTCTTTAATTTGTTTTTCGATGTCTTCCCATTTTGGAATGCCATCTTGAGCTTTAAAAGCTTTGAGAGGTGAGGCGGTGCCAGTAATGGTTTGGCCTATGGCGCTCCCGATGCTTTTGGTGCCGTAATCGAATGCCATGATGGTTTGGTTGGACATGATGTTTCTCTATAAGTGTAATTATCGCGAAGCTTAAGCGTGACCGGCATCGCCAGATAGCTGTGAAACGCTGATCCCAAGTAATTGTACTGCTTTTTTCCAGCGAAGATGAACGGGAGTATCAAACAGTATTTCTAGGTTAGCGGGGGCGGTTAGCCAAGCGTTATCCAATAATTCTTGTTCTAACTGACCTGAATCCCAGCCAGAATAACCAAGTGTAACAATAAAGTTTTTCGGCTCAGCTTCGGTGCCTAATACGGTTAGAATGTCTTTGGAAGTGGTCACTGCAAGTGCTTCAGTGATATCAATACTTGATTGATAAGTATCTTTACGAGTATGTAAGACAAAACCACGGTCATTGGCGACAGGGCCACCGTTTAACACTGCGGCAGATAAGCTTTGTTGGCAAATTCTAGGGTGGACAGGTTGAACGTCAATTTGATTGAGCATATTACTAATATCAATACCGACAGGATCATTGATGATTAGCCCCATTGCGCCATCTTCATTGTGTTCGCAGATATAAATGACACTACGAGTAAAATGAGAGTCTTGCATACTCGGCATAGCAATCAAAAAGTGATCAGTTAGGTTCATCCTGCTCTCCATAGGGAAAAATTAAGCATGGCGACATAATTATCGCCATACTGATTTGCTTTACGGTGAATCAGGGCTATTTAGCCGCCTCAACACGTCGCTCAATGGCATCCATTAATTTACCGGTAATTGAAATGTCAAATGCCGCTTCAATCTCTTTGATGCAGGTTGGGCTGGTAACATTGATTTCTGTTAACTTATCACCAATCACGTCAAGACCAACGAAAATTAAGCCTTTTTCTTTTAATGTTGGTGCTACGGCTTGAGCAATCTTGAGATCGGTCTCGCTCAATGGACGTGCTTCACCACGACCACCGGCTGCCAGGTTGCCGCGTGTTTCACCTTTTGCGGGAATACGCGCTAAGCAGTAAGGCATTGGCTCGCCATCAACGACTAGAATGCGTTTGTCACCATTGCTAATGTCTGGCACAAAAGTTTGCGCCATCGCGTAGTTTTGGCCGTGGTTGGTCAAGGTTTCGATAATAACGGAAACGTTAGGATCGTCTTGCTTAACCCGGAAAATAGACGCACCGCCCATCCCATCAAGTGGTTTTAAAATGACATCGCCATGTTTTTCACGGAAGGCTTTAATTTTTTCAGCTTTACGGGTGACGAGCGTTGTTGGGGTCAGTTCTGGGAACCAAGCGGTAAATATTTTTTCATTGCAGTCACGTAAGCTTTGTGGCTTGTTGACGATAAGAGTGCCTTGTTCTTCAGCACGCTCAAGGATGTAAGTTGCGTAGATGTATTCGGTATCAAAAGGGGGATCTTTACGCATTAATACCGCATCAAGCTCTGATAGCTCGATCGATTGTTCTGACGTGAATTCATACCATTTATTGGCATCTTCAAACAGGTTGACGATTTTGGTATCAGCTAGAGGTTTGCCTTGATCTAAATGAAGATCAGACATTTCCATGTAATGGATTTCCCAACCACGACGTTGGGCTTCTAGTAGCATTGCGAAGCTTGAATCTTTCTTAATGTTAATGGTTGAAATCGGGTCCATTACGATGCCAATTTTCATCATTGATACTCCATAGTTGGCGAATTCATTAATACCAGCATGTGGTATGAAATTTGTGGATTAACCTAGATCGCCAAAGCGAACTTGTAAGGCGGTAATTGCTGATAAGCCAGCGGTTTCGGTGCGTAGTACGCGTGGGCCTAATAGCGTTTCTTCAAATTGATATTGTTCCGTCATTTGAATTTCTTCATCAGATAGCCCACCTTCTGGGCCAATCAATAAACGCACTTTACTGACAGGGGCCGGTAGCGTGTTAATTGAATATTTAGCTCTAGGGTGTAGGTTGAGCTTTAATCCGTCGTAATCTTCAGCGCACCATTGCTCTAACTGCATGAGAGGGCGAACAGTTGGCACGATATTACGACCACATTGTTCACAGGCGGCAATGGCGATTTTTTGCCATTGTTGCAGTTTTTTCTCGAAGCGATCGGCATTGAGTTTCACGCCACAACGTTCTGAAATTAATGGTGTAATGGT
Organism: Vibrio rumoiensis; assembly: GCF_002218045.2. Classification (NCBI taxonomy): domain Bacteria; kingdom Pseudomonadati; phylum Pseudomonadota; class Gammaproteobacteria; order Vibrionales; family Vibrionaceae; genus Vibrio; species Vibrio rumoiensis. Next base: position 688,784 of record NZ_AP018685.1, read on the forward strand.
GTTTACCCCAAGCTCGACCGCTTTTTGGATGGTGAATTCCATTTTATCGCCACGAGAGATAACTTGTCCAAGGTGAAGATTTAATGGGGATTCAACACTTCGTTCAATTCTTTCTGTAACTTCAACGGTGACATTTTTTTTTGATACTGCAGAGATGACGGCTGGGAATTCCGCGCCAAAGCCATCAAATAATAGGACTTCTTGCCCTTGAGTCATACGCAGTACTCGACCAACATGACCTGCTGCATCTTCAGATAAGTGGATTTCCCCTAACTGTTCAATGGCTTCGGGGTGGTAAATTCTTGGGATTCTCATGTAATGACCTGTGTAAGGTTTAACGCTTTTCTTAACATGGATGTTTTTAGGCTAAAAAACAAGGGGTCAGTGAAAGTTATAGCCTTAACTTTCACGTCTATTACGATAAATATTTTTACTATGTGCTGAGGTGAGTGGGGCGGGTACTGGCGTTAGTCTTTGACGATGATTTGATTGCGGCCTTGATGTTTCGCGAGATAGAGCGCTTCATCGGCACGGACATAGCTTAAATCGATCTTCTCATCTTGTTGAATTTGCGTCACGCCCATTGAGACAGTGCAACGAATTCTTAATGGTTCAACGTTTTCTTTGACCGGTATAATAAAATGATTATTTTCGATTGATGCGCGTAGCGATTCTAAACGAGCCATGACCTGTTGAATGGAATTTGAACGAATCAGCAGGATAAACTCTTCACCACCGAGACGAGCCAGATAATCATTCACTCCAACGAAGCCTTGTAGCAGTTCGGCGAATTGCTGTAAGGTTTTATCGCCAGCTAAGTGACCATAAGTATCATTCACTTTTTTAAAGTAATCGATGTCGACGATCGCAATGAAAAACTCTTTTGCAATGCCGTTATGGTGTAATTGAGTGATTTTATCAATGATATAACGACGATTATGCAATTGAGTTAACGGATCTTGTTCTGCTAATTTTTTTAAGCGGCGCTGCTTGTTAACGGTATCCGTCACAATGCTAATAAAGGTACAAAGAGCTTTTTGGCCTTTCCAGTTTATCAACTTATCTATGATTTCAACCATTACGGGATTACCGAGTAAATCGGTATGAGCGATCACTTTGGGTTCCGTTTGTTGTTTTGCGAAGGCTTGCTTATAACGGACTCGTGCATCTTCCCTTTCTTCTGGGTTAATCAGCACCATTAATGATTCCATATCTAGTATTTGATCTGCACTTTTTAACCCACTAAAGCGAGCAAAGGCGTCATTAGCGTAGAGTGGCTTGAAGTCAATATGAATCACGCATGGATTAGGGTGAATCTCGAGTATGTGTTGATATTCATTCATGGCGGTGGTCATAGTATTACTTCGAAGAAAGCGGGATGATTTATGGCATAATCATAAACTAATATGAGGTACTTTATTGGTCATAGATCATTTTTTTGGTTTTTAATATCTCTAATTAATTGAGTACCACATAACAAACAATGATAACGAGTTTGTTTGCGCTGTACTTTATTATGTCGACGAATCGATAATTGGTGAATTTTGCATTGGCATTGATACTGAAATGTCTTGCCTTGCACTGAGGTAATATCGAATGCGTGATAAGTTTTAGGTGGGCAATGAAAAATATTGGTCATAACATGACACCATTCTTTGCCATGAGGTCTTACTCGGCCAAATTGATGGTGAGTGATGAGGTGAGCCAACTCATGGGGAATCACTTGTTCAATGAAAGCCTGTTGATTTTCGATTAATAAGGTCGGGTTTAATCGTATTTGCCATTGCTGAAGATAGGCTTTTCCTGCTGCTTTACCGCGTACTTTGAACGATAACTCTGGCGTTGGGAATGCGCATTCAAAGGCTAACTCCGCTTGTTTGAGATGATGGCTAAGACTGTCTTCCAGTTGATTGATTAAATCTTGAGGAATAAGGATGGCTGACACAATAACTCTCTATAAAAACGGATCCCATGAGGGATCCGAATGTTAATGGAGAATAGTGTGATATGCCATCATTAATGTTTTCGGCTTATGGTTTGTCGATATCCATGCCAAGTTGCAAACCCCAAAACAGGCATCGCAATGATCATTCCAATTCCTGCGGTGGCAAACCCAAACCCAATACCTACAACAATGATACTTGCCCATACGAGCATAGGGCCGAGATTGTTTTTGACGGCATTATAGCTAGTAAAAACGGCGGTCATCATATCGACGCGTCTTTCCATCATCAAAGGAATTGAAAACGCTGACATAGAGAAAATGACACAAGAAAAAATAAAGCCAACCACAGAGCCACTGATTAAAAATGGTAAGAAAGCCTCTAATGAAGCGCCTTGCATTTCTGGGTATAAGGCGTGTAATAACGCGGCGATACGCATCCAAAAAATCATTGCAACACAAAGTAGTATTGCGAAGCTCCATTGGGATACACCATTGCGTTTAATCGCTTTTATTGAGTGGAATAATTTGGGTTTATGATGTTTTTCTATTTGCCAGCTCGCGTCATAAAGACCTAGCGCTAAAAATGGGCCAATCAGCATATAAACAATTAGGCTTGGAAAAATCACTAAGTGGGAGCCTTGTAAATACACTAACCATTCAATTCCCCCAGCGGCAACCGCAAAACAGATGCCATAGAAGAAGCTAATTAGAGGTGCTTTAAATATATCTTTAAACCCCATTTTTACCCACTGTAATGGGGAAGATAGGCTAAGCTTTTCGCAAGGTATGGTCCGAGCGTACTCATTATCCGGTGTTTTAAAGTCAGATGTTTTGGCTATACGAGGCATAAATCCTCCTGGCAGTTCATGAGGGAACAAGTTGGTGCTTGCATCACTTATAAATATTGTCGCTATTTGGAGTAAATACAAATTTAATGATTAAAAATTAATCAAGTATGATAGGTGGGAATGTTTGATAGGTAATAAAAAACCCTTACCGAATGGCAAGGGTTTGAAAGTACAGTGGTTTGTTATCAGTGCTAATTATAAGCCAGCAAATCCACGCAGTGCTTCAGCTTTGTCGGTTGCTTCCCAAGGGAATTCTTCACGACCAAAGTGGCCATACGCAGCTGTTTTCTTGTAGATAGGCTGAAGCAGGTTCAACATTTCTTGTAAGCCGTATGGACGTAAATCGAAGTGCTGACGTACTGCTTCAATGATGATGTCAGATGGTACTTTTTCTGTGCCAAATGTTTCTACCATGATTGAGGTAGGTTCTGCGACACCGATGGCGTAAGACAGTTGAATCTCACAACGATCTGCAAGACCTGCCGCGACAATGTTTTTCGCTACATAGCGAGCAGCGTAAGCCGCTGAGCGATCAACTTTTGATGGATCTTTACCAGAGAATGCACCGCCACCGTGACGAGCTGCGCCGCCGTAGGTATCAACGATGATTTTACGGCCGGTTAGACCACAGTCACCCATAGGGCCACCGATTACAAAACGACCGGTTGGGTTGATAAAGTATTTCGTTTCTTTATTTAGCCACTCAGAAGGAAGGACAGGTTTGATGATCTCTTCCATTACCGCTTCACGTAGCTCTGGAGTTGAGATTGAATCACAGTGTTGAGTCGATAAAACGACGGCATCGATACCAACAATCTTGCCTTGGTCATATTGGAAGGTGACTTGAGATTTTGCATCAGGACGTAAGAAGTCCAGTTTGCCACTTTTACGTACTTCAGCCTGTTTTTGTACTAGTAGGTGAGAGTAAGTAATTGGTGCAGGCATCAATACTTCTGTTTCGTTACAAGCGTAACCGAACATAATACCTTGGTCACCAGCCCCTTGATCTTTTGGATCGGCTTTATCAACACCTTGGTTGATGTCTGGAGATTGTTTACCAATCGTATTTAATACTGCGCAAGAATCCGCATCAAAGCCCATATCTGAATGAACATAGCCAATTTCGCGAACGGTCTCACGAGTAATTTCTTCAATATCAACCCAAGCAGAAGTCGTGACTTCACCGCCCACCATGACCATGCCGGTTTTTACGTAAGTTTCACACGCCACACGTGCTTTAGGATCTTGCTCTAGGATTGCATCCAATACTGCATCAGAAATTTGATCAGCAATTTTATCTGGATGGCCTTCAGATACCGATTCTGAAGTAAATAAATGCTTAGCCATGTGTGAGTGCTCCACTTTGAATCACGCCAATTCATCGCTTGATGAATGCAGTTAAGTTAGAAAAGACGCGTTCTTATATAGCTAATGCTATGAATCGCGCCTTCTTAAAAACAGTTTAATTTGTAGGTGTTTCTACATCTAGACGTCTATTCTAGTTTTGATTGGTCGAATTACAAGCCTTTTTTGCATTCAATGAAAGGATCGGTGATTAAGGTGATGTTGCAGGTGACGCAAAAATGTACATAAATATGGCTATTTACTCTATTGACGCATTCGATTGCGCTCCCATAATTGTTGGTGTTGTGGGGAAATAATGTGACAGTGCTAAAAAAGCACATAAAAGAGTAAAAAAAACGCAAATTAGCCCTTGTTAACGTTTGCAGTCATGCGGGGGCTTTGCGACAATACCACGCAGAATTAAAGCGCTCTGATATCTTCAGTGAGCTTTCCCAACCTTAATAAATCGCTTATGCACTTTTAATGCACAAATCAGGAGTAGACATGACGTCTCGTAAAGATCTAGCAAATGCAATCCGCGCACTTAGCATGGACGGTGTTCAACAGGCTAATTCAGGCCACCCTGGAGCCCCTATGGGTATGGCCGATATCGCTGAAGTTCTTTGGCGTGGTCACTTGAATCACAACCCACAAAACCCTGAGTGGTTTGATCGCGATCGTTTCGTGCTTTCAAATGGCCACGGTTCAATGCTGATTTACTCTTTACTTCACCTTTCTGGTTATGACCTTCCAATCTCTGAACTGAAAAACTTCCGCCAATTGCATTCTAAAACCCCAGGCCACCCTGAGTATGGTTATGCACCAGGTGTTGAAACGACCACTGGTCCACTAGGCCAAGGTATCACCAATGCGGTTGGTATGGCATTAGCTGAAAAATCATTAGCGGCTCAGTTTAACCGTGAAGGTCACGATATCGTGGATCACTTCACTTATACGTTCCTAGGCGATGGTTGCTTAATGGAAGGTATTTCACACGAAGCGGCTTCTTTAGCGGGCGTGTTAGGTTTAGGTAAACTCGTTGCATTCTGGGATGACAACGGTATTTCTATCGATGGTCACGTAGAAGGTTGGTTTGCTGATGATACACCGAAGCGTTTTGAAGCTTACGGTTGGCATGTCATTCCTGCGGTTGATGGTCACGATTCTGATGCTATTGAAGCGGCGATTCAAGCGGCGAAAGCGGATCCACGTCCAACGCTTATCTGTACTAAAACGGTTATTGGTTTTGGTTCTCCAAACAAAGCGGGCACCCATGATTGTCACGGCGCTCCACTAGGTGCTGATGAAATCACTGCAACCAAAGCACAACTAGGTTGGGAGCACGGTCCATTTGAAATTCCTTCAGATATCTACGCTGAGTGGGATGCAAAAGAAGCGGGCGCAGCAAAAGAAGCAGCTTGGAATGAGAAATTAGCAGCTTATGAAGCGGCTTACCCTGAGCTTGCGGCAGAATTCAAACGTCGTATGGCGGGTGACCTTCCTAAAGAATGGGAAGAAAAAGCAAGCGCCATTATTGCAGATCTTCAAGCGAACCCAGCAAACATTGCATCTCGTAAAGCGTCACAAAATGCACTAGAAGCGTTTGGTCAAATGCTTCCTGAATTCATGGGTGGCTCTGCTGACCTTGCACCATCTAACTTAACTATGTGGTCGGGTTCTAAATCTTTGACTGCTGAAGATGCTTCAGGTAACTACGTACATTACGGCGTGCGTGAGTTTGGTATGACGGCTATCATCAATGGTATCGCACTACACGGTGGCTTCATTCCTTACGGCGCAACCTTCTTAATGTTTATGGAATACGCACGTAACGCAATGCGTATGGCAGCATTAATGAAAGTGCAAAACATCCAAGTTTATACGCACGATTCAATTGGCCTAGGTGAAGATGGTCCAACTCACCAACCGGTTGAGCAAATTGCATCATTACGTATGACTCCAAACATGAGCACATGGCGTCCATGTGACCAAGTAGAATCTGCGGTTGCTTGGAAACTTGCGATTGAACGTAAAGATGCACCATCTGCACTTATTTTCTCTCGTCAAAACCTAGCACAACAAGAGCGTAACGCTGAGCAAGTAGCCAATATTGCTAAGGGTGCTTACATTCTTAAAGATTGCGCTGGTAAGCCTGAGCTAATCTTAATCGCTACGGGTTCTGAAGTTGAGCTAGCGGTTGAAGCAGCAGCACAACTTTCTGCTGAAGGTAAACAAGTACGCGTTGTTTCAATGCCATCGACCGATGCATTCGACAAACAAGACGCGGCGTACCGTGAGTCAGTGCTTCCATCTGACGTAACCGCTCGTATCGCAATTGAAGCGGGTATTGCTGATTACTGGTTCAAGTATGTTGGCCTAGATGGTCGCATTATCGGTATGACAACATTTGGTGAGTCTGCACCAGCAGGTGAATTATTTAAAATGTTCGGTTTTACCGTTGAAAACGTAGTAGAAACAGCGAAAGAGTTAATGGCTTAATTCTTTATGATTTAAGTTGTTGAAAAATGAAAGCCGGGCATTATGCTCGGCTTTTTTATGTCTGTTGTATGCTAGGCGCTTGAGAATCCAAAGAGATAGGTTAAGATAACGCCTCTTCATAGATGTCATGGAATGATTATGCTTAGAATTGCTATTAATGGATTTGGTCGAATTGGACGTAGTGTCTTGCGAGCTTTATATGAAAGTGGCAAGAATCAATCCATTCAAGTGGTGGCAATCAATGAATTGGCAGAACCTGAAGGGATAGCCCATCTACTTCAATATGATTCTAGTCATGGACGGTTTTTCAAAAAAGTTTCCCATGATCAAGAGCATTTATTTATACATCATGCTGATAAAGTCGAGCCGGGTTTTGATTCGATTCGTATTTTGCATTTAACCGATGCCAAGCTTTTGCCTTGGAAAGATTTAAATGTCGATATTGTTTTAGATTGTACCGGTAAATTTGGCTCTCAAGCCGATGGTCAACTGCATATTCAAGCCGGTGCAAAACGAGTGCTATTTTCTCATCCTGGTGCGAATGATGTTGATAATACCATTATCTATGGGGTGAACCATGAAACCCTAACCTCTGAACATCATGTAGTATCGAATGGCTCTTGTACTACCAACTGTATCATCCCAGTAATCAAAGCATTGGATGATAGCTTTGGTATTGAATCTGGCACCATCACGACGATTCACTCATCAATGAATGATCAGCAAGTTATCGATGCTTATCATTCCGATTTACGTCGTTCTCGCGCTGCTAGTCAATCAATCATTCCAGTGGATACGAAACTTCATCTTGGTATCGCAAGAATTTACCCAAAATTTGCCGATAAATTTGAAGCAATTTCAGTTCGAGTGCCTACAATTAATGTCACTGCGATGGATTTAAGCGTTACAGTTCACAAAAATGTGAAAGTTGATGACGTAAATCAATCTATCGTAGAAGCATCTCGTTGTACATTGGATGGCATATTGGATTACACCGAAGCGCCTTTGGTTTCGATTGACTTCAATCATGACTCTCACAGTGCGATTGTTGATGGTTCACAGACTCGAGTGAGTAACCATCGTTTGGTAAAGATGCTAGTGTGGTGTGATAACGAGTGGGGATTTGCGAATCGAATGCTCGATACCGCTTTTGTCATGGGCTCTATGCTTCAATCAAGATAAAATTGAATAAATAAAAAGTTGCGGTGAATAAATAGTCGTTCTATTATTTTTCACCTTGAAATAATAAATTATCGCCCCCAATATATTGGGTAGTAGAAGTGATTACCCTTGTTTGGTTTACAAGGCGCGATCTAGCTGGTTAAGCTAGGCAAAGAGATTTAATCATTGGGCTTGTGCCGGATGATAATGGTTTAAATATTTTTAATTTCACTAACATTGAGAGGACAAATAATGTCTGTAATCAAGATGACTGACCTGGATCTTGCAGGTAAACGTGTATTCATTCGTGCTGACCTAAACGTGCCAGTAAAAGATGGTAAAGTAACTTCAGACGCTCGTATCTTAGCGTCTTTACCTACCATCAAAACTTGTCTAGAAGCTGGCGCAAAAGTAATGGTGACTTCTCACCTAGGTCGTCCAACGGAAGGTGAATACAACGAAGAGTTCTCTCTTGCTCCAGTTGTTAACTACTTAAATGACGCATTAGATTGTGACGTTAAACTAGCAAAAGATTACCTAGACGGTATCGAATTAAATGCTGGTGAGCTTGTTGTTCTTGAAAACGTTCGCTTCAACAAAGGCGAAAAGAAAAACGAAGAAGAGCTATCTAAAAAATACGCAGCACTTTGTGATGTATTCGTAATGGATGCATTTGGTACGGCTCACCGTGCACAAGCATCGACTCACGGTGTTGGTATGAATGCTCCAATCGCTTGTGCAGGTCCTTTACTTGCCGCTGAGCTTGAAGCACTAGGCAAAGCGATGGATAACCCAGAGCGTCCATTAGTCGCTATCGTTGGTGGTTCTAAGGTTTCAACGAAACTGACTGTACTTGAGTCTCTATCTAAAATCGCTGACCAACTAGTGGTTGGTGGTGGTATTGCCAATACATTCATCGCGGCTGAAGGCCACAATGTTGGTAAATCACTATACGAAGCTGACTTAATCGATACTGCGAAAAAATTAATGAAAGATTGCGCAATTCCAGTTGCGACTGATGTTGCGTGTGCGAAAGCGTTTGATGAAAATGCGGAAGCTGAAATCAAACATGTTTCTGAAGTTCAAGATGACGACATGATTTTTGACCTTGGTCCAGAGTCAACGAAAGTACTTGCAGATATCATCATGAATGCAAAAACAATTCTTTGGAATGGCCCTGTTGGCGTATTTGAATTCAAAAACTTTGAAGCAGGTACAGCCGGCATTTCTAAAGCAATCGCTGAATCAGCTGGTTTCTCTGTTGCTGGTGGTGGTGACACTCTAGCGGCTATCGATAAGTTCGGTATCAAAGCTGACGTTTCTTACATCTCTACAGGTGGCGGTGCTTTCCTTGAGTTTGTAGAAGGTAAAGTATTACCAGCAGTTGCAATGCTTGAAGAACGCGCAAAAGCATAATATTTAAAAATAAGGCGGGAGAAAGTTCTCGCCTTTTTTACGTTTGTAGATTTTTATCTGTTGCGTAGATCACACTATGTGAATTGAAGTGGTTTATTGCTACAATGCAACCGTTATCAAGCAAACGTTTATTTAATTAACGATTTCGTTTTTTGAACGGAATTTTAAACGATAGAAAAATAGGACTAAACCCATGTCTAAGATCTTCGATTTTGTAAAACCTGGTGTTATCTCTGGTGATGACGTACAGAAAGTTTTCGCAGTAGCGAAAGAAAACAAGTTTGCACTTCCTGCTGTAAACGTTGTAAACACTGATTCTGTAAACGCAGTACTAGAAGCAGCAGCGAAAGTTAAAGCTCCAGTAATCGTTCAGTTCTCTAACGGCGGCGCAGCTTTCTTTGCTGGTAAAGGCGTTAAGCTTGAAGGCCAAGGTGCACAAATCCTAGGTGCTGTTGCTGGTGCGAAATACGTACACGCAGTTGCTGAAACTTACGGTGTACCTGTGATCCTTCATACTGACCACGCTGCTAAGAAACTTCTTCCTTGGATCGACGGTCTACTAGACGCAGGTGAAAAACACTTCGCAGAAACTGGTAAACCACTATTCTCTTCTCACATGCTAGACCTTTCTGAAGAGTCTTTAGAAGAGAACGTAGAAACATGTGCTAAATACCTAGAGCGCATGGCTAAAATGAACATGACTATCGAAATCGAACTAGGTTGTACTGGTGGCGAAGAAGATGGCGTTGATAACTCTGATATGGATGCATCTGAGCTATATACTTCTCCAGAAGACGTAGCATACGCATACGAGAAACTAAGCGCAGTTAGCCCACGTTTCACTATCGCAGCATCTTTCGGTAACGTACACGGTGTTTACCAAGCGGGTAACGTTGTTCTTACTCCAACTATCCTACGTGATTCACAAGCGTACGTTTCTGAGAAATTTGGCCTACCAGCTAACTCTCTAAACTTCGTTTTCCACGGTGGTTCTGGTTCTTCTGAAGCTGAAATCCAAGAGTCAATCGGTTACGGTGTTATCAAAATGAACATCGATACTGATACTCAATGGGCATGTTGGGATGGCGTTCGTCAATACGAAGCTGACAACCACGATTACCTACAAGGTCAAATCGGTAACCCAACTGGCGAATCAGCGCCAAACAAAAAATACTACGATCCTCGCGTATGGTTACGTGCTGGTCAAGCGTCTATGGTTGCACGTCTTGAAAAAGCGTTCGCTGACCTTAACGCTATCGACGTACTATAATTAAACGTACTTAGATATTTGAAAGCCCTGCTATTTAGTAGGGCTTTTTTTTATCCAATCTATTGATTTTTATTATATGTTTGGCGTAAAAATTGATAAAAATGATTTTTTACTGCCAATAAAGTAAATGATTTTCAAGAATCGAAAAAAATAGCTATATTGTCATTAGGCTATATTGTTTGACGTAGCTCTGGGCGTTATTATATTTAAATGGAATTAACACTGATACCCTTACTACTATTATCTACGATTTTAATTATTTCTAATCAATAAGGAATTACCAATGGCAACAGAAGATCAAGTAACAGAAGTAGCTCACGCTATTGCTCCTAAGGTGACGGATTGGCTTGCGGCTAACTCTGATTTATTAGTTCAATATGGCGTTAATATTATCTCCGCTATTATTATCCTTTTTATCGGTAATATAGTTGTTAAGACGATTGGTAACAGTGTTGCTAAAGTTCTTGAAAAGAAACAAATGGACCAAGCGGTAGTACACTTTATTAGCTCTCTTGTTCGCTATGTTTTATTTGTTATTGTTCTTATCGCAGCGTTAGGTCGTGTTGGCGTTGAAACCGCTTCAGTCGTTGCCGTAATCGGTGCCGCTGGTTTAGCGATTGGTTTAGCATTACAAGGCTCTCTAGCAAACTTTGCTGCGGGTGTGTTAATTGTGGCTTTCCGTCCGTTTAAAGCGGGTGACTACGTTGAAATAGGTGGTGTTGCAGGTAGCGTTGAATCTATCCAAATTTTCCAAACGGTATTAACGACACCAGATAACAAAATGATTGTTGTGCCAAACGGCAGCGTGATTGGTAGTGCGATTGTAAACTATTCTCGCCATGCGACTCGTCGTATTGACTATGTTATTGGTGTTTCTTATAAAGCTGATTTGAAGAAAACGAAAGAAGTTATTTTACGTGTTTTAGAATCAGAAAGCCGTTTATTACAAACCCCAGCCCCAACGGTTGGTGTGGTTGCATTGGCTGATTCATCGGTAAACTTCGTGGTTCGTCCATGGGTTAAAACTGCTGATTACTGGAATGTGTACTTTGATTTGCTACAAGCGATTAAAGAAGGGCTTGATGCTGAAGGTATCGAAATCCCGTTCCCACAAATGGATGTACATTTAAACAAGCTAGAAGATTAATTTTCAGCTTAATGTAAATTATTGAAAAAAGGCGCCTAGTGCGCCTTTTTTATTGCTAAAATCTGGGAAAACATTCCAATGGTCAACTTATCATTGGTTACTTATTGAAATGGCTATTGATTGAGGTTGTTATGAAGAATGCTTTTACACGTCATATTTCACCGGCTGTGATTTTTTTTGCGATGGTTTTTTCAGCGTTGAATGTTTCAGCTGCTGAAATCAATACACCAACGCTATCCGTAACTGGCTATGGTGAAGTTGTTGCCAAACCTGATATGGCAGAGTTCTCTGTCGCGATTCAAGCCGATAGAAGTCAAGCGAAGCAGGCAAAAACGGCGGTAGATAAAGTGGTGGGAAACTTTATCGTTTCTTTAACACAATCAGGTATGGAACGTAAATCGATAGTAAGCAGTCACTTACGACTTTCTCCGCAATATAATTATCCTAAAGATGGGAAGCCTGTACTGAATGGATACCGAGCGGTTCGTGAGATCACTGTGACCGTTGAGCAATTGGATAAATTAAACACCTACTTAGACCTTGCTCTACAAAGTGGTGTTAATCAAGTTAATAGTATTAACCTGAAAGTAAAAGATGAAACTCAATATAAACAACAAGCTCGTCAAGCGGCTATTGCTGATGCAAAACAAAAAGCACAAGAGTTAGCGAAAGGGTTTGATAGTGAGCTCAATGGTGTATGGTCGATTATCTACCGTAGCAATTCAGTTCGTCCTGTTATGATGGCCAAAGCGATGGCAATGGAATCTCGCTCTGCTGATCAAGGCTATCAAGATGAAGAAATGACCATTAGCGATCAGGTGGATGTAATTTTCAAATTGAAAAATTAATATATTGATATCTATTTAGTTATAAAAAAAACAGCGACATAGTAGTCGCTGTTTTTGTTTGTATAAAATAGGGGGGAGTTATATTAATGCAGTATGCGGGCTCGAATCGTACCTTCTACTGATTTCATTTTCTCTAGTGCTTCTTCTGAACGCTCTGCTTCGATATCGATCACTACATAACCCATTTCAGCATTAGTTTGCAGATACTGAGCTGCAATGTTAATGCCTGCTTCAGCAAATATAGTGTTAATTTGCGTCAAGATCCCTGGACGGTTTTCATGAATATGAAGCAGTCGAGAGGTACCTACATGTTCAGGTAGTGATACTTCTGGGAAGTTTACACAAGAAAGCGTTGAGCCATTATCTGAGTATTTCGCCAGTTTACCTGCGACTTCAATTCCGATGTTTTCTTGTGCTTCTTGAGTTGAACCACCGATATGCGGAGTAAGAATCACATTATCAAATTTCATTAAAGGTGATTCAAATGGGTCGTTATTGGTTTTAGGTTCAACTGGGAATACGTCAATCGCTGCGCCACCTAGATGACCAGACTCCAAAGCATGACATAGTGCTGGAATATCGACTACAGTACCGCGAGCGGCGTTAATGAAAATTGCTCCTGGTTTCATTTGCGCAAACTCATCCGCGCCCATCATTTCTTTCGTGCTCATTGTTTCTGGCACATGCAGAGAAATAATGTCTGATTTATTGAGTAATTCACTCATTGTAGAAACTTGAGTGGCATTACCTAATGACAGTTTATTTTCAATGTCATAATAATACACGCGCATCCCTAAGTTTTCAGCCAAGATGCTTAACTGGGTACCAATGTGACCATAGCCAATGATACCTAGTCGTTTACCACGTGCTTCGTAAGAGGCATCAGCACTTTTTTTCCAGATACCACGATGAGCGAGTGCATTTTTTTCTGGAATGCCGCGTAGTAGTAGTAAAATTTGACCTAAAACCAGTTCGGCAACACTACGTGTATTAGAAAATGGAGCGTTAAACACAGGAATGCCACGCGCGGCTGCTGCATTTAAGTTTACTTGGTTAGTACCAATACAGAAGCAACCAACAGCCACAAGCTTTTCTGCGGCTTCAAATACTTCTTTAGTTAATTGAGTTCGAGATCGTAGACCAATAAAGTGAACATCTTTTACCGCTTCAAGTAGGTCTTCTTCTGAAAGTGAGCCCTTGTGATATTCGATATTGGTGTAACCTGCAGATTGCAGTACTTCAACCGATGATGGGTGGAGGCCTTCAAGAAGGAGGATTTTGATTTTATCTTTACCGAGAGAAACTTTAGCCATGTAACGTCGTCCTTAATAGATAATAATGATTCTTGCGCATGTAATGGCATTACCACTTTCAGTGGTTGTCTGAACATTCCTTGTGCGACTCTGTAATTAAAATATCAAAAAAATGTGAGCTTGGGTAAGATTTTTACAGAATAAAGTATAAAAAAACGGCACTTTTAAGCACCGTTTTGTTATTGACTATTAAAAAGTGAATTTATCTTATTTAATAGTGAATTATTCTTCGATTTTTGCGCCTTCTGGCGTGCCAGTAATCACAACATCCGCACCGCGATGGGCAAATAGGCCAACAGTAACGACACCAGCAATACCATTGATCTTATCTTCAAGAGCTTTGGGATCTACGATAGATAAATTGTGTACATCTAAAATGATGTTGCCATTATCCGTCACAATGCCTTGGCGATATTCAGGCGTACCACCTAATTTAACCAATTCACGAGCAACGTAAGAACGAGCCATTGGAATAACTTCAACAGGAAGCGGGAATTTTCCTAGAACATTGACTGCTTTAGTGCCATCAACAATACAAACGAAGGTTTTAGACATCGCTGCTACGATCTTTTCACGTGTAAGTGCTGCGCCGCCACCTTTAATCATTGCGCCTTGCGGGTTGATTTCGTCGGCACCATCGATATACACATCAAGGCCATCCACTTCGTTTGAATCGAAAACATGAATGCCAAGTTCTTTTAATCTTTCTGTTGATGCTACTGAGCTTGATACGACACCCTCAATTTGACCTTTCATTGTCGCAAGTGCATCAATGAAATGATTGACGGTTGAACCGGTGCCCACACCCACAATAGTATCTGGTTTTACGTATTTTAAAGCGGCCCAACCAGCGGCTTTTTTCATTTCATCTTGTGTCATGTGAACTCCTAAATAGCTAAGTAATCGATTGCTTTTAAGCGTGATTGATTCAAAATTGGCGAGATTATAGCGGCTTATTTCACTTTTCCCAATGCCAAATCTTACTTGGTGTCACAAATATCGGTAATGGGATATCCCAATGCTCGCAAGGAATGCTGTCAACTTGCTGGCAATCATGGGCTAATCCAATCGGAAGGGCGCCTTTGCCTGTTGTAAACCACGGCTCTAAGGTGCGGTCATAATAACCACCGCCCATACCAAGTCGTTGCCCATCGGAGTCAAATGCGACTAATGGGGTAAAGATGATATCAATATCCTTGAGTGGGCAGATCTGAGTTTGGTCGAGCTTTGGCTCTACGATGCCGTATTTATTATGGCAAATAGGGCTATTTTTTTGATAGTTCAAAAAAAGAAGCTGTCCTTTGGAAAATGGGTGCAAGACAGGAAGTACAACGTGTTTTCCTTGCTGCCATAACCAATCGATAATAGGTTGGGTATCAATTTCACCATCAGAAGAAAGATACAGAGCAATATTTTCAGCTTGATGAATATACGGAAGCTGCTTGATTTGTTCGAGCAGATTGATGCCTGCTTGTTTTTGCTCATTCATGGATAAGCAAGCGCGCCGCTGACGAATCATTTGGCGTAATTGTGAACGTGAGAGTTTTGGTTGAATTGGATATTTCATAGTTGGAATACCCCAAAGTGCCGTTGAGAATTGATGGACCTATGAACCAGCGAGTTCAAGGCGGATCCGCAATGAAAACCGTAGGCTTCTCGGTACGAGCCGAGCTTGCTCAATAGTTTTCAAATACCGATCCTGGGTTGTTGCTTATCGGCTCAGGGACTTAAATCCTCTGACAAACACTCCAGGGTAAATTTTTGCACATCGCTGTTCGTATCGTTTACGTTAACAGCACCGAATCCTTGGTGTGTGCGCTTTGCAAGTCAATTTGCTTCTTGATCATTGAATCAGCTAAGTTATTTTTTTGATAACGCTTTATCTAATGATTGCGATAGTTGCTCGATTCGCTGTGCCATTTGCTGAGTATCCCCCAGTTCATCTTTTAATTCTTGAACTTCATAGCAAGCATTTAAAGCGGCAATAATTAGCAGCTGTTCAATGTTGTGTACTTTAGTACGTTCAGTCATTTGGTTCAAGCGTCGGTTTAATTCATTCGCTGCCGCATTCAAAGCAGCTTCTTGTCCGGGTGGACAATTGACGCGAGTGAGTTTTCCTAATATTTCGACTTCCACTGTGGCGCACTCTTAATGGCTGATGAAAAATACAATCTTACGATGAAATTTATTCTCTAAGATTATTCGACTGAGGAGAAACTATAGGCTAAATGACCTTACTAGTTCAAGCATTTCAGGCGAGTGAGCTTTTATTTTGCTGAATGTTGACCGATTCGATTAGAAAGTGAGTCATTTGTTTGTGATTTAGCATATTTTATTCATGATGTGGTGCGTTACGAGGCATAAAAATTTTCGGGCTTGGCTTTGAATTGATATACTCAAACAAAATTGACCAACCAAGTGAGATAACTCATGAGCGATATTCGCCTACCTGATTATAACCAAGCATTAACTGAGCTTACGGCTGCCTCGTTATCAGTTACCCCTGCAGAATTACAAGGTTTAATTACCGGTATGTTAAGTGGTGGTATTCCAACGGATAATGATAACTGGAAGACGATTTTGTTTGATTACACCAACGATGGTATGGGGTGGCCTGTGAATGCAAGCAAAATCGCCGACACTATTTTTACATTCTCAATGAAAGAATTAAGCGGTACTAGCATGGAATTGAACATGTTATTACCGAGTGATGATGATTTGCTTAACTATGCGGATGCGGTTTCTGAGTGGGTCAATCACTTCATTTCCGGGTTAGGTCTTGCAGGATCTAGTTTGTCTAAACTATCAACGGAAACTAAAGAAGCTTTAGTTGATTTAGAAGAAATTTCTAAGCTCGGCATTGATGAAGATGACGATCTGTCAGAGCAAGCGATTTTACTTGAGCAAGTGATTGAACATGTCAAAGTTTGCGTATTAACCATTCATGCAGATTTAGCGGTAAAACCTACCGCTACAACACCTAAAACCTTACATTAAGGTCAACTTATGAAGTGCTACGATATTGCAATTATTGGCGCGGGAATGGCGGGTGCAACACTGGCATTAGCCGTTGACCGTCTATGTCAGGGGCAGCTTACTATTGCTGTTATTGAAGCGTATGAAATGAATGAACAGGATGCTCATCCTGGTTTTGATTCTCGAGCGATTGCATTATCTTTTGGCACGGTGAGTATATTAAAACAGTTGGATCTATGGCATCGCTTTGAAGAATTTGTTACCGCGATTACTGATATTGAAATATCGGATCGTGGCCACCTAGGATTGGCAGATATTACTGCACAGCAAGAACATGTTGAATCTTTGGGGTATGTTGTTGAACTTGAAAATGTCGGGCGAATCTATCAACAAGCGCTGCACAATTGCCAAGCAATAGATTATTTTTGTCCGCTTAAAGTGACCAATATCGAGCGAACGGTCGAGAAAGTGATGGTTTCATTAACTGATGGGCAAGTTATTGATACTCGATTATTAGTTGCGGCTGATGGGGCGTTATCAGAAAGCTGCCAACAACTTAATATTCCGTTAAAAGAAATCGATTTTGAACAATTTGCAGTCATCGCTAATGTGACGACTGAAATAAAACCACAAGGTCGAGCTTTTGAGCGTTTTACTCAAACCGGTCCGGTTGCTTTTTTACCTATGTCTGAAGGGCGTAGCTCAGTCGTATGGTGTATGCCTGAAGACCGAGCGAAGCGAATGATGAATGTCGATGAAGCGACATTAATTGATGCGCTACAAAAAGATTTTGGTTGGCGATTAGGAAAAATTACGAAAGTAGGCATGCCCGCTTGTTATCCTTTATTGTTGCGTTATCGCGAATCGATGGTGTCACATCGTTTTGCCATTATTGGTAATGCGGCTCAAACACTCCATCCGATTGCAGGACAAGGTTTTAATCTAGGCATTCGTGATGTGATGAGTTTAGCGGAAGAGGTTGGGATTGCTTATCAAGCCAATGGTGACGTTGGTTGCTATTCTATGCTTTCTCGATATCGACAACGTCGGGAGCTTGACCGAAATCAGACTATGTCTTTGACATCGAGTCTTGTTCATTGCTTTTCTAATCACTGGCCAGCGATGCGCGTAGGGCGAAATCTTGGTTTATTGGCCATCAATTACTTACCTTATATCAAACAACCTATAGTGAAACGCACTATGGGCTTAGTGGAGCGATAACATGCAGAGTTTTGATATCACCATCGTTGGCGGCGGTATGGTTGGATTAGCGTTGGCAGCTTCATTTGCCGAGAGCAATTTACGTATTGCGGTTATTGAAGGTCATACTCCCGATGAGATCCTAAATGATGCGCCAGATACTCGAGTGTCTGCTTTAAGTCGGGCGAGCGAATTTTTTCTTAAAAATATTAAAGCCTGGGATGGAATAGTCACTCGTCGCGCGGCACCCTATCAGGCGATGGAAGTGTGGGAAAAAGACAGTTTTGCTCGTTTAGAGTTTAATGCTGACAATTTGTCTCAATCAAACTTGGGTCATATTGTAGAGAATCGAGTCATTCAATTGGCTTTGCTTGAGCGGGTTAAACAGCTTTCAAATGTGAGCTTATTTATGCCTAATCTCTGCTCAAATATGGCAATCGGTGAAAGTGAAGCTTGGTTAACTCTCGATAATGGTGATTCAATTTCGAGTAAATTAGTCGTTGGTGCGGATGGAGCTAATTCATGGGTAAGACAACAGCAAGATATTCCGCTAACGCATTGGGATTATGGTCATAATGCCATTGTTGCGAATATCCGCACAACTGAACCCCATCAAGGAGTCGCAAGACAAATCTTCACGCCTCAGGGGCCGATTGCTTTGCTACCTTTACCCGAACCGAACCTATGTTCTCTTGTTTGGTCAACAGAGCCTAATCGTGCGGATACCTTGATGTCCGATTCTGATACGGCATTTAACCATATACTGAGTAGTGAATTTGATACTCGATTAGGTTTATGTTGTGTGGAAGGTCAGCGCAGCGCTTTTCCTTTAAAAATGCGTTATGCACGTAACTTTGTGGTAAACCGAGTTGCTTTAGTAGGGGATGCCGCCCACACCATCCATCCACTCGCAGGACAGGGTGTCAATTTAGGCTTCTTAGATGCGGCGAGCCTTGCGGAGGAAGTGTTAGCGTTATGGCAACAAGGTGAGGATATCGGTTTACAACGAAATTTGAGATCTTATGAGCGCTGGCGTAAAGCGGAGGCCGCCAAAATGATTGCAGCGATGCAGGGGTTTAAAGATTTATTTGATGGTGATAATCCTGCTAAGAAATTGGTTCGTGGGCTTGGGATGCAATTTATTGGTCACTTACCGGGAGTCAAAGAAGAAATGATGAAAAGGGCTTTAGGTATTACAGGAAAATTACCTCGCTTGGTTAAATCGACTTCTCCTCAGCTGTAAACTCATTCCCTAAAAAACAAAAAAGGTTGGCTATCAAAGCCAACCTTTTCTATTTCTATTCATTTTATTTAAGCACAGCGCATACGGTTGATTTCTTGGTTGATCTCTTTGACCATTTTGTAATGCTGAATTTGTGCCTGTGATGGAATGATTAACTTTGCATTATCAAACTCAAACTTACCTACACCATTAATATAAATACGTCCTTTGAAGAAGCGACTGATATGTTTTGCGACGGCTCTTGGTGCATACTTATTGAATAATCTCATACTAACATCCTTATAGTAACTGAGGGTATTATAGCGAGTTTATGGGGTCATTTTGTTAAAATTTTATCTTTTATGTAAAAAGTGTCGGATCAATCAAACTTTAATGCTGAAGTTTACCTTTTATATAGCTTTTATATCTGAGAATTGAATGTGATAGGTTGTTTTATAGTTGAGCGCTATATATGAGCTAAAAAAATGCCCACGAAAAAAATAGCGTGGGCGAATAGTCACAGATGCATTATACAAAGTGGATATGGCTAGCATGGCTAGCTCAACACTTTACTGGTCAATCAATTAAATCAAATGAAGCAATAAATTAACCTGCAAATAAATCATACATCAAAAAAACACAGATCAATATTTATTCATTTAAAGTGATTAAAAATTCTCATTCTTATTGTTTATCATGTGATCGATGTCTAGGTTTTATCTGTAAATTTGTAATGCATTACACCACATTACAATGGTTTCCATTTTCTATTATTTTAAACTTGGTCAGTTCATCATTCTTTTGGGGAAAGATTGAAGGAGGCAAGGAGGAGTAAAACGCGCACACCCAGCATTTCGGAGTGTGCGCGAGGGGTAAGGGTTATTGTTCTTCTAGCGAATAAGGAAGTGTAGAGAATGATAATTGAACATCCGGGAATGCTTCTAGTCGAAACGATGTATCGGTATCTAAGTTATTCGGTAGGACCGCTAAAACCGCTAGTTTATTATCGCTGAATTGATAATAAGTATTGATTTGACCCGCACCGCGCCAGTTTTCTCCTACTTGGCGTTCTAGGTTCAAGTTATCAGTAAGCTCGACATGACACTCACCCTCTAAGCGAAATAAAGCGCGCTTGTTAATGCCTCGGTATTTCGCACGAGCTACGGTTTCTTGTCCCGTATAACAGCCCTTTTGGAAAGATATACCTCCAAGTGCCTGTAGATTCATCGCTTGGGGAATATGCTCCAATTGCTCATGTTGATTCAGTCTTGGAATGGCATCCATGACATCGGCATAGTCCCACAAACTTTCATCGGACAATATTGCGTCATCTTGTTGAGCAATCAGTTGTTGTGCATTTTGCTGAGATAACATAAGTAACCAGCGGGTGGGAGAAACCTGTACCGCAGTGCCAATCGTCATCTTGACGACCTGTCGTCGGTTTTCTTCCTGTGATTGGCCTGATAAGTCAGCAATGAATTTAGAAGCTTCTTGTCCTATAACGCCAAGAAAAACATCAGAGCTGTGTTCGATCACTACTTTAGAGAAAATGGCATATTTTTTTATTTCAGCCAGTTCTTTCTCAATCGCTGAAGTGCGTTGGAACATAGCGTAACCGTCATTGTGGTGAAAAATGCGGAAAGTACTGATCATTTTTCCTTTAGCATCACAATGAGCACCAAGTGTTGATTGATCGGCTTCGAGTGAAACAACATCACTTGTTATCTGGCCTTGAAGATACGATTTTTTGTCATCCCCGACGATTGTGATCGCTCCCCAAGAAGATAAAGGGCATAAGACTAAATTTGGTAAGGCCTGTGTTGATGCTAGAGGATAAGCGGTAAAAGTATCATTCCAATTCATCATAATGTCCTAAAGGTTTACATACAAAGTGACTCACATGGTAATGCTCTAATTGATATTTGTCAGCATTTGTTGTGATTGTTGCTGACTCTGTGATTGCTGCACTGGTTGGTAAGCGGATCAGCTGATAGACTCGGATAATATGCATTATGAGATGGAACCACTATGTACACACCAGAAGAAAAAGCACGTATAAAATGGGCTTGTCGTCGTGGCATGCTAGAGCTTGACGTTGTTATCATGCCTTTTTTTGAAGAATGTTTTGATGATTTAAGCGAGGAAGATCAACAATCATTTGTTTCTTTACTTGAATCGGATGATCCAGATTTGTTTACTTGGATCATGGGGCATGGTCGTAGTGAACATTTAGGACATGCCAAAATAGTGGATAGAATCGTTGCCCACAATCTTAGTAAAGTGCGCTAATCGCGATAAAACAACCTCTGTATTTCATTATCATCAAACTTATATCGCTCAGATTTGCTTAGTTACATTCAACTGTATCTTGATTTGGGCGATATCAGTTTCTACGCTTCCACTCATCGCCTCAGTGCTATTGATAATAATATCGTTTTCAATCCTATCGAATATCCACACCCGTTGTGACAAACGTTCAATCCGCTTGAATACTTACCAACCCCTGATCCGAATTGATCGGCAATTATCGGAATTTTGCGTGCAATTAATAATGAAAGACGGTCAAGTACTGCGCTTGATGCGTCACCAGTTTAAAGGTCATGAGTATAAGAAATTAAACGAAGTGTTGGATGAAGGGGAAAATAACCTTTCAATTTTCATTAAAAATTAAGATAAAAAATAGGCTTCAACCATAATCAATCAAGTTGAAGCCTATCTCTATGTCTTACTTTCAGTCACCGCTTATTGAAATCGAAAATTAAAGCAATTCACATTAAAATAAAGGGTTACTGGTTCTGAACTTTTCTGGTTCAAGAATGGTTGGGCCGCTATGTTCTAACGGTTTTGGATAGTCCAACGTATAGTGTAAACCTCGGCTTTCTTTACGTTCCATTGCACAACGAACCATTAATTCCGCCACTTGTAATAAGTTACGTAGCTCAAGTAAATTATTGGAGACTCTAAAGTGGCTATAGTACTCATGAGTTTCTTGTTGCAGTAATTGGATACGTCGTAAAGCTCGCTCAAGGCGTTTATCCGTTCTTACAATGCCCATGTAATCCCACATAAATAAACGTAATTCATGCCAGTTATGCTGCAAGATCACTTCTTCATCTGAGTTGGTGACTTGGCTTTCATCCCAATAAGGAAGTGTTGGTGGTAGTTCGACTTTATCAAGGTTAGCAATGATGTCTTTCGCTGCCGACCACGCATAAACCACACATTCTAGGAGTGAATTTGATGCTAAACGGTTTGCGCCATGGAGACCGGTATAAGTCACTTCACCAACGGCGTACAAGTTAGTTAAATCTGTTTTCCCTTGCTGATTCACCATCACGCCACCACAGGTATAATGAGCGGCAGGGACGATTGGAATAGGCTCTTTGGTCATGTCGATGCCCAGATCGAGCAAGCGCATATTAATGGTTGGAAAATGCTTTTCGAGAAAATCTGCGGGTTTATGGCTGATATCGAGATACATGCAATCGGCACCAAGACGTTTCATTTCATAGTCAATGGCACGAGCGACAATATCACGAGGCGCGAGTTCTGCTCTATTATCAAAATCAGGCATAAAACGAGTGCCATCTGGGCGTTTGAGATAAGCGCCTTCACCACGTAACGCTTCCGTTAGTAAGAAATTTCGAGCTTCAGGATGGAATAAGCAAGTTGGGTGAAACTGATTAAATTCGAGATTAGCCACTCGGCAACCCGCACGCCACGCCATTGCAATACCGTCACCAGAAGAAACATCTGGGTTTGAGGTGTATTGATACACTTTTGAAGCGCCGCCCGTGGCAAGTACCACAAATTTTGCTCGTACCGACTCGACGTGCTCTCGATTACGGTTCCATATATAAGCCCCAACGACTTTTTTTGCGTCACCGCCAATGCGGTCTTCGGTAATTAAATCTAAAGCGTTATAGCGCTCTAGAAAATGGATGTTTGGATGGTTATTCACGTTATCTTGCAAGTTCGTTTGCATTGCCATGCCAGTGGCATCTGCAGCATGTAAGATACGTCGATGGCTGTGTCCGCCTTCTCGAGTTAAGTGATGACGAGGATGCTCACTTTTGTCATTTTCATCAAGGTCAAAAGGAACGCCACCATCGATTAACCACTGCACACATTCTTTGGCATTTTCGGTGATGAAGCTAACCGCATCTTTTTCACATATACCAGCGCCAGCAATTAGAGTGTCTTCAATATGAGATTCGATACTATCGTCTTCATCAAAGACCGCAGCGATTCCGCCCTGAGCGTAATAGGTGGAGCCTTCGTTACGAGGGCCTTTGCTTAATACTATGATTTTGCCATGAGGGGCAACTCTCAGTGCTAAAGATAAACCTGCAGCACCACTACCGATGACCAGTACATCACATTGATGTTCACTATTTGTGTTCATAAGTTCGTTTCAGTTCCTAAGCTAGTATCGATAATTTGAGCTCGATACTTATTTGTATTCACTCAGTTGGCACATGATGTATTAAATACACACACTTGACGAAGTATTGAAATCAGTGGCTAATATCGCTATATATCAAACTGAGTTTCAAGTGTTGTTTACTTTTCCATGAAAAAAGTGAGAAAGTTAGATGACGATTACAGCATATTTTATGGTTAAAATGGGAAAAGTTTTATTTTAATGAACTTTTCCTCCCACCACATGTCACAATAGTGGTCGGTGATACATCAATACTACAATATACCCAAGTGACTTCAAAAGGCTGTTTCCTTATAACAAAAACAGTAAATAAGTTATTTAAGTATAATAAGAAATGCTTATGTCGATGAAGACACAGAGCAAAACAATAGGAGTAGGTGCTCGAAATGAGCGAGCAGTTGACTGATCAAGTTTTAATTGAGCGGGTTCAAAGCGGAGATAAACAAGCATTCAATCTTTTGGTCACAAAATATCAAAATAAAGTGTGTAGTTTGATTTCTCGTTACATTAAGAATCCCGGCGATGTGCCTGACGTGGCTCAAGAAGCCTTTATCAAAGCCTACCGAGCGCTGCCAAACTTTCGTGGTGAAAGCGCGTTTTATACTTGGCTTTATCGTATCGCAGTGAATACCGCGAAGAATCATATCGTCGCTCAATCACGTCGCCCTCCAGCGAGTGATGTCGATGCCGAAGAGGCAGAATATTACGAATCTGGAAGTGCATTAAAAGAAATATCGAACCCTGAGAACTTAACGTTGTCAGAAGAATTAAAGCAGGTCGTTTTTAATGCAATTGAAGCCCTGCCAGAAGATTTGAAAACCGCAATGACCTTACGAGAACTGGATGGTTTGAGTTATGAGGAGATTGCGGAGGTGATGGACTGTCCAGTTGGGACCGTTCGTTCTCGGATTTTCCGAGCTCGCGATGCAGTGGAAAAGAAAATACGCCCACTGATTCAGCGATAACAAATGACTAATAATGGTGAGTAAAATGACCAATAAACAGCAGATCTCAGCTCTAATGGATGGAGAGCTTATTGATCAATCATTGATTTCTGATATTGAAAAAGACAATGAGTCTTTACAATCTTGGAGTCACTATCATTTGATCGGAGATACGCTTCGTGGTGAAACACCAAGTAACCCTAGTTGGGATATCGCCTCTAAAGTGGCATTAGCGTTGGAAGATGAAGCGGCTCATACCAGCTTCTCTTCAAAAAATGTGACACCAATTTTAGAAGCTCAGCCTAAACCTGAGAAAGCTCGTGCAAGAATGCCCGCTTGGTTGAGTAACTTAACTCAAGTTGGTGTGGCTGCTTGTGTTTCTCTTGTCGTTATTCTTGGTGTGCAGCAATACTCTGGTTCGGATGCAACCAATGTAGCTTCTGATTCTGATCAGCTTCCAGTTTTACAAACGATACCTTTTGCTGGATCGGCAGAGCCTGTTAGCCTTACTCGTGACTCTGTACGTTCACAATCATCAGAAGCAAAAGCGATGGAGCAACACCGTCGAGCGAATGCTTTGATGCAAGATTATGAATTACAACTGCGTTTGAATCACACGAGTGAGTAATAGAGTACTCGTGGTGATTAAACCGATAAAAGCGGTATTGAAATGAAAAAAATTCTGATTAGTGCTTGGTTGCTATTCAGCTTATTTAGTCAAGTAGCCTCAGCTGAAGATGTTAAGCCTTCTGCTGAGGCTTTATTGCTTAAAATGAGTGACGCTAGTAAGACAATGAATTATGAGTTGTCTTATATTTTGGTGCGTAAGAATAGTATTGAGCCATTGCTTTATCGTCATGCGATTGAAAATGATAAAAGCTTAGCTCATCTAGTTTACCTCAGCGGACCTGTACGCGAAGTGATTCGTCGTGGCGATGAAATTAGCTATATTGAACCTGGTTTAGACCCATTTTCTATTCGTTCTGGCCAGATGGTTGCGCCTCTTATTCCTCTTATTAATAGTGATATTAATGAGTTGAGTCATAGTTATGACTTTGTGAAAATCGGCCGCTCTCGAGAGGCGGGTACCGCATGTCAGGTTATTCGTGTTGTGCCTAAAGATGGCCAACGCTACTCTTATATCGTTTGGATTGATGAGCGTACGAATTTGCCATTAAGAGCGGATTTGGTTGAACGCAACGGTGAGATTTTAGAGCAATATCGAACGATTTCTTATGCCGTGAGTGATCACATTGCAACGATTTTAGATGGTTTAAATTCAGCAAAGTTACCGGATGTATTAACCCTTCCTAAGCCGCAAGAAACCGATGCGAATTGGAAGGTTAATTGGGTACCAAATGGCTTTGAAGCCAATAGCTTGAATCGCTATCGAATGTCTGTGACTGGTAGTGTCGTGGAAAGTCAGTTGTACAGTGATGGGTTGTTTAATTTTTCTGTTTATGTGTCGGAAATGAAAACACCAGACAGTAAACCACAAGTGTACCGTCAAGGGCGCAGAACGCTACAAACCTTTGTTAAAGACAGTCGGGAAATATCGGTGATTGGTGATATCCCACCTTCGACGGCTAAGCGAATTGCCGATTCGGTAACATTCAACAATAAAGGTAACACGCCATGATGACGGCACTGGCAACCGTCATTTCGGTTGATGAAGACCAAGGTATGAATAATGTGCAACTGAGTTGTGATCAACAAACCAGCTGCAATAGTTGTAAATCTCAAAAAAACTGCGGAACCGGAATGATGTCTAAGGCATTAGGCAATAAATCTCACTTTTGGAAGCTTCGAACCAAGCAAGCGCTGCAAGCTGGACAAGTGGTTGAGATCGGCTTGCCGGAAAAAAGTTTGGTTCTCTCAGCCTTAGTTGTATACCTATTACCATTGCTTGCAATGATTACTGGTAGTGTTTTTGCTCAATTATTCTTACGACCATGGCTTAACCTCGGAGAAGGCATTGTCATTCTGATGTTCTTTATCTGTGGTGCTCTTGGGGTCTACTTTGCTAAGCCAATGACTCAATGGTTAGAAAAAAAAGTCGATAACGAAGTTTCGTTGATCCGAGTTTTAGGGCAGCCTATTATTTGAGATTTTCTCCTAGGTATAGCTACCCAGCAGGAAATTGGGTAGAATCGCTGCCACTAAAATGAAATTGACCCAGCAAAAGGGATTTCATATCCAATCCACCATTTATTTGAGTATTGTCTCCAGCCTATGAAGCACATTCGTAACTTTTCGATTATCGCCCATATCGACCACGGTAAGTCGACTCTTTCTGATCGCTTAATTCAAGTTTGTGGAGGGCTGACCGAGCGTGAAATGGCAGCTCAAGTACTTGATTCTATGGACCTTGAGCGTGAGCGCGGTATCACGATCAAAGCACAAAGCGTAACCTTAGATTATAAAGCTAATGATGGTGAGACTTATCAACTTAACTTTATCGATACTCCTGGACACGTTGACTTTTCTTATGAAGTATCTCGCTCTC
Organism: Vibrio rumoiensis; assembly: GCF_002218045.2. Taxonomy (NCBI): domain Bacteria; kingdom Pseudomonadati; phylum Pseudomonadota; class Gammaproteobacteria; order Vibrionales; family Vibrionaceae; genus Vibrio; species Vibrio rumoiensis. Next base: position 715,867 of record NZ_AP018685.1, read on the forward strand.
TAGCGGCGTGTGAAGGTGCCTTACTGGTAGTCGATGCCGGTCAAGGTGTAGAAGCTCAAACACTGGCGAACTGCTACACTGCGATTGAAATGGACCTCGAAGTGGTTCCAATTTTAAATAAAATTGATTTACCAGCAGCCGATCCTGAACGAGTGGCTGAAGAAATTGAAGATATCGTCGGTATTGATGCTATGGAAGCGGTTCGCTGTTCGGCAAAAACCGGCATTGGTGTCGATCTCGTCTTAGAAGAAATTGTTAAATCCATTCCTGCACCAGAAGGTGATCCGGACGGGCCGCTACAAGCCTTAATTATCGATTCATGGTTTGATAACTATTTAGGCGTGGTTTCTTTAGTTCGAATCAAAAATGGTTCTTTAAAGAAAAATGACAAAATTAAAGTAATGAGCACTGGCCAAACTTGGGGTGTTGATCGCATTGGTATTTTCACACCAAAACAAATTGATACCAACGGACTGAATACTGGCGAAGTAGGCTGGGTTGTGTGTGGTATTAAAGATATTTTGGGTGCGCCGGTTGGTGATACTTTAACGCACGCAAAAGGCGGCTGTGAAAAGCGCTTACCGGGCTTCCAAAAAGTGAAACCTCAGGTCTATGCAGGATTATTCCCAGTATCGTCAGATGATTACGAAAACTTCCGTGATGCGTTAGGCAAGCTTAGCTTAAACGATGCGTCTTTATTCTATGAACCAGAAAGTTCAGCAGCGCTTGGTTTTGGTTTCCGTTGTGGCTTCCTTGGTATGCTACACATGGAAATCATCCAAGAGCGTTTAGAGCGTGAATATGACCTTGATCTGATCACAACAGCACCGACAGTAGTGTATGAAGTTGAAAAGACCAATGGTGATGTCATTTATGTGGATAGCCCTGCGAAACTACCAGCTATTAATGATATCGAAGAAATTCGTGAGCCCATTGCTCGTTGTAACATTTTAGTGCCTTCAGATTACTTAGGTAACGTCATCACATTGTGTGTTGAAAAACGTGGTACCCAAGTTGATATGGTTTATCACGGCAATCAAGTGGCATTAACCTATGACTTACCAATGGCTGAAGTGGTATTGGATTTCTTTGACCGTTTGAAATCAACATCACGTGGTTACGCATCACTGGATTACAACTTCCATCGTTATGAAAGTTCAAGCATGGTACGTGTAGACGTCTTGCTTAACGGCGATACCGTTGATGCACTCGCTATCATCACACATAAAGATAACTCACAAACTCGTGGTCGTCAGTTGGTTGAGAAAATGAAAGAATTCATTCCTCGCCAAATGTTTGATATTGCCATTCAAGCGGCGATTGGTAATCACATTATTGCTCGTTCAACCGTTAAGCAGTTACGTAAAAACGTAATCGCAAAATGTTACGGTGGTGATGTGAGCCGTAAGAAAAAGCTATTGAAGAAGCAGAAAGAAGGTAAGAAACGCATGAAGCAAATCGGTAATGTTGAGTTACCGCAAGAAGCGTTCTTAGCGATTTTGCACGTAGGTAAAGATTAATCACAGTCGCTGATGAATTCCGTTTCTGTGATATATCATAACGGTTCATTATGAATGCGTTATGAATTTAATAAAGTGAAAGGGTTAAGGCCTTTTCACTTTTTATTCTTTATTTAAGTCGGACATTTTTATACCGATCATTGGATTGGTATTGTTTATTAAAGGGAAGCCGAAACGGATGGCGAATACATTTTCATTAATCTTAGTGCTGGTGACATTAGTCACTGGCGTGGTATGGGCATTAGAAAAGTTTGTTTGGGGTAAAAAACGCCAGCAAGCTGTCGCTGATGTTGAGACAAAAACGACAGAAGCATTAAGCAAGGAAATGGCCGCTAAAGTCCACCCGCAACCTTGGTGGGTCGAAAATAGTGTTTCTATTTTCCCTGTAATTGCATTTGTTCTCATTCTGCGTAGCTTCATCTACGAACCGTTTCAAATTCCATCAGGATCTATGATGCCAACCCTATTAGTGGGCGATTTCATCTTGGTAGAAAAGTTTTCATACGGTATCAAAGACCCAGTTTTCCAATCTAAAATCATTGAAACGGGTGAGCCAAAGCGTGGTGATATTGCTGTGTTCAAATATCCACCACAACCTAACATTGACTATATAAAGCGCGTTGTCGGCTTGCCTGGCGATACAATCCGCTATACTGAAAATAAACAAATTTGCGTTCAAGCTGCAGGCACAGATACTTGTAAGCCTGTTGCTCAGTTTGATGCGAAAGAAAGTCCATTTTATCAAGATGGCATTCCGTTGATTCAAGCTAAAGAACAGCTTGGTGAAGTGGAACATAATATTTTAATCAGCCCAATTCGTCGCGATAACGTACAAGCTTACCAACCTCGTCCGTACCACAATGAATGGGTCGTGCCAGAAGGTGAGTACTTTATGATGGGTGATAACCGTGATAACAGTGCTGATAGTCGCTACTGGGGCTTTGTTCCAGAAGCTAACTTTGTGGGTAAAGCCACCGCCATTTGGATTAGCTTTGAATTTGATCGTGATGCGGACAGCGTATTACCTTCGTGGATCCCTACCGGCGTACGATTCAATCGTATCGGCGGACTGACATAGACATAATTGAGAGAGTATGAATTCTCAGATTCTTAGATTACAAAAGAAAATTGGCTATCAATTTAACGATGCCAATTTCTTGAACCTCGCACTGACTCACCGCAGTGCGAATAGCAAGCATAATGAGCGCTTAGAGTTTTTGGGCGATTCAATTTTAAGTTTTGTTATTGCCGATGAGTTATATCATCGCTTCCCTAATATTAATGAAGGGGATATGAGCCGCATGCGTGCGACCTTAGTTAGAGGCCATACTTTAGCTGAATTAGGTCGTGAATTTGAGCTTGGTGACTACTTAAAATTAGGTCCAGGTGAATTGAAGAGTGGCGGTTTCCGTCGTGACTCTATTCTAGCTGATGCCGTTGAAGCTATCATTGGTGCTTGTTATCTCGATAGTGATATCGAAATCGTACGTAAAGTGGTTTTAGGTTGGTATGAATCTCGTTTGGAAGAGATCCAACCGGGGGTCTCACAAAAAGATCCTAAAACACGCCTACAAGAATTTTTGCAAGGCCGTCGTAAACCGTTACCGATTTACGTCGTGGCAAAAATTAAAGGTGAAGCGCACAATCAAGAGTTCACCGTTTCATGTGAAATCACAGGTGTAGCAGAACCTATTGTTGGTAAAGGCACCAGTCGACGCAAAGCTGAGCAAGCGGCAGCCGAGTTGGCATTAGGAGTATTAACGGATGGCAAATAAAAACGATCCACAAGACGAGCAAGAGTTCGATCTGGATGCTTACTTTGCTGGTGAAGCGCAACCTAATCAAGCCGCTTCAGAAGAGATTGATCCAAGTGAGCAACGTTGTGGTTTTATCGCGATTGTTGGCCGACCAAATGTCGGTAAATCAACGCTATTAAACCATTTACTTGGTCAGAAGATTTCAATTACTTCACGCAAACCTCAGACTACCCGTCACCGCATCATGGGTGTGGATACCGAAGGTGCGTTTCAGGCTATCTACGTGGATACTCCTGGGTTGCACATCGAAGAAAAACGTGCAATTAACCGCTTAATGAACCGTGCAGCCAATAGCTCATTAAGTGATGTTAACTTGGTATTGTTCCTGGTTGATGGAACCCAATGGACGCCCGACGATGAAATGGTGTTGAATAAACTTCGTACCGCGAATTTCCCAACGGTATTGCTTATCAATAAAGTCGATAATGTAAAAGATCGTACTGAAGTGATGACGCATATGCAGACCTTGTCTGAGAAAATGGATTTCGTCGATATTATCCCTATCTCAGCGAAACATGGCCGTAATACTGATGCGATTCATGAGCGAGTACGTGCTGCATTGCCACAAGCGGTGCATCACTTTCCTGAAGAGTATGTGACCGATCGTTCACAACGCTTCATGGCATCTGAAATCATTCGTGAAAAATTGATGCGCTTTACTGGTGAAGAACTGCCTTATTCTGTGACGGTTGAAATCGAGCGTTTTGATTACAACCCTGAAACGGATGGCTTTCATATCAACGCCTTGATTTTGGTTGAGCGTATTGGTCAGAAGAAAATGGTGATAGGCAAAGGTGGTGAGAAAATCAAAACCATCGGCCGCGAAGCTCGTCTTGATATGGAAGAGTTGTTTGAGCGTAAAGTCTACTTAGAAACTTGGGTTAAAGTGAAATCCGGTTGGGCTGATGATGAGCGCGCACTGCGTTCACTTGGCTATATTGATGATTTATAATCGTTAACCGGAATCTCGAGTCTCGTTTCTCGATATGCTAACTTCGAGAAACGAGTATTCGAGATTCGAGCTACGGAAAAATTATGTCTGATGCTTTGGGACTTCAATGCTGTTTTATTCTCCATCGCCGCCCTTATACTGAAACCAGTCTAATTTTAGATGTATTTAGTGAAGAGTACGGTCGCGTCAGCATTCTTGCTAAAGGCGCTCGCAGTAAGCGCTCTAATCTTAAAGGCGTATTACAACCCTTTACACCATTGCTACTCAAATGGTTTGGCAAAGGATCGATGCGGACTTTAAGGCAGGCTGAACCGATCAGCTTAGGCATTCCTCTTCATGGCATTAACCTTTATTCCGCCATGTATATCAACGAGTTAATCAGTCGAGTCATTGAAGGCGAAACCGCTTATCCAGAATTATTCCATGATTATCTCGCTTCTCTCACTGAATTAGCCCAATCCGACAATCCAGAGCCAGCCTTACGTCGTTTTGAATTAGCGTTATTGTCATCTCTCGGCTATGGCGTGGATTTTTTACATTGCGCAGGCAGTGGGGAAGCCGTATCTGAAAATATGACTTATCGTTATCGTGAACAAAAAGGCTTTATTGCCAGCGTAAGAAAGGATAACTTAACCTTTCTTGGTAATGAATTGATTGCGATCAGCGAACGCCGTTTTTTAACCAAAGAACAATTACAAGCTGCTAAGCGCTTTACTCGAATGGCATTAAAACCATACCTTGGCAGTAAACCATTAAAAAGTCGGGAGCTATTTATGGCGCTTTCACCGCACAAAGCCATCCCGAAGACAAGGAGTTAACCATGAGTGAGATTTACTTGGGCGTCAATATAGACCACATCGCAACCGTCAGAAATGCCCGTGGCACTAAGTATCCCGATCCCGTTCATGCGGCAGAAATTGCAGAGCGTGCTGGCGCAGATGGCATCACCGTTCACTTACGTGAAGATCGCCGCCATATTAAAGATCGCGATGTGCGTATTTTAAGTGAAACCATTCAAACTCGTATGAACCTTGAAATGGCGGTGACCGATGAAATGGTTGAAATCGCGATTCAAACTAAACCTGAATATGTATGTTTAGTACCAGAAAAACGTGAAGAGTTAACCACTGAAGGCGGCTTAGATGTGGCCGGTCAGTTAGACAAAGTGAAAGCGGCAACACAAAAACTGACTCAAGCGGGCATTAAAGTGTCACTATTTATTGATGCTTCTCATGAGCAAATTGATGCCGCTAAAGCGTGTGGTGCGCCTTATATCGAATTGCATACAGGGCATTATGCGGATGCGGAGTCAGAGGCTGAACAACAAGCGGAATTGAAGCGCATTGCAACCGGTGCAACTTATGCGCACAGTATTGGTATTAAAGTGAATGCGGGTCATGGTCTGACTTATCATAACGTGGCCCCTATTGCGGCATTGCCTGAAATTTATGAGTTGAATATTGGTCACTCGATTATTGGTCGTGCTTTATTTGATGGCTTAGATAAAGCGGTTGCCGACATGAAAGCGATCATGCAGGAAGCACGTCGTCGTTAATGGCTATTGTGGGATTAGGCACTGATATTGCCGACATAGAGAGAATTGAAAAAAGCTTGCAGCGTTCTGGGCAAGCTTTTGCTGAGCGTATTCTTCACCCGACTGAGTTGGCTATTTTTCATGGTTTAAAACAACAAGGTCGATACTTAGCAAAACGCTTTGCCGCCAAGGAAGCCGCATCTAAAGCATTGGGTACAGGCATTGCCTGCGGTGTAAGTTTTCAACATTTTGAAATTGAAAATGACGAATTGGGTAAGCCGATTTTGACGCTACATGGCAAAGCAAAAGAAATCGCTCAAACGCAAGGCGTTAGCCATATCCATTTATCGATTTCTGATGAAAAACGTTACGCCATGGCGACAGTGATTTTGGAATCCTAATCCTTCTTTTCATCTGTAATAATGAAATAAAAAAACGAGCTTATTGATGAGCTCGTTTTTTATTATCTATTATTTGACGTTGTTTATACCGTAAGGTAGTATCCGCGCCATGAACCCACGGGGCGATATTGTTAGTGTTTGAAGTTCCAAGGCAGGAGTGCATCGATATCAGGTTCCGCTTTCGCTAACTCCTGCATGCACTTGACCATGTAGTCGTAAACGATAAGGCCGTTGGCTTTCGCTGTCTCGACGATACTGTAAAGCATCGCGCTCGCTTCAGCTCCATTGGGATTGGTCGAGAAGAGCCAGTTCTTTCTCCCAATAACCAGCGGTTTTATTGCGCGTTCAGCTCGGTTGTTGTCTATCGATAAGTGACCGTCATCGATATAGCGGGTGAGCTTCGGCCACTGACCGAGCGTGTATTTTATTGCTTTACCCAGCGGGCTAGACTCAAGCACTTTCTGAGTTGTCATCCATTCATAAAGCTCATCCAGTATCGGCTTAGCATGCTCTTGGCGCTCTGCTTTCCGTTTTTCGGCACTGGCACCTTTTAAGCGTGATTCTATTCCATAAAGCTTCTGGATTTTGGCCAACGCTTTATCCGCTTTACCTGACTTGCCTTTGCCTTGAAGCTTTTTCGCCTCCATGAACTTGCGCCGAGCATGCGCGAAGCAACCGACATTGGTGACGAGATGAAGCCCATCATAAACACCATAGCCATCGGTTTGCAGATACCCATCATAGTCGCCCAAGAAGGCAACGGGGCACGCCCTCGCGCGACTGTTTTGATAGTCGTACAAGACGATATTTTTCACATTGGGGAGTGCGGCATCTGGCGAGTCTGCGCCCGAGCAGTAGAGCCACATGTAACACTGTTTATCTTCTTTGAGGACATTGAGCGGCGTTTCATCCGCCTGAATCACCACTTGCTCAAGTAGGTGCGCTTTCAAGGCCGCGTAAAGCGGGGCGAACTTCTCACTGACTTGGATAATCCACCTTGCCATCGTGGTTCGTGAGAGTTCGATACCCGACTGGGTAAACAACGACTCTTGTCGATAAAGTGGCATCGCGTATTGGTATTTACCGAGGATGATATTGGCCAACAAGCTTTCTGTGGCGAAGCTCTTCGGGATAATGCTTTGCGGCGCTGGCTTTTGAACAATGCGGCTGTTGTCCTGAGTTTGCTCGCATTGGCGGCAAGCATATTTAGGACGAACATATTCCAACACTTTGAGTACCGCTGGCGTGAACTCAAGCTTTTCACTGCGGTCTTCACCGATTTTATGCAGACTATGTTGGCAGCAAGCGCACTGCTTTTCATCGTCGTCTAAATCGAGTTCGATAACCTCACGAGGCAAGCTCTTTGGCAGTGGTCTGCGTTTACCGCGTTTCTTCGTTGTGATGGTCGTTGTGACAACGTCAACCTCTTCTTCTTTAGCAGCTTCACACTCCGCTTCGTTGAAGAGGTCACCTTGGGATTCATTGTAAGGCTTTAACGCCTCCGAGCGTTTAGCGAACTGACGGTCGAAGGCAAGTTTGAGCTGTTCAAGCAGCGATTGGCGCTCTTGTTTCAATTGGATTTCTGACGCCAACAGCGCTTTCACCATCGCTTGTAGCTCGGCAACATCTTGGCTTTCTGGGTTGATATTTGGCGTCTTTTTCATGGCATTTATTATACTAAAATCATGCCGTTAACGCTTGGTGGATAAGACTATATTATCGATTAAGTCATTGTAAAATCTTCTATTTTAACGGGTTTATGGCCGATAATCGTGAAGCCTGAAAGCAGCCTATCAAGCTCGAAATGAGTCAGGGTAAACACGTCATTTTTCTCTTTGGAAGGCCATTTATATTTGGCTTTTCAAGGCGCTTGTACCAAAGAGCAAAGCCTGTTTTATCCCAGTACAACACTTTGACTTTATCGCGCTGTTTGTTGGTGAACAGGAATAGTGCGCCGCTGCCCAAGGGCAAGTCGGTGTCATTTTCGATAATCGCAGCGAGGCCGTTGATGGACTTTCTAAAATCGACGCTTTCGCGATAGAGATAGATTTCGGGAGCACTGAGCATACGTTTCATGACAGCGCACCGATAAGTTCTGCAAGATAGGTCGCTGGCGTGCCTTGTGGGATGCTCAGTTCAACATCATTGACGAGCAGGGTCATATTGGCAACGGCAAGGTGAGTGGCTTGATACTTTGTGGTCTTTTCAACGACTTCTGCTTTAACAAAGCCAACCGTGTTCGGTTTTTCGATGTGCTTTAACTGTTGGTGCTTAGCATAAAAAGTGGAAAGGCTGAGGCCGTTACGTTCACAGAATAATCGTTGTGATAGTTGGCTGGATTCATAGCGTTCGAACAGGGTTCGCCATTCTTGGTTAGTGCGTCGTTTGGCCATTTCAAATCTCCTTTGCTGCTTTGGGTTGGAGGTTTGATCTTATTATTCGGGCTAGACGATTAGAATGCGGGGTTTATGATGCGCTTACGTAAGGTATTGCTTCGAATCTTCCCTTACTTTTTCCATTTCATCTTGTAATTCGAATAACTCAGGCTCGATCTCGGCAAGGTTTTGTTCGGCTCGTAATGCTGTTTCAATCGTGGCGCACAGTGTTTGCAACTTAGGCACGCCACTATAAGCACAGCTGCCGTGTAATTTATGAATCGTTGCCAATAGTTGATTCTGATACTCATCCGGTTCAGTCATCGCCTTCTCAATCGAATCATCGACTTCTGGTAAAAACTCAATCAGCATTTGTAACATATCTTTGGCTAGCGCTTCTTTGTTGGCGGCTTGCTTTAATGCTTTAGGCCAATCGATGCTAGACATTGATGATTGCTGTACATTGGCAAGAGAACCCGGCACTGCTCCTTGATGATTGTCGGCTAGATCAAGGCGTTCAATCGTGCCTTCTTCTGCATAAGGATCCCAATGCACTAACGCTTGATGCAGGATGTGTTCTTCGATTGGTTTAGAGAGATAATCATCCATTCCCGCTTGGAGTAAACGCTCTCTTTCACCGTCAATGGCGTGAGCCGTCACTGCAATGATTGGTGTTTGACTATTTAATGCGGATTTCTTGATATGCTGGCAAGCGGTCACGCCGTCCATATTCGGCATTTGAATATCCATTAGTATCACATCAAACTTTTGTTGTTGCGCCTGTTCTACCGCTTCTAAGCCACTGCTACAAGTGGTGACATGTTCAACTTGTTCTTCGAGCAACGCACTGATTAATTTTAAGTTTGCAGGGTTATCATCGACCGCCATCACCTTGAGCAGTAAGGTTGATTTTTGTGGTTGAGGGGCGGCCAACAAGGTGGACTTCGCTTGATTTGGTAGCATCAGTTGAATTAACTTACGGCGCACGATCGGTTTGGCAATACATTGAATAGGGTAGAGTTTGATTAAGTTTTCAGCTAGAGCTAATTCGGTGCTCGGCAAACCAAGAATTAATTGTGATGAGAGGGTTAATCCTTGTTGGATAATACCAAACAAGCTGCTTTGGTCATGTTGAATGTTTGGCGGCAAATTGAGCAATACAACATCAAAATGGTCAGAGTTATCGGCTAATTGCGCTTGGTAAGTGACGTGCATACCAACGCGAGTGAGTTGCTGCTCAATAATGGCTGCTGCTGGCATATTCGGCTCAACCAATAGTATTGATTTGCCTTGAAGTGTCGAGGAATCAATCTGCGGCGCAATTGGCATATTGGTGGCTTGGAAAGTCACACTAAACCAGAATGTAGATCCTTGGTGCAAGCGACTGGTTAAGCTGATTTCACCGCCCATCTGATTAATCAGGTTTTGAGTGATCACTAGTCCTAGTCCTGTCCCACCATAGCGACGTGAAATGCTGGCATCGGCTTGACTGAACGCCTGGAATAACTGAGCTTGCTGACGCTCTGAAATACCAATGCCGGTATCGCGTACCATGAATTGTACTTCGATTTTTTTGTCTTGGTTCGAGCGTAATTCGGCAACAATATCAATGTTGCCACGTTCGGTAAATTTAATCGCATTACCAACAAGGTTAGTCAGCACTTGCTGTATGCGCAGTGGGTCACCCACCATACCTTGAGGGATATTTGGATCAATGTTTAAGGTGATCTCTAACCCTTTCTCATGTGCACTGGTTGCTTGTAGGCTAACGACTTCATCTAAGGTGTCTTGTAAGTCAAATGGAATGTTTTCCAGTAGCAACTTACCGGCTTCTAATTTAGAGAAGTCGAGAATGTCATTAATGATAGACAGTAAGTTTTGCGCTGAACGTTCAATGGTTTGTAGATAATCAACTTGGTTCGGGGTTAATTCCGTTTTGAGCATTTGTCTGGCAAAACCTATCACGCCATTGAGTGGGGTACGTAATTCATGTGACATGTTGGCAAGGAATTCTGACTTCACTCTTGCTGCTTCTTGAGCGCGTTTTTTCGCAATATCGAGTTCGATATTTTGGATCTCTAGTTGTTCTAATGTTTCACGTAAATCGGAAGTGGCTTGGTCAATACTATGTTGCATTTCGACGTGATACTCCGACAGCGACATTGCCATGGCATTGATACCACTTTTTAATGTGTCGAGTTCGCCATGCAATTTGCCTTCAATTCGGATATCTAAGTGCCCACGACGTATACGGTCAACCACACTCACCATATGAGAAATAGGTAAGGTCACATCGCGCATTAAACGATAAGCAAAGAACCCCGATAAGCCGATACCAAATAGCAATACAATTAAAGCCGCAACAATTTCTTGGTATTGTTGTAAGCGTAAGGCGGATAAATCCAGTTCGATGGCGATATAGCCTAAAGCTTGGTTTGGTGCGACTTCTTTGCCGCTAGGGCTGGTAAATTGGCCTTCTGCTAAAATAGGAGAACGTAAGATTTTGATATTCGGGTTATCTTTCGATTGAGTTATCGAGCTTAATAGCGGGATCGGCTTCGTTTTATCAAATGTGAGTGATTGAAAATTTGGGTGAAAATTCGATGTTACGAATAATTCGTGGTGAGTATCAAATACGGCAATACTGCGTACAATATCAGAGTGCTTACGATGGGCGTAGCTGATCAGCCGGCGTACCGCTTCGCGGCTTTGCTGGGTCATACCATATTCACTGGCGATAGCTAAAGGCTCGATAATATCCGTACCAGACGTGATCAGTTGAGTCTCAAGATCGTTATAGCGATTTAAAGTGAAAAATGCGCTTAATAATAAGCCAATGATCAGTGCGGGTGCTAACGTTAATGTAATTACGCGGGCGCGTAAGCCATACCTTGTCATGATTCTTTAATTACAAGCCTGTCTGGATATGGGAAAATAGCGAAATGAGAGTGCTATTAATACCAATCTACTCACAGAAATCCGCTTTTAGGTGGTTTCTTTCACTCAACATTATTTTGAAGATCGAGTGGTTTGATTGATATGACAATTCTGATTTTCGCCAATATGCCCTTAGCTTAATCAACTAAGTGTGGTTCGACAATCATTGTTGTGAATAATCACGAATTTAGCACAATATACCCAAGCAACTTCAAGGGGCGAGTTTTAACTTGCGCTTTGAGAGATTCATTCAAGGCTTTATGCTGCGTTAGGTTGGTTTGATAGGTGCCGCACTCCTTCGCCAATCTTCCTTTTATAAAAGGGCAGATAACAGCTTTAAATTCTGCATCTTGAAGTCAGTTAGGTATAATATATTGACAAATGAAGGCATTATGCCCTCCATACATTATGGACACTGAGTACCAATGGCCAATTTCTACCAAGCCAAGAAAAACACACAGAACATACAAAAGCATCAAGTCGTGACCATCGATAAACTGGATCATCAAGGTGCCGGCATTGCTTATCACAATAATAAACCAATGTTTGTTGAAGGCGCATTACCGCAAGAAAAAGTGCTGGTTCAGCCGATTGAAGAAAAAAGTAAATATTCACGCGCGAAAATGATCAGCATACAAGAAGCCAGTGCGAAACGTGTTGAACCTTTTTGTCCACATTATCAGCGTTGCGGCGGCTGTAATATGCAACATTTAGATCATGATGATCAAATTACGCATAAAACGGCATCATTGCATCAATTAATGGCGAAATTCGGTCAAGCGAATCTTACGATGAGTGAGCCTATTCTTTCACCAGCAACGGGTTACCGCCGCCGTGCTCGAATTAGCATGATGTTTGATGCTAAAACTCAACAATTACAATTTGGGTTTAGACAAAAAGCCAGCAAACAGATTGCCAATGTAACAGATTGTCCCGTTTTAGAACCTACGTTGAACGAATTGTTACCAACGATAAAGTCGATGCTGGTGGCCTTTGATAATCCAAGAGCGTTGGGACACATTGAAGTGGTGTTTGATGGACAGCGCAAAGCATTATTATTACGCCACACGGCAGAGTTAACCGCGAAAGAGCAACAGAGTTTGGTGGCATTTGCTCAGCAGCATGACACGACAGTCTACTTGTTAGGTAACAGTGCTGAGCTAGACTGTTTGAGTGGTGAGCCGCTTCAGAGCATTGAAACTGGAAATAAGATTGATTTTCTACCCACCGATTTTATTCAAGTGAACCAATCGGTAAACCAAGCAATGGTTGCTCAGGCTGTTTCATGGTTAAACATCACTAAAAACGATCGCATACTGGATTTATTCTGTGGTTTAGGTAATTTTAGTTTAGCGTTAGCCCAGCAAGCTCAATCCGTGATTGGGGTTGAAGGTATTCAAGCGATGGTAGAAAGAGCGAGATCGAACGCTCAAATAAACCAATTAAATAATCTAGAGTTTTATCAAGCTGATCTAGAGCAAGATTTTACTCAGGCTGTCTGGGCTAAAAAGGCATTTGATAAAGTGTTACTTGATCCCGCTCGAGCAGGAGCGTCAGGCATTATCGATAAAATGGCCGAGCTCGGTGCTAAGAGCGTCGTTTATGTGTCATGTAATCCTTCGACACTTGCGCGTGATAGCCATAGTTTACAAAGCCAAGGTTATGAGCTTAAAAAGCTTGGTATGATTGACATGTTCCCTCATACCAGTCACCTAGAATCGATGGCTTTATTTGAAAAAACAGCGAAAGCTGAAAAAAAGAACAGTAAAAGAAAAAATACCGCAAAACTGAAACTATTTTAACACGCGAAATGAAGAGAGCACTTAGCCTATGCGCGCATATTCAGCTGAGTTGATATGCCTCAGTTAACAACGGAACCGTTTAAGAGCAGTAACATTTTATTGCCCATCTTTAAGAATAGATTAAGCAGGACAGTGTAATGGTCGCAGTTAGAAGCGCACATTTAAATAAAAACGAAGAGTTTGAACTGGAATCTTGGATTGCAAGCCTACATCAAGACGGCAAAACCAGTAATAAATTGACGCAAGTCTACCAAGAGTGTGAAAGTTTACTCCGTGATCACCCCGCCCGTTCATTGTTGCTGTGGCGTGGTCGCGAGATGATCGAAATTCTTATTACATTATCGATGGACCGCCCAACATTAATGGCGGCGCAACTCTTTCCGATTGTGACCGCTGGGCTCTTTGAGCGTGAAACCTTAATTGAAACTTACGGTAAAGAAATCGTAAAACTGATTGACGGCGTTGAAGAAATGGCGGCAATTGGACAATTAAATGTCAGTCTTGATGATTCAGAAGCCTCAGAACAAGTCGATAACGTCCGCCGCATGCTACTTGCGATGGTGGATGATTTTCGCTGTGTGGTGATAAAGTTAGCGGAACGTATTTGTAACTTACGTGAAGTAAAAAATGAGCCTGATGAGATTCGCCAATCTGCGGCAAAAGAATGTGCCAATATCTATGCGCCACTGGCCAACCGATTAGGTATCGGTCAGTTAAAATGGGAAATTGAAGATTACGCGTTTCGCTATCAACAGTCTGATATCTACAAGAAAATTGCTAAACAGCTGTCTGAGCGTCGAATCGTTCGAGAGCAGTACATTCATGACTTTGTGACCAACTTATCCAAAGACATGAAAGCGGCCAATATTAATGCTGAAGTCAGCGGGCGGCCAAAGCACATCTATAGCATTTGGCGAAAAATGCAGAAGAAGAACTTGGCGTTTGATGAGTTGTTTGATGTGCGAGCCGTGAGAATTATTGCTGACCAATTGCAAGATTGCTACGCGGCATTAGGTATGGTGCACACCAAATATAAGCACCTACCAAGTGAGTTTGATGATTACGTCGCGAACCCGAAACCAAATGGCTACCAATCCATCCACACCGTGGTACTTGGTCCTGAAGGCAAAACCATTGAGATCCAAATTCGAACCAAGCAAATGCATGAAGATTCGGAGCTTGGCGTGGCTGCGCACTGGAAATATAAAGAAGGCAGCTCAGCAGGACGTAGTGGTTATGATGAAAAGATCACTTGGCTACGTAAATTAATTGATTGGCAAGAAGAGATGGCAGATTCTGGCGAAATGCTGGATGAATTGCGCAGCCAAGTATTTGATGATCGGGTTTATGCCTTTACTCCACGTGGCGATGTGGTCGATTTACCGATGGGCGCGACCCCATTGGATTTTGCTTATCATATTCACTCCGAGGTGGGGCATCGTTGTATTGGTGCCAAAGTCGGTGGGCGTATCGTTCCGTTTACTCATAAGCTCGCGATGGGTGATCAAGTTGAGATCATTACTCAAAAAGAGCCAAATCCTTCTCGAGATTGGTTAAACCCAAGTTTAGGCTTTGTTCATTCAGGGCGAGCACGGGCCAAAATCAATGCTTGGTTTAGAAAGCAAAGCCGAGAGAAAAACCTTGAAGCGGGTAAAGATATTCTTGAAGTTGAGTTGCAAAAAATCGGTGCGACTTTAAAAGATGCGCAACAATATGCGTTGAAGCGTTTTAATGTGAACTCACCAGATGAACTTTATGCTGGCATTGGTAGTGGTGATTTACGTATTAACCAAGTCGTGAATCATATTAATGCCTTGGTAAATAAGCCAACGGCAGAAGAGGAAGACCAGCAAGCGTTAGCTAAGCTTCAAGAGTCACAAGTTTCGCATGAAAGTCGTCCACGTAAAGATGCGGTCGTGGTGCAAGGGGTAGATAACCTCATGAACCATTTAGCTCGATGTTGTCAGCCGATCCCCGGTGATGATATTTGTGGTTATATTACGCAAGGTCGAGGCATTTCAGTGCATCGTACCGACTGTGAACAGTTGGATGAGTTAAGGCACCATGCTCCTGAACGAATCATTGAAACGGTCTGGGGGAGTGGCTTTACTGGGCTATATATTTTGACCATTCGTATTGAGGCGTTGGAGCGCAGTGGCTTACTGAAAGATATCACGGCATTATTTGCCAATGAGAAACTGAAAGTGAGCAGTATGAATGGACGTACTGATTATAAGCGTCAGATTGTGATCATGGACTTTAATTTAGAAGTTCAAAATGTGGAAATCTTATCGCGTATCATTGCTCGGATTGAGCAATTAAAGGATGTGCTAAGAGTGAAGCGTTTAAAATAATGACGGATAAATCAAAACACCGCTTAAATTTTTAAGCGGTGTTTTGCTATCTACAACCCAGACCCACTATTTTAGAAAAGAACATAAAGAGAAAACCATGACATCACCAATCGAACAACTTAAATCCATTATGCAGCAACTGCGTGACCCAAAAAATGGATGTCCTTGGGATAAAAAACAGACCTTTGATTCGATCATTCCACACACCATAGAAGAAACTTATGAAGTGGTGGATGCTATTCATAATCAAGATTGGCAAAACCTACAAGAAGAATTAGGTGACTTACTCTTTCAAGTGATTTTTTATAGCCAATTGGCCAATGAACAACAACTTTTTGATTTTGATGATGTGGTGAAAGGGGTAAATGACAAACTAATACGCCGCCATCCACACGTTTTCTCTGATGAAAAAATTGAAGATGAAGACGCACTTAATGCTCGTTGGGAATTAGAGAAGCAAAAAGAAAAATCACAGCAAGGCAAAGTCGAAGAAAGTATTCTAGACTCTATACCAAAAGCATTACCCGCGTTATCTCGCGCCAATAAACTACAGAAAAAATGCGCTAAATATGGCTTCGATTGGGGAACCTTAGGACCGGTTGTGGATAAGGTGCATGAAGAAATTGATGAAGTAATGGAAGAGGCTTTGCAAGTGGATAAAAATGAGCAACGCATCGAAGAAGAGCTCGGTGACTTGATGTTTGCAACGGTGAATCTAGTCCGTCATTTGGGTAAAGATCCTGAAGTGACACTCACCAAAGCTAATAATAAATTTGAGCGACGTTTTCGTGGTGTGGAATCAATCATCTCAGGGCAAGGTAAGTTATTGACAGATTGTTCGTTGCAAGAATTAGATATTCAGTGGGAAAATGTCAAACTGTCTGAAAAAAGAATCTAGGCTACAGTTTTATCTTTTATTGATTGTTTTTTATGAATATTTTCTGGTTGGGTAGTACTGCTTTCATTACTGAGAAAGCTAAATTGATTTGAAGCAAGAAATAAATTAATCGAGTGTGATAGATTTCACGTTGTAGCGGAAAAGGGGTTCTGGTATATTTTCATCCCGTCCAGAAGTAATCCATTTCCCTCATTCAACCAATTTCAGGTTAAGCATGACGACAAATTACATTTTTGTTACTGGTGGGGTCGTATCCTCTCTAGGTAAAGGTATTGCAGCAGCATCACTTGCAGCGATTTTAGAAGCTCGTGGTCTTAAAGTGACCATGATGAAACTAGACCCATACATCAACGTGGATCCAGGCACAATGAGCCCGATCCAACACGGTGAAGTATTCGTCACGGAAGATGGTGCGGAAACCGATCTCGATCTTGGTCACTACGAACGTTTTATTCGTACCAAGATGAGCAAGCGTAATAACTTTACAGCCGGTCGTGTTTACGAAGATGTTCTACGTAAAGAACGTCGTGGTGATTACTTAGGCGCAACAATTCAAGTTATCCCACATATCACTAACTCGATTAAAGACCGCGTTATTGCTGGCTCTGAAGGCTACGAAGTCGCTATCGTTGAAGTTGGTGGTACGGTCGGTGATATCGAGTCACTTCCTTTCATGGAAGCGATTCGTCAGTTAGCGGCAGAAGTAGGTCGTGAGCGTGCTATGTTCATGCACCTAACGTTAGTACCGTATCTGGCGGCGGCTGGTGAAGTGAAAACTAAGCCAACTCAGCACTCAGTAAAAGAATTACTTTCTATTGGTATTCAACCAGATATTTTGGTTTGCCGTAGTGATCGTATTATTCCGGCTAACGAACGTAAGAAAATTGCACTATTCTGTAATGTGCAAGAAAAAGCCGTTATCTCGATGAAAGACGTGGATTCTATTTATAAGATCCCACAACTGATTCGTGCGCAAGGTTTAGATGATTTAGTGTGTACTCGTTTTGGTATTACAGCGCCTGAAGCTGACCTGACTGAGTGGGAACAAGTGATTTACGAAGAAGCTAACCCAACGGGTGAAGTGACTATCGGTATGGTAGGTAAATACACAGAATTACCAGATGCTTATAAATCAGTAAACGAAGCATTAAAACATGCTGGTTTAAAAAATCGTCTAAGCGTGAATATCAAATATGTTGATTCTCAAGATGTAGAATCAAAAGGCACTGAGCTATTGGCTGGCCTTGATGCGATTTTAGTACCTGGTGGCTTTGGTGACCGTGGTATCGAAGGTAAAATCCTTGCGGCTCAATACGCTCGTGAAAACAAAGTTCCATATTTAGGTATTTGCTTAGGTATGCAAGTGGCACTGATTGAATACGCGCGTAATGTCGCGGGTATGGAAGGTGCGCACTCAACGGAGTTTAATCAAGAAACTAAATTCCCAGTGGTTGGTCTTATCACTGAGTGGGTAGACAAAGAAGGTAACGTTGAAGAGCGTACCGAAGCTTCTGATTTAGGCGGCACAATGCGTCTAGGTTCTCAGCTTTGTCACCTAGAAAAAGGCACGAAAGCGTACGAGTTGTACGGCAGCGCACAAATTCATGAGCGTCACCGTCACCGTTACGAAGTGAACAACAACTTGCGTCCTCAAATCGAGAAAGCAGGCTTGAAAGTATCTGGTCTTTCGGCTGATAAGAAATTAGTGGAAGTGATTGAAAACCCTAACCACCCATGGTTTGTGGCAGCTCAATTCCACCCTGAATTCACCTCAACGCCTCGTGATGGTCACCCATTGTTTGCAGGCTTTGTGAAAGCGGCGGGTCAAAACCAACGCGGTGAATTTGAATAATTGCCTTTGGCTGCTAATTTAATTAGCAAGAATTTGAAAAGTAAGATGTAAAAGGGATACGGGTAGTGGCTTTATGTTGTGCGACTACCCACTAATTTGACATTTATTATATTTAAATTGAACGAGAGGAAACATCAATGTCTAAGATCGTTAAAGTTCTAGGTCGCGAAATCATCGACTCACGTGGTAACCCAACTGTAGAAGCTGAAGTTCACCTAGAAGGTGGTTTCGTAGGTATGGCTGCTGCACCATCTGGCGCATCAACGGGTTCTCGTGAAGCTCTTGAATTACGTGACGGCGACAAATCACGTTTCCTAGGTAAAGGTGTTCTTAAAGCTATCGAAGCAGTAAACGGCCCAATCGCTGCTGCTCTAGTAGGTAAAGACGCTAAAGACCAAGCTGCAATCGACCAAGTAATGATCGATTTAGACGGCACAGAAAACAAATCTAACTTCGGCGCTAACGCAATCCTTGCTGTTTCTCTAGCAAACGCAAAAGCAGCTGCAGCATCTAAAGGCATGCCTTTGTTCGAGCACATTGCTGAACTAAACGGCACTCCAGGTGTATTCTCAATGCCTCTACCAATGATGAACATCATCAACGGTGGTGAGCACGCGGATAACAACGTTGATATCCAAGAATTCATGATTCAACCAGTTGGCGCGAAAACAATCAAAGAAGCTCTACGCATCGGCGCAGAAGTATTCCACAACCTAGCTAAAGTACTTAAAGCTAAAGGCCTAAGCACTGCAGTTGGTGATGAAGGTGGTTTCGCTCCTAACCTAGAATCAAACGCTGCTGCACTTGCTGCAATCAAAGAAGCTGTTGAGCTTGCAGGTTACGAGCTAGGTAAAGACGTTACTCTAGCGATGGACTGTGCAGCATCTGAGTTCTACGACAAAGAAGCTGGCAACTACAACATGAAAGGCGAAGGTAAAATCTTCACTTCTGAAGAGTTCAACCACTACCTAGCTGACCTAGCTAACCAATACCCAATCGTATCTATCGAAGACGGTCTTGACGAATCAGATTGGGATGGCTTCAAGCACCAAACTGAACTACTAGGTAACAAACTTCAACTAGTAGGTGATGACCTGTTCGTAACTAACACTAAGATCCTTGCGAAAGGTATCGAAATGGGTGTTGCTAACTCTATCCTAATCAAATTCAACCAAATCGGTTCTCTAACTGAGACTCTAGCTGCAATCAAGATGGCTAAAGATGCAGGTTACACAGCAGTAATCTCTCACCGTTCTGGCGAAACTGAAGATGCAACTATCGCTGATCTAGCGGTAGGTACTGCTGCAGGTCAAATCAAAACTGGTTCTATGAGCCGTTCTGACCGTGTTGCTAAGTACAACCAATTAATCCGTATCGAAGAAGCTCTAGGTGCTAAAGCTCCTTTCAACGGTCTTAAAGAAGTGAAAGGTCAATAATTCGTCATTGAATTAGTTTGATTGATACTTTGAAATCCTCGCTTCGGCGGGGATTTTTTTGTTTGCGGAAATGGAAAAGACGGAATCTCGTTTCTCGGGCGCTACGCTGCTCGTAGCTCGGAAAAGAAAGAGCAGAGCTATAACGATCGAAATATACACTTTTCCTAGCAACTAGTAACGAGAAGCGAAGCGACTCTAGCAGCGCAGCGAGCCTAGTATTTGGTAAATTTTAAACGCTTTGTTCATGATCCGTTGTCCTGAATGAGGTATCATTAGCGCAATAATTTTTTAGTGAGTAGACGATGAGAATATTTACTTTAGTGCTCATTGCCATCTTGGCTACCCTGCAATATGACTTATTTTTTGGTAAGAACGGCATCATTGATTATCAAGCGGTTCATTCTGATATTGCTGTGCAGCAAGAGGTCAATAACAGTTTGAAAAAGCGCAATCATCTGATGTTTGCTGAAATCGATGATTTGCGCCAAGGCTTAGATGCGATCGAAGAGCGTGCTCGTCATGAACTAGGCATGATCAAAAATGGTGAAACCTTTTATCGAATTATTGGCGATGACTCAGAAGCCAATGCAACGTTCAATTCAGATGATAACTAACCATGATTAACTTTCCACACCAGTTTGCCGTCGTGGTGCCTGCCGCGGGGGTAGGCAAGCGAATGCAGGCTAACCATCCTAAGCAGTATTTATCTCTACACGGTAAAACCATCCTTGAGCATACCGTCGACAATTTATTATCTCATCCTCAAATTGATCTCGTCGTTATTGCCGTCAGTGATGGTGATGAATATTTCGCAGATCTTGGTTTAGCCCAAGTTAATAATATTATTCGAGTTTCTGGTGGTGAAGAGCGAGTCGATTCGGTGCTTTCCGGTTTAGAGTATTTATCCGAACATTATGCCGGCCGCTACCCATGGGTCATGGTGCATGATGCTGCTCGCCCTTGTTTGACACATGCTGATATCAACAAGTTAATCAATGACTGCCAACAAGCAAATCGTGGTGGTATTTTAGCCGCGCCAGTACGAGATACTATGAAACGGTCTTGTGTTCAAAATGGATGGAATACGATTGATCAAACGGTGGATCGTGGCCAATTATGGCATGCGTTGACTCCCCAGCTTTTTCCGTTAATTGAGCTAAAAGCAGCATTAATCGATGGGTTAGCGAGTCAAAAAGTGATTACCGACGAAGCGTCTGCGATGGAGTATTCAGGTTATCGACCGCTACTGGTTCAGGGGCGGTCGGATAACCTTAAAGTCACACAGCCAGAAGATTTAGCCTTAGCCGAATTTTTCTTATCTCAGCGTACTTAAATGAAATTATAGGAATAATTATGATTCGAATTGGTCATGGTTTTGATGTGCATAAATTCGGTGGTGAAGGCCCTGTGATTATTGGTGGCGTGGCGATTCCTTATGAACAAGGTCTAATTGCACACTCTGATGGTGATGTGGCGTTGCATGCTTTAACGGATGCTTTATTGGGCGCGATTGCGGCAGGGGATATTGGTAAGCACTTTCCTGATACCGATGATAAATGGAAAGGTGCTGATAGCCGAGCTTTGCTACGCGAAGTGTATCGCTTCGTAAAACAGAAAGGCTACGCATTGGGGAATGCGGATGTCACCATTATTGCTCAAGCGCCTAAAATGTTGCCATTTATTCAAAGTATGCGAGAGGCTATCGCTGCAGATTTAGAAACCGATATTGATAATATTAATGTCAAAGCGACCACCACTGAAAAACTCGGTTTTACTGGTCGTAAAGAAGGCATAGCATGCGAAGCGGTTGCTTTAATCGTTCGCCAATAATTTTTATAAATAAAAAGATCTTAACTCATGACTGATATTTTAGCGCCATTTGCATACCTACTAGGTCAACCTATAGCTCAAGCTAAGTTAAAAACCAAAGCAGAAGATTTTCAAGTAATAGAAGACCTTGGTTTTGAGTTTTCAGGTGTTGGTGAACATTTGATGGTGAAAATTCGCAAGCAAGGTGAAAACACCACTTTTGTGGCCAATGAAGTGGCAAGAATATGTGGCGTACCATCAAAAAATGTCGGTTGGGCAGGATTGAAAGATCGTCATGCCGTGACAGAGCAATGGTTAAGCGTCCACTTACCAAATCCTGAAATGAACTTTGATGCAGCGGCTTTAGAAGCGCAGCACCCGAGTATTAAAGTGCTTGAAACGGCTCGTCATAATAAAAAATTACGCCCGGGTGACTTAGCGGGCAACCAATTTGTCATTCGTTTAGTTGATGTGACTGATATTGACGATGTGACAGAGCGTCTTGAAAAAATCAAGCAAAGTGGCGTGCCAAATTATTATGGCTCACAGCGCTTCGGTCGCGATGGTAATAACTTAATCGAAGCTCGCCGTTGGGGTCGTGACAATGTGCGCACTCGTAATCAAAATAAACGCAGCATGTATTTATCAACGGCGCGCTCTTGGATCTTCAATCATATTTTGTCTCACCGAATTGAAAATTCTCTATTTAACCAATTGATTGAAGGTGATTTAGTTCAAACGGCTCAAGGTGAATTGCAAACCGTAGAAGCGAATACGCTAGAATCCTTACAATCTCAACTTGAACAAGGTAGCGTGTTTTTAACGGCGGCATTGGCTGGCGATAATGCGCTTCCAACTCACGGCCCTGCACAGCAACTTGAAAATCAATTCTTGGATGCAGAAGAAGATTTGATGAAGCTGATCCGTGGTAATCGTATGCGTCATGATCGCCGTGTGGTTGGATTAAAAGCGGACAATATGCATTGGCAAGTCGATGGTAGCGATGTTGTGGTTTCTTTTTCTTTACCAGCTGGATGTTTTGCCACCTCGATCTTAAGAGAAGTGGTTGGTGCGATTGAAGTTGAGCGAGTCTACGCGGATGAGTGATCTCCTCAAGATGAAAAATTCAACAAGGATGAAGAATGAAAATATTATTAAGTAATGATGATGGTGTGAATGCCCAAGGGATCAATACTCTAGCGGAAGTCTTGTCTGAGATCGCAGAGATCATTATTGTCGCACCCGATCGAAACCGATCGGGTGCTTCAAACTCATTAACATTAGAAACACCGTTGCGAGTGACTCAAGTTCGACCTAATGTGTACTCGGTTCAAGGAACACCAACCGATTGTGTGCATTTTGCTTTAAATGAATTATTAAAGTCCGATATGCCTGATTTAGTGGTTTCCGGGATCAATCATGGTGCAAACCTTGGTGATGACGTGCTTTATTCAGGAACGGTGGCTGCCGCGATGGAAGGGCATTTTCTTGGTGTTCAGTCGATAGCTATTTCGCTGGTGGGAAAAACACACTTTGATACCGCAGCACAAATTGCCAAAGATCTTGTTTTGCAGCATGTGAAAAATCCGGTTCCAGCCAATCACTTAATCAGCGTTAATGTGCCCGATCTATCATTAGAGCAACTTGGAGCGACTCGAGTGACTCGACTTGGTGCTCGCCATCATGCGGAAGATATGATTAAACAAAAAGATCCACGTGGTGCTGATATTTATTGGCTTGGCCCTCCGGGTAAAGAAGCCGATGCCGGAGAGGGAACGGACTTTTATGCGATTGAAAAAGGAGAAGTTTCAATCACTCCGTTGCGTGTTGACCTTACAGCCCATGAAGCACTATCTAAAATGGAAAACTGGGTAAGACCTTAAGAATACAACAGGACAAAATGAAGAATATAAAAGCAGACCAATTGGTGTCTTTTTTACAGCAAAAAGGAATTACCGACACTCGACTTTTGGATGTTATGAAGTCCTTACCTCGCGAGTATTTTTTATCGGAAGCAATGCGCCATCAAGCCTATGATAATAACGCTTTACCGATTGGAGCGGGGCAAACTATTTCTCAGCCTTACATCGTGGCTAAGATGACTCAATTATTGGACCTAAAGCCAAGGAGTCGTGTATTAGAAGTCGGCACCGGTTCAGGCTATCAAACTGCCGTGTTATCAAAGTTAGTTGATCATGTTTATTCGGTAGAGCGTATTAAATCGTTGCAATGGGATGCTAAGCGTCGCTTGAAACATTTGGATATTTATAATGTCTCAACTAAACACGGTGATGGTTGGCAAGGTTGGCCATCGAAAGGACCGTTTGATGCCATTATTGTTACAGCTGCCGCCGCTCAACTCCCTGAAATATTGCTTGAGCAATTAGCAGAAGGCGGTGTTTTAGTCATACCAATTGGTGACAAGCATCAAGAATTGATAAAAATAGAAAAAAAAGATGGAGAGTGTATTTCTACTTTGGTAGAAGTCGTTCGCTTTGTTCCGCTGATCCCAGGCGAACTCGCTTAATACACATAAGGTACTCAGGTTGTTGTCGATGAGAAATACGCTAATCGCTTTGTTTTTATTTGCTTTTTTAGCTGGATGTTCATTCAATCCTTCTAAAGATAGCCGTGGTAGCTACAAAGGCAGTTACTATGTAGTAGAAAAAGGCGATTCAGTCTATTTAATTTCTTATCTCGCAGATAAAAATGTCAATGACATCATTAGCTTCAACCATTTAAAGCCACCTTATACGATTCATCCTGGTCAAAAATTAAACTTGTGGCGTCCCGTTTATATCCCGCCAGTATTTGATGGTACTGGCGCTGGAGATAGCCAAATAGCCTCTACTTCTACGACTAAAGTGGCACAAAAACAGTCAACTTCCCCAGTTGTACAACCTAAGTCAAAGGAGTATGTTGAGCCTCAGACGACACAAAATAATAATAAAACCGTCACCCAATCTACATCGAGTTACGCCAAGGTAGGACGCTGGGTGTGGCCAACAAGAGGCAGAGTGATAAGCAAGTTCTCAGTGGGTGACCAAGGCAACAAAGGGATTGATATTGCGGGACAAAGAGGGCAGGACGTAGTTGCAACGGCAGCAGGTGTGGTCGTTTACGCTGGTAACGCGCTCAGAGGTTATGGAAACTTGATTATTATCAAACATAATGACGAGTATCTTAGTGCCTATGCCCACAATGACAGTTTATTGATTAAAGAAGGTCAGTCGGTTAAAACTGGCCAGAAAATTGCATCAATGGGGAGTACGGGGACAAACAGTGTTCGCCTACACTTCGAAATTCGATACAAAGGTAAGTCAGTGAATCCAGAGCACTACTTACAATAATGACATATTAAGTTGTTATGTCTTGCTAAAACTTTATTCGCCAAGGGGAGGCGCTTATGAGTATCAGCAATGCAGTAACCAAAATAAACGACATCGATGATTCTGAATTTGATGTTGAGGCTATGGAAGCCGAAGCGATCTCACAAAAAGAAGAAGTAAAAGAAGAGTATGAAGTATCGGCTAAAAGTCTTGATGCGACTCAACTTTATCTTAGTGAAATTGGCTTTTCTCCACTCTTAACCGCAGAAGAAGAAGTTCTGTATGCTCGTCGTGCACTTCGTGGTGATGCGGCAGCACGTAAACGCATGATTGAAAGTAATTTGCGTTTGGTGGTTAAGATTTCTCGCCGTTATAACAGCCGTGGTTTAGCCTTACTTGATCTTATTGAAGAAGGGAATTTAGGTTTGATTCGTGCGGTAGAAAAGTTCGATCCTGAGCGAGGTTTTCGCTTTTCAACTTATGCTACGTGGTGGATTCGTCAAACCATCGAACGCGCTTTAATGAATCAAACACGCACCATTAGGTGTAAGCGCATCATAAACCCCGCATTCTAATCGTCTAGCCCGAATAATAAGATCAAACCTCCAACCCAAAGCAGCAAAGGAGATTTGAAATGGCCAAACGACGCACTAACCAAGAATGGCGAACCCTGTTCGAACGCTATGAATCCAGCCAACTATCACAACGATTATTCTGTGAACGTAACGGCCTCAGCCTTTCCACTTTTATGCTAAGCACCAACAGTTAAAGCACATCGAAAACCGAACACGGTTGGCTTTGTTAAAGCAGAAGTCGTTGAAAAGACCACAAAGTATCAAGCCACTCACCTTGCCGTTGCCAATATGACCCTGCTCGTCAATGATGTTGAACTGAGCATCCCACAAGGCACGCCAGCGACCTATCTTGCAGAACTTATCGGTGCGCTGTCATGAAACGTATGCTCAGTGCTCCCGAAATCTATCTCTATCGCGAAAGCGTCGATTTTAGAAAGTCCATCAACGGCCTCGCTGCGATTATCGAAAATGACACCGACTTGCCCTTGGGCAGCGGCGCACTATTCCTGTTCACCAACAAACAGCGCGATAAAGTCAAAGTGTTGTACTGGGATAAAACAGGCTTTGCTCTTTGGTACAAGCGCCTTGAAAAGCCAAATATAAATGGCCTTCCAAAGAGAAAATGACGTGTTTACCCTGACTCATTTCGAGCTTGATAGGCTGCTTTCAGGCTTCACGATTATCGGCCATAAACCCGTTAAAATAGAAGATTTTACAATGACTTAATCGATAATATAGTCTTATCCACCAAGCGTTAACGGCATGATTTTAGTATAATAAATGCCATGAAAAAGACGCCAAATATCAACCCAGAAAGCCAAGATGTTGCCGAGCTACAAGCGATGGTGAAAGCGCTGTTGGCGTCAGAAATCCAATTGAAACAAGAGCGCCAATCGCTGCTTGAACAGCTCAAACTTGCCTTCGACCGTCAGTTCGCTAAACGCTCGGAGGCGTTAAAGCCTTACAATGAATCCCAAGGTGACCTCTTCAACGAAGCGGAGTGTGAAGCTGCTAAAGAAGAAGAGGTTGACGTTGTCACAACGACCATCACAACGAAGAAACGCGGTAAACGCAGACCACTGCCAAAGAGCTTGCCTCGTGAGGTTATCGAACTCGATTTAGACGACGATGAAAAGCAGTGCGCTTGCTGCCAACATAGTCTGCATAAAATCGGTGAAGACCGCAGTGAAAAGCTTGAGTTCACGCCAGCGGTACTCAAAGTGTTGGAATATGTTCGTCCTAAATATGCTTGCCGCCAATGCGAGCAAACTCAGGACAACAGCCGCATTGTTCAAAAGCCAGCGCCGCAAAGCATTATCCCGAAGAGCTTCGCCACAGAAAGCTTGTTGGCCAATATCATCCTCGGTAAATACCAATACGCGATGCCACTTTATCGACAAGAGTCGTTGTTTACCCAGTCGGGTATCGAACTCTCACGAACCACGATGGCAAGGTGGATTATCCAAGTCAGTGAGAAGTTCGCCCCGCTTTACGCGGCCTTGAAAGCGCACCTACTTGAGCAAGTGGTGATTCAGGCGGATGAAACGCCGCTCAATGTCCTCAAAGAAGATAAACAGTGTTACATGTGGCTCTACTGCTCGGGCGCAGACTCGCCAGATGCCGCACTCCCCAATGTGAAAAATATCGTCTTGTACGACTATCAAAACAGTCGCGCGAGGGCGTGCCCCGTTGCCTTCTTGGGCGACTATGATGGGTATCTGCAAACCGATGGCTATGGTGTTTATGATGGGCTTCATCTCGTCACCAATGTCGGTTGCTTCGCGCATGCTCGGCGCAAGTTCATGGAGGCGAAAAAGCTTCAAGGCAAAGGCAAGTCAGGTAAAGCGGATAAAGCGTTGGCCAAAATCCAGAAGCTTTATGGAATAGAATCACGCTTAAAAGGTGCCAGTGCCGAAAAACGGAAAGCAGAGCGCCAAGAGCATGCTAAGCCGATACTGGATGAGCTTTATGAATGGATGACAACTCAGAAAGTGCTTGAGTCTAGCCCGCTGGGTAAAGCAATAAAATACACGCTCGGTCAGTGGCCGAAGCTCACCCGCTATATCGATGACGGTCACTTATCGATAGACAACAACCGAGCTGAACGCGCAATAAAACCGCTGGTTATTGGGAGAAAGAACTGGCTCTTCTCGACCAATCCCAATGGAGCTGAAGCGAGCGCGATGCTTTACAGTATCGTCGAGACAGCGAAAGCCAACGGCCTTATCGTTTACGACTACATGGTCAAGTGCATGCAGGAGTTAGCGAAAGCGGAACCTGATATCGATGCACTCCTGCCTTGGAACTTCAAACACTAACAATATCGCCCCGTGGGTTCATGGCGCGGATACCATTAGGTTGCCTATCCACGTCGTAAAAGAGTTGAATATCTACTTGCGTACTGCTCGTGAATTGGCACAAAAGCTCGATCATGAACCAACGGCGGAAGAGATTGCTTTTCAGCTCGATAAACCGGTAGAAGATGTGAGCAAAATGCTCCGTCTTAATGAGCGTGTAAGTTCCGTCGATACACCTATTGGTGGAGATGGCGATAAAGCACTGTTGGATATCATTCCAGATATTAACAACTCTGACCCTGAAGTCTCGACGCAAGATAACGATATTAAGTCGTCTTTGATTGATTGGTTGGACGAGCTTAATCCGAAACAAAAAGAAGTTTTGGCACGACGCTTTGGTCTTTTAGGCTATGAGCCATCCACTTTAGAAGAAGTCGGTCGTGAAATTAATTTAACTCGTGAGCGAGTTCGTCAAATCCAAGTGGAAGGTTTACGTCGATTAAGAGAGATCTTAATGAAACAAGGCTTGAGCATGGAATCATTATTTGATGC
Organism: Vibrio rumoiensis; assembly: GCF_002218045.2. Lineage (NCBI taxonomy): Bacteria > Pseudomonadati > Pseudomonadota > Gammaproteobacteria > Vibrionales > Vibrionaceae > Vibrio > Vibrio rumoiensis. The sequence continues at coordinate 744,307 of NZ_AP018685.1, forward strand.
TGAATACGATTAATTGAGCCAATATTGCAAAATAACAAGGGAAGCCATATGGCTTCCCTTTTTTGTTTTATCTGTAAATTACATTAACGTTTTCAATCGATAAAGTGCGTCCAAAGCTTCCCGTGGACTCAGGTCATCAGGATTAATCTGTGTTAAGGCTTGTTCTACTTCACTGATTTCTGGAATGAGACTTAACTGTTGCTCAACCGTTTGATTGGACACGTTTTGAAGCGATTGAGGTGAGTTACCTTGTTCCGCTTTTTGGTGTCCGAGCGCTTCTAATTGTTGCAGTTTAACCTTAGCCTGTTTGATCACCGATTTAGGCACACCAGCTAAACTGGCCACCGCAAGGCCATAAGATTTACTCGCCGCTCCTTCTTGAACCGCATGCATAAAGGCAATGCTATCACCGTGTTCAATCGCATCTAAATGCACATTTGCAAGATGATCAATTTGGTTTGGTAACTCGGTTAATTCAAAATAGTGAGTGGCAAATAACGTCATAGCATGAATTTTAGTGGCGAGCCAATCTGCACTTGCCCAGGCTAATGACAGACCATCATAAGTACTGGTACCACGACCAATTTCATCCATCAATACTAGGCTGTTTTGGGTTGCATTATGCAAAATATTTGCTGTCTCTGTCATTTCAACCATGAACGTTGATCGTCCTGACGCAAGGTCATCTTGCGCGCCAATTCGCGTGAAGATACGGTCAATCGACCCAATCGTCGCTGCTTCTGCTGGCACATAGCTACCAATGTGCGCGAGTAAAGCAATCAATGCCGTTTGGCGCATATAGGTTGATTTACCGCCCATGTTTGGCCCTGTAATGATCAGCATTTGGCGCTTAGCATTAAGCTCGACCGGGTTGGCAATAAATGGCACATCGAGTACTTGTTCAACCACAGGGTGGCGACCTGCATCAATATGTAATTCAGCATTACTAGTGAGTGTTGGGCGACAGTAATTCAGAGAATCAGCACGTTCAGCGAGACTTTGTAATACATCTAATTGAGATAAAGAGGCCGCCAGTTCTTGTAAATGTTCTAGGTGCGGCATTAATAAATCAAATAACTCTTCCCATAAGCGCTTCTCTAGTGCCAGAGCCTTTGATTTTGAATTAAGGACTTTATCTTCGTGCTCTTTTAATTCTGGAATGATGTAACGTTCAGCATTTTTTAACGTTTGGCGACGCACATAATGAGGCGGCACTAAATGGCTTTGCCCTCGGCTTACTTGAATGAAGAAACCATGCACATTGTTATAACCAACTTTTAAGCTATCGATGCCGTGACGCTCGCGTTCCTCTGCTTCCATCTTATCTAAGTATTCAGTCGCACCATCCGCTAAATTTCTCAGTTCATCTAACTCTGCATGGTAGCCTTCTGCTAATACCCCGCCATCTCGGATCACTACGGGTGGGTTTTCTTTGATGGCGCGTTCGAGTAATGAACAGATCTCATCCATCGGTAAGCACGCTTTAGCCAGTTTTTGTAAATAATGGTGTTCGAAGCTTTGGGTAATGTTGCTTAATTCAGGCAATTGCTGCATGGCATTACGTAAGCGCGCTAAGTCGCGTGGCCGAGCCGAACGTAGCGCCAAACGGGCTAAGATGCGCTCTATATCACCAATACTTTTTAAGTTAGGGTGTAATTCAGCAAAGTAGGCGTTATCTTTAATTTCAGTAATCGCATCAAGACGTTGATTCAGTATGTCGTTGTTGCGCATTGGCTGATGCAACCAACGTTTGAACATACGACTTCCCATTGGGGTGGCGGTTTTATCGAGTACTTCCGCCAATGTGTTATCTGTGCCACCGGCTAGGTTATGGGTGATCTCTAAATTACGGCGAGTGGCGGCATCTAAGATCACCGACTCATCTTGGCGATCAAGGGTCAAAGAACGAATGTGCGGCAGCGCAGTACGTTGAGTATCTTTCACATATTGGATCAGGCACCCAGCTGCACATAAACCAAGCTTGGCATTTTCAACCCCAAAACCAACCAGATCTTTCGTACCAAATTGCATATTAAGCTGCTGCTTGGCAGTGTTTAATTCAAACTCCCAAATCGGACGGCGGCGTTGACCTTTTGATCTCTCAAGTAATGAGGTGGCTTCAAAGTCTTCTGGGTATAACAACTCTTTTGGCGAGGTGCGTTGAAGCTCGGCCTGCATCGACTCATAGGTTTCTGGTTCGCATAATTGGAAGCGACCTGATGTCATGTCTAATGTGGCATAGCCAAATTTATCACCTTGTTGGTAAATCGCGGCAACGAGGTTATCAATACGCTCTGGTAATAATGCTTCGTCCGTGACGGTACCAGGAGTGACAATTCGTACCACTTTTCTTTCAACAGGGCCTTTGCTGGTGGCTGGGTCTCCAATTTGTTCGCAAATCGCGACCGATTCACCAAGCTGAACTAATTTGGCTAAGTAACCTTCAACCGCATGAAAGGGAACGCCTGCCATAGGAATCGGTTCGCCAGCTGAAGCGCCTCGCTTAGTGAGGGATATATCGAGCAATTGTGAGGCACGTTTGGCATCATCGTAGAATAATTCATAGAAATCGCCCATACGATAAAACAGTAAAATATCTGGATTTTCTGCTTTTAAACGCAAGTACTGCTGCATCATTGGAGTATGAGTTTCTGATTTGGCCACGCTTACCACCCGAGGTTGTGTTGAAACATATAAGTTATAGCCCGACATGATATTTTTCATACCAATAGAAAGCAATGAAAATGGCCCAGTTCATGCTGAAGTGGGCCATTTTTAATATGGGTATAAATTTTTATGTTCGATTTAATCGTTGATTTAGGATAATGCCGGTTCCGCTCGCTTGGCATTAAGCACCATAATTACCGTCACTAATACAATGCACACTAGGCGATAAATATCATCAGTAAACAAAATCCCTAGCGCTAAGATGAGTAATAAACCACGTTCAACCGCATTTAGTGTTTTGATCAAACGTCCTTCAATTCCTCCGGCAAAAGCAAAGATCAAGCCTAATGTTGTGATCACGCCAATTAAGAAGTGAGTGAACTCGCCGTCGATCCAGATTAACCCAGAGAACGCCATCATTGCCGGAATAATAAAGAAGCCTTGTGCCAGTTTGAAGGCTTGAATGGCAGACTTCATTGGGGAGGCTCCTGCAATCCCTGCACCCGCAAATGCAGCTAGAGCAATAGGTGGCGTGACATTTGAGGTTTGGGATAACCAAAACACAATCATGTGCGCGGTGAGTAAGCCTAATCCAAAATCATTGAGCGCAGGTACGGCCATTACTGATAACACAATATACGCGGCGGTTACAGGAAGCCCCATTCCTAAGATTACTGCGGCAATGGCAATTAAACCTAATGCTGACCACAAGTAGCCGCCCGATAGCGCAATTAAGAATTGAGTGAACTGTAATCCAATACCGGTTTGCCCAACCACACCAACGACAATACCCGCGGTCGCACAAGCAATTGAAATAGGCACGGCAGAGGTTGCGCCTTCTTTTAAACCTTGTAGAAAAACAGGGAACGTAATACGGCTGTGTTTTCTTAACATGGCGGCGACTAAAATCGCAGCACATCCGGCAATACCAACCAATACTGGAGAGTAGCTCATTAATAATAAAGTGGTAATGAAGACCAGTGGCACGAGAAAATGCCAACCATTTTTCATGACTACTCCGATTTTTTCAGTGACGCTCATGCCTTGTAAACCAAGCTTACATGCCATTAAATGAACATAGAGCAGGGTGCTAGCAAAGTAGAGAATGGCAGGCGCAATGGATACCAGTAAAATATCGCTGTAGGGAATACCAGTAAACTGCGCCATTACAAATGCACCAGCCCCCATTACTGGCGGCATAATTTGCCCTCCGGTTGAGGCTGCAGCTTCAATGCCAGCCGCTTGCTCTGGTTTATAGCCGAGCTTTTTCATCATAGGAATCGTTAAAGCGCCAGTGGTTACCGTGTTAGCAATTGCAGAGCCAGAAATTGAACCTAAAGCTGCTGAAGCCAAAACACTGGCTTTAGCTGGACCGCCTCGATATTTACCCGCCACCGCGAAGGCAGCATCAATGAAAAATTGCCCCGCGCCAGTGACTTGTAAAAATGCACCAAATAACACAAACATAAACACTACCCCGGCAGCAATCGCAAGTGGGGCACCGAACACGCCGTTAGTCGAGAAAATATGAAATCGGATGACTTCTTCGAGGGAAAAACCTTTACTGGCAACGCCTGCTGGTAAGGCATCCCCAAAGAATGCGTAAGCTAAAAATAACCCAGCAATAAATACCATGACAAAGCCGACAGTGCGACGAGTTGCTTCTAGCAGAGCAACAATTAGAACCACGCCTGCAAGTTGATCAATAGGCTGTAAACCATCCAATAAAAAGCTGATGTCGTCGTAGTCAAAAATACTGATTTGATAAGTTGCCCAGCACGTCGCTACGATCAATACCAGATCAATCAACCGTGAGCATAAATAAAGTCCGATTGGTTTATTTTCTGGCTTGAGCAATGGGTAGAGTAAGAAAGCTAAAGTAAGAATCCAGGCTAGGTGAATTGGGCGAAAAACAGGTGCGGATAAAGTGGGTTGTAGACCTTGCCATACTTGAAAAACAGATAAGCCAACAGCGACCACCGCAGCAAAAAAGACAAACCCATCAGTTATGGTTTGGCTAAGCGGTTTGGATTGTGTCATTTCAAACTCCGTATGAAAAAACAGGTTTAGTAGTTGAAGCAATAAGGGGTTAAGCGGCAACTGTCACATTGCCGCTTCAGTACTAAGGTAGTGTTACTTCTTCATTTGTTCATCAAGGTATTGCTGCGCACCGGGATGCAGCGCAATGCCTGAGAGTTTGTTCATATTTTCAAGGGTTGTGAATTTAGTGACTCCAACCACTTGGCGAATTTTCTTCATGTTATCAAACGCCACTTTGGTCATTTCATAGGCTTGTTCTTTTGGCATGTTTTTATTCACAACCAACACATTCCATACTGCTGGTGTCGTAAATGCTGGGACATTTTTGTAGGTTTCGGCAGGCGCTTCTAATGGCTGATAGGATGGGTTGGCTGCTATGATTTTTTTCATTTCTTCATCGCTAAATGACAAGATACGAATTTTACGTGTTAAGGCTAATTCGGTAATAGCACCGACACCTAAACTCCCAACGATCACGCCGGCATCAATTTGTCCATTAGCTAATGCGTTAGTCGTGGCGGTATAGTTAAGTGACTGGGGTTTTACATCACTTTCATTAATGCCTAGTGTGCTTAAAATATTGACCGCGCTAACACGAGTCCCCGAACCTGGTGCGCCGAGAGAAATTCGTTTACCTTTTAGATCCGCAATCGATTTGATATCGGAATCGGCTGGCACCATAAATTGAACTGCATTTGGGTAAAGTGCAAAGAGAACCGAAACATCCATCTTTCTTGGAAATGGTTTTACACCTTCATTGGCTTGTAAAACGACATTGCCTTGAGCTATCCCAACCAGTTGTTTACCTGTTGCGACCTTGATGGTGTTTTCTACGGAGGCGGCGGTTACCTCAGCACGCATATCAAAATCATCAATATTCTCACTCCAGATTTTGGCTAAAATGCCACCAAGTGGGTAATATGTACCGCTTTGGCTGCCAGTTCCTATTGTATAGCTAGCCGCAAAAACGGGGATGGAAACCGCAAGCGATAGTGCAACTAGGGTTTGTTTAGCAAATTTCTTTAACATGGTAACTTCCCTTTTTCGTTATAAAGTAAATCTAGATGAACGACTTTATTGAGTATAGAGTGAATTGGCTTGTGAAATACTTGTTAATTTTGTGAGTGTGATTTCTAACAATGAATTACAACAAAAAGTTAAGTAGTGTCACAAAATTGACCACATTTATTATTAGCAATAAAAGAGAATAGAGCATGAATTTATCGGAATTACATATTCTTAGTAAACGAGTTGGTATCAAATTGAAACAGCAATCTCATTTATTAGTCACCGCGGAATCGTGTACAGGCGGTGGCATTGCAACGGCGATTACTGAAGTATCTGGTAGCTCTGCTTGGTTTGACCGCGCCTTTGTGACTTATAGTAATGAAGCTAAAATGGAAATGCTGCAAGTTTCAGAATCAACACTTCAACAATTTGGTGCGGTAAGTGAAGAGACAGTAAAAGAAATGGCTCTTGGTGCTTTGCAATATTCAAGAGGGACATATGCCATATCAGTCAGTGGGATTGCAGGGCCAACAGGAGGAACCGATGAAAAACCCGTTGGAACCGTTTGTTTTGCTTGGGCCAATACACAAGGGGAGTTAGAGATTGAAACGATGAATTTTAATGGCAGTCGTGAAGAAGTAAGACTTCAAGCTTGCTGGCATGCATTAGAGCATTTAGAAGACATGTTAGATAAAACCGAGCAAATGTGAGCGAAAAAAATTTAAAAGTAAAAAAATCATATACAGGTGTGGACACTGTACAAACAAACAGTATAATGAGTGCATCTTTACAAGAACAAGTTTAACGCATCTGATAGGTGGAATTAGAATGGACGAGAACAAACAAAAGGCTCTAGCGGCGGCACTTGGCCAAATCGAAAAACAATTTGGCAAAGGCTCAATTATGAAATTGGGTGATAACCGCACGATGGACGTGGAAACTATTTCTACAGGCTCTCTTGCTTTGGATATCGCATTAGGTGCGGGCGGCTTACCAATGGGACGTATCGTTGAAGTATATGGCCCTGAAAGTTCAGGTAAAACAACCTTAACATTAGAATTAATCGCAGCAGCACAACGTGTTGGTAAAACCTGTGCTTTTATTGATGCAGAGCATGCGCTAGACCCTATCTACGCTCAGAAGCTTGGTGTCAATATTAATGATCTTCTTGTTTCTCAGCCAGATACTGGTGAGCAAGCACTTGAAATTTGTGATGCGCTTGCTCGTTCTGGTGCTATTGATGTTTTGGTTATTGACTCAGTAGCAGCATTGACACCGAAAGCGGAAATTGAAGGTGAAATGGGCGATAGCCATATGGGGCTTCAAGCTCGTATGCTTTCTCAAGCCATGCGTAAATTAACGGGTAACCTAAAACAGTCTAACTGTATGGCAATTTTCATTAACCAAATTCGTATGAAAATTGGTGTGATGTTCGGTTCACCTGAGACCACAACCGGTGGTAACGCACTCAAATTCTACGCATCTGTTCGTCTTGATATTCGCCGTACTGGTGCGATTAAAGATGGTGACGAAGTTGTTGGTAACGAAACTCGCATCAAAGTAGTGAAAAACAAAATTGCAGCACCGTTTAAGCAAGCTGAAACGCAAATTCTATATGGTAAAGGCTTTAACCGTGAAGGTGAGTTAATCGACCTAGGTGTGAAAAACAAACTGGTTGAGAAAGCGGGAGCATGGTACAGCTACCAAGGCGATAAAATTGGCCAAGGTAAAGCAAACTCTTGCAACTACTTACGTGAAAACCCAGCGATTGCACTAGAAATTGATACTAAACTTCGTGAAATGTTATTAGCCCCAGTAGTTGCTGAAGGGGAAGCAGTTGAAGCTGCTGAAGTTGAATCTGGTGAAGAGTTTTAATGACTGACGCCATTTAAAGTCAGCAGAGAAAGAATCAAAATCAGCCCTACCTCCGAGTAGGGCTTTTTTGTTACTTATTCTTGTTGTTACCTATTTATATTTATCCAGTGTTACTACCAATATTAATCAGATGAATTGCCATGTATCGAAAAAAAATGAAACTTTCTGCCCGAGAAGTGGCAGTACAATTGCTTAGTCGACGGGACCATGGTGAATTTGAACTGAAACAAAAACTCAGTTTAAAAGAGTTCGAAGAACAAGATATTAATCAAGCGTTAGACTACTGTATATCGAACGGTTGGATGGATGATCTTCGTTATGCGAAGAGCCAAATTCGGCAGCATGTATCGAAGGGGCATGGTAAACGGAGAATTCAGCAAGAGCTGAACCTGAAGCAGGTTGCCGATCATATTATTGAACAAGCGTTTGATGAAGAGCCGCAAGATTGGTTTGAGTTAGCAAAAGAAACTGCAGAAAAAAAGTTTAAAGGCCAAAAAGCTATCGACCAAAAAGCTTACGCTAAACAGATACGTTTTCTACAATATCGCGGTTTTGATTTTGACCAAATTCATTACGCGTTATCCAGTTTTGAATCTCATGATTAACCTCACCGAGTGGCCGATGGGAACTTGTTTTACTAACGAGTCATCATCCATTACAATGACGCAAAATTATACCTCGAATATTTCCGGAAGAATTGCATGTATATGAGCACAGATGAGGTACGCCGCGCGTTCCTATCGTTCTTTGAAAGTAAAGGACACCAAATTGTTGATAGTTCTTCATTAGTTCCAGCTAATGATCCAACCTTGCTATTTACTAACGCAGGGATGAACCAATTTAAAGATTGTTTTCTAGGTGCTGAAAAACGCAGCTATACACGTGCGACAACCGCTCAACGTTGTGTACGTGCTGGCGGTAAGCATAATGATTTAGAAAATGTCGGCTTCACTGCGCGTCATCACACTTTCTTTGAAATGCTAGGTAACTTCAGTTTTGGTGATTATTTCAAACATGATGCGATTGGATATGCATGGGAATTCCTAACTGGAGTACTGCAACTTCCGAAAGACAAATTATTGGTTACGGTTTATGAAACCGATGATGAAGCCTTTGAAATTTGGAATAAAGAAATTGGTATTCCGGCTGATCGTATCGTACGTATTGGCGATAAGAAAGGCGGTAAAGCTTACGAGTCGGATAACTTCTGGCAAATGGGTGATACGGGTCCATGTGGTCCATGCACCGAAATTTTCTATGATCACGGCGAACATATTTGGGGGGGACGCCCTGGTACACCAGAAGAAGATGGTGACCGATTCATCGAGATCTGGAATAACGTATTTATGCAATTTAACCGCCATGCTGACGGTACAATGGAGCCGCTTCCAAAGCCTTCTGTTGATACGGGTATGGGGATTGAGCGTATCTCTGCCATCATGCAAGGCGTACACTCGAACTATGAAATTGATGTCTTCCAAACGCTAATTAAAGCAGCAGCAGACGTTATCGGCACTGAAGATTTAGATAATCAATCATTACGCGTAGTCGCGGATCATATTCGTTCATGTTCATTCTTGATCGTTGACGGTGTAATGCCATCGAATGAAGGCCGCGGTTATGTTCTTCGTCGTATTATCCGCCGTGCAGTACGTCACGGTAACAAACTTGGTGCTCAAGGTACCTTCTTCTACAAGCTAGTCGGTAAATTGGCAGAAGTCATGGGAACGGCGGGTGAGGAACTGAAAAAACAGCAGCCAGTGGTTGAAAAAGTCCTTCGTATTGAAGAAGAGAACTTTGCTCGCACACTTGATCGCGGTATGGCTATTTTGAATGACGCTATTGATGCTATGGACTCACAAGATGGTGAGAAAGTGCTTGATGGTGAAACCGTATTCAAACTTTATGATACCTACGGTTTTCCAGCGGATTTAACCAATGATGTGGCGCGTGAGCGTAATGTTGCGATTGATGAAGATGGCTTTGAAAAAGCGATGGAAGCCCAACGTCAACGTGCACGTGAAGCTGGCCAGTTTGGTACTGATTACAACAAAACGATTAAAACGGATGTGGATACTGAGTTCTGTGGTTACACAGGGGTTAGCGGCGAAAGTACGATTGTTGATATGTTCGTTGAAGGTGAGGCGGTTGACAGTATCAGCGCCGGTACAGATGCGATTATCATACTAAATGAAACGCCATTCTATGCTGAATCAGGTGGTCAATGTGGCGATGCTGGTGTTTTAAAAACCGATTCAGGCTTATTTAAAGTACTTGATACTCAAAAACTGGGTAATGCTATCGCACACCATGGAAAATTGGTTGAAGGTGTCATGGCTAAAGCGGATAACGTGTTAGCACAAGTGGATGCTGAACGCCGTAATGCTATCACTTTAAATCACTCAGCCACTCACTTGCTGCATGCGGCATTGCGTAAAGTGCTGGGTGAGCACGTAACACAAAAAGGCTCTTTAGTTCGTGCAGAGAACTTACGCTTCGACTTTTCACATTTAGAAGCGGTAACGGCACAAGAATTACGTGAAGTTGAGCGCCTGGTTAACCAACAAGTTCGTCGTAACCACCAAGTTGAAACTAATATCATGGATATTGAATCAGCGAAGCAAAAAGGAGCGATGGCCCTATTTGGTGAAAAATACGATGAGCAAGTTCGTGTTTTAACTATGGGGGATTTTTCAACCGAGCTTTGTGGTGGTATCCACGCTTCAAATACTGGTGATATTGGCTTATTTAAAATCACGTCTGAAAGCGGTATTGCAGCTGGTATTCGTCGTATTGAAGCAGTAACAGGTGAAGCAGCACTGGATGCCATTGAAGCTCAATATAGCCAATATGAGCAAAAAATCGCAGAAAGTCAGTCGAAGGCCAAACAGCTAGAAAAAGAAGTTCAACAACTTAAAGACAAGTTGGCTTCACAAGCCGGAGCGAGTCTAATTAGTCAAGTAAAAGAAATTGCTGGCGTTAAGGTATTGATCAGCCAATTAGATGGTGCGGATAACAAAGCATTACGTGGCATGGTTGATGAGCTTAAAAATCAAATTGGCAGCGGGATTATTTTACTTGGTAATGTGGCTGACGATAAAGTGGGTCTCATTGCTGGCGTAACGAAAGATCTTACTGGCCAGGTAAAAGCGGGTGAACTTGTTAATTTTGTTGCTCAGCAAGTCGGTGGTAAAGGCGGTGGTCGCCCTGACATGGCACAAGCAGGTGGTACAGACGGAGCGGCACTTCCCGGCGCTTTGAATGCAGCTGAAGCTTGGATTACTGAAAAACTTTAATTAGCAAAATGCAATGTGATTTAAAGGCGACGTTCATACGTCGCCTTTTTATATTTTGATGACAAAATATGCGATAGTTTTGATAAATCTTTTTAATAAGAAAGGTATAACATTATCGAAATAAACGGAAACGTAACGATGGTAGCTTAAACTGCTCAGTCAGCTTATACTGGATTAAAGTTTAGGTTGGATCATAAAATTGCGATTTAGTGGTCGCTAAGCCTTTAATTTTAATTGATTGTGTAAATGGAATGGTGATCAATATAGGTATTGCGTATGGTTTTCTCATTAGAGTAAATAATATGGCAACCATTGGCATCAAATTACTTAAAAAAACATGTTTTACCGATAAGTTTATTTACCTAAATATGACTTTTCATGGATAATGGCATGATTGAAATAATAAATAGAGATTACTCAAGGAGTATACAATGCTAATTTTGACCCGCCGAGTTGGTGAAACTTTAATGATTGGTGATGAAGTCACCGTAACCGTTCTTGGTGTGAAAGGGAATCAGGTACGTATTGGTGTTAATGCACCAAAAGAAGTATCGGTTCACCGTGAAGAAATTTATATGCGAATTCAAGCAGAAAAAGGTACAGGTTCTGCTCCAACGGATAACTTTTAATTTGCATTGTAAGAAGTAAGGTCAGCATCGCTGACCTTTGTTTTCTCTAATAAGGAAATCAATATCAGTGATCCTTCACTTTGTTTGATTTCGCGCTGAGCTATCGCTCTCTTCGAATAAAATTTCAATTAAAAAACAATAAATAGCTCATATTTTATCTGATTTGATTGAATACTATCCTATTGGACGTTTTTTCTGATTTTTTGCCAAGAAAGTGTTTGACATATTTTGGGTAAAACGTAATATGTGCCTCCGCAAGACGGTGAGGTGGCCGAGAGGCCGAAGGCGCTCCCCTGCTAAGGGAGTATGCGGTTTGTAGCCGCATCGAGGGTTCGAATCCCTCCCTCACCGCCATTCTTGCATTGTTTCTATAACCATTCAGGTTAGCAACTGAGTGTTAAGTTAGGAAACGCTCTAATTATAGAGATTCAGATTATTGCGCGCTCGTAGCTCAGCTGGATAGAGTACCTGGCTACGAACCAGGCGGTCGAAGGTTCGAATCCTTCCGAGCGCGCCATTCTGAAAAAAAAACAAAAAAGTGGTGAGGTGGCCGAGAGGCCGAAGGCGCTCCCCTGCTAAGGGAGTATGCGGTTTGTAGCCGCATCGAGGGTTCGAATCCCTCCTTCACCGCCATTTGTTGTTGAAGAATATTTTAGCCTAGCAACTAAAATCAATTCGAAACTAACTCTTATTAGAGATCAAATCATTGCGCGCTCGTAGCTCAGCTGGATAGAGTACCTGGCTACGAACCAGGCGGTCGAAGGTTCGAATCCTTCCGAGCGCGCCATCATTTGATTTAACTACTGAAAAGTAGAACAATTTAAAATTCTTTGCGCGCTCGTAGCTCAGCTGGATAGAGTACCTGGCTACGAACCAGGCGGTCGAAGGTTCGAATCCTTCCGAGCGCGCCATCATTCAAAACATTGAATGTTGTGAATAATTGAAAATACTGCGCGCTCGTAGCTCAGCTGGATAGAGTACCTGGCTACGAACCAGGCGGTCGAAGGTTCGAATCCTTCCGAGCGCGCCATTTCAATTAACGCAATGTTGGATGTATTAAAAAATTTGCGCGCTCGTAGCTCAGCTGGATAGAGTACCTGGCTACGAACCAGGCGGTCGAAGGTTCGAATCCTTCCGAGCGCGCCATATTTTGAAGCCCTGCACAATTGTGTGGGGCTTTTTTGCTTTTTGCACTAAAGGATCACTAAGTGGCTTTTAGTTGAGTGAATTGTGGGGTAATTTATTCGTTATTAATGGAACTTAACCCATACACACTCTATAGATAATATATGTATACCAATGTTGGTTTATTAACAGGCTATGGTTGGTATAACTTCAGCTAACTAAGAATAATGTGGATGTCATCGATGGTGACATAACGTAAAGGACAACAATCATGCCTTCAAATGCAAAAATTGTAATTTCTCAATTTGGCGGACCTGACCAACTTGAAATTTTAGATAGCGATATTCCTTCACCACAAGAAGGGGAAGTATTAGTTAAAGTCTCTTATGCTGGTGTTAATCCTATCGATGTAAAAACTCGAGCAGGATTAGGTTGGGCTGCACAGCACAATAAAAACAATCTCCCATGGACACCGGGTTACGACATCTCCGGTATGATCATAAAGCAAGGTGTGGGCAGCCATAAATTTAACCTTAATGATATGGTTGCTGGCTTTATCGGTTTCCCTTTGCGTGGTGGTGGCTATAGCCAATATGTGTGTGTACCTGAAAATGAACTCGCTCTCGTTCCTGAAGATATTTCATTGAAGGCGGCAGCGGCGATACCATTAGCTGGTCAAACCGCAGCACAAGCACTAGAAAAAGCTCAGATCCAATCTGGTGAAACGGTGGTGATTTTGGCTGGCGCAGGTGGTGTTGGTCATATAGCGATACAAATTGCCGTTGCCGCTAAAACCACCGTCTATGCAACATGCAGCTCAGATAATATCGAATATGTTAACTCTCTTGGTGCGACTGCGCTTGATTATACGAAGGCGGATTATCTTAAAGACATTGGGCAGATTGATGTATTGATCGATCTTGTGGGTGGTGATGTTGCATTACAAGCTTTGAATTATTTACACCCAGGTAGCCGAGTGATTACTGTGCCGACCATTACAGCTTCTAGTATTTGCGAACAAGCATCACAACAAGGCATCATTGGTGTCGGGATGTTAGTTGAACCGGATGTTACTCAGCTTGAAGAATTAGTTAAATTGATTAGTGCTGGCATGATCAAAGTGGAAGTTGAACAAGTGATCAACTATCAAGATGTTAGTCACGCCCATAAGAAAATTGAAACTGGCCGAGCCCGTGGCAAAATCTTATTGAATATGCAGTCTTAGGCTTTTCGTTGTCTGATTTTTATTTAGCTCTGCAAGACCTACTTGCAGGGCATCCACTCTGGTTTTTATTTAGCTCTGGCTTTCTAAGTGCGACTTTGCTTCCTGGAAGCTCGGAAGTGACCTTATATGCTGCACTTCGTTTAGATCACATATCGCTTTATAGTGTGATTTTTGTCGCTACTCTAGGAAATACTTTGGGAGGAATGACCAATTATTACATTGGCTTACTCTTACCAAATCGAACATTACGTGAAAAACGTGGTCAACAATTAGAGCGTTGGATTGAACGCTATGGTTATTGGGTACTATTAATGAGTTGGCTGCCTGTGATTGGTGACCCATTGTGTGTCGCTGCTGGTTGGTTAAGAATGAATCCATGGTTATGCTTAATAGCAATTATGCTTGGTAAAGGCTTGCGTTATGCTTGTCTTGTGATGATTTTTAAGGGATTGATATAAATGAAAAACTGGTTGGTAGTTTTCACTCTTCTTGCTTTATCTGGCTGTTCATTGTGGGGAGGGGCGACTCCATCTCATTCTTTACCACCAGGTGTTCACTTCATTGAATCTCAACCGGCTGATCCAAATAAAGCTTCTATTCCGTATTCAAAATATCAATTAGATAATGGCTTGACGGTTATTCTATCTCCTGATCATTCCGATCCGCTGGTACATGTTGATGTCACTTATCATGTTGGTTCTGCTCGTGAAAAAGTGGGCCGATCTGGTTTTGCCCATTTCTTTGAACATATGATGTTTCAAGGTTCCGAGCATGTTGGTGATCAGCAACACTTTAAGATCGTGACAGAAGCCGGTGGTACTTTAAATGGTACGACTAATCGTGACCGCACCAATTATTTTGAAACTGTGCCATCTAATCAGTTAGAGAAAATGCTGTGGTTAGAATCAGACCGTATGGGCTTTTTAGTTAACGCTGTTTCGCAACGCAAATTCGAAATTCAGCGTGATACGGTAAAAAACGAACGTGGCCAAAATTATGATAACCGTCCTTATGGCCTAGTGTACGAAAAAATAGGCGAAGCACTGTATCCGAAAAACCACCCATATTCATGGCAAACCATTGGTTATGTTGAAGACCTTGATCGTGTCGATGTGAATGACTTAAAAGCATTCTTTTTGCGTTGGTATGGCCCTAACAATGCCGTATTGACCATTGGCGGTGATATTGATGAAGCACAGACTCTTGCCTGGGTTAATAAGTATTTTGGCTCTATCCCTAAGGGACCTGAAGTCAACGATGCCGATAAGCAACCGGTAACGCTTCCAAATGATCGTTTCATCACGCTAGAAGACCGTATTCGCCAACCTATGGTAATGATGGCATTTCCTACCCAATATCGTGGTGCTGAATCAGAAGCGTCAATTGATGCATTAGCCGCTATTCTCGGTGATGGCAAAAATAGTATTTTGTATCAAAACCTAGTGAAAACCCAAACGGCTATAGATGCGGGGGCTTTTCAAGATTGCGCTGAGTTGTCTTGTACCTTATATGTGTATGCGATGGGGAATTCGGGCGATAAAGGCAATCTGACGCCTATCTACCAGGCGTTAAATAAAGCGCTTGAGCAAGTGAAAAGTGAAGGTGTCAAACAAGAGCAACTGGATGCGATTACTGGACAAGCCGAAGCCGGCACTATTTATGCTCTGCAAAGTGTCAGTGGCAAAGTGTCTCAACTGGCCGCAAACCAGACTTTTTACAATCAACCAGATCGCTTGCAGACAGAATTAGAGCAAATTCGTAATGTAACGCCTGAATCTGTCGAGCACGCTTACCAACAGTTTGTTGATGGTAAGCATAAGGTTGTTCTTAGCGTGGTGCCTAAAAAACAAACGCAATTAGAAGTGCAAAAGCCAAACTTCACGCCACCAAAACGAGATTTACCCAACTATCCAAAAATTACCGATGAACAGTTAGATATTCGTCAACCCATCGATGATTTTGATCGCTCAATTACGCCTGCGTTAGGAAAACCAGTTTCAGGTACGATGCCGGATTTGTATCGATTTAATTTAGATAATGACATTAAAGTTCTTGGCACTCAAACAACAGAAACGCCAACGGTCGCGATTCAAGTGTCTTTCCCAGCAGGCAGTCGTTATGTCACTCCGGGCAAAGAAGGATTAGCCGATTTAACCGCGGCAATGATGCAAGAAGGCACTACTGAGCATAGCAGTGAGCAGCTACAGCAAGAGCTTGATAAATTAGGCAGCAGTATCAGCTTTTCAGCGGGTGGTTACCAATCGAGTATGGTGATTACATCGTTGACGAAAAACCTTGATGCTACATTAAAACTAGCCGATGAAATGTTGTTTAAGCCAGCCTTTAAGCAACAAGATTTTGAGAGAATCAAAAACCAAAGCATTCAAGGCTTAATTTATTCTCATCAACAACCATCATGGCTTGCATCACAAGCAACCAAACAAGTTCTATATAAAGGAAGTTTATTTAGTCGCGATGCGGATGGAAGTGTCAATTCACTTAAGGAATTAACCTTAAATGATGTACAGCAATTTTATCGCACTCATTACACTCCAATGGATGCCAAAGTGGTCGTGGTTGGATCGATAACACAATCAAAATCAGCCCAAGCGCTGAGCTTTTTGAATAAGTGGAATGGCCCAAAAGTAGCAATGCCAGCGATAGGCAAAATAAATCCACCGATTAAACAGTCCATTTATTTAGTCGATAAACCTAATTCGCCACAAAGTGTGGTTAGATTGGCTCGTATTGGTATGCCTTATGATGTGACCGGAGAGATGTATTTAACCCAGTTAGCGAATTACAACTTAGGTGGCAATTTTAATAGTCGCATTAATCAAAATTTGAGAGAAGATAAAGGCTTCACCTATGGTGCCGGTGGTTCCGTTTATGGAACGAAAGAAACGGGCCTGATTTTATATAGCGCTCAAGTGCGAGCTGATGCTACTGCCGCTTCAATTAAAGAATTATTAAAAGAACTGAAAAATTACAGCCATCATGGCATTACCGATGATGAACTTGCGTTTATGCGTTTAGCGGTTGGTCAACAAGATGCTTTGAAGTATGAAACACCAGGGCAAAAAGCGAGCTTATTGTATTCAATTTTAGAATACTCACTGAGTGATGACTTTATTGATAAAAAAGCTGAAATAGTCAAAACAGTTGATAAAGCAACGTTAAATAAAGCTGCGGCAACTTGGTTTCAACCACAAGATTTTCAAATAATTGTCGTAGGGGATGCTAAAAAGTTAACGCCAGAATTGAAAAAGTTAGGAATTCCAATCCAAAACCTTGAAGTTAAGCGTTAGTGCCCATAAGTTAGTAATAGGCTCGTTATGAAAGGTACCTCTGAGTATAACGAGCCTCTGTTTTCTTGTGCTCTCAAGTTTTCTTGATGGCAATTATCCTCCAGAATGATTATCCTACCCGGATCGTGAACCACAATAAGTGAGTGCTATTTTGACCGACTTTTCTGCACGCCTTGAGCAAGTTGCTAGTAATCCAGACACGTTTAAGCAATTTGGACGCGGAATTGAGCGTGAAGCGTTACGTTATGATCTGAATGATCACCTTGCTTTAACTCCTCATCCTCAATCTTTAGGTTCGGCATTAACCAACCAATGGATTACTACTGATTTTTCTGAGTCTTTACTTGAGTTTATTACTCCGGTTTCGAATGATGTCGATGTATTGCTACAGCAATTGAAAGATGTCCACCATTTTACCATGACCAAAATGGGCGAAGAAAAACTGTGGCCGATGTCGATGCCTTGCTTTGTCAGTGATGAAAATAAAATACCATTGGCAGAATATGGCTCTTCAAATGTTGGTCGAATGAAAAACTTGTACCGCCAAGGTTTGAAGCATCGCTATGGAAGCCTGATGCAAATTATTTCGGGCGTTCACTTTAACTTTTCTTTCCCAGAAAGTTATTGGGACAGTTTATACGGTGAGCAAGACGAACAACAAAGAGCTGATGCTAAATCGGAAGATTACTTTGCTTTAATTCGAAACTATTATCGCTATGGTTGGATCATTCCATACCTATTTGGCGCGTCACCGGCACTGTGTCCTTCCTTTATTCAAGGTCGCGATATTGGTTTCGACTTTGAGACAATAGGTAAGACACTTTACTTACCGTATGCCACTGCTTTGCGCTTGAGTGATTTAGGCTACACCAATAGTGCTCAAAGTGATTTACATATTGGCTTTAACAGTTTGCAAGAATACTTAGACGGCTTAAATGCCGCGATGCACAAGCCTTCCGAACGATTTGCTAAGCTAGGCGTGAAAGTTGATGGCCAACATCGACAACTTAACAGCAATGTTTTGCAAATCGAGAATGAATTATACGCACCGATTCGACCTAAACGTGTGGCGAAAGAAGGTGAGAAACCATCAGAAGCCTTAAAGCGTGGTGGTGTTGAATATATTGAAGTCCGCTCATTAGACGTTAATCCATTTAGTTCAGTTGGCGTGTCAAAAGAGCAGGTACTATTTTTAGACCTATTCGTAACTTGGTGTGGCCTCAAAGAATCTGCACCAATGAAAGAGGGTGATCTAGAGTGCTGGCGCAGTAACTGGAACAATGTCATTTTGGAAGGTCGCAAGCCAGGTTTAGAATTTAAACTATGTTGTGATCAAGAGCCGAATACACTGGTTCATTGGGGTAAACGAATGTTTGCTCAATTACAAGAAATTGCGGTTGAAATGGATAAAGCGCATGGTAGTAATGATTACCAATCGGTGTGTGATACATTAAGCGCGTGGATTGATGATCCTGAGTTAACCATTTCAGGACGTTTGCTGAATAATATTCGCCAAGCGGGTGGTATAGGTAAAGTAGGTTGTCAATTAGGTGAACAATACCGCGATGAATTATTGTCACATCAATACCAAGTCTATAATCAAGATATGATGGAAGCTGAGGTTATCCGTTCTCGCCAAGCTCAACAAGAGATAGAAAACGCTGACCAATTAAGTTTTGATGACTTTCTTGCAGATTATTTTTCTTACTTAGTGAAATCATAATATGCAATTGATGCGGTTAATATCACTGAGTATTGTTGTAGCGAGTATTTTTCTGGCCGGCTGTGCGACGCCACCACCTAAAAATCAAAACAACATCTGTGATATTTTCCGCCAGTATCCAGATTGGTATGAAGATGCTTTAGATATGAATGATGAATTTGGTGTTCCCATTCAAATATCGATGGCATTTATGAAGCAAGAAAGCTCTTTTATTGGCGATGCAAAGCCGCCTCGTTACTACTTCTTAGGCTTCATACCTTGGGGCAGAGTGAGTAGCGCTTATGGCTATGCGCAAGCTCAAGATCCGGTTTGGTCTGAATATCAAGACGAAGTGAGTTCTTGGTCTTCAAGAGATGACTTTGGTGATGCCATTATGTTTATCGGTTGGTATATGGATGGTTCACAAAAGACTCTAGGTATTTCTAAGTGGGATGCTTATAGCCAATACCTTGCCTACCATGAAGGTCGTGGTGGGTTTAAACGCAAAACTTATGCTCATAACCCTGCGTTAATCAAAGTTGCTCGTCGAGTCGAACAAACCGCAAAAAATTATGGCTGGCAATTGAAGAAGTGCCAAGCTGAACTGGAAGATAATCGCAGTTGGTTTTAAGCTTGCTGTGAGTACAATTAGGAGAAAAAGGCATGCCTTTACTAGATAGTTTTACCGTTGATCATACTCGTATGAACGCTCCAGCGGTTCGTGTTGCAAAGACAATGCAAACGCCAAAAGGCGATACGATCACTGTGTTTGATTTACGCTTTTGCATCCCGAACAAAGATATTTTATCTGAGAAAGGGATCCATACGTTAGAGCACTTATACGCCGGTTTCATGCGCGCACACTTAAATGGTAACAACGTTGAAATCATTGATATTTCACCTATGGGCTGTCGCACTGGCTTTTACATGAGCTTAATTGGCACCCCAAGCGAACAACAAGTTGCTGATGCATGGCTAGCGGCGATGCAAGATGTGATAAAAGTGGAAGACCAAAATAAGATCCCTGAGCTAAATGAATATCAGTGCGGTACTTATTCAATGCACTCTTTAAATGAAGCGCAAGATATCGCGAAAAACATCATTGCTGCAGGCATTCAAGTGAACAAAAATGATGAACTTGCGTTACCAGAAAGCATGCTACAAGAGCTTAAAGTAGACTAGTTGCGTATTTCGAGTCTTGGGCAACTTCGCTGCTCATGCCTTTAAGTTAAGGTAATCACGTCTCTTATTTAAAAACAGCCCTTAACTTATTCAAGTTAAGGGCTGTTTTTTTTATGGGCTAGTACCCGAGATACGAGCAGTGAAGCGCCCGAATTACGAGTAACGCGATTAATGTACTTTCTTCGGTTTCTTCTTCGAAGGGTAGACTTTCACTAACTTGATCTTGTTCTCGGCGATTTCGATTAATTCCATCTTGTGGTTGGCCACTTCAATGCTGAGGTAGCTTTCTGGAATATCTTCTAAATGTTCTAGCACTAAGCCGTTGAGAGTTCGAGGACCATCAGTGGGCAGTTTCCAATTCAAGCCTTTGTTAATATCGCGGATATTAGCACTGCCTTCAATCAGGTAACTACCATCGCTTTGCGGTGTGATTTCATCAGCAAGGCTTGGAGACATTGAGGTGGTAAATTCACCGACAATTTCCTCAAGAATATCTTCTAGCGTAATTAAACCGATAATATCGCCATATTCATCAACGATCATACCAATGCGTTCTTTATTACGTTGGAACTTCAGTAATTGAACGTTAAGTGGTGTCGCTTCTGGAATAAAGTAAACTTCATCAGCGGCACGCAATAATGTTTCTTTATTGAACTCATTCTTTTCTAGCATTAATCGGTAAGCTTTACGCAGACGCAACATGCCAACGACTTCGTCGATTTGGTCTCGGTATAGAACTACTCGCCCATGAGCGGAGTGCGTCAATTGGCGAACAATCGACTTCCAATCATCATTGATGTCGATACCGGTGATTTCATTACGCGGCACCATGATGTCATTTACAGTGACGTGCTCTAAATCCAGAATAGAGATCAGCATATCTTGGTGACGACGAGGGATTAAGCTTCCTGCTTCATTCACTACGGTACGTAATTCTTCAGAGCTTAATGGATCGCCAGTGGAGTCTTCCGCTCTGACTCCGAGTAAACGTAATAACCCATTGGTAATTAGATTCACTAAAATAACCAGAGGGGATAGCACTTTCATTAATATGCGAAGTAGGATACTGCTGGCATAGGATACGCGCTCAGGGTAAAGCGCAGCGAGTGTTTTAGGAGTAATTTCGGCAAATACGAGAATGACTAAAGTGAGTACACCTGTTGCAATCGCCACCCCATAATCACCATATAGGCGCATACCGATAATGGTAGCAATTGCCGATGCAAGGATGTTGACGAGGTTATTACCAATTAGGATTAAACCAATAAGGCGGTCTGGTCGTTCAAGTAGGGATTCAACCCGTTTTGCACCTTTATGGCCTTGGCTTGCAAGATGTCGTAACCGATAACGGTTTAGTGCCATCATGCCGGTTTCTGAGCTAGAGAAATAAGCAGAAATGAGGATAAGTATTGCTAGTAGGGCAAACAACAGCCCCGTTGATATTTCACCCAAACTTAGGTTTTCCTTTGATAATTATAATTAGGCTCAAATTACCCATATGATAATTTGAAGATAGCAGTTATGACGAAATCTCATTACCCTGTCAATAGATAGGGATAATTAAGTTAATACAAATTAGTTTAAAATTATTTCTCTTACAAAACGGCTACCGAAATAGGCAAGCGTCAATAAGCTAGTACCGGTAATCGATAACCACAGCACTCTTTTACCACGCCAACCTTGCTGGTAATGACCCCATAATAAAATGCAGTATAAAATCCAAGCAATAAACGATAAAACACTTTTATGGGCATTCGGTGGTGAGAACATACCTTCAGTGTAGATTGCACCAGTAATGAGTGTCGCCGTTAACAGTATCGTGCCAATCAATATAACCTTGAAAAGATGCCTTTCCACCATCATTAAAGGAGGGAGGTTCGGGTTAATGATTAATGATTTTTTGCTTTTAAGTTGATGGTCAAGCCAAGCTAATTGTAAGGCAAACAAGGCACCAATGGTTAATGTGGAATACGCAAATAGTGCAATGGTGATATGAACTAATAATTCTATCTTCCCTTCGAAATGAGTAATGAAGGTACTAGGTAAAAAGTTTGCTGCGCAAAGGTTGATAGCCGCAAAGCTATATACGACCGGTAATAAAAACCAAAGTCGGGTCTTCCACATTGAAATGGTTAGCACAAAGCAAATAATAAAACCGATAAGAGAGGCGACATTTAGGATGCTCATATTCTGCCCATTGGGGTTAAAGATGAGATCGCTGATAAGCCAGCCATGAGTAGCAATAGCTAAAATCGCTAAACTAAATACTAATTGAATTCTGATGCCAGAACGGTGCACAAGCCCTGGGACGATCATACAAGTCGCCATGAAATAGAAAATAACAGCAATGATTGAAAGTAAGTTTTCCATGTTACTCATTAAAAAAATCCATCAGGTAGGTGATTATAACTCTTATGTGTTGCAGGGGCTATTTATCGTTTATATAACCAATTAACCCTATGATACTACCACTTTAATAAGATGAATTGGCCTTCATCACAGAAGAAAAAATAGCCAACAATAGGAAAGTCAGTGAAACATCGAGCTTGCATCGTTATACTGTCTGGTACTAGAGCGCCGAATGGCCCAATTTCATTTGAGCAAAAGGCTGAAATATCTCTGCGTTGTCAGTGCCTTCGTTCAGCTTTTTCAATAAAACTTATGTTTATTTAGGCAAAATCATGTTTGATAATTTAACCGAAAGACTATCCAGTACGCTGAAAAATATTAGCGGTAAAGGTCGATTAACAGAAGATAACATCAAAGATACTTTGCGCGAAGTGCGTATGGCACTGCTTGAAGCGGATGTTGCTTTACCTGTTGTTCGTGACTTTGTAAAACAAGTGAAAGAACGAGCCGTAGGCATTGAAGTTTCTAAATCTTTAACGCCAGGTCAAGAGTTCATCAAAATCGTTCAAGCTGAACTTGAATCGGTGATGGGTGAATCGAATGAAGCATTGAACCTTGCCGCTCAACCGCCAGCCGTTATTTTAATGGCGGGCTTACAAGGTGCGGGTAAAACGACCAGTGTTGGTAAGCTGTCAAAATTATTGACAGAGCGTGATAAGAAAAAAGTATTGGTTGTTTCTGCCGACGTTTATCGCCCAGCCGCGATCAAACAGCTTGAAACATTGGCGGCTGAAGTCGGTACCGATTTTTTCCCATCGAGCGCTGATCAAAAACCGATTGATATTGCGAATGCCGCGATTGATCACGCGAAGAAGAAATTCTATGACGTTGTGATCCTTGATACCGCCGGCCGTTTAGCCATTGATGAAGATATGATGGCGGAGATCAAAGATCTTCATAACGCTATTAATCCGGTTGAAACGCTATTTGTCGTCGATGCGATGACTGGTCAAGATGCGGCGAATACGGCAAAAGCCTTTGGTGATGCGCTGCCATTAACCGGTGTCATTTTAACCAAAGTCGATGGTGATGCTCGAGGCGGTGCCGCTTTATCGGTTCGTCACATCACGGGCAAACCAATCAAATTCTTAGGTGTTGGTGAAAAGACCGATGCATTAGAAGCTTTCCATCCAGATCGTGTCGCTTCACGTATTCTTGGCATGGGCGATGTACTTTCTCTTATTGAAGATTTAGAGAGAAATGTCGATAAAGCTAAAGCCGAAAAAATGGCGAAAAAGTTTAAGCAGAAAAAAGGCTTTGATTTAGAAGATTTCCGTGAACAACTTGGCCAAATGAAAAATATGGGCGGTATGGCTGGCATGATGAACAAATTGCCAGGTATGGGGAATTTACCTGCCAATGTAAAAGATAAAGTTGACGATAAAATGTTCACCCAGATGGAAGCGATGATTAATTCGATGACCATGAAAGAGCGTGAACACCCTGAGTTAATCAAAGGCTCTCGCAAAAAACGTATCGCCGCAGGGTCTGGTACACAGGTACAAGACGTAAACCGCATGCTAAAACAATTCACTCAAATGCAGAAGATGATGAAGAAAATGCAAAAAGGTGGCATGAAAGGCATGATGCGTAATATGCAAGGCATGATGGGCGGCGGTGGAATGGGAGGAATGGGCGGCTTTGGTCGTTAAATCTATTGCACCTAAATGCGTTCCGTGACATGAAGTGTTAACTCTGTCACACTTCAATGCTGAGTGAAACTTCACCAGAATTGATGACAAAAATACCGATACCTAAGTAACTTCAAGGTGCGAGTGTCAGCAAGAATAAAAAAGCTTTATGCTTCGTCAGATTGATTTGAAAGAAGTCTTTCCTTCGTCAATCTTCCTTGCCTAAAGATTTGGATGATAGCTCTGATTTCTGCATTTTGAAGTCACTTAGGTATAAAGCCCTTGCATTGACTCTGAATAAGAGTAAAATTCGGGGGCTTTATTTTGGCACGAGGCCCCAAGTCGTTTTGCTCCTCAATTTATTTGAGTGACGAAACTATATTTGGGGCTAATTTAATTATTGAGAAAGCAAAGAGGACGACATGGTAACCATTCGTTTGGCACGTCACGGCGCTAAAAAGCGTCCATTTTATCAAATCGTTGTAGCTGACAGCCGTTGCGCAGCAACTGGTCGCTACATTGAAAACGTAGGTTTCTTTAACCCTACAGCTCAAGGTCAAGAAGAAGGTCTTCGTTTAGACCTAGATCGCGTTAACCACTGGGTTGGTCAAGGCGCATCTGTATCTGACCGTGTTGCTAAACTAGTTAAAGACGCTCAAAAAGCGGCTTAATTATTAGCACATTAGTAGTTGTAAAGGTTAAGGGTTAAAACAATGAGTGAACAGCAAAACGAAAAAATTGTTGTAGGTAAGCTTGGTTCTTCTTACGGCATTCGTGGTTGGCTTAAAGTTTTTTCCTATACCGATAACGGCGAAAGTATTTTTGAGTACACCCCTTGGTTTATTAAACAAAAGGGTCAATTGGTTCAATATAAAGTCGAAAGCTGGAAGCGCCATAATAATGGTTATGTCTGTAAGCTTGAAGGCATTGATGTTCGCGAAGAAGCGCAATTGTACGCTAACGTTGAAATCTTAATTGATCCAATCGCACTACCAGAACTGTCAGAAGAAGAATTCTACTGGCGTGAGTTGTTTGGTATGCAAGTTTACACAACCCAAGGCTATCACTTAGGTGAAGTTACGGATTTGATGGAAACTGGCTCAAATGATGTTTTAGTAGTAAAAGCGAACTTAAAAGATGCTTTTGGCCAAAAGGAACGATTAATTCCGTTTCTTGAAGAGCAAGTGATCAAAAACGTTGATCGCACAGCTCAACGGATCGAAGTTGACTGGGATCCTGGATTCTAGACACCCAACAAGATAAGCGAGAAACACAATGTGGATTGGCATTATTAGCCTGTTTCCCGACATGTTCCGAGCCGTTTCTGAGTTTGGTGTTACTGGTCAAGCGGTTAAAAAAGGTCTTTTATCATTAGAGTCTTGGAATCCTCGAGATTTCACTCATGATAAGCATCGCACTGTTGATGATAGACCTTACGGTGGTGGCCCTGGCATGTTGATGATGGTTCAGCCTTTGAGCGATGCCATTAACGCAGCCAAGCAAGCTTCACCGGGTAAGGCGAAAGTCATCTACTTATCTCCTCAAGGTCGTAAACTTGACCAAGCTGGAGTAGAAGAATTAGCCACTAATGAGAATTTGATTCTTATTTGTGGTCGATACGAAGGAGTAGATGAACGTATTATTGAATCTTATGTTGACGAAGAATGGTCGATTGGAGATTTTGTAATGACGGGTGGGGAAATCCCAGCTATGACGTTAATTGATTCGGTGTCTCGGTTTGTTCCGGGAGTACTTGGGGATTTTGCGTCAGCAGAGGAAGATTCTTTTGCTAATGGCTTACTGGATTGTCCACACTACACACGTCCTGAAGTGTTAAACCAAAAAACAGTGCCAAGTGTGCTGACTTCTGGAAATCACGAGGATATTCGTCGCTGGCGATTAAAACAATCGCTAGGCCGTACTTGGCTTAGAAGACCAGAGCTTCTGGAAAACCTAGCTCTGACTGACGAACAGGAACAATTGCTGGCGCAGTTCATTAGTGAACAGCGGTCTTTGAAAAAAGATAGAAGCAACTAGCCTAATAAATTTAGTATCAGTTTAATCTAGGAAATAGACACATGAGTAATATCATCAAGGCTCTTGAAGAAGAGCAAATGAAACAAAACATCCCTGCATTTGCACCAGGTGATACTGTTGTAGTTCAGGTTAAAGTTAAAGAAGGCGACCGTGAGCGTCTACAGGCATTCGAAGGCGTAGTTATCGCTAAGCGTAACCGTGGTCTTCACTCAGCATTTACTGTTCGTAAAATTTCGAACGGCGAAGGTGTTGAGCGTGCTTTCCAAACTCACTCTCCAATGGTTGATAGCATTGAAGTTAAGCGTCGTGGTGCAGTACGTCGTGCCAAGTTGTACTACCTACGTGAGCGTTCTGGTAAGTCAGCTCGTATCAAAGAGAAGCTGGCTAAGAAGTAACGCACGCAGCGTTCTCATAGATAAAACGGGTCCCAATTGGGGCCCGTTTTTTTATAGGTAAAAGGAGCGCTACGCTTCTCGCTTCTAGTTGCTAGGAAAAGATTATCCGTGCTCGCTGTTGTTTTCACAGCAACACTTAACACGCCACTCGCAACCTTCTTATTCATCTCTCGAGCAACGAGAAGCGAAGCGCCCTCGACACGAGCAACGAAAAAACACTTCTTCCCATTCTTTTCTAAAAACGCTACATTCCAAATAACAAATTAATCAAAGGAGAGAGACGCAATGGTTCGTATTGCGATTGCAGGCGCAGCAGGTCGAATGGGGCGCAATTTAGTTAAAGCTACCCACCTCAATTCAGATGCTCAAATTGGTACAGGTTCAGAAAGACCAAGTTCCTCTTTAGTTGGTGTTGATTTAGGTGAACTCATCGGCGAAGGTAAATTTGATGTATCGATAGTGAGTGATTTAACACAGGTTATTGATCAGTTTGATGTGATTGTTGATTTCACTGCCCCTGTGAGTACGCTTGTGAATATTGAATTGTGCAAACAGCACAACAAAAAAATCGTCATTGGTACCACTGGATTCTCCGAAGAAGAAAAAGCGCTCATCGACCAAGCTTCTCAAGATATTGCCATTGTGATGGCCCCAAATTATAGCGTTGGTGTGAACTTGATGTTTAAATTACTTGAAAAAGCAGCCAAGGTTATGGGCGATTATTGTGATATTGAAGTGATCGAGGCGCACCATCGACATAAAGTCGATGCACCTTCAGGCACTGCCTTGGGAATGGGCGAAGCGATAGCGGGGGCTATGGGCAATAAACTCAGTGATGTTGCCGTTTACGCACGTGAAGGCATCACAGGTGAAAGAACCAAAGATGAAATTGGCTTTGCGACGATTCGGGCTGGCGATATTATTGGTGAACATACGGCAATGTTTGCCGATCTTGGTGAGCGTGTGGAAATAACACATAAAGCCACTGATCGTATGACTTTTGCCAATGGTGCGATCAAGGCTGCGGTTTGGCTAGATCAGCAACCTTCAGGGTTTTATACTATGCAAGACGTGCTAGGTTTGAATGAGTTGTAATTGATGTGCAATCAATGATTCATAAAATATGAAACTGCACTAATATGCATATTTAACAAAATGTATTTTGTGTAATTACTGCTTTCCTTAAAAAGTCGCTCATTTAATGAACGGCTTTTTTTGTATTTTAAGTGGAATAAAGAAACGATTACGTGAACTTGTTTTGTTGTTTTTATAGTTGCTCTGTTTTGTTTTTCTGTCCTAACGCTTGAATTTATTGGTTAACCTTTCAGTTTTCATCGTTTTTTTATTACTTAAATTTTTATATAGGTTAAAGTTTGTTCTTTTTTATTTTATCTGTTTTTATCTGACGAAAAGCCATTTATCAAGGTGCTAGATTGTATTTTTTAAGGGTTTAGTTGGGGATGTGGTATAAGTTGCACTTTATTGCTGATTTCTTTTTCTAACAGTATTGACACATTTAGCCTCCATCTCTAGAATAACGCCAATTTACCTAAATTCCATAATTATGGTTATTTAGAAAGATAAGAGCGAGAGCTTATACATTTATTTTGCATATTTATTCTGGAGGTTATCTTGAGTAATTCCGCACTGTTAGTCCTAGAAGATGGGACGGTGTTCCGCGGTCAGTCCATTGGAGCAGATGGGTCCGCCGTTGGAGAAGTTGTTTTTAATACCTCGATGACGGGGTACCAAGAAATCCTCACTGATCCTTCTTATTCACAGCAAATCGTTACTCTAACTTATCCCCATATTGGCAATACCGGAACTAACTCAGAAGATGAAGAGTCCTCTTCAATCCATGCTCAAGGCTTAGTTATCCGTGATCTTCCTCTTATTGCTTCTAATTTCCGCAGCGAACAAACCCTTTCTGAATATCTAAAATCACAAAATATCGTTGGTATCGCTGATATCGATACACGTAAGTTAACGCGTGTACTCCGTGAAAAAGGTGCACAAAATGGTTGTATCGTTGCTGGCAACAATC
Source organism: Vibrio rumoiensis (assembly GCF_002218045.2). Classification (NCBI taxonomy): domain Bacteria; kingdom Pseudomonadati; phylum Pseudomonadota; class Gammaproteobacteria; order Vibrionales; family Vibrionaceae; genus Vibrio; species Vibrio rumoiensis. The sequence goes on from NZ_AP018685.1 coordinate 772,880, forward strand.
TAGATGAAGCATTAGCGCTTGCGAAAGCCAAAGAATTCCCAGGCCTTAAAGGCATGGACTTGGCAAAAGTGGTCTCGACCAAAGAGTCTTATTCTTGGAAGCAAGGCTCATGGACACTAACGGGTGGTTTACCAGAAGCAAAATCTGATGCTGAATTGCCCTATCATGTGGTGGCTTACGACTTCGGTGCGAAACGTAATATTTTGCGCATGCTGGTTGACCGTGGTTGTCGCTTAACTGTTGTTCCAGCAGAAACCTCAGCAGAAGAAGTATTAGCGTTAAACCCAGATGGCGTATTTTTATCAAATGGCCCTGGCGATCCTGAACCTTGTACATACGCGATTGAAGCGACTAAAGCCTTCTTAGATAAAGGATTACCTATCTTTGGTATCTGTCTTGGGCACCAAATTTTGGCCCTAGCGTCAGGTGCTCAAACCATCAAGATGAAATTTGGTCACCACGGTGCTAACCACCCAGTGAAAGATCTTGATCGCAACGTTGTGATGATTACTTCTCAGAACCATGGTTTTGCTGCAGACGAAGCAACATTACCTGACAACTTACGTGCGACGCACAAATCATTATTTGACGGTTCGCTACAAGGTATTCACCGTACCGATAAGCCGGCATTTAGCTTCCAAGGTCACCCTGAAGCAAGTCCTGGTCCACACGATGCTGCGCCATTGTTTGACCACTTCATTGAATTAATCGAACAACATAAGAAATAATTGGGAGTTGTAGAAAATGCCAAAACGTACTGACATAAAAAGCGTACTGATTTTAGGTGCTGGCCCAATTGTTATCGGTCAGGCTTGTGAATTTGACTATTCTGGTGCTCAAGCATGTAAAGCACTGCGTGAAGAAGGCTACCGAGTTATTCTTGTTAACTCTAACCCTGCCACCATTATGACCGACCCTGAAATGGCCGATGCGACTTATATCGAGCCGATTCACTGGGAAGTAGTTCGTAACATTATTGCGAAAGAGCGTCCAGATGCAGTCCTTCCTACCATGGGGGGGCAAACGGCTCTGAACTGTGCACTTGAGCTTGAAAAGCACGGTGTACTTGCCGAGTTCGGTGTGGAAATGATTGGTGCGACTGCCGATGCTATCGATAAAGCAGAAGACCGCTCTCGTTTTGATAAGGCGATGAAATCGATTGGCCTTGAATGCCCACGTGCTGATACGGCAAAAACCATGGAAGAGGCTTATAAAGTGCTCGATATGGTGGGCTTCCCTTGTATCATTCGTCCTTCGTTTACTATGGGCGGAACCGGTGGTGGTATCGCGTATAATAAAGAAGAATTTGAAGAAATCTGTCGTCGCGGTTTAGATCTTTCTCCAACCAATGAGCTTCTTATCGATGAATCATTGATTGGTTGGAAAGAGTACGAAATGGAAGTGGTTCGTGATAAAGCGGATAACTGCATCATCGTCTGTGCGATTGAAAACTTCGACGCAATGGGCATCCACACCGGTGATTCAATCACCGTTGCACCAGCTCAAACACTAACTGACAAAGAATACCAATTAATGCGTAACGCTTCTTTAGCGGTATTGCGTGAGATTGGTGTTGAGACTGGTGGTTCAAACGTACAGTTTGGTATTAACCCGAAAGATGGCCGTATGGTTATCATCGAGATGAACCCACGTGTTTCTCGCTCATCTGCATTAGCTTCTAAAGCAACAGGTTTCCCGATTGCTAAAATTGCAGCAAAACTTGCGATAGGTTACACCCTTGATGAGTTGATGAATGACATCACTGGTGGCGCAACACCGGCATCATTTGAACCTACCATTGATTATGTTGTAACTAAGATCCCTCGCTTTAACTTTGAGAAATTTGCTGGTGCGAATGACCGATTAACGACTCAAATGAAGTCGGTTGGTGAAGTGATGGCTATTGGTCGTAACCAACAAGAATCATTACAAAAAGCATTACGCGGCTTAGAAGTCGGCCGTGATGGTTTTGATGAAATGGTGGATCTTGAAGCACCAGATGCACTGACTAAGATTCGCCAAGAATTGAAAGAAGCCGGTTGTGACCGTATTTGGTATATTGCTGATGCATTCCGTGCTGGCATGTCGGTTGATGGTGTATTCAACTTAACCAATGTTGATCGTTGGTTCCTAGTTCAAATTGAGGAACTAGTGAAACTGGAAGAAGAAGTCAGAGCTGGCGGTTACGCTGGTTTAAACGAAGATGTTCTTCGCAAGATGAAACGTAAAGGCTTCGGTGATGCACGTTTAGCGAAAATCTTAGGTGTGGCGGAAAGCGAAATTCGCCGCATGCGTGAACAGTTTGATATTCATCCTGTTTACAAGCGTGTCGATACTTGTGCTGCTGAGTTTTCTTCAGATACCGCTTACATGTACTCATCTTATGATGAAGAGTGTGAAGCTAACCCATCAGACAGAGATAAAATCATAGTATTGGGCGGTGGTCCAAACCGTATAGGTCAAGGTATTGAGTTTGACTACTGTTGTGTTCATGCATCATTAGCATTACGTGAAGACGGTTATGAAACCATCATGGTTAACTGTAACCCTGAAACGGTTTCAACAGACTACGACACTTCTGACCGCTTGTATTTTGAACCCGTAACATTGGAAGATGTACTAGAAATTGTACGCATTGAAAAGCCGAAAGGTGTGATTGTGCAATACGGTGGTCAAACGCCACTTAAGTTGGCACGCGCACTAGAAGCGGCTGGTGTTCCAATTATTGGTACTAGCCCGGATGCGATTGACCGCGCGGAAGACCGTGAACGCTTCCAAACCGCTGTTGACCGTTTAGGACTACTACAGCCAGAAAATGCCACGGTAACCACAATGGAACAAGCGATTGAAAAATCTCGTGAAATTGGTTACCCACTAGTCGTACGTCCTTCGTATGTACTAGGTGGCCGTGCGATGGAAATCGTGTATGACGAACAAGATCTACGCCGTTACTTTAACGAAGCGGTAAGCGTATCGAATGAATCGCCAGTTCTTCTAGACTTATTCTTAGATGATGCGGTTGAAGTGGATGTTGATGCGATTTGCGATGGTGAGCAAGTGGTGATTGGCGGCATCATGGAACACATCGAACAAGCTGGTGTTCACTCTGGTGACTCCGCATGTTCATTGCCGGCTTATACACTAAGCAAAGAAATTCAAGATGTGATGCGCGAGCAAGTTGAAAAGCTAGCGTTTGAGTTAGGCGTACGCGGCTTAATGAATACCCAATTTGCGGTTAAAGATGGCAAAGTATACCTAATCGAAGTGAACCCTCGTGCGGCACGTACCGTTCCATTTGTATCGAAAGCAACCGGCGCTCCATTAGCGAAGATTGCAGCGCGCGTCATGGCGGGGCAATCTCTAGCATCACAAGGGTTCACCAAAGAAATTATTCCACCTTACTACTCAGTGAAAGAGGTCGTATTACCGTTTAACAAGTTCCTAGGTGTGGATCCATTGTTAGGCCCTGAAATGCGTTCAACGGGTGAAGTGATGGGGGTAGGCAAAACCTTTGCTCAAGCCTTTGCTAAAGCTGAACTGGGGATCGGTAATGTTTATCCTGAAGGTGGTCGTGCACTGCTTTCTGTTCGTAAAGAAGATAAAGAACGTGTCGTTGAATTGGCCTCTCAGTTAATCAAACTGGGCTACCAGCTAGATGCAACGCACGGCACAGCAGTTGTGTTAGGCGAGGCGGGCATTAACCCACGCTTAGTGAACAAGGTTCATGAAGGTCGTCCTCATATTCTTGACCGTATCAAGAACAATGAATACACCTACATTGTAAACACGGCTGCAGGTCGTCAAGCAATTGAAGACTCTAAAGTACTACGTCGCGGCGCACTACAAGAAAAAGTGAACTATACGACGACGCTTAATGCGGCTTTCGCGAGTTGCATGGCACACAAAGAAGATAACCGTTCTGATGTCAGTTCTGTTCAAGAGCTACATGCGAAGGTAAAAGCTTCACTGGCTTAATCGGTTTTCGATAAGCAAGTAAAAAATAAACCCACTTTAGTTTCGGCTAAAGTGGGTTGTTTTTATTCACGTCTCTCGGGTTTCGAGAGCTTAATGAAGAAAGTTCGAAAGATTAAATAAATATTATTGATGTAGCATGCAATGATTTTTAAATTACTGACGAAACACGTAATATCGAGTCACGAGAAGCGCCCGATTTACGAGTCTCGTGATTTATTCCTTCGTCGCCTTTATCAAATTCTGATAAAACGCTTGTTCAAATTGCGTCAGTGGCGGAATTGTGCTGGTGTTGTTCTGCGGGTGATAATCCGTCACTAATTGCACAAACATAGTGGTTGGTTCACCTTTATTGTTGAGTACAAAACCTGCCATGTTATGTGTGGCAAATAAAGAGCCACTTTTCGCGACTATATTGCCTTTTATTGGATCTTTTCTCATGCTAGAGCGGTATTTTAATGTGCCATCTATTCCTGCGGTGGGCATTAAGCGAATGAAATCCAGTTTATGATCATTGGCTTTAATGAATTTTAATACCGAATACAGTTGATTTGGAGTAACGCGGTTGTTACGAGAAAGCCCTGATCCATCTTCTAAAACCGCATTAGATAGGTCAACTTTGGCTTGTTTCTTTAAAATTTGTTTAATGGCTTCTGTACCGTTGGCAAAGGAGCCTGCTTGATTAAAGTAATGCTCCCCCAAAGTTTTCGTTAGGTTGTTAGCGTAGAGATTATCGGAGTCTTTTAGCATGTGCTCCAGTAAAACTGGTAATGACACAGACTGATGCTTAGCCAGTACCTTTGTATTCTTGGCCAGTTCTTTGGTAGTGACCGCCGTCGCTAACTTAATGCTGCCTTTTAGCTTTATACCTTGCTCGTCTAAAATTTGATGCAGAGTTGCCGAGGCGTATAAAAATGAGTTTTGTATAGCAAAGTTAAGCGGTAATGGTTGATCGCGTTTCACTAAACAGCCCGATAAACGGTAATGGTTAGCCTGAGTGGTCGTCAGTTCTAAATCACAATATTGTTGCTTTTGTTGTTTACGTGTAATCGCCTCTGCACTAGTACTGACATTGACTGGTTGGTGCGGGGGGGTAAACACACGAGTACTGCCATCTGCATTGGTATAAATGGATGCCATCACACAGTTGCCATTTAAGGTTATCGCACTCGATGGGGTGCTATAACAAACCCCAAGAATATCCCACGGCCAGCCAACGGCTTTTTCATAGCCAGTAAAAGCACTGTTATCTAGAATAAGATCGCCGTCAATCGTTGAGATATTGGTACTTTTTAGCAGTTGGCTAATATCGTCAGATGTTAAGCTCGGATCACCAGAAAAGCGTATGACTAGATCTTTACCGTTTTGCTCTAATTGTGTGGTGTAGCGAAAATCATCCCCCAGTTCTATTTTAGCGGCCAGTGCGGTCATTAGCTTTAATGTACTCGCTGGTGGAAAAAACTGATCATTGTTCTGATAAAGCAGTGTAGAGCTCGGAGACTTAGCTATTAACCCGACTCGAGTGCCTGCAGGTAAAATATCACTACTTGGAAAATGTGGTTTGATGGGGGCTGAGTAGCTTGATAAAGAAAATAGAGAAGATGCTAGTAAAGCAATTGCAGACGACAAGCGCATGAGTTCAATCCATGATGTGGAGGTGTGGTGAGTATAAACAAAAACGCCTACTAAAATAAGTAGGCGTTTTAAATTCTAACTAACCTCTAAAGAGGCGCTAGATTAGAATGCGTAACGTAGGCCAATTTGGATTTGATCGTCAGTTTGTGCGTCAGACGCTGCATCACTATCAGAAAGCAAGTTGATCATATATGCGCCGTAAACTGTTGCATGATCACCAAAGTAACGAGCATATTCAAGACCAATATTGTTCATGTTTAGGTTTTTTTGCGTATCTGTATCGTAGTAGTTATAAGTTAGGTTTACGTTGTTATCACCAAAGGTGTAACCTGCGTAAGCATCAGCTGCATTGAAGTCATCTTCATCATTTTCAGTTGAAGAAACTTTACCACCTTCATACGTTGCAGCTAACCATAAACCATCATTTACGTATTTAACAGCAGCTGTGTAGGTTTGGTTTTTGCCTGTATCATCAGAAGTAAGAATATTACCATTACTGCCTTTTATGATATTGGCATTACCATCTGCAGCAGCCCAACCCGCACCAATTTCTAGAGCGTCAGTTAGTTTGTAAGCCGCGATGATACCGTAGCCATTGTTATCAGAAGCAACCGCACCATCAGCATCAGAGTTACCTTGGATGTGAGCCTGAACTGTTAAACGGTCAACTGATAAAGCATAACGTAAAACATTATCAGCTCGGTCAGCCGTTGCTGCACTGTATTCATTGATGCTGCCAGAGAAGTTTTCTGCAACATCGGTGAAGTTTGTTAGGTAAGTAAATGAGGTATCTTGGTGACCATAGTAAAGGTCGCCATAAGTAGTTTGGATACCTGCGAATAGGTAACGAGTGTTGATATCAGTATCATCACCCCCAGTTGCTTTATCCGATAATTCGTATTCAGTAAAGCCATAGAAAGACAAATCATCATTGTATTTTTGAATGCCTTCGATATTAAGACGTACACGTGAAGCGTCTTTATATGTATTGTCGTTAGCATTTTGATCTTTATTAGCATCAGAGAAGTTAGCACGAACTTCTACACGGCCACCCATGTTTAAAGTTGAAGTGTCGTCTTTATAAATAGTTGCTGCTGAAGCTGCTGTTGATACTGAAGCAGCGGCCACTGCTAGAGCAAGAAGTTTTTTATTCATTGTATTAATCCTAAACTGAGTTACTTTTCCATGAATGAAGGAGTAGTTCGCTACTCTCTATTGATGTTGCTATGCACAACTTTGCATAGTAACCACTATAATTTAGCCAAAATACATAAGCTTGCATATAGTCCGTGTGGTGAACTTTGTACTCTGAAAGTTCCCTAGCGCGATAGTTAAATGATATAAAAATAACTAAATCAATTTTTTTTAAGTGTGGTTTTAGATTTTTATTTTGTTATTTTAACCTTTAATCAGTGACTTATGGTTTTGTTGGTTTTTTTGTGATCTTGGTCTTGTTTTTGTTTTTTTTAGACTTTTGCCGCGAAAGTTGTACAAATTACTTGTTTTTTAGAAATGATTATTTTTTTGTAAAATAGCTATATTTTCAATGAAATGTGATGCGTGTCTTACTTTTATGGTGACTCAACAAGCAAGTTTAATTACACTGAGGAAACAAGTTATCTTAATGTCACCCACTCAGCACTTTTGTTGAGTGGGGTTTTATTGTCCGAAATTCGCTCTTTGGAGTTGAAGTTGGAGTGAGGTTTGAAATGGATAAAGTCCCGATGACCGTGAGTGGTGAGCAATTACTACGCACAGAATTAGAAGCGTTATTAAAGCGCCGCCCGTTGATCTCAGCGGCTATTGCTGAAGCTAGAGAACTTGGCGATTTAAAAGAAAATGCTGAATACCATGCTGCACGTGAAGAACAAGGTATCTGTGAAGCTCAAATTCGTGATATTGAATATAAACTTTCAGTTGCCCAAGTTATCGATGTGACGAAAATGGATAATACGGGTAAGGTTATTTTTGGTTCTACCGTAACTTTACTTGATCTTGATACCGACAAAGAAGTGAAGTATCAAATCGTCGGTGATGATGAAGCCGATATTAAATCGGGTAAAATCTCCGTTAGCTCTCCGATTGCTCGTGGGTTAATTGGTAAAATGGAAGGCGATGAAGTCGTTATTTCTACGCCTGGAGGGGATAAAGACCTCGAAATCACGCAAGTAGATTATATCTAATTGCTGGTTTAAAGTTGGATGCAAAGAAAGGCTGCAGATTTTGCGGCCTTTTTTATTGGTGAGTTTTCAAGTTTAAGATATATAACTATCGTCGCCAGTAACGAAGTATTCGATACACCAAATAAAAAAAGACCGCACTAGGCGATCTTCTATCTTGAAATCAAAGTAATTTGGTAAGTGAGTAGTTACTTACGAGGGATCTCTATTTTACGTTGCTCGCTTTGGCGGTATAAAACTAAGACTTTTCCAATAGTTTGTACTTTTTCCGCTTTAGTTTCACGAACAATGGCGTCTATAATCAGAGACTTGGTTTCACGGTCTTCAGAAGCGACTTTGACTTTAATCAGCTCGTGATGGTCAAGTGCAAGCTCAATTTCCGCAAGAACAGCTTCAGTCAATCCATTTGCGCCCATTAGCACAACAGGTTTTAAACTGTGAGCTAGTCCTTTCAAGTGCTGCTTTTGTTTGGTGCTTAGGTTCATTGTGCGGCCATTTTTTTATAGTATAAGGGTTGAAAACATCTATTTTAGCGCCATCTATTCTGGAAGACTATATTTTCCGTAATAGTTTTTATACCCAAGTAACTTTAAGATGCGAGTTTCAGCAAGAATAAAACAAGTTTTAAGCAAGGCAAATTGAATATGATCATAGCGATTCTATCTCTGTCCGATTTAACGCAGCATAAAGCTTGTTTTAACTTGCCCTTCGGGAGCTTCATTCAAACCTCCTCTTTTTAGTAGGAGAAAGGCCGCGTCAGATTGGTTTGAAAGGTGCTTGCATTCCTGCGCTAATCTTCTTTACCTAAAGGTTTGGATGATAGCTCTGAATTCTGTATCTTAGAGTCACTTGGGTATGTTAATCGCAATGGCTCTTGTGATGTTTATGCAGCAGCTGACACTTCCTTCATAGTAATAATGTTAGAAGTATTGAATAATCATTAGGAATGAAATGAGTAAGAAAAAACACTCGGCCAGCTCTGGCCGTTGGCTACAAGAGCATTTTGATGATAAGTATGTAGCGGAGGCTCAAAAGCGAGGTTACCGATCTCGTGCTATTTTCAAAATTGAAGAAATTCAAGAAAAAGATAAGCTCTTAAAGCCGGGAATGACAGTGGTCGATTTAGGTGCCGCACCGGGGGGCTGGTCTCAATATGCAGCAGAAGTTGTTGGTGATGATGGCCAAGTAATAGCTTGTGACATTTTATCTATGGATTCGATAGCAGGTGTTAGCTTCCTTCAAGGGGATTTTCGTGAGGAAGCAGTATTAAGCGCCTTACTAGAACGCATTCAACCTGATATGGTGGATGTGGTAATGTCCGATATGGCACCGAACATGAGCGGAAATCTGGCCGTTGACCAACCACGAGCGATGTATTTAGTTGAATTAGCATTGGATATGTGTCGACAAGTTCTAGCTCCGGATGGTAGTTTTGTCGTTAAGGTATTCCAAGGCGAAGGCTTTGATCAGTACGTCAAAGATGTACGAGAAATGTTTAAAGCTGTAAAAATTCGTAAACCAGACTCTTCACGTGCTCGTTCTCGTGAGGTATATATCGTAGCTACAGGATATAAACTGTAGTAATCTACTTTTAATTAATAGAGACCGAGAGGCTGACACCTTGAGTGACATGGCAAAAAATTTAATTTTATGGCTAGTAATCGCCGTAGTTTTGATGTCAGTTTTCCAGAGCTTTGGGCCTGGGGACAGTAACGGAAAAGCGATTGATTACACATCCTTTGTAAAAGACGTTGGTCAAGGCCAAGTTCGTGAGGCAAAGTTCAAGGATAGAGAAATTACCTTTGTTCGAACTGATAATTCTCGCAATGTAACTTATATGCCAGTTTATGATGATAAGCTTCTCGACGATCTTATTAACCAAAATGTAAAAGTATCAGGCACGCCTCCTGAGCAACAAAGCTTGTTAGGTACCATTTTCATTTCTTGGTTCCCAATGATCTTATTGATCGGGGTGTGGATTTTCTTCATGCGTCAAATGCAAGGTGGCGGTGGCGGTAAAGGCGCTATGTCATTTGGTAAGAGTAAGGCCCGAATGATGGGTGAAGATCAAATCAAAACGACCTTTGCTGATGTTGCTGGTTGTGATGAAGCCAAAGAAGATGTGAAAGAGCTAGTTGATTACTTACGTGATCCAAGTCGTTTCCAAAAGCTAGGGGGAAAAATTCCTACCGGTGTTCTTTTAGTTGGTCCTCCTGGTACAGGTAAAACGTTATTAGCGAAAGCGATTGCCGGTGAAGCGAAAGTACCATTCTTTACGATTTCGGGTTCTGACTTCGTTGAAATGTTTGTTGGTGTTGGTGCATCTCGTGTGCGTGACATGTTTGAACAAGCGAAAAAAGCTTCTCCATGTATCATCTTTATTGATGAAATCGATGCTGTAGGTCGTCAGCGTGGCGCTGGTGTTGGTGGTGGGCATGATGAGCGTGAACAAACCCTAAACCAAATGTTGGTTGAGATGGATGGTTTTGAAGGCAATGAAGGTATCATCGTTATTGCTGCTACTAACCGTCCAGATGTATTAGACCCAGCATTACTTCGCCCAGGTCGTTTTGACCGTCAAGTTGTGGTTGGTTTACCTGATGTACGTGGGCGTGAACAAATTTTAAAAGTTCATATGCGCAAAGTACCTCTGGCTGAAAATGTTGAACCTTCTCTAATTGCTCGTGGTACACCGGGATTCTCTGGTGCTGACCTTGCAAACTTAGTGAATGAAGCAGCATTGTTTGCCGCTCGTGGTAACAAACGCAATGTTTCAATGGTTGAATTTGAACTGGCGAAAGACAAAATTATGATGGGCGCTGAGCGTCGTTCGATGGTGATGTCTGAAGAAACCAAAGCATCGACTGCCTATCATGAAGCGGGCCATGCGATTGTTGGTCGTTTAGTCCCTGAGCATGATCCTGTTTATAAGGTTTCAATTATTCCTCGTGGCCGAGCACTTGGTGTCACCATGTACTTACCTGAGCAAGATCGAGTCAGCATGAATCGCCAACATCTAGAGTCTATGATTTCTAGTTTATATGGTGGCCGTCTAGCTGAAGAGCTCATTTATGGTTCTGATAAGGTATCGACGGGAGCTTCAAATGATATTGAACGCGCAACCGATATTGCTCGTAAGATGGTGACTCAATGGGGCTTCTCTGAAAAACTAGGACCTTTACTTTATGCTGAAGATGAAGGCGAAGTGTTCTTAGGACGTTCAGTAACACAGACGAAACATATGTCTGATGAAACGGCACGTTTGATTGACCAAGAAGTACGAATTCTGATAGACCGCAACTATGATCGTGCTAAGAAAATTTTAGAAGAAAATATGGATATCATGCATGCGATGAAAGATGCTTTGATGAAATATGAAACGATCGATGCTGGTCAGATTGAAGATTTAATGAATCGTTCTGAAACTATTCGTCCACCACAAGGTTGGACAGACAGCGAAGCTAAACCAACAGAATCAGCTACTGAATCAAAAGTAGACGAAACTAAAGTTGAAGCTAAGCCAGAAGATGATAACGAATCGAAAAATAAAGATTCATAATTTTTTGTTAATATCTTTAAGCCCTGATGAAAGTCAGGGCTTTTTGCTTTCCTATATGCTCAAGCACCCTCAAAATGCTGAAACATCTGTCTTGAGGCGGCTTGGTTATATCCATTATTCTCTTCGTATTATCTAAACCTGCTAGAGATTTGCTTGTTATGAAATTGACTTCGAACAATAAACAACTCGACCTTTCCAAGCCTCAAATTATGGGTATCTTGAATGTTACCCCTGACTCTTTTTCTGATGGTGGTCGATTTAATCAATTGGACAAAGCGATGGCACAAGTCACTGCTTTGATTAAGTCTGGCGCCACTATCATTGATATTGGTGGTGAATCAACTCGACCTGGAGCACAAGAAGTTTCACTCGAAGAAGAATTGCAGCGAGTGATTCCTTTAGTAAAGGCTATTCGTGAAAGTTCGGATGTATGGATTTCTATCGATACAAGTAAAGCTGAAGTCATGAAGCAAAGTATTCAATGTGGAGCGGATATCATTAATGATGTGCGCTCACTTTATGAGCCTGATGCATTAGATATAGTGGCAGAAGCGGGTATTCCCGTATGTATTATGCATATGCAAGGTGATCCTAAAACCATGCAGAATAATCCAAAATATAACGATGTGTTACATGATGTTGAAACCTTTTTAACCCAGAGAATTGACGAGTGCGTCGCCGCAGGTATTAAGCGTGAGAATATTATTATCGATCCAGGCTTTGGTTTTGGTAAGAGTTTAGAGCATAATTATCACTTACTGGCAAATCTTGAGCGTTTTCATCAATATCAATTGCCAATTTTAGCCGGAATGTCGAGAAAATCTATGGTATCCAACGCCTTAGAAAAGCCGACTAGCGAATGTGTTATCGGCAGTGTTGTATGCGCAACACTTGCAGCTCAACAAGGTGCACACATCATTCGGGTCCATGATGTAAATGAAACTCAAGATGCCATGAGAATTTTGGCAATCACACAAACTAATAAATAATTCAATTTTGACAGTTAAGCGATACTAACTGTCAATGTTCAGTTTGAAATTAAAGGACAAATCATGTCAACGAGAAAATATTTTGGCACCGATGGTGTGCGCGGTAAAGTTGGAGAGTATCCAATCACTCCTGACTTTGTATTGAAGCTAGGTTGGGCTGCTGGACGAGTATTAGCGAAGCAAGGTACCAAGCAAGTGATCATCGGTAAAGATACTCGTATTTCAGGCTATATGTTGGAATCTGCATTAGAAGCAGGTTTAGCCGCAGCTGGTCTTAAAGCTATTTTGACAGGGCCAATGCCAACCCCCGCAGTTGCTTACTTAACGCGAACTTTTCGTGCGGAAGCGGGGATCGTGATATCGGCATCTCACAATCCTTATTACGATAATGGTATTAAGTTCTTTTCATCTGAAGGGACAAAGTTGCCGGATGATATTGAGTTGGCGATTGAAGCGGAACTTGAAAAAGAGATTGAATGTGTTGAATCTGCCATGCTAGGTAAAGCTAAGCGTATGGTTGATGCTGCTGGCCGTTATATCGAATTTTGTAAAAGTACCTTCCCTAATGAACTGAGCTTAAAAGGACTAAAAATCGTAGTGGATTGTGCTCATGGTGCTACTTATCATATTGCACCAAGTGTTTTTACCGAATTAGGCGCTGAAGTGATCGCAATAGGTTGTGAGCCTAACGGTTTGAATATCAATGCAGAAGTTGGTGCAACGGATGTCCGAGCTCTACAACAGCGAGTATTAGCTGAAGAGGCCGATCTTGGCTTAGCGTTTGACGGTGATGGTGATCGTATCATCATGGTGGATGAGCTTGGAAATAAAGTTGATGGTGACCAAATCGCTTATATTATTGCTCGTGATGCTTTGCGCCGTGGTGAGCTCAAAGGTGGTGTTGTCGGTACCTTGATGACCAATCTTGGTATGGAGAATGGCTTGAAGCAATTAGGGATCCCCTTTGTTCGTTCTAAAGTTGGCGATCGCTATGTTATGGAACAGTTACTTGAGAAAGGTTGGAAAATTGGCGCAGAAAACTCCGGTCATGTCATCTTGTTAGATAAGGTTACGACTGGTGATGCGATTGTTGCTGCATTGCAAGTGCTTGCTTCAATTGTTGGGAGTAAATTGTCTCTTAGTGCCTTAGCATCCGGCATGACTTTATACCCTCAAGTGCTGGTTAATGTGCGTTTTTCTGGTGATACCGATCCGTTACAAAACCAAGCCGTATTAGCCTCGGTTCAAGAGGTGGAATCTCAATTAGGTGATAAAGGCCGAGTGCTGTTACGTAAATCGGGTACAGAGCCGTTAATTCGAGTAATGGTTGAAGGAGAAGATGCGCAACTTGTTGAATCATCAGCTAACGCCATTGCCCAAAAAGTGAAAGAACATTGCTAAAAAGGTGGTGAGGCCTGGTGTGTATTTTTGTACACCGGCCTCATTCTTGTTAGTTTTGTCCCTTTTTTAATCATTTGAACCGCAAGTTGGACTTTTTTGATAATTTTCACTTGTCAGTGAGCGTTGGTTTAGTTAGTATCACTCCGCCTCATTAGGGAGGTGCGTTATTGTTTTCTATGAAAGCAATAGCTCAGAAATTTAGAACATAGGTGGAAAAATGTTAACAGTTCTACTTGTGATTTATCTACTGGCTGCGCTTGGTGTAATTGGCCTAGTGTTGATTCAGCAAGGTAAAGGCGCAGACATGGGAGCTTCATTCGGGGCTGGAGCATCAAACACAGTGTTTGGCTCTGGTGGCTCAGGTAATTTCCTAACCCGATCTACAGCGATTTTCGCAACCGTATTTTTTATCCTTAGCTTGGTTCTTGGCCATATTTCAACGGCGAAGCATGACTCTAAGTTTGCTGCACCGCAATTAAGTGTTGAGCAAAAAACGGATAAATCAGAAAGTGTTGCAACTGATGAAATTCCAGCTCCTAAGAGCAACGACGAAATTCCTCAGTAATAGTTACGTTAGTAACAGAAATATATTCAGTAAGAATATTGCCGAGATGGTGAAATTGGTAGACACGCTAGCATGAGGTGCTAGTGCCTTATGGTGTGGGGGTTCAAGTCCCCCTCTCGGCACCATTGTTTGTAAAACTTGTAATGTCTATTGTAGCGAGTATAATGCCGCTCAGATAGAAAGCAAAATCGGACGCGGGGTGGAGCAGCTTGGTAGCTCGTCGGGCTCATAACCCGAAGGTCGTCGGTTCAAATCCGGCCCCCGCAACCAATCCTTTAATAGGATATGCTGTTGCAAGTTTTTGTGTTGAGAGTCTGACTTTTAGCACAACTAAGCTAAACTTTTAGCTTGGTAATATCAGGGTCCAGCAATAAAAAACCCCGACTTATCGGGGTTTTTTATTATCTGCATAACTTGATTGGCTAAAATTAGCAGATTAAGTTTGTTATAACGCAGATAATGCATGGTGTTTGAATTGGGCTTTAAGCCCTTTTTTTGTTTCTGGACGATTGGCTTTAAGCTTAGCTTCTTGGTTTTGTTGGCTTTTTTTATACATAAAGTAACAAAATGTGGAGAAAGCTTCATTTCCGGAGAGAGTATGACTGGTTTAGAAAAACAATTAACCGAATTATTGGAAGCGCCAGTGGCCGCTTCTGGTTATGAATTAGTTGGCTTGGAATTTATCCGAGCTGGCGAGCACTCCACATTGCGTATTTTTATTGACCATGAAAATGGTATCAATGTTGATGACTGTGCTGAAGTTAGTCGTCAAGTGAGCGCGGTAATGGATGTCGAAGATCCAATTACAGTCGCCTACAACTTAGAGGTTTCCTCACCAGGTTTAGAACGTCCACTGTTCAAGCCTGCTCATTACCAACAATTTATTGGTCACGAAGTGAACTTGGTATTGAAGATGGCGGTCAATAACCGTCGTAAGTGGAAAGGTGTAATTACCGCTATCGAGGGGGAAATTATCACAATTACCCTCGATGGCAATGAAGAACAATTTGCTTTAAGTAATATTTCTAAAGCTAACTTGATACCAAAATTTTAAGTCTGAAGAGGCGAGAACATGAACAGAGAAATTTTAGCGGTTGTTGAAGCAGTTTCGAATGAAAAAGCTGTTCCCCGTGAGCGTATTTTTGAAGCATTAGAAATTGCTTTAGCTACGGCAACAAAAAAGAAAAGCCCACACGAAATTGAAGTGCGTGTTGAGATTGACCGTAAAACCGGTGATTTCGAAACTTTCCGTCGTTGGTTAGTGGTTGAAGAAGTTGAATTTCCAACTAAGGAAATTTCAATTGAAGCTGCTCAATACGATGATGAAACTATCGAGCTTGGTGGCTATATTGAAGATGATATGGAGTCAGTCACTTTTGACCGTATTACGACTCAAACCGCTAAGCAAGTTATCGTCCAGAAAGTACGTGAAGCTGAGCGCGCTCAAATCGTTGAACAATT
Organism: Vibrio rumoiensis; assembly: GCF_002218045.2. Taxonomy (NCBI): domain Bacteria; kingdom Pseudomonadati; phylum Pseudomonadota; class Gammaproteobacteria; order Vibrionales; family Vibrionaceae; genus Vibrio; species Vibrio rumoiensis. Next base: position 788,642 of record NZ_AP018685.1, read on the forward strand.
TATTGATAACGAAGGTGAGTTAGTAACTGGTGTTGTGAAAAAAGCAACACGTGATGCAGTTATCGTAGATTTAGGTAATAACGCAGAATCCGTCATTTTACGTGAAGACCAATTACCACGTGAAAACCTACGCCCAGGTGACCGTATTCGCGGCCTTCTGTATGCAGTTAAGCCAGAAGCTCGTGGTTTCCAACTGTTCTTAACTCGCTCTAAGCCAGAAATGCTGATTGAACTTTTCCGCATTGAAGTGCCAGAAATTGGTGAAGAACTGATTGAATTAAAAGCAGCCGCTCGCGATCCAGGTTCTCGTGCGAAGATCGCGGTGAAAACTAACGACCGTCGTATTGATCCAGTTGGTGCTTGTGTTGGTATGCGTGGCGCACGTGTACAAGCGGTATCTGGCGAGCTTGGTGGCGAGCGTATCGATATCGTGCTTTGGGATGATAACCCAGCGCAATTCGTGATTAACGCAATGGCACCTGCTGATGTGGCTTCAATTATTGTTGATGAAGATTCTCACTCAATGGATATTGCCGTTGAAGCGGATAACCTAGCTCAAGCGATTGGCCGTAGTGGTCAAAACGTACGTCTAGCATCTCAGCTTACCGGTTGGGAATTGAATGTAATGACGGTGGCTGACTTAAATAGCAAGCACCAAGAAGAATCGGTAGCCGCTATCGAAAGCTTCGTGAAACATTTAGATATCGAGCAAGATTTTGCCGAGTTACTGGTTGAAGAAGGCTTCTCTACTCTTGAAGAGATTGCTTACGTTCCAGTAAACGAATTACTAGAAATTGATGGCCTTGAAGAAGAGATGGTTGAAGAACTACGCGTTCGTGCAAAAAATGCATTAACAACTTTAGCTCTTGCTCAAGAAGAATCATTTGAAGGTTTAGAGCCTGCTGAAGACCTACTTGCTTTAGATGGCTTAGAGCGCGAAATGGCGTTTAAACTCGCAGCTAAAGGGGTAGTGACTTTAGAAGATTTAGCTGACCAAGGCACCGATGACCTAGAAGGCATCGAAGGCCTAGATGAAGTACGTGCAGGCGAATTAATTATGGCCGCGCGTAACATTTGCTGGTTTGGCGACGAAGAATAATTTTCAGCAAGGAGAAAGCAGTATGACAGAACTGACAGTGAAAGCACTAAGTGAAGAAATTGGTACTCCAGTTGAGCACTTAGTAGAACAACTTGCTGATGCTGGTATGAAAAAAACCAGTACAGACAGTGTTACTGATGCCGAGAAGCAACAGCTTCTTGCGCATCTTAAAAAAGGCAACGGTTCAAACAGTGATTCAGAGCCTACTCGTCTTACTTTGCAGCGTAAAACCAAGAGTACATTAAGTGTGTCTGCTGGTGGCGGTAAAAGTAAAGAAGTACAAGTTGAAGTGCGTAAAAAGCGTACTTATGTGAAGCGTACTGCTGTTGATGAAGAAGCAAAACGTGAAGCTGAAGAACAAGCCGCACGTGAAGCAGCAGAAATTGCAAAACGCGAAGCGGAAGAAAAAGCAAAATTAGAGGCAGAAGCTAAGGCAAAAGCTGAAGCGGAAGCAAAAGCAAAGCGTGAAGCTGAAGAAAAAGCGAAACGTGAAGCTGCGGAAAAAGCAAAAGCCGAAGAAGCAAAAGCAGCCGCTAAACGTTCTCCTGAAGAAAAAGCGCAACATGAAGCTGCTAAAAAAGAAGCAGAAGCATTGAAACGCCGTCAGGAAGAAGAAGCTCAACGTAAAGCAGAACAAGAAGCACAAAAATTGGTAGAAGAAGCACGTAAGTTAGCAGAAGAAAACGAAGCTCGTTGGTCTGAAGAAGAGAAGAAGAAAAAAGAATCTGAAAACTCTGATTACCACGTTACGACAAACAAACACGCACGTGATGCTGAAGATGAAGCCGATCGCCGCAGTGAAGCAAGCCGTCGTAAGAAGAAAAAACCAGCGAAAAAAGAAGAAGAACGCTTTAGTGGGCGTAATGCTCGCGGTGGTCGTAACCGTAAAGGTAAATTGGCTAAGCCGACATCTATGCAGCAAGGGTTTGATAAAAATGCCACTGTAGCAAAAGCCGATGTTGTGATTGGCGAGACGATCGTTGTGTCTGAACTGGCGAATAAAATGTCAGTGAAAGGGACTGAAGTCATTAAAACCATGATGAAGATGGGCGCAATGGCGACCATCAACCAAGTGATCGACCAAGAAACAGCGGCATTAGTGGCTGAAGAAATGGGTCACAAAGTGGTTCTTCGTAAAGAAAATGAATTAGAAGAAGCGATTTTATCTGATCGTGACAATACAACAGAAGCTGTGCCTCGCGCGCCAGTTGTTACTATCATGGGTCACGTTGACCACGGTAAAACATCAACACTTGATTATATTCGTCGTAGTCGTGTTGCATCAGGTGAAGCGGGTGGTATTACTCAGCACATCGGTGCTTATCATGTTGAAACTGACAATGGCATGATCACCTTCTTGGATACTCCAGGACACGCCGCATTTACGTCAATGCGTGCTCGTGGTGCTCAAGCGACAGATATCGTAGTACTTGTTGTGGCTGCCGATGATGGTGTGATGCCACAAACTGTTGAAGCGATTCAACACGCAAAAGCAGCGGGTGTACCTCTGATTATTGCGGTTAACAAAATCGATAAAGAAGATGCAAATCCAGATAACGTTAAAAATGAGCTTGCTCAATATGACGTAATCCCAGAAGAGTGGGGCGGCGAAAACATGTTCGTTCATATCTCTGCTAAAACGGGTGAAAATATCGATGGGCTTCTTGAAGCTATCTTGTTACAAGCAGAAGTTTTAGAGCTTAAAGCAGTAACCGATGGTATGGCTTCTGGTGTTGTCGTTGAATCTCGTCTTGATAAAGGTCGTGGTCCAGTTGCAACGGTTCTTGTTCAAGCGGGTACGTTACGCAAAGGTGATATCGTATTATGTGGTCAAGAATATGGTCGTATCCGCGCGATGCGTGATGAGAATGGTCAAGAGATCACAGAAGCGGGTCCTTCAATGCCTGCTGAGATTCTTGGTTTATCAGGTGTACCGGCTTCTGGTGATGAAGCAACAGTAGTACGTGATGAGCGTAAAGCACGTGAAGTTGCGAACTATCGTCAAGGTAAATTCCGTGACGTGAAACTAGCTCGTCAGCAAAAATCGAAACTTGAAAACATGTTCTCTAACATGGAAGCAGGTGAAGTTGCTGAGCTTAACGTGGTACTGAAAGCTGACGTTCAAGGTTCAGTTGAAGCGATCGCTGATTCACTACGTAAACTTTCTACGGATGAAGTGAAAGTGAATATTGTAGGTTCAGGCGTTGGTGGTATTACTGAAACTGATGCAGTACTTGCAGCCGCTTCTAACGCTATTATCCTTGGCTTTAACGTACGTGCTGATGCTTCTGCTCGCCGTACTGTTGAGAATGAAAGCTTAGACTTACGTTACTACTCAATCATTTATCAATTGATTGACGAAGTTAAATTGGCGATGGGCGGTATGCTTGCTCCTGAATTTAAACAAGAGATCATTGGTCTTGCGGAAGTTCGTGATGTCTTCAAGTCACCTAAACTAGGCGCTATCGCTGGTTGTATGGTAACTGAAGGCGTGATTAAGCGTAGCAACCCAATCCGTGTACTTCGTGATAACGTGGTTATTTATGAAGGTGAGCTTGAGTCTTTACGTCGCTTTAAAGATGACGTACAAGAAGTTCGTAACGGTTACGAGTGTGGTATCGGCGTTAAGAACTATAATGATGTTCGTGCTGGAGACCAAATCGAAGTATTCGAAATCGTTGAGATTAAGCGTACTCTTGATTAATCAAGTTTCATTACCTTTTAAAGGTATATGACGAACGGTTGTTTAATACACCATGGGGAGCATTATGTGCTCCCCATTCTTTCTGTAGAAACACTCTAAATTTGAGTGAACAGATGTGAGAAAAGATATGTCAAAAGAATTTAGTCGTGCACAACGAGTTGCACAGCAGTTACAAAAAGAATTAGCGTCAATCTTGCAGCGTGACGTACGTGATTCACGTATTGGTATGGTGACTATTTCTGACGTAGAAGTGTCACGTGACCTTGCTTATGCCAAAGTTTTTGTGACCTTCTTTTGTGTCGGTGAGCAAACTCCTGAATCGAGCTTAGCAGCCTTGAAAGAACATGAAGTTGCTGTGCGTATGGCACTAGGTAAGCGTATTCGCCTACGCCTAACACCAGAAGTTCGCTTTACTTATGACAACACACTGGTTGAAGGTATGCGTATGTCTAACCTTGTGAGTGAAGTTGTCAGCAAAGATAACAAGCGTAAAAAAGAAGCTGGTCGTGAGGACGAAGGAGAAGAGTAATGGCTCGTAGACGTCGTGGTCGTCCTATAGATGGCGTTTTATTACTAGATAAACCAACCAGTATCAGCTCAAATGATGCGCTGCAAAAAGTGAAGCGACTCTATTTTGCTGAAAAAGCAGGCCATACTGGTGCACTCGATCCACTCGCTACTGGGATGCTGCCTATTTGTTTAGGTGAAGCAACCAAGTTCTCTCAATTCTTACTCGATTCTGATAAGCGTTATCGTGTGATCGCCAAATTAGGTGAGCGAACTGATACTTCGGATTCGGATGGTGAGGTCGTGCAAACTCGTGATGTGAAAATTGACCGTGGGTTACTTGAACGTTGTATTGCGAAATTTCGTGGCACAACCGATCAAATTCCATCGATGTTTTCAGCGCTAAAATACCAAGGCAAGCCTTTGTATGAATATGCACGTCAAGGTATTGAAGTACCACGAGAGTCGCGCAAAATTACGGTGTTTGAGATTACCTTGCTTCGATTTGAAGGGCATGAAGTTGAGATGGAAGTACATTGCTCAAAAGGCACTTACATCCGAACTATCGTGGATGACTTGGGCGAAATGCTAGGTTGTGGTGCTCATGTAACTTACCTACGTCGAGTCGGTGTTGCTCGTTATCCCTATGAGAAAATGGTCACGCTTGAGCAGCTTGAAGCCTTGTTAGAACAAGCTCGTGAACAAGATATTGAACCGCGTGAATTACTTGATCCATTGTTATTACCAATGGATACCGCGGTGGAAGATCTTCCAGAAGTGAATATGAACCTAGCGTTGGCTGAGTTAGCTCAACACGGCCAACCAGTGCAAGTTTCTGGTGCTCCAGCTGAAGGGGTGGTTCGTATGACGATGGGAGAAGAGCGTACCTTTATTGGTGTGGCTAATATCGATGATGATGGACGTGTCGCACCGAAAAGACTCGTGGTGTTTAGATAAAGAGCGGAAGCGTAAGAGATCGACTCTCGTGGCTCGGACGCTTCTCTTCTCGTATATCGAAAAAGCGGTCTGTGGTCGTTGACAGGCTAGCTAATCACATTAAAACGCACCTCGAGCAACGTAGCGCCCGAAGCTCAAGCCTCGTGAATATTTTTTTAGATATGAAACTCTTTGCTTTTACGGTTTCATTCATCTATAATCCGCGCTTCGCGTGTCGGCTGAATCAGAGATTGGCTGACACATTTTATAAACTACTCTTAATTAGGAGAGCATTATGTCTCTGAATGCAGAAACTAAAGCAGCAATCGTTGCAGATTACGCACAAGCTGAAGGCGATACTGGTTCACCAGAAGTACAAGTAGCACTACTTACTGCTTCTATCAACCACCTACAAGGTCACTTCGCTGATCACAAACACGATCACCACAGCCGTCGCGGTCTACTACGTATGGTTTCTCGTCGTCGTAAACTTCTAGATTACCTAAAAGGTAAAGACCTAGATCGTTACTTCGCTCTAATCAAGCGTCTTGGCCTACGTCGTTAATTCGTCGTTTGGTTTAAAACCAAGATTAGAAAGCATTTGTTTTATTGATTTGCTGCTTGCTTGAATTTCAACAAGCGAAGAAAAATAAACAGATACTTGATAAAAAAGGAGCCTCGGCTCCTTTTTTTGTGCGTGTAATTTAGGTTATCTCTACATTATCTAGCGCTGAAATAAGACATTTCGACCTAAGTGGTTTATACTACGTCTCGTTTGTTTTAGTTAACAAATCTTCTTTTGGTTAAAAATAAAATAAACCTCTGTTGATTAACTTTACAGTCACCGATGTCGACCATGAAGGTCGCGACTAATAACAGCCTTTTCCCGTATCGCTTTTTCATTATAGAGCGAGTGACATTAAGAGAATTCTGCTATTAGTCGCGATTGGTAAAGTAGTCACAGAGTATTGATATACTTTGAAATTATTAAATTAAGGATCTTTACGTGAAAGCAATCGTAAAAAAATTCCAGTACGGTAACCATACCGTTACTTTAGAAACTGGCGTAATGGCTCGCCAAGCAACTGCAGCTGTTATGGCAAGCATGGATGACACTTCAGTATTTGTTTCTGTTGTGGCTAAAAAAGACGCGGTTGAAGGTCAAGATTTCTTCCCGCTAACAGTGAACTACCAAGAGCGTACCTATGCTGCTGGTAAAATTCCTGGTGGTTTCTTCAAGCGTGAAGGTCGTCCTTCTGAAGGCGAAACTCTAACCGCTCGTCTAATTGACCGTCCAATTCGTCCACTTTTCCCGGATGCATTTAAAAACGAAGTTCAAGTGATTGCGACTGTGGTTTCTGTAAACCCAGACATTCAGCCTGATATGATCACGATGATCGCAACTTCAGCGGCATTAGCTATCTCTGGTGTACCATTCAATGGTCCAATCGGTGCGGCACGTGTTGGTCACATCAATGGTGAGCTAGTGCTTAACCCAAGCCAAACTGAGCTTGAGTCTTCTAAACTTGATCTAGTGGTAGCTGGTACAGCTGGCGCAGTATTAATGGTTGAATCAGAAGCTGACAACCTAACTGAAGAAGAAATGCTAGCGGCAGTTGTTTACGGTCACGACCAACAACAAGTTGTGATCTCTGCCATCAATGAGTTTGCTGCTGAAGTGGCGACTCCTGCGTGGGATTGGACTGCACCGGCTGAAAATACAGAACTAAAAGCAAAAATTGCAGAGCTAGCAGAAAGCGAATTAGTTGAAGCTTACCAAATCACTGAAAAGATGGCGCGTTATGACCGTATCCATCAGCTTGGTAATGAAGTAAAAGAAAAGCTACTAGCTGAAAACGAAGAATTGAATCCAAAAGAAATTCACACGATTTTCCATGATTTGGAAAAAACAGTTGTACGTAGCCGCATTATTGCTGGCCAACCACGTATCGATGGTCGTGAAAAAGACATGGTTCGTGCACTAGACGTTCGCACTGGCGTTCTTCCTCGTACCCACGGTTCTTCTTTGTTTACTCGTGGTGAAACTCAAGCACTTGTTACTGCAACGCTTGGCACACAACGTGATGCACAAATCATTGATAGCCTATTAGGTGAGAAGAAAGATCACTTCCTTCTACACTACAACTTCCCTCCATACTGTGTAGGTGAAACGGGTTTTGTTGGTTCACCTAAGCGTCGTGAAATTGGCCATGGTAAATTAGCGAAACGTGGTATTGCTGCGGTAATGCCTTCTGTTGAAGAATTCCCATACACAGTACGTATCGTTTCAGAAATCACTGAATCAAATGGTTCGTCTTCAATGGCGTCTGTTTGTGGTACTTCTCTTGCGCTTATGGATGCGGGTGTACCAATTAAAGCTTCTGTTGCAGGTATCGCAATGGGTCTTGTTAAAGAAGGCGACGATTTCGTTGTTCTTTCTGATATCCTTGGCGACGAAGATCACCTAGGTGACATGGACTTTAAAGTAGCGGGTACTAACGAAGGTATCACTGCGCTGCAAATGGATATCAAAATCGAAGGTATCACTAAAGAAATCATGCAAATTGCGCTTAACCAAGCACAAGGTGCACGTAAGCACATCCTTTCTGTAATGGATGAAGCGATTTCTGGTGCTCGTGAAGAGATTTCTGAATTTGCTCCACGTATCTACACCATGAAGATCAGCTCTGAGAAAATCAAAGACGTGATCGGTAAAGGTGGTGCTGTGATTCGTGCGCTTACTGAAGAGACTGGTACGACAATCGAAATCGATGACGACGGTACAATCAAAATTGCAGCAACTGAAGGTAAAGCGGCGAAAGAAGCGATTCGTCGTATTGAAGAAATCACTGCTGAAGTTGAAGTGGGCCGTATTTACTCTGGTAAAGTGGCGCGTCTTGCCGACTTTGGTGCCTTCGTAACGATTCTTCCTGGTAAAGATGGTTTAGTACACATTTCTCAAATCGCTGATAAGCGTATCGAAAAAGTGTCTGACTACCTATCTGAAGGTCAAGAAGTTCAAGTTAAAGTACTTGAGATTGATCGCCAAGGTCGCGTACGTCTAAGCATGAAAGAAGCGGTAGAAACAACTGAAGCACCGGCTGAACCATCAGCTGAGTAAGTTGTCTTAATTTAGACGCTGATAAGAGAGGGGCTTCGGCTCCTCTTTTTTTATACGCATTTTAAAATATCATTTGAACGCCATGCGTTCTTTAGTATCAATATAACATTGGGCTTACCTCATCCCTGTTCTACTTTATAAGAAGTGGTGACGAGAGGGAACAAGGTGTATATTGGTGGCTAACACCATGTCACTAAAGTGATATTCGTATATGCAAGAACAGTTATACTGCAGAGGAGCACGTTATTCGTGAAATATGTTAAATGGTTTAGCCTGATTGCCGCCTTCTTTTTAATGGGATGTGCCAATCAAGGTAACTCTTCAAGCTCATGGGCATATCCGCCTCTTGCGATTCCATTGCAGCCTTCTATTCAGCAAGAGCTTCAGATCGCGCGTCTAAATCAATTGTTAACTCGAAAAGATGTTAGCCAGAATGTACGTGCTCAGATGTTTGCCGAACGTGGTCGTTTTTTAGATAGCGTTGGCTTATCTGATTTAGCGCGCATAGACTACGAACGCTCTTTAAAATTAAACCCTGCACAATCGGAAGTCTTTAACGTACTTGGTGTTTACTTTACCCAAACGAGTGATTATGACTCTGCGTTTGATGCCTTTGATTCGAGTTTAGAGCTTGATCCAAATAATGAATATGCTGAGCGTAACCGTGCCATCGCTTTATATTATGCCGACCGTAATTCTCTAGCACTTCAAGATATGACCAGTAATTATGAAAAGGATCCTTCTGACCCTTATCGTGCTTTATGGTTGTTCTACATTCAACGTGAAGATAATGCAGAGAAAGCAACCGCTGATCTTCAACAGCGTTATGATCAGAAAGATGATCAATGGGGGTGGAATTTAGTTGGTATGACTCTAGGTAAGCTTAGCGAAGGTGAAGTACTAGAATCGGTTGCGATGAGTACGCAAAATAATGTTGAACTCGCCCAAAAGCTGACAGAAGTGTATTTTTATTTAGCGAAGAATTACCAATATAAAGGTGACTACTCTAATGCTATTGCGTTATACAAATTAACCATTTCAATGAATGTATATGAGTTCTCTGAACATCGTTATGCTTTCTTAGAATTAGGCCGTATTTTTAAGTCTATTCAAGCTGAGCGCGCTGAAGCAAAGAAAGAAGCGAGTAAAGGTCGGGAGAGCGAAGAAAGCAAGCCGTTACCACAGCAAGAATCAAATCAACCATTACAAACCTATCAAGCGCCTAAGCTAAGTGCTTAATTGGACTCACTAGTCATCAAGTCAACTTTAGGCGAGTGGTTAATGATAAAGAAGGGCCTCACATACCATGTGAGGCCCTCCTTTTTATATTCCAATACTATCTGTCATAAGCGAAAGATTAATGCTGCACTAGTCCCGCCAATTGATGCCAATAACCATTACATTGCTTGCTATCGGTAATGATTCGATTTTGATTATCCTCATTGGCTTTAAAATTCGATAATGTGGTCAGTGTTTCTGTACCTAATGGACTTAAACGCACCACATCAACAAAACCTTTCATGCTCTGCAGATCATTACCTAGGTTATAACAATAACCAGACTGCGTTTGGATACCATTTAAGTTGAAGACTTCTTGACCTTCTTGGCTGCTTACTTGAATACCTGTTGGATACTTGATACAGCAAGTTTCACAATCATCTTTCGCTTTATCTTCAGCGCGCGCGGTAAAGCAACGAGCAGAGTAGGCGAGAGGTAAATATCCATAACTGAATACTTCTACTTCAAATTGCTCACGAATGCCCAGTTCATCACATTGCTCTAATGTGTTAAGTAACCAATCTCGAGATAACTCAACTGGCATACACCAGCGTATCATGCCTAGTTTGGCAAACAATTTTAGCGTGTGGGCATTATAAGTATTCACAGCTGTGCCTACTACGAAAGGGATCTTCGCTTCATGCGCTAACTGAATCGCTGAAACATCATTCGCTTCAATAGCAAAGTCGCCATTGTCGATGTATCTTTTCATCACATTCACTTCACTTGGCGCTTCAAGCAAAGCCATGGTTGATAAGACGACTTGTTTACCCGCCTCCGCTAATTCTTTGGCAATATCAAACCATTGAGCCGGTTTCATTTCTCGGCGTTTAGAGCAAACCGATTCGCCAAGATAAATGATGTCAGCCTGGCTTTGTTTTGCTTGCTGATAAAAACTTTCCACATTGGCTTTTGGCCAAAAATAAAGAATAGGGCCAAGGGAGTATTGTAAGTTATTTTCTTGAGTCATGGTTTTGTCCTATCTACTACTGCCATTTACGGTGATAAGCACCAAGTGTCGTTTGTGTGCCTTCAGACACATTGGCTAAAGTAGCATCCCATTGAGGTTCAACTTGGTATGCCTCTGGGTTAGCTAGATAGCGATCGATTGCCGCACGCCAAGTGCGTGTCACTTGTTCCACATATGCAGGGCTACGTTGACGGCCTTCAATTTTCACTGAAGCCACATTGGCAGCAAAAAGCTCTGGTAGCATCGATAATGTATTCAGACTCGTTGGTTCTTCTAATACGTGATAACGCTGATCTTCACCGGTGATATTAATATCAAAGCGGCCTTTGCAAAGCGTTGGGTAGCCAGCATTCTCGCCTTCTCCATAACGGTCGATGAGAATGTCGTTCAAGCGTGACTCTAAGCCATTTGATGTTTCTTGCCAGCGAACATACTTAGCAGGAGAACAAGCTCCGACCGTGTTTGGGGATTCACCGGTTAGGTAAGACGAGAGATAGCAACGGCCTTCAGACATAATGCATAAGCTGCCAAAAGCAAACACTTCTAGTTCAACACCCGCCGGAATATTTCGCGATAATTGCTTCACTTGGTGCATAGAAAGGACGCGCGGTAGAACCACTCGTTTAACATTAAAGTTACTGGCGTAGAAGTTGACGGCAGCGCTGTTGGTTGCTGATGCTTGAACGGATAAATGCAATTCCATCTCTGGGTATTTATTCGAGGCATAGTCGAGTAACGCAATATCCGCGATGATGAGTGCATCGACTCCAATATCAACGGCTTGATCGACTGCATTGGTCCAACGTTCGAAGCCATTAGGGTGAGCAAAAGTATTTAACGCGACATGAATTTTTTTATTATGGTCGTGGACATATTGAACCGCTTTATCGAGTTTTTTTCCGCTGAAGTTTAATCCAGCAAAGTGACGAGCGTTGGTGTCATCTTTGAATCCAATATAAACAGCATCCGCACCACAATCGATAGCCGTTTTGAGTGCAGGTAAATTGCCCGCGGGGCAAAGTAGTTCCATCCTTTTTACCTTGTAAATTGTATAGTGAGTAATATTTTATGGGATCTGTACTCGCAGGAATTGATGTAAGGCAGGTTTCTGTCTGATACCACTAACCATAAAGTGGTTTTTTTCGGTAAATGAGATGTTTTTTGATTCAACTCAGGGATGTCATTTATCAACTATGTAAAGTGAAGGTTTTTAAATGGAGGTTTTATGTTTTCTCGTTTCCGCTCTCAAGCCGTTGCCAGTGCAGCTTCGTTGTTGGCCATTCCTACCAAACTGATCCCACAATCGCTTCATAATAAAGTATTACTTGAAGGGCTAAAGCGAGTTTTTCATGAAGCGCTAGAAGATGGGGATTTTGAGTTTTTACAAGACCGTTGGCTAAAGGTTTCGATCAATGATATCCAGTTAAGTTGGATGATCAGTTACGATGATGGGCAATTGATCGTATCGAATAAACTTCAACAACAAGATGTCAGCTTTTCTGGTTGCCTGAATGACATGGTCTTGATTGCTGGGCGAAAAGAAGATCCTGATACCTTGTTTTTTCAACGTCGTCTAAAAATTGAAGGGGATACCGAGCTTGGGTTAGAGGTGAAAAATTTGATGGATAGCCTAGATTTAGATTCCCTACCTAAACCCGTTACTCAAACGATGCAGCAATTAGCGAGCTTTGTTCAGCAAGGCTTAGTCGATCAGACATCACAAACCGTGGTTGCTTAAACCAGAATAAATGTATGCTTTTTGAGTTTGCCCACAATTGATGTGAGAAAAGTGACAATGATGGCGTGATTCGGTATAGAATTCACTCCCTTATTTTCACAATTACAATGAGAGTCACCATGCAAATTCGTACCGAAGCGCCGGCTGATATTTTAACGATTGATGCATTACTGCGAGATGCCTTCCCAACCTCAGCTGAGGCTAAATTGGTTCGTTCATTACGCGAAAATAGCCGCTTTACGCTTTCATTGGTTGCGTGCAGTGATGAAGGTGAAGTGATTGGTTATGCGTTATTTACCCCAGTGACGGTTGATGGTGAAGATTATGGTTGGCAAGGTTTAGCGCCAGTGGCCGTCAAATCGTCTTTTCGTAAACAAGGTATTGCAGAACAACTAATACGCTCAGGTTTTGATTCGTTACTCGAATTTGGTTATACCGCCTGTGTCGTATTAGGCGATCCTAACTACTATTCTCGTTTCGGCTTTCAAAATGCCGAGCAGTTTGATTTGGTGTCGGTTTATAACCAACTGCCTGAATTTGTCCCCGGTGCATTTCAAGTGATGCCGTTGGATGATGGTGCTTTAGATGGGAAGTCAGGCTTGGTAGAATACAGCCCAGAATTCCAAGGCTAACAATATTATGTTTGAAAATTCCAGTTCAGAGCAGCGCAAGCAACGTTATTTAAAGGAAATGGGCATTTCAATGTTTGACGTCGCCCATCCGGATAAACTTGAGGGTTACCAAACCCCTGGTATTACATTGCCTAAAGAGTGTGTTTTATTGCTGGTGGCTGAACATTTACCTCAAGGTGAAGATGCGACGCTTTTTATCAAAGTATTGGCTAGTATGAAGTTGCAACCAGAACAAGCAAGGCACTTAACGCCAGCTCAATTAAATCAATTGCAATCACATCACTTAGAGTGGCTTTGGTGCGCCGGAGATGAGGCTTTACTGTCGAGTGCGGATGTTATCCCTCAACGAGAATCGTTAAAGTTTTTACGTTCTTCCGCATTAAATGCGATTCATGGGAATACCCAAAACCGTCGCGATCTTTGGCAACAGATTTGTTCTTATGATTGATAATTACCGCATTATGCCCTTACACGTTGATCACCTTGATGCTGTCTGGGCCATTGAAAAAGTAGCACATAGCCATCCTTGGTCTGAATCGATGATTCGCGATCTCTCTCATCAAAATTCACCTAACTCAAGTAAGTATCAGTTTGGCTTATGGACCGACGAGCAACTTGCTGGTTATGTGTATAGCCAAAATGTTGTTGGTGAAGTGACGCTATTGACCATTGCGGTTGCCCCCAACCAACAAGGCAAAGGCTACGGTCGTAAATTGCTAGAACACTTGATTGACCATAGTGAAGCGTCGAAAGCGGAAAGTATTTGGCTTGAAGTGAGAGAAAGCAACCGAGGTGCGTATCAATTATATGATGCGCTTGGATTTAATGAGATCGACCGACGCGTCAATTATTACCCCTCAACAAGCAGTAAGAATGGCAAGGAAGATGCCATCATCATGAATTTGATGTTGGATGATGACTTTAATCCATTTGCTTAAGCTTGAGTAATACTGAATAGGTTATACCCGAAACTGTGATGACTTTAGGCTTTCAACTAGAGTTATCATGAATTTTGCGTATAATTCGCCCATCTCACTTTTGTGATCCTATTATTTTGCTGTCTTTGAACAGCGATAAGCTAAACAGTTTATAAGGTTTCCTTCATGTCTTTCCTTTCTGAAGTTAGTAAGCGTCGTACGTTTGCGATCATTTCTCACCCGGATGCGGGTAAAACAACCATTACTGAAAAAGTATTGTTATTCGGAAATGCTTTACAAAAAGCAGGTACTGTTAAAGGTCGTGGTTCAAATCAGCACGCGAAATCTGACTGGATGGAAATGGAAAAAGAACGTGGTATTTCGGTAACCACTTCAGTGATGCAGTTCCCTTATAATGATTGTTTGGTGAACTTGCTTGATACTCCAGGACACGAAGATTTCTCGGAAGATACTTACCGTACTTTAACCGCGGTGGATTCTTGCTTGATGGTGATCGATGCGGCGAAAGGTGTCGAAGACCGTACGCGTAAGTTGATGGAAGTGACGCGTTTACGTGATACGCCGATCGTTACCTTCATGAACAAATGTGACCGTGATACACGCGATCCAATGGATTTGCTTGATGAAGTAGAAAGCGAGTTGAAAATGGCTTGTGCCCCTGTTTCTTGGCCAATTGGTAGCGGTAAAGAATTTAAAGGCGTGTACCATATTCATCGTGATGAAACGATCTTATACGCGACAGGTCAAGGTTCAACCATTCAAGAAGTTCGTAGTATTAAAGGGCTAGATAATCCAGATCTTGATGTGGCTATCGGCGGTGAGATTGCTGAGCAACTGCGTGAAGATATGGAGTTGGTGATCGGGGCTGCGCATGAATTTGATCACGAACTTTTCCTAAAAGGAGAGTTAACGCCAGTCTTTTTCGGTACCGCTCTTGGTAACTTTGGTGTTGACCATATGCTTACCGGTTTAACTGAGTGGGCTCCGGCGCCTTTGGCTCGTGAAGCCAATGAACGTACTGTTGAAGCAACAGAAGAGAAATTCTCAGGTTTTGTATTTAAGATCCAAGCGAATATGGATCCTAAGCACCGTGACCGTATTGCTTTTATGCGTATCGTATCTGGCACATATTCTCAGGGCATGAAAATGAATCATGTCCGTACTGGTAAAATGGTGAATATTTCTGATGCGGTAACCTTTATGGCGGGTGACCGTTCTCGCGCGGAACATGCATATGCCGGTGATATTATCGGGTTACACAACCATGGTACGATTCAGATCGGTGATACCTTCACTCAAGGTGAAACGTTGAAGTTTGCGGGGATCCCTAACTTTGCACCAGAACTGTTCCGCCGTATTCGCCTACGCGATCCACTGAAACAAAAACAATTGCTGAAAGGCCTAGTTCAGTTATCTGAAGAAGGTGCGGTGCAGGTGTTTCGTCCATTACAAAACAATGATCTTATTGTTGGTGCGGTCGGTGTACTTCAGTTTGATGTGGTTGTGGCACGCTTGAAGTCTGAATACAACGTTGAAGCAATCTATGAAGGCGTGAATGTGGCAACGGCTCGTTGGGTTGAATGTGCTGATGAGAAAAAACTTGATGAGTTTAAGCGCAAGAACCAAGTGAATTTAGCATTAGATGGCGGTGATAACTTATCTTATGTTGCGCCAACCATGGTAAATCTAAACTTAGCGAAAGAACGTTTCCCTGATATTGAGTTCCGTGCGACACGCGAGCACTAATATTGATGGGCTCTGAGTGAGCAAGCTTAAAGTAATGATCAAAAGGGTTAGCGAAATGCTAGCCCTTTTGCTTTAATTGTTTCGAGAGTCGAGAGTCGAGAGTCGAGAGTCGAGAGTCGAGAGTCGAGAGAAGGAGTTAAGGATGATATTAGCAAAATTGAAACTTTGGTTAGCTCGCTATGATGCGTGGTGTGAAGAACTCGGCTTAACGCCTGAGCATAAGCGTAGCTGTTGTGCTTACCGAGCCGAATCCACAAACCAGAAAGACTCTTGCTCTAAAACCGACTTTAATGCCTGACTATTCCTTTATCGATACCCACTGCCATTTTGATTTTCCTGTTTTTTCTGATCTTAAAGCTGAATTAACAAAAGCGGAAAAGGCTGGAGTCAGAAAAATCATCATTCCGGCTACTCAACAAGCGAGCTGGCAGAATTTAATTTCTCTCTCTTTGCAACATCCTTCTCTTTATTATGCACTTGGTCTACATCCTTATTTTCTTGAACAACACGATGGGGATGCTCTAATACGACTTGATGAAGCATTAAAACATCGAACACCCCGTTGTGTTGCTGTAGGAGAATGTGGTCTGGACTTTATGTTGAATGATGAATGTCTAACGCCAGAGAATATCGATAAGCAATATCGAATTTTTGATGAACATCTTCAACTGGCGAATCGCTATCAATTACCGCTTATTATTCATGCTCGTAAATCACACGATAAAATTTTACAACGCTTACGTAAGATCAGACCTAATAAAGGTGGTGTCATTCACGCTTTTTCTGGTAGCTATCAGCAAGCGATGGAATATGTGAAATTAGGCTTCTATATTGGAGTTGGCGGTGTGATTACTTATGAAAGAGCGAAGAAAACGCGCCAAGCGATTGCTCAACTTCCTTTAACTGCGTTAGTGCTAGAAACTGACGCACCAGATATGCCTATATCTGGATTTCAAGGCAAACCGAATCATCCTGCATATTTACACGATATATTTGACTCATTGTGCTTGCTTCGCCAAGAGCATAAAAGGGAGATTGCTCATCAAATTTGGCATAATAGTTGCGTGTTATTTCAACTAAAGGGATAAATACGGTGAATGTGATGCAACCGTTTGCTTTTCTGTCAATATGAAAAAAGCAAACGTTTGGTGATGTAGATCACGCTCGAACATGTTTTTCACTGAACTTTCATAAATAAGTGTGACTTTGGTATTACTTTGTTACCTCTTGTCAGAGTATAATCGCCTCCGCTTTTTGAGCCCTGAAACAATTTTTAATCAATTCACTACAAATAAGGAAGCCATATACCATGAGCCTGGTTATGAGCATTGTTGGCATGATTTTTCTGCTTGCTGTAGCAGTATTATTTTCCGACAACCGCAAAGCAATTAATTTACGAACTGTAGTTGGCGCTTTTGCCATTCAATTCTGCTTAGGTGCATTTGTTCTTTACGTCCCTTGGGGTAAAGATCTTCTTGCATCGATGACAAACGGTGTTCAACACGTTTACGATTTCGGAAATGAAGGTATCAGCTTCTTATTTGGTAACCTAGTTAACTTCTCTGTTGAAGGTGTTGGTTTCATCTTCGCATTTAAAGTACTACCGACTATTATCTTTTTCTCTGCTCTTATCTCTGTTTTATATAACATTGGTGTGATGCAGATTGTTATCAAAGTTTTAGGTGGAGCTTTACAGAAGGCACTTGGTACTTCCCGTGCGGAATCAATGTCTGCGACAGCAAACATCTTCGTTGGTCAAACAGAAGCACCTCTTGTGGTTCGTCCATTCGTTCCTAAAATGACTCAATCTGAACTATTTGCCGTTATGTGTGGTGGTTTGGCTTCAGTTGCTGGTGGTGTTATGGCCGGTTACGCAGCAATGGGTGTTCCTCTTTCTTACCTAATCGCGGCTTCTTTCATGGCGGCTCCGGGTGGATTGTTATTCGCTAAAATCATTAAGCCAGAAACTGAAGAGCCAATTGAGCAGCTTGCCAGTGCTGGAGACGATGAAGAAGATAAACCCGCTAACGTTATCGATGCAGCAGCAGTAGGTGCTTCTTCTGGTCTACAACTAGCGTTAAACGTTGGTGCGATGCTACTTGCATTCATCGGTTTGATTGCACTAATGAACGGTATCTTAGGTGGTATCGGTGGTTGGTTTGGTATGCCTGAACTGACACTAGAGCTAATTTTAGGCTACGTGTTTGCTCCTGTTGCTTGGTTAATTGGTGTGCCATGGAGCGAAGCCGTTCTAGCGGGTTCTTTCATTGGTCAGAAAACGATTCTGAATGAATTTGTGGCTTACTCAAGCTTTGCTCCATATCTTGCTGATGGCGCAACAATCATTCTTTCTGAGAAAACGAAAGCGATTATTTCGTTTGCTCTATGTGGTTTTGCTAACCTATCGTCTATCGCAATTCTATTGGGTGGTTTAGGTGGTCTTGCACCAAGCCGTCGCTCTGATATTGCACAAATGGGTATGAAAGCGATTCTTGCTGGTACATTATCTAACTTAATGGCAGCAACAATTGCAGGCTTCTTCATTACTCTGCAAGCGATGTAAGTTAGAGTTTGCATATATAGACGCCGTTACTTTTTAATCAAAGCCGTAGCAAATGTTTGCTGCGGCTTTTTGCGTCTTATATCAGGCTAAAGATACCCTTTATAAAGCTGACACTAATCAATATTTATAACGGCGTTATCGAAGCATTCAACCAGTAAGAATGAACAGATAACAATACGATTAGTCTCCAATAGACCATAATCAAAGTATGGGATATAAGGCTTTTTGAGATACAAACCGTTTGCGTTCAGGATAGTGACTGACCTCTCGGAATAAATCAGTATAATCATCAGTAAATTCAAACTAACCACTCATGATCATTAATTGAAGAGTATTAGACTTATTAAGGATTCAATAAGTCGGTTAGGGCGAAATGTTCACAACACATGATGTGTTTTGCAGCCAAACTCCGGCTTTACTGGTGAATTGGTTGTGCGGTGACAAGGATTGCAATTAACACGTTGATTGACGTGTTAAGTCTTCAAGGAACCAAGTCCGTTCATTTCAGATAGTTGGGATTCTGATTGCTTTTGAAAGCCAATGGTTTTTTTAAAGAGTCAGAGAATCGCACTACACTTTGAACAGTCTTACTTAGTTGAAAGTGTGACTAAATTGAAATAGTGCGAAATAACCTAATTGTCATAATAATTTTTTGATATCGGAGATAGAAATGAGCGATTTACAAGCAGCAGCTTTACGTGCACTAAAATTAATGGATCTCACCACATTGAATGATGACGATACGGATGAGAAGGTCATTGCTCTTTGTCATGCGGCGAAATCGCCAGTGGGCAATACCGCAGCCATTTGTATTTACCCACGTTTCATACCTATTGCGAAGAAAACACTGCGTGAACAAGGTACCCCAGAAATTCGAGTTGCGACTGTTACTAATTTCCCTCACGGCAATGATGATATTGAGATTGCTGTAGCGGAAACGAAAGCGGCAGTAGCTTATGGCGCCGATGAAGTGGATGTGGTTTTCCCATACCGCACATTAATCGCTGGCGATGAAAAAACAGGTTTCGAATTAGTGAAGCAATGTAAAGAAGCTTGTGGTGATGTTTTACTGAAAGTGATCATTGAAACCGGTGAATTAAAAGAAGAAGCGTTGATTAAACGTGCTTCTGAAATTTCAATCGAAGCAGGCGCAAACTTTATCAAAACTTCAACAGGTAAAGTGCCAGTTAACGCCACTCCAGAATCAGCGGAAATCATGCTGAAAGTGATCCGTGACATGGGCGTAGCTAAAACCGTTGGCTTTAAACCTGCTGGTGGCGTACGTACCGCTGAAGATGCTCAAGCTTATCTTGCGATGGCCGATGAGATCTTAGGTGCAGATTGGGCCGACAACATGCATTACCGTTTTGGCGCGTCTAGCCTACTAGCGAATTTGCTGAATACATTAGGTCAAGGTGAAAAAGCGGCGGAAGGCGGCTACTAAACCGACTGAAATGATCTGAATACTTTGGTTGCTCGCTCAATTTGAGGTCATGAGTGACTAAAGTGTTCTGCCGTCTTCTTGTATCTTAATGGGCAATGGCTATGTATCTTCCTCAAGAAATTATTCGTAAAAAACGTGATGGTGAAGTGCTCACGGCTGAAGAAATCAACTTCTTCATTCAAGGTGTGGCCGATGACAGCATCTCGGAAGGTCAGATTGCAGCATTTGCGATGACCATCTTCTTCAATGAAATGAATATGGAAGAACGTATTGCTTTAACATGTGCAATGCGTGATTCCGGTATGGTGATCGATTGGTCACACATGAACTTTCCCGGTCCAATCGTCGATAAGCATTCAACTGGTGGTGTGGGGGATGTGACCTCACTGATGCTCGGTGCGATGATTGCGGCTTGCGGTGGCTTTGTTCCAATGATCTCTGGTCGAGGTTTAGGGCATACTGGTGGTACGTTAGATAAATTAGAATCGATTCCGGGTTACAACATCATGCCTTCTAATGAGGTTTTTGGTGACGTGACAAAAGACGCAGGCGTCGCGATTATTGGTCAAACGGGCGATTTAGCTCCTGCTGATAAACGTGTTTATGCGACTCGAGATATTACTGCAACGGTCGATAATATTTCACTGATCACAGCCTCTATCTTATCGAAAAAATTAGCCGCGGGTCTCGACTCGTTGGTGATGGATGTCAAAGTAGGTTCTGGCGCCTTCATGCCAACTTACGAAGCATCAGAAGAATTAGCGCAATCTATTGTAGCAGTAGCAAATGGCGCAGGCACAAAGACCACTGCTATTCTTACTGATATGAATCAAGTGTTGGCTTCATCGGCAGGTAATGCACTGGAAGTGAAAGAAGCCGTGCAGTTTTTAATCGGTGAGAAGAACTCTCGCGGTGAAGTGCGCAACCCTCGCTTACTTGAAGTAACAATGACGTTATGTGCCGAGATGCTGGTATTAGGCCATCTAGCCGAAAGTACTGAGCAAGCTCGCATCAAATTGCAAGATGTTTTAGATAACGGTAGCGCGGCAATCTGTTTTGGCAAAATGGTAGCAGGTCTAGGTGGGCCGAAAGATTTTGTTCAAAACTATGAGACTTATTTACCGAAAGCAGAAGTGATTAAGCCTGTGTACGCCAAGCAGGCAGGAACAGTGACTGCAATGGATACCCGTGCAATTGGTATGGCGGTGGTATCGATGGGCGGTGGCCGTAAAGTCGCTTCTGATTGTATTGATTACGCAGTGGGTTTTGACCAGTTTATTCGCTTAGGTGAGCAAGCCGATAACAATACCCCATTAGCCATGATTCACGCGAGAAGTGAACAGCAATGGCAACAAGCTGCAAACGAATTACAACAAGCGATTACGGTGTCAGATAAAATTTATCAACCGACACCAGAGATTTATCGCCAAATCCGAGCTGACGACCTATAAGTGTTCAGTAGCTTGGGAGGAGAATAAACTATGAAACGTGCAATTATTTTAGTACTGGATTCTTTCGGTGTAGGCGCTACGCAAGATGCTGATAAATTTGGTGATGTCGGCGCTGATACTCTTGGCCATATTGCAGAGCAATGTGATAAAGGTTTAGCGAATAACGAGAACCGTTCAGGGCCACTACGTTTGCCTAACTTATCTAAATTAGGTTTAGGTAAAGCCGCGCAAGAGTCAACGGGAACCTTTCCAATCGGGCTTGATGAAAATGCTAAAATTACAGGCGCTTATGCTCATGCGGCTGAATTGTCATCAGGCAAAGATACGCCATCTGGTCACTGGGAAATTGCCGGTGTTCCAGTATTGTTTGACTGGGGTTACTTTACCGATGAAAAAAATAGTTTTCCTCAAGAGCTACTAGATAAAATCGTTGCTCGTGCCAATCTGAAAGGCTACTTAGGTAACTGTCATTCATCAGGTACGGTGATTCTAGATGAGCTAGGTGAAGAGCATATGAAAAGTGGTAAACCAATTTTCTATACTTCTGCCGATTCAGTTTTCCAAATTGCTTGTCATGAAGAAACTTACGGTTTGGATAACCTACTTGAGCTTTGCCAGATCGTACGTGAAGAACTAGAACCGTATAATATTGGTCGTGTGATTGCGCGTCCATTCATCGGTAATAAGCCAGGAGAATTTGCTCGTACCGGTAACCGTCGTGATTTATCAGTTGAGCCGCCTTCAGCAACGGTTTTGCAAAAACTGGTTGAGGAAAAAAATGGTGAAGTGATCTCAATTGGTAAGATTTCTGATATCTACGCCGGTTGCGGTATTACACAAAAAGTAAAAGCGACGGGCTTAGAAGCATTGTTTGATGCGACTTTAGAGCAAGTTAAGACCGCCGGTGATAACACCATCGTTTTCACTAACTTTGTAGATTTCGATTCGTCTTACGGTCACCGTCGTGACGTGGCAGGTTATGCGGCGGCACTAGAGTATTTCGATAAACGTTTACCGGAAATTCAAGCGATACTCCAACCCGATGATGTTTTGATTCTGACCGCTGACCATGGTTGCGATCCAACGTGGCCGGGAAGTGACCATACTCGCGAGCATATACCAGTATTGGTTTCAGGCCCTAAAATTCCAGCGGGCTCACTAGGTCGCCGCGATACTTTCGCGGATATTGGTCAAAGCCTAGCAGAATACTTCGGTACGTCTGATATGGAATACGGTCAGTCGTTTTTATAGACGAATCTCGTTGCTCGAATGCTCGTGACTCGATAGTGACGGCATTCGATTAATCAAACTTCTAAAAATTAATTGTCCGAGTGCTTTGTTCGAGAAGCAAAGCGCCCTAGTTACGAGAAACGTAGCACACGAGCTACGTACCTCATTAACGATTAAACAAAAATACATATAAAGGATATACAAACATGGCAACTCCACATATTAATGCTGAAATGGGTGATTTTGCAGACGTTGTACTCATGCCGGGTGATCCACTTCGCGCGCAGTACATTGCAGAAAATTTTTTAGATGATGCGGTTCAAGTATGTAATGTACGTAATATGTTTGGTTATACAGGGACTTACCAAGGTCGTAAAGTGTCGGTAATGGGCCACGGTATGGGCATTGCGTCTTGTTCTATCTATGTGACAGAGCTGATTAAAGATTTCGGTGTTAAAACTATTATCCGTGTTGGTAGCTGTGGCGCGGTGAGCGATGACATTAAATTGCGTGATGTTGTGATTGGCATGGGCGCATGTACGGATTCGAAAGTAAACCGTTTACGTTTTAAAGATCATGACTTTGCCGCGATTGCCGATTACCACTTAGTTAAAAATGCGGAAGAAGCAGCAAAAGCACGTGGTATTGATGTGAAAGTTGGCAACTTATTCTCTGCAGATTTATTCTACACACCGGATCCTGATATGTTCAAAGTAATGGACAAATACGGCATTCTAGGCGTAGAAATGGAAGCGGCAGGTATCTACGGTGTTGCCGCTGAGTACGGCGCTAAATCACTGGCGATTTGTACGGTGTCGGATCACATTAAATCTGGTGAACAAACTACATCAGATGAACGTGCAACAACGTTCAACGACATGATTCACATCGCACTTGATTCGGTTTTACTCGGTGATAAATAACCACAAGAACTAACAACGAGTTTATACCGCTAGGTTTAAAACGAAGAAAACCTCTTGTTCATTTTGAACAAGAGGTTTTTTGTATCTCAAAGCTAGATATCTTTGAGTAGAATATTTTCAACTTGATCTTGAGGTTTATACAACAAGAGCAAGCACAGCAACATACCACTAATAAAACTGAGTATTAGCATCAAGTACATTAAATGATCGCTGTTACGGTAGCGATGATCTGAGATTGCGGTTACTTTACCTTTTTCAAAAGTGATGCGAATAAAGCCAACCGTATTATCTTCATGAAGTATGGGCTTCACTAATTGTTCTCGGCCAATCGATGCCGTTTTCAATGGTGTATCCAAGCCTAATATTTCTCTTACATCTTTTGCATCATCGCTGGCAACCAGCTTTATACCTTCCGCATTATAAATGGTCGCGTCGAATACTAAGTCATCAGATGCAATTTGGTTGGCAAGCTTCAATAAGCCATCTTGATCATCATTTACAATTAAATCCGTAGCGCTCAGTGAGGATTGGGAGATCAAAAGGTTGGTTAGGATGTCAAGTTGCTGGTTTTGTATGTGTTCATTATCACGGCTGATCACAAAGCTATTGATGATGGTATAGGCAAACATTCCGCCTAACAGGATGATCGCGACAAAGCGCAAAAATACACGCCAAGAAAACAGCGAAGTTTGCATTTGGAATTTCCCTTATACCGTAATAATGAACGAAAAGAAGTGAATTGTTAGTTTGGGGCTTGCGTTAATAAATTGCAATAGGTTAACTTGCTATGCATTATTGTGAGATAACGCATAGAATCGGATTGCTGCCGTTGGGTTAATTTTAATACCGCAATGACATAAATTCTAATTATTTGGATAAAAAAGGTAAAAACATGGACGTGGTAACATCTTTAAAAATTCAACGTAGTATGTCGCTGGTTAAGCGATTGCCAGAATCTCGATTATATTCGAGTCTGGATAAACAAAAAGCCCAGTGGATTATCTTTGGTGAGCATCTCGCGATTGGTCATTTTGACCGAATTGATGTGTTCACAGGTCGCTTTAATCCAGTGTTAGATTCATGGAAAGTTGGGCACTATGAAGTGGCGTTAATGGGCGGTGAATTGATCCCAGAAATGATAGAATTCATCCATGCTTTGGGTTTGGACTGTGCGTCTATAAGCGTATTGCCAGAATTAACCAAACCCGGTTTAATCGTGATGGATATGGATTCCACTGCGATTCAAATTGAGTGTATTGATGAGATAGCTAAGTTGGCCGGTGTCGGTGAGCAAGTTTCAGAAATTACTGAGCGAGCGATGCAAGGTGAATTAGATTTCGAAGAAAGCTTAAGAGAGCGAGTTGGGGCTTTAAAAGGGGCTGATGAATCTATTTTAGCCCAGGTTCGTGAGAACTTACCTTTGATGCCTGACCTTGCCGAGTTGGTGTCTACCTTAAAAAAATTAGGCTGGAAAACCGCGATCGCTTCTGGTGGATTTACTTACTTTTCCGACTACCTAAAAGAAACATTAGGGCTAGATTATGCCCAATCCAATACATTAGAAATTGTTGATGGTAAGTTAACCGGTAAGGTTTTAGGCGATATCGTTTCAGCTGAAACTAAAGCCGATATTTTAGTGACGCTGGCCGATGAGTATGATGTTGAGCAGCACAATACGGTGGCCGTCGGCGATGGTGCCAATGACTTAGTCATGATGGCAACTGCGGGCTTAGGTGTTGCTTATCATGCAAAACCGAAAGTAGAACAACAAGCAAAAACCGTGGTTCGCTATGCAGGACTAGGCGGAGTGCTGTGTATTTTATCAGCGGCATTGGTACAGCAAAAGCGTATTGGTTGGAAGGCTATTCCATAACAGCGTGTCGAGTTGCGCGGACGCTTCGCTTGAGATCCGAGTAGCGAAGCGGTCAAGCCTCTAGCCACGTTTTTTATTTTATTTAAACACACTGAGATTTTTTCATGGCGAGTAAAGCAAAACGAGCGTATGTCTGTAATGACTGTGGTGCGGATTTTCCACGTTGGCAAGGGCAATGTAATGCCTGTGGAGCATGGAACACGATTACAGAAGTTCGATTAGCTGCCTCACCTCAAGTGGCGCGTAATGAACGTTTATCGGGTTATGCCGGCTCGGTGTCAGATGCTCAAGTACAAAATTTATCGGAAATTGATCTTCAAGAAGTGCCACGTTTCTCTACCGGTTTTAAAGAATTCGATCGCGTGCTAGGTGGTGGTATCGTACCAGGTGCGGCCGTGCTGATTGGTGGTAATCCGGGGGCTGGTAAAAGTACCTTGCTCCTTCAGACAGTGTGTCGATTGGCCGCTCAGATGCCGACTTTATATGTCACCGGTGAAGAGTCACTTCAGCAAGTTGCCATGCGAGCTTCTCGTTTAGGTTTACCTAAAGAGCATCTGAAAATGCTGTCGGAAACCAATGTTGATAAGATTTGTCAAATAGCGGAAAAAGAACAACCGAAAATCATGGTGATTGACTCAATCCAAGTGATGCACGTGGCTGATGTACAATCTTCACCAGGTAGTGTGTCTCAGGTCCGTGAATCGGCAACCACCTTAACTCGTTATGCAAAGCAAAATAATGTCGCTGTCTTTTTAGTTGGGCACGTAACCAAAGATGGTACTTTAGCGGGTCCTAAAGTGTTGGAGCATATTATCGATTGTTCGGTGTTATTAGATGGCAGTGCCGATAGCCGCTTTAGAACTCTGCGCAGCCATAAAAACCGCTTCGGCGCAGTGAATGAATTAGGCGTATTTGCGATGACTGGTCAAGGGCTAAAAGAGGTCAGCAATCCTTCCGCGATTTTCTTGTCGCGTGGTGATGAAGAAACCTCTGGCAGTTCGGTAATGGTGGTATGGGAAGGCACAAGACCTCTATTGGTCGAGATTCAAGCGCTGGTGGATTACTCCCAATTATCAAATCCACGACGAGTCGCGGTTGGGCTCGATCAAAACCGTCTATCTATGTTACTTGCGGTATTGCATAAGCATGGTGGTTTGCAAATGGCGGATCAAGATGTGTTTGTTAACGTTGTTGGTGGCGTTAAAGTAGCGGAAACTAGTGCGGACTTGTCTTTGTTAATGGCCTTGCTATCGAGTTTTAAAGACCGACCACTACCAAAGGATGTGGTGGTGTTTGGTGAAGTGGGGTTAGCGGGTGAGATTCGTCCTGTTCCAAGCGGCCAAGAACGATTAATGGAAGCTTATAAACACGGATTTAAAAAAGCGATCGTACCTGCGGCCAATATGCCAAAAGGTGGCATTGCCGGCATGCAGATCCATGGTGTGAAGAAATTATCGGAAGCAATCGATGCGTTTGATGAGTTGTAAAAACGAAGCTAGGACGCTGCGCTTATCGTTGCTCGGTACTCGATGTGTTCTTTCGATAAACGAGCAGCGTAGCGTCCGATACACGATAGACGAGCTTTGTTAATCCATCCCCCTTAAATACCCCAATCCTAATTGATTCATTTGAGTTTCAATCCAATCAATTCTTTGCCAAACATAAGGCGTTGGGCTTTGCACTTTAAATTTATATGGATTGGGAAGCACTGCGGCCAATCGAGCGGCTTGTGACATCGACAATTGACTGGCTGGAATTCCATAGAAATGCAAACTGGCTGCTTGTACGCCAAAAATGCCAGGACCAAACTCGACTATATTGAGATAAATTTCTAATATTCTCGCTTTTCCCCATTCTAACTCGACTAATAAGCTGAGATAAGCTTCAATCCCTTTTCTAAGTAAATCTTTTCCTGACCATAAATATAAATTTTTAACGGTTTGTTGAGTCAGCGTGCTGGCACCGCGAAATCGTTCGCCTGAGATCATATCCGCCACTGCTTTCTGGGTGGAAACAAAATCGATGCCGTGATGAGTTGGAAAGCGTTGATCTTCAGAAGCAATAACCGCCAGTTGCATATAAGGCGAAATATTGTCTAACTTTATCCAGTCTGTAGAAGAATAGTGGTGGTATTGCTCAGGTGGAAACCATGCTCTTTGTAGTTTCCAACTCCACACCCAGGGATTCACGAATTTTAAGGGGAGAGTAATGACAATCGTAAAAACACAAAAAAATAATAATATCCGTATTAACCATTTTTTTAGCCACTGAATCATAGGGTTCCTTTACTGAATCAACGTTTACGTGGTCAATAGAATAGAGCGAAGCCAATTAAATAGCGAGATCTTGAGAGAATGCTGACCAGTTAATGACGAACAAAGTGGCAAAAACTCGAGAGAAAAAAGATTTTTTATCCAAATGCACGCAGGGGATATCAGTCTTGACAGATTGTGTTATACTCTGCGCGAACTTTATATCCTATTAATAGAGTAAGACAATGACTGACTTATCAAAATACAGAAACATTGGTATTTTTGCGCACGTTGATGCGGGTAAAACTACCACGACTGAGCGTATCCTTAAGCTGACTGGTACTATCCACAAAACGGGTGAAGTACATGATGGCGAATCAACTACTGACTTCATGGAGCAGGAAGCTGAGCGCGGTATTACTATCCAATCGGCAGCGGTAAGTTGTTTCTGGAAAGACCACCGTTTCAACGTTATCGACACCCCGGGACACGTTGACTTTACAGTAGAAGTATATCGTTCTCTTAAAGTTCTTGACGGCGGTATCGGTGTATTCTGTGGTTCTGGTGGTGTTGAACCACAATCAGAAACTAACTGGCGTTACGCTAACGAATCTGAAGTTGCACGTATCATTTTCGTAAACAAACTGGACCGTATGGGTGCAGATTTCTACCGTGTTACTGAACAAGTACGTAAAGTACTTGGCGCTACACCATTAATCATGACTCTGCCAATCGGTATTGAAGATGATTTTAAAGGTGTTGTAGACGTTCTTTCTCGTAAAGCGTACATCTGGGACGAAACTGGTCTTCCAGAAAACTACACTGTTGAAGATGTTCCAGCTGATATGGTTGACGACGTTGAGCAATACCGTGAAGAGATGATCGAAACGGCTGTTGAACAAGACGACGAACTAATGATGGCTTACATGGAAGGTGAAGAGCCTTCAGTTGAAGACATCAAGCGTTGTATCCGTAAAGGTACTCGTGACCTAGCGTTCTTCCCAACATACTGTGGTTCAGCGTTTAAAAACAAAGGTATGCAACTTGTACTTGATGCGGTTGTTGATTACCTACCTTCTCCAACAGAAGTTGATCCTCAACCTCTTATGGATGAAGAAGGCAACGAAACTGGCGATCACGCTATCGTTTCTGCTGATGAAACATTCAAAGCACTTGCATTCAAAATCATGGATGACCGTTTCGGTGCACTAACTTTCGTTCGTATTTACTCTGGTAAATTGAACAAAGGTGACACCATCATGAACTCGTTCACAGGTAAAACTGAGCGTGTTGGTCGTATGGTTGAGATGCAAGCTGATGAGCGTAAAGAGCTATCTTTCGCACAAGCGGGCGACATCATCGCTATCGTTGGTATGAAAAACGTGCAAACTGGTCACACTCTATGTGATCCTAAGCACCCAGTAACTCTAGAACCAATGGTATTCCCAACTCCAGTAATCTCGATTGCTGTACAGCCTAAAGATAAAGGCGGTTCTGAGAAAATGGGTATCGCGATCGGTAAAATGGTTGCAGAAGATCCATCGTTCCAAGTTGAAACTGATGAAGATTCAGGTGAAACCATCCTTAAAGGTATGGGTGAGCTTCACTTAGATATCAAAGTAGACATCTTGAAGCGTACTTACGGTGTAGATCTAATCGTTGGTCAACCTCAAGTAGCTTACCGTGAAACTATCACTAAAGAAGTTGAAGATAGCTACACGCATAAGAAACAGTCTGGTGGTTCTGGTCAATTCGGTAAAATTGATTACCGTATTAAGCCTGGTGAGCAAAACTCTGGCTTTACGTTCAAATCAACGGTTGTTGGTGGTAACGTACCAAAAGAATTCTGGCCTGCAATCGAGAAAGGTTTTGCTAGCATGATGGAGCACGGTGTTCTAGCTGGCTTCCCAACGTTAGACGTTGAAGTTGAACTATTTGACGGTGGTTTCCACGCAGTCGATTCATCTGCAGTAGCATTTGAAATCGCAGCGAAAGGTGCATTCCGTCAAACTATGCCTAAAGCTGGTGCTCAACTTCTTGAGCCTATCATGGCTGTAGACGTGTTCACTCCAGAAGATCACGTTGGTGATGTTATCGGTGACCTTAACCGTCGTCGTGGCATGATCAAAGACCAAGAAGCTGGCGTGACTGGCGTTCGCATCAAGGCTGACGTACCGCTTTCAGAAATGTTCGGTTACATCGGTTCTCTACGTACAATGACTTCTGGTCGTGGTCAGTTCTCTATGGAGTTCGCGCACTACTCACCATGTCCTGCTAACGTAGCTGAGCAAGTTATTGCTGACGTTAAAGCACGTAAAGAAGCTGAGAAGAAGTAATTCTTTTTTAAGCTGATTACAGCATAAATAAAAACCCGCTAGTGATAGCGGGTTTTTTTATGCCTGAATAAAGGAGGTTAGTTTCGAGTTCCTAGTTTTCAGGGAAAGAGGTTTCGGGATGAGAGGCCGTTTTGCTCGGGAGCCGAAAAGCCGCGGAACAATCCGGAAAAACAGCGTCATTCTGAAAAGCGACTTCGAGATTCTGGAGGGACGAAAACAATATCAATTTGAAAACGTCATCCTGAAAAGCGACGTAGGAGCGCAGTTCAGGATCTCCTAAAGCGGGGGCTGGATAAAAATCTAGAAATATCATTGACATAATTTGCGAGCATTTTAAACTTTTTTCGCAACTCGCAACTCGCAACTCGCAACTCGCAACTCGCAACTGCCCTTATCGTTTTAAATCAATATACAACTGTTCAACTTTGGTTCTTGCCCATTCTGTTTTACGTAAAAACTTTAAGCTCGATTTGATGCTTGGATCGGATTGAAAACAACGGATATTGATCATTTCCCCTAAACGTTCCCAGCCATAGTGTTCGACTAATTCGGTTAAGAGTTTTTCAAGAGTGATGCCGTGTAAAGGGTTATTGCTTTGGGTCATGGGGTACCTAATGAGCTAAAGAAGTACGGATATATGGATAAGCTGACTAGTATAGCGGAATATTCGTGGCGAAGATAAAATAAGGCTCAACACATGCGAAATCATGTTGAGCCTGGTATAAATTAGATCAAAATGAACGGATTAACGTTTGAAGGTTACTTGCTCTTTTTGCTCTAGTTGAATGTGAGTTTGGGCTAATTGCGTTTCGGCAATGACTTTACCTTCGCGGATAGAATACTGCACAGGGACCTGTCGGCGTACTGCCTCAAAGCCTGATTCAGCGGGCAATATAATCATATTTGCTGGTTTACCAACGTCTAAACCATAGCGCTCTTGGATGTTTAAAGTACGAGCAGAATGGTCGGTGATAAGACGCAGTGAGTCATTAATTTGCTCATAGCCCATGATTTGACACACATGTAGCCCCATATGCAAAACTTGTAGCATATTGGCGGTACCTAGAGGATACCAAGGGTCAAACACATCATCATGGCCGAAGCAGACATTGATGTTGCTCGCGAGCATCTCTTTAACACGGGTAATGCCACGACGTTTAGGGTAATCATCAAAACGCCCTTGTAAGTGAATATTCACTAATGGGTTTGCGACAAAGTTAATGCCAGACATACGCAGCAGACGGAATAGGCGTGAGGTATAAGCGCCATTATAGGAATGCATTGCAGTAGTGTGGCTTGCCGTTACTTTACTGCCCATGTCATATTTGTGTGCTAATGCGGCAACCGTTTCAACGAAGCGAGATTGCTCATCATCAATTTCATCACAATGCACATCAATTAAGCGATCGTATTTACGTGCTAACTCAAAGGCATAGTGTAGCGATTCAACGCCATATTCACGAGTAAACTCAAAATGAGGGATGGCACCAACCACATCAGCGCCAAGTTTTACCGCTTCTTCTAATAATGCTTTGCCGTTTGGATAGGACAAAATACCTTCTTGTGGGAAGGCGACAATTTGTACATCAATCCAAGGTTTCATTTCTTCTTTAACTTCTAGCATCGCTTTTAGGGCGACGAGAGTGGGATCGGATACGTCAACGTGGGTACGGACAAATTGCACCCCATTAGCGATCTGCCACTTTAACGTTTTTTTTGCACGCTGCTTAACATCGTCGATAGACAGCATATCTTTACGCTCAGCCCAGCGTTCGATACCTTCAAATAAAGTGCCGGATAGATTCCAGTTCGGTTCGCCTGCGGTTTGCGTGGTATCTAAGTGAATATGAGGCTCACAAAAAGGAGGTAAAACCATATTGCCTTGAGCATCAATGATTTCGGCATGTTCAGAGTTTGCTTCACCTGTTTCGCCAATACTGCGGATAATGCCATTATCGATGGTAATCGTTTGCAGTTGTTCAAAGCCACGTAAGCGGGCATTTTTTATCGTTAGGTTTGACATATTAGACTCTTATTTATTTGGTTCAATAACGTGTGAAGGTGATTGAGTGGTGAATAATTTATCCATCATAGGGTTGAGCATTAAGTAGCTCATAGCGCCACCTAAAACGGCATTGAGCGGTACAATGCCTGGAATGAATTTACCCGCAGCAACCCCTATGATCACAGCAATGATAGCGGCCCAGTTTACCGTTTTAAATTCAGCTTGTTCGAAATTTAAGTAACGTTGACGATTTTTGAAAAAATCCGCGATGATTACGCCACCAATAGGAGGAATCGCTAAAGATAAGAAGGTTAACCAACCAACAAAGTTATTGTACAACCACAGCGCACATAAAGTCCCGATGATACCGTTCACCATTGAAATATATTTACTTGGCAGCCCGGTTATATTGGAAAAACCTAAACCTGAGGCATAAAGCGCATTGTCATTAGTGGTCCATATATTGAGCCCCAAAACAATAATCGCAGGAATCAGTAATCCTTGTGCCATCATCACTTCTGAAATATCCGATTGGCCAGTTACCGAAGCGCCAGCAGCACCAAAGATAAACATTAAAGTATTGCCGATGAAGAAGGCGACCATAGTGATTAAAACAGCATTTAACGGCTTTTTGCCAAAGCGCACGAAGTCTGCAGTCAAGGTACCCGCGCTGATAAATGAGCCAATCACCATCGCAAGTGCCACCGAAAAATCAAGAGGTTGCTCTGGAACCTGATGTTGAATGACTTCAATACCTCCAGCACTATGGATAGCTTGATAAACGGAGTAGCTGCCCAGAATAGCAATTGCAGGGACGGCGATTGTCGATAGCACCATTAAAGCTGAGATACCAAAGTAGACCGTCACTGTCATTAATAGGCCAGAAATGATAATCAAGGTATTGGTGTCAATGCCAGTGGCTCTTTGTACAGGAATAGCAAACATGGCGACGCCAACCCCAAACCAGCCGACTTGAGTACCACCTAGTAAGAAAGAGGGTAACCAAGAGCCTTTTGAACCAAAAGAGAAACGAGCCAGTAAGTGGGTGGATAATCCGGTTGAAGAACCAATGTAGCCGAGGAGGGAAGTATAAATGCCGAGGAGTAAGTTGCCGATGAGAACGGCCATAAAGAAATCGTGGTAGGTCAGTCCTGTACCTAATGACCCTCCAGTCCACATACTTGCGGAGAAAAAGGTCAATCCAAGCATAACTAATGTCAGCGATAGGACGCCTTTTCTTTCCGATTTAGGTACGGGTCCCAGACCAAAATCATTATCCTGCGCCATTTTTACTCCTTAGTTAATCGTTTGCGTAGTAAAGATGGCGCGTTTTATATGTTATTTATGGCTGATTCGCAAGTAGTAATCCAATATAAAGTAAGGTTATTACTCTTCCCAAACAATAAACTTATCTTTAGGCCAATTAGCCCCGACATCGTGGTATTTTTTTTCTAGCACATGACGTTTGATTTTTAGGGTAGGGGTCAGAATATTGTTTTCGATACTCCAAGGTTCTTTTACCATGAGAACCCCTTTGATCTTCGCGTGTGATTCTAGTCCATCGTTAATTTGATTGATGATCTTCACGGTCTTACGTTCATATCTAGCACGGTCGAAGTTCTTAAATGAATGGGGGATCACCAGCAAAATTGGCGCAGGTAAACCCAAGCCAATTAAGCACATCATCTCAACTCTTGAATGTTCAAAGATTTTTTTCTCAATCGGCACTGGAGATACAAATTTTCCTTTGGCGGTTTTGAAAGTATCTTTTTTACGGCCTTCAATTGATAAATAGCCTTCGTCATCAAGGCTGCCAATATCGCCAGTATGCAGCCAACCTTCATTATCGAATGACTCTTGTGTCGCTTCGTCATTTTTGTAATAGCCGGCAAATAACCCTTTACCGCGTACCATGATCTCTTGGTCATCAGCAATACGGATATCAACACCCGGACCAACAGCACCTACTGTGCCAATTTTATCGGCGCGGAATGGATAGTTAATGGTGCTATAAGCGAAGGTTTCGGTCATTCCCCAAGCTTCGGTGATATTCATTCCAACGCTACGGTACCAATGCAGTAGTGATGGTGAAATCGGGGCTGAACCGCAACCTAATACACGAGCATGTTCTAATCCTAAGCCGGCGATGATCTTTTTCCTGACTATGTTATTTAGAATTGGAATAGCTAATAAAAGGCTGAGTTTACGCTGTGGCATTTTCTCTAAGATACGTTGTTGGAATACCGTCCATAATCGAGGCACTGAAATAAATAACGTTGGTTTATGTGCTTTGACGTCATCAATAAAGGTATCGAGGTTTTCCGCAAAACTAGTTGGTACTCCTCCTAATACAGAGGAGCCAAACACGTAGACGCGTTCAGTAATATGGGCGAGGGGTAAATAAGAGAACAAGCGGTCATTTTCTTGTAAACCAATATGCTCGACAATTTTTGAAGCGCACCACGCAAAGCCACCATAAGTCAGCATGGCGCCTTTCGGTAGGCCAGATGTACCTGATGTATAAACTAAAGACATTAGTGTATCGTCGTGGTGCTGAGGGCGCTCTGTACTTGGTTGATGGCTATCGACTAACGGGTTGAAATCATATTGGCATTTTGGCGCACTATCATAGGGAAGCGCTATTGAAGTGAGATGTGAGTGCTTTTCGAGCACTTCGAGAGTTGCTGTTGCATCATCTAATTTACCCACAATGATGGCTTTAGCTTCGCTGTGAGTTAAGCAATGCTCAATGGTGTCACTGCCTGCAGTTGGGAAAATAGGCACGCTGACATAGTCGCCTAGCATCAAGGCTAAATCACAGATAAACCATTCGGCACAATTCTTTGATAATAACGCGACTTTATCCCTTGGGTTGAGCCCTAACCCTCTTAATGCGGTGACTAAACTCAGTGCCTGATCAGCGACCTCAAAGAAAGTGAATTCTTTTATTTCACGATGGATAGGTTGAGTGAGATAAACATCATTGGGACGCTCTTCTGCCCATTTTAAAATCATTTCATGAGGAAATGGCGTAGTAGATGTTGGTTGTTGATTGAGTTCAGTCATAATTTCCGCCTTATATAACAAGTCATTAACACTTTTAGGCTATTACCAATCAAACCACAATAAGACAAAGGTCCAACCAGTTAAATGTTGTGAACTCAAACATCAATTAGATTGTAAGTATTTTTGTCGATAACTCGATGGGGTGATACCAATTTTCTTTTTAAAGTGACGGGTAAAGTAAGCTT
Organism: Vibrio rumoiensis; assembly: GCF_002218045.2. NCBI lineage: Bacteria > Pseudomonadati > Pseudomonadota > Gammaproteobacteria > Vibrionales > Vibrionaceae > Vibrio > Vibrio rumoiensis. Next base: position 823,639 of record NZ_AP018685.1, read on the forward strand.
CATCTTTAAAGCCACATTGGAAAGCAATGCTAGAAATTTTTTCTTCTGGTTGCGTCAATAGCAAGTGTTTTGCCATTTCTGTGCGTTTTAAAGAGATGTAATTGCGGAAGGACATGCCTACGATACTGTGGAATTGGCGTGAAAAATAATAGGTGGAGCAATGACACATGTCCGCTAAGGTTTCAATTTTGATAGGTTCATGCAAATGGATTTGAATATGATCTAAACAAGCCATGAACTTACCTTGAGAGCCGCAAATGGATTCTTGCAGTTGATCTGGCGAGGTGTTCATATTTTGTTCATTCAAATATGAATGATATTCGTGATAAAAGTGGGTTTGGATTTGCTCAATTAAAATGTTGATCGGTTTTGATTCAATATCAAGACAAAATAAAACATTCGGTGAATCTTGAATGTAACTCACGATTTCATTGTGGTGAATGACAATGAGCTTTTTGTTTAAGTTTTGGCAGATAATTAATGCGCAATCAATTTGGTAGTGTTTTTTTGAATTTAAATAATAAATGGCGGTTTGTATTTGACTTTCCGTTAACATTGAAACGTTGTTCGGTTTTTTTATAAGTTCGAAGTGAGTTAGAAAGCTTTTCTTTATTTCATGAGGAAGTTCCGAAAACTCAGCACCTAGCCAAGGTATGTTGAGTTTTCTGAGGGATCCTTGCTCACTGTCGATCATCATATTTTACCTATAGAAAGTCCATTTTCTAATCAATATTAATGTCAGTATAGTGTGATAAATAAAATTTGTAATAAATTTTATTTTGCACTTTGACAACAAAGTGCAATGAGTTAGCAATAAAGTCCTATCACATTAAAAAATCAATCCTAATCTCAAGTTGTGTCAAATATAGTTTGTTTGACTCATATGAATAACGTTAAAAATAAGTGTTTGCGTGATAAAAAACATATAGATAAGGAGTTCAATATGAACAAGTTAATGCAATTAACAAAAGATTTCATCAATGATGAAGAAGGGTTGACCATCGTAGAGTATGTGATTGGTGCGGCAGCGTTAGTACTTATTGGTACGGGTTTCTTTAGTAATTTCTTTGGCGACGCCGGTCTAAAAGGGAAGCTAGAAGGGTTAGTTTCTCAGATAGGTAGTTGATGGGTAACTATGACAATTTTAACTTGGAGCATCTTACTTGCTATTGCCGTACTGGATGCACGCGAAAATAAAATCCCCAATCGTTGGGTCGGCTATTTGTTGTTGGCCTTTTTACTCGAAGGCAATATGCAACATCTTACCGCCGACCAGTGGTGGCAACATGCTCAAGCGGGTTTAACCATGTTTGTGGTGTGCTTGGGATTGTATCTTTGCGGCGCGATGGCGGCAGGAGATGTCAAGTTATTGGGTGCGGTGGGGCTATTGATCGGCTGGGCTGGTTTATGGCCTTTTACCCAGGCGTTATTGGGGTTTGGAGCCGTATTTAGCGTGTTTTACTGGCTTAGTAATTTTGCCAGTAAAACACAACCTACTGGCTCATTGAGGTTACTGGCTCAACAAACTTATATGCGAATAACTTATGGTCAGAAAATGCAAGCGGGGGCCATCACTAAAACCTATGTCCCCTTTGCTCCAGCCATCGTTTGTGCGCTTGCATGGTACTACTACAGTCTTTAACCCTCGCTATTTTTGACGAAGATCGCTGAGAAATGGCAGAGCACTCTCGACTGAAATGATAAAGAAATGACTAAGCATGTTGTGGGTGATATGACACAGCAAAGAATCATGGATTGACTAGTAAAATAAAAGGGGAAGTTATGCAGCTCTCAAAGACGCTTGAAACACATGGCCACGCCCCTGTGAATCCTCCTCAAATGGCCACTTCATTAGAAGGGCTTGGCGTGCCCACTTATGTCGCTGAAGCCTTATTACTTAAGTTATTAAATATTGAGCCTAAAATTAATTTATTACAGTTAACTCAAAGGCTTGCCATCAGCAGTAATCTAATTCAACTCTTGATTAATCAACTCAGAGAGCACGGTTATGTTGAAGTGCTTCAACCGGATAGCTTAAAGACGCCGGTTAATGGCGCGCAAGGGGTTAACAGTTCAATTTTGCGTTATCAACTCACATCTTCTGGTGAATCCCAAGCAAAAGCAGCATTGAAAAAAGATGGGTATGTTGGGCCTATTCCCGTTCCGTTGCGTGATTATCAATACATGGCAAAGCAGCAAAGCTTACGCCACTCCCCTATTACGCAAGAGCTTTTGCGCCAAGCATTAAATGATGTATATGGCGTAGATCAATATGTTGACCTGATTGGTCCTGCAATTAATTCCGGGCGTGCCATCTTGTTTTACGGCGATCCTGGAACTGGAAAAAGCTATATTGCCAATCGTATTATTCGTTCTTTGAATACGCCTGTTTATATTCCTTATGCGGTGTTTGTTTCTGGCAATATAGTGCGGCTTTTTACGCCCCAACACCATCATGAATTGGCTCCATCGTCTGAGCAATCTGATATCTTTTTTAATCAACATCATGATAGACGCTGGGTACTGTGCTCTCGTCCGCTTGTCCAAGTGGGCGGTGAACTCACCATGAATATGTTAGAAGTTTCAAAATGTGATGCAACGGGAGCTTGGCTTGCCCCTTTGCAGATGATGGCGAATAACGGCATTTTTATTATTGATGACTTTGGGCGTCAATCAATGCCAACAGAGCGTTTGCTTAACCGTTGGATTGTGCCAATGGAATATCAAATTGATTACCTATCTTTACCTAATGGTCAGCAATCGACGATCCCCTTTGTGACGACGCTGATTTTCTCCACCAACTTAACGCCTAAAGAAATCGGCGACCCCGCGTTTTTACGTCGCCTAGGTTATAAAGTGCATTTCCCACCATTAGACATCCAAGATTATAAAGCACTTTGGCAAGCACAATGTGAACTACAAAACTTTCTTTACGATGACGCGCCATTACAGCATTTGTTGTTATTGCATAAACGCGATCAAGTGGCGTACTACCCCTGCATACCGAAAGACATTACTCGAATTTGTCACGATCTGATGGTGTATAAAAAACTCGAAAGTCGCTTAACGGCGGTTTTGGTTGAGTCTGCATGGCAAATTTACTTCAGTGATGAACAACTTAAGAGGATGACGCTATGAGTAAGGTACAAGTGGTGTTGCTATTTTTACTCTCCATATTGCTAGGGCTGGGCGCAGTTTATTTCGCCCAACAATGGATGAGTGAACAAGTTCAACCTGAAGTGAAAGTTGAGCAAGTCGATCGTCAGCCGATAGTGATCGCGGCAGTGGAGTTGGAGCCGGGAAGAATCATTAAAGATACTGACTTAAAACTTAAGTTGATTGAAGACGCTTGGCGTAACGAGTTTCAATTTGATAAGCCAGAATTGGTTGTAGGGAAAGTCACGACATCGATGATTTATCAAGATGAACCGATTACTCAACAAAGAATATCCTTACCCGGTGAAGGTTCAACGTTAGCGGCATTAATATCGGAAGATAAACGTGCGGTTACCATTCGAGTGAACGATGTAATTGGGGTGGGTGGATTCTTATTACCGGGTAATAAAGTGGATGTAATGAACACGGTATCTTATGGGCGCAATAGTGCTAACACCAATACCATCTTAAAAGACATTAAAGTGCTTGCCGTCGATCAAACGGCCAAAACCAAAGATAACAAACCAATTATTGTTCGAGCCGTGACTTTAGAAGTGACGCCCAAAGAAGCAGAAAAATTATTAACTGCGAAAAGTAAGGGTGATATCCAGCTCGCACTACGTAATCCACATCAAGAAGATAAACCAGAAGTGGTTCGCCGATCGGTGTCACCTCCACGGGTCACGATCATCAAAGGGACAGAATCTTCGAGCGTTCAGGTTCGAAACTAGGAGGCAGCTATGAAAGGACTAATTCTAAAAATAACGGTTCTTGTGTTGTTGCTTTCGAGCTGGCAAGTACAAGCACTGACTCAAACGGGAAAAACCATTACCGTACCTCATCATAAGTCTGAGCATGTCATGTTATCGGGCAAAGCGCAGCGGGTTTCTCTTGGCGATCCCGATGTGCTGGATATTGTGATGCTGAAATCCAATGAGCTGTTTTTGATTGGTAAAAAATTGGGGTCCACCAATTTGATGGTCTGGGATCGCAGTGGTCAATTAATTGAATCGATTAATGTGGAAGTGACCCATGACTTGAATTCATTAAAGCAAAAAATTTATGAGTTTATGCCGAATGAAAATATCCAGGTGCACAGCGCACAAGACCGATTGGTACTGAGTGGACAAGTTAGCAGCCAAGAGCAGATGAATAAGGTGCTTAAAATTGCAGAAACTTACACGGCAGGGCAAGCCGCCGATAAAAGTAAAGGTTCGTCTGACGAGCAAATAGCCAATACGGGTGTGGTGAATTTAATGTCGATAGGCGGTGCGCAACAAGTGACTCTCGAAGTGTCGGTGGCGGAAGTGCAGCGTAACTTAGTACGTAAATTTGATGCCAATTTTAATTTTCTACAATTGAGTGGCTCAAAAGTGAAATGGGGGGCGACTTCCATCCCGAATGTTGGAGGGGTATTGCCTGCACCAAGTACGAATGATTATGGGTTATTAGGGGCATTCGCTGACAGTAATACCATTTTTGAAGTCGCCCTCGATATCGCCAAACAAACCGGTATGGCTAAAGTATTAGCGGAACCTAACTTAACCGCATTAAGTGGCTCAAAAGCAGAGTTCTTAGCGGGGGGCGAGTTTCCTATTCCAGTACCCGATGGCGATAATGGCGTCACAATTGAATATAAGGAATACGGGGTCGGGCTGAAGTTCATTCCAACCATTTTAAGCGACCAAAAAATCAATTTGGAACTGGTGGTTGATGTGAGTGAAATTTCTAACTCAAGCTCACTTGTTCTCAACCCGTCGGGTACTAATGGTACTTATGTTATTCCACCGATTACCCGTCGTAGTGCCGCTTCTACGTTGGAGCTTGCTGATGGACAAACTATTGGTATTGCTGGGTTATTAAGTGAAAACGTAAGAGATAACGCCAGTAAAATGCCTGGATTTGGCGATATTCCTATTCTAGGGCAACTGTTTAACAGCCAAGAATTTGTCAAAGGGGAAACTGAGCTGGTGATCTTAGTCACGCCTCGTTTGGCGAAGCCGATTGATCGCAGCAAGGTAACGTTACCGACGGATGCCTTTATCGAACCGAATAGCTTGGAGTTCTACATCCTTGGTATGGGCGCCAGAATTCAAGACCGAGATCTAGGTAACGCCAATGCGAATAATGCCAATAACACGGAAGTTGCTGCCACTGGGGGTAGTGAAGGTGAGTTTGGACATGATTTATAAGGAGAGCACGATGAAAACGACACAATCTGTTTTTATGAGCCTATGGGCGGCATCGTGCTTGATGCTGGTGGGCTGCGCGAATGACAAGCCACTGGGCGTTTCGGTGGCACAAGTGCAACAAGAACAAGTGTATAACCCTAATGCGACCGTCGACAATAAAGATGTGATACCAACCGGGACCGGGGCTCGTTCACAAGTGGCTTATGATGTTTACAGCGGTCAAACCGAACAAGGGATCAGTGGCTCGTTACTTGAGCCGTTAACAACGGATGAATAGCGATTGTCTGTTATACCAACAGTGAGGAAGCCAATGGGCCTCTTTCTCTGCGGATATGACAGGTTAGGAGGTCAACATGAACCATCATTATAAGAATCGCAGAGGTTTTAAACTTAAAAATAAGCAGCAAGGCCTAGTGCTGATTTTAGTGACTTTCATGATGATAGTGATGTTGTTTTTTTCTGCGTTGGCGATTGATTATAACCACGCCATTTCGAATAAAACACAGCTGCAAAATGTGGTTGATTCAGCGGCATTGGCAGGTGCTTCCAAAATTAATGAAGCTTTGGTGAGTGAAGCTGAATCGATTGATCAAAATGAAGTAGAGCTGGCGATCAATAACACCTTAAGCAAGATGGTAGAGCCCGGCAATAGCACGGTGGTGATTGAGTATTTAGCGTCACCTTCAGAACCCGCAACTAAGACGACCACCATGCCAACCGATGGCTCTAAACCTTACGTTCGAGTGGATGTTTCTGATGTCGGTTTAGAGAGCTATTTCACCCAAGTGTTTGGCGTTGGAAAGCAAGTATCCGCTTCTGCATTATCAGGGCCTGCGATTAAAGTCGTTAATCAAGTGTGTAACGACATTATGCCGATAGGGGTGTGTGATCTGAGAGCATCGGGCGATACCAGTAATGATTTTGGGTATGTCGGCGGCAGTGATTATGAAGTGAAGTCTAAAAAGTTTACCGGTAATGATGATGCTATTGGCGCGGGGAATTTCGGCTTTTTAGCGTTTGATGGTACGGGGGCGAGCAATTTAGGAAAGAATATCGCCGATGATTATGACGGCTGCTTAACCATTGGGCAAAGTGAAGATGTCACGGTATGTGATGTCAATGATGATGGTGATGAGGTGGGCTGTAGTGTGACCACCGAACCGGGTAATAAAAACTCGGTGAATGATGATTACAACAGTCGTTTTGGTGAGGATTCAACCATTAATTCTTATGAAGAATACTTGGCAGCACTAAACAATTGTCAAACCGATGCCTGTAAAACCAGCCTAGTGGCAGAGTATAAACAACGCATTGCTGCTCTACCTGTACTTAATTGCCAAGTTAGTGGGCGTAAATCAGTAGACGTTGTCGGGTTAGGTTGTTTCTTTTTAACGGAGAAAATACAAGGTGATGGTAACGAAGCCATCATTACTATGGAATATATCGATGATTGCACCGCAGGCCTAGGTGATTATGGTGAGCTAGGTGGTGAAACTACCATTGTCACCGAAGACAAAGTGCAGCTTTATAAAGACCCACTTAGTGGAGAATCCTAATGAACATGCGATCGCAACAACAAGGACTGGCCGCTATCGAGTTTATTATTGCGCTACCTGTGTTGCTATTAATGATGGCGGCGATGGCGGATATTGGCCATTTATTCATTCAATACAATGTACTCAATAAAACCGTACAAAATGGCGCGAATTACGCTGCGATCCGTATGCAAGAAGCCACATTATTAGAACCGACACCGAATGTTAATGGGGTGTCGAATGACACTAAAAATGTCGTGGTGTATGGCAGTCCAGATACTACTCAATCCGAAGTTATGTCGGGATTGGGCGTTAATGATGTGAACGTGGCCATTGATGATGCGGCAAAAACAATATCGGTCAGTGCCAGTTATCAGTTCAATGCTTTTTTTTCACCTCTGCCGTTTACCGATATTGAGGTGGGAAGAACGTTAACCGCATCAGCCGATGTGCTGTACCGCAACTAAGGAGGCGATGATGAAACAACAATTAATCCAACGCCAACTTGGGCTCACGATTATAGAGTTCACTTTAATTGTTTCCGCTTTAATGCTGACGTTATTTGGTGCCTTTGAAGTGGGGCGTTACGTGTTTACTTATCAAATGATGAATGAAATGACGCGCAAAGCGGCCAGACTGGCCAGTGTGTGCAGCGTGAATAGCAACATTCCTAATCTGCCTAAAGTACAACAAAACTACCCGCCTAATTTTCAAGCAGAAAAATTGGTGATTGATTATTTACGTGATAATGGGCAAGTGGTCGCCGATCCTGTGAATAACCAAGGTAGCATTTATTTTGTAAGGGCCAGAGTTGATAACTATCAATACCAGTTTATCCCGTTACTAAATTTCATTGGCAATAATGGCGCGCTGACCATGCCAAGTTTTGAAACCGTGTTACCGCGTGAAAGTTTAGGGATCACGGTGAATAGTTCTAATGAAGAAGTGAATCAATCATGTTGAGGTGTTTATGAATCTACAAACCCAATATCAGGATACGTCACCATTATTATCGATTAAGACGACATTGATCATTTGGGTGATTTATCAAACGGAAGACTTTAAGTCTCATATTCAAATGCAGCTAGAAACTCAAAATAAGCTAAAAGGCGTATTTGTTCATGCGGCGGATTTGACGAGCTTAACTCAAAAAGAATCGATTGCACCGGATCTTATCTTTGTTGAAGCCAAAGACAATTGGATGCAAACCATTGATGATTTGCAATCTCTTTCATATCCATTCAAAGAAATTTCAGCGGCCTTAATTGTGTTTGGTGATGAGAGCGATCCCATGGCTTTAAAATCAGCCTTAAAGCTTGGTGCCTCTGACTTTTTATCGCAAAACAGCAACATTGAGCAATTGTCCGATTTATTGATACATACCGCACAAGAAAAGTTATCGAATAGCGTTCAAGGTGAAAGCTTTGCTTTTATCAATACCAAAGGTGGCACTGGTACTACTACGGTTGCGATGAACACGGCATTGGTATTGGCGGAGTATCATCCTGGAAAAGTGCTTTTTCTGGATATGGACAACCAATTTGGAGTCGCAGCATCTTATATGGATGTCTACCCGAAATATAATATTCAGGATGTTTATGATGAGTTAGATGGACTGGATGAATCGTCTTTAAGTGCTTTAGTGACCCAACTAGAGTCTGGCTTACATTTTCTCAGTTTATGCCAAAACAGTGTCTTTAACGATATCGATAGAAATATGAATGTAGAACAATTCTTTTCGGTATTGCGTCGCTATTACGATTACATCGTGGTGGATTTTTCGCGAGGCGTTGAGCCATTTATGGCAGAGGCGATCTCACATTTCACCAAAGTTATTTTAGTGGTTCAGCAAAATATTACCTCGATCCGCAATGCCAGTTTGATCGCGAAAGCATTGAGCTTTGATTATGGTGTGTCTTCAGAGCAGCAAACCTTGCTAGTGAATCGATTTGAAAAGCGCCAGCAAATCGGGCTTCAAGATATCCAACATACCTTGCCGAATGTCGAGTGCCACTGCATTCCTAATGACTTTAAAAATATATCGGAAAGTAACAACTTAGGTAATCCAGTTGTGCTGAGTAAGCCTTCCAGCGCCTTATCGAAAGCCTTTCATGTATTCGCAGCCAGCTTAGTGCCGATTGAACATAAATCGCAAAGCTGGTTTGAGAGATTATTGTCTTAGGAGGTGGGTATGTTCTTTAAACGTAGCCAAGTAAATCAAGATTTTAAACATAAAGCGACGCAATCTGAGCTCAACAATGAAGAAGCGCGCATTGAGCCTTCTATCCAACTCACGATTGACGTGGATGAGCCGCCGCGAGTTGATGCTGAGCGTGATGACTCGATGGTCAACACTCGTAAACAACTAGAGAAAGAGTTGTCGGTCAAGCATTACTTCCATAAAAAGTTACTCGAAACCTTAGATCTAGCGTTGCTTTCTAGCTTGGATGAAAAGCAAGGGAAGCAGCAATTACAAGAAGCCATCACACAGTTAATGGCGGGCGATAATTCTCATCCTATGTCGACTGAAATGCGCAAACGGGTCGTTAAACAAATTGAAGATGAAGTGTTTGGCTTAGGGCCTCTCGAACCATTACTGCATGACCATACTGTGTCGGATATTTTGGTGAATGGCGCAAAAAGTATTTATGTCGAACGACACGGACGTTTAGAGCAAACGCCTTATACTTTTTTAGATGATCAGCATTTACGTAATATTATTGACCGGATAGTGAGCCAAGTGGGGCGGCGGATTGATGAATCTTCACCTATGGTGGATGCACGCCTTGTCGATGGTTCTAGGGTCAATGCAATTATCCCACCTTTAGCGATTGATGGGCCATCGCTTTCGATTCGTCGCTTTGCGGTTGACCGTTTGGTGATGGATAACCTATTGAGCTTCGGTTCGATCTCCCCCCCGATGGCAAAATTTATTCAGGCGGCGGTTAAAGGAGAGTTGAATATCCTTATTTCTGGCGGTACGGGTTCCGGGAAAACCACTACGCTGAATATCCTTTCTGGGTTTATTCCTGAAACCGAGCGAATTATTACCATTGAAGATTCTGCCGAATTACAACTGCAACAACCTCATGTGATCCGCCTAGAAACGCGCCCATCGAATTTAGAAGGCAAAGGTGAAATTACTCAAAGAGAGTTGGTTAAAAATGCTTTGCGTATGCGCCCCGATAGAATTGTGGTGGGGGAAGTGCGTGGTAGCGAAGCGGTGGATATGCTTTCCGCGATGAATACCGGTCACGATGGTTCACTGGCCACCATTCACGCCAATACGCCACGGGATGCCTTAAGTCGAATTGAGAATATGTTTGCGATGGCCGGTTGGACCATTTCAACTAAAAACCTACGCTCACAAATTGCGTCTGCATTGCATGTTGTGGTGCAAATGGAGCGTCAAGAAGACGGTAAACGTCGCATGACCAGCATTCAAGAAATCAATGGTATGGAAGGCGAAGTCATCACTATGTCTGAAATTTTCCGGTTTGTTCGAACAGGGATGAATGACAAAGGTGAGGTTCAAGGGCGCTATATCGCCACCGGGATTGTGCCAGAATGTCACGATGCTTTAGTGAAACGAGGTATCGATTTGCCGATTGATACCTTTAGTGAGTAATTGAGGAGGCAGTATGCAAGATTTATGGATGTTTTTTGTGTTGCTGTTTTTATCGGTTTTTTTTATTTCACAGGCGCTAATCTTGCCGGCGGCAGGCCGTAAAGCCAAGCACTCTGAGTTGGTCAAAAGGTTAGAAGCCAGCCGAAGTAAATTGGATAGCAAAAGCCGTTCGTTATTGAATGAGCAATACCTGAAAGGGTTAACTCCGTTTGAACGAAGTCTGGTTAAGTTCTCACCGTTTGCTCGTTTTCAAAAGAATGTGGAATTAGCGGGGGTCAACTCGAGCTTTGGTAATCTGTTTATTGCTGCATTGATTATCAGTGTTGTATTTGGTTTGTTTTTATTAATGCTGGGGGCGCAGTGGTATGTGGTGATTGCTGCCATGGCTAGCGTGTGGGTGATTTTGCACTTTCATTTACAGCAAAAAATTGTCAAAAGGTTGAATAAATTTGAAGAACAACTTCCGGAAGCTCTGGATATTATTCGTCGGATGTTGCAAGCCGGTAAGCCTTTAAATCAAACGTTTCATGAAGTCGGTATGGAAATGGAGGCGCCGATCAGTGAAGAGTTTGAAAACACATTTAACCTGCTTAATTACGGTTATGATTTACGTTTAGCGATTTTGCAAATGGCGGATAGAGTCCCTACCGTCTCGATGCTGGCGTTTTCCTCGGCGGTGATGCTGCAAAAAGAAACCGGTGGCAATTTGTCTGAAAATCTCGAAAAAGTATCTGTTGTCCTACGTTCCCGTTTTAAATTGGCGAGAAAAATACGCACCTTATCCGCTGAAAGTCGCTTATCGGCCTGGATATTAATCCTCGCGCCTTTTGGTTTATTTCTTGGTTTAACATTCTTAAATCCTGAATACCTTGACCCACTTTATGATGACCCAGCAGGAATCAAAATGATCAGTATTGGGATGGTGAGTTTATTTTTAGGGTCAGCGTGGATTAAAAAAATCATTAACTTTGAGGTGTAATTATGGACAGCTTATTGAATGTTTTTGATTTTTCACAGTTAAACAACACCTCAAGGGAATGGTTGGTTTTACTGGCTATTTTGTTGGCGACTATGTTGGCGGTGATGGCGTGTGGCATGTTGATTTTTGGGCATCGTAATTCAGTGAAACGGCGTTTGGCGATGGTGAATGGTCAAGAATCTACAACGCCTAGCGCACGTTATTCTCCCAAAGTTTCCAATACATTAGAAAGCTTATCGTCTTATATTTTGCCAACCAATGAAAAAGAGAAAGAGGGCATTCGGCATAAACTGATGCACGCCGGTTTCTATCAAAAATCCGCGGTAACGAATTTTTATGCGATCAAATTATTCGCTTCTCTATGTTGTTTATTTTTAGCGGCGTTGATTTATATCTTTATGAGTGGAGAGGTTTCTGTCTCGACCTTGTTTATCGTCGCGATTGCAATAGGGGTTTTTCTACCGAATATTGTGCTGAACCATTTAATTAAACGTAGACAGAGAGAAATCCGTAACGGTATTGCCGACATGTTGGATTTATTGGTGGTGTGTACGGAGTCGGGATTAGGTTTTGTGGCATCGTTACGCCGAGTGAGCGATGAGTTGTATATCTCTCACCCTGAATTAGCCGATGAACTGGATACGGTGTGCGTCAAAATTAAGGCTGGGATTGAAATGCCTGATGCGTTTCATGGACTGATCACTCGGACAGGGCTTGAGGAATTCCGCGGTTTAGTCGCATTGCTCTCTCATGCGAATAAAATCGGGGGCAGTATTGCCAAAACGCTCAGAGATTACGCCGATGACTACCGTGATAAACGCAATCAAGCGGCAGAAGAGATCGCCGCGAAAATTCCGACCCAGATGTTATTTCCTATGCTGATTTTTATCTGGCCGTGCTTTTTTATTGTTGCGGTTGGCCCTGCGATTTTATCGTTGATGGATGCCTTTAAATAACAAGCGTTTACATTTGAGCACTTAAGGAGAACCCCATGCAAAAATGGATAATGTTGATGATGCTAGTTGCGCTACAGGGTTGTAGCTCAAACGATCAAGTGAATGCTTTTGATGATTCCTTATATTCAGGCAAGCCGGTAGATAGCTTAACGGCCAATGAAGCGCCAAAAACCGAAAAAGAGGCGATTACTCGAGGCGATAAAGCGTTGGCAAATAAAAAAATGGATTTAGCCTTATATGAATATATTCGCTCTTTAGAGTTTGATGATTTGGAATATGCGGATAAAACGTTAATTACTATTGGCGATATTCATCAAGCGAGAGGTAACGTACCTTTAGCGGAAAAGTCTTATTTAAGGGCGGTGGAAGAGAATCCGAATAATGTCACGGCGTTGGAAAATCTAGGCGTATTATACAGTCGTAATGGTAACTTACCGGATGGTCAGGTGTATTTTTATCGCGCGATTAATGCCGATCAAATTCGATTAAAGCAAAATGAGCCATTTGCTCGACATAAAGAGAGTATCACTGTCGAGCAAGTGGAAGCGCTTAAGTTAGATCCTCAATCACCTTTGCATGCTTATATAGGGCTTGGAATTTTAGCCGATGTGAATCAAGAGGGAGAGTTAGCTCAAGAGTATTATAAAAAAGCTTTAGCCATTGACCCTTTCTCTACATTAGCGAAATTAAATTTAGGTTATTCGTATTATATGCAGGGCAATGACAAACAAGCCCTCTTCTATACTAAGCAAGTTGTCGCATTGCAGCCTCAAAATAAACGAGCCACTAATAACCTTGCTCTTATTTATATCCGCCAAGGGCAGGTGACCAATGCGCTTAATGTGTTTATGAGAGTGATGCCAGATTATGAAGCGCTTAATAACGTAGGGTATTTATTGATGCTCAACCAACATCAAGAAGAATCAGTGCCTTACTTTAAGCGGGCCATTGATAAGAACCCCTCTTATTACCCATTAGCGAATGACAATTTATCGCGAGCTTTATCCGAAATTCGCGCGAAAAACCCAACGTAACCGCAAGCGATTGAAACCACATTGCTGCACCTTACTCGCCTCTGTGATGTTTCACCGAGGCGTTTTCTTGACGTCTAGTTATGCTTTTGAGGCACGATGTTTAAGCGACACACTTGGTGAGTGAATGGCTAGTTAGACTAGTGAGAAGCGGGCAGATTTAATCTACGCGTCACATCCATACAGTTATGCTCAATCCAAAATTGTGGCATGTAATAGTCTACGCTGACATGGCGATATTGATTGTTATCGATACGTAGGAAGGTTTTGTAACCGATAAAAGCGATTGCCCAAACGGATAATAAGATCAATACGCCATGAGCCATTTTCTTCACCGTGGAGGTTGAAGGTAAAGAGGATGCTTTTAACTTGGTGTTTGTTAACTCAGTGTTTGTTGCCCAAAATAAAGCCACGGAAATTGCCGCCAACCCCTGGCTGAGTGGCGTGTTGAGAACGCCTGAAATTAGGCTATAAGCAAAGCCAGATAACACCGTTATTCCTAATACTTGTCTCTTTTCATCTGTGCAGCTACAAACACGGTAAAAGGTCAGTAGTAATAGGCTGATGTAGCATAGTGTCGCGACGACTCCCCATTCGATTGCAATATTGAGCACAGAGTTATGTGTGGTGTGGGCAATTACGTCATTATTGCAGACAAAGGTATCGCCACCATGCCCCCAAAACGAGAGCATTGCGATGGCATTTCGCCATAAGGCTAGACGGTTGGAATCGCTTAATCGAATTTCTCCTTGTCCTTCCGGCCACATACCTTGTAGCCAATATTGCGGTAAAGGCGAAAAGAGCAACCACTTCATTAATAAGCCTAAAAATAACAAAGCCAATAACCATTTAAAACGTTGCGCTTTATTGGGGGAGAGAATCAGCCAAAGTAATATGCCGCCCATACTGGCGATAAATGCGCCGCGAGCATCGAGAGTCAATAATAGGCTGAAATGCATGATGACGGGGAGGGCATATAGCCAAGCTTTTGGTTTTAGTCTGTTCTGCCATGCCCAATAGAGTAAAGGTAAGATTAACCAGATTTGGATATGGTTAATATTTCTTGGATTCACAAAACTAAAAATGTAGCGATAGTTAGGGATCTCACCTTGCCAGGTTGCGACGCAGTGGAATAAAAATACCGAAGCGAAAAGGCTACATGTTAACCAAATATATAAACGTAAAATTAAATCATTATTTTGTGCTGCGACATTACGTAATAAGGCTGTCACGACAATAAACATTAACCCATAAGTAAAAACTGCCTGCGATTTGACCCAATATAAAGCGGTGATATTGGCAAATAACGCACAGGTCACCGCTAGCAATATGACTCTTTTGCTTAAGGAGGATTGGTTGAGAAATGAATCAATGATCGCGTTTCGTATGTTGCCAGAGCAAAGCATCACAAGCGCTGTGAGTAATAAATAAAAAATAACAAAGAAACGTTTAGTATCAAATAATGTGGTTGGGTCTAACCAATATGGCGTAAAGCTTAATAGGACACTGCCAACTAACATCAAAGACAATAAAAACTGAGGGTAGTAACGGACATTAATCAGCGTTGGTTGAATCACCATTGTTTTCATAAAGCGCCATCCATGGTTAAGCTTTATTTTGAGTATAGAAAACCCATTGAATTAAGGTGATATTTTTATTGTGATGAGTGGTTTAGTGTATTAAAAATGAGACGACACACCCTACAATGGCAAATGTGGTGACCAGTGTAATGATGGGAAGACGTAGGCTGCGTTGTATGAAAATTCCAATCAGGACGGCCACTATATCAAGGGAGTGGTGTACTGCTGAAATAAAAATAGGTTGGTATAAAGCAGCCATTAGTAAACCGACTACCGCCGCATTGACTCCTGCAATCATGGGGAAAACATACGAGTGTTGGCTTAATTGTTGCCACTGTTTAACCAACCCAATCACGAGCAAGAAACCCGGTAAGAAAATCATCAAAGTTGCCGATAAAGCGCCAACAATAGGCATGCTAGGCATCAGCATATAGCCAAGGTAAGTGGCGAAGGTAAACATTGGGCCTGGCATGGCTTGCGCTGCTGCATAGCCCGTCATAAAGCTATCGTTTGATAGTTGTTCGCCCACTGTGGATTGCAAAAGCGGTAACACCACATGACCACCGCCAAACACTAAGCTGCCGGCTGAGAAAAAATCTTTCAGCAACGTGAGCAATGCATGGTTACTCGGCCAAAATAATGACAGTGCAAATAATACTAGAAATAGGCTTAAGGCGAATTTAGCTGATAATGAAAAACGGATGGCGGTTGTAGTTTGATTAAAGGAAGCATGTTTGGAGGTACTAAAAAAGTGACCAAGCATTGCCGCGATAACTAAACAAACCATCTGGCTAATGGCGAATGGCCACAACAGGCAAATACTGGCGGTGAAGACGCATAAAGCTTGATGTTGCCTGTGCTGGCAAAACTGTTTGAACATAGTGTAGGTCGCATCAAATACCACGACGACGGCCAGTAATTTTAATCCATGGATAATGCCTTGCATCCAAGAGTTGTCTAACCATTGCTGGCTAAAGGCGGCGATGGCGATCATCAAGATGACTGATGGTAAGGTAAAACCAAGAAAAGCCAGAATTCCACCGAAAAGCCCCGCCCGTTGATAGCCAATCGCAAAGCCAATTTGACTAGAGCCTGGGCCCGGTAAAAACTGGCTAAACGCCACTAGTTGGGCATAGTCTTGTTCTGTAAGCCAGTGTCGTTTTTCAACAAAGGCTTGACGAAAGTAACCAATATGCGCGGCTGGGCCACCGAAGCTTACCCAGCCGAGTAGAAAGAAGGTTTTGAATAAGTCGAACATGAAGTCAAAATGATAAAGAAAATGTTAGGGTATATTGACTATAGTTTATGACAGTAGAATGAAAGGCGTTATCGTTACTCGAATCTCGGGCGTTTCGTTGCTCGAATAAACCAAAAGCGCGGATCGAGCACCGAGAAACGAAAACCATTTTATCCGTTCTTCCTTATCATTCCTATCTTGACTGTTCGGGCGACATTTTCCGCTAGGTTAGCCATATTCACTTCTGCTTCAGCAAAGGCGGTTTCTAAATCAAACGGTCTTGGAATCGCGGCAAACACAGCGTCAATACCATGTTCATAAACCGCTTGGTAGTTATCGCCAACACAACCTGCAAGTGCAATCACTGGTAAGTCGAACTTCTTAGCAGCTTTGGCGATCCCGACAGGGGTTTTGCCATGGGCACTTTGCCAGTCAATACGGCCTTCACCGGTGATCACTAAATCGGCGCCTTGCAAGTGAGAATCGATCGATAAGGTTTCTAATACAATGTCGATCCCGGGCTTTAAAGTGGCGGATGTAAACCCTAAAAAGGCCGCTCCAAGTCCACCGGCGGCACCCGCGCCCGGCAGGTCTTTGACTTGTCTATCAAACTGAGAAGCAATTAAGTCAGCATAATCACTTAATGCTTGATCGAGTAATTGAGTATCTTCTGTTGTTGCGCCTTTCTGCTTGCCAAAGGTCGCGGTAGCACCGTGCTCGCCACACAATGGATTATTCACATCACTCGCTATCACAATCTCACAAGCGGCAAGTTGAGAATGTAGGCCGTCTACATTAATCGACTTAATTTGAGTTAAGCCGATGCCATTACCTGAAATCGGATGGCTGTTGTCATCAAGAAAGGTAACGCCCAATGCTTCTAACATCCCCATACCACCATCATTGGTTGCACTGCCTCCTAAACCAATAATCAGTTTTTTAGCGCCGTTTTCTAAAGCGTGAGCGATTAATTCACCAGTACCAAAGCTGGTGGTGGCTTTAGGATCACGCTGCGCACTCGGCACGTGATGCAAACCACTGGCTGCCGCCATTTCAATCACTGCGGTGTGGCTTAACTCACCGCCTAACCGCCCATAAAAAGCGTCAACTTGATGTCCAAGAGGTCCTGTCACCGCGCAATCAATGATTTCTCCTTGTGTGGCATCCACCAAAGATTGCACCGTACCTTCACCGCCGTCCGCGAGTGGAATATGCACATAATCCGCCTCTTGCCAAACTCGCTTCAGCCCAGTTTCAATGGCTTGGCAAACTTGTTTCGCGGTTAAACTTTCTTTAAAAGAATCAGGGGCGATAATGATTTTCATACAGGACCTCAAGTTAAAGTTAAAGTAACACTAGGCTTAATAGATAAACCAAGATCATTGCAGTAATCCCTTGGACTAACGTTGCCATGGTTTGCGCTCTATACGCCAAACCAACACTCATACGACTAAATTGGGATACTACCCAGAAGAAACTGTCATTGGCGTGAGATACCGTCATTGCACCAGCGCCGATAGCCATGACGGTTAAGACACGCCCCATCTCAGAATCTAAGCCTAATTGAGCCAATAGTGGAGCAACCAATGCTGAGGTGGTCACCAAAGCAACGGTTGAAGAACCTTGTGCTGATTTCAGTGCTGCAGCCACAATAAATGGCATAAAGATCCCTACACCTAAAGTAGAAAGGGTCGTCCCTAAATATTCACCAAGAGGGGTGGCTTTTAAAACGGCACCAAAGGCACCGCCAGCACCAGTGATCAGTAGGATTGGCGCTGCTGCAATAATCCCTTGACTGATTCTTTCGCTAAATTCAGTGATTTTTTGTTCAGATTTAAGTAATCGAGTGGCTAGCAATAAACCAATGAATAATGCCGTTAGCGGTTGTCCGAGAAACGCTAATGTGCTTTGAACACCACCATTGCCAAATGGCTGACTAGGAAAGTTAGCAATCGATGCCAAACAAATTAAAACAATGGGAACAAAGATAGGCGCGAACGCTTGGCCTGTGGTTGGAAGAGTACCATATGAAGCTTTAAGCGCTTTCCAATCTTGATTTTGTACTGAGAGTTGTTCATCCGTCTCAATGCCATCTGGTTCGACATTTGAGAAACGATTGGCCCAAAGCATACCTGCAATAGCCGCCACAGCAGCAACGAATATCCCAACGCCAATAACTAAACCTAGATTGGACTCTAATCCTAAATTACCCGCCGCCGCGATTGGACCCGGTGTAGGTGGCACAAAAGTATGGGTAGCGTATAGGCCAGTAGCAAGTGCAACACTCATTGCGACACTTGAAGTTTGCATGCGTTTTGCGAGAGATTCTTTCAGAGAATTTAAAATGACAAATCCCGAATCACAAAAAACCGGAATAGAAACTAAATAACCAATGATCGACATGGTTAAGGTAGGAAATGTTTGTCCTAAGCAGTTAATCACACTATCAGCCATGGTAATGGCCGCACCACTTTTTTCTAAAATAACGCCAATGATAGTACCAAGGACAATAACTAAGCCTATGTAACCTAAGATACCGCCAAAGCCCGAAGTAATCGTTTTGGCTATCGATTCAGGGGGTAAGCCATAGGCGAATGCGGCAATAAAAGCCGACATTAATAGTGCTAAGAATGGATGGATTTTAAATTTTGTGGTCGCAATAACGATAAACGCAATCACGGCCAAGAGGATTAATATCAGACTCATCGTAGGGTAACTCCATGTTTTAATTATTATGCTACGAAAGGATCGGTTTATCCGATTTAGGTTTGGGCTTTCGTAGACTTATTATTATCGATGAAGTTTTGAAGAATTACTTTGGACAGATAGCCAAATCGTGGGCAGTTAAATCATGCACAATTTGTTCATTTGAATAGTTTTTAGATCATTGTGTGATCTGGCAAGCAATATATAACTCGACCAATCCTGTAAAGTGATGTGGTGATATTTGGGTGATTTCTTCAATCTTATTCAAGCGATATCGGAGCGTATTTCTGTGGATATACAAGCTATTAGCGCATTTGGATAAGTTGCCTTGATGTTCAAATAAGCGATATAAAGTTTTGATTAACTGCCCTGAACGGTCTTGCGTTTTGAGTTTAACAATCGCGTTACATAATTGTTCACCTTGCCAGTTTTGTTTTAATGGCGAAAGCAGCACTGGCATACGCATATCTTCAAATAAATATTTGGTCTGTTTGGGATGGTAATGCTTGCCCAGTGTTAAGACTTGTTGAGCACTTTGAAAAGACCGCGGCATCTCCATTGGCGATGGAAAGTACTCACCAAGTGCAATGTGCAGGTGGTGAATATCTTGTTGTTGCAGTTGGTGGATGAGTTGATCGATGCGCTGGCTTTCTATTTGATAATCCCAACGCTCAGAGTGTTGTTGGCATGGCTTTAGCACCAAAATCTGATTCATGGCGATGACTGCGACGAGGTTATTGCGTTGAGGGTACTCTAAGAGTTCAACCACTTTGCGGATGGTCGTTAACTGATTACTCTGTGGCGTTTCAGCCAGCTCAATTAAGACGGCGACTCGTGGTTGCTCAATATTTATCGATAACCGCTGCGCCCAATGTTCAAGCGCTTCTTCGGTTAGTTCATTGTTGACCCATGAGGAGATAAATTCCTCGATGTGGCGCTTATCCCACTGTAATTGTTCAATGAGCAGTGACCGCTCGATGATCATTTCAGAAGTCATTTTGACTAACGCGGCGTAGTTGCGGATCTCATCTGGGTTTCCGGTGATGCCTACCACGCCAATAATGGTGTCATCATGTTTTAAGACTAAGTTGATACCCGGTTTAACGCCTTTTAGATTCTGACTGGTCTGTTGGGTGATTTCTGTGGTGTCACCATGTTGAATCGCTAGCAAGGCACCATCGTGCAGTTGACCAATTCGTGTGGGATCGCCGCTGCTGATGATGACACCGTGGTCATTCATCACGTTGATGTTGGTATCAATGATCGCCATGGTGCGATCAACGATTTGTTGGGCGAGTTGGGTATCTAAATACATGAAAAAGCCGCGAGCAAAGGGTGAGTATTATTACCCTAACCTAGTCGGCTTATTTCGTCATAATGGCGTGATGATTTTGTGAAAGTGCACAAAAAACGCTTAAGAGGCTAGATGAAAAGCTTGCTTTAATGCTTTCAAATAATCTTCATCTCGGCACATGCTTTTACCCGGTTCATCTGAAATTTTCGCAACCGGTTTACCTTGGCAGGCGGTGAGTTTGAGTACAATGTTGAGGCTATCCACATTGGGAATGTCGCAAGTTAATTTAGTCCCAATACCAAAGCTGGTTTGCACCCGATGAGCGAAGTGTTGATAGATCTCGATGGCTTTGGTTAGGGATAAACCATCTGAAAAAACCAGCACTTTCGAGCTCGGATCGATACCTAGCTTTTGATAATGCGCAATGGCTTTTTCTCCCCACTCGATAGGATCACCACTGTCATGGCGTAAGCCGATAAACGTATTGGCCAGTGTTGGTGTAAAGTCGCGTAAAAAGGCATCCATGTTAATGCAATCGGTCAGCGCGATGCCTAACGTATCAGGGTATTCTTTTATCCAAGTATGCAAAGCCAATTGTTGAGAATCGGCAAGCTCTCCGGCTAATTGCTGGTGGGCTTGAAACCATTCATGGGCTTGAGTGCCAACCGGCTTTAATCCTTTTTTGAAGGCAAGGTAGTAGTTTGATGTGCCATCAAATTGAGGGAAGTGTTCAATTAATTGATCGACAATACTGGCCTGCACCGCTTTGGAAAAACGGCGACGGGTGCCAAAGTCGATTAAGGAAAATCCAGAGAGATCTAAATCAGGGGCACTTTGTTTTAGTTGAGCAAGTTTGTGGTGCAAATGCTGACAGGCTTGCTCAACGCTGGCTTGCGGATAACGACTGCGTCCTCGAATTTCACTGATGATCGCTAAGAGTGGAACTTCCCACAAAATGACATCCAACCATTTACCACGAATGGTAATGGCGAGTTGCTCACCATCTTGACGTACTTCAATGTTGCTTTGCTGAAAACGAAATGATGTTAAATATTCAATGTAGTCCGATTTAAAGAAGGGCAGCTTAGCAAGATAATTTAATTCTTCAGCTTGAAATTGTAGCTGACATAAGTGGCTAATTTGTTCCATCACTTCATCAAAGTACGGTCGTAAATCTTCTTGGCTCCGGCAGTGAAATTCTGCCACCACATCAACATCAGGGTATTGATGAAACACCGCTTGTTGCATGTGTAGCTTATAAGCGTCGGTATCAAGTAATGATGTGATAATGGCCGACGAGGGCTCAAGGTGATGGGATGCTACAGTCATAACTACTATTTGATAATGAGGTAATCCGAGTAGTGTACCTGATCTTCACCTAATTGAAAAAGCGCAGAAGAAGGAGAGCGGTGGAGAGCTTAATAAGTATTTGGCCTATGATGATCTAAAAGCTTTTAGATCATAGTAACCCTTCCTTGTTTTGTATAATAAAAATCCCGCCATAATGACGGGATTTCAATAGGTTAGTTTGTACAGCTTTTTTCATGCTTAGGTTGTATGGTATTTGGCCTACCATAACCTTAATACTATTTTTGCTGTTAACAACAACCTTGTCATTTCAAATACCAAGACAATTAGTTATTTGAATGCAGCTCGCTATTTAACTCAACCGCAGACTTATTCGTTAAGCATTCAATCTTGCCAGTGACTGAGTTACGACGGAATAGTAGGTCTGGTTTACCAGCTAAATCGCGCGCTTTCGCCACTTCTACTTCATTACCTGAAGCATCAAGCATCGTAACTTTAGTGCCCGCTGTGATGTAAAGACCCGATTCAATCGTACAACGATCACCCAGTGGGAAACCAAGACCTGCGTTGGCACCTAGTAGGCTGTTCTCGCCAATAGAGATCACCACTTTACCGCCGCCTGATAGTGTACCCATGATGGAAGCACCACCACCGATGTCAGAACCTTCGCCAACCATTACACCGGCTGAAATACGGCCTTCAACCATGCTGACACCAGTTGTACCAGCGTTGAAGTTGATGAAGCCTTCGTGCATGACAGTGGTGCCTTCGCCGACATGTGCGCCAAGACGTACGCGAGAGGTATCAGCAATACGTACACCGGTTGGAACAATGTAATCGACCATTTTCGGGAACTTATCTACGCAATCGACAGTTAGTGTTTCGCCATTTAAGCGAGCTTCAATTTGACGGCTTGCTAATTCAGGAAGATCGATCGGCCCTTGGTTAGTCCATGCAATGTTGTGCAGTAGACCAAAAATACCATCAAGTACGATGCCATGTGGCTTCGCTAAACGATGAGAGATCAATTGAAGTTTTAGGAAGCCTTCAGCGACAGAGCTTGGTTGCTCATCTTTAGCAAGAACAACTAATACCAGTGGTTGAGAAGATTGCGCGGCTTTTTCGGCAAAATCAGCATTCGCAATGTCACCATTTGCTGCAAATGCAGTCGATAGTTCACCAGCAAGCTCATTGCTGATTTCAATCGCTTGGTTGCCTTCTGAGTATCCTGAAACCTGCGCAATTGCTGCAACAAGTGCATCTGATGGGTTTAAGACTGGGCTTGGGAAAAATGCTTCGATGATTTTACCATCACGGTTTTTGGTAGCCGTACCAAAGGCAAGTGCGAAATGTGCCATTTAAAAATCTCTCCATATAAAGTAAAGGGTAAACGTGTATTTACCGATTGAATTGCAAATGTTGTCTCCAATCATAATGATTGCTAGCCAGTGTGGAAAGGCTTGAAGGGAAAATAATCAGCATTGAACTGCATTATTATTCATGTTTTTTGTCACTCTTCGGTCTTTATTGGAGGATTCACCCCAATAGGTAGAAAATAGACTCCGAGTTCTTGTTGGAGTATTTTTGCGACGGCTAGATAAAAAGCACAACAACCGCATAGGATCCCAACCAAACTTGCTATCACATTAATAGATGGCGATGGAATAAATTGCTGCAGTGCTAGCAGGAGATACAACACGGCTAAAGAGGTGAAAATGGCGAAATCCATCAAGCTTAATTGGCGAGCGATGATAGCCATGATGCTCGTAAATATTCCCCATAACAGGAAATAACAGCCAACCAAGGCTGTCGGAGGAGTTAGAGAGATATTCATTAAAGGAAATAATAAAATCCCAACATAAGATAGCCAATAGAGACCATAGGCACTAAACGTGATCCCAGCAAAAGTATGACCTTGTTTGTACTCGACCAGCCCGATAAAAAGTTGAGTCCCACCTCCAAAAATAAGTGCCATTGAAATGATTAATGCATTTAATGGAAATAACCCGAATCCGTGCAAGTTCACCAATATACTGGTCAAGCTAAACGCAAATAGCCCTAATGGCGTGTAATCAATAGAAAAGGATTTCATAGAGTGAGTGGATGAATAATTAAACTGTGAGAATAGTAATAGCACTCTAACAAAGAAGTGTGAATGATTGCATTCAAAATTGTACACAATGGTTAGGTTTCGTTTTCGGGAAGATCAATTAACGGTATTAATATCACTTCCCATTCTATTTGCTACTTACGCTGCTTGCTCTAAAGCAGGAGGCGTTAAGTAATATTGCCAAACGTCATGATATAGGCTTAGTGATTGATTTCTAAGCTGATTGACTTTCGATTTTTCAAACTCATTGAGATTTCGATTTTCGATCATCGCGGTACGCTCAATGTGCTGAATTTTTTCATAAAGAACGTGTTCCTCACCACTTTTAATTTTAGCAATTTCATCTAAATGGAATTGCACTTCGGCGATAAGGCCAGAATGGGGCATTTGAACCAGTACCTTTAGATCGCGATAACCAGAAGGTGCGGGGGTTTTAAAACGATTTTTGACCTGTAGTACGCTTGCTTGCTGGTGAAGTTGTTGATAGGCCCTAACCAGGCTTGGTAAATCTTGCGCAACAATGGTTGCCCGTGCTAAATCGGTAATTCTATCCGCTTGTCCGTTGAGTTTTTTCTCGACTTTTTCTTTTGCTCGCTGCTGAGATTTTACGCCAGCAAAGGCTGGTTGAGTGTGAGTATTTAAGGCAATACTTTTACACAGCACTTCTAATTCATGTTGAGCTTGTGGGGCTTGTGAATAGAGATGGTCAAAATTACCAATAGGCTGCCTGAGCGTATCGGAGTGAATATCTGGAATACTGTATAAGCCACTGAGAGAATGTTTAAAGGCTTGAGGACACGATTGATTGATTTGTGGACGGGATTGCGATGATTGTACTTGATTCAACTGAATAGCATACGCCGGGGTGCGGCTGAGTAGCAGCAACATGATTGTTGTCGTACGTAAGAAAAACTTCATAAGCAACCTCTATCAGACAATAAAACGGGGAACCTAAAGGATATGTTTTGTCTTGGTGCGAATAAATTTTCTATGTTCAACGACTATTTGGAAAAACGAGAGTGAGAAAACTGTCGTAAGCTAATCGTGTTGAATCAACGCTGATACTTACAATAGCAGAGTGTAAGTCGAGAAGATGTTATGGAAGTTTCAGCTTTCGGTATTAATTGTGAATTAACCGTAAGGGAATGTAAAAACAGCCAGTTGCTATGGGGCTAACTGGCTGTTTCATTTGTATAGTGAAGTACAGGCTTATGCTGCTTCGCTATCTTTATCTGTGCTTTTCGGCGCTTTGGCTTTTTTTTCTGTAGGACGACGTTTAGCCCCTAAAGCGAATAATACTTCATCTTTATTTTGTGCAAGATACATAGATAACTCTTCTTTTTGGTTATCATCTTCAATGATCTTGCTGCTTTCTAACAAAGTGAATAGTTCGTCCGCCATATCCAACATTTTGTCATAAGCGTCAGCTTCAGCCTTGGAAGTAAAAGTCATCTTTTCTTCTCCGTTGCGTTCCACCACGTACTTGACGATTACAGCCATGGTTATCCTCGTATGCAATTTTTTGAATGTATTTAATACCAACGTTTATTACTGGTATAACTGTTTTTTTATACAGTTAATTTTGGTAAATGTCCAGCAGTTATCGTTTTTGTTATGCGATGCTAGATTGAAGTGAGCATTTTCCAATCAGTACAAAATTGCATAAAGGTTTTCAGTAATGGGCTTTGGTATTTTTCTTTGTGTACCAGTAGCCAAAAACGACGCGTCATATCGAGTGGTACTTTTAACTCAACAACCCGATTATCTCGAATGGCCGATTGTGCCGCTAAGCGAGATAGACAAGCTAAACCAAGGTTGGCCGCAGTGGCATTGATAATGGCTTCCGTAGTATTGAGTTGGAATGACTCTGTCCATATTTCAATCCGTGGAGCGACGGTACGTAAGAAAAATTCTCGAGTTCCCGAACCTGCTTCACGTAGTAACCACTGGGTATTTTCCAAATCGCCAGCTTTGATTGAGCCTACTTGGGCGAGAGGGTGATTGGGCGCGCAGACGATACACATTTCATCTTGGTTCCAAGGCCGCATTAAAAGTTGGTCGGATTGTACTTTTCCTTCTACCAATCCTAAATCGAGCTCGTAATCAGTCAGCTTTTCACAAATCAAACTGGTATTGGAGATTAATAAGCTTTGTTGCTGATGCTGTGAGTGTCGGCGAAAGTCTCGCAGCAAATAAGGTGCAACTTGGTTACCTATGGTATCACTGGCACCAATTTTCAATTGACCATGTAGAGACTGATCAAACTGAAACATGTGTTGAATGTCTTCACTACGGTGCAGAAGTTCATCGGCAAGGGGTAATAAACGTTTGCCTTCTTGATTTAAAACCAAGCGGTTATTGACACGATCAAACAGGACATGACCTAGTTGCTTTTCCAGTTCCCCTAAAGACAAGCTCACGGCGGCTTTAGATAGAAATAACTTTTCAGCTGCCGCGGTTAAGGTTTTGTGTTGAGTCAGTGCGGTGAATACTTTGAGTTGTTTGAGTGTCACATTGGTCGCCATAGTGGATCTCGATTTATGTTTTATTTATTTAAACGGTTGTTAAATATAATTAGATATATTTAAACATTGTGCAAGGTTATTATGTGCTCATTGGTTACTTTTACCCTGTGAGGCAATGATGAATCAGACGATTAAGACCCGAATTGCTGGCGCTCCAACTCCTATGGCTGGACTGGCTTTAGGTATCGCGAGTTTAGGATGGTGCTGGGAAAATGCCTTGCCACTTAATGGTTATGCTCAACACTGGAGTGCTGGGATTGCTTCGGTTTTATTAGTTATTTTAACGATTAAGTTTATTTTTCATCCCAAATTGATTGCCAATGATATCGCGCATCCTGTTGTCGGCAGTGTTGTTCCTACATTCTCAATGGCAACAATGGTGGTATCAAGTACTGTCGGGCATGTTAACCCTGTTTTGGGCGATAGTTTGTGGTTATTCGCGGTAGGGCTGCATATTATTTTCTTAGCCGCATTTATTTACCATAGAGCAAAAGAATTTAAAGTTCATCACATGGTGCCGAGTTGGTTTGTACCGCCGATTGGTATCATTGTGGCAGACGTTTCGTATTCAGGTAATCCAACACTTTCTTGGATTGCGTATTCCGTATTGGTGTTTGGTATTGCCTGTTATGCCGTTATGCTACCGATGATGATTTATCGTTTTATTTTTTGTCAGCAAGTACCCGATGCGGCGAAGCCAACCTTGGCCATTATGGCCGCACCTGCAAGCTTATCACTGGCGGGTTATTTAACCTTTACGCCTGAGCCGTCTTTGTTATTAGTGATGAGCTTAATGACGCTTGCGCTACTGATGACAGTGCTCATTTATTTAGCGTTTTTTAAGTTGTTAATGTTGCCTTTTAGTCCCGGTTATGCGGCTTTTACGTTTCCTATGGTGATTGGCGCCACCGCGCTATTTAAAACGGCGCATTGGATGGCGACGGTGGAGGTCTTAGCCCAATATCGGGAGTCGATTCAATTATTGGCGATGGGGGAGCTTATCGTGGCAACACTGATTGTGGCGTATGTCGCGTTGCGTTATTGGATGTTCTATCGCCCACATCAATTACTTGGGCTGCCAACAAGAACCATCGATATAAATAATAGAGTTAATAATCACTAATACATTCGGTTAAACAATTTCAACCCCCTAAGGCACTTATGCTAATCTGTGACTATCTGAGCCCTGTAGCGTGAGTGCCTTGTGTTTACTGTTTACCATTCCAATCAAGTTGATGTTTTAAAGTCTCTACTGGTTGAGCTGATCCGTTTAAACCCGCTAGAGAACCCATTCCAAGCGGAACAAATTTTGGTGCAAAGTCCTGGTATGTCGCAGTGGCTGAAAATGGAGCTTGCCAAAGAATTTGGTGTCGCGGCGAATCTCGAATTTCCACTTCCCGCGACCTTCATTTGGAATTTGTTTACCCAAGTTTTACCTGATGTTCCTAAGCGTAGTGCATTTAATAAAGATGCGATGACGTGGAAGTTGATGCAAATTCTGCCTACTCAGTTAGAACAGCCTGAATTTTCGCCATTAAAGCGCTATTTAGAATGCGATGACGATCAATCAAAACGTTATCAATTAGCCGAAAAAATTGCCGATATTTTCGATGGCTATTTAGTGTATCGTCCAGAATGGATCGCCGCCTGGGAAGCAGGGGAAACCGTTAATGAATTGGATGGCGAGCATCCGTGGCAACCTATTTTGTGGCAGGCTTTATACGATCAAACCGTTTCGCTAGGTCAGTCGCCGTATCATCGTGCCAATTTATATGAACACTTTATTGATATGCTGCAAAGCTATGTCGGCGACGTAAGCCAACAAGCCAACCTGCCTAAACGTTTATTTGTGTTTGGTATTACCGCATTACCTCCTCGTTATATGGATGCGTTGCATGCTCTAGGTGAACATATTGATGTGCATTTAATGTTTACCAACCCTTGCCGTTATTACTGGGGCGAAGTGCGCGATCGTAAATATTTAGCCAAACTGGCCGCGAAATCCCGTCAAATTGTCCATAGTGAGCAATCTTCAGCTTGGCTGAAAGGCACGATAGAGCAAAATGCGCTGACAGAATCACAAACCTTGCACACTAAAGACGCCGTGGGGAATAGTTTACTTGCCTCAATGGGGAAATTGGGGCGCGATAATTTGTATTTATTGTCTCAGCTGGAAGCGAATGAAATTGATGCATTTGTCGAAATTGAGTCCGACAGTTTATTACACGCGATTCAGCAAGATATTTTAGAGTTACGCGAGCATCAAGACGACGACTTATCGGCGACAACGAGCGATTATAAACCCGTTGTTTTACCTGACGATACTTCAATTCAATTGCATGTCTGTCATAGCCCGATGCGAGAGGTGGAAGTATTACACGATCGCTTATTGGCCATGTTTGATGCAGACCCAGATTTAAACCCTCGCGATATTATTGTGATGGTGGCCGATATTAATGCCTACAGCCATGCGATTCAGGCAGTCTTTGGTAATGCTGCAGGTGAGCGCTATATCCCTTATTCGATTTCAGATCGCAGTGTTGATCAAGAAAACCCAATTCTCCAAGCCTTTATGCGTTTGATGTCGTTGCCAATGCGCCGCTGCCAAGCCTCGGAACTGCTTGAGCTACTTGAAGTTCCCGCCGTGATGCAGCGTTTTGCGATCAATGATGATGAGTTTGAACGTGTGACGCAATGGGTGCAACAGGTTGGAATTCGTTGGGGGTTGGATGAACAAACGGCTGCGCAATTTGACCTTCCTAGCCATAAACAAAATACCTGGCTATTTGGTATTGAACGCATGTTATTAGGCTATGCGATGCCTGAATCCGCAGGGCTTTATCATGCTGGTGATGATGTGATTGCCGCCTTTGATGAAGTACAAGGTTTAGATGCCGAACTGGCGGGTAAATTAGCCAGTTTTGTTAGCCTATTGCAGCAATATCGAGACCGGTTGTCGCAAGCTCAACAATTTTCGACATGGCAGCACTATTTGCTGTCGATGTTAGATGATTTTTTTGTGGTAGAACTAGAAGGTGAAGTGATTCTGGGGGCTATTCGAGATTGCATTCAGCAACTGAGTGAGCAATTGCACGATGCTGGATTTGAGCAAGATGAAGAAATTTCCCCACAAGTGCTTGAGCAATATCTGCAAAACCACCTGTCGAATGCACGAGTTAGCCAGCGTTTCTTAGCCGGACAAGTGAACTTTTGTACCTTGATGCCAATGCGCTCGATTCCTTTTAAAGCGGTGTGTTTATTAGGTATGAATGATGGGCTCTATCCACGTAGCGTGGCGCCCGAAGGTTTTGATCTGATTAATGGTCGCACACGTCAAGGCGATCGTTCACGCCGTGATGATGACCGTTATCTTTTCTTAGAAGCATTGTTATCTGCTCAACAATATTTGTACATCAGCTATGTGGGGCGATCCATTCAAGATAACAGTGATAAAGAGCCATCAGTGCTGGTGGCGGAATTATTAGAATATTGCCAGCAAAACTACACACTTTCAGAACATCAATCGCAGCCGAGTGATGAGTCTGGACAAGCATTAGTTGATCATTTAACGCATGTGCATCCTTTGGTGCCGTTTAGTGTACGTGCGTTTGATGGCAGTGATGCCGCGCTCGCCAGCTACGCCAAAGAGTGGTTGCCTGCCGCTCAACAAGCCAGCCAAGAACCAAGTAACCATGTTGCCCCGTCATTTATCCAATCGTTAGAACCTTATTATTTACAGTTGGATAAAGAGTCGAATGGTCAATATTGGCTAGAGTTGCAAGATCTACTGCGCTTTTGGCGTTTGCCAGTGAAGTACTTTTTCAATCAACGATTAAAAACCTATTTAGATATTAGCCCGCTATCGGTTAATCAAACGGACGATGAGCCTTTTGCGCTGAATGGCTTAGATAACTATTGGTTTGGTGAAAACTTACTTGAGCAATGGTTACAATCTTCGATGCCGACACTAGAGGAGTTTGATGAGTGCGCCAACGCGTATTTACAACAGCACCAAGCGAAAGGTCAATTACCGCTCGCCGGGTTTGGTGAACTAGCGGCACAAAAATTACAAGCCAATGTTCAGCCATTGGCCGCCGGTTTATTGCCTTATTTAGCAGGGTCTAAAACTGATGTGGAAATCTCACTCGAGTTCGAATTAACGCTCGGTGAATATAAGCAAACCCATCACTTAGCAGGTTGGCTGACTGGACAATATCAACAAGGCATGTTGCGTTATCGTAGTGGCGGAATTCATAGTGCGAACTTATTAGGGTATTGGATAGAACACTTATGTTTAAATGCAAGTGGGCACTCACTACCTACTCATTTATTTGGCGTGCGAAAAGGTCAAGTTCAGCAATTAGAGCTACAGCCTTTAACCTCAGAACAAGCCAAGCAACACTTACAATCTTTACTGGAAGCCTACTATCAGGGGATGGATGAACCATTATGGTTTGCTCCGAAATGTGCTTTTGCGGGCATCGAGCAAGGTTATGATAAGCAAGGGCAGTGGCTTGGTTTTGAAGATCAAGAAATCAAACAAAAAGCTTATCAGGCAATGGAAAACACCTTCAATGATAATTTCGTTTCAATGGGAGAAGGAAGTGATCACTATATTCAACGAGTTTGGAAACAATGGGATCATGAGCTTGCTGAATCATTAATACAAAAAG
The DNA here is from genome assembly GCF_002218045.2 of Vibrio rumoiensis. NCBI lineage: Bacteria > Pseudomonadati > Pseudomonadota > Gammaproteobacteria > Vibrionales > Vibrionaceae > Vibrio > Vibrio rumoiensis. The sequence continues at coordinate 854,549 of NZ_AP018685.1, forward strand.
CTGAGCTTTGGCTGCGCCCGTTAATAGAACATTGCCAAGATCACAGTGATGACGAATAACATAACGTTTATCGTGGTTAAAAAGAAACGCCGCCAGCAAGTCATTATAAGTGTAGGGCGCTTGCTGGGCGGCGGAGAGTCGAGGTAATGGTTTTGTTTCTGTCTACTTTGGGCATTTTTTCAGTATTAAAACTGGGGTCATTGTTAGAAGCGAATCCATCGCTAAAACAACAAATAATGCCGTAGATCGTTATTAGATTATGTTTGCATTAAGCCAGTTAAACGTGAGTGGCTTGATGTGGCGGGAATAGTAAGCCGATAATGCAGTAAAAAATGTGAGTAAATTCTCACTATCAATTTTGTTTGGATACTTGAAGGCATTGATCGTACAAAGTGAGAATGTCCTCACGAAAGAGCAATCAGCCTATCCATTGAAAGACCAATTTTATTAGGACAACCTTAATGGCGCAATCTCTCAATAGTATGACTTTCCCACTGCATGGCGCTCGTTTGATCGAAGCCTCCGCCGGTACCGGGAAGACGTTTACCATTGCCGCTTTATACTTACGCTTATTGCTTGGGCATGGTAAAGAGGGGACGGCGCATCAAGTGCCATTAACGGTTGATCAAATTTTGGTTGTGACATTTACTGAAGCGGCAACCGCAGAGTTACGTGGCCGAATTCGTCAGCGTATTCACGAGGCGCGTATTGCATTTGCACGAGGAGAAACCTCAGACCCTGTGTTAGCTCCGTTATTGGCTGACACGCCGAATCAGCAAGCCGCGATTGAGATCTTATTGCAAGCAGAACGCCAAATGGATGAAGCGGCGATTTTCACTATTCATGGTTTTTGCCAACGAATGCTGACGCAAAATGCTTTTGAATCTGGCAGCCGCTTTCAAAATGAATTTATTACTGATGAAAGCCAACTTAAGCTACAAGTCGTGAGTGATTACTGGCGTCGTCATTTTTATCCATTGCCGACGGTATTAGCAGCGCAAATCCAATCATTATGGAATAGCCCTGAGTCGTTATTGCATGAAATTGGCAACTACCTCTCAGGTCCAGCGCTAAGTTTTCCAAGGATTAAACTCGATGTCGATTTACCGGCACTTTATCAGCAGCACCTAGCTCGAATCGAAAAAGTGAAATCACTTTGGAATGCGAGCCGTAGTGATTTGTTTAGCTTGATTGATAGCTCGGGGATTAAAAGAAACCCATACAACAAAACGCGTTTACCGGCTTGGCTTGATGAAGTGCATGAGTGGGCAGCAAGCGATCGAAATGATGGTCAAATTTGCGATAAGTTGATTCGCTTTTCACAAAGCACATTAACGTCTGCCACTGATGCGAAAAAAGGCCCGGTCGCAGAGCATGCGGCATTTGTGGCGATCGATGAATTACTCGACAACCAGCCTGAGTTTGAGCTGATTTTTAAATACCAAGCGATTCAAGGTTGCCGTCAGTTATTGGCACAGGCTAAGCAGCGTCAGGCTCAACTTTCCTTTGATGATTTATTGAGTCAGCTTGAGCAAGCGATAGTGCAAGATGAGGAAGGTTTGTTGACTGGCCGTATTCGTCAGCTTTATCCAGTGGCGATGATTGATGAATTCCAAGATACCGACCCTCAGCAATATCAGATTTTCCGTCAAATTTACTTGGATTCGCCGCAAACTGGTTGGTTTATGATTGGCGATCCGAAGCAAGCGATTTATGGCTTCCGTGGCGCCGATATTTTTACTTATATTCAAGCTCGTAACGAGGTAACGGAACATTACACTCTGGAGACTAACTGGCGCTCAAGTAATACGGTGATACAGGCGGTAAATGGTATTTTTAGCTTTGATGAGCGACCATTTTTATACGATGCTGATATTCCATTCTTGCCAGTCAAATCCAGTCCTAATGCTGACAAGATGCATTGGACGGTAAACGGTAAAACTCAACCAGCCATTGGATTGTGGTTATATCAACCGGACATAAGCCAGCCCGTTGCCGCGCAAGATTATAACCAGCACATGGCACAGCACACGGCTTACCAAATCCATCATATTTTGAGCGCCTCTCAGCAACAACAAGCGCTATTTATTGATAAAAAATCCCAAGCGCATCCGATTCAAGCTGGTGATATTGCGGTATTAGTACGCACTGGTCGAGAAGGTAAATTGATCAAAGAAGCATTGGCCAATCAAGGCATTGCCAGCGTTTATCTGTCTAACCGTGATAGTGTGTTTGATAGTGAAGTGGCGCAAGATGTATTGCGATTATTGATGGCGGTGGCTAATCCCAGCGATGAATATTCATTACGTGCGATTCTCGCCAGTGATCTGCTTGCATTGAACATGGCGCAGCTCGATCAGTTTAATTATGATGAAAATGCTTGGGAAAATGCGGTTAATGAGTTCGAGCAATACCATCAATTGTGGCTAAAGCGTGGCGTGTTGCCAATGATGCGCGCGATGATCAGCCAAAGACAGATTGCTGAGCGTTGGTTATTGGAAACTCACGGTGAACGTAAATTAACGGATTTACTGCATTTATCCGAATTGGTGCAGCAGGCCAGCTTGTCGCTCGAAGGGGAAAGCGCATTAATTCGTTGGTTGGCAGAAAATATTGAGCAGCATGATGGTGAAATTAGCGATCAAACTCAGCGTTTAGAGTCTGAGCGAAATTTGGTGCAAATCATCACCATTCATAAATCAAAAGGGTTGGAATACGATCTGGTGTTTCTGCCTTTTGCCAATAATTTTAAAGCGGCAAAAGTCGCCAAATATTATCAAGCGGATAAGCAGCAAACCATTTTAGATTTATCCAAACCTGATGACGGTTTAGCGTTGGCAGAAAAAGAACGCTTAGCTGAAGATCTGCGTTTGCTTTACGTCGCACTCACGCGTGCCGTTTATGGTTGTATTATTGGCCTTGCACCACTCAAAAAAGGCAATACTAAAAAAGATGAATCGACCGCGCATTTAAGTGCCCTTGGTGCAATCCTTCAACATCATCAAGCGAAAGAAAGTGCTGGTTTAATGGCCGCTTGTCAGCAAATGTGTTCAGATGTGAGCAGTATTGAGCTCATCGACTTTCCAAATGAACCAACAGAACGTTTTGCGCCACTAGAAAGCGAGCTACCTACTTTGCAAGCCAAGCGTTTTTTAGCGTCAATTGATCGTCAATGGCGTATGACCAGTTACTCCAGCTTGGTGAAACAAGGCCATCATGCCACGCACTCACAAGAGGTCAGAACCGCTGATTTTGATGTCGCCATTGATGCACAAAAACCGATTGATTCCGATGCTGCCGAGCTCAAATTGGCACAAGATCTCCATTTTATACCGGATCTCGAGGAAGAAGTCCTTGCGGATCCTTGGTCAATGTTTGAATTTCCACGCGGAGCAAGGCCCGGGACTTTCTTGCATACCATTTTTGAGCGAATCGAGTTTACTTCTCAAGCGGACAGCCCTGAAAATACTCAAGTCATCACTGATTTATTGCAACAGGAGCAATATGATCTGCAATGGCTACCCGCCATCCAAGTCATGATTCGCCAAGTGATGCAAACGCCTTTAGATGGGCATGAGCTGCGTTTAGGGGACAAAGGACCGAATCAAAGATTGGTGGAAATGGAATTTTTACTGCCGGTTGAATCTTTACTTGCCAGCCAACTGAATCGCTTGGTGAAAGATCATGATGAGCTGTCTCAAGTGGCGGGTGATTTGGGCTTTTTACCGACCAAAGGCATGTTAAAAGGCTTTATTGATTTAGTGTTTGAGCATCAAGGTAAATACTATATTTTGGATTGGAAATCGAATCATTTAGGCCACTCTATTGAGGACTATCATCCTGAAAATCTGAAACATGCGATGATTGATCATCGTTATGATTTTCAATATCAAATTTATGCTTTAGCACTGCATCGTTTCCTGCAAAGTCGACTTGCTGATTATGATTATCAACAACATTTTGGTGGTGTGTATTATTTATTTTTACGTGGCTTTGCTCAATCAGGCGAAACGAATGAGCAAAGCAAGCAACCAGAACAAGATACGTTATATGGCGTATTTTCTGTTAAACCGAGCGAAGCGTTTTTGCAACAGTTTGACCGTTTATTAGATGGGGAGTCGGCATAATGACACACACGATTAACTCGTCGATTGTCGAACCTAATTCAGCACTCGATCTGCTTTTATCACTCGAAAAACTTGGGGCGATACGCGCAATTGATGTTCAGTTTGCTCGCTTTATTCATCAGCAATGTCTACTCGGTCATCATGATGAAATTCTACCTTCTCGTTTGCAAGCGGATCATATTGCGTTACTTGCCGGTCTTGTGAGTTATGAATTTGGCCGAGGCCATATCTGTTTACGTCTGCGTGATATTAATGTCAGTGAAACGTTATCGTTCACGTTCTGGGCAAGACAATATCCAGAATTGAAGGCTCGCTTTGCTGATTTGCTATTTCAATATAATGAAATGGATTGGTTGGAGTTGGTTGAGCAATATGTCGGGCTGGATAGCAGCGTCATTGGCGTTGCTTGCAAAGAATCAACGGACTTACAAGCACGCCCTATGATGCTTGAGCACGACCGACTTTATCTGACTCGTTATTGGCATTATGAAGCGGAAGTCGCGAAGGGGTTCATGGCAAGAGCGAAAACATTGTGTGTTGAGTCAGATGCTTTTTCTGCCATGAAGCAATCATTAGAGGATTTATTTGCCCGAGATTACACCTACCTTTGGGATGCACTACAAAGTGGTGTGCACAATAGCCCGACTGAGCGTCAACGCTTGGTATGTGAAATGCTCGATGTGGTCAAAACGGATAAATTAGATTGGAACCGCATTGATTCGGTGATCGTTCAGGCAAATCAAGTGACGCAGCTTGAAGCATTAGACACTTTGGTTCCTTTATCGGTTTGTTTGAATTGGCAAAAAGTAGCGGCGGCGGTGGCGCTAACCCGTCAATTTTCGGTGATTTCCGGTGGCCCTGGAACCGGTAAAACGACCACGGTAGCTAAATTATTGGCCGCTTTGATTGTTCAATCTCAACAACTGACAGGAGCACACCATTCTGTTCAAGCACCCATCATTAAATTGGTTGCCCCTACTGGTAAAGCGGCGGCACGTTTGACTGAATCGATTGGATTGGCGATTGAGCAATTGCCCGTGAGCAATCAAATTAAAGCGATGATGCCATCTCAGTCGAGTACCATTCACCGATTGTTAGGCGCAAGACCGAATACGGTGGAGTACAAATATAATCAATCGAATCGATTACATTTGGATATTTTAGTGGTCGATGAAGCATCAATGGTCGATTTGCCTATGATGTTCCGATTACTGCAAGCGCTGCCGAGTCATGCGCGTTTGATTTTATTAGGCGATAAGGATCAGTTAGCGTCAGTCGAAGCGGGGGCGATTTTAGGCGATATTTGTCAATTTACTGCTCGCGGCTATCAAGCTGAATTTGGCCAGTTATTATCTGGATTAACCGGTTACCAAAGTCTCGTTGAGCCTCAATCAGCGGTTAAAGCCAATACAATTTCGGATAGTTTGTGCATGCTACAAAAGAGCTATCGTTTTCATGCACGTTCTGGCGTGGGTCAATTGGCGAAAGCGATCAATGCGGGGTTGCCGAATCATGTTGAGCAAGTTTGGCGACAAGGCTTTGATGATATTCATTTACACCGAATGAATCCCTATTCATCTACGGATATGTCACCTGATAGCTTGAATGTAGAGCAAGCTCAGATGGCGCTATGTGACATGATGCTTGATGCCTATCTTCCTTATTGCCAGCAACTTCATCAATTTAGAAATTCAGAACCGTCGATGGTTCAAGGTGATTTATTTTCGGCATTCGATACACCAACAAAACAGACGATGGAAAACCAAGCATTCGCCACCTTAAAAGCATTTTCTCAAGCGAGATTATTATGTGCAGTGCGAGAAGGTGAATTTGGCGTTGAACGTATGAATGCGCTGGTAGAACAAAAACTGGCTCGTCAACAGCAAATTATGCCGATTGAAGGGGAGTTATGGTATGTCGGACGCCCGGTGATGATCAGCCATAATGATAGTGCACTAGGGCTGCATAATGGCGATATCGGTATTTGTTTATTAGATGAAAGTGAATCGGTGCCTAGATTAAGGGTGTATTTTGAAATGCCCGATGGCCGGATAAAAGGGGTACTGCCTAGTCGAGTACCTAAGCATGAATTGGCCTTTGCAATGACCATTCATAAATCACAGGGCAGTGAGTTTGCTCATACCGTGATGGTACTGCCGAATAAGATGAATCAAATATTAACGAGAGAACTTATTTACACTGGTGTGACGCGCGCCAAATCGCGTTTGGATTTATTTGCCAATCCAGCGGTTTTGGCGCAAGGTGTTCAAATAAAGACCCTACGTTCTAGCGGGTTAAGTGATAAACTGATGCAAGGTTGATCGGCCACTCGGCCTGAGTAATGAAAAATAATAACAAAAAGGTGAGATATGTTTTTTGGCAACGTTGAGCGCTTGGAGTGGAGTTCTATACTTCCGGAATCATTTTTAAGTTATATCCGCCAAGCGATTCTGATCGCTCAGGATAACGAAGAAAATGGTCGTTACGAGATTGATGGTGATAACGTTTTTTGTGTATTGATGACACCAGAAACGGAATATAAAGAAGATCGAAAAACTGAGATTCACCGTGACTACTTAGATATTCAAATCATTTTAGACGGCGAAGAAACTTTTGGTTATTCAATAGAGACACCACAAGCTTTGCTTGATAAGCCAGATTATACCAATGATGTACTGCTGTTTAATGAAGTGAGTAACGAAAGCTTTATTTCGCTGAGAAAGGGTGATTTTATTATCTTCTATCCAGGTGAATCACACCGCCCACAATGTGCGACTCGTGAACCTATGATGGTAAGAAAGGCGGTTGTGAAAGTGCATAGGGATTTGATATAAATTAGTTCCTAGTTCCTAGTTCCTAGTTCCTAGTTCCTAGGGGCGAGTTTCGAGGACACTACGTTCGGGAGCCGAAGAGCTTAATACTTTAAGTGATACGTATTGCTTGTAAGCTCTTTTCGCAACACGAAGCGAAGCGCTCCCGGATCTCGCAACCTTTCTCTTTGCCTTTCCTAGCAGCGCAGCGAATCTAGGGACTAGCCCCTAGAAACCTATTTATATCTTCAACACCAATATCTTCGACTTGCGCTGGTAGTTATACAAACCACGTTTTTCCATTGGCAGTGAATCCACGCCCACTTCTTCAAAACCTTGTTCACGAAACCAATGCAAACTGTGAGTCGTTAAGACAAACAGCTTATTGATTCCCATATTTTTGGCTTCTTGACTCATATGCTTTAATAATACGACGCCTCGATCGCCATCTCGGTAGTCTGGATGGACTGCCACGCAAGCCATTTCTGCCATTTTATCGTCGATATAAGGATAGAGCGCCGCACAACCAATGATTAAGCGGTCTTTTTCAATAATGGTGAATTTGTGGATCTCTTGTTCGAGTTGCTCTCGTGAGCGACGAACTAAGATTCCTTGCTCTTCTAAAGGATGAATTAAATCGAGAATACCGCCAATATCATGGATTTGAGCATGACGAGTTTGCTCGGCACTGGCCATCACGATTTGTGTGCCTATACCATCAAAAGAAAACAGTTCCTGCAGTAGTGCGCCATCTTCTTTGTAGCTAACGAGATGACAGCGAGGGACGCCAGCACGGCAAGCGGCTAATGCGCCACGTAAAAAGCGGAAAGTACCACTGGTATAGCCGCTTTGGGTGTCTTGTTCTTGCTCTATATCTTGTAATAATTTTTCCGCACAAGTCGGGAATAGTTCCGGTATGACTCGGCCATCTTGCGCTAAGATGCCTTGCTCAGAACAAAATCCAATCAATTTATACGCTTTTAAACGAATCGCAGTTTGTGTCGCCACATCTTCATACATCAAGTTAAAGCTTTCACCTGTTACTGAGCTTGCTATTGGGCCAACCACGACGATTGATCCCATATCAAGCATGCGATTAATGGCATCACTGTCGATACGTCTGACTTTGCCACTGTGACAATAATCCACACCATCATCGACTCCTAGTGGTTGGGCGATGACAAAATTACCACTGACGACGTTCAGTTGAGTCCCTTGCATTGGCGTATTATTTAAGCTCATAGAAAGGCGAGCGGTTAAGGCAAGTTGCAACCGACCAGCGGCTTGCATAGCAAGGTTTAAAGCCGATTCGTTGGTGATCCGAATACCTTTATGATATTGAGATTCACAATGGTTAGTTTCTAAGTTGTGGTTGATTTGTGGTCGAGCGCCATAAACCAACACAATGCGGACGCCTAAGCTGTGTAATAAAGCAATATCATTAATGATGTTATCGAAATTGGCATCGGTAAAGACTTCTCCGCCAAGCATGAATACCATGGTTTTGCCACGGTGAGCATTTAGGTAGGGGGCAGATTGACGAAATCCTTTTACTAAAGCTGTACTACGTAGTTTCACAACACCGACTCCTTGGTTTATTATGCTGAAATAATGACTAATAATTCACTTTATGGCAATAGCTATTTACTTAATGTTATCGCTAAATCGATTCTCTTGATTAATGACCGGGAATTTGTTGAAAAGCTGACAATTATTCTTGTCTCATCGGTATGCTGTTTGCTTGGTGATTTTTCTATTGAAGTCTTTATGTTGAAAGATGTTTCAATAGGTGGTTTTTGACTTGTATGGCATGATGATCTTTGTCATTCTTCGGTCGTTTCTTTCTATGTTAATTGGTGATTTTTCGTGTCTAACTCGCTTGCTGTTTTTCGTTCATTTTCTTCTTTTCAAGCTAAGCTCATTGTTACTCGAGCTTTAATGCTGGCATCGGCATTGATTTTATTTGGTTGTGCCCAGCCGACCGAACGAGGACAACAATATTTAGACGGCAAACTTGAAACGACACTAGAGCGCACCGATCATATCGAAACGGATGCCCCACGAGATTTTAATACTTTTTCAGCACAAGCCGAAAAGGTAGAAGAAACGTCACCATCACTGAAAGCTAAGTACCAAAACTTATATGCACAATTAAAAGTTTGGGCACAAGAAAGTGGTAATCCGAGTGAATTAGCTAAATATGGGGTGAATGTTGAACAATTAGCCGGCGCCGATCAAAAAGGCAATATCCTGTTTACGGGGTACTTTTCTCCGGTAATTGAAATGCGTCATACTCCTGACCATCTATTCAAATATCCTGTTTATGCAAAACCTCAATGTGGTGCAGTGTGTCCAACTCGCGCACAAATCTATGATGGTGCATTAAAAGGGAAAGGCTTAGAGCTCGGTTATGCATCGAACATGATCGACCCATTTTTGATGGAAGTACAAGGAAGCGGTTTTGTTCATTATGCTGATAACGATGAATTAGATTACTTTGCGTATGCAGGAAAAAATAACCACCCTTATGTCAGTATCGGGCGAATTCTGATTGAGCGTGGTCTTATTCCTAAAGAAAAAATGTCGATGAAAGCGATCAAAGAATGGGTGGCGGAAAATGATAGTGCAACAGTACAAGAAGTATTAGAGCAAAACCCTTCTTATGTTTTCTTTGAAAGCCAACCGGGCGCAGATGTCGTCGGGGCGGCGGGTATTCCATTATTACCTATGGCTGCGGTGGCGGGAGATAGAAGTATTTTCCCAATGGGGACACCAATTTTAGCCGAAGTACCTTTATTGGATGCCAATGGAAAATGGACCGGCGTGCATGTTCTTAAGTTATTGATTGTGCTTGATACTGGTGGTGCAGTAAAAGGTGGCCACTTAGATTTGTATCATGGCATGGGCGCACGTTCTGGTATTGCCGCAGGTCACTATCGTCACTTTGGTCGTGTATGGAAGTTAGATTTGACTGCGCCACCATTGCAGATTCCAGCGAATTAAGAGCGAAGCTCGGGCGTTTCACTGCTCGTTGCTCGACAACGGTAACGGGCGTGCTTTATTCTTTTTCGAGAAACGAGAAACGAGAAACGAGAAACGAGAAACGAGAAACGAGAAACGAGAAACGAGAAACGAAGCGCTCTAGCTCCGCGTATCCTTATCCTCTATAATGCGCGCTCTTTTTGATTGCGTTAATTAAGGTTCACCATGAATACTCTTCCTCCTGCTTCTGATAGCTACAACCAACGTTTTGGCGGTACTCGCCGTTTGTATGGTAATAGTGAAGTAGATATCTTACGTGCCGCTCATGTGTGCGTAGTCGGTATTGGCGGGGTAGGGTCATGGGCGGTAGAAGCGCTTGCTCGTACTGGTGTTGGTGAGCTGACCTTGATTGATATGGATGATGTGTGTGTCACCAATATTAACCGTCAAATCCATGCGTTAAATGGCACGGTTGGGCAGAGTAAAATTGAAGTGATGGCTGAGCGTGTCGCGCTGATTAACCCTGAATGTAAAGTTAACTTAGTCGACGACTTCATTACTCCGGATAATGTGAATCAGTACATCAGTAAAGATTTTGATTATGTGTTAGATGCGATTGATAGTATCAAACCGAAAGCGGCTCTGTTGGCGTATTGTCGTAGTAATAAGATAAAGGTAATCACCACCGGTGGCGCGGGCGGACAGACCGATCCAACCCAAATTCAAATTGCTGATTTGACCAAAACGATTCAAGATCCATTAGCCAAGAAATTAAAAGATACTTTGCGCCGTCATCATAATTTCAGTAAAAATCCACAACGTAAATTCGGCATTGATTGCGTGTTTTCCACCGAGCATCTCAAATACCCTCAAGCTGATGGTAGTGTCTGTGCGACCAAATCGACCGCGGAAGGTCCAAAGCGTATGGATTGTGCCAGTGGGTTTGGCGCGGCTACCGTCGTCACTGCAACCTTTGGTTTTGTGGCGGTATCAAGGATTGTTGAGAAGTTGATTCAGAAGTATAAAATAGTTCCTAGTTCCTAGGAGATCGACTCTCGTGGCTCGGGCGCTTCGCTTCTCGTATATCGAAAAAGCGGTCTGTGGTAGTTGACAGGTTAGCTAATCACATTAAAAATCACCTCGAGCAACGAGCAACGAGCAACGAGCAACGAGCAACGAGCAACGAGCAACGAGCAACGAGCAACGAGCAACGAGCAACGAGCAACGAGATCCCATTATGACTCACCCATTTGGCACCACCATGACCACTGAGCACATCATAGAAACCATGTCTGGCTTTTCGAGCTGGGAAGACCGTTATCGTCAAGTGATCATGTGGGGCAAGTTATTGCCTAAAATGGATGAAGCATTAAAGCAAGATCAGCTTCTTGTTTCGGGGTGTGAGAGCAAAGTATGGTTAGTGTCGGGGTTTGATGGTGAGTATTGGAGTTTTCATATTGATTCTGATGCGAGAATCGTGCGCGGTTTAATTGCTTTGGTGTTGGCGGCTTTTCATCACCAAACGACAGAGGCGATTAAAGCGTTTGATACTGAAGCGTATTTTGCACAACTAGGACTGATTGATCATTTAAGCCCATCACGTGGTAATGGGCTTAAAGCGATTGTGGATCAAATTCAGCAATTGGTTAAGTAAGAAAATCGACCTATTCAATCTCTGTTTTTCAAATCTTCTTACTTCAAACAAAATGATCCGAATTAAAGCAGGTCTATCGCTTTATTCAAAGCAGCTAAAAACGCTTCAATATCTTGCTCATTATTATAGATACCCAGCGACACCCTTACTGTCCCATTAATTCCTAGCGCATCCATTAAAGGGTGCGCGCAATGATGTCCCGAGCGTACGGCAATGCCTTGTTGATCCAGTAACGTTGCAATATCGTTATGGTGGATAGCTTCACCTTCTAAGTTCAAAGTGAAACTGACGACACTGGTATCAGGTTGTAATCCAATGATCTGAATACCTTCAATGTGATTGAGCCCATCAACTAACTTATCGAGAAGTTTTTTATAATGGGATTCAAGCTCATTCTTTTCGAAGCCTTGTAACCATTGAATAGCGGTTGCTAATGCCAGTGCCCCAGCAACGTTTGGGGTGCCGGCTTCAAATTTCCCTGGCAGGCCAGAAAATGAAGTGTGTTCAAAGCTGACTTTTTCGACCATTTTGCCACCGCCGTGCCATACCGGCATGAGGTTTAAAATCGCCTCTTTGCCATATAACACACCGATTCCGGCGGGAGCATACAATTTATGACCAGAGAAAATATAAAAATCACAATCTAGAGATTGAACGTCGACAGTTTCATGCACGATACCTTGCGCACCATCAATCACCGCGACAGCGCCTGCTTGATGGGCGCGGGTAATAATCTCTTCAATTGGCTGACGAGTCGCGGTGACATTAGTCATGTGTGCCGCGGCAACAATTTTGGTCTTCTCACTTAAAAGCGCTTGATAGGCTTGCATATCCCATTGGCAATCGGCGGTCATTGGTACCTTGATCACTTTAGCCCCGGTTTGCTGTGCGACGATCTGCCACGGTACGATATTGGCATGGTGCTCCATTTCGCCAACCAAAATTTCATCGCCCGATTGAAGGGTATCACGTGCATAGGTTTGAGCGATTAAGTTGATCGCTTCGGTTGCCCCTCGTGTCCAGATAACTTCTTTATTTGATGATGCATTGATAAAACGCTGTACGCATTCTCGTGCTTGTTCAAATTGGGTTGTCGCTTGGGCGGTAAGGCTGTGGCTACCACGGTGCACATTAGCATTTTGTTTGCCGTAATAGTGACTGATCGTATCAATGACGCATTGAGGTTTTTGCGTTGTGGCAGCACTATCAAGATACACCACGGAGCTATCGCCGTTCAGAAAAGGAAATTGTTGGCGAACTGCTTGAATGTCAAAAGTCGTTTGAGAAGACATTAAATAAACCTTGGTGCGTCAATGAAGTGGGCGAAGTATAGACCATATTAGAACGTGCTTAAACTCTCTCGTTTATACCTAAATAAACGATTCTTCTAATTGTTTTATTTTCTGGTAGAGCGCTTGATGATGCGGACAAGCAATTTGGTGTTGAGTCGATTTTTGTAATAAGAAGCCAGTGATGAAGTCAATTTCAGTAGTGCGTTGGTGGTGAATATCTTGATGCATGGATGAAAAATTATCGCCAGTGGCAAGCATCACTTGTTTAATGGTGGAGGATAATTCGCTTAACGATTGGTTTTGTCCAGCCGCTTGCATTACCTGATGGCACTCATTAATTAAGTTATCGACTTCTGTTTGGTATTGAGATTGCAGTAATTCACCGTTCTTGCAGTGGTAGATCGCGGTCATAGGGTTAATAACACAATTGATGGCTAACTTTTGCCATAGCGCGTCATTAATCTGCTTGTGCCAAACCACTTTAGGCAGGGCAGAATCTAACACTTGAATGATCGAGTCTAGTTGAGGTGTTAACTTCGTTTTTCGGTATGTTCCAATTAAGGTTTGCCCAATACCGGTATGTTTTACTTGTTGCTTGTTTGGCTTAAAAGCCGCATGAGTCGTCGTGGCTAAATATAAAGAATGTTGATTCCATTGCTCGCCAAGTTGGTCAAGCGCGCCCATTCCATTGTGAAGAAAGATAAGTGGTATGTTGGAGGGTAAGTATTCAAACAAAGGCTCTATGGCTTGTTTTACCTGAGTTGATTTCACTGTAATGATGATAGCTTGGCAACTGCTGAGTTGAGTAAAGTCATTGGCTGGAATCTCAAACTTTGCTTGCTGATCAAGTGTAATCGAAATGGATCGCTGTGAGTGATCACGGGTGATCGCGAGTACATCATGACCCGCTTGCCGTAGTTTAGTTGCCCACAATGAACCTAGTGCACCAATGCCAACAATACCAATCTTCATTTGTTTTCCATTTCTATTTGCTCTATCCGAAGCTTATACCCAAAGTAATTGGACTTGCAGTGAGGCGACAAGTGAATGAACGCTGTCAACAAAACTGCAGCTTCAAGTACGAAGGGTATAGTTTATCGTAAATAACAAAATGGCGCAGACTGAATATTCAATCTGCGCCATTAGCGTTTACTTATCATTCTAACTTATGCAACGTCAGCGTTGCGCTCGATTAGAACTTGTAAGTTACGTCGAAGTAGTGTGCAAAGCCACTTGATTGAAGCTCATCACCACCACCGATATCTAGGTTGTCTTTAATACCGTAAACGTTGTAGTAAGCTTTTAAACCGTAACCGACAGCAAAGTGTTCACTGTGCCAGTAGATACCGTTGAACATAGCACCACCATTGCTTGCAGTTGAGCCAGCTGATTCTTTCATACCAAATTGGTAATCGATGTAACCTTGGTAAGAAATAAAGGTACCATTACCAAAAGTGTAGAAAGGTTTAAACCAGTTAGTCGAGATTTGACCACCGTTCCACTCATTTGCATTTGAATCGTAAGTAGCGTATAGGTTTAAGCCCATTTTGCCAAACCAAGGCATATTGATATCAGAACCAAGGCCGACTTTTTGAGTATTAACACCACCGATACCGCCGTCCCACTCCATTAGAGTCGCAACATAAAGCTCTTGTACTGGACCAAATGATAAATCTTTACCTGTTAAAGCATCGATAGAAACGCGAGGGGCAAATTTCATAAAGATTTTTTGCGTTTCGCCATCTTTCTTATCATTTTCATCATTGTCATTACTTGTTAGGTTGAAGACATCAACGTAACCGTAAAGATCAAAAATTCCAGAACGACCACCAAATTCCATTTCTAAGTAATCATGACCTGAGTTACCCGCAGACTTTGGTTGTGGTTTCTCGTTTAATGCATACATTAGATTGAAGTTTACAAACTTATAGTCATTCTTATGAATGTCATCTGAATAGTCCGCAGCTAAAACAGGCGCTGAAGCAGCAACAAGACTAAGAGCTAAAAGTGTTTTACGCATGAGTGGGGGCTCTCTTTTTAATCTAAGTTAAATTTATAGGTACACCGATTAATGGTGTGGGCATTTCAAGTGGCGCAGATAATATCTGTTTCGCTCTCATTTGTAAGTGATAAAAGCTGCAAACTTGAATATTTATTGTGATTGTTATCACGTAAATGGGATCTTGGATGGAACTTGTTATTAAAATCTGTGCAGATTTCTGAATTTAGAACGAAAAACAGCCAAGGCAACCGCTTGCCTTGGCTGTTTTCTATTCGTGTTTTTATAGGGTTCTATTGTTGGTTTCGTGCTTTTTCAAGTAAGTCGTGAAAATAATGGCGTAATACATACAGCATAATCAGACTTGGGATCACCATGACAGCCGTGATAATGAAGAACAGTGGCCAGCTATTTAAGCTATCGGCGAGTTCACCACTAAACGATGACAGAGTGGTACGGCCGAAGTTACCTAATGATGCTAATAATGCATATTGAGTCGCTGAGAATGCTTGGCCAGTCAATACCGTTAAGAATGAGACAAATGCCACGGTTGAAAAGGCGGTGGTAAAGTTATCGACTAATACGGTAGCTAAAAGTAAATGTTCATTAGGTCCAACCGATGCAATCCAAGCAAACATTAAGTTACTGCTTGCCATGGCAATGCCGCCGATCATAAGCCCTTTAACAATACCAAATCGGACGTTGAACATGCTACCTACAAAGGTAAATAACATGGTTGCTCCCCATCCAATCAATTTAGAGTATTCGCCAATTTGTTCGTTGCTAAAGCCAATTTCTTTGTAAAACACAATCGACATTCGACCCAGAAAAGCTTCACCAATTTTAAATAGGAAGACAAACAACAATAAAGTAATGGCAACGCCAATACCATTGCGACGGAAGAAATCAAGGAAAGGCTCAACGACCGTTACCGTTAGCCAAGCGGCAACTTTTGAGTTAACCACTTTTTCGTGGCGTTTTTCGGCTTGATGTTGCAGTTCGTCTCGCTGAGTTTTTGGCTCGCCTGTGAGTAGTGTAAATAACATTAATAAGGCGATAACGAGCGTCATGCCGTAATACACGTTGTTCCAACCATAAGCATCAGCATTGGAAAAGGCTAGGTAACCTGGAAGTGAATAACCGGTCCACCAACCAATGACGGCCATGGCTGACGCCTGCGGCAGTTTACTGTTATTACTTTTAGGGAAGCTATCAATGCGGAAAGCATCAATCGCGATATCTTGAGTTGCAGAAGCGGTTGAAATAGCTAATGCAAACGCGGAGATTAAAATTAAGTTATTGGTTGGATTTAATTCAGCTAAGAAGAAAGTGCAGACTAGCATGATCGCTTGGCACAATAATATCCAGCTTCTTCGTTGGCCAAGCCATGAATGCAGTAGCGGAATTTTGACTCGGTCAATCAAAGGAGCCCACAAAAAATTGATAGCATACACCGCAAATACCGCCCCAAAATAGCCAATGGTTGAGCGATTTAAACCAGCATCACTTAGCCAACCCGACATATTGGAGCCAATTAGTACCCAAGGAAAGCCACTCGAACAACCTAACATGAAGACCCATAATAGACGCTTATCTAAGTAGGTTTGTATGGTTGCCTTCCAGGTCATAGAAGCCATGTTTTTCTCCTTGGTTACATAGGCTATGCAAAAAAAAGCTGCATAGAAAAGTCAGCCATCAAATTAAGATGGCTGCAATAAATATTATAAGTTGAAGTGGTAATCTAGACGGTAAGAGATTACTTCACCGTGACTTTGGTAATCATGATTGGCGTGACTGGAACATCTTGCATCGACCCCATAGAACGAGTCGGCTTTTGCGCCATCGCTCTGACAACATCAAAGCCTTTCGTTACTTTACCAAATACGGCGTAACCGGCAGAACTCCGTGAGTAGTTTAAAAAGTCATTGTCTTTTAAGTTAATAAAAAACTGGCGAGTTGCGGAGTTTGGATTGCTAGTACGGGCCATTGCGACGGTCGCGGTTAAATTTTCTAAACCATTGGTTGCTTCATTGCGGATAGGGGCATAAGAAGAACGTTCGTTCATGTCTTTATCAAAACCGCCACCTTGGGCCATGAAACCTGGGATCACACGATGAAATTGAGTGCCAACATAGCTCCCATCGTTGACATACTTTAGGAAGTTCTTCACGGTAATAGGCGCTTGCTGCTGGTTTAATTCAATCGTGAAATTACCAATAGAGGTTTCAAACTCAACCGTTGGGGCTGCAAAACTTGAAACGCTAAATAGCATCAGCAGCCCAAATAAGATTTTTTTCATTAAAAGTTATCCTTCATATATTTTGTTAATTCTGAATCTTTGGCAATGGTGGTTAACACTCGGCTTGATACGCGGTTAATCACTTCTTCTACATCGGTTTTATCGGCTGTGAATGAGCCTGATTTTGTGCCTGAGCCGGTGTAAGTTCTGACAAATTTGCCATTGGGGGTTTCAGCAGTGATTTTTAAGGTGACTTTACCTTCAATTCCGTATTTAACAGGCCCTTGGTTAACGGTTGCTAAGGCATCGACAACTTGAATATTCACAATATTGTTGCTGTTTTTAGTCATCGTAAAGCCTTGAGAGAAAAACTGCTGGTAAACCGCTGCTTCATAAGCTTTACGAACGTTTTGTTTCGCATGCATTGGTTGAACTTGTTCTTCATCATCACGTTTAATGACGGCAATGAATTGCGCACTACGAACATCTTGGCTAGTCAGAGTGAAAGCTAAGCCATCGACAGCCTTACTCGAGCTTAGGGTGGACGACGGAGTAAGGTTAATTAAATCGGTTTGAGAAACGCTGGCACAAGCCGTTAATACCAAAGCCGCGCATAACATAATCAGCTTCTTCATTTTTATATCCTTATTTAGTCTTTTTATTTAAGTCATTGTTTTTGATTGCTTCAATAATGACGAATTTATTATTTTCCGCCACAATTGTCACTTGTTGCTGACCAAACAAGCGAGATAACTTGGTTGGATACTCTAAGTGTCGATTTCCTACGACCAGCAATTTGCCATTATGGTTCAATGCATCTTTTGCATCGCAGAACATTTGCCAAGCGATGTGATCGGTAATAGTGTTGTTTTGATGAAAAGGGGGGTTACACAATACCAAATACGTACTGTTGTCTTTCATACCATCTAAGCAGTTATTGGCAATAACTTGAATATTTCTATCCGAACCCAGGTTTTTTTCTAAATTCTTTTGTGCCGAAGCGACAGCCATAAAGCTTTCATCGATACTGGTGATTCGAGCTTGAGGGTTTAATTGTCCTGCTTTAATTGATAGCACGCCATTACCACACCCTAGGTCAATGATGTGTCTTAATTCTTCATCTACTGGAATGTAATCAAGCATAAACCTTGCGCCCAGATCTAAGCTTTCACCTGAGTAAACATTGGCATAGTTGGATAAAGTGATATTCTGACCATCAACTTGCCATTCACATTCTGCTGGCACTGGAATGATCGGCTGACAATTGGCTTGTGAGAACACGAGACGATGTTTTTTCCAAGCTAATGAGGTTTTAGTTTCGCCTAGGTGCTTTTCAAATAAAGTAAGAGTAGATGTGTGGATTTCTTTGGCTTTATTTACGCCAATGATTGGGCACGTTTCGGAGAGTGATTCACGTAGTTTAGAAAGCTGCCAAGTAAGTAAGCGATTACTTTTTGGTAGTTGCATTAATACAAGATCAATGTGCTTAGGCATCTCTTGCAAGCAATTCAAAAATTGAATTTTAGGGCATTTATTACGCTGTAAATTTTTCAATGTACCTTTGTGAGAAATAAATGAATCGCTCATCATTGTGACGCTATGTTTTTCTGAGAACCAACATGAAAGCGCACCAAAATGGTCATTGAGAATCAGGATGTTTCGGCCTGAAGGGAGATCCATTTCTTCTACATGATTAATCAAATATTCATCACCCGCATCCCAAGCTTGTAATGTTTCATTGGCGCGTTTAGGGAAACGAGATAATGTTAAGGTGCGATCATATAAGGTTAGTTCAGTCTTCATATTTATCTTTTATCTGCATATTGAAGTCACTTGGACGTACATTGTCGCAGAAGGTGTTTGAACAAGATAGTAGAAACTCTGTGTTTAAATGTCATGATTTCAACGTATAAATTCAATTGAGTTTATTGCCGTTTTCATGGCATCTTGGTGGGATACTTAGAAGGTGAGCATTATGATTCAAGATTTAATCGAAAGAAAATTACAAGCCGAATTCAACCCTATCCATTTAGAGGTTCAGAATGAAAGTTACATGCATAACGTTCCGCCCGGTTCTGAAAGTCATTTTAAAGTGATTGTGGTGAGTGAGCAATTCGATGATAAAAGGCTGATTGCTCGTCATCGATCTATTAATGCAATCCTTAATGATGAGCTGGAAAACCATATTCATGCTTTATCTATCCATGCTTATACCGAATTGGAATGGCAAGAAGCGAATGGAGTGGCTCCTGCTTCGCCTAAATGTGCGGGTGGCGGAAAGTAATTCAGTGTTCAATCATGTCAATGTCAATTTTAACAAAATCAGGCTTAATACCACTTAAATAGTAAGGTTAATCGGTTACTTGGTTTGTTTCTTCCATATAAAATGGATTTTGATAATTGTGGTGTGCATCAAATATATACATTTTTGTATTTAATGGCGTTAACTTAGCTGCAAAAAAATAGCCGAATACTCCTAATGAGAATGGCAAGATATTCATAAAAGATGTTAGAATACGCGACCTAGAAGAGCTTATTGATAAAATTAGGCCTTTTTATACGGATGTTGCGATTCTGGTTTTTTTTACAAAATCAGAGCCGGACACAAAAAAGTCGTGTCTTTAAGTTACGCAATTAAAAGAATCTTATTTCCCTAAATAAAGTAGTGCAAGTGCGTATGATTACAATAAAAAAGGGCTTGGATCTTCCTATTGCTGGAGTTCCTGCTCAGGTGATTAATGATGGCAAGTCCATCAAAACAGTCGCCTTGCTTGGCGAAGAGTACGTGGGTATGCGTCCAACTATGCATGTTCGCGTTGATGATGAAGTGAAAAAAGGCCAAATTCTTTTTGTAGATAAAAAGAATCCTGGCGTTAAGTACACTTCACCTGCAAGCGGTAAAGTTATCGAAGTAAATCGTGGTGCAAAACGTGTTCTTCAATCGGTTGTGATTGAAGTATCAGGTGATGACCAAGTGACTTTCGAAAGCTACGCTGCCGATCAATTAGCAAAACTTGACCGTGAAGCGGTGAAGAATCAGCTAATTGAATCTGGTATGTGGACTGCATTGCGAACTCGTCCGTTCAGCAAGGTTCCAGCAATCGATTCGACCACTCAGGCGATCTTTGTGACAGCAATGGATACTAATCCATTAGCGGCAGATCCTGCTGTGATTATTAATGAACAAGCAGAAGCATTTACGGCTGGCTTAGATCTTTTATCTGTTCTAACAGATGGCAAGGTCTATGTATGTAAAGCCTCTACAACATTGCCACAATCTTCTCAATCTAATGTAGAAGAACATGTGTTTGCAGGTGTACACCCAGCTGGTTTGGCGGGGACTCACATGCATCACTTGTACCCAGTGAGCTTAGAAAATGTTGCTTGGAGCTTGAACTACCAAGACGTTATTGCATTTGGTCAGCTATTCCTTACTGGTGAAATTTACACAGATCGTGTGGTTTCATTAGCGGGTCCTGCAATCAAAGAGCCTCGTTTAGTTCGCACTTGTATTGGTGCAAATCTTGATGATTTAACTGAAGGTGAGATTCTACCGGGCGAAGCTCGCGTAATATCTGGCTCAGTATTGTCTGGTACCACGGCTTCAGGTCCTCACGCTTATCTTGGTCGTTACCATGCACAAGTGTCGGTTCTTCATGAAGGTCGTGAAAAAGAGTTTCTTGGTTGGGCTATGCCTGGCGCGCACAAGTTCTCTGTAACTCGTTCTTTCTTAAGCCACTTATTCCCAAGTCGTGTATTCAACATGACCACTACAACAAATGGTAGTGATCGTTCAATGGTGCCAATCGGTAACTATGAGCGTGTGATGCCATTAGATATCGAACCAACATTGTTGCTTCGTGATATCTGTGCTGGGGATTCTGATAGCGCACAACGTTTAGGCGTTTTAGAGCTGGATGAAGAAGATTTGGCGTTATGTACCTTTGTATGTCCTGGTAAATATGAATATGGCGATTTACTTCGCGATTGCCTAGACAAGATCGAGAAGGAAGGTTAATTCATGGGCCTTAAGAAATTTATAGAAGATATTGAACCGCATTTTGAACCTGGCGGGAAACATGAGCGTTGGTTTGCTTTGTATGAAGCTGCGGCGACTCTATTCTACACGCCGGGTACGGTAACAAAGCGCAGTTCTCATGTTCGTGATAGTGTTGATTTAAAACGTATCATGATCATGGTTTGGTTAGCGGTATTCCCAGCAATGTTTTGGGGGATGTATAACACTGGCCATCAAGCCATTGTTGCACTTAACCACATGTACTCTGGTGACCAACTTGCTTCAATCATTTCTGGTGATTGGCACTACTGGTTAACAGAAATGCTTGGTGGAACGCTTTCTGACCAAGCGGGTTGGGGCAGTATGATGCTGCTTGGTGCAACTTACTTCCTGCCTATCTACGCAGTTGTTTTCGCCGTAGGTGGTTTCTGGGAAGTATTGTTCTGTATGATTCGTAAGCATGAAGTTAACGAAGGTTTCTTTGTAACTTCTATCTTGTTTGCGTTAATCGTTCCGCCAACACTACCGCTATGGCAAGCCGCTTTAGGTATCACTTTCGGTGTGGTTGTCGCTAAAGAAATCTTTGGTGGTACAGGTCGTAACTTCCTAAACCCTGCATTAGCCGGTCGTGCTTTCTTGTTCTTTGCTTACCCAGCACAAATTTCTGGTGATGCAGTTTGGACAGCGGCAGATGGATTCTCTGGTGCTACGGCGCTTAGCCAGTGGGCTCAAGGTGGTCACGGTTCATTAGTGAATACGGTAACGGGTCATTCAATTTCTTGGATGGACGCTTTCATTGGTAATATCCCAGGCTCTATGGGTGAGGTTTCAACCTTAGCTCTAATCCTTGGTGGTCTAATGATCGTTTACATGCGAATTGCTTCATGGCGTATCATTGCAGGTGTAATGATTGGTATGGCGGCAGTATCAACCATGTTTAACCTTATCGGTTCAGACACTAACCCAATGTTTGCTATGCCTTGGTACTGGCACATGGTTCTAGGTGGTTTTGCATTCGGTATGATCTTCATGGCGACCGATCCAGTATCGGCTTCATTTACCAATAAAGGTAAGTGGGCGTACGGTGCTTTAATCGGTGTGATGTGTGTACTTATCCGTGTGGTTAACCCAGCCTATCCAGAAGGTATGATGCTAGCGATTCTATTCGCTAACCTCTTCGCTCCGTTGTTCGATTACTTTGTCGTTGAGAAGAACGTCAAAAGGAGACTAGCTCGCTATGGCAAATAAAGATTCCATTAAAGGTACGCTAGTTACCGTTGTCGCGCTGAGCCTTGTGTGTTCGGTAGTGGTATCAACGGCGGCTGTACTATTAAAACCAAAACAAGTAGCCAATGCTAAACTTGATGTTCAAAGTAACATCGTAGCGGTTGCTGGTTTTGATGCGAAAAATCCGCAAGAGATTCAATCTATCTATAAAGAAAGTATTGAACCTCGTTTGATTGACTTCAATACGGGTGAGTTTGTCGAAGGTGATGCGAGCAAGTACGATATGCGTGCTGCGTCAAAAGATCCTTCTCAATCCATTAAATTAACGCCAGAGCAAGATCTTGCTAAGATCTTACGTCGTCCAAACAAAGGGATCGTTTACCTTGTTAAAGACGGTGAGAACGTTAAGGAAGTAATTCTTCCAATTAACGGTACTGGTCTATGGTCAATGATGTATGCATTTGTTGCGGTACAAACTGACGGTAATACAGTAAACGGTATTACTTATTATGAACAAGGTGAAACCCCTGGACTTGGTGGTGAAGTTGAGAACCCTAAATGGAAAGCTCAATTTGAAGGTAAAAAATTGTTTGATGAAAACAATAAACCTGCAATCAAGATTGTTAAAGGTGGTGCACCGCAAGGTTCTGAGCATGGTGTCGACGGTCTTTCTGGCGCAACCTTAACGAGTAATGGTGTTCAGCATCAATTTGATTTTTGGTTAGGCGACATGGGTTATGGACCATTCCTTGCAAAAGTACGTGCAGGAGAACTTAACTAATGGCTAGCGTAAAAGAGTTTAAGAAAGCGGTTATTGGGCCTGTTTTTGACAATAACCCAATCGCGCTGCAAGTTTTAGGTGTATGTTCTGCTCTAGCAGTAACAACAAAGTTAGAAACCGCATTTGTAATGACATTAGCGGTAATGTTTGTAACAGCATTTTCTAACTTTTTCGTATCTTTGATGCGTAACCTCATTCCTAGCAGTGTTCGTATTATTGTACAAATGGCGATCATTGCATCGTTAGTAATCGTGGTAGACCAAGTACTTCGTGCTTACTTCTACGATATTTCAAAACAACTTTCTGTATTCGTTGGTTTGATTATTACTAACTGTATCGTAATGGGTCGTGCAGAAGCTTTCGCGATGAAAGAAGCACCAGTACCGTCTTTTATTGATGGTATTGTAAATGGTTTAGGCTATGGCTTTGTTCTTATCGTAGTAGGCTTCTTCCGTGAATTACTTGGTTCAGGTCGATTATTTGGTATGCAAGTTTTACCACTAATCTCTGACGGTGGTTGGTACCAACCAAATGGCTTAATGCTATTGGCACCATCTGCATTCTTCTTGATTGGTTTCTTGATTTGGATTCTTCGTACCTTGAAGCCTGAACAAATCGAAGCGAAGGAGTAATTGACGTGGAACATTATATTAGCTTACTAGTTCGTTCGATTTTCATTGAGAATATGGCACTGTCTTTCTTCTTGGGCATGTGTACGTTTCTAGCGGTATCGAAAAAAGTAAAAACCTCAATCGGCCTTGGTGTTGCGGTTGTTGTGGTATTGACGTTGTCAGTGCCAATTAACAACTTGGTGTATACCTACGTGTTAAAAGAGGGCGCATTAGTTGAAGGTGTGGATTTAAGTTTCCTAAACTTCATCACTTTCATCGGTGTTATTGCCGCTCTAGTACAAATCTTGGAAATGGTGCTTGACCGCTTTTTCCCACCTTTGTACAACGCACTGGGTATTTTCCTACCGTTGATTACGGTTAACTGTGCCATCTTTGGTGGTGTGTCGTTCATGGTTCAACGTGACTATAACTTCACAGAGTCAATCGTATACGGCTTCGGTTCAGGTTTAGGTTGGATGTTAGCTATCGTTGCGTTAGCAGGTATCCGTGAGAAGATGAAATATTCAGATGTACCTCCAGGTCTTCGTGGTCTAGGTATTACTTTCATCACCGCGGGTCTTATGGCGTTAGGCTTTATGTCTTTCTCTGGTATTCAACTTTAAGGGTAAACGCCCAATAAATAAGGAATAGTCAATGGACATTATTCTTCTTGGCGTCGTGATGTTTACTCTGATCGTTCTAGCTTTAGTTTTAGTGATTCTTTTCGCTAAATCTAAGCTGGTTCCAGAAGGTGATATTACGATTTCCGTTAATGGCGATCCTGAGAAAGCCATTACAACAAGCGCAGGTAGCAAGCTACTTGGTGCACTATCAAGCTCTGGCATTTTCGTGTCTTCAGCTTGTGGTGGCGGTGGTTCTTGTGGCCAATGTCGCGTTAAAATCAAATCTGGTGGTGGCGATATTCTACCAACAGAATTGGATCATATTTCGAAAGGTGAAGCTCGTGAAGGTGAACGTTTAGCTTGTCAAGTTAACGTGAAAACCGACATGGAAATTGAATTACCTGAAGAAATCTTTGGTGTGAAAAAATGGGAATGTGAAGTTATTTCTAATAATAACGAAGCAACCTTCATCAAAGAATTCAAGATTGCGATCCCTGATGGTGAGTCTGTACCTTTCCGTGCAGGTGGTTATATTCAAATTGAAGCGCCAGCGCACCATATCAAATACTCTGACTTTGATATTCCTCAGGAATATCGTGAAGACTGGGAAAAATTCAACTTGTTCCGCTATGAATCAAAAGTGGAAGAAGAGACCATCCGTGCATACTCGATGGCGAACTATCCAGACGAAGAAGGTATTATTATGCTGAACGTGCGTATCGCTACGCCGCCACCTAATAATCCTGATGTACCACCGGGTATCATGTCTTCTTACATTTGGTCTCTGAAACCAGGCGACAAGTGTACGATTTCAGGTCCATTTGGTGAGTTCTTCGCGAAAGATACGGATGCGGAAATGGTGTTTGTCGGTGGTGGTGCTGGTATGGCGCCAATGCGTTCACATATTTTCGATCAGCTTAAGCGCCTGAAGTCTAAGCGTAAGATGAGCTTCTGGTATGGTGCTCGTTCTAAGCGTGAAATGTTCTACGTAGAAGACTTTGATGGTCTAGCGGCTGAGAATGATAACTTTGAATGGCACTGTGCATTGTCTGATCCACTTCCAGAAGATAACTGGGAAGGTAAGACTGGCTTTATCCACAATGTTCTATACGAAAGCTACCTGAAAGATCATGAAGCTCCAGAAGATTGTGAATACTACATGTGTGGTCCACCAATGATGAACGCAGCCGTTATTGGCTTGCTGAAAGATCTTGGTGTGGAAGACGAAAACATTCTATTGGATGATTTCGGCGGCTAATCATTAAGCCTTTGATAATAATGGCTGACTTATCTAAGTCGGCCATTCTTTTTTAGAATAATTAGAAATGGCGATCTCACTTAGATTAGATAGCATCAATTTCTAATTATTTTATTGTTACCTTTTGAAAGGAGTAAGCAAGTGAAATTACGAACTATTCAACTTGCTAAGTCGGTACACGCTTGGCTTTTGGTTGTTCTCTCTGTGATATTATTAACCGGTTGTTCAAAACCAACAGAGCAAGTACACCTATCTGGTCCAACAATGGGAACGGGTTATAATGTAAAATACATTGTTCAAGATGAGCAGCCTAAGCCTGAAGTATTACAAAAAGAAATCGACAAAGTACTCGAGAAAGTGAATGATGAAATGTCGACTTATCGACCTGATTCCGAGCTTAGTCGCTTTAATCAACATACGAACAGCGAACCTTTTTCGGTTTCTAGTGATACTGCAGCAGTAGTTCGCGAAGCATTGCGCATTAATAAGCTCACAGAAGGGGCAATGGACGTGACGGTTGGTCCTATTGTGAACTTATGGGGGTTTGGGCCAGAAGATCGTCCTGATGTCGTTCCTACACCAGAAATGTTATCAGAGCGTCGTCAAATTACTGGAATTCAGCATTTAAGTGAAACCGGTGATGCGTTAATTAAAGATATTCCAGAGTTGTATGTTGATCTTTCAAGTATTGCGAAAGGCCGTGGTACTGATGAAGTAGCAGATTACTTAGAATCTGTTGGTATTCATAACTACATGGTTGAAGTGGGTGGCGAAATTCGCGTTAAAGGTAAAAACCGTGATGGTGTGCCTTGGCGTATCGCGGTAGAAAAACCCGTTGTTAACCAACGTTCTGTCGAAAATATTATTGAACCGGGTGATATGGCGATAGCGACTTCAGGTGATTATCGTAATTATTTTGAAGAAGATGGAATACGTTATTCTCATATCATTAATCCGAAAACAGGTAAGCCGATTAATAATAAAGTGGTTTCGGTGACAGTTCTTAATCCGTCGTGTATGACGGCAGATGGTTTATCGACAGGCTTGATGGTACTGGGTGAGACAGAAGGTTTGCGCATTGCCAACCAGAATAATATTCCGGTTTTGTATATCGTCAAAACAGATGACGGTTTTAAAGAATTTAGTTCAAATGCGTTTAAGCCGTATTTGAAAGACACACAATAGACGAGGTGCTCCATGGCAACTTATGGTATTACATTTTTTATTTTCTTAGCTGTGATCGCGGCAATGTCTGTGGGCTATATCTTTCAGAAGAAAGTGGTAAAAGGCAGTTGTGGCGGATTAGGGGCGGTAGGTGTTGATAAAGTCTGCAACTGTCCTGAACCATGTGATGCACGTAAGAAGCGTGAAGCTAAAGCTGCGCTACGAGCACAGAAATTAGCCGAGTGGGATAATAAACGCATCATGTAAATCTACGATAATAATTGCTTGATTAGAATGCCTCAACTTTATGAAGTTGGGGCATTTTTATTTCTTGGTATTCGTAGAATTTAGCGCTATCATTTAACTGTGTTTTTATACAGTATCTTGTGGTGTATCGGTGAATATCGAGCGTAAAATCATTCATATTGATATGGACTGTTTCTTTGCGGCAGTGGAAATGCGAGATTTTCCACAGTACCGTGATATACCTTTAGCCGTTGGCGGCAGCAGTAAGCAACGTGGTGTGATCAGCACTTGTAATTATATTGCGCGTCAATATGGTGTGCGATCGGCTTTGTCCACCGCAAAAGCCTATCAGTTATGCCCTCATCTCACTTTAGTACACGGTCGGATGGATGTGTATAAGCAAGTCTCAAAGCAGATTCGTGCGATATTCTCCCGTTATACGCCTCTTATCGAGCCATTATCGCTTGATGAAGCGTATTTGGATGTGACCGACAGTAAAATGTTGCACGGCTCAGCCACCTTGATTGCCGAAGCGATTCGGGCTGATATTGAACGTGAATTAAATCTAACTGCTTCGGCAGGTGTTGCTCCTCTCAAGTTTTTAGCTAAGATTGCTTCTGATCTTAATAAGCCAAATGGAATAGCTGTAATTCCCCCTGAGAAGGTGCAATCAACAATAGACCAATTACCATTAGAGAAGATTCCTGGTGTGGGTAAGGTAAGTATCGAGAAGCTTCATCAAGCCGGTCTGTACACTTGCTTAGATGTGCGGCAATCAAACTATCGTGATGTATTAGGGCAATTTGGTTTACTTGGCGCTTCTCTATGGAAGAAAAGTCATGGTATCGATAACCGAGAAGTAGTGGTTGAGCGAAACCGTAAATCGGTTGGGGTAGAAAGAACCTTTAGTGAAAATATATCCACCTTTGAACAGTGTTGGCAAGTTATTGAGCAAAAGCTCTACCCTGAGTTAGATGCAAGGTTACTGAAAGCATCACCATCAAAGGCGATAACCAAGCAAGGTATTAAAGTGAAGTTTGCTGATTTCCAACAGACGACCATTGAGCATAATGCGCAGATATTTACTTTAGAAGATTATAAAGAATTGCTACAAGAAGTCCTGACGCGTCAAAAGGGACGTGAAATACGTTTGCTCGGAGTGAGTGTGATGTTGAAGCCTGAGGAAATGGAAAGGCAGCTGTGTTTGATATGACTAAGCTCGATTTTTGAATCTCGTTTCTCGAGTTGGGATCGAGAAACGAGAGACGCTAACCGAACAACGTATTTATGCTTTTTCGGGAATATTTTCCAAGATGGCGATCATTTGTTCCCAATAAAGTGCCACGCTGGCTATCTCTACTTTTTCATCTGGAGAGTGTGGGAACTTGATAGTAGGGCCAAACGAAATCATATCCATATTCGGGTAGGGTTTCTTAAATAGACCACATTCAAGGCCAGCATGAATCACCATGATATTCGGTTTTTTACCATAAATACCTTCATAAACATCGCGGAAGATATGCATGATTTGTGAGTCTGGATCCGGTTTCCAGCCAGGATAAGCCCCATCAAATTGAATTTTTGCTCCTGCAAGCTCAGCTAGAGAAGCCAAAGTGCCTTCAACCATTTCACGTCCAGAATCAATCAATGAGCGGACTAAGCAAAGAATGGTGATTTTATTTTCTTCAGTAGTAATTACGCCAACATTCAACGATGTTTCAACCACACCTTCAATGTTGTCATCCATGCGAATCACCCCATTTGGGCAGCTATTTAATGCGGCAATAAAGCGTGATTGCACCGCTGGAGTCAACGGTGAAAATTGACTACTTGCTTCTGTAATTTGGCTAGTGAGTGCAGTTTCAATTTGTCCTAGTTCTTGTTGAACTAAGGCTGTGTATTGATTGAACGCGTCTGTGAGCTCAGCTTGTTTTGAATTTGGTACCGCGATAATTGCTGCGGCTTCACGTGGGATGGCATTACGAAGGCTACCCCCTTGGAATTCAATCACACGTAAATCTAAGTTTTTAGCGTGGTTGGCTAAGAAACGAGCAAGGAATTTATTGGCATTACCGCGGCCAGTGTGAATATCACAACCAGAGTGGCCACCTTTTAAGCCTTTAACCGCAAGCTTTAGGACCGTATGGTCAGTTGGTATTACTTCACGTTCTAGGTCAAAAATGATAGAGGCGTTTACACCACCAGCACAACCCATGTAGATTTCGCCTTCTTGCTCAGAATCGGTGTTCAACAGAATCTCAGCATCAAGCCAACCTTCTTTTAGCGCGAAAGCACCTGTCATGCCAGCTTCTTCGTCAATAGTGAGTAAGACTTCTAATGGGCCGTGTTTAATATCGCTCGAAGCTAATACAGCCAAGCATGAAGCCATACCCATACCGTTGTCAGCGCCAAGCGTTGTACCTTTAGCCGTCACCCATTCACCATCAATATAAGGTTGAATTGGATCTTGAGCGAAATCATGAGCGGTATCTTCATTTTTTTGTGGCACCATATCAATATGAGCCTGAAGAACGACCTTCTTTTTATTTTCCATACCTGCCGTTGCAGGTTTAGTAATAAATACGTTGCCGGCTTCATCGCGTTTTACTGGTAAGTTTTGAGACGTTGCCCATTCGACGATGTATTGAGCAAGAGCCTCTTCATGCTTCGATGGGTGAGGTATCGAACAGATTTTATCGAAGAATTGCCAAACAGGTTGGGGTGAAAGTTGACTGATTTCAGAATGTTGATTCGACACAAAAGACTCCTAATTGGAATACATCTATCTACACTGAGTAAATAGAATAGTGGAAATAAGTTGTTTATAGGTTATGTGTAGAATAATGCTACTTGAAAGGCCCGATGTACAGCATAGAGATAAGATTAATGAATAAGATTGGTACTTTCAACATTATAAATGAGGCTGTGAGAGTGGTTTTTACTCAGTATAGTTATTTTATTACTTTAATTTGTGATCTTACTCGTTTTTTATAGGTAACCCGTCTTTAAGTAAAAAATAAATTGTAATTAAATTACCATTTGTGTACTATCTCACCACTTCTTTAATGGTAGTAAGAACGGAGTGATTACTATCTTAGATGTGAACAAAGATTGAATGATAAATGGCAGTAATTACCTTTCTATCTAAAGGTGCTACGATCGGATGTGTTCAGTGTTTGTTTTTCATTACCCCCTATTATTCAGAATAGATGGATCGCTAAGATTTCAGAATTCTATCGCCACCTAATATTTAGGTGGCTTTTTTTTATCTAAAGACCTTCTAGATTGCTTATATTCTGGGCTCTAATCGATTAAAAGTGAGATTCCGATTGCTTTCATTATCAATATTTGGAAAACTACACGCCTTTTCACTCAATCGATTGCGCAATCGTTTAAAATTGCTGCTATGCACACTCTAGGGATACAACATGTTAGAAAAGTTATTTAAGTTATCGGAATACGGCACGAACGTAAAAACCGAAATCTTAGCCGGCGTTACGACGTTTTTGACGATGGCTTATATCATTTTTGTTAACCCTGCTATTTTATCACAAGCAGGCATGGATCACGGTTCGGTCTTTGTTGCAACTTGTCTTGCTGCCGCTATTGGTTGTTTCATTATGGGTTTCTACGCTAACTACCCAATTGCTCAAGCTCCGGGGATGGGCTTAAATGCCTTCTTTACCTACACCGTAGTATTAGGAATGGGGCATACGTGGCAAGTGGCTTTAGCAGCAGTATTTTGCTCAGGTATCCTCTTCATTTTATTGAGCTTGTTTAAGATTCGTGAGTTGATTATTAATTCGATTCCGATGTCTTTACGTTTAGGGATCTCTGCTGGTATTGGTCTATTCTTAGCGTTAATTGCACTGAAGAATGCTGGTATCGTCGTAGGTAGCCCTGCAACCTTGGTTACGGTAGGCGATCTTACATCCATCCCTGCCATTTTAGGTGCACTAGGCTTTGTATTAACGATTGTTTTGGTTCATCGCGGATTTAAAGCCGCGGTAATGATTGCTATTTTGGTGATTACTGCAATTGGTGTGATCTTAGGTGATGTGGCTTATGGTGGCATTATGTCTATGCCTCCAAGTATGGCTCCAACTTTCTTGCAGCTTGATTTCTCAGCTATTTTAGATGTCGGTATGATTTCAGTTGTGTTTGCTTTCTTGTTTGTCGATTTATTTGATACTGCAGGCACTCTCGTTGGCGTAGCCAATAAAGCAGGTTTTATTGGTAAGGATGGAAAAATTCCTCGCTTGAATAAAGCATTATTATCAGATTCAACTGCCACTTCTATCGGGGCATTACTCGGTACTTCAAATACGACTTCATTTGTTGAAAGTACGGCTGGTGTTGCTGTTGGTGGTCGTACAGGTTTAACTGCAGTTGTTGTTGGTATTTTATTCCTTCTTGCTTTATTCTTCTCGCCATTAGCGGGAATGGTTCCAGCGTATGCGACAACGGGCGCATTATTTTATGTGGCTATTTTGATGTTATCAGGCCTTGTAAACATCGAATGGGATGATTTAAGTGAAGCAGCACCAGTTGCCGTCGTTTGCCTATTGATGCCTTTGACCTTCTCGATTGCTGAAGGCATCGCGATGGGGTTTGTCACTTATGCAGCGATTAAACTATTAAGCGGTAAAGCGCGTGAAGTGAACGTTGGCGTTTGGATTCTCGCCTTAATATTCTTGTTAAAATTCATTTTTACAGGTGCTTAATCGCATCTTAGAAACACAAACAAAGCAGGTTTTATATTATGAGTAATAAATTCATTATCACTTGGGACAATATGCAAATGTATTGTCGTCAGTTAGCGGCTAAGCAAATGCCAGCTGAGCAGTGGAAAGGTATTGTTGGCGTTAGCCGTGGTGGTTTAGTTCCTGCTGCTATTTTGGCTCGTGAGCTGGGGATTCGTTATGTTGATACGATTTGTATCTCTAGCTACGACCATGACCATCAGCGCGAAATGAAAGTATTAAAAACGATTGAAGGTGATGGTGAAGGTTTCCTTATCGTGGATGATTTAGTGGATAGTGGTGATACTGCTCGCCATATTCGCGAAATGTATCCTAAAGCTAAGCTCATTACAGTCTGTGCTAAGCCTGCTGGGCAAGATCTTGTTGATGATTATATTGTCGATATTGCTCAAGACACATGGATTGAACAGCCTTGGGATATGACACTTCAGTTTGAAGAGCCGGTTAATCGCAAGCAAAAATAATTCAAAGTCATTTATTGAATGAAGAAACAAACCCTGCACTACGGTGTGGGGTTTTTTGTTTGTTTTGCGATGAATTGATTGGCATAACCTAGGGGGAAAGCGTTATCCTAAGGTGGTATTTTATCAAGAGGGTTTAGACTATGGCGCCATTTAAACATGACAAGCAAAAGCAGCGTTATGAAGTCGAAGTTGCACCAGGTTACTGGGCACATTTAGATTATCTTGATCATAACGGCGCTTTAACGATTACTCATACTTTTGTGCCTGATGAACTGCGTGGGCAAGGTTGTGGCAAAATCTTAATGGAAACAGTGTTAACGGACGTTGATGCTCAAAATCTCAATGTTCGACCAGTTTGTAGTTATGCCGTTGTATATCTAGAACGTCATGCTCAATGGCAGCATTTGCTGGCGAAATAATGATTGAAAGAACATGTGGAGATGTACCTTGGAACCAAGTAATAAGAATTTATCTGAATCACTGTTCAACAAGCATCAGCATGCCAAAGAAACGTCGAGTTTTATCAGCTATTTATCGGATAGTCAGGCCTTATTAGATGCCAACCAAAAGCGTAGTAAAAGTGCCTGGTACCGAGCTTTACGTCGCATGCAGTGGATATGGCAAGGTTTAGATCCTATTGAGATTGAATCGGTTTTTGCTCGCATTGCTAGCTCAGGTAATAAGCATAATCACCCTGATTGGCTTGATACTGTGGCTGGATATCGCCCAGGAAATTGGGCATATGAATGGTCGCAACAAGGTGCGTTTCATCAGAAAAAGGCCGTTCAACTGAGTGGTGAAGCCGCTTCGAATGAATATTTCATTGCTAGCTTGTGTTTTAGTGTTGCCAGTTATCCGCACCTTAAAGGGGATAATTTGTCTATTCAAGCACAAGTCCTTGCCAATAAGGCTTATGCTGATGCGATGGAGCATAGTCCTTATGTCACTAAAGCGTTGAAGATTCCGTATAAAAATAAAAAGATCATGGCTAACCTTCATTTGCCACATACTGAAAAGCCACTTCCTATTGTAATGGTCAGTGCCGGGATCGATAGTTTACAGACCGATATGTGGCGCTTGTTTCGAGATTTTCTTGCGCAACATGAAATAGGTATGCTTACGGTTGATATGCCCGGTGTTGGAGCGAATATTCATTGGTCAATGACAGAAGACTCAAGTTGTTTGCATCAAGCGGTACTCAACGAGCTACCAAATATTCCTTGGGTCGATCATTATAAAGTTGGGCTATTAGGTTTTCGCTTTGCGGGTAATGTGATGGCCAGATTGTCATTTATCGAGCAAGAAAAAGTAAGTGCATGTGTTGCTTTGGGTGCACCAATTCATGAGTTGTTATCCGATGCGAATAAATTCGGTATGATGCCTAAGATGTACCTAGATACACTCGCTTCTCGCGTTGGAAAAAATGCGGTCGATATAGCCAGCTTTTCTCAACAAGTCCGAGCTTGGTCACTAAAATCTCAAGGTTTACTTGCTGGCAGAAAAACGACGGTACCAATTTTAGCACTAGGGTTAGAAGGTGACCCGGTTGGTTCTAAGTTGGATAACCAAAGTCTGGCTACTTTCAGTCAAGGTGGTAAAGCGGTTGAATTGAGAACCAAGTCAATTTCACAAGGGTATGATCAAGCGCTCAATTCTGCCGTCGATTGGCTTAAAATTGCGCTCAAAAAGTGACATTTGTGAGCGAATAGTGAACTATAGACAAGGAGGTCAATGGATTATTGATCTTCTTAAATTATAATAATGTATGGAGAATTCAATGACTGACGCTTCTGCACCAACTCACTATCGTTTAATGACAGCCTTGAAAGCTATTGGTCCTTATTTACGTGAAGGTGAATGCGAGTCTGGTACTTATCTATTTGATTGCTTATCGGTCTGCGTGGATGATAAAAAGTCACCAGAATTAAGAGAGTTTTGGGGCTGGTGGCTAGAATTAAACAAACAGGAAGATAATTTTGTCGCCAATTATACGTTGGGTAAATACGATGAAACTGGCGATTGGATTGATGTTGCGCTCCCTAAAAAATCACAACTTGAAGTAGAAAGAACGTTAGAAGAGTTCCATAAAAAGCTCGTTGCTGTGCTATCTGGAGATTACAATTACACCGTTAGTCTTCATAAAAACTCCTTTGATACGGTGTAACTAGCCGCAAGATTATCCGAATAGAGAATATTGCAAGGCGTGTTTGTGGATTATCCGCAACACGCCTTATCTTTTACTTGTGAAATGCCGCTTGTATTGATACAACATTATACTCAAGTGACTTCAAGATGCAGAATTCAGAGCTCTCATCCGAATCTTTAGATAAGGAAGATTGGCGAATGTAGGTAAGTACCTTTCAAACCAATCTGACGCAGCCTAAAGTTTGTTTTATTCTTGCTGAAACTCGCACCTTGAAGTCACTTGGGTATACCCTTTTATTATTTTCATTTTTGACAGGAAACACATGTCAACTCAAGCCTCTTCAAATCAAAGTGGAAACAACAAACTGGAATCTCAAACCATCGTGGTAAAATTGGGAACTAGTGTGCTGACTGGCGGTACCTTAGAAATTAATAAAGCTCGTATGGTTGACCTTGTTCGTCAATGTGCTGAGTTAAAAAATCAAGGTCATCAAATTGTTATTGTCTCTTCTGGCGCCATCGCAGCAGGGAGAGAACATCTTGGCTACCCCGCATTACCCAACTCAATGGCCAGTAAGCAATTGTTAGCTGCGGTTGGGCAAAGCCGCTTGATTCAAGTTTGGGAATCCTTATTTGAATTGTACGGCATTAAAATTGGCCAAATGCTGCTCACGCGTGCCGATTTGAAAGACCGTGAACGCTTCCTGAATGCGCGAGATACCATTAATGCGTTGATTGAGCACGGTATTGTGCCTGTTGTGAATGAAAATGATGCGGTTGCTACCACCGAAATTAAAGTCGGTGATAACGATAACCTTTCAGCCTTGGTTGGCATTTTGTGTGGTGCGGATAAGTTGCTTTTATTGACCGACCAATCCGGTTTATTTACTGCTGATCCTCGAAAAGATCCGAGCGCGGAGTTGATTCGTGAGGTGAAAACCATCGATGAGACATTGCGTAAAATTGCGGGTGGCAGTGGAACAACACTGGGTACCGGTGGCATGGCGACTAAACTACAAGCCGCTGATATCGCACGCCGTACTGGTATTGAAGTGGTGATAGCGGCAGGCAGTAGTCCAAATGTGATTGTAGATACATTAAGTGATAAGCCACAAGGCACACGTTTTCTTGCTCTGGAAGAGTCGCTAGAAAATCGTAAACGTTGGATTCTGGCGGGCCCAGCTTCCGTCGGAGACTTGGTGTTAGATGATGGTGCAGCGAAGGCGGTTATTGAGCGAGGCAGTAGTTTATTAGCTAAAGGCATCATTCAAGCAAAAGGCACTTTTTCACGCGGTGATGTGGTGCGTTTACGTGATCAACACGGGCAACTACTCGCGAAAGGTATTGTTAGCTATTCAGATACTGAATTAGAGTTGCTGATTGGAAAGCATAGTACTGAGATTGAAGCGACATTAGGTTATGCGTATGGCGCCACTATTATTCATCGCGATGATTTGGTTATTATTCAAGAGTAATCAGCTAAAAAGAATGTAAGGAAAATATTGTGGATTTAACACTAATGGGTCAAGCGGCAAAGCAAGCCGCATTTCAATTAGCGACAGCGTCAACCGCTCAAAAAAATAAAGCACTCTCCATCATTGCTGATGAGCTTGAATCCAACGCCAAGACTATTTTAGCGGCCAATGAGAAAGATATTGAACTAGGTCGAGAAGCTGGGTTAACCGATGCATTGTTAGACCGCTTGCTCTTAAACCAGTCTCGCTTAGAGGGTATTGCTGCTGATGTTCGTAATGTGATTAACCTGAATGATCCTGTTGGTAGTGAGATTGACAGTAAAGTGTTAGAAAACGGTATGACATTGGCGCGTCGTCGCGTTCCTTTGGGTGTTGTAGGTGTCATTTACGAAGCTCGTCCAAATGTGACGATTGATATTGCAGCTTTGTGTTTGAAAACCGGTAATGCCAGCATTTTGCGTGGCGGAAAAGAGACTTTCTTTTCTAATATGGAGCTGGTCAAAGTCATTCAGATAGCGCTTGAGAAAGCTGGTTTACCTGCTGCTGCTGTGCAATACATCGAAAAACCGGATCGTGAACTCGTTTCACAGTTGCTGAAACTGGATGATTATGTCGACATGATCATTCCTCGTGGTGGTGCTGGTCTACATAAAATGTGTAAGGAAAACAGCACAATTCCGGTGATCATTGGTGGATTTGGGATCAGTCATATTTTTGTCGATGAAACGGCCGATTTAGCGAAATCTATCGATGTCATTGAAAATGCAAAAGTACAACGTCCATCGGCTTGTAACTCTCTTGATACGTTATTGGTGCATGAAAACGTTGCCGCTCAATTTTTGCCTAAACTGGCGAAACAGTTAGGTGAGAAAGTGGCTTTAGTCGCGGAACCGAAAGCGAAAGCTTTATTAGGGGATTTACCACAGTTGCGTGAGGTGCAAGAAGGGGACTTCGATACGGAATGGCTGAGCTATACCTTAGGGGTAAAAGTTGTTAGCGATATTGCGGAGGCGATTGACCACATGCAGGTGCATAATGCGAGTCACTCAGATGCCATCATGACAGAATCCATTCGTAATGCTGAATTATTTATTAACTCAGCAGGTTCGGCAGCAGTATACGTGAATGCTTCTACACGCTTCACTGATGGCGCTCAATTTGGCTTGGGGGCGGAAGTGGCGGTCTCTACTCAAAAGCTGCATGCACGCGGCCCTATGGGCTTAGAAGAGCTGACTAGTTATAAGTGGGTGGGTAAAGCGGATTATCTAATTCGACAATAAACAGTCGAATCTCGTGACTCGGAAGCTCGTTTCTCGACGCTGTCTTTTCGAACTATGAAGTTACTAGAAACAAAAAAGATCGCGATTTAAATCGCGATCTTTTTTATGTTTATCTTGAAGCTAGAAACTCAAAAATTGACTTTTCTTTTTCGAGCTACTAGGAGCGAAGCGCCCGCATACCGAGCTTCGTTGTTTATTTTATTTCAATCCCTTGCGCTTGCATATCAGCATGGTACGAAGAACGTACGAATGGACCACATGCTGCATGGGTAAAGCCGAGTTCTAGAGCGATTTCTTTTAGTTCATCAAACTCAGAAGGCGGTACATACCGTTCAACCGGTAAGTGGTGACGGCTTGGAGCTAAGTATTGTCCTAGTGTCAGCATCGTCACGCCGTGAGCACGTAGATCTTTCAGTACTTCGACAATCTCTTCTTTGGTTTCACCTAAGCCCATCATTAAGCCAGACTTAGTTGGAATATGTGGGTGCTGCTCTTTAAATTTCTGCAGGAGTTGTAAAGACCATTTGTAATTCGCGCCAGGACGAGCTCGACGATATAGGCGAGGTGCAGTTTCCAGGTTGTGGTTGAACACATCGGGTGGATTGTCTTTCATTAACTCCAGTGCCACGTCCATGCGACCACGGAAATCCGGCACTAAAGTTTCAATTTTAATGTTTGGATTTTTTTCACGAATCGCTTTATTACATTCAGCAAAATGTTGTGCACCACCGTCTCGTAGATCATCACGGTCAACCGAGGTGATGACTACATATTTTAGTTTCATATCTTGAATGGTTTGAGCCAGTTTTTGAGGCTCATTGGCTTCTGGTGCATTTGGGCGGCCGTGGGCTACATCACAGAAAGGGCAGCGACGAGTACAAATTGCGCCTAAGATCATAAATGTCGCTGTACCATGGTTAAAACATTCAGCTAAGTTAGGGCAAGAAGCTTCTTCACAAACTGAATGAAGGTCATTTTTGCGCATAGCGGCTTTGATGTCTTGAATTCGTTGGCTATCAGAAGGCAGTTTTATTTTCATCCATTCCGGCTTGCGTAAGATCTCAGTCTTTTCTACCGCCACCGTTTTGGTTGGAATTAATGCCATTTTATCAGCGTCGCGATATTTAACGCCTTTTTCCATTTGAATTGGTTTACTCATAACTTCCTACTTTTTAAAGCTGTCGCGTATATTTTCAGCGGCTTTCTGTCGTAACGTCAACTTGAGTATATTCAAGTTGGTGAGTGATTTTTTCGATTAATACGGATTCGACACTTGAAACAGAGTTTGGACCGTTGACGTCTTTAACCTGTATCATTTCCATACCAGCGTAGCCACAAGGGTTGATACGAAGAAATGGAGATAGGTCCATATTGACGTTTAGCGCTAGGCCGTGAAAAGAACAACCTTTGCGGATACGTAAACCTAAAGAACAAATCTTTCGTTGTTCGACATAAACGCCAGGTGCATCTGAACGTGATGCCGAGGAGATGCCAAACTCTTTGAGTGTCGCTATGACGATATTTTCAATATGAGTGACCAGTTCACGCACACCAATATTCTTGCGGCGTAAATTTATCATAAAGTAAGCGACGATTTGTCCTGGACCGTGATAAGTCACTTGTCCACCTCGGTCACTCTGCACGACAGGAATATCCCCAGTATTTAATAGGTGTTCAACTTTACCCGCTTGTCCTTGGGTAAAAACCGGGTTGTGTTCCACTAGCCACACTTCATCAACCGTTTGAATATCTCGCTCATCGGTAAAGCGATGCATTGCTTCCCAAACAGGAAGGTAATCTTGTCGGCCAAGTTGTCTGACGACGACATGGTTGGGTGAAGCTGTAGGGAGTTCTACTATAGTGGCTTGATCTGAGTGGCTATCCATGTACAAAATCCTAACGCAGAGTGATGTGTCAATGAAGGGATGTCCTACAACACTGGATCAGCTAAATATTATAAACCTCTTTAGTGCCGCTAACTACTCATAAGCAGTAAGGGTATATGAGTTTGTTTCGGTATTTTGAGCTGATCCAAATAATATCGTATTGATTATAAAACCATGCGTACGATTTCAATCTCACCAAGTTCTTTATATAAAGTTTCAACTTGTTCAATCGAGGTCGCGGTGATGGTTATTGAAACGGAATTATAAGTCCCTTTTCCACTAGGTTTAATACTTGGAGAATAATCACCTGGGGCGTGCTTTTGAATAACACTCAATACAAGATCGGGTAACTCTGGTTTCGCGTAGCCCATTACTTTATAGGTAAATTGACATGGGAATTCGAGTAAGTCTTTTAGTTTTGGTTGCTCTTGCATACCGTGCTCCTGAGGGGAAAGGGGGCGATAAAGCGTGAATAGTAATGCGATTGAAGTAGGATCTCAACCACCGTGGGCTATCCATATAGTATAGATTATGCACTTTTGTTTTTAGCGTGAGTGTTACTGATAAAGAATATAAACAAAATGAATGCGTTATCGCACAGAGGTTCTTATTATCTAAAAACAAAAAAGCCGCATAATCAGCGGCTTTTGTTGTTAGTTAATGGTGATGTGCTTTATCGCAAGCTACTTAGAACCAGCTTTTAAATAGTAAAACAATGTAGTCAATTAAGCGGCTAAAGATACCACCTTCTTTGACATCTTCTTGAGCAACCAGTGGGTACTCTGCAACATCTTTACCATTTAGTTGGTAAAATAATTTACCAACCACTTCGCCTTTGTTGATAGGCGCTTTAAGCTCTTTATCTAGAACGAAGCTAGCTGAAAGGTTTTTTGCTTGGCCACGAGGTACCGTTACAAACGTATTTTCTTGTACACCTAAAGAGATTTCACTCTTATCGCCCATCCAGATTTTTTCTTTAACAAACTCTTCTCCCGCTTTGTGTGGAGCAACAGTTTCAAAGAAGCGGAAGCCGAAGTTTAGTAATTTTTTGCTCTCTGCTTTACGAGCATTTTCACTCTTAGTACCCATTACTACAGAGACTAAACGCATGTCGCCTTCAGTTGCAGAAGTCACAAGGTTGTAGCCCGCACCACTTGTATGGCCAGTTTTAATACCATCAACGTGCATGCTCTTATCCCACAATAGACCGTTACGGTTGTATTGAGTGATGCCATTGTAAGTGAATGATTTTTGAGCGTAGATTTTGTATTCATCTGGTACATCACGAACGAGTGCAGCGCCTAAAATAGCAAGGTCGTGAGCGGTAGAGTAGTGCTCGTCGTTATCTAGGCCATGAACGTTAACAAAGTGAGAGTTCACCATGCCAATTTTTTGTGCCCATTGATTCATTAAATCAACAAATGAATCTTCAGAACCGGCAATGTGTTCAGCCATCGCGACACAAGCATCGTTACCAGAATCCACGATGATGCCTTGGTTTAGCTCATCAACAGTAACGGTTTTGCCTACTTCGATGAACATTTTAGATGAATCTGGGAAATTTTTTGCCCAAGCATTTTCACTAACCACGACTTCATCAGAGCGAGAAATGCTGCCTGATTTGATTTCTTGGCCAATCACGTAGCTGGTTAACATTTTAGTCAAACTAGCTGGGTGGCGGCGCTCATCCATATTTTTTTCAGCTAAGATTTTTCCTGAATGGTAATCCATTAACACAAAGCTTTGCGCTGCAATTTCTG
Source organism: Vibrio rumoiensis (assembly GCF_002218045.2). Taxonomy (NCBI): domain Bacteria; kingdom Pseudomonadati; phylum Pseudomonadota; class Gammaproteobacteria; order Vibrionales; family Vibrionaceae; genus Vibrio; species Vibrio rumoiensis. Next base: position 895,353 of record NZ_AP018685.1, read on the forward strand.
GAGCGTTAGGCACTACGATAGGATCGGATGCAGAAGCATTCAATGAAATCAAAGATGCTGAAAGTGCCAATGAAGGTATTAGCAAAGATGTTAGATATTTAGCTGTATTTTTCATGTGATAAATGCAATCAATATTTTAGGTGAACGTATATTTTTCGTATTCTAACAGAAACTTTTCTAGAAATCAGATATGGTTCAAAAGTCTACGAAAACTGACAATATCGTTTAACCGCAAGACGATAAAGAGCTACTTTTTGTTGTATTACTTACGAGTCTGGTGCTTCATAAAGGCTGATTGATAGCCACTTTGCTGAAGCTTAATCAAGACTTGATTGGCATCGCTTTGATCTTTCCATGGCCCAAGCATAATGCGATTGATGCTGCTTGTACTGTCAACACTATATTGTGATGAATACTTTTGACCAAGGTTTACCGCTAAAGTTCGGGCTTTTTCAGCATCAGAAACAGCGGCAACTTGAATGAGGTATTCTTGCTTTGAATAAGCATGGTCCACTTTATTTTTTGGCACCGTAATATAATCTATTTTTACAGGGGCGGTACCGGCTTGGTAGACACCTAGTTTGTAGGCGGCGGCGTAGCTTAAATCAATAATACGACCATCATGAAAAGGCCCGCGGTCGTTGATTCTAACGATTGCAGTTTTGCCGTTTGCAGTATTAGTTACTTTGACATAACTTGGGATTGGTAGTGTCTTATGAGCCGCTGACATGGAATACATATCATACACTTCACCATTAGACGTTAAGTGGCCATGAAACTTTTTACCATACCAAGAGGCGTAACCAGATTGAGTAAAGTTTTTAGTATCTTTGACGATTTTATAATCTTTACCGCGTAGGCTGTAATCACGATTTCCACCACGACTAAAGGGTTCGTAGCGTGGGTGAGCATCTTCGATATTGGCTACAGAGATTGGGTCTTCTGGAGCAACATCATCCGACAATTTATATCGGTCACTTTGAGACGATGAGCAACCGGTTAAAATTACGAAGACCATCCATAGGCCATAACGGCAATATTTTTTCATCAATTTAATTCGCCTTTGAAAGCATTTTTCTATGAGTGTGAATTGACATTAAAATACCAAACCCTGCCAGCAAGGTTATCATCGAGGTACCACCGTAGCTAATTAGTGGCAAAGGTACACCTACCACAGGTAAAATGCCACTTACCATGCCAATATTTACAAATACATACACAAAAAAGCTCAGTACGATACTACCGCCCATCATTCGGCCAAATGCCGTTTGTGCTTGTGTTGCTAAGTAAAGCCCACGAGCAATAATGAATAAGTAAACTGAAAGCAATAATGTTACGCCGATAATACCCCATTCTTCGGCGATGACTGCAAAGATAAAGTCAGTATGTCGCTCTGGGACAAATTCAAGTTGAGATTGAGTGCCGTGCAACCAGCCTTTACCGGTTAAGCCTCCGGAACCAATGGCAATTTTACTTTGAATAATATGATAACCAGCCCCTAGTGGGTCAGACTCTGGATTGAAGAGCGTTCTTACTCGTGTTTTCTGATATTCATGCATCAAGAAGAACCAAAGAACGGGAATAAATCCGCCAATCGCTACACCTGCAGCGATAATGATTCGCCAACTGATCCCGGCTAAGAAAATAACAAAGATGCCTGATGCGGCAATCAAAATAGAGGTTCCGAGATCAGGTTGTTTTGCAATTAAAATTGTGGGTAAGCAAACTAAAATTAGCGAAGCGGCCAAGGTTCTAAGAGTTGGCGGAAGAGGTTGCTTACCAATGTATCTTGCTACCATAAGAGGCACTGCGAGTTTGAGTAACTCTGAAGGTTGAAATCGAACAAATCCAAGGTTTAACCAGCGTTGAGCACCTTTAGAGCTTTCACCAAAAAACAATACGCCGAGTAATAAACAGACTCCAACGACATATAAGATAGGTGCGAGTGATTCCATGGTTCGTGGTTTTATTTGGGCTAGAAAGAACATCACCCCTAAAGCCATTAGCATTCTCATCGCTTGTTTATCCATCATTTCATAGCTTTGCCCACTGGCGCTGTACATGATGACAAGACCAATGGCCATTAATAATAAAATGCCAAGTAGTAGAGGGAGGTCAATATGAAGGCGCTCAAAAAAAGAACGATTTTGCCCAGTGGCAGGATCCATTTTCATACTAGTTTTTATCCTCTTTATTTGAGCTATCCGTTGAATCAACCAGTACATGATCAAAAATTTGACGGGCAATTGGACCGCCGACACCAGAGCCACCCCCCGCATTTTCAAGTACCATGGCAACGATGATTTTTGGATCTTTTAATGGAGCAAAGCCCATCAATAATGCGTGATCGCGAAGGTGTTCTGCGACTTCACTCGCGTTATATTTCTCACCTTCTTTCAGACCATAAACCTGTGCTGTTCCTGATTTTACCGCTGCTTCATATTTAGCACCATAGAATGCACGACGAGCCGTACCACGAGATCCTGTTGCGACTAAGTGCATACCTTCTTCGGCTAATTCCCAATAAGAGTCTTTAACACCTTCAATCGAAGGAAACGTCTTAATTGGGCTAAGAACCGGTTTTTGAGTTGATTCAGTCTTATCTATCGTGGCTCGTAATAGATGAGGGGCTCTCACTTTTCCGTGTGAAACGAGAACGGATAGAGCTTTCGCTATCTGCATTGGTGTCGCGGTCCAATAGCCCTGTCCAATACCGACGGGAATGGTGTCACCTTGATACCAAGGAGTGCGATGGCGTGACATTTTCCAATCGCGGGTTGGCATGTTTGCGCTGCTTTCTTCGTGCAGATCAATACCGGTATATTCACCAAACCCAAATTTATTCATCCAAGTCGATAAACGATCAATGCCTAAATCGAAAGCCACTTGATAGAAGAAAGTATCGACAGACTCTTCCAATGCTTTTTTGACATCGACAACACCATGGCCCCAACGACTCCAATCACGGTAACCTTTATGGCTTCGTGCATGCGGAATATACCAAATACCAGGGTCATTTCGAGTGGTATTAGGCGTGATGACTCCTTCCGTTAATGCTGAGACGGCAATAAAGGGTTTTACGGTAGAGGCAGGAGGGTAGATCCCTAGTGTTGCTCGGTTCACTAATGGACGGTTTGGATCATTCAATAATTTACTATAGGCTTTGCCGCTGATCCCGTGTACAAACGCATTCGGATCGTAGCTAGGGCTCGACACCATGGCTAGTACGCCATTATCTTCAGGGTCGAGGATAATGATTGAACCACGACGATGGTCCATTAACTTAAACGCGTATTGTTGTAGGTTGATGTCTAAATTGAGAACAATGTCTTTACCTGGTACAGGCGGGACATATTTTAAAGTACGAATGACTCGGCCTCGGCTATTCACCTCAACCTCTTGGTAGCCTGAAGTGCCGTGTAAAACATCTTCATAATAGCGTTCAATACCTAGCTTGCCGATATCTCGGGTCGCTTGATAATTGGACACTTTATCTTCTTCAGTTAAGCGTAATATATCTCTATCATTAATTCTCGAGACGTAACCTAATACGTGGGTTAATACCGAGCCATAAGGGTAGTAACGCTTTAACGCTGCTGTGATTTCAACACCTGGGAATTTGTATTGATTAACCGAAAACTTGGCCACTTGCTCATTGGTTAATTGGGTGAGCAAAGGGACAGGTTTATAGTGTCTAATATGTAAACGTTCTTTTTGAAAAGCGGCAATTTGCTCATCGGTAATTGGCAATATTTGACGTAGTGACTCGATGGTCTTTGCGACGTCAGGCACTTTCTCGGGAGTGATTTCTAAGCTGTAAACTGGGCGATTTGAGGCTAATAATTTCCCATTACGATCATAAATAAGACCACGATTAGGTGCGATAGGAACCACCTTTATTCGGTTGTCATTTGAGCGTGTTTTGTAGTCTTGGTATTGATCAACCTGAATGTAATAAAGGTTGGCCAGCAAAATGCCAACCAACATAATGATACCCATAAACGCAACGATAGAGCGTCGCGCAAACAATTTAGCTTCGGCAGTGTAATCGCGTATTTGGCTACGTTTACGTCTCATTCTTTATTATTCTCGGTGGTACGGGTGATTAGCGGTAACGCTCCAGGCTCGGTATAGGCTTTCAGCCATAATGACCCGAACCATTGGATGTGGCAAAGTAAGTGGTGATAAGGACCAACTTTGGTCAGCCGCCGCTTTACAAGCTGGCGCGAGACCTTCAGGGCCACCAATTAGAATAGACACATCGCGCCCATCTAATTTCCAAGCATCTAATTGAGAAGCCAGTTGGCTTGTATCCCAGCGTTTACCTGGAATATCCAATGTTATAATGCGATTACCTTTAGGTACAGCCGCCAGCATAGCTTCGCCTTCTTTTTGCAAAATCCTTGCAATGTCGGCATTTTTTCCACGTTTTCCGGCGGTAATTTCGACTAAATCGAATGGCATATCACTTGGAAAGCGGCGCTGATATTCGTAAAAACCATCTTCGACCCATTTCGGCATCTTGGTTCCAACAGCAATAAGTTGAATTTTCACCTAATACTCCCGTTACAGATAAGGCGTATTTAAAATTAATAAGAGGTGACTATCCCCAAAGTTTTTCTAATTGGTATAGGTCACGATGTGCTTCTTGCATGATATGAACCATGACAGAACCCATATCGACCACCACCCATTCACCTTCTTGTTCACCATCAATGCCTAAAGGGTCAATGCCTGCGATTTTTGCTTCTTTGGCTACATTATCAGCAATAGAGGCTACGTGACGCTTAGATGTACCCGTACATACGATCATGTAGTCGGTAACACTAGATTTGCCTTGAACATTAAGGGTAATGATGTTTTCAGCTTTCATATCATCTGCTTTATCAGCAAGAAAATCTTTTAACTCGTTTAGTTGCAAAGTATTGCCTCATTAATATCGTTTTTTGGTATTTCTTAATGGTAAGGGGAAATACCGGGTTTGGAAAGAAACCACTAAGTGAGAGATCTACACTCGGTCGTTAAATAGGTTGCTCTAGGCGAGATAGTTGGGTCGTTGGTTGACATAACTCGATAGACAGCTGGCTTAGCTTTGGCCATGGGTCTTGATCAAAGGTGGTTTTGACCGATAACTCTAATTGGCATAGAAGGTGAACTTGCCTTTGTAGAAACGTCAAGTTTAATCGCTGTAATGCTGACGTGTATAAAGGTCGCTTGTTTTGCCAGATTCGGTGTTGGTCAAAAATTTTGCCAAGTCCAGAACCATGATCAAAAGATTGTCTCATTTCAATTAATAAGAAGAGTTCTTTTTGAATGGTTCTAAGGATAATGATCGCTTCCTGACCTTCCGCTTGTAGTTGACGCAAGATACGTTGAGCGCGCTTAGCTTGTCCTGCCAGCAGCGCATCGGTCCATTGAAATGGCGTAAAATGGTTATGTCGGCTAAGTGCGGATTCTACTCTTGGCATCGTCAATTTTCCATCTGGATACAAGAGAGCTAATTTTTCTAGGCTTTGAGCAAGAGCAAGTAAATTGCCTTCATGCCATTGAGCGAGCATTTGAATCGCTTCAGCGTCAGGCGTTAATTTTAATTTTCGACACCGTTGCTGCACAAATTGTGGCAGTTGACGTAATTCTGGGCTGTTGCAACTGACAAGTAAGCCATGTTGATGTAGCGCTTTAAACCATTTGGTATTTTCTTGAGCGCGAGAAAGTTTGTTTCCCACAATCACAAGTAAAATATCTGGATTTAACATTCCAACTAGATTGATTAACTCTTTTGCTCCCGCAGCGGTGACGCCTGATTCAGGAATTTCGAGTTCTATGATTTGCTGATTAGAAAATAGACTAAGCGCTTGGCAACAATCAAAAATAAGATTCCAATCTAGTTGCTTGTCCAAGGTAAATCGCTGTTTATCTAAAAAGCCTTTATCTTTAGCATGTTGGTAGAGCAGATCTTTGCTCTCTTGTAGCAGCAAAGGCTCGTTACCCATTAATAAATAAATAGGAAACGATTTACGCTCTAGATTTTCAGCGAGTTTATCAGCAAATATACGCATTGTTTTTATGGCGTCTCTGGCTGAGAGTCATCAATTACGACATCGTTACTGTCATCAGAAGCTTCACTGGTTGATATGGTTTGTTGAACACCTTCATCAATAGTGACGGTTTGTGATTGTTGAGTATCATCATTAGTGCTTGTCGGGAAGTCTTGTAATTCATCGCTTCCTGCTGGAGTAACGATTAATTGAGCTTTTAAACGCGCCATTTGACGGACAATTTGTTCTGCTGCTTGTTCGCGCATTTCTTTTAAGGTCATGTCTCGTTCTACCGATTTCGCTAATGCGGCTAACGGGTTGTCGAGATAACTTCGAGTCACATTTACGTTGAATGTTTTTTTATCGTATCCAGGGACTGAAACTTGGTAAGACACTCGATAAGATAATTCATATTCAGCAGCCCGTGAGTTTTGATACAAGGATAATGTGCGGCCATTATCACTAGTGTCATTATCACTTTCATTGATTAGGTGTAAATTTGGAACACCTGAGCCTGGTGAGACAACGTCAACACCATTTAATCGTAATTGATTTTTCACATTACGAGTGATTTGGTTGTATGAATCAAAGCTAGTGACAGAAATGGTCGATACTTCATCCGGCAAAAGATAGTTGCCTCTAAAATGGAAACCACAGGCTGTGGTCATCATTGCTAGGCCTATAATGGCGAGAAGACGAACATGAGTACGAGAAAACAAATGTGCCACTACGGAATACCTCTAGTCGATATAGTTTTATAGCCTTTCATACTTGAAGTCGCAGTTTTGTTGACGGCGTTCGTTCAATGGTCGCCTTGCTGCAACTTCAATTACTTTGGATATATACGGTGCTTATCTTATAAATTCTTTTGCTAAAAACCTATAAGATAAGCGTAAATGAACGAGATGCTCATTTACGCTTGATTATCATTTTAAACTTTAATGATTACGCTAAAATTAGTTAGCGACGATATTCAGTAGTTTACCGGGTACATAAATTACTTTACGAATGGTTAAACCATCAGTGAACTTAATGACATGCTCGTCATTTAAGCCCATCGTTTCAATATCATCTTTACTGATGTCAGCAGGGACGGTCAGTTTTGCACGTAGTTTACCGTTTACTTGTACGATGATCAGCTTTTCATCTTCCACTAATGCTTTTTCATCAAAAGTCGGCCACTCACAACTATCGACATTCGATTCGCCCAAAGCGTTCCATAATTCATGACAAATATGTGGAGTGATAGGGTAAAGCATGCGAACAACAGCTTTGAGTGCTTCATCAAGAATGGCACGATCTTGCGCGTTATCTTGTGGGGCTTTACCGAGCTTGTTCATTAATTCCATGATCGCGGCAATCGCGGTGTTGAAAGTCTGACGACGGCCAACATCATCACTGACTTTCGCAATGGTTTTATGAACGTCACGGCGTAGCGCTTTTTGATCGCCAGTTAGAGCAGAAACATCTAACGCTTCTACGTCACCTTGTGATGTGTGTTCACCAACCAGTTTCCATACACGACGTAAGAAACGGTTCGCACCTTCAACGCCAGATTCTTGCCATTCCAGCGTCATATCAGCCGGAGAAGCAAACATCATAAACAGACGAACAGTATCTGCACCGTACTTATCAACCATTTCTTGCGGATCAATACCGTTGTTTTTCGACTTAGACATTTTGATCATGCCAGAGTGCTCAACGTTACGCCCTTGATTATCGACGGCTTTTTCAATGCGGCCTTTACCATCACGCTCAACGGTTACGTCAGTAGGTGCAACCCATTCTTTCGTGCCTTTTTCATTAGTGTGGTAGAAAGCATCGGCTAGTACCATACCTTGACAAAGCAGTTGCTTGAACGGCTCATCAGAAGTCACGTAACCTGCATCACGTAATAATTTATGGAAGAAGCGTGAGTACAATAGGTGCATACAAGCGTGCTCAATACCACCCACATATTGATCGACTGGTAACCAGTAATTCGCTTTTTCTGGGTCTAGAATATCGTCAGCTTGTGGAGAACAGTAACGTGCATAGTACCAAGAAGATTCCATGAAGGTATCGAAGGTATCGGTTTCACGTAGCGCATGCTCACCATTGAACGTCGTTTCAGCCCAAGCTTTATCAGCTTTAATTGGACTAGTGACGCCATCCATAACCACATCTTCAGGAAGAATCACTGGAAGTTGGTCTGCAGGCACTGGATGCACTTCACCATCATCCGTGGTGACCATTGGAATTGGTGCGCCCCAGTAACGTTGACGAGATACACCCCAATCACGCAGACGGAAGTTAACGGTTTTCTTGCCTTTCGCTTCAGATTCTAATTTGGCAGCAATGGCATCAAACGCAGCTTGGAAATCAAGTCCATCGAATTCGCCTGAATTAAATAGCTTACCTTTTTCTGTGTAGGCGGCTTCAGAAACGTCAGGTTGGTTACCGTCTTCATCAAGAATAACGGCTTCAATATTTAGACCGTATTTGGTAGCGAATTCGAAGTCACGTTGATCGTGAGCAGGAACCGCCATTACTGCACCTGTGCCGTAATCCATTAATACGAAGTTAGCCACATACACCGGTACTTCTTTGCCGTTTAATGGGTGAATCGCAGTCAGGCCAGTATCCATGCCTTTCTTTTCCATAGTGGCTAATTCTGCTTCAGCAACTTTGGTGTTTTTACACTCTTCACAGAAAGCTGCAAGCTCTGGGTTATTTTTTGCAGCAATTGTCGCAAGAGGGTGGCCGGCTGCGATGCCAACATAAGTTACACCCATCAGCGTGTCAGGACGTGTGGTATAAACTTCAAGATCAGTTTGACCGTTTACTTTGAAAGTGAGCTCAACACCTTCAGAGCGACCAATCCAGTTGCGCTGCATGGTTTTTACCATTTCAGGCCAACCGTCTAGGTTATCAAGATCATCCAATAACTCTTGTGCGTACTCAGTAATTTTAATAAACCACTGTGGAATTTCTTTTTGTTCTACTGGTGTGTCACAACGCCAGCAGCAACCGTCTTCTACTTGCTCGTTGGCAAGTACGGTCATATCATTAGGGCACCAGTTTACGGAAGAGGTCTTTTTATAAACCAAGCCTTTTTCATACAATTTAGTGAAAAACTCTTGTTCCCAACGGTAGTATTCTGGCGTACAAGTGGCAAATTCACGTTTCCAATCATAACCAAAGCCTAATAGTTTAAGTTGGTTTTTCATGTATTCGATATTTTCGTAAGTCCAAGGCGCTGGTGCGGTTTTATTTTTTACCGCGGCATTTTCAGCAGGTAGACCAAACGCATCCCAACCAATAGGTTGCATGACGTTTTTACCTTGTAGACGTTGATAACGAGAAACCACATCACCGATAGTGTAATTACGAACGTGCCCCATGTGCAGTCGGCCACTTGGGTATGGGAACATAGACAAACAGTAGAATTTCTCTTTGTTTGGATCTTCTGTTACTTCAAACGTTTTGTTGTCATCCCAGTGTTGTTGAACCTTTGGCTCAATATCTTGAGGGGTATATTGTTCTGCTAATTTCACTTTATGCTCTTGCATCGATGATATCCGGTTATCGTAGATTTGTGAGATCGGTTAAATCCGATAATACTTGATCAGCATAGAATACCTTAAAGGGGTTGCGCACAACAATAGGCAATGTGACCCTGTATACTCAAGTAACTTCAAGATAGGAGTTTCAGCAAGAATACAACAAGCTCTAGGCAAGGCAAATTGAATATCTTTATAGTCTATCTCTGTTCAATTTAACGCCGCATAAAGCTTGTTTTAACTTGCCGTTCTGGTGCTTCATCCAAGCCTTTATGCTGTGTTAGCTTGGTTTGAAAGGTACTTACATTCTTACGCCAATCATCTTTGTCTAAAGGTTTGGATGATAGCTCTGAATTTTGCATCTTGAAGTTACTTGGGTATAACTAACGAGTTGTAAGGAGAATCAAATATGACAAAGCGCAATCAAGATTATAAAAAAGTACTCGATCAGATTATAGAAAGTATAAAACATACGCCGGAGGAGCTCGATAAAGCACTGGATACACCTAAAAAAATGTGGGAAGCCACCAAAGATATGACGAAAGATGAGTACGCGCTGATTTCTCGTTATGTGAAGTCGGATTTAAAGGAGTTCTCTGAAAACTATAAAAGAGATAAAGAAGCGATTGCCAATGATCCATTTAGAGATGTGATTGCAGAATCTATTTGGCAGAAGTTGTTAGACATTACCGATAGAACCCAAATTGAATGGATGGAAGTGTTTCAAGATATTGAGCATAAAGGCCTCTATGAGGTTGGAGATGTGATTGGGCTTGGCGCTTTAGTGTGTGAAAAGTGTGGTCATAGGCAAGAATATAGTCACCCTTGTGAAATAACACCTTGCGTTCAATGTGGAAATGATGCTTTCACTCGCGTGCCTTTAAAGCCTTAAACTTATCATTGAGATACTTTTCATGCGATAAATCAATAAAACCACGTTGAGGCACCTAAATTCAGCGCTACAAGCTTAAAAATTGATAGAGATTAATATTTGTTGCAATGCCTTTTGGTAATTTCTTGCCATCAAAATTACTAAAAATTTGAAATGTTCGATGAACAATTCCTAAAAAAAGGCAAACATCTATGTTAGAACTATTAGTCGGTCTTGTTGTGACCATTGCTGTAGGCTATTTTATTGTAAAGGGTTACAAGCCTACCGGAGTATTATTAACTGCGGGTACGGTGCTACTGTTATTAGCAGCGCCTCTTGGCCATTCAGTGTTACCTGCGGGAGTAGAATCAACCGGTAACTTTTTTACTGATGCATTATTTTTCTTGAAAAACACCTTACAAAAGTACAACGGTGGCTTAGGTTTACAAATTATGTTGTTGTGTGGTTTTGCGTCTTACATGACTCATATCGGTGCCAACAACATTGTTGTGAAGCAATTTTCTAAACCATTATCTTTTATTAAGTCGCCTTACGTTCTTTTGGTGGCGGCTTACATCGTTGCCTGTTTGATGTCTTTAGCGGTAAGTTCAGCGACTGGACTTGGTGTATTGTTAATGGCGACATTATTCCCAATGATGACTGCAATGGGGATCTCTCGTCCTGCGGCAGTCGCGGTATGTGCCTCTCCAGCGGCAATTATCTTGTCTCCAACTTCTGGTGATGTGGTTATCGCGGCACAAAAATCTGGTATTCCTCTACACGTTTTTGCGGTTGAAACGGTACTTCCTGTTTCTATTTCAGCAATCATCGTGATGGCCGTTGCTGCTTTTTTCTGGAACAAATACCTAGATAAGAAAGACAATACGCCAATGGAAAAAGTCGATATCTCCCATATTGATACTAGCGCACCGGCTTATTATTCGATTCTGCCATTCTTGCCAATTGTTGGGGTGTTCTTATTTAATGGCGAAACCATCCCAGGTATGACGTTAGATATTTATACTATCGTGGTGCTTTCTATCTTTATTGGCGCCGTGGTTCATTATGTATCTAATCGTTTTGATGGTAAGAAAGCGGTAGAAGATTTAGAAGTCTGCTATCAAGGTATGGCCGATGCGTTTAAAGGCGTGGTAATGCTATTAGTTGGTGCGGGTTTGTTTGCTCAAGGCTTAATGTCGGTAGGTGCGATTGATACGCTATTAGGCCTTGCCGATAACGCAGGCGCTGGTGCTGTGGCATTGATGTTACTTCTTACCGCTATTACGGTTGCCGCTTCAATCGCAACTGGTTCAGGTAATGCCTCTTTCTATGCGTTTGTTGAATTAGCGCCGTCACTTGCCGCAAAAATGGGTATCAACCCAGCGTTCTTGATTATTCCAATGCTACAAGCTTCAAATTTAGGTCGTACAATTTCACCGGTTTCGGGAGTTATTGTGGCGACTTCAGGTATGGGGCAAGTCAGCCCATTTGATGTGGTGAAACGTACGTTTGTACCTGTGATTTGTGGCCTTGCAACCGTGATTATTGGCACCGTTTTCTTAGTGCCAATGATGGCTTAATTTTTCATGAAGTAATCGTAAAGCTCACCAGTGACGGTGGGCTTTTATTTTTTTAGGAGTCTATTATGCCTCAAAAGTTTGATTTACCGACTTACATTAAACAACTCGAAACCTTAGTGAATGTAGATTGCGGTACTCGTACTCCTCAAGGTGTCGCTAAAATTGCCGATATTCTTACTCCAATGTTTGAACAAATTGGTTTCACAGTGACACGTCATCAGATAAGTGATGAAGCAGGTCCATGTTTAGAAATAACCAACAAGCCGGATGCTGAGCAATACGATGTGATGTTAAGTGGCCACATGGATACGGTTTTCCCTGAAGGAACGGTAGCGAAAAGACCGTTAACGTTTGATGATGAGAAAATTTATGGTCCGGGTACGTCAGATATGAAATCTGGCATTTTGAGTGCTTGGTATGCATTGCAACAACTTAGCGATGAAGAAAAAGATAAGCTAGCCATATTAGTGGCGTTAAATTGCGACGAAGAAATAGGCTCAATGTATTCTCGTCCATGGATTGAAGCGATGGCGAAAAAGAGCAAGCGTGTTTTAGTGTGCGAAGCTTCTCGTGTTAGCGGGAATTTAATTCGTTCACGCAAAGGTAATGCCAAATATGAATTAGTGTTCAAAGGCGTTGCCTCTCACGCAGGTTCGGCATTACAAGAAGGTGTGTCCGCGATTTATGAATTAAGTCACTGGTCGCTTGCGATAAAGGATCTGGTAAACCTTGAAACTGGCACCACGATGAATGTAGGGATTATCGAAGGTGGCCTTGCGGTGAACGTCGTGCCTGATTACGCTAAAGCGACGGTCGACCTTCGTTTCTGGAATAATGAAGAAGCAGAAGCGATTGATACTAAGTTACGAGAAATGGCGAAAACACCGTTTGAAAAAGGCGCAAGTGTTGAAGTCAATCGCTTAGCCTTTAAACCCTCGATGCAGCCAACTGATGATACCGAAGAGATGATTAAGCTCGTCAGTAAAAAAGCGGATGAACTCGGTATTCAATATGGTTGGGAAGATGCGGGTGGCGGCTCAGATGGTAACTTTACTGCCAATGTTGGTACGCCAACCCTAGATGGATTTGGTCCAATGGGCGCAGGCTTTCATTCTGATAAAGAATACTTATTAATTGACTCGATTAAGCCACGTATTGACTTATTGACACAGGTTTTGAAAAGCTTTTAAAGTTCAAAATTCGGTTAAATATTATAGATATGGACGTATTTGCGTCCATTTTTTGTTTAAAATTAATAACGTGCAATAGACGAGCGAGTTGAATAATGGTAAGTATGTGCCCCCATTTTTAAGTTGAGTTATACATGGACTTCATTAAATCTTTACTAACGGTTTTCTTTCCTATCGTTGCCACATTTGTTTGTGGAATTATATTACTGACTCTATCTCGAATTAGTTTATGTTTGTGGCAACGTGAAAGGGTACGAAACGCACGGGGTGTCCGTCCCATATTGGTATCTGGATTACGCATGGATGTGGTTACTATGTGTTATTTATTGATCTTACCAAGCTTACTGACGAGTCTATTTACCGGTATTGAACCGATTAATGACATATGGCTTATTTTCTTGCGTGTCTGGATTGTCGCAGGCTTATGGTTGTTAGTGTATATGGAAATAGCAACCCCAACTTTTATTAATGAATATGACGTACGTCCAAACCGTTTCTTTGTTGAATATCTTATTTATCCTAAAGAAGTGATGAGTATGCTATGGACTGGTTACAAGGTAGAGTTGTTCTTAGGCGGCGTAATTTCAATTTTTACCGTATATGTAGGTTGGGTATTTAGTGGTTTGGTTGTATCCAACTTACCATCGTTAGAATGGTATTGGCGTGTACCTTTTGGGCTTCTTACGGTCGCGTTATGTGTTTTAGGCGCCCGATCAAGTTTTGGTCATCGAGGTATTAATCCTTCTATGATTGCATTTTCGAATGATAATTTGATGAATGATTTGGCACTCAATTCAACTTATTCTGTCATTTATGCGATGAAGCTGATGCGAAAAGAACAGGATTCAGCGAAATTTTATCCGAAGATGAGCCAAGAAAAAGTCATTGAATTGATACAAGACTCTACTCATGTCTCAACAGGTGCTTATACCCATCCCAAACTACCGACACTCATACGCCGACCAGCGAGTTATAAAGGAAAACCTAAAAACTTGGTTATTCTATTACAAGAAAGTTTAGGGTCGCGATTTGTTGGTGGGCTTGGAGGGCTACCGCTTACTCCAAATCTTGATGCTATCTTGGAAGAAAGTTGGTATTTCACGCGTATGTATGCGACAGGTACTCGTTCTATCCGAGGAATTGAAGCTGTTACTAGTGGTTTTTCTCCTACTCCAGCAAACGCGATTGTGAAGCTACCAAAAGGTCAACAAAACTTTTATACCATCGCGCAGACCTTGTCTTATCACGGGTACCATACTCAGTTTATCTATGGCGGAGAAAGCCATTTTGATAACATGAAAGGCTACTGTTTAGGGAATGGATTTTGTGACATTCAAGATCTTCCAACTTTTATTAATCCTCAATTCGTAGGTTCTTGGGGAGTTTGTGATGAAGATCTTTATGATAAAACACATCAACAACTGACAGAGCGTCACGCAACTGGCCAGCCGTTTTTTAGTTTTGTATTCACGACGACCAACCATTCACCTTTTGAGTACCCAGAAGGTAAAATTGAACCGTATAATTCTCCTGCGGCAACTCGTGAAAATACGGTGAAATATTCAGACTTTGCCTTTGGTGAGTTTATCAAAAAGGCTAAAGCTTCAGATTATTGGGATGAGACGGTATTTATCGTAGTCGCAGACCATGATTCCCGAGTTTATGGCGATCAGGCTATTCCGGTTAATTATTTTAATATTCCAGCCATTATTTTCGGTGGTGGTATTGAACCGAAAAAAGATGACCGTATTGCGAGCCAGATAGATATTCCACCGACATTATTATCTCTAATTGGCATTGATAATTATGGCCCGATGATAGGTCATGATATGACGCAAGATATACCAAACGAAAAATTGCGTGCGATTATGCAATATCACAATACTTTTGGTTGGATGAATAACGATAATCAAGCGGTAATATTTCAGGCGGATAAACCAATAGAAACCTATCAGTATGATAATCAAACACATAAACTGCACTCAGTTGAGTTACCTCAAAAGATGATTGATACTGCCAATGCTAATGCTTTGTGGGGGAGCCTAGCTTACAAGCAAGATTATTATCATTGGGGTGAAGTTAAAGCTATGTTGGACTCGTAAGAAGACATTACTGCACAGTATTACTCCAATAAAAAAGCCGCGTAAGTCATGACTTACGCGGCTTTTTGTTTCAATCAAGTAGATGGTTATTCTTTTGAGCGTTTCTGTCTAACTTTTTCTCTTTTGAAACCAAACACTGAATAGGCCTAGTGCACACCACACATATAATAACCAAGACCCTAAATGTGTATAAGGCGTATTACCCGATGTCGATGTCACTTCGGCTTTTAACACTTCTGTCTGGAATTGCGGTACTTGTTTCGTGATGCGACCTTTATAATCGGTTACAGCAGTGACGCCGTTATTGGTTGCACGGATGAGTGGTTTACCCAGCTCTAAGGCGCGCATACGAGCAATTTCCATGTGTTGGAGTGGTCCAATAGAATGACCAAACCATGCATCATTAGAAAGCGTTAATATGAAATTCGTATCTGGCGTGACATTTTGGCGAACTTGTTCACTAAAAATAATCTCATAACACAACGCCGCTAGTAGGTGACGCCCATTTGCGACTAAGTTAGGTTGAATGAACTCTCCACGTTGGAATGATGACATTGGCAAATTGAAAAGCGGTGCAATAGGGCGCAACAAGTCACCAAATGGCACAAACTCACCAAACGGCAACAAATGATGCTTGCTATAGCGTTTAGCCGTATCGTAATCATATGGACCTTGACCATTTTGACCTAAAGTGAGCACATTGTTATAAAAACGTCCCATATCATCTTGAGATAATACACCGGTAATTAAGGCGCTATTATTGGCTTTCGCTGCGGTATCTAAGTTATGTAAAAAGGCCGGCAAGTCAGATTCCAGTGCCGGAATTGCCGCTTCAGGCCAAATAATAATATCGGTTCCCCAATTATCTCGGCTGATATCGGTGTATTTCATTAAGGTCGGCCAGCGATGGCTCGGCACCCACTTCATTTTTTGATCGATATTGCCTTGGATAAGTGCAAATGAGGTTTTAGTCGAGGGATCTGGTGTTACCCATGAAACTTGGTTTAGAGCAAAACCACCCGCGAAGATCATGATGGGAATAGACAGATATTGCCACTTTCTTGCCAGTGAGGCCAAGGCCAAACTTCCCGCGATTAGCCATAACATCAGAGTGATGGCTTCCACACCTGAAATTGGTGCATAAGCATTGAGTGGGCTATCAATTTGACTATATCCCAACCATAACCAAGGAAACCCAGTCATAACCCAACCACGTAGCCAATCGGTAACGAGCCAAATAATAGGGGCCGCAATTACTAGGCGCTGGGCATTAGTTTTAGGAAAGAAGCGATTAAGCAAAGTACCAAACAGGGCAGGGTAGAGCGCTAAATAGCTGACCAGTAAACTCATTAAAGTGACACTGGCCACTTTTGGCATTCCACCAAAAGTATCAATGCTCACGTGTACCCAGTTTATGCCCGTTCCAAATTGACCTAAACCCCAAGCAAATGCGATCCAAAAGCCTGCTTTGGTCGACTGATTATTGAGAAGGAGTAATAGAATGAAAGGGCTTAATATAGCGACTGGCCAGTAAGAAAATGGCGCAAAGGCAAGAGTTGTTATCGCGCCAACAAAAGCGGCCAATAAAGGCCGCCCTATGCGCTGAATCCAAATTGTTTTCATAGGTTAATTAGGGTTCACTGCTAGTAAATTATACCAAAACGCTAACTATTACGATTAGACGTATCGCTGTTTTCAGGTTCGATGTTGGTTTCTGAGTTTGTTGGGATCGTGACTTGTAGCTGAACGACTTTTCGATTATCCGCAGCGGTCACTTTGAAGGTATATCCATCTAATTCGACCATTTCACCACGTTCGGGTAAATGACCAAATGTTAAAGTGACAAGGCCACCAATAGTATCTACTTCTTCATCACTAAAATTGGTGTTGAAGGCATCGTTAAAGTCATCAATATCCGTTAAAGCACGAACTGAAAAAGTGTGCTTACTCAGTTGGCGAATATCAGCCGCTTCTTCATCATCGAATTCATCTTCGATTTCACCGACGATTTCTTCTAAAATATCTTCGATAGTGACTAGGCCTGAAACGCCACCAAACTCATCGACAACGATAGCCATATGGTAGCGTTCTTCACGAAATTCTTTTAATAAACGATCAACCCGCTTACTTTCCGGGACAACAACAGCAGGGCGTACCACTTCACTGAGTATGAATTCAGTACTGTCCGACACTAAGTAACGTAATAAATCTTTAGCAAGTAAAATGCCTTCGATATGGTCTTTATCTTCGTTAATCACAGGGTAGCGCGAGTGAGTGGCTTCAATGATTAATGTCGCTAAAGAATCTAGGTCATAGTCACGGTTGATAGTGACCATTTGCGAGCGTGGGATCATAATATCACGCACTCGCATTTCCGATATTTCCATCACTCCTTCAAGCATATCTCGTGTATCAGGATCGATAAGATCGTTTTCTTCTGAATCACGAAATACTTCGACTAGCTCTTGGCGATCTTTCGGATCACCTTGAAATAGATGCGCTAGGCGTTCGAAGAAGGATTTTCTACTGGGACCGTCAGATTTATCATTATTGCCTTCATTATGTGAAGGCGAGGTACTGTCGTTCATGTCTACTCTTTCGTTAACGCTACCAAAAGCGGGTAGCTCGCACATCAGGTCGCTTGTTAGATAAAGCGACTGTCATTATTCTTTTTCTGAAATGTATGGATCTTCAAATCCAAGTTTTTGCATGATTTCTGTTTCAATGCTTTCCATTTCATCGGCTTCATCATCGTCAATATGATCATAACCTAGCAGATGAAGACTACCGTGTACAACCATATGTGCCCAATGTGCTGACAGCGATTTATTTTGCTCTTTTGCTTCCGCTTCAACCACTTGCTTACAAATGATGAGATCACCAAGCAAGTCTATCTCGATACCAGGAGGTGCTTCAAAAGGGAATGATAGCACGTTAGTCGGCTTATCTTTACCTCTATAATCACGGTTCAATTGTTGGCTTTCTTCATTTTCAACAATACGAATTGTGATTTCCGCTTGAGGTTGAAACAAAGTAATGGTTGATTCTAACCATTGCTGTAATTGCACCTCAGTGGGAAGGTCTGTTGTATCTTCGACTGCAATTTGGAGGTCGAGTTCAATGGTCATAATTTGCCTTATTCCACATCTTGATTTTGGTGTTCAGATGGGCTGCTGTCTTGCTGAATATTTTGATTATGCTGAGGATTAGCGGCAGAAAATAATGCTGCTGCTTGAGCCTCACGTTGTTCTCTTTCTTCTCGGCGACGTTTTTCTATCGCTTTCTTTTCTTTTTGATCTTGTGCTTCCCACTTTTCATAGGCATTAACAATGCGAGCCACGACAGGGTGACGAACCACATCATCAGCTAGGAAGAAGTTAAAGCTAATATCTTCTACTTCGGATAGCACTTCAATAGCATGACGCAGGCCTGAACGAGCCCCACGAGGTAAATCGATTTGGGTTACGTCACCAGTGATGACTGCGCGCGAGTTAAAGCCGATACGGGTTAGGAACATTTTCATTTGTTCAACCGTGGTATTTTGGCTTTCATCAAGAATGATAAAGGCGTCATTTAACGTACGACCCCGCATATAAGCAAGTGGAGCCACCTCTATGACGTTACGTTCAATTAACTTTTCAACGCGCTCAAACCCAAGCATTTCAAATAAAGCGTCATAAAGTGGACGCAAATATGGGTCCACTTTCTGGCTTAAATCACCAGGCAAGAAACCGAGTTTTTCACCCGCTTCTACGGCTGGGCGAGTCAATAGAATGCGACGAATTTCTTGGCGCTCTAATGCATCAACAGCAGCGGCTACCGCAAGGTAGGTTTTACCTGTACCCGCGGGCCCAATACCAAAGGTAATATCATGGGTCACCATGTTGACTAAGTATTGGCCCTGATTGGGAGTGCGCGGTTTAATCACACCTTTTTTGGTTTTGATAAAGACTTCTTTTCCGTATTCCATTGGTTGTTCTTGATGTTGCTCAAGAATGCCAGATTCTTTTACCGCTAAATGAATTTGTTCTGGATCTAAATCGGGAATTTCTCCACGTACAGGCGCGGTATCAACATATAGATCTTTGATAATATCTAAGGCCGCAGCGGCAGTGTGAGGCTTACCTGTAATGGTAAAGAAATTGCTGCGGTGGTTAATTTCAACGCCCAAGCGACGTTCAAGGTGTTTGATATTGTCATCAAAAGGACCACATAGGCTAGACAGTCTGTGGTTATCGGAAGGTTCTAGGTTTACTTCAAGCGTTACGATTTTATTGCTCACGTTTTCCCTCGCAAAAAGCGGTTCGAGCCTTTTATATTAGCCAGACGAACCGCCTTATTTAACTTATCTTACTATTAAGATGGTGTTAGGGTGTGAAAGTAACAACCCCTAATTTATCTTCTTTACGTGTTTTTTTCATCATTTCAGCCGGAGATAGCGCTGAACGTAAGCCCATCTCAGCTTCCGTACGGACTAAAGTACCACGAAGCGAGTTAGGGTGAACTTCAGTAATATGAACGTCAACAAATTGACCAATTAAGTCTGCCGAACCTTCAAAGTTCACTACTCGGCTGTTCTCTGTACGGCCGCGTAATTCCATCAAGTTTCTTTTTGATGGACCTTCAACAAGGATACGTTGTTCTGTATTTAGCATTAAGCGAGAGTATCGCATAGCTTGCGCATTGATTTGTTGTTGAAGTTCATACAATCTTTCTTTCTTCTCAGATTCTGGTACATCGCATGGATAATCAGCTGCAGGTGTACCAGGGCGAGGTGAGAAGATGAAACTAAAGCTCATATCAAAATCGACATCTTTAATCAGTTTCATGGTGTCTTCGAAGTCTTTCTTGGACTCACCAGGGAAACCAACAATAAAGTCCGAGCTGATTTGAATATCAGGGCGAGCTTTACGTAGCTTACGGATGATAGATTTGTATTCTAGGCCAGTATGTGGGCGCTTCATCATTGTTAGAATACGGTCTGAACCACTTTGAACTGGCAGGTGCAAGAAGCTTACAAGTTCTGGTGTATCTTCGTAAACGGCAATGATGTCATCGCCAAACTCTAATGGATGACTTGTGGTGAAGCGAATGCGGTCAATACCATCAATTGAGGCAACTAAACGCAATAATTCAGCAAAGGTGCAGATCTCACCATCATGCATAGGGCCACGGTAAGCATTTACGTTTTGGCCAAGTAAGTTAACTTCACGAACACCTTGGTCAGCAAGCTGGGCGATTTCAAATAGTACATCATCCATAGGTCGGCTAACTTCTTCACCACGAGTATAAGGTACAACGCAGTAAGTACAGTATTTCGAGCAGCCTTCCATGATAGAAACGAAAGCCGTTACGCCATCAGCACGAGGTTCTGGCAGGCTATCGAATTTTTCAATTTCTGGGAATGAAATATCCATCACAGGCCCTGTTTTAGCTTGTGATTGCTTAATCATCTCCGGTAGGCGATGAAGGGTTTGTGGGCCAAAGATAACATCAACAAATGGCGCACGTTGACGAATATGGTCACCTTCTTGAGTCGCGACACAGCCACCCACACCAATGACAACCCCTTCTTTTTTATCTTTTAGTGTTTTCCAACGACCAAGCTGGTGGAACACTTTTTCTTGTGCTTTTTCACGAATCGAACATGTATTGAGTAATAATACATCTGCTTCCGCTGGATCTTCGGTTAATTCATATCCATTTGCGGCATTAAGGAGGTCGGCCATTTTCGATGAATCGTATTCGTTCATCTGACAGCCCCAAGTTTTAATTAGCAGTTTCTTACTCATTTCACATTCGCTCGTATTAAATCAATGTTGGGTTGAGCTTTTGCTCATCGTTTTGCTGTTTGGCCAATCTAAAATCAGGCACAACTCTAGCAAGCCGCGTATTGTACTGGTTTAAATCCAAGCTGACTAGAGCTTAGAGGACACAAAGCTTTGTTTGTATTATAGGCATAATTTTAGTGAGGGTTTGTTTAATATGAAACTTGAAGAATTTGAATAGCATGGCTGAAAAATATTGGTATTGCGGTAGAATGGCATTGATATTTTTTACTGGGGTTCAATATGTCCAAGTTTGATGTAGTCATCATTGGTGGCGGAATGGTTGGGGCGGCGTTAGCGATAGGTCTTGCGAAGCAAAAAAAATCAGTGGCATTAATTGAAGGTAAAGCGCCACTTGCATTTGATGCATCGCAACCTATGGATTTACGTGTATCGGCTATCTCAAAATCTTCCGTTGAACTTTTAACCCAACTGGGGGCTTGGCACTCGATTGAAGAAAAACGAGTAACTCCATATTTAGGGCTTGAAACATGGGAACATCCGGAATGTCGGACGTGTTTTCATGCCGATGATCTCAATCTCGATAAACTTGGTTATATGGTTGAAAACAGGCTGCTTCAATTAGGCTTATGGGAGCAATTTGACAGCTACCCAAACCTAATGGTGATGTGTCCAGATAGCTTAAATCATCTTGAGTTTGATGAGAATGCTACAAAAGTACATTTAGATTCAGGCCAATGTTTAGAAGCGCAATGGGTGGTTGGTGCTGATGGCGCAAATTCTAAAGTGCGTCAGCAAGCCAATATAGGGATCACCGCGTGGGATTACCGTCAGCGTTGTATGTTGATTAATGTTGCGATGCCAAGCTTAGCTGATGAACAAAAGCGAGATATTACTTGGCAATGGTTTACGCCTAACGGGCCTCGTTCGTTTTTACCGCTGGCGACCACTACAGATGGCACACACCAAGGCTCATTAGTCTGGTATGACAGCCCTAAACGCATTAAACAATTACAATCATTATCTTCAGCAGCATTACGGCAAGAAGTCTTAGAGCACTTCCCTAAAGAGTTAGGTGATATCACTGTATTGCAAGCGGGGTCTTTCCCATTAACTCGCCGTCATGCGCAAAAGTATTATGCGAATCGCTGTGTGTTGGTTGGTGATTCTGCTCATACGATTAATCCGTTAGCCGGGCAGGGCGTAAACTTAGGTTTTAAAGATGTTGCCGTTTTGCTTGATACTATTGCAGATAAAGGACTAGATACTGAGCAAGCTTTTGTGGATTATCAAAAACAAAGACGTACTGATAATCTATTGATGCAAACTGGAATGGACTTTTTTTATAAGACGTTTAGCAATGATATTCCACCACTAAAACTATTAAGAAACATGGCATTAAAAGCGGCAGAGCATTCGGGTGAAATTAAGAAACAAGTTTTGAAATACGCGTTAGGATTATAAACCAATAAGATACCGCTTAGTTTGCCACTAAGCGGTATCGCTAACTTTGATATTGTTTAAATAAACTTCACACATACAGGCGATGGCACTTCGTGTCGATAACCAGTATCTTCAAGCTCTCCGCTAGTTATATCTCTTCGATAAGTGGCTAAGTTATGGCTATTTTGATTCGCAGTCACAAGCCATTGCCCACAAGGTGAAATGGCAAAATCACGCGGAAAATCACCACCACAATCTATCGAATATTGATAAACGACGTCTCCTGAATCTTGGTTAAAAGCAAAACAAGCAATGAGATTCTGTCTTCTTCCCGTGACATAAATAAAACGCTGATCTGGTGAGAATTTTATCGCGCCAGCCGCTTGCCCATTGTGCGTGCTCGGGAAGGCTGGTTGGCTAGACAGTATCACCCACTTATCATTTGGCTTATGTAGTGTAATCAGTTGTTCTGATATTTCACACAGAATGACTCCAAACCGCTCTTGCCTATCAAATATCATATGACGAGGCCCGCTGTCTTTCGGCAGGATTAGTGACTCATGTTGATTGATAGAAAACTGATTCTGAGTTGAATTAAATGGAAAGAAGCGTACGCAATCACAGCCTAAATCGACGCTAACAAGAACCTTTGTTTTATCCAGTAACAAGGATTGATGGGCATGAGAGGCAAGGTTTTCAGCCAAGCGTAAAGATTGGTTATCAATCGTTTGTATATGTTGCACGATTTGATGATTGTCATCGGTTGAGAATATATCAATATGGCCTGAACCGTATTGAGCAGTAGTCACTAAGTGATGTTTGATATGATTTTCAACATAGCAAGGTTCGCTACCCGTTAAGCTTGATTCGCTTTTTAAGTGTATCTGATTTTTGTGCAGTGAGTATTGTTGAATAAGTGGCCCTTGGGGTTCAAAAACTTCAGAAATAACCGTGAGTAGCTTATGTTCTTCGCAAGAATCTATTGTTACGTCAAAATAAGAAGGGTGTGGTAAATCGATTTTTGATGGAGTGGTAACTAAGTGACCATCTGAGGTATTGAGTTGGGCAAAGTAAAGCCCTGTTGCTTCATCTCCAGCGGTATATCCGCTAATGATAAGAGGTAATGCTGTCATTCTTGTTTCCTAACACGGTATGAACTTATTCGTCTTATCTTGCTGGTTTTAATTAAATAATGAAAATTAATATAGAAAAGATTGAGTGATATGGTTGGCAAAAATTAAAATTATGAATGACAGAAACAACAAAGCCCACAATTAAGTGGGCTTTGTTAAATAATGGTGCGGACGGAGAGACTTGAACTCTCACACCTTGCGGCGCCAGAACCTAAATCTGGTGCGTCTACCAATTCCGCCACGTCCGCAAATACGTGTCTAGAAAACTCGTTTCTAGTTTCTCGAATATTATGAAAGTGCTAATTGATGAAACACTTTCTTCGAGATACGAGCCTCGATGAACGAGATTCATAAAAAGTGGCTGGGCTACCTGGATTCGAACCAGGGAATGCCGGCATCAAAAGCCGGTGCCTTACCGCTTGGCGATAGCCCAGTTGACGGAACTCGAGTTTTCGTTGCTCGTAACTCGATGTTTATTTCGAAATACGAGACTCGATAACCGAGAAACGTTAAATATGGTGCGGTCGGAGAGACTTGAACTCTCACACCTTGCGGCGCCAGAACCTAAATCTGGTGCGTCTACCAATTCCGCCACGACCGCATGTTCGTGTTTGAGAGTTGAACTCCCAATTTTCTCGATAAAAAAAGCAAGCTGATTGGTTAAGCTTGCTTTTCGAGATGAAGCTTTATATTCACAAAACTTCTTTTCCTAGAAACTAGGAACTAGCTACCTAGGAACTTTAATATGGCTGGGCTACCTGGATTCGAACCAGGGAATGCCGGCATCAAAAGCCGGTGCCTTACCGCTTGGCGATAGCCCAACAATGATGGATAACCATCTAAATAATGGTGCGGACGGAGAGACTTGAACTCTCACACCTTGCGGCGCCAGAACCTAAATCTGGTGCGTCTACCAATTCCGCCACGTCCGCAGCGCTTCTTATGGATTAAGAAGAATTCATAGTTAGAAAGATAATTGGAAAATCTTAATAACGTTGTAATAGTGGCTGGGCTACCTGGATTCGAACCAGGGAATGCCGGCATCAAAAGCCGGTGCCTTACCGCTTGGCGATAGCCCAACTAAATCATGGTGCGGTCGGAGAGACTTGAACTCTCACACCTTGCGGCGCCAGAACCTAAATCTGGTGCGTCTACCAATTCCGCCACGACCGCAAATTCGTGACTAGGATAACTCCTAGCTTTTCGATATGAATGGTAAGTTGATTGGTTAAACTTACTTATCGAATAACGACCCTTATAAAGCATCGTTTAAAATATGGTGGCTACGACGGGATTCGAACCTGTGACCCCATCATTATGAGTGATGTGCTCTAACCAACTGAGCTACGTAGCCATGTGTTACTTTTGGAGCCGAGGAGTATAACTAAATATCTTCTAGACTTCCAGTCTCGAAATTATCTTTTCGAGATTCAAGTTCTGAAAGGTCAGAACTTAGAATAATTGGCTGGGCTACCTGGATTCGAACCAGGGAATGCCGGCATCAAAAGCCGGTGCCTTACCGCTTGGCGATAGCCCAACTAAATCATGGTGCGGTCGGAGAGACTTGAACTCTCACACCTTGCGGCGCCAGAACCTAAATCTGGTGCGTCTACCAATTCCGCCACGACCGCAAATTCGTGACTAGGATAACTCCTAGCTTTTCGATATGAATGGTAAGTTGATTGGTTAAACTTACTTATCGAATAACGACCCTTATAAAGCATCGTTTAAAATATGGTGGCTACGACGGGATTCGAACCTGTGACCCCATCATTATGAGTGATGTGCTCTAACCAACTGAGCTACGTAGCCTAAATCTTGCTGTCTCTTCAACACGTCTGTGTCTCAAGGACGGAGCGCATTATGCGTATCTGGGTCGCAAGCGTCAATAGTTTTTTTTAATAATTTGACTTTCTTGAATCGTTCGACCTTTTTTTAAACAAAAAGCTTTGTTTATGAGCAAATAGCAGCGTTTTAGAGAGGGTTTTTATGATGAAAAAGAACTGAGTAAACTTTTATTTAGGCAATAAAAAAGCCAGCAAATAGCTGGCTTTATTAAAATTATTAGAAATTGTGCTTGTTCTTTATACGTTAAAGCGGAAATGGACGACGTCACCATCTTTTACAATGTAATCTTTACCTTCTAAACGCCATTTACCCGCTTCTTTTGCACCACTTTCACCTTTAAATTGGATGAAATCATCATAACCAACAACTTCGGCACGGATGAAGCCTTTTTCGAAATCAGTATGAATTTTACCTGCAGCTTGTGGGGCCGTAGCACCAACAGGGATTGTCCATGCACGAACTTCCTGCACACCGGCAGTAAAGTAAGTTTGTAGGTCAAGTAGTTCGTAGCCAGAACGAATAACACGGTTTAGGCCTGGTTCTTCAATGCCAAGATCGGCTAAGAACTCATTGCGGTCTTCTTCATCCAATTCTGACATTTCAGATTCAATGGCTGCGCAAACAGGTACTACAACGGCATTTTCACCTTTCGCGTATTCACGTACTTTATCGAGGAATGGGTTATTTTCGAAACCATCTTCGTTTACGTTAGCAATGTACATGGTTGGCTTTAAAGTCAGGAAGTTTAAGTAGCCTACCGCAGCTAGTTCTTCTTTACTTAGCTCTACAGAGCGCGCCATGCCACCTTCGGTAAAGACAGGGAGTAGCTTTTCTAGAACTGTGATTTCATATTTCGCGTCTTTATCTCCGCCTTTGGCTTTTTTAGCTTGACGTTGAATGGCGCGCTCACAGCTATCTAAATCAGCAAGAGCAAGCTCAAGGTTGATGATTTCGATATCTTCAATTGGAGAAATTCGACCTGCAACGTGAACAATGTTTTCATTCTCAAAACAACGAACAACGTGACCAATCGCATCAGTTTCACGGATGTTCGCGAGGAATTTGTTACCTAAGCCTTCACCTTTTGATGCACCTGCAACCAACCCTGCGATATCAACGAATTCCATCGTCGTTGGAAGAATACGTTTAGGGTTAACAATTTCAGCTAACGCATCCAAGCGTAGATCCGGCACTGGTACCACACCAGTATTTGGTTCAATCGTACAGAAAGGGAAGTTAGCCGCTTCAATACCCGCTTTTGTTAATGCATTAAACAATGTTGATTTACCTACGTTTGGTAAACCGACGATTCCACATTTGAAACCCATGATATTAACCTTCTTTCATTCGGCATTGTTGGCCGACTTATGTTGTAATTTGATGACCTTTCGAGATGAATTATTCAGCTTTAAAGGTATGTAATCTATTTTGCGCTTTTGCTAAGCCGTCTTTGAGTAGGATATCTAAGCTTCTCACTGCCTCATCGACCACTGCGTCGAGTAATTCTTGTTCTTTGGCTGGTGCTTTGCCGAGGACATAGCCAGCAACACGATCTTTGTGTCCAGGGTGGCCAATACCGATTCTTAGGCGATAAAAATCTTTGTTATTGGCTTGTTTGGCAATGATATCTTTTAGCCCATTATGGCCACCATGCCCGCCGCCTTTCTTGAATTTAGCAACCCCAGGAGGAAGATCCAACTCATCATGAGCAACCATGATCTCTTCTGGTTTTATTTGATAAAACTTAGCGAGAGCAGCAACGGATTTGCCGGACAAATTCATGAACGTCGTTGGAATCAGTAAGCGAAGATCTTGGCCATTAACCAAAATACGCCCGGTGTGGCCATAGAACTTACTTTCGTCTTTTAGCGTAACGTTGTGAACGCGAGCTAATTCTTCAACCACCCATGCACCTGCATTATGGCGAGTTTTTGCATATTCCGGTCCGGGATTCGCGAGACCAACAAGTAATTTGATAGGTTGAGTCAAAGTCTAGTTCTCTTTCCAAATTTAAAAAGCGCGGCATGATAGCATATTTTTTAGCTTGATGGTGAAGGCGATAAATATAAAAAAACCACTTCACCGTAAAGTAAAGTGGTTTAATTTTTCGAGTCTCGAATTTCTGCTATTAGTTAAACATCGCAGAAATAGATTCTTCGTTACTAATACGACGAATCGCTTCAGCCAGCATGCTTGAAAGCGTTAGCTGAGTGACTTTACCCGTTGCTTTCATTTCTTCTGATAGCTTAATTGAGTCAGTGATGATCACTTGGTCAAGAACTGAATTCTTAATGTTTTCAGCTGCTTTACCAGAGAATACAGCGTGCGTTGCGTATGCGAATACACGCTTAGCGCCACGTTCTTTTAATGCTTCAGCTGCTTTACATAGTGTGCCACCAGTGTCGATCATGTCGTCAACGATCACACAGTCGCGACCTTTAACATCACCGATTAGGTTCATTACTTCAGAAACGTTGGCGCGTGGGCGACGTTTATCAACAATCGCGATGTCCGTATCGTCTAACATTTTTGCTGTTGCACGAGCACGTACAACACCGCCTAAGTCAGGAGATACAACAACAGGATCTTCAAGGTTACGAGACTTCATATCTTCCATCAGTACCGGAGTACCGAAGATGTTGTCTACAGGAACATCAAAGAAACCTTGGATTTGTTCTGCATGTAAGTCGATAGTCAAAACGCGGTCAACACCAACGTTAGAAAGGAAATCTGCAACAACTTTTGCAGTGATTGGAACACGAGCTGAACGGACACGACGGTCTTGGCGTGCGTAACCAAAGTAAGGAATTACCGCTGTAATACGACCCGCAGAAGCGCGGCGCATTGCATCGATCATGACGACTAATTCCATTAAGTTGTCGTTGGTTGGGGCACAGGTAGATTGGATGATGAATACATCACTACCACGAACATTTTCATTGATTTGTACAGCGACTTCGCCGTCGGAAAAACGGTTAACAGTTGCGTCACCAAGGGAAATGTAAAGACGATCTGCAATACGTTGGGCTAGTTCAGGTGTGGCGTTACCAGCAAATAGCTTCATATCAGGCACGGTGGAAACCTCGGGTTGCGTCCAGTTTTAAATTGAGTTGTGGTCGGCTTGTTTATAGTCAGCCAAAGTCTTATGAAGTGGTGAAATGTTCACCCCTTTGGCGATAAAGCCGAAGACACTATTTGATTCTGTTTGAGTGTGGAGCTGTTCAAGAACAATTTCTGCTTCGGCTTGAGTATCAAACTCAGCAAAAAGACACGAGCCCGTTCCAGTCAATCTCGACGGCGCGTATTGTAGCAGCCATGAAAGTTGCTTAGCAACCTCCGGATAGAGCAAAGTGACGATTTTTTCGCAATCGTTTCCGTAGGGCTGCTGTAAAAGCGTTGTAAGATCTTGCTTTGGCGTGTTTCTGGTGAGATCAGGGTGAGTGAAAATTTCTGCTGTTGCAATATTTTCTTCAGGTTTGATCACAAGATACCATTTCTCATTTGGCGTAGCGGGAGTTAACTCTTCTCCAACCCCTTCAGCAAATGCCGCTTGGCCTCGAACAAACACTGGCACATCTGCACCCAGTTTTAACCCTAACTCAGCCAATTTATCCAATGAAAAATTCAACTGCCAAGCGGTATTTAACACCACAAGAGCAGTAGCCGCATTGGATGAACCGCCACCTAAGCCTCCACCCATTGGTAATATCTTATTTAAAGAGATGTCAGCGCCAAGCGATGCGGCATTTTGAATGCCTTGCATCTTAGCCTCATTTCGTAGAGCTTGAGCGGCCTTCCAAATTAAATTGCTTTCTAATTCAACTCCAGGAATTTCAGGTGAGATTGTGATTGTTCCTGAGCGATTGGGTGAAAATTTTAAGGTGTCACCGAAATCAATGAATTGGAATAAGGTTTGCAATTCATGGTAACCATTATCGAGCCTGCCTGTGATATACAAAAATAGATTTAGTTTTGCAGGTGAAGGCCATTCAATCTGTGCAAGCGTTGAGTGTTGAGACATTATAGGATCCATTTGCTGATCAAGATTTTAATTTCGGTATTCGTATCGTTTTGGTGCAAAAGCATCTGTTTTGGCAAAGTAATGCTCTGTTGTTTATTCGCCACACTTTGATAGCTTTGATAAGTGAGATTCCATTCGCGGTTATCGATTGATTTCGTTAAGCTTTCCACTGTGTTGGCTTGGTTGAATATCACGTTGTCTGCTTGGGTTGGTAAACCTTTAATCCAATCGGGTAATTGGCTAACCGGTATTGCCAGCCCGGTTAAATGTTCGATGAGAGTGTTGGCTTGTTGGGCGGTTTGAACTTGCCCATCTGAATTAGTCACCATGGCGCCAGTAGGCGTCATTTGAACGGTCAGCATCGTTTGCCCAAACACAGACAGTAACTTGAGCTCACTATACGAAGAGGCGTGTTTAAGGATGAAATTCAACGATTGACGATGCTCTGAATCTTTATAGCCGATTTTACCTGTGGCTTTAAAGGTGTTGAGTTGTTCTAGAGTTTGTTTTTGAGCTTGCCAATCAACAGAATAATTTTCTTGTGTTGGCGGTACGCTGCTACATCCGGTAAGAATTAACACCAATGCCGACAGTAATACTGTAGAAAAGCGTTGAATAGGTGAACGGGCACTCAATGTGGTGCGAATAAAAGCTAAACTAGATAACAAAGCGGCTTCCTTTGACAGTTCATAATTGAGTGGCAACTATACCACTGTATTTGTGGAGAGAGCATTAGTAATAGAATATTTAACCTTCAGCTGTAATTCGATAGTCGACAATGCCGCTATTTCGACCTTTTGTATCACCCTATTTGGGGTTTGATGTTAGAAAAGTGGGAATAAAAAGTGATGCCTCTTTCATTAATAAGTCCCATCAAGTAAAATTGCGTCCCTTTTATAATAAATTTCAGAGTGTCCTCACTAGATGTCTTTGCTTGCTATTGGTATCAATCACAATACAGCGTCGGTTGAGTTGCGAGAGAAAATTGCATTTTCACCGGAAAAACTGTCTGAAGCATTAGCTCAGATAGCGCTAAGTGACGCCATAAAAAGCGGTGTCATTGTTTCTACGTGTAATCGAACTGAAATTTATTGCGATGTCAAAAAAGGCACAACGAAAGGTTATGTCATTGATTGGTTGATGAACTTTCACCAGTTAGAGTCTGATGAATTGATGTCGAGTATTTATACTTACGAAGAACAAGCTGCCGTGCGTCATTTAATGCGCGTGGCATGTGGTCTCGATTCCTTGGTGCTTGGCGAGCCACAAATCTTAGGTCAAGTGAAGCAAGCTTATGCTGAATCCACTGAGCTAAAAGCGGTTAATGGCATGACAGAAAAACTTTTCCATAAAGCCTTTTCCGTTGCTAAACGGGTTCGCACTGAGACTGCAATCGGTGGTAGTGCGGTGTCTGTTGCCTATGCGGCATGTATTTTAGCCAAACAAATTTTTGAATCGATGAAAAATGTGACGGTTTTACTGGTGGGTGCCGGTGAAACGATTGAATTGGTCGCCAAACATATTTCATCGACAGAATGTAAAAAAATCATCGTGGCTAACCGTACGCTTGAACGAGCGAAAATCTTGGCGGATCAATTCGGTGGTGAAACCATTACCTTGTCTGAAATTCCTGAGCATTTGGCGGAGGCTGACATTGTCATCAGTTCTACTGCGAGCCCATTGCCAATCATTGGGAAAGGTATGGTTGAGAGCGCATTGAAAAAGCGTAAACATCAGCCAATGCTACTCGTTGATATTGCGGTTCCTCGTGATATTGAATCTCAGGTAGGCGATCTAGATGATGCTTACTTATATAGTGTGGATGACTTACAAGGCATCGTGAATAAAAACATGGAACAAAGGAAAGTCGAAGCGATTCAAGCTGAAGCGATTGTCTCAGAAGAAAGCGCGGCATTCATGACCTGGTTACGTTCACTTCAAGCCGTTGATAGCATTCGTGATTATCGCGAACAAGCCAATGAAATTAAAAACGATCTACTGGAAAAAAGCCTAAACGCGCTTTCGGCTGGTGGTGATCCTGAAAAAGTATTACGCGAATTAAGTAATAAACTCACTAACCGTTTAATTCACACTCCTACACGAGCTATGCAAGTTGTCGCAGAGCAAGGTGAGCCAGAAAAACTTGCCATTATTCGTCAAAGCTTAGGTTTAGAAGAGCTCTAGCTGTATTTAAACTGCGGTATAAAAGCATGTGGTATGAAATGCCAAGTTTATTTAGCTCGATTGTGATGAAACGTCCCCCTTTTATTGAACATTAAAAAAAGAACTAGATTATGAAATCGTCAATTTTGACAAAATTAGAAACACTGGTTGAACGTTACGAAGAGGTTCAACATTTGCTCGGTGACCCTGGTGTCATTGGCGATCAAAATAAATTCCGCGCACTTTCAAAAGAATACTCTCAATTAGAAGAAGTGACTAAATGCTTCCAAGCGTATCAACAAGCGCAAGAAGATTTAGCCGCAGCGGAAGAGATGGCGCAAGAAGATGACGCTGAAATGCGTGAAATGGCGCAAGAAGAAATCAAAGAGGCGAAAGCCGCGATTGAGCGTTTAGAAGCTGAGCTGCAAATTCTATTGATTCCTAAAGATCCGAATGATGATCGTAACTGTTTCCTCGAAATTCGTGCGGGAGCGGGGGGCGATGAAGCGGGTATTTTTGCCGGTGACCTTTTCCGTATGTATAGCCGTTTTGCTGAGAAAAAGGGTTGGAAAATTGAAGTTATAAGCAGCAATGTGTCAGAGCAAGGCGGTTTTAAAGAAATGATCGCGAAAGTGAATGGCGAGGGTGCGTATGGCGTATTGAAATTTGAATCGGGCGGTCATCGCGTACAGCGTGTACCTGCCACAGAATCACAAGGTCGTGTACATACCTCTGCGTGTACGGTTGCAGTTATGGCGGAAATTCCAGAAGCGGAAATTCCAGAAATTAAAGCATCGGATTTAAAAATTGATACCTTCCGTTCTTCAGGCGCGGGTGGCCAGCACGTTAACACCACCGATTCAGCGATCCGTATTACCCACTTACCTACCGGCACGGTGGTAGAGTGTCAGGACGAACGTTCGCAACATAAAAACAAAGCCAAAGCGATGGCAGTACTGGCAGCCCGTATTATTAAAGCTGAAGAAGAAAAACGTGCGGCGGCTGAATCTGATACCCGTCGTAACTTATTAGGTTCTGGTGACCGTAGTGACCGTATTCGCACTTACAACTATCCACAAGGCCGTGTGTCAGATCACCGTATTAACCTAACGCTTTATCGTTTAAACGAAGTGATGGAAGGGGATTTGCAAAGCTTGGTTGACCCTGTCATTCAAGAGCATCAAGCCGACCAATTAGCCGCGTTGTCTGAGCAATATTAATCGACATGCTCAGTATTGAAGCTAACTTACAAGCGGCAATTGAAGCCTTAATTGCCAGTGGTTCGGAAACACCGGCGCTTGATGCCGCTGTTTTGATGTGCCACGCACTGGATAAGCCACGCAGTTATTTATTGACGTGGCCAGAAAGAGAGCTTGACGACGCACAGCAAGTGAACTTTGATGATTTACTTGCTAAACGTATTGGTGGGCAACCAGTGGCTTACATTGTTGGTGAGCGAGAATTTTGGTCACTACCATTAGAGGTTGCGCCTTCAACGTTAATTCCTCGTGCCGATACCGAAAGATTGGTTGAGCTAGCATTAGAAAAAATTCCAGCAATCGAGGGGGATATTCTTGATTTGGGGACCGGAACAGGGGCTATTGCACTTGCACTGGCGTCTGAATTTCCTACTCGCCATGTGATTGGTATTGATTTACAACCAGAAGCGCAGCAACTCGCGACCCGTAATGGGCAAAAATTAAATCTAACTAATGCGGAATTTTTACAAGGCAGTTGGTTTGAACCATTAGCGGAACACTCTGAATTTGCCTGTATTGTGAGTAACCCTCCTTATATTGATAAGATGGATCCTCATCTTGCACAAGGTGATGTTCGATTTGAACCTCTGACTGCGCTAGTCGCAGAAGAAAAGGGGCTCGCGGATCTTAGCTATATAGCCGACAATGCACGTCAGTACTTGAAAGCGGGTGGTTGGTTATTAATGGAACACGGCTACGATCAAGGGAGTGCGGTTCGCCAAATTCTTACGCAAGCAAGCTACCAACACGTCACAACCGAACAAGATTATGGTCACAATGATCGTGTCACACTCGGTTGCTGGCTAAACTCTTGAATGCTTTCTATTTAATACAGATAACGGTTAGCATGAGCTGACTATCAAAGGAAGAGATAAACAATGTTATATACCTCAATGAAGCACGTACATTTACTGGCTATTGCACTGAGTGTTTTATTTTTAACGGTTCGTTATATTTTGATGATGATGGATTCGCCGTTACTGAATAAGAAATTCTTTAAAGTGACACCTCATATCGTCGATACCGTATTACTCACCTCGGGTATTGCCCTGATTTTTATTACAGGATTTATTCCATTTACTGCCGCTGGTGCATGGTTGACGGAAAAAATCACCTGCGTTTTAGTTTACATAGCTCTTGGTTTTGTCGCGTTGAAATTAGGCCGTGGCAAGGTTATTCGTACCGTGGCATTTTTTGGTGCTTTAGGTTGGTTATATTGGGCAGCGCATCTTGCGATGACCAAAGTTCCGACGCTATAAACACGGTTTTAACTTAAAAGTGATAACTTTAATTCGAAACCGATAGCTTTAACTTGAGTAGTTTGACGTAATGACTGATTTAGAATTATTTGAACAAGAAATTGATGAATGCAGTTTGGTTGAAGGAGCACTGGCGCTAAACGCGTTGATTTTCCCTGAGACAGATAAGCCTTGGGTGTTGCATACGTTAAATGCCATGTTTGAAGAGCTTGAACATGCTTTAGTGCATGAAAGTGATGAAAAGCAAAAATTCGAATCTTTCCTGCGATTTTTCTATCATGATTGGAATTTTTCCGGTGATAGTGAGCAGTTTTTTGACTCTAGCAATACTCAAGTTGAGCGAGTTTTGAAGCGCCGTAAAGGTATTCCCGTCAGTTTAGGTGCATTGCTATTATACTTTGGTGAGCGTTTAGGGTTTCCGGTTGTCGGCGTGAGTTTTCCAAGTCAGTTTATTGTTAAAGTCAATTGGCCACAAGAATCCCCTTTGTACATTAACCCGTTTAATGGCGAATATGTTTCAAAGTCTATTCTACGCGCTTGGTTGATTGGACACGAAGGCCCATTAGCGAAACTAAAGCCTCAAGATCTTGCCGCTTGTGATAATCCTAGCGTTTTAGGTCGTTGGCTTGCAGTCATCAAAGGCGCACTATTGCGTGAAGATAATTTTGCTCAAGCCTTAGTCTGCACCGATATTGCACTAAGCTTTGTACCAGACGATCCTTATGAAATTCGAGATCGTGGTTTTATCTATCAGCAACTAGATTGTCAGCAGTTGGCGGTGGAGGATTTTCAATTCTTCATTGATAACTGTCCAGAAGATCCGTCTTCTGAAATGCTTAAAATTCAGGTGAACGCGCTAAGTGGTCACCAAGTGACTCTTCATTGATTGGAAGCAGTCATCAATCAAAAAACTCATTAACTAAAAGAATTGATTAGTTAAGACATTTATTAATTAAAAGATTCATTAAATTCAAACCATAGCGTTTGAGCGACGGAGCGACCTATGCAACAGAAAACCGTTCAAATTGGCAACATCCCAGTTGCTAATGATAAACCTTTTACTCTTTTTGCTGGCATGAACGTACTTGAGTCTCGTGATCTTGCGATGCAAATCTGTGAGCACTATGTAAAAGTCACTGAAAAGCTAGGCATCCCATACGTATTTAAAGCTTCTTTTGATAAAGCAAACCGTTCTTCAGTACATTCTTACCGTGGCCCTGGCTTGGAAGAAGGCATGAAAATCTTCCAAGAACTAAAAGATACGTTTGGTGTGAAAATCATTACTGATGTGCATACTGAAGCGCAAGCACAACCAGTCGCGGATGTGGTTGATGTGATTCAGCTTCCAGCGTTTCTTGCTCGTCAAACCGATCTTGTTGAAGCGATGGCAAAAACCGGTGCCGTTATTAATGTGAAAAAACCTCAATTCATGAGCCCGAACCAAGTCGGCAATATCGTGGATAAATTCGCTGAATGTGGCAACGATAAAATCATCTTATGTGAGCGTGGCTCGTGCATGGGCTATGACAACCTAGTGGTGGATATGCTTGGCTTTGGTGTCATGAAAAACGCATCAAATGGCAGCCCGATCATCTTTGATGTGACGCACTCACTGCAAATGCGTGATCCTTCTGGTGCGGCTTCAGGTGGTCGTCGTGAGCAAACCGTAGAGTTAGCAAAAGCCGGCTTAGCAACCGGTATTGCAGGTTTATTTATTGAAGCGCATCCAAACCCAGATCAAGCGAAATGTGATGGCCCATCAGCATTGCCACTAGATAAGTTAGAACCATTCTTGAAGCAAATGAAAGACCTTGATGATTTAATCAAGAGCTTCGAGCATATCGATATTCGATAGTTGCACTAATTTTGCCTATCAGCGTTAAAAACCAGTCATCAAGGTGGCTGGTTTTTTTATACCTAATAAAAACGAGTTTGATCACTAAGATTACAATCGATTCTTTCTAATCCTGATAACCAATGCTAGGTTGAAATAAACTCGAAAATAAGGATTAAGCATGTCACTACAGCCCTTTCATTTAGCGATTCCCGTTTACGATGTCCCATTAACAAGATCATTTTATCGAGATGTTTTTGGCTTAGAAGAAGGGCGGTCTTGTGAACAATGGGTTGATTTCAACTTTTTCGGCCATCAACTTGTTATTCATGAACATCCTCAAACTGACTCGCAACAATCGGTCCAAACCAATGCGGTTGATGGACATGATGTGCCTGTTCCTCATTTTGGTGTAGTGCTTGAATGGGAGCAGTGGCAATCATTAGCGAACAAGCTAAAAGCGGCGAATATCCATTTTGTGATTGAGCCTTATATTCGCTTCAAAGGGCAGGTTGGTGAGCAGGCCACAATGTTTTTTTATGATCCATGCGGAAATGCTTTAGAGTTCAAGGCATTTAAAGATATGTCACAATTGTTTGCTAAATGAGAACGTATACCTCCTTAATAATGCAATCGTTTTTCTGTGATTGAAATGCCACATTTGAACGGTGTCTTATTTTTGTTATATAGAATCAATTACACTTTTTCTTTTATGTGAGAAATCATATTCCCCCATTTTACAGGTATTCATAGATGAAACATTTTGTATTAAAGACTTCAGTTGTTGCGATTGCTCTCGCGTCCGTAGTGGCTTGTTCTAGCCAAAACTCAGGGCATGAGTGGCAAGCGGATAAAACCTATAAACTGACCGTTTTGCATACCAATGATAACCATGGCCGTTTTTGGCATAACAAAGATGGTGAATATGGTATGGCTGCTCGCAAGACTTTAATTGAAAGCATTCGCAAGCAAGTGCAAGCGGAAGGTGGCAATGTACTGTTATTTTCTGGTGGTGACATCAATACAGGCGTACCAGAGTCGGATTTACAAGATGCAGAACCTGATTTTAAAGGCATGAACAATATTGGTTACGACGCCATGGCGGTGGGTAATCATGAGTTTGATAATCCATTATCGGTATTAATGAAGCAGCGTGATTGGGTTAATTTCCCAATGCTGTCCGCTAACATTTACGATAAGAAAACCGGTAAGCGATTATTCCAACCTTATAAAATTTTTGATGAACAAGGGATAAAAATTGCGGTTATTGGTTTAACGACAGAAGATACTGCAAAAATTGGTAACCCAGAATATATCGGTGAGGTTGAGTTTAAAGACCCGAAAACTGAAGCACAAAAAGTGATTGAACAGTTGCAAAAAGATGAAAAGCCTGATTTGATTTTCGCGGTGACTCACATGGGACATTACGATAATGGCATGAGTGGCGTGAATGCGCCGGGTGACGTGACTTTAGCGCGTTACTTACCACAAGGTGAGTTAGATATGATTGTGGGAGGCCACTCCCAAGAACCCGTTTGTATGGAGTCGGAAAATCATCGCCAACAAGATTATAAGCCGGGGGATGAATGTACACCGGATAAACAAAATGGCACTTGGATCGTTCAAGCGCATGAGTGGGGTAAGTATGTCGGACGGGCTGATTTTGAGTTTAAAAATGGCGAGCTTAATCTAGTCAGTTATGATTTGATTCCAGTGAACTTGAAGAAAACCGTTCAAGTTAATGGTGAGAAACAAAAAACTTTCGTGCAATCGGAAATCCCTCAAGACCCAGAGCTCAAAGCACTCTTGCAACCTTATCAAGATAAAGGTCAAGAAAAGCTGAATGTGAAAATTGCCTATTCAAATGGGAAATTAGAAGGTGACCGTAACGTGGTGCGTTTTAAACAAACGAACTTGGGGCGTTTAATTGGTTTAGCACACATGGAAAGAGTCAATGCTGACTTTGCCATAATGAACTCGGGCGGGGTACGTGATTCGATTGCCGCAGGTGATATTACTTATAAAGACGTTCTAAAAGTGCAGCCATTTGGCAATATTGTGACTTATATGGATATGAAGGGCAGTGATGTGTTGGATTATCTCAATGTGGTGGCAACCAAGCCGATTGATTCGGGAGCTTACGTACAGTTTGCTGGTATCTTAATGACCGTTGCCAAAGACAAAGTGAGCAATGTAGTCATTGGTGGTAAGCCGCTTGATCCTAACAAAGTTTATCGTTTCTCAATTCCAAGTTTTAATGCGGCAGGTGGTGATGGCTACCCAAAAATCAGTGATAAGCCTGGGTTTGTGAATACTGGCTTTGTTGATGCAGAAGTGTTGAAAGATTATTTAGAAAAGCACAGCCCAATCAGCGTGGCAGATTACGAGCCTAATGGTGAAATTCAATACAAATAATCCAATCATCAATTGAATTGGACACTGGTTTATTCAACAATAAAACAGCCCCTTAATCAGACTAAGTGGGCTGTTTTTGTTGTGACTTCAGGAGTAATCCATTTGGCATTCTTATTTGCCTCTGAGATTCAGCATTTTTGGATATTATTATGACGCCAGCTATTAACCTTGCGAAAAAGAAAAAAATCCCACACACAGTTCATCAATACAAACATGATCCTAATGCCGCTAGCTATGGATTAGAGGCAGCAGAAGTCCTTGGGCAAAACCCAGCACAAGTATTTAAAACCTTATTGTTTTGCCTCAATGGTGAAGCCAAGAATCTCGCCGTCGCAATTATTCCGGTTGAAAATAAGCTTAACTTAAAGCAAGCAGCCAAAGCCGCCGGTGCTAAAAAAGCCGAAATGGCGGATCCAGATGTTGCGCAAAAAACCACCGGCTACGTCGTAGGAGGCATCAGCCCGCTGGGGCAAAAGAAAGCGTTGCCGACATTTATTCATCAATCCGCGCACAACTTTGAGACGATTTGTGTTTCAGCGGGCAAGCGTGGTTTAGAGATAGAACTTGCACCACAAGATTTAGCGAGTTTAACGAGGGCGAAGTTTGTGGATTTGTGTCAGGGGTAAAAGGGTTTGGGGCAGAAATGAATCGATCCGGCCCCGTCATCCCACACATGAGCCTAAGTGAAGAAGATGCGGGATCTATTCACCATTTGGTCTTAGATCCCTGATGTCGCCTAAGGCTCCTCAGGGATGACTGTTTTTTGATTTTCCGTAACTTGTTTTTGGACAAAAGTGAGCTAGGATATTTGATCTAGCACACTAATATAGGATTAGTAAAAATACATCAAAACATCAGTGTGGGAGGCAAGACCAGCCCCTCTTGCTAAAGAAAATCATCTAAGTCTATATTTACTGAAGTAATAGCTATTCATCCGTCCGATCTTCTTTTTTAGGTGTTAAGATTTCAACCCATTCTATTACATGATTTTTTAGCTTAAAATCTATCTCAAACTGTCGAAGTAAAGTGTGTTCAGGGTGGTTTTCTACTGCCATTTCAACCAGTTCAATAGCGAAATCGTAATCCCCAGACGAACGATAACGTTCAGCTAATTGAAGTATCATTCCCGCTTCAAATAACTTGGGGCAGCGAAATTTTAGTTTGTTGTCTCTTTCTCTGAAGTAGTTTATTAAACAGTCATAATGGGTTTTTATATCCCAATCTGGAACATTGTTAAAAAGAAGGTTTACGATTAATGCTTCTGCACTTGGGGTTGATAATTGTCTCTCATAGGTAGTAATGAAACTCTCATAATTTTCCATTCGCTGTGATTGCGAAACAAAGCCATTAAAAATAAGATAAAGAGCTATAAAAGATAATTTGTCATCTTTTTTAAGCTCATTTACTTTCCCTTCAACTACTGTTAACAACTCTGTTAAATCCGTAACCACACTTTTAGAGCCTGTTGTCATGTGGTTAGATAGTTGAGATAAGAAACCTTCTAGTTTCATGCTGCCTGCACCTTTATATAGGTCAGGTCTTCCAACCCAATATTGAGGTGCCATCGGCATTTGTACAATTCCAGCTCTCTCAAGAGAATAATCATAAGTTTCTTTTTCAACCGTGGGCTGACGCATAATGAATTCTGTTATGACATGTCTTGCAAGCCTTGATAGCCCTTGGATAGTAAACCATGTTTTCTTTTTAATTCTGCATGTTTCTGTATACGAATGAGTCGTGATTAACTGGTCTGGAAGTTTTCGTAAGTTATGAATATATTGTGATCGAGCTTGGTAAGCATTTGATAAGGCTTTAGACAAGTCATTTTTAGATATAGGGTTTAGAACGTCTTCTGCTTCTTCTCGATAGTATGAAGGACTTATATTTTCTAGAGAAAAGTCTCTAAATCGACGACTTAGGGATGTATGTTCAATATCTAAAAGAGCTGCCCTCACTTTTTCTGAGATTATTTCATCTGCATCAGATAACGCTGAATCAATTAGCCGTCTTTTTCTCTGGTCATAATTTAACCATGATGCTTTATGACCATCGAAATTTTGTGCAAGGGATTCTATAGAAGCAACCAATAATGTATACGCCAATTCGAAGTCATCAGCTATACGTTGCATGCCTGTAACGTATGTTCGAATTGAACTCATTACCCCTAGGTAAGTGTGTCTTTTTAAGCCGATAAGATGTTTTATTAGTTTTAGTAAGTGTTCTTCGTCTTTATCATTACAGTAAACATCTTTATCAAACACCCGTTTTACTACTTGCTTTGGTGTAGAGTGTGTAGAGATTCCACGTTGATCACCAAGCAATCTATCAGTAAGAGTATAGCTAGGTGAGGCTGTACAGTTCAAAGCAAATGAAATAATGGCTGAAAAATCAAGTATATATGGATCTACTCCATGTGAGGCGAGTACCCCTGCACCATGACCGCTAGCCTCGATTAGTTCTTCTAATTCATAAACAATAGCGTTTGACTGTCCTAAGTTTGATGTTGATAAAAGGGAGCCAGCTTCTGTATCCAGCTTTTTATCTCGGTTTAGTCTTAAATTTGTATAAAGTATTCCTCGTAGACTATTTCTATACTCAACATCTCTTTGGAACATTTTTCCTGAACATATCTGTAGCATTATGGAGCCTTCAACCAATAATCAACTATAGGCATATTCATACATTAGAGAAACTAGGTCAATGGTAGGAGGAGGACATCCTACATATTGTTAGTGCTAAACAGGAATGGGGTAAAAATGTGTCAATGAGATAGTTGAATTTGCAATCTCATTCTATTTTTATAAACGCAAAAAGCCTGACTATTTCTAGTCAGGCTTTCTAAATTTGGAGGCGCCTCCCGGAGTCGAACCGAGGTCCACGGATTTGCAATCCGCTGCATAGCCACTCTGCCAAGGCGCCATATAATACTGAGTATTGATTTGAAGAGAAATCTTCGGGGTAACAAGAGCAAGATTTAGATGGTGCCCCGGGCCGGACTTGAACCGGCACAGCGCGAACGCCGAGGGATTTTAAATCCCTTGTGTCTACCAATTCCACCACCAGGGCACAAGCAACCTAAATTGCAAGGCTCCTAACTGAACAGTTAGAACACCATCGCCTTCACTAGAAGACGAGGCATACTTTATAGGATTGAGCTCAGAGGTAAACAATTATTTTCAAAAATTGAGTTCAAGTGCCTGCTTTTTCGGCTTTTTGGTTTGTTTGTAAGCAGTTAAGGTGAGATCTAATCTATCCGTTTCACATTTTCTTTTTCGTTAATGTATTACTCTTGAACTTATTAGAATGAATTTACTCAAGTGAAATACATTGGGAGTCGCTCATGTTGCATCTTCATCGCATGTCATTACGCCCTAAAAACTGGCGAATGATTGGTCGCGGCGGTCTTGTATCCATATTTTTAGCCTCGCTATTAATTGGTTGTACTCCCTCTGAGCCAACTCAAGCCTCTGGCACGTTAGAGAGAGAGCGCATTAGCTTATTGGCGACAGAGGGGGAAATCATCGTTGCACGGCCAATCGCGGAAGGCAGCTTGGTTAAACAGGGGCAAGTCCTGTTGCAATTAGACAATAAAAACCAACAGGCGAGAGTTGCGAAAGCAAAGGCCGAGTTGATGCAAGCCAAAGCAAATCTAACCAAAATATTAAATGGTGAGCGGGCGGAAGATATTGACGCAGCAAAGGCCAATTTAGCGAATA
The DNA here is from genome assembly GCF_002218045.2 of Vibrio rumoiensis. Classification (NCBI taxonomy): domain Bacteria; kingdom Pseudomonadati; phylum Pseudomonadota; class Gammaproteobacteria; order Vibrionales; family Vibrionaceae; genus Vibrio; species Vibrio rumoiensis. The sequence continues at coordinate 937,556 of NZ_AP018685.1, forward strand.
GCAAAGCGAAACTTACGGATGCTCAAAAACACTATCGCCGGATCTCAGAATTAGTCACCAAGAAGTTGGTTTCGGTGGCTGAACGGGATAATGCGTTAGCTGAACGGGATGCAGCTCAAGCCAGTTATGACTCCAGCTATCAAATATGGCAAAGAATGACCAAGGGAAGCCGAGTGGAAGATATCGATGCGGCGCAGGCTCAATTCGCGGCGGCTAAAGCTCAATTTGTTCTTGAGCGCCACAAACTAGGTGAGCTCACCATCAAAGCCACTCGAAACGGTATATTAGACTCCTTACCCTATCAGCTTGGTGAGCGGGTTCCTCAGCATGCAGTTGTGGCGATTGTGCAAGCAAACTCTCGCCCCTACGCACGAGTGTATATCCCTGAACCATACAAGTATAAAGTCCATGTTGGTGCGCTATTACCTGTGCATGTGGATGGCGTTGCGTCGGTGATGCAAGGCAAGGTTCGTTGGAGTTCGGTGGAACCAGCCTTTACCCCCTATCGTAATATGACGGAGGACGATCGTTCACGTTTGGTGTATTTAACTGAAATTGATTTACCAGAATCCGCTGATTCCTTACCCTCTGGAATTCCTCTGCAAGTGGATTTGGAGGCGAAGTAAATGTCCCAGGAAATTGCGATCCAAGCCCACAACGTAGTGAAACAATTTGGTGATTTTAAAGCGATTGATGATATTTCATTAACGGTGCCGAAGGGCTGTATTTATGGATTTTTAGGGCCAAATGGATGTGGTAAATCGACCACTATTCGCACCTTGACAGGACTATTGACTCCAACCTCTGGTGAGATAGAAGTACTGGGCTACCACATTCCAAAAGATGCTGAGAAGCTAAGGCTAAAAATTGGCTATATGACGCAGAAATTCTCGCTTTATGAGGACTTAACCATAGAAGAAAACCTAACCTTTATGGGGCAGATCTATGGCATGGAAAAACATCGGCTTAAATCAAGAATAGAAGGACAACTGAATACCTATGGTTTAGATCAACTGAGAAAGCAGCGGGTGAAGGGCATGAGTGGAGGGCAAAAGCAGCGCCTGTCGTTAGCCTCTGCCACGATCAATCAACCGGAATTGTTATTTTTAGATGAACCAACCTCGGCGGTTGATCCTGAAAATCGTCGTGACTTTTGGGAAAAACTGTTCGATCTTTCCGATCAAGGCACCACTATTTTGATCACTAGCCATTACATGGATGAAGCCGAAAAGTGCCATCGATTGGCGATTATGGAAGCGGGGAAGATTCGGGCCGATGGCGAGCCGGAGGTCTTGATGCAGCAAATGGGAGTCAATATTGTTGAAATTAAAGCGGATAATCTTCGTCAATTGAAACAACAATTACTGCTCAAACCTGAGATCCGCACCGCTGCACAGTTAGGGATGCGGTTACGGGTATTGATTTATCAAAGTGTCGCGGATCCAATTGATTGGCTACGTAAAACGTTTCCTCCACTGGTAAATTGTGAGATGAATAGGGTACGGCCAACGCTGGAGGATGTCTTTGTCAGCGTAACGGGAGAGGGACGCCAATGAGCAGCCTTTTTCGTATGAAAGCGATAGTGGTTAAGGAGTTTCGTCAGTTAGCCCGAGATAGATTGACCTATGCGATGATTGTGATGATTCCACTGATCCAACTTTTGCTATTTGGCTACGCGATTAATACGGTGGTACGAGACATTCCAGTGGCGGTGGTCGACCACAGTCATAATCAGGCCTCTCGCTGGCTGGTGGAGTCGGTACAGGCCTCTCAAGTCGTTGATGTGGTTAAATATTATCAATCGACCACACAAGCTCAGCAAGGCATTCAAGCAGGGGAGGTGCGAGCGGTCTTAGTGATTCCACACGATTTAGCCCAGAGACAGGCGCAGCAACGAGTGCAAGCCCAGTGGATGATTGATGGCTCCGATAGCATGATAAGCTCGGCGATTTTAGGCTTAGCAAAGATGCCAGTTAATGAGAGGGATAAACTGTCCAATCTACCGGTAGATTTAAAGCGAGAGAGCACCACCTTTGAAATGACTACGTTTTATAATCCAGCCCAGCGCTCGGCGATTAATATTGTGCCTGGGCTATTAGGCGTGATCTTGACCATGACGATGGTGTTGTTTACCAGCGTGGCAATTGTTCGAGAATCTGAGCAGGGTAACTTGGAATTGTTGATCACAACACCAGTGAGCTCATTCGAATTAATGATCGCCAAAATCATACCCTATATATTTGTTGGTTTGCTGCAAGTGGGGATTGTCCTAAGTTTGGGATACTTTATTTTTAAGGTGCCGATCAATGCTTCGCTGGTGGATATTTTGCTTGGCTCGTTAGTGTTTATTTCAGCCAGTTTGACGCTTGGGCTGGTGATCTCAACCATTGCTAAAACTCAGTTACAGGCGATGCAACTGACATTATTCATTATTTTGCCATCAATCTTACTGTCGGGATTCATGTTCCCAATTGAAGGCATGCCCGTTATCGCGCAATGGCTTGCCGAAGGGTTACCTGCTACCCATTATATGCGGATCATTCGGGCATTAGTGTTGAAAGGGGCTGAACTAGGCGATTTGTATAAAGATGTGTTGTGGTTGCTGGTTTTTACGATTGTCGGGATTGTTGTAGCGGCATTTCGATTTAAGAAAACGCTTGATTAAAGATAACCGGTAGCACAGTGGCTACCGGAGTATCGATCAAATGGTTACTTTTTCGGTGTCCATTTTTTGATGGTGCTGCTATTTGAATTACCAAAGCGAGAGCCTTTGCTAGCGTTTGGTTTACTTGAACCCGCTGCTTTCGGCTTATCTTGGTTGCGAGCACGGTTGCCACCAGAACGCTCGCCTTCTTTACCTTTAGCTCGCGGTTTACGCTCGAATTCACCTTTACCACGGTAGGTTTTAAACTGAGGTTGACTATCGGCTTCACGTTGGCGAGCAAATTCACGTTCTTTTTCAGCCTTAGCTTGTATACGTGCATCGTGCAGTTTGGCATCCGTTGCCTTGGCAATGATTTGTCCATCTGCTGCTACCATTGAGGCTTCTTGTGTACCGACAGAACCTTCAATCATGGCATGAATTTCAGCGACTTCCGCATCGGTCAAGTAACGCCATTTACCATTTGGCAGGCCATCAATAGTGATGTTCATGATACGAACGCGACGGAGCTTATAAACATCGTAACCCAAAGCTTCACACATACGGCGAATTTGACGGTTTAAGCCTTGAGTTAAGGTAATACGGAATGAAAAATCGGTTTCCTTGCTTACTTTACAAGGTAGAGTTGTGGTATCCAAAATATCGACACCAGCGCCCATTTTGGCAATAAACTCTTCGGTGATGGGTTTATCGACACGTACGACATATTCTTTTTCGTGTGAGTTACCCGCACGCAAAATTTTATTCACGATGTCGCCATCATTGGTCATAAAAATCAAACCATCTGAGGGTTTATCTAAACGGCCAATCGGGAAAATACGTTTATGGTGACCAATGAAGTCGACGATATTACCTTCCACATGGCGCTCGGTGGTACAGGTAATGCCCGTTGGCTTATTGAGTGCGATATAGATAGGCTTTTCTTTGGTCTTAATCGGCTTGTTATCCACTTGCACATCATCACCCGGTAGCACTTTGGTGCCCATTTCAGGAACGATGCCGTTGATCGTGACACGGCCTTGGTCGATAAGTTTGTCGGCTTCGCGACGCGAGCAAAAACCAGAATCGCTGATGAATTTATTAAGACGAATAGCAGAAGTTTGATTGGTCATAGTGATCTCTTTTGACGTTTCACAACGGAATGCTCACCAAAAAAATGAAAATTGTTAGGTTGAGCGTTAAAGTGGGCAGAGTTTAGCAGCTTGCATGAAAAAGAGACAGCAGTTAACTCATGCGTTTTTGGTGCCGCTCACGGTTATCCAGTTTCATTTCAGGGCTTTTTTTGATCAGAACATACACCGCGCCACTACCTCCATGAAAAGGTTGCGCAGAGTGAAAGCACATTACATCGGAAATTTGTTCAAGCCAGGCTGCTAAGTAGCTTTTCATTAAGGCTGGTGGATTGGAACGTTCACCTTTGCCATGAACAATCAACACACTGCGAGTATCTAAGCGCTGAGCTTGGCGCAAAAATGACACCACATCTTCTCGAGCTTGCTCTAACGTGCGGCGATGTAAATCGAGTTTAGCGGTAATAGGGTACTTGCCGAGACGTAGTTTGCGGAACACGCCGTCTTGTACGCCATCTTTTTTATATTCTAAAATGTCATCCGGTTTGAGCATTGGGGCATTATCGAGCGATAAGTATTCGTCATATTCTTCAGCTAACGATACGGCAGCTTGACGTCTGGCTAGGTGAGCCTCAGTGATAGTACGCTCTTTGATACGAATGGTTGTGTCTTGTTTTATCGGTTTAACATCGCCCATCATTTGTTGAAATAAGTCTAAGTCGTTATCGTCTGTCATCATAATCACCACTTGATGGGAGTTAGTTATAATCAAATTATAACGACCGAGAGTGATATGGGAATCACATCTGATTATAAAAACAGCAAACGAACATTATTTTTTTAAAATCACAAAATAATTGTTCTTACCCCCTTGCACTTACTAATAAAATCCGTAATATACGCAGCTCATTCAGCGACACATTGCTGACATGAATCTCGGTGAATAGCGCAGCTTGGTAGCGCATCTGGTTTGGGACCAGAGGGTCGGGGGTTCGAATCCCTCTTCACCGACCACTTTTAAAAAAAGCTCCGCAGAAATGCGGAGCTTTTTTGCATTTAAGCCCCGACTAATTGGGGGTTCGCCTGAAATTAGAATCTTGGCTCTTCACCGAGCACTTTTGAAGAAGCCGTATCAGAAATGATGCGGCTTTTTTGCATTTAAGCCCCTGCTAATCGGGGGGCGCTTGATGTTAGAATCTTGGCTCTTCAGCAACCCTTTCCTCAAAACAGCTCTACAGCATGGCGCGTTTTTTCATTTGAATTATTGACAATCATTCTTATTAAAAACAACCTCCCTCCGAGACACGAGACACGAGACACGAGACACGAGACACGAGACACGAGACACGAGACACGAGACACGAGCTTCTGCTATTATTCCGCCACTTTTTTCTACCAGATACTTTTCATGCCTAGTTTAAATTCTCATATTACGATTGGTTTAACCAACCCTAAAAGCCCGTCTAATGTTGGCGCTGTGATGCGTGCCGCGGGTTGTTATCGCGCAGATGCAGTGCGTTATACGGGGGTGCGATATGAAAAAGCAGCTAAGTTTCATACTGATACCAAAAGTGCTGCCCGTCATATTCCACTTGATGGGGTCGATGACATGCTGCAAGGCTTGGATGCGGAGACCAAGATCGTGTGTGTTGAATTAGCGGAAGGCGCGATTTCTCTACCGGAATTTGTTCACCCAGAAAAAGCGTTATACGTGTTTGGCCCCGAAGATGGCAGCATCGATCAAGCTGTGGTATCAAAGGCGGATGCCGTTGTTTATGTGCCAACAGTGGGATGTATGAACCTAGCCGCCACGGTGAATGTCTTGTTGTATGACCGCTTGGCTAAATCGTCGAATGTAGAACAAGGCGACGATCTGATCCGTAAAAGTCGTGATAATCGCAATAAACTGCAAGTTGTTTAATTTCTTTAAAATATACCTAAAGTCATTGGAGTTGCAGTCAACAAAGCTGCAACTTCAAATTCGATGGGTATGGGTTAAAGCGGGCAATAACTGTCGCTGCTGGTGGTGACCTGAGTAACGTGATAACCGTGATCAGTCAGTGCTTGAATCAAGTTTTGTTCGGCGATTAAATGCAAGGCACCGACCGCAATAACATAGTGACCTGTCGGAGATAAAAACGATGGGTCAGTGATTTTTTTTATCCAATCTTGGTTACGGCTATACAGTAGATCATCACTGGTTTGCTGATCCCATTCAGATGTTTCGAGTAGTTCGAGTAAGTTGTCTTGATCGCCATCTTGCCAGCTTTGAATCATGCACGAATAAATATCTTCATTTTGTTGTCCTTGCTCACTGATTGCATCAAGTAATAAGCTTTTTCCGTTATCAGGTAGGTTCTGCAATACATCAAGTTGTTGGGCAAGGGTTTCAAAAGTGAGTACTGGGACTTTTAATGCTTGTGCTTGTTTTTGTATGGTCTGATCTACCCCTTCACTGGCGTCATAACCAAGCGATTCAAAGGTTTGATTTTCAATGCTGACTGCGGTTAACCAAGGCGGTAAATTGAGTAACACTATCGGGTCGAGTTTGAGGTGTTTTGCGGTTGTTTCAAGTTGCTTTCTTTGCTCGGAAGTCAGTACTTGCTTGGTGAGTGTGACACCATCAAAGTTTATTTGTGGCATGCCTTCTTCAAGGTTGGCTTCTAATACTAATCCATCACTGGTTTTTAAAAATTGTTCTAATACTTCTGGCAGCGGGTACATACTTTTGTGCCCAAGGTGAATGGTACCGATCAGCATTAATTGTTGTTGTCCTTTGGTCGCTTTCCAAACCAATGGTTCGGCATGACTTGTTGTCGCAAACAACAAAGAGGGCAGTGACAATAAAGAAAGTAGAAGAGGACGCCAGTTTTTCATATCAGCCTTTTAGGTCATAACATTAATCTAAGCATAGAGTAGCATGCGGAATATCTCTGCATACTACTCTCTATCAATTACTGTTTTGGTTTAAATAACCTCAAGCGATTGGCATTACTCACCACGGTGATGGATGACAGTGCCATTGCCGCACCTGCTACCACTGGGCTCAGCATGATACCGAACACTGGGTATAACGCACCTGCCGCAACAGGAATACCGAGGCTGTTATATAAAAAGGCCCCTAGTAAGTTTTGTTTGATATTTTTGACGGTGGCTTTAGATAATTCAATGCCATGCACCACCGCGAGTGGTGAGGATTTAAGTAACGTCATATTGGCGTTTTCTATCGCAATATCAGAGCCGCTTCCCATTGCAATGCCTACATCGGCTTGAGCTAACGCAGGTGCATCATTAATACCATCACCGACCATGGCTACCACTCGTTTTCCTTGGTCTGAATGTTGCAGCGAACTAATATGCTGCGCTTTTTGATCGGGCAGAACGCCAGCGATGACTTTATCAATGCCCAATTTCTTACCAATTGCCTGTGCGACTGATGGATGATCGCCCGACAACAGCACCACTTCGATGCCCATTTTCTGTAATTGAGAGACCGTCTGTTTTGATTCATCTCGCAAGGGATCGGATACCCCAATAATGGCTACTAATTTTCCGTCTTGAGCAATTAAGATCGGGGTTTCAGTATTCTTTTCTAGTTGCTGTAGTACCTCTTTATGTGGCGATAACGCGACTTGATTTTGTTCAAGATAGCGTGGACTACCAATCCAATATTGATGACCGTTGATTTTACCTTGTAGCCCTAAGCCTCGTTCGGTTTGGTAATGCTCAACTTTCGTTTCAACTGATTTGATATTGGCATCTGCTTGCTCTATATATCGACATACCGCTTGAGCTAAAGGGTGCTCCGATTGTGATTCTAATTTATAAATATCATGCAATAATTTTGTCGAGTCTGGAAGCAGGTTAACGATAGTTTGAACCGTCGGTTTCCCTTGAGTTAGCGTGCCGGTTTTATCAAAGACAATGGTTTGAATTTGGCTGGCAGTTTGCAGCACTTCGGCATCTTTAATTAGGATACCAAGCTCTGCCGCTTTACCCACCCCAACGGTAATCGATAGGGGAGTTGCAAGGCCAAGCGCGCAAGGGCAAGCAATAATTAGCACCGTTGTTACCACAACCAACATATAACTGGCTTGTGGCGTTGGACCAAATAGATACCAAACTGCTGCAGCAATGATGGCAATCATAATGACTACCGGCACAAATACCGATGAGATTTGATCGGCTAAACGCGCTAGCGCAGGCTTACTGCTTTGAGCTTGGCGAACTAACTGAATAATGCGCGCCAGGGTAGTCTGCTCACCAACCATCGTGGCTTTAATTAATAAACTGCCGTCTTGGTTGATGGTGCCGGTAAACACTTTATCGTCTTTTTGTTTTAGGGCTGCAATAGGCTCTCCGGTGAGCATGGCTTCATCAAGATAAGAGGAACCTTCGACAACCACACCATCAATGGGAATACGTTCACCGGGTTTTACTCGAACGAGCATACCTGTTTGGATATCTTTGACGGCGATTTGTGTTTCCTCGCCGTCTTGATAAAGCGTCGCGGTTTTCGGTTGTAAATTGATTAGGCCTTGTAGCGCATCGGTGGTTCTTGCTTTGGCTTTTGCTTCTATATAGTGACCTAATGAAATCAAGCCTATAATCATTGCGCTGGCTTCAAAATACACATGGCGAGCTTGTTCTGGAAACCAACTTGGAGCCATTACGACCAACATCGAATACAGCCACGCTGCACCAGTGCCGAGTGCGACTAAGGTATCCATAGTGGCACGTTTATGCGTCAGGGCCTGCCAAGCATTGATGAAAAATGGTTTGCCAGCAGTTGTCAGTAGAGCTAAACAAATAATGCCGATCATTCCCCACGCCCATTGTGATTGCGGGTTATTGATCATCATATTGCCACCAAAGACGCCCCACAGCATTAAAGGGCCACCAATTGCAATACCAGCAATCGCACTGTTACGGTGTGCTTTTTGGGTTTTGCTAAATTGTGTTTGTTGCTGCTCACGCATTCGCTCGTCATCCTGAATGCGTTCTGCCTGATAACCTGCCGTTTTTACCTGTTCAATAATTTGTGCAGAGAGAGTCTCCGATTCTTGTTCCGTGCAGTCTTGACCTTCAAGATAGGCCCAGGCGGTTTGTTCCGCTAAATTGACTTGCGCGCGATGGACTTGTGGATGCGAAGCGATGGCTTTTTCAACGGATGAGACGCAACTGGCGCATGTCATGCCGGAAATCAAAAAATGAAGCGCGGTTGCTCCTTCCATTTTAATCTCTGGTTGCGTGTCTATTGCCTTATCCTCACTTGGTTGTGATTCGCTCGCCTCTGACCTTTGCTTTTGAGCGGTTGGATGTTCAGGCTGAGTCGATGAAGCTTGAGTGATATTGGCTTGGTAGCCGAGCGGATGGATCGCCTCTATGATTTCATGCGCTTCAACCTCACCAACGACTTGTAGTGAGTGTTTAGTGACTTCTAATTTTTTGATACCTGAAAGATCAGTTAATGCGGATTCAACTTTTGCAACACAACGCCCGCAATTTAAACCGGTTAACTCAAAGTTGAGAACTTGTTCGGCACGATAACCCAATTCGCTTAATGCATGGTTAATATCACTTAAAGATGCTGAAGTCTGAATATTGGCCTGAGTGGGGGTTAACGAGGCTATTTGGGTATTGGTTAATGTTTCCAATTTAGATCGGGCTTTATTGGCACAACCCATGCAATTTAGCCCATGAAGTTTTAATTGATATTGAGTCATAGCATCCTCTTTAACGCGTCTATTGTTGCGATAACAACACTATAAACCTTCCAATAAGTGGAGGGTCAAGCAATCGTTATGGCGTTATTTACTTAAGGGTTGTCAATTAACGACATGACTGTTGGGCTCGAAATCGATAGTGGCAAGTTGAATAGGGTGGTCTGTGGGACTTTATTTGTATCGAAAATTGATTGTTTTCAAGTTAACTAACTGAATTCTTTATATATTAACGTTTTTGACGTTAATTAAACTGTGTGGCAACTCAAAATTTTTAATCATTGGATACCCATGTAAACAAAAAGGATATAAAACGAGTGTGATGAAGATCTTGATAGTGCTAATAATAACTAAATTGATGTGATATGTGTCGCATTGAGTTTTGTTTTATGTTTTTTTATTTTGTTACATCTATTTGTTTTATATGGAAAATAAATTTTCACCTTATGTTCGGGTTGAGCAGGTTCATATTTTACCTTTGATTTAATTTTCATCTCGAAAAAAGATGACATTCTAGCCCCGTGGAAAAATTCTCAAGCAAGCTCACCAGCTAGCGCTTGTTTGAGAGAAATAAAAACAATAGGGGAAAAATATGAAAACAACGTTTAGAAAGACAGTATTGAGCAGTGTGGTCACGTCTTTACTATTAGGTGCTTCGGCTTATTCAAGTGTCATATATGCTGCCGATGATGTAGCGCCCAATGACCCAGCTATTGCCGGGGAAGGGGTATCAGAGAAGCCGTATGAAGGCGGTTTTTTTGAAGATGCCAGTGTTAACGGTGCTATCAATATTTGGATGCGAGACCGTACCCGCGCCAAAGTGGATGCCAATGGCCATGATACGGCAAAGTATACCAACCTAGATCATGGTTCTATCTACGCCGGCTTAGATGTTAAATCTGGCTATATTAAAGATGTCGTGGGCTTAGATTTAAACGTATATGGCACATTTGATATGTGGAATAACGGCTCACCTGATCATGAAATGAATTTTTGGAACGTTAATAACCCTTATGAAATGAGTCCAGGTACCAATACAGGATGTGCCGGTACGTGGGATTCTTCTTGTACCGATAATGGCGCGGCTTTCCAAACCGCAGCGGTTAAATTCAAATTTGGTGAGCACGTTATCGCACGTGGTGGTTACTTCCAACCATCCGTACCAACCGCAATGGGCGTTAACTGGTCTTATGCCGCGGGTACCTATGAAGGTGGAGAAGTCGGTTTGAACTTTGGCCCTGTTGCATTAGGTTTTGTGTATGCTGATGCGTATAAAGCCCCATGGTATAAGCATGATTACAGTTTCCGCACAGGCACCGGTCCTGATGCTGAAGATGCTGGCGATGCATACTCAGTCGGTATGCGTTATACCATTAGCGATAAAATGCTATTGGATGTCGCTTATGCTGGCTTAACCGATGGCGATCGTAAAAATGCCCATGTGAAATTTAAAATGACCACAGATGGTGGTTGGTATGTATCTCCACAAGTGTATGTGGTCGATGATGACAACCAATACGATAAAACGGCATTCCAAGCTGCTTTCTTAAGTTCTAAAACCTTTGGTCAATATGCCTTACGCTTAGAAAGTACCTATACTTCAGCAGACTCAGAAGACACTCGCGGTAATGTTGGCAATATGGCGTATCGCTTAACCGAAGCTTATGGTGGTTCAAATGGTGCGTATGACATCTGGTGGAATAACCGTTCGGATTTCAACCATGATGGTGAGTTAGGCTTCTTCGCAGAGCTAAAACGTGACTTTTCTGACCTAGGGGCACCTGGCTTTACTGTCGGTCTAAATGGTGTGTATGCCTTTGGTGCGGATTCTGACCAACAAGGTATTGATGACCTAGTGGAATACTCAGGTAGTGCGTTTGCATACTACTCAATCCAAAATGGTGCATTAAAAGGGGCTAACTTTGGGATTTATTACACCCATTATGTTAATGACTCTAATGCCAGCGACTGGGCACCGTACTCGAATGCCTTCCAAGATGAAAATGACTTGAAAGTCACCTTAACCATTCCTTTCACTGTGAAATAATCACGGAAGTCTTGAGTTAACTGCAACACCAAGTGGCCTCATGATGTTATGTCGTGGGCCACTTGCCGAATGAAGGTGGCCGCCATTCATTCAGATAATCCTAAATGATGTAGCAAAACAAAAGGAAGTGACTCTCGGGCATTTCCTTTTTCTTATTTTAGTTATTCGCAGGTGAGATTAGTTCGAGTCAATTTATGGGTTGGCTATTTTAGTGCCTAGCATTGGGTGCTAGAATGTGCCCAACATTTTGCCACTGTATTGGTTTCCCCATGCAGTGAGTCAAAAACCTGTTTTGTAAAACATTCGATAAGGTAATTTTGATGACGGTTAAAACACGTTTTGCTCCTAGCCCAACAGGCTATCTTCACGTAGGCGGTGCTCGTACTGCTCTTTATTCTTGGTTATACGCAAAAAGCCAAGGCGGTGAATTTGTTTTACGTATCGAAGATACCGACATTGAACGTTCTACCCAAGAAGCGGTGGATGCAATTTTAGAAGGCATGCAATGGATGGGTTTGGATTGGGATGAAGGTCCTTACTACCAAACTAAGCGCTTTGATCGTTACAACGAAATGGTTGATCAGCTACTCGCTGAAGATAAAGCCTATAAATGCTACGCATCAAAAGAACTGCTTGATGAAATTCGTGCCGAGCAAGAAGCGAATAAAGAAATGGCTCGCTACGATGCTAATCATCCAAAAATTGTTGCAGTAAACCAAGCAGCAAAAGATGGCGATCCATGCGTGATTCGTTTCCGTAACCCGAAAGAAGGTTCGGTAGTATTTGAAGACCAAATCCGTGGCCGTATCGAAATTTCTAACAGCCAGTTAGATGATTTGATCATTCGTCGTACTGATGGCTCTCCAACCTACAACTTCTGTGTCGTCGTGGATGATTGGGATATGGGCATTACTCACGTGGTTCGTGGTGAAGATCATATCAACAACACGCCTCGCCAAATTAACATTTATGAAGCACTAGGCGCGCCAGTTCCAACGTTCGCTCACTGTGCAATGATCTTAGGTGATGACGGCGCCAAACTTTCAAAACGTCATGGCGCAGTCAGCGTGATGCAATACCGTGATGAAGGTTACTTGCCGAACGCTCTAAATAACTACCTAGTGCGTCTTGGTTGGTCTCATGGCGACCAAGAAATCTTCTCTCGTGAAGAAATGATTGAGTTCTTCAGCTTGAATGCGATCAGCAAATCCGCTTCTGCATTTAATACTGATAAGCTACTTTGGTTGAACAACCACTACATCAAAACATCAGAGCCTGAGTACGTAGCAGAGCACCTACAATGGCACCTAGATAACCAAAACATCAACATCGAGAATGGCCCAGCGATTACTGATGTGATCAAACTGGTTGGCGAACGTTGTCATACTCTTATTGAATTAGCAGAGCAATCTCGCTACTTCTATGAAGATTTCTCTGAGTTTGAAGCTGGCGCAGCCAAGAAACATCTACGTGGCGTAGCGAAAGGCCCATTAGAACTTGCGTTAAGCAAAGTAGAAGCTTTGAGCGATTGGAGCACAGAAAACTTACACGGCGTGATAGCACAAGTGTGTGAAGAGTTAGAAATTGGCATGGGTAAAATCGGCATGCCACTTCGCGTTGCCGTAACCGGTGGTGGTCAGTCTCCGTCTGTTGATGCAGTCATGCAGTTAATTGGTCAAGAGCGCGTGATTGCTCGTATCAAAATGGCATTAGCATTCATTGCAGAACGTGAAGCTAACGCTTAACCCTTCGTACTTGAAGCGGCAGCTTTGTTGACGGCGTTCACTCGCCTCAATCACTTGTCGCCTCGCTGTAACTTCAATTACTTTGAGTTAGTTGAAGTTGCGATAAAACACCTTATGAAAAGCCGATCGATTGATCGGCTTTTTTTTACTTTCTACTGATACTCTTTTCTATAAAAGTTATATTAACCTGACTTATATCAAGGTTATATTTGATTATTTATTCTTAATGGTAATTATTATCATTAACTTTTGGGTTTTTATCGTATAGAATGTTGCTCTACTCGGATATATACACAAAGTCATTGGAGTTGCAGTGAGGCGACAACAAAGCTGCTGCTCAAGTACGACGGGTATAAAATCCGTTGGTTTACCCGACGTCTTATATTGAACGGACTTAATCATGCAGTTTCCATCATCATTCATACCTTCTTGCGATTCACGCATAGGTGTAAAGCTCAAAGGCGTTACGCTAGCGATGATAGCCGTGGCTTCCTTTTCAGCTCAAGCCGACTCTTTAGACAATGCGCGTAATATTGAGCGTCAAACTAATCAAGTCGCGCAAAATGCACAGCAAAAAATTGATGCTAATTCTGATCAAAGTTTTCAATTACAGGCCGAAGTTGAGCGCCTGCAAGATCAAATTGATAATCTGTCTTTATACCAAGCTCACTTGAAGAAGTTGGTGGCGAGTCAAGAAGCTGAAAAAGTCAGTATTGATGAGCAACTCACCAACATCACCGAAACCCGTCAAGGGGTCGTACCTTTGATGTATCACATGATCGATGGCCTGCAAGCTTCCTTAGAGCAAGGCGTTCCAGTTCGTATGGCGAGTCGTGAAAAGCGTCTTGATGAACTAAAAACCTTGATGGGGCGCGCCGATATTTCAGAGGCAGAAAAATACCGTAGAATTCTAGAAGCCTACCAAATTGAAATAGACTACGGTTCAAAGCTTGGTGTCTATGAAGGTCAGATTAAGCTAAGCCAAGATGATATTCGCCAAGTTGATTTATTGTATGTCGGTAAAGTGGTGTTACTGGCTCGTAGCAAAGATGCGCAACATGCATGGTTGTGGTCACAATCTCAAAAACAATGGCAAGACGTATCAGCGGATCAAAAGTCAGATATTAACCAAGCCTACGCGTTAGCTAATAAGCAACAAGCGCCAAGTTTATTGCATTTACCGCTTTCTGTGACTCAAGTATCCGAGCCTAATTCTTCAACTCAGGAGACAAAATAATGAAGTTGCTGTCTCTTATTATGACTGCAATCAGTTTAGCGATTGTCAGTGTTAGCGCGTCAGCTGATGATTTGGCTAGCCTTGATAATAAAGCCAAAGCTGAGCAACAAACCGAAAATGCGCACAACCAACAGCGTGTTGCATTAAGTGCTAAGCAACGTGCCGCGCTGCAAGCGAAACGCGATCAACTCGCGAAACAACTGGTACAAATTGAACAAGAAAATGCCCAATTGAGCGATACTTTTTCAGCCAATGAAGAAATCTTGGCAGAGAAAGAAAAAGAGCTTCAACTGGCAACTGGCAGCTTAGGTGAATTGTTTGGCGTCGTTCGTCAGGCCGCCAAAGATGTTCAATTAAGCTATGAAAGCTCATTACTTGGCGAACAAGGTAAAGCGTTGAATGCCACATTAGATAAAGTGATCAGCACCGATACGCTGCCATCTTTAAAATTGCTGAATGGCCTATGGCAAGCGATGCAATACAAGGTAATAACCGGCAGTGAGGTCACAGCGGTTTCACTTCCTTTTGTTCAAGGTGATGGTAAAACCCAGCGAGTGGATGCTCTGCGTATTGGCGATATGGCTTTGCTTACTGAGCACGGTTATGTGAAGTGGGACTTTGCCCGTCAGCAAGCGTCCAACTATTTAGCACTACCTTCTGATACGCCAACTCTGGCAAGCTTTAAGCAAGATGCGAATCAAGCCATGTTACTTGATCCGACTCGTGGCGTGATGCTTGAGCAATATGCGCATCAGCCAACCTTGATGCAACGTATTGATCAAGCGGGGGTTGTCGGGAAAGTTATCATTGCGATTTTAGTGATTGGCTTAATCATTGCTCTGGTTCGTGGCGTTCGTTTAATGATGGCGCAGCAACAAATCTCAAAGCAGCTCAAACAACCGGATAATCCAACCGATGATAATCCTCTGGGCCGCATTCTGCATGTGTATAACAAAGAGAAAAAGCAGTCAGTTGAATCTTTAGAGTTACGTTTATTAGAAAGTATTCTTGATGAACAACAAGGTTTAGAGCGTGGTTTGTCGATGCTGAAGTTATTCGCCGCTCTTGCGCCAATGTTGGGCTTGCTAGGTACCGTAACTGGCATGATAGAAACCTTCCAAGTGATCACTCAATTTGGTAATGGTGACCCGAAAGTGATGGCGGGGGGGATTTCCATGGCCTTGATCACGACCGTATTAGGCTTAGTCGCGGCGATGCCGTTGTTGTTGGCACATAATATTCTTTCCAACCGCGCTGAAGTGATTCGCAATACGCTTGAAAAACAAGGCGTGAGTTTAGTGGCTCGCCGTGCTGAAATTGAGTCGGATAAAGCTAACTTATCATCAGCTGTTGTAGCCGGAGCTAATGCGTAATGTTGGCTTGGATTTCCACTCTATTTCCTGACCTGATGAATTCTCATCTTTTAGAGTTCATGTCACGTGGTGGGCAAGTGTTGTGGTGGTTAGCGGCGGTCGTGCTGTTGTGCTGGGTATTGATTATTGAGCGTATTCTGTTTTTAAGTGTGTCTTATCGTCATGCCAAAGCGGGGTGGGTCGATCAGTGGAAGCAACGTCACGAACATGATTCTTGGTACGCGCTGGCACAAAAGCAAGGCATGCTGCAACAAGCGCATGTGATGCTGACTCAACACTTAGATTTGATCAAAGCGCTGGTCAGTTTATGCCCAATGCTCGGTTTACTCGGTACGGTAACTGGCATGATCACGGTGTTTGATTTGATGTCGATTTCAGGCAGTAATGACCCCAAACTCATGGCATCAGGTATTTCAATGGCAACATTACCGACAATGGCTGGCATGGTGGCCGCATTAGCCGGAATGTTTGCTCATTCTCGTTTAGTGAAAGTGGCGACTCGTAAAGAGCTGCACTTAGAACAGCAATTAAGGAGCGGCGAATGAGATTAGTTCGTCCCACAAAAGCCAAAGAAGAAGCACAAGTCGATTTAACCTCAATGCTTGATATTGTGTTTATCATGTTGATCTTCTTCATCGTCACCAGTTCATTTGTCAATGAATCGGGGGTTGAAGTGAATCGCCCTCAAGCATCCCATGCCAGTGCGCAAAAAGATGCCGGTATTTTTATTGCGGTAACCGCAGCCAATGATATTTATATCGATAAACGTCGAGTCGATGTCGAGCGAGTGCAAGCGGCATTAGAAAAAATCGCCATCGATAAACCGGATGCCAGTTTGGTGATTCAAGCGGATAAGCATGCGTATAACGGCACCGTGGTTGAAGTGATGGATGCGGCGAAAGGGGCCGGTATTGCCAAGATTGCTTTAGCCACAGCGGATAAGTCTTAAGTGGGTGTAAAGATGAGTGATTGTCGTGCTGCTGAGACTATGACGAACGCATCATTGCGCTTATTGATTGCGATTCCGCTTGGCTTAGTCACCGCCGTGGCGTTATTTGCCTTTATGTCTTGGATGGTCGGAAGCGTTAAAACTGGCGTAAGCGATGACCAAGGCCCACTGGCGTTTGATGTGGTGATGCAAGAGCAAGATTCGGACTCACAGCGCCGCATGCGCCAATTGCCAGAACCGCCGAAAGTGCCAGAGCAACCTCAAGCGTTATCAACGCCTGCGACGCCTGCTGCTTCCATGCCATCAGTACAAGCCCCTCAAGTATCTTTAGATACGAGCATGGCATTCTCGGATGTTGGTGTGGCGATCAATATGCCGAATATCAATGTCAGTAATAACATCTCGCAAGGGGTTGGTCAGCAACAGCAAGCGATGCCTTTATATCGTGCTCAGCCCACTTATCCTGCTCGTATGCTTAAACGCCGTGTTGAAGGTTATGTGGTGATGTCATTTACCATCAATGAGCAGGGGCATCCTGAAGATATTGAAGTGGTTGAAGCTGAGCCGTCGAAAGCCTTTGTTCGCCCTGCGGTTCAAGCGTTGAGAAACTGGAAATACCAGCCTCAAATAGAAGGTGGTAAGGCCGTTAAGCAGCCCGGCCAGCAAGTTAAAATTGAATTTAAGATCAGCCAGTAGTCATGACGATAAAGGTGATTATTGGTAAAAAGGGTCAACTTATGATGTTGAATATGGATAAGTTATTTCACAATCTTTCGTTTTCTTTATTCAAGAAGAGTGTGCTATTGGCGTGCCTGCTCGCCAGCTTTATGATGGCCTCGAACCATGCTATTGCCGCAGGTGTGACACCTTATACTGGTAAGAAACTGACACAAGCCAGTGAGTTGGCGCAAAATGATCACCTTGATAAAGCGATTAAAGTGTTAACGTCTTATGATCCTAAAGCGGATTATGATAAAGCGTTCGTCAATCGAGTCTTGGCTATTTACTACTGGCAAGCCGAACAACCCAAATCCTCCATTTCAGCGTTAAGAGCAGCAGTGGCGCTAAAGGCTCTAGAGCCAAAAGTGCAATGGCAAGCTAACCGCATGTTGGCTGATATTCTGTACTCTGAACAAGACTTCTCTCATTCAGCCAAAGAATACCGTAATACTTTAGCGATAAAATATACCCCAAGTGCTGCCGATAAAACGCAATTTAAAAAAGACAGCAATGAAGTGTATTTTCGCCTAGCCGCCGCTTATTACCAGCAGCAACAATGGCCGCAGGTTCGTAGTGCTGTCATTAAGTATCAAGCCCCCGATGCTAAAAAACGTCTACAGGCTCTGCGTATGCAAGTGATTGCCGAATTAAGATTAAAGCAATGGGGCAATGCGGAAGGTACATTGAGCAACTTGATCCGCCTTGAGCCCAATAATAAAGCGTGGTGGCAGCAACAAATTTCCACGCAATTGCAACAGCATAAAAACCAATCGGCGCTTGAAACCTATTCACTGGCGAAAAAGCAAAACCTCGAATTTAGCGCCAATGATTATAAGTCGCTGTCTCAACTGTATGCACAAAATAAGATCCCAGAGCGTGGCGCACGAATCTTACAAGAAATGTTTAAAGCCTACCCTGAGACTAAAACGATTGATAATCAAAAGACTCAAGCTTATTACTATCAAATGGCGCGTGAATGGCCACAAGCAATGGCAAGTTGGGAAGCGCTAGCCAAACGTGATGCAGAATATTACTGGCCGCTGACTCAGTTGTATATTCAACAAAAACAATACAATAAAGCCAACCAAGTGATTGATAAAGCGCAGCCCTATGCCAAAAAATCTGAATTTAGTTTGGCGAAAATTCAATTGTTGTATCGCTTAGAAAAATACAATGATGCGTTGGCAGAAGCGAAGCGTCTGAATGAAGTACAGCCATCGGATTCGGTGCAAACCTGGATTGTATTTTTAAATAATAAATTGCAAAACCAGCAGCCAGAACCGTCTCAAGATGGAATGACATCTTAATGACAGAAGTAGTGAGGGGGAGCGTACAATCCGCTCAACTTACTCGAATAGAAAAGGTGCTGGAGTTTATCCATCAGCATCTTTTTTTACCACTATCGCTTGACGATATCGCACAAAAAAGTTGTTGGTCACGATGGCAATTACAGCGCGTTTTTACCGCGAAAACGGGCGTTAATGTCGCGCAATATATTCGTGAATTAAAGCTGAGTCGCGCCGCTGAAATCCTATTAGATTCCCCATCAGAAAGAGTGCTCGATATTGCTCTTAGCGTCGGGTTTAATTCAGAAATTAGCTTTAGTCGTTCCTTCAAACAATTTTTCGGCTGCTCACCGAGAGACTATCGTAAACGAGGCATTCGTAGTGGTTTACGTCAGCCGATGACCGCCATATCATTATCGACTTCCGATGCCGGCCATTTAAACTCTCTACAAGCCAATTTTAGTTTTACTCAGATTCGAATTGAACATAAAGCGGCATTTCGTGTGATGGGGTATCGTGGTGAGATTGGTGGGCTCTTTGCATCTCAACCCGATTTTCAACAATCGGTTCCTCAGATTTGGCGAACCTTTGAGGCGATAAAACAATCCGAATCTCTTTTAGCGAATATGACAACCATGCGCTATGGCGTCATTGATACCCTGTCGCTAAATTCAGAACGCTTAGATTATTGGGCGGCCGAAGCGTCGCAAACGTTGTCATCTCAATCATTAAACACGCTTGAAATCCCAACCCAACAATACGCTGTTCTAGCGCATAAAGGGCCAGTTGACGGCTTAAAAAACAAACTAGAATGGCTATTTACTGAGTGGTTACCGCAAAGTGGTTATCGCGGCATCGATGGTTTTGAATTAGAAATTTACCCTGCAAATTATCAAATGCATTCAGCGGATGCTTATATGGAATATTGGTTGCCGATCCAATAAATTTCGTCAGTCACGTATAGCATGATTCGAAAAAGTTCCCTCTCACCTCAAACATGCACCAAATTGTTAACTTTCTCTAATTGCAAATGGTTATCATTCATAAATGATACTTATTATCGTTATTTGATATCCATTATTGGTAGGAAAGGGAAATGCCTCGCGTGAAAAACACAAATTATAATTCCAACATACTCATCGCTAGCCCATTGGCTTTAGCGATTACCAGTATTTTATTTGCCCCTAATTTGATGGCGGCAACGGATACGGCGGCGACAGAACAAGAGACCATTACGGTACTCGGCCAAACCTATCGTAATACGGCGACTAAAACGTCACTTGAACCAGAAGAAACGCCTCAGGCTATTTCAGTGATCAATTCTGATGACTTTGAAAAGCGTGGTGTGTCATCGGTGCAGCAAGCGTTGCGTTATGCACCGGGCGTCAATGCCGAGTTGAAAGGTGGCAGTGTCACCATGTATGACAACTACAACATCCGTGGCTTTGAAAATAACCAGATGTACTACGATGGGTTGGTTCTACAATACCTGGTCGGTTGGAATTTACAGCCACAAATTGATCCCATTGCCTTAGAGCGTGTTGAAATATTTAAGGGCCCTAGTTCGGTTTTATATGGCGCTATGCCTCCAGGCGGTATGGTCAATTTAATCGCCAAATCACCGCAAAAAGAACGCAATACCGATTTCTCTATTGCGACAGGATCGCGCAATCTCGTCAAAGCATCAATTGATACTACTGGTCAGTTTGGTGACTCTAATGTTTATTACCGCCTTATTGGCTCGGCTTCTCATCGTGATGGACAAGTCGATTACACCGAAGAAGAACGTTACGTGTTTGCGCCGTCTATCGATTGGTATGTGACGGATAATACCCTTATAAACTTCAATTTTTATTATCAAAACGATCCCAACATGGGTATGAACTCAGCGATGCCAGCGTCTGGTTCGGTATGGGATAACCCGAACGGCAGCATAGATAAAAATGCTTCAATGGGGGATAAAAACTGGAGCAAGTTTGAACGAGAATTCTGGATGGCAGGCTATAAGATCGATCACTCATTCAATGAAAACTGGTCGTTTTTACAAAATGCGCGTTATATGAAAGCCGATCTTTATCAGGAAAACACCTACCATGCGGCGGCGGGTTGGGATCCTGCCACTGGTAACTTAGACCGCTACATCTACAGTACAGATGAAGACTCACAAGGCTTTACCATTGACAATCAATTATCAGGTCGAGTCGTAACAGGCGCAGTTGAACATAACTTATTATTTGGTATTGATTATCAACACTTAAAAGGTAGCTCAAACTACACTAGCTATGGTTACGATGGTGGCTACACCGCGCCAAGCTTTAATGCCTTCGCGCCAGATAACAACCAAATCGATCGCTCAAAAGTAACCGCGTCTGGTGTGTATATCGATGATGTGAAAGTCGAACAATTGGGCTTCTACTTCCAAGATCAAATGCGTATTAACCGCATCGTCTTAATGGCTGGTGGACGTTTTGATAACTATGAAGCGACCAGTGACTACGCTGGCAGTGTGACCAAAACCGATCAAAACAACTTTTCTTATCGCATAGGCGCAATGTATGAATTTGATTCCGGTTGGTCACCATACATTAACTACGCGACCAGCTTTGAACCGGTAGCCGGCGTAGATAGTCGTGGCGATAGCTTTGAGCCATCGATAGGCCAACAAATTGAAGGTGGGGTGAAGTACTTATCTGCGGACTACGCGACCACTATGACCGCTTCATTGTTTCACATTATTAAAAGCGATGTGGTGGTGCCCGATCCGAATGATCCAAGTTACCAAGGAAAAATCCAAGTGGGTGAAATTCGCTCGCAAGGTTTGGAGTTAGAAGGGCGAACCATGCTTACCGATAGCTGGGATGTCTCAGCGAGCTACACCTATACCGATATGGAAATCACTAAAGACACCACGGGCCTTGAAGGTAACACGCCAATTTATGTACCTGAACACGCCGCGACCTTATGGACGAATTATTACGTCTATAACGGCATTTTAGGTGGGTCGCGTTTCGGTGCCGGTGCTCGTTATATTGGTGAACGTCAAATGGATGCCGCCAACACCGACACAGTACCAGATTACACCGTGGTCGATTTGTCTTTAGGTTACGACTTGGCATATTTAACCAACAGCCTACAAGGTGCGGCAGTTAATTTAAGCGTTAATAACTTATTTGATGAAGATACTTATGCCTGCTATGACTCTGCTAACTGCTGGTATGGCGAAGAGCGTACCGTAGAATTTAAGTTTGATTATAAGTTCTAGCAGATAGCGTCACTTATCAAATCGCAGTAAAGAGCTAGCCGTTGGTTGGCTCTTTATTTGTTGTGAGATGGGGGACGAGATCCGAGGACGCTTCGCTCGAGACACGAGAAGCAGATAAAGATCGTTTTTTGCTTTTTCACGTAACTCGAAACACGCTACTCGCGTCTATTGCGTCTATTGCGTGTAACGTGAACGCTGCGCTCCGTGTTGTGAGTAAAATTAGCCGCTAATCTGGGATTGCTTTTGGTTCTTCGGTTACCGAATGAAACGTCCCCGCGGCCCGTATCACACAATTTTCCCTTTTAAATGTAAATGAAAATCAGTATCATTGCGTTTAACCTAATTTGGCTTGATGAGATTTCCAGTGAGCGATCCTAGATACCAACAACTTTTCCATTATGCAGACCATGTGACGCCTTATCTTCGAGGAACATTATGTGGCGGAGAGCTGGCGCAAGCGCCATTGGGTGACGATTGGTTACTCTCAGAGCATAACAATCAAGAATTACTGCAAGATATTTACGCCAAACTTCAGCTTTCTCACCCTGAAGCAGGGCATGCCTATTGGTTAAACCGTACTTGGACTCTACTTATTTGGCAGCCAGTCTATGTGAGTTTTATCAGCATTTATGGCGTGCAAGCTTTGCCTTCGATGTCAACGATTGCTCAGCAATGGCGTGGGGATGCAAATTTTGTGGCGGGCTTTACGTTGCAAGATACGCCGATGCATGATGGTTCTCCGGAAGAGCTAATTCAAATTGCAGCTAATGAGTTACTGCCTTTATTTGAACAATACCGCACTCAATTGGATGAACAGGTGCGTATTCGTCCGGGATTTACTAAACATGTCCTTGCTGATTTGTTGGTGATGGCGCTTTTACGCTTGCAAGATTTGCATAAAGACCTGCCACAGGAGTATATTCCTCAACACGCCAAACGTTGGTTAGAAGCGTTTGGGCTTTCGACAAAGGCAATGGATTCATTACATTACGATTTGGTCGCAAGCAAATGGCATTACGTTCGTACCACCTGTTGTATGGTGTATCGCTGTGAAGGCCGAGGTTTATGTGATAACTGCCCACGAACGGCGAAAGACTAAGACTGTTTTCCGCCTAAGCTTCGGTCAGTTAGGCAATGCTCTTAAAAGTGAGCCAATAGGAAAGCAAAATGAAAATAGGTGTTGTTGGATTAGGTGGTATTTTCGAGGTCGCTTATTGGCCAGCATTTCAACAATTTCAAATTGAATATCCAGATCAGCCCATTCAGTTGTTTGGTTATGATCCGAAATATAGCGCTGAGCCCTCTTTAGCTTCGCCATTTCCCAATCTCACTTTCGCAACGAGTTACTCCGATTTACTGTCATTCGACTTAGATTTACTGTTGATTCTGACGCCACCTGAAACCCATTACGATTTAGTTGTGGAAGCTCTCCAATCGGGTACGACTTCGATTGTGATTGAAAAGCCTGTCGTAGCAAACCTTGAACAATTAGCTCAACTTCGTAGGTTATTGCAAGACCAAGCTTATGCCACGCGTGTATTAGCGCTTGATCACTGGAGTGGGCGTAATGGTATTCAAACCTTGGTCAATCATCAGCTTGATGGCTCTTGGCAGTTACAAACCGAGCATTCAAGTACCGATTGTGTTCCGGATATACCAATAATCGAACCACAAGATATTCTCAATGTTGAAGGGTACTTATTGGAGCCTTGTGGGTTTAATCAACAAGGTGAGCCGATTGCCTTAAATTTTGCTACTGGCTTGGAAGATAGCCGCCAATTTTTTCACCCTGATGGTGTGATTCTCGATATTGGTACGCATGTATTAACTATGATGCGTGAGTTTTTGGCTCAATATTGTTCAAACCATTCGTTACAGCTGCAAGCAAAAGTAGCTCGAGATCGTTTAGGTAATGATATTGCAAGTGGTGATGTTAAGACTGCGGAAGGCGAGGCATTGCTGGAAGGGCATTGTGGTTCTGTGCCGATTCGTTTGCACCTTAATAAATACGCTGGGCTTGAAGGTGGACAAAAGGGCATGACGGTAGATTTGGTTGGTGGACGTCGCTTGATACTTGATCGCCAAGGCGCGGATGAGTTGATGATTTATTGCGATGGTAAACAACATTGGCAGTGGATTCGTTACGGTTCTCTATATCAACATACCATTTTTGATCTATTGCTTAACTTGCCATTGGCGGGCAACGTGATTGCCTCAATGACATCTCGCCGGATGGACGAAGTACACAGCTTGTTGAATATTCAGCAAGGCTTACGCGGCAAGCACTGATTCAATCTGAAGGGAAACATTCACGGCAAAAACCATTACCAAAGATCAACCACACCGAGTATTATCGCCCTCTTTTGCTGGATGATGGTATGGAGTGGCTATGTTTATAGGCTTTGATTATGGAACGGCGAACTGTTCTGTCGCAATGATGGATAATGGTGAACCTCGCTTATTGCCACTGGAAGGTGACAGTCATTTTATCCCCTCGACCATTTGTGCGCCTACCCGTGAATCGGTGGCAGAATATCTGTATCGCTTTATGCAAGTTCAGCCGAAAGACAGCGCGGGTGAGCAAGCTTTACGACGTGCGATCAATCTTAATCGTGAAGAAGATATCGAGCTGCAACTTGGTGATGTGCAATTTGGTCAACACGCGCTGGATACTTACCTTTCTGATCCTCAAGAAGTCTACTACGTAAAATCGCCGAAATCCTTCCTAGGGGCGAGTGGTTTGCATGCCACTCAACTGGTGTTTTTTGAAGATCTGGTTTGTAGCATGATGAAGAATATCAAGAGCCAAGCCGAACTTTCCAGTCAACAAGATATAACTCAAGCGGTGATTGGCCGCCCGATCAACTTCCATGGCCGTGGTGGTATCGATGCCAACCGACAGGCTGAAAGTATTTTATTACACGCTGCGACTCGCGCAGGTTTTAAAGATATCGAATTTCAATTTGAGCCAGTGGCGGCAGGTTTAGAATATGAAAGTACCTTGAGCCAAAATCAAACCGTATTAGTGGTGGATATTGGGGGTGGTACCACCGATTGTTCATTGATCGAAATGGGGCCGGATTGGCAACAAAAAACGGACCGTAGTGCCAGTTTGCTTGGTCATAGTGGGCAACGTGTTGGCGGGAACGATCTTGATATCTATCTTGCATTTAAACAAATCATGCCGTTATTTGGTTTTGGTACCCAAATGAACAGTGGGATTGAAATGCCGATCACCCAGTTTTGGAATCCGATTGCAATTAACAATGTGGTGGCACAAAAAGACTTCTATGAAGCGGCGAATTTTAAGTCGTTAAAGTTATTACAAAAAGAAGCCAAAGAGCCTGAGAAACTCGCGCGGTTATTAGCCGCCTACCAACACACTCTTGGTTATCAAATTGTGCGTAAAGCGGAAGAAGCCAAGATTGGTTTATCGGATGCTCAAAAACATTCATTGATGATGCCGGTGGCTTCCGAGTTGTTAGAGCTTGATATTCGCTTAGAACAAATGGTTGATGCGGTAGAGACACCAGTGCAAAAAATGATGGATTTGGTGACCGAAGTGATCAGCCAAGCAACAAAAAAGCCTGATGTGATTTTTATGACCGGTGGTAGTGCTCGTTCACCCTTTTTGCGTCAAGCCTTAGAGCTGCAATTACCGAATGTACCGATTGTCAGTGGTAACTACTTTGGTTCTGTGACAGCGGGATTAGCACGTTGGGGGCAGACCGTGTTTGGTTAATTGGTACATCATCGTGGAATGAAGCTTTCAGCTACACTCAACAAGTCCGCTTGATTTTTATTTAGGATTCTTATGAAAACCCCAGCTTCAATTTATAAAAATAAAAAGTTTCATAACTTAAATTCACAGGAACTAGAAAAAAGTAAGTCGAGTTTTTTCAAAAATCTCGCGATCTTGTCACGTTATATTACTGAAAAGCGGGTTGATGTGAATCCACAGCAAGCCATCCCGGTTGAAGCGTTGACACCGGCTAAACTTGAGCAGCTAAGTTCAAGCCAACTTCATGTGATTAAACTAGGTCACTCTTCTTTGTTACTTAAAGTGTATGGTGAATATTGGTTGTTGGATCCGGTGTTTTCGAAGCGGGCTTCCCCTTTTCCTTTTTTAGGGCCGAAGCGTTTTCATCCTGCACCAATTGATATTGAAGCATTGCCAGAGATCGATAAGGTTCTGATTTCACATGACCACTATGATCATTTAGATAAACAAGCGATTCGAGCGTTAGCCCATAAAACAAAACAGTTTTTAGTGCCGATGGGGATTGATCTTCGTTTATATGAATGGGGGGTTGAAGAGGAACAAGTTTATTACTTTGATTGGTGGGAAGAGCTCGCAATCGATAACGGCTTCATTGCTTATACTCCCGCGCAACATTTTTCAGGTCGAGGATTAGGCGATGGTAATAAAACACTTTGGGGTTCATGGGTGATTAAAGCCGGAGAGCATAGCGTATTTTTTAGTGGTGATTCCGGCTACTTCTCAGGCTTTAAAGATATTGGCGCGAAATATGGTCCTTTTGATTTGGCTTTTCATCCTTGGTATGAACCATTAGATCGCATTCATCGTTTGGCTCAAGAACAACAAGTCGACTTATTAACGCCGAAGTTTGGCCAAGTGATCACACTTGGTACGGATAATCTCACATCCGTTTGGTGGGAAAGTCTAAAGCAAAAATAAAATGAATAAGATTTTATAGCATTAAATAAAAACGCCCCCATTCTTGTCTTTCAAAGTATGAGGGCGTTTTAGTTTCAGAAGTTCAGCGTAGTAAATCTGCGAAAGGAAAGTCGTGGGGGTTAAGCCACAGCCATGATTTTCTTTTGATGATCTAGGTACTCATCATAAGTGCCTTGGAAGTTCACTAATTTCTTGTCTTTCACATCAATGATCGATGTCGCCAATGATGAAACAAATTCACGGTCGTGGCTCACGAAGATTAAGGTGCCTTTATAGACTTTAAGTGCTGAGTTTAACGCTTCAATCGCTTCCATATCCATGTGGTTGGTTGGTTCATCCATCACTAACACGTTGATGTCTTGCATCATTAATTTACCAAACAATAGGCGGTTCTTTTCACCCCCCGAGCAATTACGGGCTTTTTTATTGGCATCATCAGCGGTAAATAACAGGCGGCCTAAAATCCCACGGACCATTAAGTCATCATGCTTAGTGGTGCGCCATTGTGAAATCCAATCGAAGATGCTTAAGTCATTATCAAAATCTTTCGTGCTATCTTGCGGACAGTAGCCGATAGACGCATTTTCTGACCATTTTACAATGCCTTGTTTTTGCTCTAAGTCTTTCACTAAGCAGCGTAGAAAGGTGGTTTTACCGACACCGTTTTCACCAATAACGGCAAGGCGTGTACCAGCTTCAAGGAGGAGATTACCGCCTTCAAATAACAGTTCATCTTCAAACGCATGACCAAGATCTTGCAGTTCTAATGCCAAACGGTGCAGCTTCTTACCTTCACCAAAATCAATCGATGGGCTCATACGGCTAGAGGATTTCACTTCATCAAGTTTGATTTTATCCATCTTCTTAGCACGAGAACTGGCTTGCTTGGCTTTCGATGCGTTGGCACCAAAACGGTTTACGAAGTCTTGCAGTTCGCTAATTTCTGCGGCTTTCTTTGCGTTGCTAGACAACAGTTGCTCACGGATAAGCCCTGATGCTTCGAGGAAGTATTCGTAGTTACCTGGGTAGATGCGTAATTCGCCGTAATCAATATCAGCCATGTGGGTACAAACTGAGTTTAAGAAGTGACGGTCATGCGAGATGATGATCATAGTGCATTTACG
Organism: Vibrio rumoiensis; assembly: GCF_002218045.2. Taxonomy (NCBI): domain Bacteria; kingdom Pseudomonadati; phylum Pseudomonadota; class Gammaproteobacteria; order Vibrionales; family Vibrionaceae; genus Vibrio; species Vibrio rumoiensis. Next base: position 965,453 of record NZ_AP018685.1, read on the forward strand.
TTGGTTCAGTTCTTCGGCCAGCCAATTGATTGTATGGATATCCAAGTTGTTGGTTGGTTCATCAAGCAACAAAATATCAGGGTTAGCAAATAAAGCTTGAGCGAGTAGCACACGTAATTTCCAACCGGGTGCGACACGTTGCATCAAGTCAAAATGAAATTCTTCTTCGATACCCGCTTGGATGAGAATGTCGCCCGCACGGCTTTCGGCTGTGTAGCCATCCATTTCGGCAAATTCGCTTTCAAGCTCTGCGACTTTCATGCCGTCTTCTTCGCTCATTTCTGGTAAAGAATAAATACGGTCGCGTTCTTGTTTGATTTCCCATAACTTGCGATCACCCATGATCACCACATCAATGACGTTATGGTGCTCAAACGCGAATTGATCCTGACTTAGTACACCCAGTTTTAATCCTGGAGTAATGGATACGTTGCCAGAGCTTGGCGCAAGCGCTCCGCTGAGGATTTTCATAAAGGTTGATTTACCGCAACCATTAGCGCCAATTAAGCCATAACGATTGCCATTGCCAAATTTGGCTGAGATGTTTTCAAATAAAGGTTCAGCACCAAATTGCATGGTGATGTTTGCGGTTGAAATCAAAGAAATATCCTTAGGTGATGGGTAGCACTGAATAGCAGGTAGAACGCATCAAAATTGAAGTGTAAATAGGCGGCGGATTATACAGACTTATCGTCTAAAGAACAGACAATAAATATTAAGAGTGATGGTAAACAGATGTTATGCTGATTCGGATGTAACCGTATTGAAGGGATGATAAATGGCTAAGCGAAATTCACCATCGTGTGACAGAAATAAACAACCGATTTTAGATGTGATAGCGCCGCACTTTTTCAAAGTATCTCAAATACTCGAAATCGGTTCAGGTACAGGGCAGCATGCGGTGTTTTTTGCTAAACATCTACCGCATGTAATATGGCAAACCAGTGATGTGGTTGATAATCATGACAGTATTAATGCGTGGATAACTGAGAGCATGCTATCTAATGTTCAATCGCCTGTGGAGTTTATGCTCGGCCGAGACTCATGGCCAGCTATCAATGTGGATGCGGTATTTACTGCTAATACCACTCACATTATGCAACCACAAGAAGCTAAGATTATGATGGAGCAGGTCGCTCAGCATTTACCAAGAGGAGGCGTATTTTGTCAGTACGGGCCGATGAAGGTGAATGGTGAGTTTACCAGCGAGAGTAATCAAGCTTTTGATTGCAAGATTCGCGGTGAAGGACGAGGTGGCATTCGTGATATTGAAGAATTAAAAGAGTGGGCGGTAGATATGACGTTGAGTGAGATCTACCCAATGCCTGCAAACAACTTTCTTTTGGTTTGGCATAAGCATTAATTAACGCGGTTTCAGTAAAGTGATTTAAATAAAAAAGAGTGAAGCCACGATGACTTCACTCTTTTAAAATCAGCTTATTTAACCCACATTACCTAACAAGGTGAATTGTGGTTAAGAAGGCGATTATTCAGCAGCAGCTTCAGTGTCTGTTGCTTCTGGAGCAGCTTCTGCTGGTTGTTCGATTTCAATGGTTACACTAACGTCAGCGCGACGGTTTTGTGCGCGACCTTCAGTGGTATCGTTGCTAGCAACTGGAGAAGCTTCACCTTCGCCGCTAACAGAAATTAGGCTAGCATCGAAGCCTTTGCCTGTTAGGTAATCTGCAACCGCTTGAGCACGCTCTTCAGATAGCTTTTGGTTGTACTCATCAGTACCTACGCTGTCAGTGTGGCCAACGATAGTGATTGATTTAAGGTTAGCCGCTGTTGCTTTGCTTACCGCTTCGTCAATTGCGTCAGTTGTTTTTAGAGTAGCTGAATCAAAATCGAATAATAGATCAGCACTTAGGCTAACTGGAGCCATTACTGGAGCTGCTGGTGCTTCTTGTGTCGTTGTTGGCGCTTCAGCTACTTCTTCACTTGAACTACAGCCAGCTAGTGATGCCATTAGGCCAAGAGCACAAGCCATACCTAGATAATTTTTTTTCATACGTTTTTCCATTATTGTTACTCCGATATTGAGCTAGAGACTTATTTAATCCTGTCGCTACTTTGTAACTAATCAGATTCTCTTTAGAGCCACAATTGAGAATTCAGTTAGCGATTCTAAATATAGCTGAAATAGTCATTTTATTACAGTTTGCCGTATTTAAATATATGTTTAAACATCAACAATTATTTGTAATATGGTCAATAGTAAATGAAAAAACAAGAATTTACCTAATGAAATAGTGTTAAAAATCTGTCATTTTTATTAAAGATCTAAAAGAGCAGCTAAACAGAACGTTAATCAACATGTCTATTTTTCGTGGTTACTTCGCTAAAGGATGCTCTGTCAAATATTGATTGTTCATCATGGCTGTCAATTGTCAGAAATATAATTTAGATCAGCGCTGAGTTTTTTGTCCACGGATTAGCAGAAGTAAGAAGTAACTGCCACCGATAATCGAGACGACGGTTCCGGCAGCAATTTGCATTGGAAATAACACTATTTGACCTATCCAATCGGCAAGTAACATTAATAGCCCACCCATTAATCCTGCAACCAGTAGCTGTGAGCGAGCTTGTTTGGCGCCAATCATCACTGCCATGTGTGGTGCGAGTAAACCCACAAAGGCAACAGGGCCCATGGTCGTGGTAACCAACGCGCATAGTAGGGCTACACTGCAAAGTAGAATGACGCTGGTGGCTTGTACATTTAACCCGCGAGCAGCAGCAAATTGACGGCCTGCTGAAATAAGTGTTAGCCAGCGAGACACACTGATTAATGCTGAAAAAATAACAGTAACACTAAGCGCTAAAATAATCGCGCCATGACCGGTAACTCGATAGGTCGAGCCAGCTAACCAGCCTATGATGGTATAGGTATCTTGGGTGCCTTTTGCGAGTGCAAATTGGACTAGAGATTCGATTAATGCACTGATGGCAATACCGATTAGGATCATACTCGATGGCGCAAATTGATTTTTACGCCCTAGAAGGAGTAGGGCGACCAGTACAATCATACTACCTGCGAATGCAATCCATGAGCCTGAAGCAAAGATATTGGTGCCTAAAAATACCGTCGCGCCAACTAATGCAAAGGTGGCCCCAGCGGAGATGCCAAGAATATCAGGGCTCGCTAATGGGTTGTAAATAAGGCGTTGCAATACAGTGCCCGCGGCTGCGAGAGCAACGCCAGCGGAAAGAGCTGTCACAAAACGAGGCCAACGTAGATCCCACGTAAAGGCATCAGGAATTGCCCAATGGAAACCGTTATCCGTCATGGATAACGTAGCACTGACAAACAACATAACGCATGTCATCGCGAATAATGCCGGTACCGCTAGGTTAGAGAGATAATTTTTACTTGGTGGAAGCTTGATGGAAATTTGGTCTTGTGCTTTCAACGCGCGGCGGCTGAACCAAACGAGAGCGGGCGCGCCAATGGCTGCTGCTGTCGTACCGCTAGGTATCATTTCTTGAGTGAATTGGCTAATTAACAGCGCCAGTATATCGGTAGCTAAAAGGGCGATGCTACCAATGACCATACTGGTATACAGCTCAGCTTTCGGTGTTCTCGCGCCAATGGCACGGGCAATATTAGGTGACAACAAACCAATAAAGCTAATCACACCAACCGCAGTAATTGAAGCGGAGACGACCCATAGGCCAAGTGCGATGAGAACAATGAAATAAGGAATAACATTGAGACCACGAGCGGCTGCGCCCTGATGCCCTAACCGCATTAAGTTTAGAATACGCGGCGCGATAGCCAGTAATACAAGAGCAACCGAGAGCCTAGGTAATAACCATTGCACCATTTCCCAGCCATTTTGTGCAAGATCGCCAGCGCCCCAAATAAACACGTTTTTCGCGTATTGATCATTGAGTAAAATAATCGCAGTCGCAATCGCGCCAAATAAGATGTTGACGACCATACCGGATAAAATCAACGGCAGACCGGTAATGTTTTTCGGTCCAGCAATCGTAATCACAAGTCCCATGGCAAACATTGCCCCTACCATTGCCGAGAGGGCCATGTAATCGCTGGCTAAATTAGGAAACCAAACATTGACCACAATTAAGGCTAACCATGCACCAGAAGAGGTTCCGAGTGTCAGTGGTGATGTCAGCGAGTTTTGAGTCAATTGCTGCATCAAACTACCAACTAGGCCAAGCATTGCCCCGACGATAATGGCCATTACCGCGCGAGGTAGTTGGGCGTAAACAAAATTGAAATCGGCAAATTCTTGTGCTTCTGCACCCATCAATAAATGCCACTGTTGATAAAGGGACAATGGGTTGGCGATTTGCAAGCTAGTCACTGCGATAAGCAGTAACGCTAAAAAACTAGCAATGATGATAGGGAAGCGAAGGGAAGACATGTTGGGTTCCTAGTTTCGAGTTCCTAGTCCCTAGATTCGAGCCTAGTAGATTAGTGATTCTCTATAATATTCTTATGCTGCTAATTTGATATTGTTAATAAGGAAATTATTTTTAGCCGTGGAGCTTTTCCTAGGAACTAGGGACTAGAACCTAGGAACTTATTTTCTATGGCTTTATTTCCAACAAACTCTTGGTGATGGATTCGGCAATATATTGCATCGACATTGCCCCACCATAATTCCAAACTGGGTCGGCTTCATTAACATGACCATTGCGGACAAATGGCATCGCTTTCCATAACATCGATTTATTCAATTGTGCTTTTTGCGTATCAGAAAAGGGGCCGAAGTAGATCACATAACCGTCTTTAATATGCTGCAGATCGGTGATTCTCTTTTGTACGATCCCCCATTCCTTTGCCGGTTGAGGTAGGGCCGTGGTTAAGCCTAATTGATGGATCACGTAGTCCGTGGTGGAATTACTCGCATATAAGTAGATAGAAGTTTGGTTGGCAAAACGCATCGCTGCCACACTTGGCATTTCTCCATTAAAGGCCGTTTCTAGCTGAGCTCTTAAATCAGCAAAACGTTGGTTCATGGCGTTAAGTTTTTGTTCGGCCAATTCACTTTTATTTACTATCGCTGCAATATTGCGAAAGTTTTCGATCGCCGCTTGAGCACTGTCTTGGTCGGCATTATAGGCTTGATAATATAAAACGGGCGCAATAGTTTGCAGACGAGGGATCAAATCTTTCTGTGGAGATGCCGCCAAAATTAAGTCAGGTTTTAATTCTGCTAGCTTCTGCATGTTGGGTTCTGCGCGAGTGCCGAGGTCTTCAACTGAATTCGGTATCGCGGGTTTTACCACCCAGGTGGTGTAGTCTTTGATGTTTGGCACGCCAACTGGTGTAATCCCTAATTCAAGTAATTGCTCAGCGAGATCCCAGTTTAAAGCGACAATTCGCTTAGGATGATCATTAAGTTGATGCTCGCCTAGGCTATCGATGACGGTCATCGACGCGAAACTTGGTAGGCTAAATGTCGTTATAATTAAGGCGAATAGTTTGAACAATGTTTTCATATTGAAAAGGGTTCCTAGTTTCTGCTTCCTAGTTCCTAGGAAAAACGATAAGTCTTGCTGAGTGTTAGATTACGACGGCGATTTTCTGATCATCTTGCTTAGGGTGATCTAAAAGACGGATATCGGTTTCATAGAGATCAGTCAATCGTTGATCGTCGAGTAATAATTCTTTTGCACCACTAAAGGCAATTTTACCTTGTTTTAATGCAACGATATGAGTGGCGTAACGGAGCGCTAAATTTAGATCGTGTAAGATGACTAAAATTCCACATCCAGTTTGTTGATTCAGTTCTTGCAGTAGATCCATTAAGTGGTATTGATGATGAATATCCAAAGCGGAAGTTGGTTCATCGAGGATTAATACCGGAGATTGCTGCGCCAGTAACATGGCGACCCAAGCGCGTTGGCGTTCACCACCAGACAGTTTGTCGGCAAGGTTATCCGCATATTGCGCGACGCCGGTTTTTTGCATGGCTTCTTGAATGATTTTTTCATCATCATTTTGCCAGCGACCAAAGACGCCCCGCCAAGGGAAACGCCCTAAGCGAACTAACTCCTGTACCGTAAGACCGGCGACATCCGGTAGCTTTTGCGGTAAGAAGGCAATTTCCTTAGCTAATTGTTTGTGGGAGAAGTCTGAAATTTCAGTCTCATTGAGTGTGACTTGTCCAGAGTCGGCTTGCGATTGTCCTGAAAGCAGGTTAACCAGTGTCGATTTCCCACTACCATTATGTCCAAGCACAACCGTCAATCCATCACTTGGAATGGACAGTTCATCTATCGCTAAAATATCGCGATTATCTCGGTGAACGCGGACTTGGTTGAGTTTGAACATAGCTTTCTCTGGATTGAATATGTTTTTAGAAAATAAATACTAGGGCCATGTTACTCAGTAGCCCTAGTGAATTTAAGGTGTTTTTTACCACATGTAGTTAATGGTTGCGGTTGCAGTCAATTCTTCACCGTAGTAGCAATAGTAATCACAGCTCGATACGTACTCTTTGTTGGTTAGATTATTGACGTTAACTTGAGCTCGCCATTTCGGTGTGATGTCATAGCGGGCCATCGCATCGTATAGTGTGACGGCTGGAACATGCAAAGTGCCTGTACTATCTGAAGTTGACCCAACTGACGACCCCATATAACGAACACCCGCACCTATCACAAAGCTATCAAGACCTAGGCTAGAAAAATCATACTCCAACCAACCGGATGCCATGTGGCGAGGAATCAGCGCGGTGCGTTTTTCATTGCCCATGCCATCGTCCGACTTAGCGTCTGTGTAGGTGTAGTTTGCTCTTGCTAATAAATCCTTAGTGACGTGAGCTACGCTTTCTAATTCAACACCTTGTGATGTTAATTCTTGGGTCTGTGTTTGTTGAGCGGTGGTTGGGTCATAGACCAAACCGTTGTCTTGAGTCAGGTTAAACCACGCAACATTAAAGTAGCCATTGATGAATGATGGCTCATATTTGAAGCCTGCTTCGGTTTGTTTGCCTTCTAATGGCTTATAAGCTTTACCGGTAGCAGCATCTACCGATGCGATGACCTCAAATGACTCTGAGTAACTGACATAAGGTGAGAAACCAAAATCCGTTAGATACATCAATCCGCCACTGAGCGATAAGTGATCGTTGTGGATATCTTCGTCGCTGGTGGTGCTTTCATTTTGTAGGCGTACGATATCGTAACGGCCACCTAACTTAGCGATCAGCTTTTCGTTGAATTTTATTTGTTGCTGAGCGTAAACGCCGAGCTGTTCTTTTTTGATATGAACCGGAGTGGCGCGATCATCAATTGGAACAATGTTGCCGTGTTGCGGGTGGAAAGCATTGATATTTGATGTTGTGCCACCATAAGGGCCCCAGTCATCGGCTTCCATACTGTCATTTTTAAATTGCTGAACATCGACGCCAAGTAGAGTGGTATTGTCAGTATTACCTAACCCCCAGTTCGCGATGAATTGGTTATCCATGCTAAGCATTTGCGTTGAACCATCTCGATACACGATGCCTCGCCCTAAATCTGCACTGGTTTCGCTACCAAATGCATAAGTACTACGCAGTAATAAGTCGGTATAGGCATAGCGTGTATTTTGCTTGAACTGCCAAGTGTCATTGATGTAATGCTCTAATTCATACCCGACAGAGTATTGGTTACTTTTGTTCTTATCGTAGCCCGGCTCACCGTAGTTAGTACTTGGATCGATTTTGCCCTGCGGTGTATCAATCAAAGTGCCGTAAGCGGGGAAGAAACCTGCGGTAGGCACGCCATCATCTTGTTGCCATGAAGCAAGGAAGGTGATCGATGTATCGGAATTGATATCCCATGCAAGACTAGGCGCTAGGTACACTCGGTTGTTATAAGTATCATCCAGTGTGCCATCTTGTTTACTCATCAATGCCACTAAACGAAAACGAACATCGCCATCGTCATCAATAAAGCTAGTGGCATCAATTCCGACTTTTTGTAGATTTCGACTACCACCCGTTAATTCAAATTCGCCACCTTCGGTGTAGCCCGGACGTTTGCTGACCGCATTGACAACGCCACCCGGAGGCGCTTCACCGTAAAGAAGAGAAGCTGGGCCTTTCAATACTTCTACTTGCTCTAGGCCGTAAGGTTCGAGATTCCAAGTATAATAACCGGTATTAAATAAGCGATTGCCATCAAGGTAAGTAGCCGCATCAAAGCCACGAATTTTGAACCAATCCGTATTGTTATCGGAGCCATAAGGTTGCGTCATCACACCTGGTTGATAGCGCAGCGCTTCATCTAATTTTTGAGGCTGTTGAACCGACAGTTGCTCATCATTAATCACAGATACGCTACGTGGCGCTTCTGCTAATGGGGTAGCCACCTTTAGCGCAGAAGCGGTAACCGTGATGGTATCGACACTGTCCGTTGAGGTTTCTTCTTCAGCGTTAGAGGGCAGAGTCATGAATGCTAACGATAAACCTAATGCAGGTTTCATGATGCAAGAAAGCGCTTGTGAAAGCGGGTGTTGTGCAAAAGACATAAATCAATCCGTTGTTTATTAATTGAGAATCATTATTATTTCGAATTGTATTAAGTTTTATGGTGGTTGCCTAGACCTAATTTGCAAATTTATTATTAAAGGAGAAAGATCATGATCAAAATCAATGGGGGGTGGGAAATTAACCGTTTTCCCTTTATGATAGCGCCATATTGCTACATTGAAATTCCGTGTTAGCACATGTCTTTATTGGATCGAACGTGATTCAACTTTTGAACACCTTACCTCTGAATGGAACCATTTTATGTTCAAGTTTTTTGAAGGTTTAACCAAGCCTTTTCCTAAAGATGCGGTAAATACGCCACCGAATACCTTGTTTGCATTTTGCATGCATTACAGCCGTGACTTTTTATTGCCAATTATTTTTATGTCAATTTTGAGTGCTTGTATCGCCATTATTGAAGTGTCTTTGATGGGGTTCATGGGGTCAATTGTTGATATGCTTTCTAACCATACGCCAGAGACATTATGGGATGCGGAAGGTACGCGTATTATCGGCATGGGATTGGTCATTATTGTGGTGATCCCTGTGATTGGCTTTTTCCATTCAATGATCATGCACCAAACGTTACTTGGTAACTTTCCTATGTCGATTCGTTGGCTTGCCCACCGCTATTTGCTCAATCAAAGTGTGACGTTTTACCAAGATGATTTTGCAGGGCGAATTGCGACTAAAGTGATGCAAACGTCGCTCGCTATCCGTGAAACAGTGATGAAATTCGCCGATATGTTGGTTTATATCACGGTTTACTTTGTGTCGATGTTTGTATTAATGGCGCAGGCGGATTTATGGCTTATGGTACCTGTTTTTGTTTGGCTGGTGGCCTATGTTCTGACTCAGATTTATTTCGTACCTAAAATGAAACGTATTGCCACTGAACAGGCGGATGCGCGTTCATTAATGACGGGGCGTATTGTTGATAGCTACACCAATATTGCGACCGTGAAACTGTTTTCACACACTAATCGTGAAACGGAATATGCTGAAAAGGGCATGAAGTCATTTCTGAAAACCGTTTATGCACAGATGCGTTTAGCAACGGTATTCTTGTTCAGTATTGATATGCTTAACTACCTACTGCTTTTCTCAGTGGCGGCACTATCTATTGGCTTATGGATGAATAGCATGATCACGGTAGGTGCGATTGCCGTAGCGATCAGCCTAGCACTACGTATTCAAGGCATGTCGAAATGGATCATGTGGGAAATCAGCGCCATTTTTGAAAACATTGGTACGGTGGTCGATGGGATGAACACCTTGTCCAAACCGGTGATCACGCAAGATGTGGATAATGCCCCTGCATTGAAAGTCGATAAGGGACAAATCGAGTTTGATAATATCAGCTTCCATTATGGTGAAGCGAATAAAGCGGTAATTAATGGCCTTAACTTGAACATTAAACCGGGTGAAAAAGTTGGGTTAGTCGGGCGCTCTGGTGCCGGTAAATCGACGCTAGTGAATTTGTTGCTGCGTTTTTACGATTTAGAAAGTGGCGCTATTCGTATTGATGGCCAAGATATCTCTCAAGTGAAGCAAGATTCTCTACGTGGCAAAATTGGCATGATCACTCAAGATACATCGCTATTGCATCGTACTATCAGAGAAAATATTTTATATGGTCGCCCTGATGCGACAGAGGAAGAGCTACTTGCTGCTACAAAACAAGCGCATGCCCATGAATTTATTGAAGGCTTGACTGATACCTTTGGTAACGTCGGCTACGATGCTCAAGTCGGTGAGCGTGGTGTGAAGCTTTCAGGTGGGCAGCGTCAACGTATCGCCATTTCTCGTGTGTTACTAAAAGATGCGCCAATTCTCATCATGGATGAAGCCACCTCTGCGCTTGATTCTGAAGTTGAAGCGGCAATTCAAGAAAGTTTGTATGAATTAATGGAAGGTAAAACCGTGATCGCGATTGCGCACCGTTTATCGACGATTGCTGCGATGGACCGTCTTATTGTTCTCGATAAAGGTGAAGTCCTAGAGCAAGGTTCACACCAAGAACTGTTAGCACACGGTGGGGTTTACGCTCAACTGTGGGCTCATCAAACCGGTGGGTTCTTGGGGAGTGATGAAGACAAAGAAAAAGTTGTAAATATATAATTTCAATCTATATCTTTTCAACTTAAAGGCCTACATAGCGATAATGTTATGTAGGCCTTTTTTGTTTGCTTAGTAACCATGGCATATATTGATTTAAGGAAAAGTGAACATTTTAATGATGCTTATAAAAGAGTCAGTGAATAATTTTATATAAATAAGCAAAGGAAAAAGAATAAGAAGATTTGAGTTAAAGCTAGCGTTGTAATAAGGACGATTTTGAAAGATGAGAGTGGTGTCCCCTACAGGATTCGAACCTGTGTCTAAGACTTAGGAGGTCCTTGTTCTATCCAGCTGAACTAAGGGGACACAAAGTATTTACGTTCCGAATCATACGGATTTTAATTCGATAAGCCAATAGTCTGAGGCTTTTTCAGCATTCCAACCATACCCAAGCGTTGTTTTTTTGTTCATAAGTTCAATTCTTGAGGGGTTTTGATTGCTTAATTACGCCGTTAACTCTTTAATTAATCAGTGCATAGTTGATTAGCACTAATCACGAGTTAAGGATAAATTATGGCTGCTAGCTATTCTCGAGATCATTTACGCTTTTTATATAATCGCCTCAAAGATAAATTATGGGTCAAGCCGTTGTGGATGTGTTGCTGCTCAATATTGGCGGTTTTTGTTGCCAAGTTCGCAGATCATTATGAAGCGGATTTATTTGTTCCACCGATTAGTACGGATTCAATTGTGGCGTTACTTGAGATCATGTCATCGAGTATGTTGATGATCGCGACATTCTCCGTTGGCTCGATGGTGGCCGCTTATGCTTCTGCTAGTACATCCGCAACGCCTCGTGCTTTTAGTGTAGTGGTGTCCGATGATGTGTCTAAAAATGCCTTATCTCGATTCATTGGCTCATTTATTTTTAGCATTGTGGCATTAACGGCAATCAAAAATGATGTCTTTCAAATCGCAGGCTTATTTGTACTGTTTATTTTAACGAGCCTTGTCTTTGCATTAGTGATTTTAACCTTTATCCGTTGGGTTGATCGTTTAGCTCGGTTAGGCCGAATTGGTAATACCGTTGATCGTGTTGAGCATGTGGTGATGCAATCGCTAATTCGTTTGCGTAATCGTCCCAATCGTTCAGGTGCACCTTGTGTCGATGTCGGCCAAGGTGAAGCAGTAGTGGCAACTTCTGTCGGCTATATTCAACATATAGATATTAGTCGTTTGCATCATTGGGCTGAAGGTAATGATGCTGTCGTGGTGTTAGCAGTATTACCCGGTGAATTTGTCGCGCCCGGTACGGTGATTGCTAATGTTATTTCTGAAAAATCAGAACAAGAATTTGATTACAAAAGTGTATTAGCGGCTTATCAAATTGGAGCGGATCGTTTTTTTGATGATGATCCTCGTTTTGGTTTAATTGTGTTATCAGAAATTGCAGGCAAAGCACTGTCGCCTGCGGTGAACGATCCCGGCTCTGCGATTAAAGTCATTGGTAGCTTAGTTCGCTTATTTGTTTGTTGGAGTGAACCCGTTCCGGAAGAGGATGAACAACAATCGTATTATGATCGGGTTCAAGTGCCAGAAGTGAGTGTAGAAGGGATGTTTGATGATGCTTTTACGGTGATTGCTCGAGATGGGGCAGGTTGCGTTGAAGTGGTGACGCATTTACAAAAAGCACTGACAGCGTTGTGCATGGTTGGAGATGAAAAAATGAAAGCGGCCGCGAAACGTCATGCTGAACTTTCATTAAAACGCAGTCAACTCGCATTATCACTAGACGAAGATCTGCAAGCGGTTAGAACCTCAAGTATGCTTAAAGATTAAGATGTCGAATGGAATCCAATAGCGCACGCAAGTAGCAACGATTGCTCAAATAACGGAAAAATATATCTATAAGTATTGCTGTTAATCAAACGGCATCTATTCGAGTGTCTAGTTGGTTTTCATTAAGACAATTCATTACTTTTATACTGATGTTTTGTATTGAATTATAGTTATTTATAGGAGCGTTTGTATTGCTGTTATAACAATAATAGATATTAATATATATGTTGTAAGATAAATATTGTTATTTATGATGTGTGCGAGATTTTTTGTTGTTAATAATGGTTTTTTATTTCTTAGTGTAGTGGTGTTTTCTGAAGGAATAGAGCGTTCAAACTCCAAGATGTTGTTTTTACTTAGTTTTATCGAGGCCTCTCGACTTAGTAAAATTCTGTCTTTTACTTTATAGGTAATTTCTATATCTGTGCTTAGGCAGTATCCGTACCCACGAATAGTTTGGATTGCATTTTCACATCCTATTTTTTTGAAAATATCTCTAATGTTCTTAATTGCCACATTAAGTGAATTGTCTGTGACGACTTTATCTGACCAAGCATATTGAAATAACTCATCCCTAGATAATGCTATTTTCTTTGATGACATTAACGATAATATTAATATTTCGGTTTCAGCGATAGGATAAGACTCTAGTTTTTCATTTTCACCGATACTTTTATTCGATAGGTTTACTTTGATTTTCACAGAATAACCTCACAAAATAATCTGGTGTAATATTCTGTGGTGCGCTGTGTTAACGTTTTTACAACTAGCATGGTTTATCTATAGATTAATTATAATTTATGATGGTTAATTATAAACATTAATGGTTTTTTAAGTATGGCAAGTTGATTTTTTTATAATTTGAAATGCTAATTTTTGTGTTGGATGACGATTGCAGTCGATGAACTGGCATGCATTCGGTGTCTTACACTTGTCCTGGCATGAATGTTTGTGAATTAATTTAATTGGAGCTGGCTTTTATGCATCATAGGGTTAGCTGATTTCATATTCACTAATTCAAATTTATGTGCCTGGAATACTCATGTTTTATAAAGTGAAAGCAGGGACGGTTTATATTTTAATTACTTACCTCCTGTTTTTGGCCACAAAAATTAGGTCGCCTTTTTAAAAGCTAGGCTCAAATGAGCCCAATAGCACAAGATTGGTAATAAAATAGTCCATGTAAGCGCATAGCTGAGGATAAACGTGATTTGACTAAATCCGCTAGAAAACACCCCAAGATTTAAACCTGCCCAGTAACTTAACGTCCCAAATACCTCACCTAGAAAAGCTATCCAATACCAAGCCAGTTTGTTTATCCACAATAAACTGTGGTTGAGACACAAAACAAAATGGCACCAGAGTAGAATAAGCCATATTGGTATCCATGATTGATTCACATCTAATACGCCAATCCATATCATCAGTTGATCAATGACAATTCCCACTAGCGCTGCGATTAATAAAAAACCATCAGCTTTGCGTGTTGGTGTTAGGCAAAAGTGCACCGCTAATAATCCAAGCATAAAAAAAGGAGCGCTAGCAGGAAACGAAGCCGCTAACGCCCAACAGGATTGGAATATTATGAAATTAATAATTGAGAATCGATTCATCACATGTATCTAGATTCTGAGGTTTACGCATCACAATATGGTGGGTGCTGATCACTCTTTCTATAAATGCCCCTTCGCAATAACAGAAGTAGTAATGCCACAAGCGCTTAAACTGTTCATCGTACCCAAAGGGTTGAATACTGTGCCAATTATGCTCAAAGTTACTGCGCCAGTCAGCGAGAGTACGGGCGTAGTGCAAGCCGATATCTTCAACGTTATCAATCATCATATCGGTCGATTGTGCGACCTGCTGGTTAATTACATTGAGGGAAGGCAAGCATCCACCGGGGAAGATATATTTTTGAATAAAGTCGGTGCTTTTTCGATATTGATCATAACGTTGATCGGCAATCGTAATGGCTTGAATGAGTAATTTACCCGTCGGCTTTAATCGGTCATTACATTGCTTAAAGAAGGTTGGTAAAAATTTATGACCAACCGCTTCAATCATTTCAACTGACACCAGTTTGTCGTATTGCCCTGTTAAGTGACGATAATCTTGCTTGAGAAGAGTGATGTTGTCTTCAAGGCCAAGTTGTTGAATTTGTTTTTGTGCATAAGCAAATTGCTCATCAGAAATCGTGGTAGTGGTGACATGACAGCCGTAGTGTTGAGCGGCGTAAATCGCCAGTCCACCCCAACCCGTGCCGATTTCCAACAATTGATCGCTTGGTTGTAAATCCAGTTTATCGCAGATCGATTTGAGTTTATTGGTTTGCGCTTCGGCCAAGGTATCACTTGATTGGTTATAGAGGGCGCAAGAGTACATCATGCGCTCATCAAGGAATCGGGTGTAGAGTTCATTGCCTAAATCATAATGGGCCAAAATATTCTTCTTAGAACCAGATACTGTATTGGCATTTAAACGATTCAATAAGGTGTTTTTAAGCGAGTGAAGCCAACTGGCCTTTTTTTCCAATTGATCGAGTTGCGTTTGGTGACGAGCAAAAATACGAACCAAAGAGGTGAGATCGGGTGAGCTCCAACGTTGAGCGATATAGGCTTCTGCTGCAGCGATACTGCCACCTTTGATAATATCTCGATAAACGTCACTGTCGTGAATAGTGATGTGACCTTTTAGTTCGGCATTTGGGTTGCCGACAAACGTTGCTTGGCTGCCTTCATCAATTTCGAGATAAGCATTATCCATTTTGTTGAGTAAGTTGAGCACCAAATGACGACATTGATTGCCGAACCAACCGCTTTTAGTTTTATTGCTTTGTAGGGATTGAGTCTGTTCCATCATCACAACTCCATTTATTTTTATTCTTTAGGCCGATATTTTACGGCTTGGTATAAGGTACAAACGGGACTTTTTTAGTCAATAGCTTTAAGGCTTGCCAATAAATGCCCTGTAAAACTTTAAAATTCATAAAGGGCAATGTGAGCCAATCGCTTCTGGCTGCTGTTGTCGCATTCCCATTATTACTTGTTGTCATATCAAGTTTGCTGAGTGCGACGGTCGCATCAAATACTTTCTTGTTGTGTTGCTCTTTGTCATGGTTTTCAATATGAACAAAAGCCTTGTCATCCGGCGGATTGACTCGCCATTTGTATTGCATGTTCATTTTCATAAAGGGAGAAACATGGAATGCTTTGTCCGTCATTTCATCACTTCCCATCGTCACTAAATAGTAATGTCGCTGGTTCCACGGCGTGTTACTGACCTCGGCGAGCATGTATTGACAATCGCCGGATTGTGCAAAGCAAAAGTAGAAATTCACCGGGCTAAAATACAAACCAAAACAACGACATTGCGCCAACATCACGGCATTGTAACCATCCCATTCTCCGCCTAAATGGGCAACTTTGTTTTTAATACGTTGCAATAATTCCCCTGGTTCACTTTTAATGTAATCTTTTTGATGAAAGCGAACCGGCTTGTACCATTGGGTGCCAAATACCCAATGTTGATCATTTAAGCTATCGAGCTGAGCCACATTAATCCCTAGCATGGTAATCGGGTAGGTAAAGTGATGGAGGGCCGGAGAAAAGCGACGATGGCGCACTTTGCCTTTATAAATACTATGTTGAAAATTAAAGGATAGCGGGGTTCGGCTCATAGTGTTATCCCAAAGCGTTCTGCGACTTCAACCGCACTGCGCACGCCATCTTCATGAAAGCCGTTATGCCAATAAGCACCAGCAAAGTGGGTATGGTTATGACCACAAATTTCACCACGTCGCTGTTGAGCGTTTAAGCTTTGCTGGTTAAATACAGGGTGCGAATAGTGGAAAGTATTGATGATTTTATCCGGGTTAATGTGATCGCTATTATTGAGCGTCACGCAAAAAGTCGTGTCCGATTCCAACCCTTGTAAAATATTCATATTGTAAGTCACGCAAGCGGGGCGGTTTAGATCTGAATCTAAATGATAGTTCCAACTTGCCCAAGCAAGGCGGCGTGTCGGCAATAGATTGATATCCGTATGCAAGACCACTTGGTTATTACGATAGGGCATATCCGATAAAATGGCTTTTTCTTCAGGGGTTGCATCACCTAGCAAATTCAACGCTTGATCCGAATGACAAGCGAAGATCACCTCATCAAATAACCTTGGTTCACTATCGTCAAAATGCAGAGTGACACCAGTATCGGTTCGTGTGATGGATTTTATTTGGCTATTAAGTTCGATGTTATTTTCGAATGATTGAATTAATGGGTAAATATATTGCTTAGAGCCACCTGGGATCACAAACCATTGCGGGCGGTTTTGAATATCAAGCAAGCCGTGGTTATAAAAAAATCGCACAAAGAACTTCAATTGAAACTGGGTCATTTCGGTCAGGCTACTTGACCAAATAGCCGCGCCCATCGGTAGGATGTAGTTTTGGCAAAAAGCCGGTTTAAATTGATGTTGTTTGAGAAAGTCACCTAAGGTTAACTCGACGTCGATATCATCTTGTTCATATAAGGCTTTACATAATTTATTGAAACGTAGAATGTCTAGAATTAAGCGCCAGAAACTCGGTTTGAAAAGATTGGAGCGTTGAGCAAATAAAGTGTTGAGTGTGCTGCCGTTGTATTCCAAGTTGGCGCTAGGATTCATCACGCTAAAACTCATTTCGGTTTTTTGTTCAGTGATGCCAAGTTGGTTTAATAACTTGATGAAGTTAGGGTAAGTACGCTCGTTATACACGATAAAACCGGTATCAATGGCATAACATTTACCATCAACCTCAATGTCTTTGGTCGCAGTATGCCCACCGATATAATCATTCTTTTCAAAAACGGTGACCTGATGTTGTTTGCTGAGCAGATAAGCTGAGGTTAAACCTGAAATACCAGAACCAATGACCGCGATATTTTTCATTATTTTGTCATCCTTACAGCGAATAGCTTCCATAGTGGGAACGGTAATAAAGCGAAGGCTTTGAGTAACCATGTAAATACTTTTGGGAAATGAATTTCGTTTTTATGGTTATCGATGCCTTTGAAAATAATGTCAGCCGCTTTTTCTGGACTGGTTAAAAATGGCATCGAAAAATCATTTTTATCTGTGAGTGGTGTTTTCACAAACCCAGGGTGGATCACACTGACATGAATATCGTCTTTTTTCAGGTCGATACTTAATGTGCGGGCTAAATAACTGACTGCGGCTTTTGATGCGCCATAGGCTTCGGCTCTTGGCAGTGGTAAGAAGGAGGCGCTAGAGCTAGTAAGGGCTAACTTGCCACCTTGTTTGACTAAAGGTAGCCATGCTTCTAAACAGTAACCAATGGCAATCAAATTGGCACTGATGACTCGATGAAATAATGCACCATCAAATTGTTTTGCATCATCAATATATTCGCAAGTACCCGCATTAAGCAGCAAAATATCGAGAGCCGGCAGTTGGCTTGCGCTGGCTTTAACCGCGTCAAAATCGGTGACATCACAAAGTAGGGGGGTGATGTTTTGATGCGTATTGCATAGTTGTTGCAGTTTATCCATGCTGCGTCCACCTGCCCAGACTTGATAACCTGCGTTGGCGTAATGGAGTGCTAAGGCTCGGCCGATACCGGAAGAGGCACCCGTGATCAATATGCTTGGTTGCGTATTCATGAGCTGGCCCTCTGTTTGATGTATTTGATGCCGGCGCCAATCACAGGAAGCTGTTCATACAACATGCTACCAATATCGAAGTAGTCTCGGTGATGGGTGATTTTGCCTTGCTGGTAAGTCAGCTGAGAATGGCCATCAACTAGAATCAGTTGCCCAGACTTTAATTTTGGGTGTCGTAGCTGCATGGTCCAATAAACGGCGGCTTTTTGTTGGTCATTATGAAATGAATCATGGATGTCAAAGTGGCAATAGTGAACATTGGCATACATCTTTTCTAGGTAGTTACGCAGGTTTTCAAGCCCGTCTATTTTATGTAGAGGGTCTTGAAACTGTATCGAGGAGTCATAGATATCCGCTAATAAGTGCAAATGATCTTTATCGAGCTTTTGGTAGGTCTCGATAAAGTTGGAAATCCATTCCGAAATTTGCGTCATAATCTATTCCTTTTTCATTATCCCGCTTTATAAAAACTCAATGCCTGTTGCCTTGCGGTTGGGTGATCGACAATCGCAGGCCAATAAACATCAATATTATTTTGCTTTATATACTCGTGTGGAAAATGCAGATATTTTAACGGCACGTTTTCCAGCTCTGGTAAATATTTACGAATGAAGCTGCCATCGGGATCATATTTTTCACTTTGAGTAATCGGGTTAAAAATTCGAAAGTAGGGCTGAGCATCACAACCGGTTCCCGCCGCCCATTGCCAACCGCCATTATTGGCCGCTAAATCACCATCAATTAAGTGCTGCATGAAAAATTGTTCACCTAACCGCCAATCGACAAGACAATGTTTGGTGAGAAAGCTGGCGACAATCATACGTAATCGATTATGCATCCAACCGGTTTGTACTAGCTGTCTGATTGCGGCATCGACAATTGGATAACCGGTTTGAGCTTGCTGCCAGGCTTTCAGTAATTCAGGTGGATTCGGCCATGACAGAGAGTCGTATTTGTCATTGAAGTTGTGGTGCTTATTGAGCTTTGGAAAGTGGTGCAATAAATGACGGTAAAAATCCCGCCAAGCCAGTTCGTTAAGCCAACTGCCTTCCGGTTGTGAAATCATTTCTAATGCATTTGGATAATGGTGCGAAAGTTCGGCAAATACACGTTTCGCACTTATCGCGCCAATCGCTAAGTAAGGTGATAGCCCCGAGGTGCCTTTAATGGCTGGGTAGTCTCGATCTTGGTGATAATCTTGATATTTATGGGTTAAAAATCGAGGCAGGACTTGCTCCAATACCGTGTCCGCTAAAGGCCATTTGGTTGAGTTTTGTTTGGTTGCGTTAAAGGTTATTTGAGGGTTCTTAATCGATGCTTGTTGCGCAAAAGTAGGGGTTAAAGGAGTGGCATGAGTGCTCATTAAGGTGCTTGCCCAGGCTTTTTTAAACGGCGTGAAGACTTTATACATCTCATTTTGGCCGTTGAGTACCGATCCTTTCGAGACAATCACATCTGATTCAAACAAGGTTAAAGATAGCCCACTCTCCAATAGCGTTTGGTCGCGCTGTTGTTCGTTGAATTCGACTTCTTGATTGGCAAACACAGTATCAATATTGTGTTGTTGGCAGTACGCCATAAGCTTTTGGGCTTGGTCGACAAAGTCGCTGGCTTCGATATGAATAAACTGAATACCGTGTTTGGCGAGCTGTTGTGAAATCAAATTGACATGTCGCTCAATCAAATCAATTTTTATTGGAGCCATATCATGTGCTTGCCACTGAGCGGGTGTAGAAATAAATAGGGCGTGAAAGGGTTGAGCAGACGTTATCGCTTGATTGAGCGCTGGGTTATCGTCGATTCTAAGATCATTGCGAAACCAAACAAGATTCATGATTTACCTTTTGTTGTAGATGGTTATACAAATAAATAAAACGTTAGATATAACGCAATTTCAGCTCTTGTGGGTAAGGGGATAAATACACTTGAGCGGCTAAATATTGCTGAGGGAACTCTTTGAGATAATGATTGATCAGCGTCAGTGGCACCAGTAGCGGAACCAGCCCTGCTCGGAAGTCATCGATATGCGTTGAGAGCTCACTTTTTTGTTGTTTGGTGAGAACTTTTTTGAAATACCCTTGCAGGTGTTGCAGGGTATTGGTGTGGCTTTTATGGGTGGCGACGTGTTTGAGGCCAGACATTAAAATAGCGATGTATTGGTTCGCCATATCATCAAGATCTAAATCGGCACGAGCCAATAAACGGCCAGTTTCTTTATAGCTGATAAGGTGGTGACTCATGAGTAAGTACTTACGTTCACTATGGAATTCAATCAACTTATGTTTAGTCAGGCCTGAGGCGAGTAAATCTTGCCAATGACGATAGGTAAACACTCGAATCATAAAGTTTTCGCGTAAAGCAGGATCCATGAGACGGCCGTTTTCTTCGCAAGGTAGGTTTGGATTGAGTGTCATAATCTGCTTGGCAAATAAGCCGATGCCAGATGCGGTGCTGCCTTTACCATCTTCTTGATAAACTTTGACTCTTTCCATGCCACAACTTGGGCTTTTTTGGCAAAAGATAAAGCCGCTAAGGTGATCAATTTTACTCGCTACGGTTTGGCCATATTCGGTTAAATCTTGCGTGACATCACCTTGTCCATCAGGACGGCTGACATGAACACCATCACTGAGTTGAACTTGACGAATGGTAGGGCGTGGTATTGGCAGTCCAATGGCTACTTCTGGGCAATAAGGTTGATAGTCAACAAAAGGGGCGAGTTGAGTCATGCAAAAATCGGAGCGCTTATGGCCCTTATCAAAACGCACTTGCTCTCCGGCGACACAAGCACTAATGCCTATTTTTGGTTTTTTTTGTGGTAGCTTCATACTGCTGCTATTCCTTTCATCCTTTATTTTGAATATCAGTTTCGAAATGCCAGCTTCGAAATATTCATTCATCTGTCCATCCAGTGCCATAATGCGTAAGGCACTTTAATGGTCATTTTTTATAGTAACGCTTTCTAATATATAAATTGGCCGATAGGGTTTAATAATTTTGAAATCCCTTGTGTGAACATAAGTGCATCATTCGAAACGGTAAAGCATAAGCAACCCGTTTTTGTCGTTGGGGAATGCTCATGTTCTCCTGTAAGCCAAATGAAATCGCCTTTTTGGTAACGTCCCATTTGATCTTCAAACTCACCATCGAGCAATAGCGTTAGCTCAAACCCTTTATGAGTATGTACTGGGACACTGCCTCCGGGTTCAATATGTAATAAGCTGGCCTTAATATTACCTTCATGTAACTCAATGCGAGAGCGAGTCAGCTTGCCTAGGTTTTGTTGTTTTTGTAGTGATAGCGATTGCAATGCTCTTGGCAGAATGAATTGTTGTCCTTTAAATTCTACGGTCTGAAGCGGCGCTTCTTGAATCTCAAAAAGAGAATCATCCTGAGTGATGTTGTCGATCATGTCTGCAAAGTCATCTTCATTGTTTTCATGCGATGAAGGTGTGTTATGTACTGATGAAAGTTGTTGTTCAGCCGTTTGTTGGGTGATCGACTCAACGGTATTCTTGCATTCGCTGCATAGCTCTAGATGAGAGGCAATGGCGATGCTCAGAGAAGCAGGAAGCTCACCGTTAGCAAAAACGGTCATCAATTCATGTGTTGGGTGATGTCTCATGAATGCTCTCCCATAAGGTGTTTCAATTTATTCATTGCTAGTCTTAAGCGTGATTTCACTGTGCCTAAAGGTATATTAAATTGGCTGGCTAATTGCTCTTGCGATAAGTCCTTAAAATACACCCCCTCAATTAGTTGACGTTGATCGTGAGAAAGTCGGCTTAGGTGGCGCTCGATTTTTTTACTCATTAGATGGTCATCAAAGTTCAGCGTTTCAGCCGTTTCTGCTTCAATCAGAGGCCAGATATCATCACTTAATTGATCTTCTTTGTGAGTGCGCATTTTACGAAGCATATCAAATGAGGTGTTTCGCATAATGGTGTACACCCAAGTGGTAGCAGCGCCTTTCTCCATATCAAACAAATGCGCTTTACGCCAAACACTGGTCATCGTGTCTTGGAGTAATTCTTTCGCGAGCTCGGGATTGTTAAATTGTTTGATACCAAAACGCTGTATTTTAGGCGCAAACCAGATGAACAGTTGCTGAAAAGCCTGTTTATCTCTTTGGTTAGCAATGTTGCACAGCCATTGTTCTAATGGTGGTGTGTCTTCATTTTTGTCGGTGCTTTCCGTTCTCATTGTTATCTTCTTGCTAGTTCGTTGTTGGACGCCTAGCGGTCGAGTGACTGGATACATAATGACAAATACCTAATGACGATTGATATCTGTATTACGCATGTTGTAAGTAATAGGATCACTTTTTGTTTGTAACTTCTTTAGCGATTGTAGAGGGGAACTGTTGTTTGACTCAAATCATGAAAACATCAATTGACAGTCACTATACCTCTTTGTGGTTATAGGTCTGATACGTCACTCCATTATTATTTATTCAATAATTAGGATGAACTTTTCGCGTTTAATCATTTCTATAATGTATCGTGTTGTTGACTTTTTATTCAGGAAATTTGGCATATTTAAATTATTTTTGTGATTACCTGAGCATTCGTTGAATGCTTTACATGTTAACGCTTTCGAGTGTGTTTTCCTGTGGTAACATAAGCGCCCCCTTAACTTTAACTATAGATGAAGATTTATGCTGGAAGTGCGTGATTTAACAGCGATTCGTGATGACCGAGAATTATTTGAGTCAGTGAACTTTACTGTTAGCGCAGGTGACCTAGTTCAAGTTGAGGGACGTAATGGGTCAGGTAAAACCACTATGCTGAGAATTATTACTGGTTTAGGTGATAGCGAAGCAGGCAAAATTATGTGGAAAGGCGTGGAAACACGTAAAGATCGTGATGCCTTTCATCAAGATTTGTTGTTTATTGGGCACCAAACCGGTGTTAAAAAAGAGCTGACCGCATTTGAAAATTTGTCATTTTATCAGCGGCTCAATGGGGCTGGTGATGTGACAGAAGATGATATCTGGATGGCACTAGCCAAAGTTGGACTGGCAGGGAAAGAAGATATTCCCTCTGGTAAGTTATCGGCAGGGCAGCAAAGACGTGTTGCATTGGCTCGCTTATGGTTAAGCCGTCATCCACTTTGGATTCTTGATGAGCCGTTAACGGCCATTGATAAGCAAGGCATTAAAGTAATTGAAGCGTTATTTGTGGAGCATACGCAGAAGGGAGGCATGGTGCTTTTTACTACTCACCAAGATATGTTTACCAATATGGATCAACTTAAAAAGATTCGGTTGGGGGAGTAAATGATCGCAAGTATGATGGCGATTGTCCGCCGCGAACTGTTAATTGCTTATCGTCGTCAAGCCGATGTATTTAACCCGTTATGGTTTTTTATCATTGTCATCACTCTCTTTCCTTTAAGTATTGGTCCCGAACCAAATTTGTTAGCGCGTATTGCAGCTGGCATCATTTGGGTAGCAGCATTGCTTTCCGCTCTGTTATCGTTAGAGCGTTTATTCCGCGATGATTTCCATGATGGCGCACTTGAGCAATTAATGTTGCTACCGGTACCTCTACCGTTAGTGGTGATGTCGAAAGTGATCGCTCATTGGTTATTGACAGGACTGCCTCTGATTTTGATTAGTCCGCTATTGGCGGTACTGCTATCACTTGATTTTCAAACTTGGTTGGCTGTAGTGATTACCTTACTACTCGGTACCCCGACCTTGAGTTTTATTGGTGCGATTGGGGTAGGGTTAACCGTAGGGTTACAAAAAGGCGGCGTTTTACTGAGCTTGTTAGTGTTACCGCTCTATATCCCGGTACTTATTTTTGCGACATCCGCGATTGAGGCGGCGACCAGTGGTTTTGGTTACTCTGGTCAATTGGCAATTTTAGGTGCGATGTTACTTGGCGCAGCAACCCTGACGCCATTTGCAATTAGTGCATCGCTACGTATCAGTGTGAATTAAGAATTTGTATCTAATTTGCTGTTATTTTCATCAGCAAGTCGATAAAAGTTAAAAATTATAAAGTGGGACGCTGAAATCCTACAAAACAAAGTGAGAAGCAAAATGTGGAAATGGTTACATCCATACGCAAAAGCTGAGAAAACTTATCAGCTGTGCGGATCGTTATTGCCTTGGTTTTCAGTCTTGGCGTTTGGGCTATTGTTAGTGGGGACTATTTGGGGGTTAGCGTTTGCGCCTGCAGATTACCAGCAAGGTGATAGCTTTCGCATTATTTATATCCATGTGCCAGCGGCTATTTGGTCAATGGGTATTTACACGTCTATGGCGATTGCCGCTTTTGTTGGTTTAGTTTGGCAGCTGAAGTTGTCAAACATGGCAGCTTCAGCGATGGCACCTATTGGCGCGGTATTTACCTTTATTGCTTTGATTACTGGTGCGGTCTGGGGCAAACCTATGTGGGGCGCTTGGTGGGTTTGGGATGCTCGCTTAACATCCGAACTTATTCTTTTATTTCTTTATTTGGGCGTTATTGCGCTTTATCACGCGTTCGATGACCAAAAAACGGCCGCTAAAGCGGCGGGTATTTTGGCGATTGTCGGGGTGGTGAATATTCCCATTATCCACTACTCCGTTGAATGGTGGAATACTCTGCACCAAGGCGCCACCATTACTAAGATTGGTAAGCCATCAATTGCGCCTGAAATGTTATGGCCACTACTCTGTAACATTTTTGGTTTTGCTTTTTTCTTTGGTGCGGTCGCAATGGTTCGATTCCGTACCGAAATTATTCGCCGAGAAAGTCATCGCCCTTGGGTTTTGCAATTGGTAAAGCAAAGCACATCTAAGGGAAAAACCGCATCAGAGGTGAAGTAAATGTATTTTGATTCGTTTAGTGATTTTTTAAATATGGGTGGCTATGCCGCTTATGTTTGGGCTTCATTTGGCATTACATTTTTCAGTATGTTTATTTTGTATTGGAAAAGTGTTTCAGATGGCAAAACTTTATTGAAAGAAATTCAACAAAAAATTGACCGTGAAGAACGTCGTCAAGCGGCGAAAAAAATGGAAAACACACTATGACCCCTAGACGTAAAAAAAGGCTAGCAATTATTCTCGCAATCTTGATTGGTGTTGCAGGAACGGTTGGGTTGACTATGTACGCCTTAAACCAAAATATGAATTTATTTTATACGCCGACTGAATTAGTCAATGGTAAGCCCGATGGTACTAAACCCCATGTTGGTGAGCGTTTGCGTATCGGTGGTATGGTAGTTGAAGGTTCGGTAAAACGAGACCCTCAATCACTCAAAGTAAGCTTTGAACTTAAAGATCTTGGTCCTACGGTAACGGTCACTTATGAAGGTATTCTTCCCGATCTCTTCCGTGAAGGTCAAGGTATTGTGGCTCAAGGTACATTGGTTGATGCAAGAACCGTTGAAGCCTTTGAAGTGTTGGCTAAGCATGATGAAAATTACATGCCTTCTGAAATAGAAGAGGCGATGAAAAAGAATCACAACCCTAATTATGATTCTGAAACTCACACCATGAAAAATCAGGAATAAGTGCAATGATTGCTGAACTTGGACATTTTGCCTTAATTCTTGCATTAGGGTTTTCAATTTTATTAAGCGCATTACCCATGTATGGGGCAAGCGTTAATAATCGTACATTAATGGGGATGGCTCGTCCGCTGTCTTGGGGTATGTTCTTAATGCTCGCGACGTCCTTTGCTACTCTGTTGTGGGCGTTTTATAGCAATGACTTTACCTTGCAATATGTAGCAAGTAACTCAAATAGTCTATTACCTTGGTACTACCGTTTAACCGCGGTATGGGGTGCGCATGAAGGCTCGCTATTGCTTTGGGTGTTAATCCAATCGATTTGGACGATTGCCGTGGCGACGTTTAGCCGTGGTATGCCACAAGAGTCGGTATCTCGCGTACTGGCTGTGATGGGGATGATTTCCGTTGGTTTCTTATTGTTTATTATTCTCACCTCAAACCCGTTTTTACGTACCTTGCCTTATTTCCCGATTGATGGACGTGACTTAAACCCTCTTCTACAAGATCCGGGCTTAATTATTCACCCACCAATGTTGTACATGGGTTATGTCGGTTTTTCTGTTGCGTTTTCTTTCGCTATTGCGTCATTAATGACGGGGCGTCTTGATACGGCGTGGGCTCGTTGGTCACGCCCGTGGACAACCGCAGCATGGGTATTCTTAACTGTTGGAATCGCATTAGGCTCATGGTGGGCATATTACGAACTCGGCTGGGGTGGCTGGTGGTTCTGGGATCCCGTTGAAAATGCTTCTTTCATGCCTTGGCTTGCTGGTACAGCGCTGATGCACTCGCTTGCAGTGACAGAAAAGCGTGGCACCTTTAAAGCGTGGACAGTGTTACTGGCAATCAGTGCGTTCTCGCTGAGCTTGCTCGGTACCTTCTTAGTTCGTTCTGGTATCTTGGTTTCAGTGCATTCATTTGCATCTGATCCTGCTCGCGGTATGTTTATTCTGGCCTTTTTAGCGTTAGTTATTGGCGGTTCACTATTACTGTTTGCTTTAAAAGGCGCTTCAGTACGTGTGCGTGGTAACTACTCACTGATCTCGCGTGAGAATGCATTGCTATCGAACAATATTTTGTTGATTGCGGCATTAGTGGTTGTTCTGATTGGTACTTTATTACCTCTTGTGCATAAGCAAATTGGTATGGGTTCAGTGTCGATTGGAGCACCATTTTTTAATACGTTATTCACTTGGTTGATTGTGCCATTTACCTTGATTTTAGGTATCGGCCCAATGGTTCGTTGGAAGCGTGATAATTTATCTGAAGTGAAAGTGCCGATGATGGTGTCATTGGTGATTTCAGCCGTTGGTGCAACAGCGATTGCATTAATTTCTTCAAAACAATTTATGCCACTTGCAACATTGGGCTGGTTCATGGCGATTTGGATCTTTGCCATGCACGGCTTTGAGTTATACCAACGCGCAACGCATCGTCATCGTTTTATGCAAGGCTTAACCAAATTACAACGTAGCCACTGGGCAATGATGCTGGGTCATATTGGTTTGGCTGTCACCATTATTGGTATCGCAATGGTGCAAAACTACAGTATCGAGCGTGATGTGCGATTAGCACCAGGCGATAAATTTGATATTCATGGTTACCAATTTGACTTTGCTGGTGTTCGTGATCACGACGGTCCGAATTACGACGGGTTTATAGCAGATTTTATCATTACTGAAGATGGTGATTTTGTGAATGAACTGCATGCTGAAAAACGTTTTTACCATACAGCGCGTTCCATGATGACTGAAGCGGCCATTGATCGTGGTTTTACTCGTGATCTGTATGTCGCGATGGGTGAACAGCTTGAAGGAAGCGACGCATGGGCTGTTCGTATTTATTACAAACCATTCATTCGTTGGATTTGGTTTGGCGCTATTTTGATGGCTATCGGTGGTATTTTAGCGATCAGTGATAAACGTTATCGCTTCCGTAAAAAAGTCGCGAATTCTCAATCATCATTAGACGAATCATCTGAAGCTCAAAAGGAGGCGTAATTATGAACCGTAAGATTTTATTTGCGCCTTTGGCCTTATTTGCCATCTTGGTGGTGGTATTTGCCACTCAGTTAACTCGTAATGCCGATGGAGATGATCCGACTAAACTGGAATCTGTTTTAGTGGGTAAGCCAGTACCTGATTTTGAGTTACAAGATTTATATCAACAAGATAAAACCTATGATCAGAGTTTGTTTAAAGGTCAACCTTTGCTACTTAACGTGTGGGCGACCTGGTGTCCTACTTGTTATGCCGAGCATCAATTCTTAAATAAATTGTCTGCTCAAGGCGTGAAAATTGTTGGGTTGAACTACAAAGATGATCGTGAGAAAGCCAAAAAGTGGCTGAAAGATTTAGGCGACCCATATCAAGTGGTACTGTTTGATGGCAGTGGCATGTTTGGTCTCGATCTTGGTGTCTACGGCGCCCCTGAAACTTTCTTGATCGATGCGGATGGCCACATTCAATATCGCCATGTGGGTGATGTGAATATTGATAACTGGAATGAAACTTTACTGCCTTTATACAATAAGTTGAAAGGGCAAAAAACAGTATTGAAACCGATTCCAATGGAGCGTGCTCAATGATGAAAAAATCTTCACTATTGATACTGCTGTGCATGTTATTTACGGTGCCAGCGATGTCGGCAATTGAGGTCTTCGATTTTGATACGCCCGCACAAGAAGCACAATTTCAGGAATTGAGTCATACCTTGCGCTGCCCGAAATGTCAGAATAATTCTATTTCTGACTCGAACGCAGAGTTGGCAAAAGATTTACGTTTGAAAGTCTACCAAATGACTAAGCAAGGTAAATCTAAACAAGAAATTGTCGATTATATGGTGGCTCGTTACGGTAATTTTGTGACTTATAATCCGCCGTTAACACCGTCTACAGCCGTGTTGTGGCTCGCGCCTCTTGGTATTGTTTTGTTTGGTTTTGGTTTCATTGTTTTACGAAGTCGTCGTAAATCATCAACCAAGCAAACGGATGGTTCTCAGCAGTGGGATGAAGAACAAGAGCAACGTCTAAAAGCTTTGCTAGATGATACTGACTCAAATGATAAAAAGGGTAATGATTGATGATAGCATTTTGGATTGGAACGGTTGTCTTACTTGCCGCGTCTTGCATATTCATTGTTTATCCGCTGTTAAAACCAAACAAGTTGGATGAAGCGGCAATGCGCGATGATCTGAATAAGGCTTTTTATAAAGATCGTCTTGCTGAATTGGAATCAGAAGATCAAGCGGGTATTGTTGGTAATAAAGATGATCTAGTGACGGACTTAAAACAATCGCTACTGGATGATATTCCGGTTGCTCAAGTCGATACTGATACCAGTATTGTCAGCATGAAATGGTTGGCATTATCACTTATCATTTTTATGATTGCTGTGTCTTACGGTGTATATGCCTTGTTTGGTGCACAAGCTAAAGTTGCTCATTGGAAACAAGTCGAAAATAACCTACCAGTTTTATCGCAAAAGTTGATGAACCCAAAAGGGGTTGAGTTAACCGATCAAGAGATGGCCGATTTAACCCTAGCCCTTCGCTCTCGTTTGCAATATAACACTGATGATGCGACAGGTTGGATATTGCTTGGCCGTATTGGTTTAGCGAATCGCGATATTGAAACTGCTATTGGTGCGTTGACGAAAGCCGATAAATTGATGCCAGATAACCGCGATGTGCAACTTAGTTTAGCGCAAGCGTTGATGTTTTCATCAGATCAAGCGGATTTGCAAAAAGCCGATTCTATTTTGGCGGACTTGTTAAAGCAGCCAAATGTTGATTTGCGTGTGTATTCTTTACTGGCATTTAGTGCTTATGAAAGTGGTGATTACGCCAAAGCGATCGACTATTGGAAAGATCTACAAGCTAAAATCGGTAAAGATGATGCTCGTTACGATATGCTTTCTCGTAGTATCAAGACTGCTCAGCGAGAACTTGATGGATTGCAACATCCTCAAAAAGTGGTGCATCAAGGTACACCGGTTAAAGTGACAATTTCTTTATCACCAGAAGTGAAGTTACCAGAGTCAGGTGTTTTGATTGTCTCAATTCATACTGCTGATGGTGCGCCAATGCCTGTTGCCGCTGCTCGATATCCATTGTCTCAATTCCCGATTACTGTGGTATTAGATGACCGCAATAGCATGATTGAAAGCCGCAAGCTGTCTAGCTTGTCCGATATTATTGTGAGAGCGCGTATTGATAGTGACGGTAATGTCGCAACTCGTGAAGGCGATTGGCATGGTGAAAGCTTGCCAATTCATCTTGGTGATGATGTGATTGTTTCAATTGATAAGAAATATTGATATTTAACATCATGATGCAATACAATTAACAGTATTGCATATTCCGATTATAGAAAAGCAATGTATTGATTTACGTTGCTTTTTTTGTTTTTAAAACCTTTTACAGGATGTGGTTGTTTGAGTGAAATAAAAAGTAAACATTCATTTTCGCTTGTGTTTCTATCATCGACATTACTGTTGGGATGTAGCTCTGCGCCTGATGATCAGGTTTTAACACCTCAAGCTCAAACGACTTCATTAACTCAATCCTCATCGATAGGTGCTTCATCAGCAGAGAATTCTGATGATTTCTTTGAGGGTTTTAACCGAGTGATGTGGGACTTTAACTATGATGTTTTAGACCCTTATATGGTTAGACCTTTATCCATTGGTTATATGGAATGGACACCGTGGCCTATTCGTTCTGGTTTAAATAACTTTTTAAATAATTTGGATGAACCGGCTAATGCCGTCAATAACCTATTGATGGGAAATGGTTCTCAAGCAGTAGAAAATATCAGCCGCTTTTGGATAAATACTACCATCGGATTGCTCGGTTTAATTGATGTGGCCTCCGCTGCCAATATATCCAGTACCAGTCGGGAGTTCGGTGATGTCGTTGGTTATTATGGAGTAGGTAATGGCGCGTACCTGATGTTGCCTGCCTATGGTCCGGTTACTGTACGTGATGCGGCAGATACAGTGGACGGTCTATATATTCCTCTGAACTGGCTAACTTTTTGGCAGAAAGCCGGTAAATGGGCATTTCAGGGTTTAGAGTCGCGTTATGAATTGATTGGCCAAGAAGGGCAGTTGCGTCATTCTCCAGATCCATACCAATTGAGTAAAAGTATTTATCTACAGCACCAAGACTTTAAAGCGCAAATCAGTAAAGAACCTGAACAAGCGTTGGATGAAGATTTGTTAGAAGAATATCTTGGCCATGATTATTAGTGGTTAATACACATAAAAAAGCCTTGCTACACTGAGAGTGGCAAGGCTTTATAGTCAGCTTCGAATTTTAGAACGTTTTACTGTACTGAATACCAGTGATAATTGCATCAGTGTGCGTAGTGGCGTCAATACTAGAAATGCCTGGATGTTCTTCATGAGCATCCACATCGACACCTAATAAGTAAGTAAAGCCAAAGTCGATGGTTGAGTCTTTGCTTGGCGCGTAAGAGAAACCTGCCGACAACCAATTACGGTTTGAATCTGGCACTGCGATGGTGGTCACGGCATCTTGTGCACCTTGGTCAAACATATAACCAGCGCGTAGTGTCCATTTATCATTTAAGTAGTAAGTCCCACCAATCGCATAGCTCCAAGTATCTTTCCACTCAAATTTTTGTAGTGAGATATCTGGTCCAGCCGTCGCTAATTCATCAAACTTGCTCCAGTCTGTCCATTGAACGGTGTAGCTGATGGCAAATTTGGTACCTTCGAAACGGTTGTAACCCGATATCTGGGCAAAATCCGGTAAAGGCACTACGATTTCATCAGCAAGCGTGATACCGCCAGGGCCATCGATTTTACCTTTAGCGTGAATTTCAGGGCTAGCGTGGTAAGAAATACCCCAACGGTTATTGTCGTTTAACTCATAAGTGGTGCCGATGTTCCAGCCAAGGCCAGCGCCAGTTGCATCGACGTCAACAGCGTTGATTGTTCCTTTAGCACTCAGTGGAATAGAACAATCTCGTCCAGAGCTACCAGTAATAGCATTGCATGCTTTATTAAAGAGAGGTCCAGCATTATCTGGACGGAAGTTAGTATTTGCATCTACATTTAAACTACGCTTAAACTCACCATGACCATAAATAATGTCTAATCCTGCACCAAAACTCCATTGATCATTGACGCGGTAAGAAGCAGCTAATGCTAATTCAGCACTGATAATACTAGACGTGCCGCCATATTCTCCCGGAAAAGAAGAATCAAATTCCGATGCGGTACCAAAGTTAGAATATAAACCTGCACCCACTGCCCATTGATCATCAATTGGGACAATCAAAAACATATTTGGCGCGACAGCAAGGTTACCTGCATCATCATAGCTAACAGGACCTGAGTTACCGTTTATTGAGCTTTGATAGTTACCATCACTCACTGATATTTTGGGTTTAATGGCGGTTGCACCCATGGTAAAAGACGTTTTATTAAACAAGGCCATGGCGGCGGGGTTAATCGCCATAACGGAAGCATTATCCGCAATGATGCCATCACCTGCGTATGCACGTCCCACACCTGTTGCAGATTGAGCGGCAATTTGAAAGCCTGCAGCAAAAACAGATGGCGATGCGATTACTAAGGCGCTTGCAAGAGTGGATGTGGTGAACACATTCAACTTTTTCATTGGATAATACCTACTTTATTGTTTGTTTTTATTTTCAGTGTTGCGTTTGAAAATAGGGTGGTACTTGTAAAGGAGGCGCATTATGGTCGTTAGATACGTTTTAACATATCCGACCATTAAGAAAAGTTCTGTGAAAGTGGTGCTAATTGCGTTTAAAAGTTATTATCTTGATGACTTTTGTTGTTAAAAGTTTGTTTTGCTTTGACTGGTTAATTTGTACTACCGTCGGTAACCATTGGTCAGGTGAATGTTTTGTTTGGGAGGAGATTTTTGTTAACTGGTTGATTCCTATTGTCTTGAGATTGTTTTGAATTGAGCCGCCATCACTGACCTATTACTCAGGTGGATTTATGGTGGCTCAGTTATCAATGATAAATGGTGAGGCCGATCTTTAATGATTAGATTTAAACATTGGTGCGATCTTTTGCGATAAAGCGGCGATATCTTCACCTTTTTCACCCACTAGTACTAGGCTACCTTGAGGAAGCGGGGTGATTTCACCTTGCATACCTCCTTGGTTAAATTGGCTACTTTCTTTTGCTTCAATATTTGAAATAAAAGCCGTCACTCGACCTTTTTGTCCTCGGAAGACCATATGTAAAGCATGATGATCATGACTGAATCCGCAATGATTTAAATAATAAATATGGTAAGGAAACTCGCCATCAAGGCTATAAGAACAAACATTTAACTTCGCACGAATTTCTTGTTCATTATTGCCTTCATTAACACCATCAATAAAAGGTTCTTCTTCTATAATATGATGCATCGCCATTTGATCTAGACTCGCATGTGCAGGCTGAATAATGATACTGCCCCAATTAATCTGTCCAATCAGTAAACCAAATGTAAATATAACGGATGCAGCTAGGGCAAAAGCTCGACGAGAAAAGTGTATTTGAGGCTTATGAGGCGTTTGTTTAAAGATTATTTTATCCGCTAGATCGTCAGGTACTTCAACTCTAAAGGCTTGTTCAATTTTTTTATCGAGCTCTTGAAGGCTTTCAGCATATTTTTTATTTTGATGATTGGTATGAAGTTCCTTCAAAATATCATCACTTTTATCATTTGGATCAGAGAGTAAGCGACGTCTAAGTTCTAAATCATCCATGTATGGCCCCCTGAGATGGTGAGGATGAATCGAGTTGCTCTTTTATTTGATTACGAGCTCGGAATAATCGAGTCATCACCGTATTTTTATTCAAATCGAGAATTTGACTGATTTCATCACCAGTAAATCCCCCAATGACTTGTAAGAAGAGCGGTTCACGGTATTCGATATCTAATTTCATGATTTGTTGCTGCAACCACTTTTGTTGATGGTGTTCATTATCATAGGTTTTTCCACTATTTCCAGGTTCATCAATATCAACAAGATCAAATTGCTTGCGTTCAAATCGTCGAGCATTTTCACGACGTAAAATGGTGATGAGCCACGGTTTTGCCGCTTTTTCATCTTTTAAGCTGTCGATGGCCTTCCAAGCGCGCAAGCAAGTTTCTTGCACCAAATCTTCGGCAATATGCTGATCTTTACATAACCAGTAAGCATAGCGATAGAGATCGCGATGATACGCCCTCACAAGGGATTCATAACGTTTTTGTCTGTCCATTTCGTTATAGACCGTATCAGAGGATTTTTTCTTTCCAAATAATGTAGAAACCGCCATGTTTATCCCTCATGGTTCTCATTTTTATTTTTTGACTTAACCTTCATGCAGTAAACAAAGTGATAAGTTATATTATCAATTCAATTGCTTGAATAAGTTAGTTGCCAGTTTTATTTCGTTATCGCACATACTATCTCGCGTAGGGACTGGCTTTTTTCTTATCGACTGAGTGAAGTAGTAAAGTCACTTTTATAGTGTGGTTATTAAAGAGGAAAATGAAGAGCTAAGTGACAAAACTGTTAACCAAATGTTTGAGTTCTCATTTTTGAGAATGATGCGATAAATATAGACTAAGCTGCTTAGGTCACAAGTTTTCATTTACATAAAGAGAAAGACTAGCGGTTTGGTTTTAAGTTCAAATTGCTTTGTATACAATTAGAGGTCAGACCTCTTTGATTTTTCTCACTGTTATGTGTCTATCACAGTGATGGTATTTATATAAATAAAGGAAAGAATATGAGTCAGCAGGATGTGAAAACCCGCAATGGTGAGCGAATTGCTATTGTCTCTGGTCTTAGAACCCCATTTGCTCGTCAAGGGACGGCTTTCAAACAAGTGCCGGCTGTTGACCTTGGTAAAATGGTGGTTAGTGAATTATTGGCGAGAACACAAATTGATCCAAAACTGGTTGATCAAGTGGTATTTGGTCAAGTCGTTCAAATGCCTGCTGCTCCCAATATCGCTAGAGAAATTGTGTTAGGTACGGGCATGAATGTGTCGACCGATGCTTATAGTGTTACGCGTGCGTGTGCCACTAGCTTTCAATCTGCCGTGAACGTGGCAGAAAGCATCATGGCGGGAAACATTGAAATAGGTATTGCGGGTGGAGCGGATTCTTCTTCCGTATTACCTATTGGTGTTTCTAAGTCACTGGCGCAAGGCTTGTTAGAATTGAGCAAAGCCAAAACTTTACCGCAAAAACTTTCTATTATTCGTAAATTGTCTTTTAAAGATCTGATGCCAGTTCCTCCTGCGGTTGCTGAGTACTCGACCGGATTATCTATGGGGCAAACAGCTGAACAAATGGCGAAAACACATCAAATTGCTCGTGAAGATCAAGATGCGTTAGCTCACCGTTCGCATACTCTTGCTGCTCAAGCATGGGAAGATGGCTTGATTCAAGATGAAGTGATGACCGCTTACCCAGAACCATATAAAGAGTGGATCCATCAAGATAACAATATTCGTCAGGATTCTCAGGTTGAACAATATGCCAAGTTGCGACCAGCATTTGATAAAAAGTTTGGTAGCGTGACCGCTGCAACCAGCACGCCATTAACTGATGGTGCAGCTGCTGTTTTGATGATGAGTGAAAGCAAAGCGAAAGAATTAGGGTTAGAAGTGTTGGGTTATATTCGTTCTTATGCTTTCTCTGCGATTCAAGTCGAAGAAGATATGTTGATGGGACCGTCTTATGCGACGCCAATTGCGCTAGATAGAGCTGGCATTGAATTAGCCGATCTTGATTTGATCGAAATGCATGAAGCCTTCGCAGCTCAAACGTTAGCGAATGTTAAAATGTTTGCCTCAGAAACCTTTGCGAAAGAAAAGCTGGGTCGAGAAAAAGCCATTGGTGTGATTGATATGGATAAATTTAACGTACTTGGCGGTTCACTCGCTTATGGGCATCCCTTTGCTGCAACGGGTGCGCGCTTAATGACACAAACGCTACGTGAGTTAAAGCGCCGTGGTGGAGGGTTGGCACTAACCACCGCATGTGCCGCAGGTGGTTTAGGCGCGGCCGTCATTCTTGAAGTGGATAAGCTAGAAGTCGATAAAGATGAAGCACAGACGCAAGGAGCGAAATAATGACAATGGATAATCAAGTTTCAGCAAAGCAGGTTTCGACCAATAATGCTTTCACGTTAACCATTGATGATAACCAAGTTGCGTGGCTTGCGGTTGATGTACCGAATGAAAAAATGAACACCTTGCAAGCCGAATTTGCCGAGCAAATGCAAGTTATCTTTGAACAATTAGAGCAAAAGAAATCAGACATTAAAGGGATGGTTATTCATTCGCTCAAGCCGGATAACTTTATCGCAGGTGCTGATGTTCGTATGTTGGATGCTTGTCAGTCCGCACAAGAAGCCGAATCGTTAGCGACTCAAGGGCAAGAGATGTTTAACCGTCTATCTTCGTTGCCTTTTACGGTGGTAGCTGCGATTCATGGCCCATGTTTAGGGGGTGGATTGGAGTTGGCTCTAGCTTGTGATTATCGTGTTTGTAGTGATAGCGATTCGACGCGTTTAGGTTTACCTGAAGTTCAATTGGGTTTATTACCAGGTTCAGGTGGGACGCAGCGATTGCCTCGATTAGTCGGCTTACTTGATAGCTTAGATATGATTTTGACGGGTAAGCAATTACGTGCGAAGAAAGCCTTGAAATTAGGCTTAGCCGATGCATGTGTTCCTCAATCTATTTTATTACAAGCGGCGCAACAGTTTATTCATAAATCGAAGCGTAAGGCGAAGAAAGACATTAAAGAATCACTTATCTCTAATACCGGATTTGGTCGTAAAGTGATCTTTGAACAAGCAGCGAAAAAGGCCAACCAAAAGAGCCGTGGAAATTACCCCGCGATTAAAGCCATTTTACAAGTAATTCAATATGGTCTTGAAAAAGGCTTAAAAGAAGGCTTGGCAAAAGAAGCGCAAGAGTTTGGTCGTTTGGTGATGACCTCCGAGTCACGCGCTTTGCGTTCGATTTTCTTTGCCACGACTGAAATGAAGAAAGATTTTGGCAGTACCGCTCAACCCAAAAACATCCAAGGTGTTGGGATCTTAGGTGGTGGTTTAATGGGGGCAGGCATTGGTTATGTCTCGGCAACCAAAGCAAATGTGCCAGTTAGATTTAAAGATGTCTCGAATGATGGCGTATTACATGCCATGAACTATAGCTACAAGCTGCTGAGTAAATTACTTGAGCGTCGCGCGATTACCAAAGCGCAATTGCAAAAACAGATGCAGTCAATTTCTGGTGGCACTGACTTTACCGGTTTTAGCCAAAAAGACATGGTGATAGAGGCCGTGTTTGAAGATCTGTCGCTGAAGCAAAGCATGGTGCGAGATATTGAAGCTCAAGCTAAAAAAGGCGTGATATTTGCGACGAACACCTCTTCATTGCCGATCAGTAAAATTGCTCAAGGCGCGGCAAAGCCAGAAAATGTGATCGGCCTGCATTACTTTAGCCCGGTAGATAAAATGCCATTAGTCGAAGTTATTCCGCATGAAGGGACTTCAGATGAGGTAATTGCTACCACCGTTAAGTTTGCGCGTAAACAAGGTAAAACACCGATCGTGGTGAAAGATAAGGCTGGCTTTTATGTGAATCGCATTCTTGCGCCTTACATGAATGAAGCCGCTAAGATCTTATTATCCGGTGAACCTATTGAGCATATCGATGAAGCTTTACTCAACTTTGGCTTCCCCGTTGGCCCGATAGCTTTATTGGATGAAGTTGGAGTGGATATTGGGGCTAAAATTACGCCGATTTTAGTTGAAGAGCTTGGTGAGCGTTTTAAAGCGCCAGATGTGTTTGAGACCTTGCTAAAAGATGGACGTAAAGGACGTAAGAGTGGCAAAGGCTTCTATACCTATAAAGGCAAAAAGAAAGAAGTGGATAAATCCGTTTATCGCTTGCTAAAACTCAGCCCAGATTCCATCTTAAGTGAAGAGGTCGTCGCAATGCGTTGCGTTCTTCTGATGATTAATGAAGCGGTTCGAGCATTAGATGATGGTATTATTAGCTGCCCAAGAGATGGTGATATTGGCGCGATTTTTGGTATTGGTTTTCCGCCATTTTTAGGTGGCCCGTTCCGTTATATCGATCAAATTGGAGCAGTAAAATTAGTTGATATCATGAACGAGTACGCGGAAAAATACGGCAGCCGTTTTGCTCCGTGTGACGGCTTACTGACTCGCGCCGGAACGGGTGATAAGTTCTATTCATAACCACCGCTGGTAATCAATGACCTAGCTGACTGAGGTTAAATAAAAAGCTTTGCATGTTGAGTGCAAAGCTTTTTTATTCCTTCTCGGCTCTCAGCTTAACCTAAATCGATATCTTTAGGCCGTAGTTGAAATTCGTCAATCGAGCCTATTTCTAACCCCGCCTCTAAATCGGGAGCATCAGAGTGCTCGGTGCCTTTTGAGTGCATAATTAAACGGTTGGCCGTTCTTGGTTTTAATGTGTTGACGACAAAACGGATCATTTCACTCCGATCTAATTTAAGAATTTCTTCGACTACTATTTCACGATTATTAAATTCGTAATCTTTATTACCAATGGCCACCCAAAAACGTTGACCTCTGGCTCGCAGGTTACTATCTGGTGACATGATTTGATTGAGCAATCCATGTTTACTGTTTTGCCATTGCTGTTCGTTTAATTCTAATAGCACTAAATAAAAGGCATTGAGGAATTCATCGACAGACGCTAATAACTCACTCGGTGCAGCATTGGGAGATTGCACATAAAGCGCTAAACCAGGGTGACGATTGAGTGGCATATTGCCAGTGCCGACCATATAACCAAGTTGCTGTTTAGTGCGTATTTCATGAAAAAATCCCGCCGACATCAAATGATTGGCTAAAGTATAGAGGGCGACATTTTCTGGTGAAACTTCAGGCGATTGATAGTATACCACTAATGCTGAATCAGCTTGGTTACAGTGGACCTCTCGCTGGAACGTGCCATTATCACCAAGCATGACTAATGGTCGTAATGATTCTTCATATTGCTGGTTTTTAACCCGTAAAGCGGACTTTAAGCTCGTAGCAAGATCGGTGGCGGCTTGTTTTGGCCAATCGCCATAAACAAACATTTCAACATGCAATTCAGCCAGCATTGCGCTCACAAAAGCAGGTAGCTCATCAACCTCAATAGATTCGAGTGCCTCAATCAGTACCGGATAAGGTGGATTATTTGGCTGTAAAATACCGGTCATCGCATTAAACAATTGAGAGACTGGGCGATCTTTTTCAGTGTTTTTCCAATTACGTAGCATTTGTCGCTTAATTGAATCAAAGCGAGATTGGCTAAATTCACGTGATGCAAAGCGATGAATGATGACGTCAAGTAACTGAGCTTGCTTTTGTGTAAATCCAGACAACATCAATGTTACGCCGCCTTGGTGCGCATACAGGTTGTAGCCCATTCCTGCAATTTCAGCTTGGTAGGTTTCTTTCGCGAGAGAGTCGAGAAACATCTCAACACATAAACGGGTTTTAACTATCTTCCTTGCCGTTGAAACCGCGTGCGGGCTGTCAATAGCGATAAAGGCTAACCCTTTAGGCACTCGAAATTCCCGTTCTTGTAAGTGCCATAAACGAAATCCAGGTTTATCTTCGATAAGCTCAGGTAGGGTCGATTCACTTTCGAGTGGAGCCGGATCTAACTCATAGCAAATATAAGGGTTCGGCTCCGGAAGTGTTAGCTCACCTGTGATTGCTGGTTGTGTCCAGCTTTCGAATTCTTGCGAGTTAATGGAGCGTGTAGAATACGGTGTGTTATACCACTTGGCTTGTTTATCGTAGGTCAAACCTTTCGCGATCAGCATGATTCGCATGTTATAAGGGGTAAAGTGACGCAATAGTTGGCGTAGATGATCCTCGTCAAAATGATTCATCATGTAATCACCATAGATCACATCATCAGGTTGGTAATTTTGTAAATTGATGACGAGATGGCTAGCAATATCAATGGGGCGTGAGGCTTCTTGGAAACGAAAGGCCGACTCAAGCACGGCTTGTTTTTCATTGTAACGCCACTCTGTGAGTCCTTGTTGACGAATTAACTCAATGAATTCAAAAATACGTCGAACAATAGATTCAATTTCAGATAAGCCTTGTTGGGTGAGGCTACAGCTGATCGAAAATTCGCGGAAATTACTGCCACTGATACCACCTCCAGCCGTTAAAGAGGTAATGAGCTCTTTGGCTTTAAGATGCTGAAGCAGGCTGCCTTCACTTTCATCACCTAATAAATGGGCAAAAAATGACAGTGGTTTGGATTGATAAAACTTGTCCATACTCGGAAAGTTAAATGTCAGTATCAGCTTGCGTGAATCTTTTTCAGGCTCAACGCAAACAAATTTTGCTGCATCTTGTTCACGAACGAGCGGAATATTAATGCTTTTTCCCGCTCGTTGATTATTAGTGATAGCGGAGAAGTAGTTTTGAGCGGCTTCTTCTAATTGATCAAGACTATGGGGCCCAACGAGTGTGACCGTCATGAGATCCGCAGAATATTGTTGTCGGTAAAATTCGATTATCTCATCACGAATAGAAGAGGTAGGCTCTCCATTCTCATCCAGCAAATCACTTAATGTTTCTACATTGCCAACCGAGAATTTGGCAAATGGGTGCTCTGGGTTAACCACTTCTTTGTGGACTTGGTACAAGCGCCTCATATCGTCTTTTAGCTTTAAGCGAAATTCGGATTCTACGGCTTGGCGCTCTTTTTCTAGCGCTTCTGGATTGAATAGCGGAGCGATAAAAAACTGACTGAATCGATCTAGTGCTTGCATATAGGCTTCTGGGACAATATCGAAGAAAAAGCAAGTATGCTCGGTCCCCGTCCATGCATTGTTCTTACCGCCATTTTGGTTAATGAAAGATTGAAACTCCCCGATAATAGGGTACTTTTCAGTGCCTAAAAATAGCATGTGCTCTAGATAATGCGCGAGACCTTCACGGTGATAAGGATCATCAAAATGGCCAACATTAACCGCGAGAGCCGCTGCCGCTTTTTGAGCATTTTCGTCATGAACGAGCAAAACGCGTAATTGGTTGTTGAGTGTAATATGGCGATAATGTTTTTGATCGTTTGGACTGATGTGCACGATACACTCCTTGAGATGAGTCATTTATGGCACTAATAACGATGAGTCGTCATGAAACTTTAGTGCGCGAAACCTCTATCTTGATATACACCCTTCAATGACGGTGAGTATAGAGACTTTAATAAGACTTTTAATCATAAGCACTTATCAACAATAGTAATTATGACGCTTAGTTGTTTGGCTGCAAATGGTTTCTGTGAGTTATTAAGATGAAATCAAATAATAGTCTCTAATCTTGTGCACAAGCGTGCATTTCTGGAATTTTTTCTATTAAACATTAGGAATTTCGATAATATCTATGCTTGAGTTGTTATACTAAAGTCTAACATTCGATCAATATTTACGTAGTTATGTAGGGTTAGGTATGCAAATTTTTATTATGCGCCATGGTGATGCAGAAACTTTTGCCGCATCAGATGCTGAGCGTCCATTAAGTTCAATGGGACGTGATGGTTCTTATCAAATGGCGCAATATTGCAAAGAGCGCGGACATGATGAATTTGATCTTGTGTTAGTGAGTCCGTATCTGCGTGCTCAACAAACATGGCAAACCATTGCACCTTTATTAAAAGCAGGCAAGGTTGAAGATTGTGCGGATATTACTCCGTATGGGGATTCAGAGTCTGTGGTGGAATATGTATGTGCTTTAGCGGAAACGCAGTTTGTACAAAATATTTTGCTGGTTTCGCATTTACCATTAGTGGGCTATTTAACTGCAGATTTTGTGACGGATATTCCACCGCCTATGTTCCCAACGTCAGGTGTAGCGTGTATTGATTTTGATGTTGATACGCGTAAAGGGCAACTTTTATGGCAAGCTCAACCATAATGCACTCAAACCGTGAATGATTTTAACGAAGGAGGCGATTGAGCCTCCTTTTTTATTTTTGATAACGAGTTATTGGGAAGAGGGAGCTTGTCACGAAGGCTACTTTTCCGGAATAGAAAGTAAAACCAATAATGCGCCATTACCGCCAAATTCTAGTGGTGCTTGATGGTAGGCCATGACATCTGGGTGTTGGGCAAGCCATAAAGGGACTTTCTGCTTTAAGATGTGTTTACCGATACCGTGCATGACGCTGGCACAATCTATGCCCTCTTTTACACAATGCGCAATCATGGCACCAAGCTCACGTTTGGCTTCCATTTGAGTCATACCGTGTAAATCCAAAAACACATCGGGAACATACACACCACGGCGCAAGCGCTTTAATTCGTATTTTGATACATCGTCACGAGCATAACGAGTTGGGCCATCTTCACTGAGCAAAGGCACAAACTCATCCGAAAAGTAGAACTCATTATCCTTCGCTTCACGGAAAGTGCGACGAATTTCTTTTTGTTGTAAGTTCTTTTTCGGTTGTTGGATTATGGTATCCTGTGACAACTTTTTTACGCCCTTCATTTCTTGTTGAAATAGCGCAAAATCGTCATCGTTCTTGGTGCCTTTTTCGCTCATGACAAGTCCTTTACTTTAAGGGGCGGTATTGTAACCTTAAGCCTAGCGAAGCGCGAGTCTCTAATTTTTATCATATATAGAGCTCTGGTTTGCTATATGGCTATTAGTTAAGCGCTACGCGGAGGCACTCTTGGATAAAATTTTTATAGATGAAGCGGTATCAGAACTGCATACCCTTCAAGACATGATTCGTTGGACGGTAAGTCGATTTAATGCGGCCGGCCTGTTTTACGGTCATGGCACAGATAACTCTTGGGATGAAGCTGTGCAATTAATTCTTCCAACCTTGTACCTACCAATC
The DNA here is from genome assembly GCF_002218045.2 of Vibrio rumoiensis. Lineage (NCBI taxonomy): Bacteria > Pseudomonadati > Pseudomonadota > Gammaproteobacteria > Vibrionales > Vibrionaceae > Vibrio > Vibrio rumoiensis. Next base: position 1,007,927 of record NZ_AP018685.1, read on the forward strand.
GATGTTCCGCCGCATGTACTGAATTCTCGTCTCATTACTAGTGAGCGTATGCGCATTGTTGAGCGAGTGATTCAACGCATTAATGAGCGTACACCTACCGCGTATTTAACCAACAAAGCTTGGTTTTGTGGGTTAGAGTTTTATGTCGATGAGCGTGTTCTCGTGCCTCGTTCACCGATTGGAGAGCTTATTCAACAGCAATTCCAACCGTGGTTAACGGAAGAGCCTACTCGCATCATGGATCTTTGTACGGGAAGTGGTTGTATTGCAATTGCTTGTGCGTATGCTTTCGAAGATGCAGAAATCGATGCGATTGATATTTCACTTGATGCCCTGCAAGTGGCAGAGCGTAATATTCATGATCATGGCTTAGAGCAGCAGGTATACCCATTACGCTCTGATCTGTTTAATGATATCCCTCAAGATAAATATAATATCATCGTAACGAATCCACCGTATGTTGACCAAGAAGACATGGACAGCTTACCGGAGGAGTTCAAGCATGAACCAGAATTAGGTTTAGCTGCGGGCAGTGATGGTTTGAAATTGATGCGCCGTATTTTAGCGGATGCTCCTGATTACTTAACGGATAATGGTATTTTGATATGCGAAGTGGGTAATTCTATGGTGCATGTGATGAACCAATACCCTGAAATTCCATTTACTTGGCTTGAATTTGAAAATGGCGGCCATGGGGTGTTCTTATTGACCCGTGAGCAGTTGGTTGAACATGCGAGTGAGTTTGCTATTTATAAGAAATAGTCATTCAGTCCACATGAATAACTTTAGAATGCCAACCTTTTATTGAGGTTGGCATTTTTATTGGTCTATTTATGGTGAATAGGGCGATTATTTTTAAAAATAGGGTTTACAAGTCTAAGGCTTGGCGACACTATCTAAAGATATCGCAAATTAAAAAGTAAAAGATTGATTAAGAGGGATTCATGGCAGGGAATAGTATTGGTCAGCACTTTCGAGTGACTACATTTGGTGAGAGCCACGGTAAAGCCTTAGGTTGTATTGTTGATGGTTGCCCTCCGGGGCTGCAACTTTCAGAAGAAGATTTACAAAAAGATCTCGACCGTCGTCGTCCGGGAACATCTCGTTATACGACGGCTCGCCGTGAACCCGATGAAGTAGAAATCCTCTCTGGCGTATTTGAAGGGCAAACGACCGGAACCTCTATTGGTTTAATGATTAAAAACACCGATCAGCGTTCCAAAGATTATTCTGAAATCATGGATAAATTTCGCCCAGGCCATGCTGATTATACCTACCATCAAAAATATGGCGTGCGTGATTACCGCGGTGGTGGTCGTTCTTCGGCTCGTGAAACGGCCATGCGCGTCGCTGCGGGTGGCATTGCTAAAAAATACCTAAAGCAAGAATTTGGCATTGAAATTCGTGCTTATTTATCTCAAATGGGTGAAGTGACCATTGATAAAGTCGATTGGAATGAAATAGAGAATAACCCATTCTTTTGTCCTGATGCCGACAAAGTCGATGCGCTTGATGCTTTGATCCGTGATTTGAAAAAACAAGGCGATTCTATTGGTGCTAAATTATCGGTTGTCGCAACCAATGTACCTGTTGGTTTAGGCGAGCCTATTTTTGATCGTCTAGATGCCGATATCGCGCATGCTTTAATGGGCATTAATGCGGTTAAAGGGGTAGAGATTGGTGATGGTTTTGCGGTTGCAAATCAAAAAGGCAGTCAACACCGTGATGAGATGACACCACAAGGTTTTAAATCTAACCATGCAGGCGGAATATTAGGTGGTATTTCTTCTGGGCAAGATATTGTGGCAAGTATTGCCTTAAAACCGACGTCAAGTATTACGGTTCCTGGAGAAACCATTAATCGCCAAGGTGAATCGACGTCTTTAATCACAAAGGGTCGCCATGATCCTTGCGTGGGGATTCGAGCCGTTCCTATCGTAGAAGCGATGCTAGCGATCGTTCTTATGGATCACTTGTTACGTCATCGTGGACAAAATCACGGAGTCACGACAGAAACGCCTATTTTATAGCGACTCGATTCCATAGTTTTAACCAACGCCTCGCGATGAGAACATTGCGAGGCGTTGCTGTTTTTGATACTTGAAAAAATAAAAGTCTTTTAATTCGCGCTGGCTATACTCATTAATGGGTAGGAAAGTTCCTATGAACAGTTATGGGTAATGGGCGATGAGTATAAAAAGTTTAGTGTTCGTGCTTTTATTCACTTTCTCACTTGGTATTTTAACTGGTTGTGATAACAGCAGTAATGGATTGCCATCACAAGCAGATCAAGTCTCAGTTAATGAACCCGTCAATGATGGTGAAAAAGTGGATGATGAGACAGACAAAGGTCGTGATAGTGACGGTGGTGTTATCGTTGATACCGATGAAGAACCTGATACGGATGATGGTGGGTCAAACAATGGTGGTGAGCAAGAAGTTATCCTTATTAATTTGTCCGTTCAACCCGACAATTCAACGATTCCAACTAATGAGCAAGTGAACTTTCAAGCAACGGCTTCTTATTCTGATGATAGTACTTCTATCGTAACAGATGAAGTGGTGTGGGAAAGCGATGATAGCAATCTTATTTCTATATTAGATTCAGGTTTAGGAACGGCGATTAGTGCGGGAAGCACCTTTATTCGTGCAACACTAACAAAAAATGGCGTGACAAAATCATCAGAAGTGGCGGTAACCATTACCGGCCCAACTTTAATGTCAATTACCGTATCACCGAAAAAGTTTCTACTACCTGCTTCGGTTAAAAAACCGCTTACCGCCACCGCTCAATATTCAGATGGTACGACAGAAGATATAACCGATAAAGTCACATGGAGTGCATCTGAAACGACATTAAATAACCCGAACCCTCCGGCAGGTTCAGACCCAATCTTTGTCACTGTGGATACCAATGGAGTGGTGTTTTGTGATGAGTTCGATAACGATGATGATCTCGATAATGACACAACCATTACTGCGACTTATCAAGGTATGCAAGATACCGCACAATTAACCGTTTTCGGCTCTGATGTTGGTCCAATTAATGTTACCCCAACCTTCATCACTTTAGAGAAGGGGAATACCCAACAATTTACCGCAACGGCTTTGTTATCGATGCAAGGCTTTATTAGCTCGACCAATGTGACTCAAATAATGGAAGGTGAGCGTTATTCTTCTTGGGGGTGGAGCTCATCGGATCCTAGTGTGGTCAGTATTGACCGTTTAACAGGGCTCGCGACGGTATTAACCGCCACCGATATCCCGGTTGAAATCATATTTGAGCGTCTTGAGAAGCAGGGCGTGGCGATGTTACAAATCAAAAGTGCGAGTTTAGAAAGCATTATCATTGAGCCGCTTGATAGTAATTTAATTCAAGGGGTAACCGAAAGCGTTCAAGTTTTAGCGAGCTATAGTGATGGCACAACGAAAGATATTTCAGCACAGCAATCACTGATTTTATCCTCTAGTGATGCCAATATTATTGATATTACAGAAGGCAATGAATTATATGCCAACCAAGCCGGCACAGCATCGTTAGTGGCGTCTTTTGATGGTGTGAGCTCTGATTCTGTAGAAGTGGTCGTGGAGTCTGTTCCCGTTGAAAGTATATCGGTTGATCCAAGTAGCCTTTCATTAGCTAAAGGGACGGTTGGTCAATTAACGGCAAGTGCAACTTATAGTGATGGTTCTACCCGTGATATAACCGATGAAGCAAGCTGGATGACAAAAGAGTCTGATGCGGTATCTGTGAATAGCTCAGGTAAAGTTATGACCAATGCTATGCCGACAAACACCAATAGTGTCACCGTTACTGCAACCTATCGTGGTCACCAAGCCACGAGTGACATTACAGTGAAGGATGTCGCTCCGCAAAGTATCACTGCGACACTCGACTCAACCGAATTATCGGTAGGAGAGAAAGGTAAAATTACCATTACTGCCACATTCTCTGATGGTAGTAATCAAGATGTGACCGAGTTGGCGTTTGTGGCTTCTCTCTTCCCTCAGTTGTCTGTTACACCAGAAGGGGTAATTGATGCATGGTTGGACGGTGATTTCTTTCTCGTCTATGGCTATGGTTTTTCTTATGGCTATACTCGCCCTAGCGACCCTGGATTTTATGAGGGTATCGCTTATGGATACGATTATGGTTATGACGTCGTTTTACCTACGGGAGGACCAACGCCATTTGGGAGCACGGAAACCATCTCGATAGAGTAGAGTTTTATACACATACTTAAGATGACGTTGTTTATATTCCATACTGAATAAGAGTAAATAAAGCCCCTAAAGACATATTGTCATTAGGGGCTTTATAGTTCGTATTGATGCATTTGTCTCATTTTAAAATGTATTAAATGTAAATGTTTCATAAATTAATACATTTGGTAAATTTAAGTTATACCTAATAGATAAGCCGTTGTATTGATTCTATCTGAGGAGGTTATATGTTGATGGATTATGTGAAGTATTCAGTTCTTTCTCAATGTGATTGGTTTGTGAATGCTGATCACCAAAATATAGTCTCTTTGACACAGCTAGTGCATTTAGAACATTTTGAGAAGAATACCGAAATTGTTCGACAAGGTGATAGAAATAGCGATATTGGTATTTTAGCTGACGGCGAATTAGAGATCATTTATCAGTCACCTCAAAATCAAATCATACCTATATCCAAAATAAAACCCTTAGGGTGGTTTGGAGAAAGTGCATTATCTCAAAATAGCCCGTTGGTTTCTGTTAAAACAACACAAGATTCCTCTATTATATTCATATCAAAAGAAGCTTTAATGCATGTAATGTCAAAAGATACGGCGATCATGAATAATGTGATGAAGTGTTTAGCCGATAGAATTACTTCAATTAGTCGCTTTGCATTGACGTATATAGACAACGATACATTATCTAAAATAGGGAAACAAATACTCAATCAAGTTGAGATGTTTTCTCCTTACTCTTGCTCATCAGAGGTGATTGAATTACGCCTCACGAAATCGGATATAGCAGCACTCATCGGACAAACACGTCAATCAATCATCCCTTATTTAAATCAATACAGTGATCTCAAGTTATTAACTTTTGGATATGGAACCGTAAAAATTAATAATATTGATAAGCTAAAGGTTTATATCGATGGTTTGGCTAGTTAGGATGAAGTTATGAATAAACATAAGGTCTACTTATGTAGTTTTTTGACATTACTTGCATGGCCATGTTTTGCTGCGTCAGAAGATAAATCGGTTGGGCTTAGGCTAAGTTATAACTATGCTCAGTCTGGGTGTCAAAGTAACAATCTAAGTTGTGATGAAGAATCTTTAGGTGGTAGTACATATTTTCGACATGATATTTTTCAACCGTATTTCTATCAAATAAGCTTTGACTATTTTGGTCAATATAACGCCACTTATCCAGCGCTGTCAGATCCTTCCCAGAAAGCAAAATATAGTGGCCATGTTTTTGGTTTAGGCCTTTCAACGGGGCGAGTTTTCTCATTTACCGAGCGACAAAGTATCGTGGCTCAGTTGGGGATATTACCCTGGTATGTCGATGTTAAAGGACATGAATTAGAGGGGGATGTTGATAATGATAATAAAGGTGTATCACCATTTGCTTCTTTAGCTTACCAACACACCATAACCAAACATACCTATCTAGAAGCAGGATATCAATACACTTATGGCGTTGGTGCCGATTCGACGGGAGGCACTAATTTACATCAAGCTTTCTTCGGCTTAGGTTATCGTTTTGGAAACCATAACCTGAAGTAATGGTGAATTAGCAATGTTGCCTATAATCAATTGGTGTAAACCAAAGCCAGCAGGATTGTTCTGCTGGCTTTTTGTTTATGTGTAGCTTTGTAAGTATCAAACAGAGCTCTTAATGAACAGAGCCTTCAATTTTGAGTTGAAATACGGGTAAACGCCAGTTAAAGCGTACCGACGCCATTCGAATGAAATAACCGGTGACTAAGCTAATGATAATTGTAAGGTTGTCATTGATCCCATAATGTTGAAGTAATAAGTAAAGCCCTGCAACAACCATAGCAACAGAGGCATACAATTCTTGGTGCAAAACCAAAGGGGCTTGTCGGCAAATTAAATCACGCAGTAACCCACCAAATACGCCAGTGACAATCGCTGCTACAACACAAATGCCATAATGTAGCCCCATGTTGATGCCTACTTGGCAACCAATGATACTAAATGCAGCAAGGCCCAATGCATCTAAACGGATGAATACACCTTTAAATTTAACCACCCATTTTGCTAGCCAGGTAGTTAAAACCCCAGCCACGCAGGTGATTAGTAAATATTCAGGGTGTTTGACCCAAGTCAGAGGGTAATTGCCGAGTAAAATATCCCTGACACTACCACCGCCGATTGCGGTCGCACTGGCGACTAACATGACGCCAAACCAATCCATATTTTTACGACCTGCACTTAATGCGCCTGTCATTGCTTCTGCTGTAATACCAATAATATAAATAATGCTTAATAACATGGCATGTCTACCGTTGAGCCTGAAATAAGGGCGTGATTGTATTCGTTACACAATAACTTGGCGAATGAGATTTATCGTTATTTTTAGTGCCAATTGATTAGAAAAAGTAATGTGTTAGTGCGTTGTTCAATGTCAGTGATAAATGAAATAAAAGTTGAGCGTGATTTGGTTATTGGGCGGCGCAGATAATGATAATGGTAATGCGCTTTACCTAATGAGAAAAAGTAAGGACAATAGTCGCCATATTCCCAATTTGCTGTAATAAATGTTAATGAGTACGACTAAACCAAGCCATACCCCCGAAGATATTATCTCTATCTTTAATCAGACGTTTTATTCTTCTTATAACACTTTGCTTGTACGTGGCGAAGATGAGCCTATTTATTTACCGGCGGATGAAAATGTTGATTATCATCGCATTATTTTTGCTCACGGTTTCTTTGCGTCTGCGATGCATGAGATTGCCCACTGGTGCGTGGCTGGTCCTGAACGCCGCTTATTAGAAGATTTTGGCTATTGGTATGAACCTGATGGTCGAACCGCAGAAGTGCAAGCTGAGTTTGAAAAAGTAGAGATACGTCCTCAAGCTTATGAGTGGATATTATCTGTCAGCGCAGGCTTTCCATTCTCGGTAAGTTGTGACAATTTGAATGGTGATTTTGAACCAGACCGCTTAAGTTTTATGACCAAAGTACAGCAAGAAGTCGTCAATATTTTAGAACAAAACTTACCTGTGCGTGTTGCTATGTTATCGAATGCGTTACAATCGCATTATCAAACACCACCACTGAAAGCGGAACAATTCGTTGTGGTTTAATTAACCTGAAAGAGTAGAGAGCAAGATGATTATACAATTGGAAGAAAAACTTCTTGAAGCCATCGATCAAACGGTAGCAACAGCATCAGATGATGAGTTGTTCGCTGGTGGTTATTTACGAGGACATATCTCTCTTTCTGCGGCAGATTGCGAGTTAGAAGGTGTGCAAGATGTTGAGGTTTTTAAGCAGCGTATTCAAACAAGTTTAGATCAAGCACGTACGGAATTAACGCCTGCCGACCAAGTGATCGTAGCGGATATGTGGCAATCATTGGCGGCTGACATTTAATCGTTCTGATTTTTTGAACAAGTTGATATAGGAAGTTGTCTGGTAAGCGATACGTATTGTCGTAAAGTAATATTCATCGCGAACAGAACCCGTTTTAAAAAGGAATAGTTATGAAAATTATCGCATTCGGTGCTAGCACAAGTTTTAACTCAATCAATAAAGCATTAGCGACTTATACCGCTAATTTAGTAGATGGCGCAGAGGTTGAAGTATTAGACCTTAATGACTTCCCTGTTCCACTATTTAGTGAAGACACGGAAAAAGAAGTGGGTCGACCAGATGGTGCTCAAGCGTATTTCGCTAAGTTAGAAAGTGCAGACGCGTTTGTGATTTCTCTGGCTGAACATAACGGTACTTACACTGCCGCTTATAAAAACCTGTTTGATTGGGCATCTCGTATCAACCAACAAATGTTTGCTCACAAACCAGTTGTGTATCTTTCTACAAGCCCTGGCCCTGGCGGGGCGCAAAGCGTTTTAGCACAAGCGGTCGGTTCCGCTGCTTTCTTCCACGCTGAAGTGAAAGCATCGGTTTCAGTACCAAGCTTTTATGATGTGTTTAATATGGAAACAGGCGAAGTAACGGACGCTGAGATTGCTCAAAAATTAGCGGATGCAGCAGCAAGCCTAAAAGCATAACTCACTAATTTAATAAGCTTAATCAAATGATTAAAAACGGGATGAACTGTGATGGTTCATCCCGTTTTTTGTTTTGGATTTTACTCAGTGGTAATGGGGCGGCCTTTGAGCATTTTACGAACCCACATTCTTGCAGGATGAATTTTCTCTAAGGTTTCTAATGGCAATGGCAGAGGATCACCAGACATTTGTGAGGCGAGTATTTCTGCGAGTAATGGCGCAGAGCATAAGCCTCGCGCCCCTAATCCCACGATGCAAAACAAGTTTGGATAATGCGGGATGTCAGGCATGAGATCAGGACGTTTACGCAGTATTTGCGGATCAAGATTAGCGTAACCTTCAGCAACCGGTTCATATTGAAATACATTGCCAACAAAAGGGAGATGGTCACGAGTGACGCTACGAATCCCTTGTCGAGAAAGATTTTCGCTCGTATCCACGTCATTTGGCCAAGATTGATTTGGCAGACATTGTTTTAAACGTTCGCCATTGCTGAGTTGCGCTTCTGGGTCAAATTCTTGGTCGATATTATTTCTATCATAGCTGGCACCAATGCAGTGATGACCATTGTTTGGGTTTTGTGGCGTCATATAACCGTCATAACATAAGACGGTTTTGAGTTTGCTTAATGATTTCGTCGTTGGAATATGGCTAACTTGGCCTTTCACTGAGGTAGCCGCAATCGCTTTTAATTGTTCAAAGCGTGCGAATTGGTGACCGTTAGCTACGACAGTCGCTTGGTGCTGGAAACTCTTTTGTGAATGTTTAAGCGTCCAAGTTTGCTCTTTCTCATTATAAGACAGCGATTCAATTTGAGTATTAAAGTGAACCTCAACATTGGGTTGTTGCGATAGCTCATAAATAATCGCTTGTGTAAATTGTTGCGGACACAACCAACCTCCAAGTGGGTAATGAATGCTTTCTTGATCGATATCTAACCCGATAATTTGTGCGGTTTGTTCTAAGGTCAGGTTGTGCAACAATTCTTGTGGATAGTCATTGAGCAGCATTTTATCGAGTTTTTTCTTCGCTTTGTCGCTCCAAGCTAATTGAGTCACACCACATAAATCGTAATCAAATTCAAGTTTCTGAGAGGCTTGTTTAACCAATTGGCGAGCAAACAGGAAAGCCGGAGCAAAAAATCGATTAACCGGAGATTCAGGCTCTGCAATGAGAGGATAAAGTGCGCCTTGACGATTGCCTGATGCTCCTAACGCCGGTTTATCATCTTCACAGTACAAACTGATGTTATAGCCACGGCGATATAACGCTAACGCTAATGTTGCACTCGCTACCCCACCACCGATAATTGCAATCGGTTTTTGACGATCCAAATGTTCAATAGGATAACGTTGAAACCAAGGCGCAAAGGTGTTTTTAGCTAACGACTGCTGCTCGGTTAATGACGCCTGTAATGTGCCAGCAATCATTTCACGTTTTGTGCCAAAGCCTTTGACTTTTTTCATGTCAAATCCGGCTGCAATCAACCCTCGGCGCACAAATCCTGCCGCAGTAAAGGTTGCACAAGTTCCTTCCGCTTTGGTGAGCCTTGCCATGTGTTGGAAAAGGGCATCATTCCACATGTCCTGATTTTTACTTGGCGCAAAGCCATCTAAAAACCAAGCGTCGACTAAGCCAGTTTCGGTTTGGGCTAATTTAGGGAGACTGTCGTGAATGTCACCAAACCATAAATCGAGAGTGATTAAACCATCTGCTAAAATAATACGATGGCATTCAGGGACGGCGATAGGGTAATGTTGTTGTAATTGCTCGGCATAAGCGACTAATTCAGGCCAAGCTGTATGGGCTTTAATGAGATCATCAATATGAACGGGAAATTTTTCAAAGCTAATAAAATGAAGCTGAGTCAACGGTGAATCAGGGGATGTTTGTCTAAAGGTTTCAAACTCTTTCCAAACCGCTAGAAAATTAAGACCAGTGCCAAACCCGGTTTCGGCGATGACAAATCGTGACTGTGATGCTTGTTGCCAACGTGTAGGTAGATGATTTTGTTGAATGAATACATAGCGGCTTTCTTCTAATCCATTGGCATTAGAAAAATAGACATCGTCAAATTGGTGGGAAACGGGAGTGCCGGATTCATTCCAATCCAGTTGGGCATTTTTAATCACTCGGATATTACCTGTCATTTTGTATCAATTTGGGGCTATTATATACCTATCAGGCCACAGAGTAGATAGAAGTTCTCTCGGTATAAATGATAAAAGGACTTCTTATGCTATCGATAATGAGTGATTGAGGCTGTTTTAAACTTCGCTTTCATCATGCCATGCTTTTCGATAGCATGGCGATCAGGATCAACGATAACGTTGCATCGGTTCGATAAAATGAAAGTCATTTAACCGATGATGATTAAAAATTACTCATGAGAGTTAAGAAATAAAGGAAAGCTGACCACTTAAATTGTTAAGTCAGTTATCATTAAGCGATTTTTGAATTATAGGAACGTCACATGAAACGAGCCGTCATCACTGGTCTAGGTATTGTATCTAGTATTGGTAATAACGTAGAAGAAGTACTAGCGTCTTTAAAAACGGGTAAATCTGGTATTACAGGTTCAGAACAATTTAAAGAAGCTGGTCTACGCTCTCAAGTTTGGGGTGATTTAAAAATCAACCCAAGTGAGCATATCGATCGTAAGCAAATGCGCTTTATGGGTGATACTGCCTCTTACGCTTACCTTGCTATGCAACAAGCGATTGAAGATTCTAAGCTAACGGATGAGCAAGTCTCAAACGACCGTACAGGTTTAGTGGCGGGTTCAGGTGGTATTTCTTCTCAAAACCAAGTGATTTCTGTTGATACTCTACGTGAAAAAGGCGTGAAGCGTATTGGCCCATACATGGTACCTCGCACCATGGCATCATCGGTTTCAGCCTGCCTTGCAACGCCATTTAAAATTCGTGGTGTTAACTACAGTATCAGCTCAGCTTGTGCGACTTCTGCACACTGTATTGGACATGCGCTTGAATTAATCCAATTAGGTAAACAAGACGTTGTATTTGCAGGTGGCGGTGAAGAGCTTCATTGGTCATCAGCAATGATGTTTGATGCAATGGGTGCTTTATCGACTAAATACAATGAAACACCAGAACGAGCTTCTCGTACTTACGATGCAGACCGCGACGGTTTTGTTATTTCTGGTGGCGGCGGTATGGTCGTGATTGAAGAGCTTGAGCACGCATTGGCTCGTGGCGCAAAAATCTACGGCGAAATCGTTGGTTACGGCGCAACTTCTGATGGCTACGACATGGTGGCACCATCAGGTGAAGGCGCAGTACGTTGCATGAAGATGGCAATGCAAAATGTCGGCGAGATCGACTACGTAAACACACACGGTACTTCAACGCCAGTTGGTGATGTGAAAGAACTGGGTGCAATCCAAGAAGTGTTTGGTAAAGACAGTGGCGGCAAATGCCCTGCGATTTCTGCAACCAAAGCAATGACGGGTCACGCACTAGGTGCAGCGGGTGTACACGAAGCGATTTACTCAACACTTATGCTTGAGAATAACTTCATTGCACCGAGCATTAACGTAGAAACGTTAGATCCTGCCGCTGAAGGTCTGGATATCGTGACTGAACCACGTGAGCAAGAGTTGAAGACGGTAATGTCAAACAGCTTTGGCTTTGGTGGTACAAACGCAACATTAGTGATTAAAAAATACGAAGCTTAATTTTCTTCGTAATTGAAGCTGCAGCTTTGTCGACGGCGTTTATTCGCCCCAATCACTTAGGCTAGCTAAGCTCATGGGGACTTATTCACTTGTCTCCTCACTGCAACGCCAATTACTTTGAGAATAATCGCGACATTTAGAATAAATAATCCTCGGCTTCGGTCGGGGATTTTTTTATGATTAAAGTAATTAATTGTTTATGAGTGTAGAAAATGAAAATAGTCATTGATGAGAATATGCCGTACGCCGAAGCCTTGTTTAGCCAATTAGGCGAGGTTGTCATGAAGTCAGGGCGCAATATTACCGCGGATGATTTAATCGGCGTGGACGCATTGATGATTCGTTCTGTCACCAAAGTGAACGCTGAACTATTAACTAAGGCGGATCAGTTAAAGTTTGTTGGTACCGCGACCGCGGGTATGGACCATGTTGATCAAGCCTTATTAGCGGATAAGGGGATTACCTTTAGCGCCGCACCTGGTTGTAATAAAGTTGGTGTTGCGGAATATGTGATTAGCGCCTTATTAGTGATTGCTCAGCAACAAGGTTTTTCAATCTTTGACAAAACGGTTGGTATTGTGGGTGCGGGGCAAGTCGGGAGCTATCTTGCGGAGTGCTTACAAGCGATTGGAATTAAAGTGCTCCTGAACGATCCTCCGAAACAAGCGCAAGGCGATCAGCGTGATTTTGTGGATTTAGACCGGCTGCTACAACGATCGGATGTTATTTCGCTTCATACGCCAATCACTCAATCAGGCGAATGGCCGACTCATCATTTATTGGATGAGCAAGCGTTGAACCAACTTCGCGCTGATCAGATTCTCATCAATGCTGCACGTGGTCCCGTAGTGGATAACCAAGCTTTAAAATTGCGCTTACAGCAAGCTGATGGCTTTACCGCCGTGTTGGATGTGTTTGAACCAGAACCTAATGTGGATTTAGAATTACTGCCATTACTGACTTTTGCCACACCACATATTGCTGGCTATGGATTAGAAGGAAAAGCTCGGGGAACCACGATGATTTTTAATCGTTTTTGTGAGTTTATTGGCCAGCCTAAACGAGCGAATCCTGATGAATTGCTACCGATTGCGCCTTTCCCTCAAGTGAATGTGTCGGAGGGGTGGACAGATGATCATAATAAAAACCAAGCATTACTGCACAATTTGACCCAGTTGATCTATGATGTGCGCCATGATGATGCGGTTTTTCGTCGAGGAATCTCTTTAAGTGACTCGACGGCACAAGCGCAAGCCTTTGATGCGATGAGAAAAGATTATTGGGATCGCCGAGAATACGGAGCGATTACTCTCATAAAGCATCAAAAGTCTAACGTCGAACTGACGCCATTTTATCATTTGGGGTTTAAACACGATTAATAACGTCGGTTTAGGCTTCTAATATGCTCCATATTTAAATTGAGGTTTTCAATGAGTCAAGAATTTAACGTTGCTATCTTTGGTGCAACTGGTGCCGTTGGCGAAGCAATGCTGGAAGTGTTGCAAGAGCGTAAATTTCCAGTCGGTGATCTTTATTTACTCGCCAGTGAGCGTAGTGAAGGAAAAACGTATCGCTTCAATGGCAAAACAATTCGTGTTCAAAACGTCGAAGACTTCGATTGGTCTCAAGTGCATATTGCTTTATTTTCAGCGGGTGGCGAGTTATCGGCAAAATGGGCACCAATTGCGGCCGATGAAGGCGTTGTTGTCATTGATAACACCTCTGAGTTCCGCTATGAATTTGACGTACCGCTTGTTGTACCGGAAGTAAACCCAGAAGCGATTGCTGAATTTAGAAATCGTAACATTATTGCTAACCCAAATTGCTCAACGATTCAAATGTTAGTGGCACTAAAACCAATTCATGATGCGGTTGGTATTGAGCGTATTAATGTTGCAACTTATCAGTCAGTATCTGGTGCAGGTAAAAAAGGCATTGATGAGCTTGCTGGGCAGACAGCCAAATTATTGAATGGCTTACCAGTAGAAAAAGAAGCCTTCACACAACAGATCGCGTTTAACTGTATCCCTCAGATTGACGTGATGATGGAAAATGGCTACACCAAAGAAGAAATGAAAATGGTGTGGGAAACCCAGAAAATTTTCAATGACCCATCAATTCAGGTAAATCCAACTTGTGTGCGCGTTCCTGTTTTTTATGGACATGCCGAATCTCTCCATATTGAAACTCGTGCTCCAATTGATGCTGAGCAAGTGATGGACATGCTAGATAAGATGGAAGGCGTAGAAGTTTTCCGTGGGGCGGATTATCCAACACAAGTTCGTGATGCTGGTGGTAAAGATACGGTGATGGTTGGACGTGTCCGTAACGATATTAGTCATCACAGTGGCATTAATATGTGGGTGGTTGCCGATAACGTGCGTAAAGGCGCCGCAACCAACGCAGTACAAATTGCTGAAGTATTGATTCGTGATTACTTTTAATCACGGATAATTTTCTGATTTGAATAAAGCCCTATGCTGTGATGCGTAGGGTTTTTTTGATTTCAGCGCCAGTAAATAGTTAATATTGGGCTAAATTTTATTGATAAATCAATTTTTCGATGAAAAACAGTAAGAAATGACGGTTTTTTCTCATCACCACTACCCGAATGGGGTGATTATCCTATATATTTAAAATTATTGATTAACCCTTTGGATTAGCCGAAATTTTTATGCGCCGTACATTCAAGCATTTTATTACTCCTGTCACGATACTCTTTGCAACTCAAATGTCGGTTGCTTGTGCTGATGACGCTAGAGTAACGATAGAATCATCGAGCCATGTATCGGCAGAGCAAACTTCGACGGCGGTTAACGGTCTTCTCTCTGAGAAAGTTGCGTCTATATATGGGCCAACAAAGGAAGAGGAAACCTTGTGGTCGATTGCAAAAGCTTACCGCCCCGAAAAGTCTGTGTCCGTGGCACAAACTGTTTTAGCCACTTATAAATTGAATTCAAAAGCATTCGAAGATCACAATATTCACGGTTTAATCCCAGGCAGCATATTGCGCTTACCTACGTTAACCGCGATTCAACAAGAATCGACCAAAGAAGCGGTTGAAATCATTCAGCGCGATAAATTAAGACCGATACCTTCTCAAGTTGATACTTCCATAACGCCACCAAAACCAGCAACCTTGGCGGATTATTCTTTGCCGAAAACGGAAGTATTACCGCAGAAAGTGCTAGGTGATGATACGTCCGCTGAAACAAACTCGCTTAGTGAAGGAGTCCAAGCGAAACAAGAATCAACGTCAATGGCCAATATCACAGAGATTCCTCAAAGTGAGTCCGTAGTTAAGAGTAAGCTTGCCTCTGAACCAAAACTGGCAGATGTTGATCAAGTCGAAGAAATGAATACTCGTCTTACCTCAGAATTAGGTAAAATTCAGCAGCAGTTGAAAGAGTTGAAAACTTCAATAGAAGCGGAAGAAAAAAATCGCATTCAAACCAATGAAATTGAGCCCAAATCAACCTCAATCGATACCCCTCAAGCTTTTATCCGTATTGCCAATCAACATCCGTGGCTGTGGTTTATTATCTTATTGCCAGTGGTGTTAATCTTATTCATTATTCGTTTGTTGTTTACTCGCAAACCACAGCGTAGTGAAGAATTAGAGCGTCTTGTTGCTCCACAAAAAGATGTGACGCCAGCAATGTTAGTGGTTGACTCGGTATCAACTCCAGACCAACCTTCTTCAGAAACAGAAACAGAAACAGAAACAGAAACAGAAACAGAAACAGAAACAGAAACAGAAACAGAAACAGAAACAGAAACAGAAACAGAAACAGAAACAGAAACAGAAACAGAAACAGAAACAGAAACAGAAACAGAAACAGAAACAGAAACACTCGAATTTTCAGATGAGGATTTGCCAGAATATGGTGAAGAGGAAGCTCGTCAGGACGCCGATACCGAGCCCCAAGCTTTTGAGGCTAATATTCCGAAAAATTATGAACGAATTATCGAAGACGATATCGATAATAACAAATTTGATGAAGCGCTAGAGTTCGATCGAAATAGTACTGAAACGAATCCTAATGATTCTAAGTTAAGTGAAAGTCTCCTTGATGAATCAGCGGAGATTGCTCAAAAAAATAGCTCTGAAGCTGAGATGGTGCATTCTTCTAAAATAGAAACCACTCCAGCGGTAGTCCATCCTGAAAATATTGATGAAATAGGTGAACCTGATTTGAATGTCGGGTTGGATGAATTTCCCGATGTACTCGGTGATGTGAATGATTTTGATGTGGATATTAACTCAGAGATGAATAGTAACCTTGACTTAGCCAAGGTCTTTATTGAAATGGGGGACGAACGTACCGCTACTAAATTATTGAAAACGGTTCTATCAAAAGGTGATGACACATTGAAAGCTGAGGCTAACAAACTGTTGTCTTCTATTTAATCTTCGCTTGAAAAATTGCACCGATAATAGGCTTAGGTATATACTTTGCAGCCGTTTTATTTGTGTATTAAAGAGTGATTTTAAATGCGTATTGCTTTAGGTGTTGAATACGATGGCAGCAAGCTATTTGGCTGGCAAAGACAAAACGATGTACCTAGTGTGCAAGAACATTTAGAAAAAGCCCTTTCTATCGTCGCGAATCATCCTGTTGAAGTTATATGTGCTGGTCGAACCGACGCCGGGGTTCATGGTACTGGGCAGGTTGTCCATTTTGATACGACAGCCACAAGAAAGCTGGTTGCTTGGACTATGGGGGTTAATGCTAATCTACCCAGTAATATTGCGGTACGCTGGTCTCATGAGGTTTCTGACGAGTTTCATGCTCGTTTTAGTGCAACGGCACGCCGCTATCGCTATATCATTTTTAATAATGCGCTGCGCCCTGGTATTTTGAATTCAGGAGTAAGCCATTATTATAACCCTTTAGATGAAGAGAAAATGCACCAAGCAGGACAATTCTTGTTAGGGGAAAATGACTTTACTTCTTTCCGAGCGCTTCATTGTCAATCACACAGTCCTTGGCGGAATCTGATGCATTTGAATGTCTCTAGAATGGGGCAATATGTGATCGTTGATATCAAAGCCAATGCTTTTGTACACCATATGGTGAGAAATATTGTCGGCAGCCTGATCAAGGTTGGAACTGGCGATGAGAAGCCTGAATGGATCTCTTGGCTGTTAGAGCAAAAAGATCGCAGTCTAGCGGGAGCAACTGCAAAAGCGGAAGGATTATATTTGGTGGATGTTGATTATCCAGAAAGCTTTAATTTGCCAAATGTCGCGATCGGGCCATTATTTTTGTCTGCTGATTAGCGGAATACTCTAGTGTTTAAATATAGATTAGGTTGGATTTTTTTCACATTATTATTACACTAGCGTTAAAGAGCATCTATATATTAGTGTTTTGGGGCTAAAAACTGTCCAGTTACCCAAGAATAAGCGTATATTGATGCTTTTTAGAGCGTCTAAATATAGGTACAACCAGTTTTTTATCTACAGTGCGGGTATTATGTGTTTTAATCTCCCCCGCATTTATTTCTCAAATTATCATTCTTCGCATACAGCGAGGGATCCAGCTAAAAGGTCTTCCCATGAGTTGGCTTGAAAAAATTTTTACAACGACAAATATTGTTAACACTCGTAAAACTTCTATCCCTGAAGGTATTTGGACCAAATGTACTTCTTGCGAACAAGTTTTATATCAAGCAGAAGTAGAACGTAACTTAGAAGTTTGTCCAAAGTGTGACCACCATATGCGTATGAAAGGTCGCCGTCGTTTAGAGACTTTCTTAGATCAAGGTACAACAGTCGAAATCGGTCAAGATTTAGAACCGAAAGATAAACTGAAGTTTAAAGATTCTAAGCGTTATAAAGATCGTATCTCTGCGGCACAAAAGTCTAGCGGTGAAAGTGAAGCATTAATCGCTATGAAAGGTGAATTATTGGGCATGCCATTAGTGGCTTGTGCATTTGAATTCTCGTTCATGGGTGGTTCGATGGGCTCAGTTGTTGGTGCTCGTTTTGTTCGCGCAGTTGATGAAGCGATAGCTAATAATTGTGGTCTAGTGTGTTTCTCGGCAAGTGGCGGTGCTCGCATGCAAGAGGCATTGATGTCTTTGATGCAAATGGCGAAAACTAGCGCAGCATTAGAGCGTTTATCACAAAAAGGCTTACCGTTTATTTCGGTGATGACAGACCCAACTTATGGTGGTGTTTCCGCCAGTTTAGCAATGCTAGGCGATATTAATGTTGGTGAACCAAAAGCGATTATTGGTTTTGCTGGACGTCGCGTTATTGAACAAACTGTTCGTGAAAATTTGCCGCAAGATTTCCAAACCAGCGAGTTTTTACTTGAACATGGCGCTATTGATATGATCGTTGACCGTCGTGAAATGCGTCAACGTCTTGCGGGTCTTATTGCTAAGATGACGAATTATCAATCACCACTTGTGGTTTCGATGGATGATAAACCATCTTACGAAGTCCCTGTTGCCGATAAAAAGTAAAACGCATAGAGTGCTGCCTAAGGAATTCATTCTATGGCAGCCAATATATGATATGTTAGCTTCACCAATGTGAAGATGTAATGAGTTCAGCGTTTAATGAGCAAACATAATTCCCCTGAAGCCACATCACCTTTGTCGATGTGGCTTCATTATTTAGAAAATATCCATACTAGCGCCATTGATCTTGGCTTAGATCGTGTTGCTAAAGTCGCTCAATCTGCAAACTTAACCAAACCAGCCCCGATAGTGATTACCGTTGCCGGAACAAATGGCAAAGGCTCCACTTGTGCGTTAATGGAAGCCATCTTGCTTGATGCGGGTTACCGTGTCGGAGTTTACAGTTCCCCCCATCTTATTCATTATAACGAGCGTGTACGTATTAACGGCAACGATGTTAATGATAGCTTGTTAACTCAATCGTTTGATTTTATTGAACGTAGCCGTAAAGAAACCAGCTTAAGCTTTTTTGAATTCGGAACGTTAGCCGCTTTACGAATATTCCAGGTGGAAAACGTTGACGTTGTCTTGCTAGAAGTTGGGTTGGGTGGCCGATTAGATGCGACGAATGTCGTTGATCATGATGTTTCTATTATTACCAGTTTGGCTATCGACCATGTTGATTGGCTAGGAAGTGATATCAATGTGATCGGGTATGAAAAGGCGGGTATCTTCCGCTCTGGTAAGCCTGCAATTTGTGGCCAACCGAAAGCCCCGTATACCGTTGCTGCTCATGCAGATGATATTGGTGCTGAGTTTTATCAAGTCGGGTTACAATTTAACTATCAGATTACCGATGAAAGTCGCCAACTGTGGCGTTGGCACTCTGGTGGTTTTGATTTAGATGATTTACCTATTCCTACGCTACCATTAGCAAATGCCGCGACGGCTTTAATGGCTTTGAGCGCCTCAGGTATTGAGCTGAGCGATGTGAATGTAGTGAACGGTTTACGTAATGCTCGCCTTGCTGGTCGTATGCAGCAGCTATCATCACAACCAACAATTTTGTTGGATGTTGCTCATAATCCACATTCTGCTGAATATTTAGTCGGGCAACTTGCTAAACAGTATTCAGGCAAGTCGATTAGAGCGGTGGTGGCAATGCTGCATGATAAAGACATTGCAAGTACGTTGTCAGCGTTAGCTCCCGTTGTTGATTATTGGTACCCAGCATCATTGCATGGGCCACGAGCGGCAACGGTTGACGAACTGGTTGCTTATTTACCTCATATTGAAGGCAGTTTTGATACGCCAGTGGATGCTTTTATTCAGGCACGAGATCAAGCTCGTGAAGATGAAGTATTACTTGTGGTAGGTTCTTTCCATACAGTCGGTGAAATCCTCAATTATTGGCAGCAGAAAGAGATGGCAGAGAATAAAAATAAAGGGAGTCAAAATGGCGAGTAAATTCCAAAGCCGTTTGATTGGTACAGTAATTCTTGTTGCAATAGGTGTGATAGTCTTACCTGATGTTTTTGATGGTCAGAAAGAACATTACAAAGAAGAGTTTGCTGCGATTCCAATTAAACCGACTGATGAAACCAACCAGGCCGCTATCGATCAAGAAGTGAAAAAGCCTGTTGATCTAGATGTTGCGTTACCAGATGAACCTGTCAAAACGGTAACGGTAGACGATTCAAACAACCAGCCAACAAAAGCTGCGTCAAAATCAGAAATTCAAGCCGTTTCGCAACCGGTCGAACCGAAACCTGCAGAAGTTAAGCAAGTAGAGGCTAAGCCTGCGCCGGTTCGTGAGAAAAATCAATATAGCGACAATGCGTGGATTATCCAGCTTGTGGCGCTTAAAAATCAAGATAATGCGAAAAAGTTGGTCGCTGATTTACAAAAACGAGGCTTCCAAGCGCATCTTAAACCCGATGGCGATTTGTCTCGTGTGATCGTTGGCCCTGATGTTTCGAAA
This sequence comes from Vibrio rumoiensis, assembly GCF_002218045.2. Taxonomy (NCBI): domain Bacteria; kingdom Pseudomonadati; phylum Pseudomonadota; class Gammaproteobacteria; order Vibrionales; family Vibrionaceae; genus Vibrio; species Vibrio rumoiensis. The sequence goes on from NZ_AP018685.1 coordinate 1,028,267, forward strand.
GAAAAGATGGAACAACAGATTGATAAGTTGAAAGAAATTACAGGGCTAAAAGGTCAATTGCAGACATTTAAGCCACTTAACTAATAAGAAAACGTTTGCGTCGCGCATTTTTCTGTTAAAATGCGCGCCAACTTAAGATGTAAATTTTATGATTTGGATAGATTTTGTCATTTTAGGGGTGATCGGCTTTTCCGCTTTGATCAGCTTAGTTCGTGGTTTTGTTAAAGAAGCGTTATCTTTAGTGATTTGGTGTGGTGCATTTTATATCGCCACTCATTATTACTTAAAGCTAGCAGCATACTTTACCAATATAGAAAGCGATATGGTTCGAAATGGGGCCGCATTAGGGGCTTTGTTTGTTGCGACACTGGTTGTCGGAGCTTTAGTGAATTATGTGATTAGCCAGCTTGTCGTTAAAACAGGCTTGTCTGGTACCGATAGGGTATTGGGCGTGGTTTTTGGTGCTTTACGTGGCGTACTGATCATTGCAGTCGTGTTATTTTTTATGGATGCGTTTACCGCGTTCCCAAATTCAGAGTGGTGGAAATCGTCGCAATTAATTCCGCAGTTTAGCCGAATCATTGCCCCGTTTTTTGATCACTTGAAACAGACTTCAAGCTTTTTATCTGGCGCGCCTTTGTAATTTGAATTGGAGGCGCCAGTTCTCCACCAACCGAGGGTTAAGACATGTGTGGTATTGTTGGAATCGTAGGTGTAACGCCTGTCAATCAATCGATTTATGATGCTTTAACGGTATTGCAGCATCGTGGCCAAGATGCCGCAGGTATTATTACCATAGATAGCAATCGTTTTCGTCTGCGCAAAGCCAATGGTTTAGTGAAAGATGTGTTTGAAATTAAACATATGAAACGACTACAAGGGAATGTAGGAATTGGACATGTTCGTTACCCAACGGCCGGTAGCTCTAGTGCGTCTGAAGCACAGCCATTCTATGTAAACTCTCCTTACGGCATTACACTCGCGCATAATGGTAATTTGACCAATGCTCATGAAATTCGTCAATGGTTGTTTGAACAAGGCCGACGTCATATCAATACAACCTCTGATTCAGAAGTATTATTGAATATTCTTGCCCAAGAAATTGACTTATCAGAGAACTATCCTTTAACGCAAACCGATGTGTTTGGTGCGATTAAGAAAGTACATAAAATCGTTAAAGGTGCCTATGCGGTTGCTGCAATGATTATCGGCCATGGCATGGTGGCTTTCCGAGACCCAAATGGTATTCGCCCATTATGTTTAGGTAAGCGTGAAGTCGGTGAACGTACAGAGTACATGGTGGCCTCTGAATCCGTGGCTCTGGATGCGGTTGGTTTTGATTTTGTTCGTGATGTCGCCCCTGGTGAAGCGATTTATGCAACGTTTGATGGGCAGCTCTTTAGCGAACAATGTGCAGAGCAACCAGTGCTTAACCCGTGTATTTTCGAATTTGTTTATTTTGCACGCCCAGATTCATTTATCGATAAAATCTCGGTATATAGCGCTCGAGTTGAAATGGGTAAAAAACTCGGTGAAAAAATCAAACGAGAGTGGGATGACCTTGATATTGATGTTGTTATTCCAATCCCTGAAACCTCGTGTGATATCGCTTTAGAAATCGCTCAATTGATTGATAAGCCATACCGCCAAGGGTTCGTTAAAAACCGTTATGTTGGCCGTACCTTTATCATGCCGGGTCAGCAGTTACGTAAGAAATCTGTTCGACGCAAACTTAATGCCATTCGTTCTGAATTTAAAGGTAAGAACGTGTTGTTGGTAGATGATTCGATTGTGCGTGGCACGACTTCTGAACAGATTATCGAGATGGCTCGTGATTCTGGTGCGAAAAATGTCTATATGGTTTCTGCTGCGCCCGAAGTTCGCTTTCCTAATGTGTACGGAATCGATATGCCAAGTGCCAATGAATTGATTGCCCATGGACGCGAAACGGATGAAATTTGTAAAATGATTGGTGCTGACGCCTTGATGTTCCAAGACCTTGAAGATCTTGTTTTGGCTGTCGGATTAGGTAATCCAAGCATTACGCAATTTGAAACCTCCGTATTCAGCGGCCACTATGTGACGGGCGATATTGACCAAGCATATTTAGACCACATTGATTCACTTAGAAATGATGACGCTAAACTAGAGCGTGATATGCAAGTTGATTTAGCTAATTTAGAAATGCACAACGAAGGCGCATAAGCTTTCGTTGGTATTGATGAAATGTTGAGACGAAAAAGCCAGAGTTATCAAACTCTGGCTTTTTGTTGTTTGTATCACGAAATTAGATCACTTCATGTTGAGCGATGAAATCGATCAATAAGCGCACTTTTTCAGGTTGGTGATTTTTGTGATTATAGAGCATGTAGATGTCGCGAGAGTTGGCACTCCAATCATCGAGAACGCGAACTAAACGACCTTCACGTAAATAAGCTTCAATCATAACGTCAGGCATTAAGCTAATACCTAAACCATGAGTGCAAGCTTTACGGACAACATTTAATTCACTTGCTTCTAAGCGGCCTTTCTCATTAATGGTGACGGTTTCACCTTGTGAGTTAGTCAATTGCCATTTTACCAGTGGTAAACCTTTTAGTAGCGAGTGATGGCGTAGATCATCAGCATGATGTAAATCACCACAATCCGCTAAATATTTAGGGCTAGCGACTAAGACATCTTTTACTTCATTAATCTTACGAGCAATTAAGGTCGAATCACGTTGCGGACCGACACGGAAAATCACATCCCACTCGGTAGGATCGAGTTGATCGGCGTAGTTGGTCATCAGAAGCTCAATACGAATATCAGGGTACTTTGCCATAAACTCATTGAGCATTGGCATTATCATGCGTTTAGCTGTATTCGATGGCGCTGAAATACGTAGTTTGCCAGAAGCACCACGGCATTCGTCTGAAATGTTTTCTGTTGTTTCGGCTAAATGTCTAAGCAGAGGTGCGCATTCGTCGTAAAAGCGTTGTCCGGCTTCGGTTAAGGAAAGTTTACGGGCATTGCGGTTAAGCAAGCGTAGATTTAATCCTTCTTCCAGCGCTTGAATACGGCGAGTAATCGTTGCAACAGGAATTGTGGTCTTACGGGAAGTAGCGGTGTAGCTTCCGTTATCCACAACAAGTCGAAATAAATTTAAATCATCAAGTTTCATTGTACGTGCACTTATGTATACAGCGAGTAAAGGCTAGTGTAGCGAAACACTGGCTAAGATGGTTGTTTAATATCAAACATTATTGCTATTGCGGATCATCATTACGTTATAAGGAGCTAAACACAACCCTTATTGATACCTATGGGTATTTTAAAATGTTTTTTGTGGGTTTTGAATGCAGATATGAGTGCGATATTTTACTGCGTAGGAATGTGGCTTGTGTCATGTAAGAACTAACGCTGAAAGAGTGCTCTACGGCGACTTTTTTGAGATCGAGGCATAATATTCATTAAGAGGATTTGAATTTAAAACCGTTGATAACTACCTTTTAATAAGCTTTATAATGAACGACATTGAATACAAGCACTGATTTTTTGAGATACAAGTTGGGTGTCTAAGGTTTCAATTAAGCTTATTAAGTTATTAAATCAAGGTGATATCAATGAATTAGTAGCTTGTAAGCAAATTTACTGAGTATTAAGAGGTTACCCCAATATGCATAAGTCGGTTTCTCAAGTGCAAAATGTACACACAACTTTAAGCCGTGCCAGACAAACCATTATGCTTGTTGATGACGATCCTATATTCCGCAGTGTGATTTCTTCATATCTCAAAAAATTGAATTATGAAGTAACAGAAGCTGAAAATGGGCTCGAAGCACTGCGGTTGTTACGACAACATGTCCCTGACCTTATGATTTGTGATTTAAATATGCCGATCATGAGCGGTATTGAGTTAGTTGAAGAGGTGAGTTGGCAATTTCCAATGTTACCGATGATTGTCGTTTCGGCTACTGAAGACATGGCAGATGTGGCGCGTGTATTACGATTCGGTATTAAAGATTTTTTAACCAAACCTATCACTCAACTTGATCACTTTACCTCTGCGATTACAACCTCATTGGAAGAATCGCAATCGAATCCTAGTGTTGTACGTGATTTTTCTAGCCAATGGTTTCAGCTCGATCACTCCGGCCAAGTCGACGAAGAAAAAGAGTTATATTGGCATCTTAATCATTTAAAAAATAATGTGGTTACTTCCCGGGATCTATTGCATGCGCTTCAACCGGAACGGGATACTCAGCAAGGTGGTTGGAAGTGCAGTTATCACATTCTACAACCATCTGAAATGATGCCATTGGTATTCGATTATGCATGGTTAATGGATGGCCGCTTTGCTTTTTATTTAGTGGATTCTTCTGATGGCGGAGATAACGGCGTCGGGACGGCGTTGTTAGTTCGAGCTTTGTTTAACGATTTTTTAAGAACCCGTAAACGCTGTCATTCAGATTTAAAAGATTTGGCTGATGCGGTTGAAAAGGGCATCAGTTGCACTCAATGTTCAGAGCCTATCAATGCCTTATTTGGTATTGCCGATATGGTGGAAAATACAATCTCTATCCTTCCAGCGGGTTTGAAAAGTAATTGGCTTTTTGATGGCAATAATCAATGGATTGAGAAAGGGATTAAACTTGGTGAAGGATGCACAAAAAACTTTGTGACGAGCCATTTGCCAATGAAAAAAGATGGAGAGCTTGTACTCAGTGAGCTTGGAGTACGTAGTTTTAAATTAACAATTAAGAACTTGAGTTATTAAAATGCCGGGATGAGCTTAATATTGTGATCTCGCTGACAGCTTTGTAATAACCCTTATGTTTGTCGGTTTTATACCCAATTAACTTGAAGATGCAGATTTCATAACCTGAAAATTATCGTTAATTCTAGTCGTCAGTGAGTCTGCAACTTTAGGTAAAGTCACATCAAAAAATCGATTTATTGCATCCTTAAAGGATGCTTTTGTTGGGAAGTAAACATTATTTCTGGCATGCTCATGCATGACCTTCCACAGTCGTTCTATTGGATTTAAATTTGGACTGTAAGGGGGCAAATAATGCAGTTCGATATTGAGTATCCGGGCAAAATCTTTTACCAGCTGACTTCGGTGATAACCGGCACCATCGAGAATGACATGAATCTTTTGCTCTAATGGATAATGTTCTTTTTTCAGTTTCCAAAAGAAACGGGCAATACTTTCACTATTAATTGTTTCATAACTTTCAGTCACAGTTGCAGCGATATCAGCAAGATTCAGAGCACCGACAAAGTTCAATCGTGTACGACTACCCGTCGTTTCAATCACTTTGTCTTGCCCTTTACGGAGCCAACCATAAGTGATTTTGGTCGCTTGACTTGGATGCACAGCATCCAAGAATAAAATAGGCTCGTTTAGTTGCTTCAGCTCTTGATAATATTGAATAAAAGCACCTTGAGCTTCAGGGTTAAACTTATGTGGAACACCTTTAGGTTGCTTATAGGAAAAGCCATTATGGTGTAACCATTTATTCATTCCAGCGACAGTGTAAGTGACTTGGAATTGATTCTGAACGTAGTCAACAATCTGGTAAGTGTGAAAATAAGTATTGTCAGTAAGATGCTCAATTAATGCCATAGTTTCGGCAGCATTGAGTTTACTTTTTGAGCCACCATTTTCAGGCTTCAATTTTTCAGATTGTAGGTAATCATTAATATGGCGTATCACCGTTGTTTGATGAATTCGCAATGCTTGCGAAATCATAGAAACAGACCAACCCTCAGATGCGAGTAAGACAGCTTTAATGCGGTCACATACTCGACGGTCACGCGATGAATCGTGCATCCGTTCGAGTTGTTTTTTCTTTTGGTTGGAAAGTTCAATGTTCATGTTTGCTAGCATGATCCTGTTCAACGATAAAATCAAGCATCTTCAATGATCACGGGTATAGTCTAAGTAGGGTTTGCTTATATTCTGCCTTCGTTTTGTTAATCGAGGGCTCAAAATGTCAGATGAAAATTTTAATGAACCATTTAATCTTTTTTACTTTTTAGGGACGATTGTCGCTTTACTTTTACCTACTCTTCCTGCAACACTTACTTGGATAAATATCTTAAGCCAAAATTAATTTGGCTTAATAACCAGTTGTAAGGAATAAAACCATCATCCGTAAAATGCTTTTGAACGCCGTTGGTGGTTTAGCTTTACTACTTGGAATACTAGGGATTTTTCTTCCTCTTCTTCCAACCACGCCATTTCTTCTGCTCGCCAGTGCATGCTTTATGCGCAGCAATGAAAAATTTCATCATTGGATTCACCATCATCCACATCTAGGCCCGATCATTGATAATTGGAATCAGCACAGGGCGGTGAGTTCTGCAATGAAAAAACGAGGTTATGTGCTGCTGGCTATCAGCTTTATTTTCTCTTTCGTCATGCTTCCTCAATGGTGGCTCAAGATCGGCTTAGTATTTGGTTTCTCTCTATTATTTTTTTGCTTTCATCGCTTGCCTGTTCATGATCCTGCTTCAAATGTTGCTGAGCCTGATGAAAATCACTAACATACCTGCCATCTCACTATATAACCCCAGAACAGATTCCCATCTCTGAGGTTATATTAATAATTACCGCAAGCTTTAGTGATGGTATTATTCACCTTACAGTTTGCCACAGATAAGAATTCTATAATGACGACAGATACCCAAGCGCTTATTCAAGCCAGCATCAAAACGATTCCTGATTACCCTAAAAAAGGAATTCTGTTCCGCGATGTCACGAGTTTGATGGAAGATCCGAAAGCCTACCAAGCAACGATTCAATTGCTAGTGGAAAAATACCAATCAATGGGCTTTACCAAGGTCGTAGGGACGGAAGCTCGTGGATTTTTGTTTGGTGCTCCATTAGCTTTAGCGTTAGGTTTAGGCTTCATTCCTGTACGTAAGCCGGGTAAATTACCTCGTGAAACCGTTTCACAATCTTATGAGTTAGAGTACGGTACTGACGTGCTTGAAATTCATACGGATGCTATAAAAGCGGGTGATAAAGTGTTAGTCGTCGATGATTTATTGGCAACGGGTGGCACGATTGAAGCGACAGTGAAGTTAATTCGCCAGCTAGGGGGCGAAGTAACCGACGCGGCCTTTGTGATTAACCTTCCTGATATCGGTGGTGAAGATAAATTGAAATCACTTGGCTTAAATGTGTATAGCATCTGTGAGTTTGCAGGCCACTAAAACCTGTATTGAGCTTTATGCCATCTTATTCTTAAGAGAATAAAGCTCACATTAGGCCTATTATTCAACAGTCGGAATGATTGAACCGGAAGATTTGATGAGTTATTTAGCGTTAGCAAGAAAATGGCGACCAACTAAGTTTGAAAATGTGGTTGGTCAAGATCACGTAATTACCGCTTTAGAGAATGCTTTAAAGCAGAATCGTTTGCATCACGCCTATTTATTCAGCGGAACTCGTGGGGTCGGTAAAACATCTATTGGCCGGCTGTTTGCTAAGGGGCTTAATTGCGAAACTGGGATTACGGACAATCCATGTGGTGTGTGTGATAGTTGTATTGAAATCGATCAAGGTCGTTATGTCGATTTATTAGAAATTGATGCTGCTTCGCGTACTAAGGTCGAAGATACACGAGAACTGTTAGATAACGTGCAATATAAGCCAGCACGTGGTCGCTTTAAAGTATATCTTATCGATGAAGTACACATGCTATCGCGACACAGTTTTAATGCCTTATTAAAAACACTGGAAGAGCCGCCAGAGTACGTCAAGTTCTTATTGGCAACGACGGATCCACAGAAATTACCAGTGACGATTCTTTCGCGTTGTCTTCAATTTCATCTTAAACCTATCAACTCCGATCAAATTCATGAGCAATTGGATTTTGTGCTTGGTGAAGAAAAAATCACCTCTGAACCACGAGCGTTAAGTCTGATTTCCCATGCTGCCGATGGAAGTATGCGAGATGCACTAAGCTTGTCTGACCAAGCAATTGCGCTAGGTAATGGGCATATTGATAGTGCGACAGTGTCGAATATGTTAGGTACTTTAGATACCGAACAAGCTATCTATTTGCTAGAGGCGATCAGCAGTAAACAACCGCAAACCGCAATGAGTTGTCTTGAGCAGTTAGCTGCTAATGGTATTGACTGGGATGGTTTATTCAAAGAATTAAGCAGTCAACTTCATCGAATCGCGATGTATCAAGCGCTGCCAGCTAGTTTAAATAAAGAGCAACCTGATGCGGAAAGAGTTGAGCTCTTAAGTCAATCTCTAACACCACAAGATGTGCAGCTTTATTACCAAATGACGCTAAAAGGTCGTCAGGATTTATCATTATCTCCGAGCGAGAAAATGGCAGCAGAAATGCTAGTGTTGAGAATGCTGGCCTTTAGACCGGCGCAAGCGGTATCTGGCAATACGATTGTCTCTCCAGCAGCGCAAACGAAAAGTATTCCGGTGGTTGAATCGGCACCGAGAAGAGCAGAGCCTAAGCCTTCCTCTTCACAACAAGCATCGATTCCACCGGCACAATATCAAGCAAGGTCTTCAAGCTCTGCGTCTCCTGTACCTGTAGCCAATCATATGGGTAATACGGACCATAGCGCTGCGAGTCATCCATCGGTTGAAAACCCAACCTATCAGCAGTCTGAGCCACAACAAGCGAACCAAGCATCACAACCGCAGTCAGCCTCTCCTCTAACGGGGTTAAGGCACCAGCTGCGCAGTAAACGCGAGAATTTACGTACGACGCCAGTGGTTGGGAACGATCCAACAAAAAAGACTGAAGCGACGTCTGCTAAACCAGTAAAAACATCGGTACTTGACCGTATAGCAAGTAAGCATACGGCAGCCGCAGTTGAAGCTGTGCAGGGGTCGCCAATCTCAGCTAATGGCACACCTATCTCTGGAGCCGCTAAATCAGAAGATCCCAATGAGCCTTATCAGTGGAAGCCGACTCAGCCGCAATTGCATCAGCAAGAAAGCCAAGAGTTAACGCCTACTCAAATTAAGAAAGCGTTAGAGCATATTAAAACGCCTGAAATGGCAGAAAAGCTATTACGAGAAAGTATTGAACAAAGTGAATGGGCGGCCGTGATTGAGCAACTAGATACCGCCAAGCTTGTTCAACAATTAGCACTAAACTCGACTTACAGTAAAAATGAACACGTCATCACATTAGGATTACGTGCAGAGCAAGCTCATTTGAATACACCAAAAGCACAAGAAGAATTGACCGATGTTTTATCTCAGCATTTTCAGCAGAGTTGTGAATTGGTTATTCAAATTAATGAAGATGGTATGACGCCATTGGAGCTCAGAGAAAAACTGTATCAGGAAAAATTGAAGCAAGCGTTCGAAAACTTAGATTCAGATCCTAACATCCAATTTTTGCAAAAGCGTTTTGCTGCAGAAATAGATAAAGATAGCGTACGGCCGATCTAACCGCTCTTATGGTTAAATGCTGTGCAACCAGTGAATTAAATACGCGATAGGGTAGTTTTACAGTTGAATTTCAATCCTATTGACCCAATAAACATTAGTAATGACTTTAATCATTCTATTTAGATAACAAGCGAGAATTAAGCATGTTTGGTAAAGGCGGAATGGGCAACATGATGAAGCAAGCCCAGCAAATGCAAGAGCGTATGCAAAAGCTTCAAGAAGAAATTGCTAACATGGAAATCGTTGGTGAATCTGGTGCAGGTCTTGTAAAAGTGACTATCACTGGTAGCCATAGCGTTCGTCGTGTTGAAATCGATGAAAGTTTGATGGAAGACGATAAAGAAATGCTAGAAGATTTAATCGCGGCTGCATTTAATGATGCCGCTCGTCGTATTGAAGAAACGCAAAAAGAAAAAATGGCATCAGTGACTGGCGGTATGCAATTACCACCAGGCATGAAAATGCCATTTTAATTGAACCAGTAGAGATTCATACATGCGTACAAGCAGTATGCTGGAACAATTGATGGAGGCCTTACGTTGTTTACCTGGGGTTGGCCCCAAGTCAGCACAGCGTATGGCCTTTCATTTATTGCAGCGTAATAGAAAAGGTGGTCTGCAATTAGCAGAAGCCTTATCTCAAGCGATGACAGAAATTGGGCATTGCGACCAATGTAGAACTTTTACAGAGCAAGACACTTGTCATGTCTGTATCAACCCTAAGCGGCAAGCGAACGGGCAGATCTGCGTCGTGGAAACCCCTGCCGATATTGCTGCAATTGAAGCAACGGGACAGTATTCAGGTCGTTATTTTGTTCTGATGGGGCATTTATCACCACTTGATGGAATTGGACCAAGTGATATTGGTTTAGATTTGCTGGATTACCGATTAAGCAATGGTGATGTCGAAGAAGTGATTTTGGCCACGAACCCGACAGTAGAAGGCGAAGCCACTGCGCATTATATTGCTCAGCTATGTAAGGCTCATGGTGTTAATGCCAGCCGTATTGCGCATGGTGTGCCTATGGGCGGTGAACTAGAGTTGGTCGATGGCACCACGCTTTCTCACTCACTGCTTGGCCGACTAAAGTTATAGATGAAATATAATACTTAAACTCGAAGCTTGATTTTAATGTTGATGATCTCAATATTTTTCGAGTTTCGAGTTTCGAGTTTCGAGTTTCGAGTTTCGAGTTTTACTTAAGTTATCTTTTCTAGATCTGCAATAATAAACAAGGCTTCTTGATCGGTTTTGCCACAAATGGCTTCTTCTGCTTTAAACGCATGACACACTTTTGGCCTTTCTGGCTGACCAAACAGCTTGCATAAATTATCTTCATTTAACTGTATGCATCGAATACCAGCCGGTTTCCCATTCGGCATTCCAGGAATTGGCGATGATATGCTAGGTGCAATGCAACAAGCACCACATCCAAGACGACACTCCATAAAACACTTCTCTGCAGTTCAAAAATTGGTCGCAGATAGTAGCAAAATACCCATAGAGAAAATAGCATAACTTGAATTTTGTCGATGATCAGCGTATAAAACGCAGCCTATATTCTATACAAGTTCAAGCAGGCATATTATGACAACTCCATTTTGGCAAACTAAGTCACTCCAACAAATGACTGAGCAAGAGTGGGAGTCTCTTTGCGATGGTTGTGGTAAGTGTTGTTTGCATAAATTAATGGATGAAGATAGCGATGAAGTCTATTACACCAATGTGGCTTGTAGCTGGTTAAATAATAAGACTTGCGGTTGTAAAGATTACCCGAATCGTTTTGAATCTGGAGAAGAGTGTTTAAAACTGACTCGTGACAAAATTGATGAATTTAACTGGTTACCTGAAACCTGCTCTTACCGCCTACTGGCCGAAAATAAACCGCTGCCTGAGTGGCATCCTCTCATTACTGGCTCAAAATCAGCGATGCACGCTGCTGGTGAAAGTGTGCGTAACAAAGTCGTTTATGAGATTGATGTAGTCGACTGGGAAGACCACATTTTGAATCATCCAAATCGTAAATAAATAAGATGCAATTTTATTAACTGGTAAATATGTCAACATTTCTTGTATAAAGGTGAGCAATTACCGGTTAAATTCAGCCTTGGTTATGCGTTGTCACCGGAAGAAGCAACGGATCCAGAAACATTAATAAAATATGCAGATACCGCCATGTACCACTCTGAGCGAGAAGGTAAGCAGAAGGCGAAGTTCTGTGATGCTAGCATGCTGACGACAGAAGATCTTAAGAGCTTATAATTTCTGTTGAATTTTTCTAATTACGATACCCTAGCTTAATCCGCTGGGGGATTTTTTACTCGTTATTTGAACAGTTCGGTTCTTTTCTGTTTTTGAATAGTTGGGCGAACGCGATCCGTTGGTTTTCCGGTTTTATATATCTGATTGGTGGCGTAAGTACATGTAGCTGGTAATCATGACTGTCCGTGGTGATCGTTCCAACAGGGGTAACGATAATAATATTTAATGTTGGGTCGTTCTGCTTAATTTGCGCAGCTATGCCCAGCCCACCTTCGGTATGAAATTTACCTGCAATATGTACGATTTTTGCATTTGGGTGGGTATGTTTGTAGTTCACTATACTTTCAGCCATGGTGGCATCCCAAGTGAGTTGAGAAGCATACATGTTTAGATGTTGGCTAGGCTCGCCATGGTGCATTGACGTCATAAACTTTTCTTTATAAGTGGAATCCCCTAAATCTATTTCACTCGCCACATAAGCTCTTTCTTCTGGTGGCAATACATCTAAATATTTCAATCCATCCTTAGCAATACAGCGCACGATAGATTTAGGCGCATTCGCTGCGATGACATCCATGTCCGCATGCTTTGCCAATTCAACTAAAGGGCGATAGTCACTCTCATAATTTGGCCAAGCATTGCCTTGTGAGATAAGCGTTTGCTCTCCAATGCTTCTTTGTAAATAGTCATCAATGATCGATTGAGTATCACGGCTAAACTGTTCCATTGACAACGCAATAGGCTGAGTTGATTGAATGAGCAGCTTTAATACATCGGCTTGAAATCTATGTATGCCCGCGTGGGTATGCCACTCGCCAATTAAAATCACATCTGCTTGAGAGGTGTTTTTAATCCATTGAGATAATTGGATTTTCTGCCCTCTAGGGGTATAGAGTTGATAGTCGAAGAAAGTGATGATGTCATCTTGAGTATTTGGAGTATCTGGTTTTGAGCTACATCCTGCGGTAAACAGCACCGTAGTTAGAAGGATAATAAGAGGTTTATTAAATGATTTGAATGACATGCTTATCTCCCATTGCAATTTTATGTTAGCGGACAAACAGTTATACGACAATGTGAATGATAGCCATTTTCAATTTTGTTTGATTGATTATTGAGCAAATTAATAATAAATAGTATGAAAAAAGTATTAAAAGAAACGTAAAATAGGGACTTCAATAAGGAAGTCTCAAATGAAAAAATGGTCATTAATTGCGTGCATGTGGTTTCCGCTTGTATTGTTTCCAAGCGGCGCATCAGCAAGTCAAAATACTCAGATAGATTCATTCTCAAAAGCAAAACGCTTACTAATGCAAAACGTTTATAATTCAACAGAAATGCGTAAAACGGTATATTGCAATGCTGCCTTTGATGATAAGAAGCAAGTAACCTTACCTGTGGGTTTTAATGATGCTTTATATACCTCTCGTGCAAAACGGGTGGAGTTTGAGCATATTGTGCCTGCGGAAAACTTTGGCCGTGCATTTAAAGAATGGAGAGATGGGGCACCGGTGTGTGTCAGTAGCAAAGGTAAGCCGTTTAAAGGGCGTAAATGCGCCGAAAAAGCGAACCATGACTACCGTTTAATGCAGGCGGATGGTTATAATTTGTTTGCTGCAATAGGCAGCGTTAACGCATATCGGTCAAACTATAATTTTCAAATGATGTCTGGAACGAAAAGTGATTTTGGTTCGTGTGATTTTCATGTGGAAGATAGAAAAGCACAACCACCGCAACAGGCACGAGGCTTGATCGCTCGTACTTATCTATATTTTGATGCTACATATTCGCAGTTTCGCTTAAGTAAACAGCAGAAACAGTTATTCGTAGCTTGGGATAAACAATATCCAGTGAGCCGATTTGAATGCCAGAAAGCGAAAATTGTTGAAAGCTATCAGCACAACGTTAATCCGATTTTAGCGGAACGCTGTGCAATGTAATAATCGTTAGTGGTTTTTGCTATAAACTCTAAGGATAAAGTCGGCCTCACAGCGAAATTGTGGGGCTTTTTTCAATTCAGTTTTCATTGCCTCTGATGCTTTCCAAGCAAACGGCGTCATTTGCAATAAATCCTCTGCTTGTTCGCCTGTCATGGCCATCTCGTAATGTAATTTTTGCTCTTCTAATAATGCAAAACCAGCGATGTTTTCTGGTGTTTCATCGTGAAGCCTGACGTCTTGATAAACCAATTCACGCAGTTGAAACAAGTGGCGGGCAGCTGGTGTGACGGTGATGACAATTCCTTGAGCCGTCGTGGCACGTTGTAATTCAGCGTGATCGCAAGGCGCATAAATTCTCAGAATGGCATCAAGGCTGTTATCTGAAAATGGGAGGCGATGGCTGGAAGCAACACAAAATTGCATGCTGTCATTCGTGTATCGTTTTGCTGCATACCGAATTGCGACTTTAGAGATATCTAAGCCGTAGCAAATTGCATGTGGATCTTGTTGCTTGAGCGCTTGAGCGATGTAGTGCGTGTAATAACCTTCACCGCAGCCAATATCGAGTAACTGATGCGACGTCTTTGCAAGGTATTGTTTACATAGGGTTGCAACGGCTTCTCGCATTGGGTGATATTGCTCAGACTCTAGAAAGCGGCGGCGCGCTTGCATCATTTCTGCATTATCACCAGGCTGCTTTGAGCGTTTATGTTGAACCGGCATGAGATTGACGTAACCTTCTTTCGCGCGATCAAATTGGTGATTATTTTCGCACTGAAACCCATATTGGTTATCGGCAAGGCTTTGATGGCAAAGAGGGCATTGGTAAGTCATGTCATTTCTTATTCGTGAATGTGTTGCGATGATATAAGAGCTCGCAGCTTAAAAGCAAGTTGGCCTTTAAACTACGAGGAATCTTTCTGGATTATTTCTGCGAAATAGTGGTGCTTAGTTGGTAATGTTCACCTGGTTGCAGCATGTGGCCACTGTCGAGTGTTTCTGCGTAAAGTGTTGACTCTACACAGACCATATTCATATACGCTTCATCTTTCATATCAACCATGCCTTGAGTGAGCTCCCACGGGTTCCAAATAACGGCGGCGGTGTCGCCTTTATTCTCAACACTAATACTACGTTGATTGTTTGGATCTGAGATTAAAATTTGTGTTGATGGATGCGTGTAGACACGGTCAACGCCTGCTGTGATGTTGAGTGTATCGCCACCTAAGCAAACTTTGCCACCTTGTAGTTTGTCGATGTAATGATCGCCCATCCCAGTAATTTGGGTATCTAAGATATTGGCGATGTTGAAGTAAGTATGTAAAGCACCAGAGAACTTCCATGTCTGCTCATCAATGTTTTTAATGTGCATAGTTACGGTTAATTGCTCTGAAACTTCAATATCTAAAAAGACTTCAAATTGATGAGGCCAGATCGCCAAGGTTTCTTGAGAAGGTTTTAGCTCAATTCGAATTATCACACCATCTTGATTCTCTCTATGTTCAACCAAAGACCATTCAGTAGTGCGGGCAAAACCATGACTAGGTTCAGAGGCTTTAGCAAACCATGGCCAGCAGACAGGAATACCACCACGTAATGGCGTTTTACCATCAAAAATCGCGCTCTCACTTGTCCAGATGAGATCTTGTCCGCCTTGAGGCTTAAAAGATATGACATGGCCACCAAATAATGAGATTGCTGCCTCAGCTTTCGGGTGCTGGATATGGACAATTTTAGCTTGGTCTTTTTGTACCACAGTAATGCAGTCTGATAGGGTGCTAATGATAGGTAAGTGGGTTAGGTTCATGAATCCGGTCCTCGTAACTAGGGTTTCGTTTCTCGAATAGGTAGTTAACACAGCTCGAGATACGAGCTTTCGATATTCCGAGCAACGTAAAATCAAAAAAGGCGACACAATGGCCGCCTTTTATTAGCTTGTCTTCAAAAGAAGATCTTTCAAAGAAAGTCTATGCTAATGCTTACTTAGAGATGTGAGCGATTAGGTCAAGAACTTTGTTTGAGTAGCCGATTTCGTTATCGTACCAAGATACAACTTTAACGAATTTGTCGTTAAGTGCGATACCAGCAGCTGCATCGAATACAGAAGTGTTAGTTTCGCCGATAAAATCTTGAGAAACAACTGCGTCTTCAGTGTAACCAAGAACGCCAGCTAGTTCGCCTTCAGAAGCGCGCTTCATTTCTGCACAGATGTCAGCGTAAGAAGCAGCGTTTGCTAGGTTAACTGTTAGGTCAACAACTGAAACGTTAGCAGTTGGTACGCGGAAAGCCATACCAGTTAGTTTACCTTGTACTTCAGGAAGTACAACGCCTACTGCTTTAGCAGCACCAGTTGAAGATGGGATGATGTTTTGAGAAGCACCACGACCACCACGCCAGTCTTTCGCAGAAGGACCATCTACAGTTTTTTGAGTAGCTGTAGTTGCGTGAACAGTAGTCATAAGACCAGACTCAATGCCCCACTTGTCGTTAAGTACTTTAGCGATAGGTGCAAGACAGTTAGTAGTACAAGAAGCGTTAGAAACGATATCTTGACCAGCGTAAGTAGTGTGGTTAACACCCATTACGAACATTGGAGTTGCGTCTTTAGAAGGACCAGTAAGAACAACTTTCTTAGCACCAGCAGTGATGTGCTTACGTGCAGTTTCGTCAGTTAGGAACAGACCAGTTGCTTCAGCAACAACGTCAACGTTGATTTCGTTCCACTTAAGATCTTCTGGGTTACGTTCAGCAGTAACACGTACAGTTTTACCGTTAACGATTAGGTTACCGTCTTTTACTTCAACAGTACCGTTGAAACGACCGTGAGTTGAATCGTACTTAAGCATGTATGCCATGTATTCAACATCGATAAGGTCATTGATACCAACAACTTCGATGTTGTCACGCTCAACAGAAGCACGGAAAACGAAACGTCCAATACGGCCAAAACCGTTAATACCTACTTTGATAGTCATTGTAGTTGCTCCACAACTTAATTTCAGATTAAAGATAACTGGTAGTAAAATTACAGAAGCCAGTTACATCCTGCAAGGCATAATCGGTGTTTACTTGTTCAAAGTCAAAAAAAAGAGTTACTTTCTTTCTGAATTTAGCCAAATCGATTAATTCATGCCCAGTCTGTATGTTTCTGATTCCATTGCCACCAATTTGGAAACATTGAGACTATGAACCATAGTTTCCCGTGATTCAAGTCACTATTTTAAACTGTGGGAAAGTATGTGCCACATTATAGGTAATTGGCAAGTTTTTGTTCAAAACAATCAATGATAAAGTAGTGTAATAATTTTGCTTTAATGATGATTGACTTTGTAGTGGATAATAATGAGGACCTTGTGAAAAAGACGGATAAAGAATGGAAAACTTCTCTAACAGAAGAACAATATAGAGTATGTCGTCTTGGGGGGACGGAAGCGCCATATTCAGGTACTTTACTTCATAATAAAGAAACGGGCACTTACCAATGTACTTGCTGCCAGGCGGATTTATTTGCCTCAGATGATAAATTTGATTCTGGTTGTGGTTGGCCAAGTTTTGACAAACCGATTTCAAAAACCGCAATTAAATATTTAGATGATCACAGCCACGGAATGATTCGTACTGAAATTCGTTGTGCTCAATGTGATAGTCACTTAGGACATGTGTTTTTAGATGGGCCTCAAGAAACCACGGGGCAACGTTTTTGTGTTAATTCGGTATCGTTGATATTTAACCGTTAGAGCGAACGTTTACATTGCTTGTGTGAAGCTCATTAGTTAAGCGAAGGCACTGATATGTTGTCGCTTTAATTCGAAAGGAATAAGAATATGAATGTTGAACAACTGCTTAATGCGATGACACCCGAAGTGTTCGAGCGTTTAAATTATGCGATAGAGACCGGGCGTTGGTTAGATGGTACGCCCATAACCAAAGAACAGCGTGATTCATGTATGCAAGCGGTGATGTTGTATCAGTCAAAGCATAATCATGATGCTCAACATATGTCGGTGGCGGCTGGCGGTGAAGTGACGTTTAAATCAAAATCAGAACTTAAAAAGCAATTTATAGAAACGGAAGCTGATATTTTACGAGTGAAGGTGGATAATTAGAATCGGTTTCTAGTTTGAAGGAGCCGACTCTCGTTTCTCGGGCGCTTTGCTTCTCGTTGCTCGAACTATCTTTTCCGAGCAACGAGAACCCGAGTGACGCTTATAAACTCATCTCACCACGCAATACTTGTTTCATCTGAGACTTAATCTCGTCATAACTGAGATTTTTGCTTAATAGGTAGTGCAATTTTGCGAGTGCGGCTTCATGTGTCATATCGTAGCCACTGATCACGCCTGCTTCCGCTAAAGAGACCCCCGTTGCATAGCCATCCATATTCACTTTACCTGTTAGGCATTGAGTCAGGTTCACGACAATCACGCCTCGCTCAGAAGCTTCTTTTAAATGACCAAGCATTTCTTTGTTTTGTGGCGCATTACCCACTCCAAAGGTGAGTAAGATCATCGCATTGACTGGTTGGCGAAGAGTGTTGCGAATCACTTCATGCGAGATACCTGGGTACATGGTGATCACGCCAATCGGTTGTGGTGTGATGGTGTGTACTCGAAATTCACCAGTTGGTTTTTTATCAATTAAGTCAGGGTTGCTAACTTGGATATTGATTCCTGCTTCAAGCAAATGCGGCATATTAGGTGAAGTGAAAGCATTAAAGCCATCGGCACGTGATTTAGTACTGCGATTGCCACGCATTAGCTGGTTATTAAAAAATAACGTGACTTCATTGATCGGATAGTTTGCAGCAATGTGCAAAGCATTTAATAAGTTCGCCTGGCCATCAGAGCGCAGTTCTGCCAATGGGATTTGAGAACCTGTAACAATCACCGGCTTGCCAAGATTTTCAAACATGAAAGACAATGCCGACGCCGTGTAAGCCATCGTATCGGTACCATGCAGAATCACGAAACCATCGTATTTGTCATAGTTGGCTTTAATATCATCCGCGATATGTTGCCAATCATTTGGCGTCATGTCGGAAGAATCCATAAGGGGGGAATATTCATGCACGGTAAAAAGAGGCATTTCTTCACGATGGAACTCTGGCATGGCTTGTAATTGCTGGGTCATAAAGCCATCAGCAGGAATGTAGCCATGAGAAGATCGTTTCATACCAATGGTGCCGCCGGTATACGCAATGTAGATATGTTTTCTAGTCATAATTTTAGGATATCGTTTGTAGGAACAGACAGGTGACGGATTATAGCGATAATTCACTGCATACCCAAGCGACTTCCATTTATCGAGAATGAAGAATGGTGTATTGATAAATGAAAAAACCAGCGATAAATGATCGCTGGTTTTGAGTTGGTTATACTTTTTTAAAGTGCGCTAATTAACGATTAGTGGCTAGTTAGCTTCACAAGTTAAGCAAAACGAATAGTAGCCTTTCGGATCGTTTAAGCTATTCAGTAAGTCGGCACTTTGTGATATTTGCGCAGCAGCTGGTTTCAGCGCATCAGGTAACCATTGACTTAGTGGGTTACCTAGTGATGCATCCATTGAACTAAACAGATCTTGTAGCATTTGCTGAGTTGGCGTTAACGGCTTATCTATCCAGGTTAGATTGTAGCTTTTAATCTTCGCGAGTTGAGCCGCTTCGTTAATTGCATCATCAAAATCGCCCATTTGGTCAACTAAGCCACGCTTCATGGCGTCTTGGCCGGTCCATACTCGACCTTGTGCAATTTTATCAACGTCAGCAACTTTAATACCACGGTTCTTACCGACGAGTGAAATAAAGCGATGGTATCCATGCTCAATCCCCATTTGCATCGCTTCAGCTGCGCCTTTCGATAAGCCATTGGTAAGACCTACACCAGAGAATGGACTGGTTCCGATACCATCAGTATTCACGCCAAGTTTATTTAAGCTTTTTTCAAAGGTAGTGATAATACCAAAAATACCAATCGAGCCTGTAAGGGTGGTTGGTTGTGCGATAATTTTATCCGCACTCATTGAAATCCAGTAACCACCAGATGCTGCTAGGCTCGACATGGATACGACAACTGGTTTACCGGCTTTTTTCAATGCTTCGATTTCGTTGCGAATAATCTCAGAAGCAAAAGCGCTACCACCTGGGCTATCTACACGTAAGACAACGGCTTTAATATTATCGTCTAGGCGGGCTTGTTGTAACAGGCGAGCCATTGAATCTCCGCCAACACTACCTTTAGGCTGGTCGCCATCGAGAATGGTGCCACTTGCCACCACCACGGCAATTTTGTCTGCAGTATTTGCGATAGGTTGCGTTACTTTTTCTTTGTAGCGATAGTAACTGATACCGTTATAGCCATTTTTAACGGTTCCACCAAACTTAGAACGCATGAACGTCATGGCTTGCTGGCGAGTCATCAATTGATCGACCAAGCCGACTTGTTTGGATAGTTCAGCTAGATCACCATTAACACTTTTCATTTTCGCTAAGAACTCATCCATGCTCGGTGTGATCGCTTTGCTGTCGATATTTCTATTGTGAGAAACATCGTCAATATAAGCGCTCCATAGCTGAGTTAACCATGCTGTCGCAGATTCTTTTGCTGCTGGAGACATATCATTACGAATGAATGGTTCTACTGCTGATTTATAAGTACCTACGCGAAATACATGCGTGGTGACGTCCAGCTTTTCTAATAGGTCTTTATAGTAAAGCGTATAAGCGCCGTAACCTTTAAGGAGGACTGCACCGTCTGGAGAAAGGAGAACTTTATCTGCATAACTGGCTAAGTAGTATTGGCTCTGATTATAAAAATCACCATAAGCATAAACCGGTTTGCCGTTTGCTTTGAACTCACCAATCGCTTTGGCGATGTATCTAAGTTTCGTAAGATTGGTTTCTGGCATTTGTTTTAAGTTTAATACTAAGCCTGAAACTGAGCTATCAGTCGCCGCGAAACGGATGGTTGAAACAATATCGTATAGTACGTTTTCTTTCGGTAGATCTTTGTCAAACAAAGTGCCTGATAACGAGTCAAGAGGGTTAACGTAAGTACGCTGCTCAACAATTGGCCCTTCTAAATTCAGAATGAGGGCTTCTTTTTTAGGCGCTTCGACTTGCTCAGATGTTGGATCCTGCTGTGGGAAGAAAGAAAAGTAAGCAAGAACCAAAACACCAATAAATAAGAGGTTAAGCAAAGCAACACGTAAGAAAGAGATTAACTTCCATATGCCTTTGAAGATCGCTGCGATAAAGCAAAATAGTTTTTTCATATTTCTGTCCAGTTAAACATGATCGTTAGCTTAGGGGCTGGAAGCCAATGTACCATAAGCGTTAATAAGAGTGTCGCTTCATCAATTGTTAAACTCAAGATTAATCTGAATTTTTTATCAGGATGGTTAGTTTAAGCATATTTAAGTAGGAAAATTGAGCTAGGTTGCAAAAATGTAAACACATGTTTGAATACTGACCGTTGAGGCGATATCGTGGTCGGACCATATAATAACAATTAGCCTTATAGGTGAGATCATGTACCCACATTTATTAGCGCCACTGGACCTTGGATTTACTCAATTGCGCAATCGCGTATTAATGGGATCAATGCATACAGGGTTAGAAGAGGAGCGAGGTGAGCTGACAAAATTAGCGGCTTTTTATGAAGAGCGTGCCAAAGGTGGTGTTGGTTTAATTGTCACAGGTGGTTTTTCACCCAATTTGCGTGGTCGCTTACATCCTTTTAGTTCTCAACTAAGCTCTCGTTCTCATGCGAAAAAGCATAAAGTGGTCACAGAAGCCGTTCACAAACATGGTGGTAAAATTGCTTTGCAGATCTTACATGCCGGTCGTTATGCGATGCATCCATTTTCACAAAGCGCCAGTGCCACCCGTGCGCCGATTTCAAAATTCACCCCTTGTAAAATGAGCGCAAGGCAAATCCGTAATACCATTGATGATTTTGCTAACACGGCCTATCTAGCTCAAACCGCGGGGTATGATGGCGTGGAAGTTATGGGGTCGGAAGGCTATTTGATTAATCAGTTCATTTGCCAGAGAACCAATCAACGCGGTGATGAATGGGGCGGAAGCTATCAAAATCGTATGCGTTTACCCCTTGAGATTGTTAAATCAATCCGTGCCAAAGTTGGCGATGAATTTATCATCATTTTCCGTTTGTCTATGCTCGATTTGGTTGAGCAAGGTAGCACTTTTGATGAGGTGGTGGAGTTAGCGAAAGCGTTAGAGCAAGCAGGTGTTACCTTAATTAATACCGGAATTGGCTGGCATGAAGCGCGAGTTCCGACGATTGCCACTCAAGTGCCTCGCGCGGCATTTAGCTGGGTGACAGAAAAAGTGAAGCCGCATTTGTCGATTCCGGTCATTACTTGTAACCGTATCAATACGCCAGAGGTCGCCGAAGAAATCTTATCTCAAGGTCATGCCGATATGGTGTCAATGGCGCGACCGTTCTTAGCCGATCCGGACTTTGTTAACAAAGCGGCGGCGCAAAAATCGAAACTCATCAATACTTGTATCGGTTGTAACCAAGCCTGTCTTGATAACATTTTTAAAGGTAAAGCGGCGAGCTGTTTGGTCAACCCGAGAGCCTGTAATGAAACTGAAATGGCCATTTTACCGGCATCAGTTAAAAAACGTGTTGCGGTTATTGGCGCAGGGCCGGCGGGATTGGCGTGTGCCACCATTGCTGCTGAGCGTGGTCATCAAGTGGATTTATTTGAGAAAAATGATCGGATTGGTGGGCAATTCCGTTTGGCGATGCAAATTCCTGGTAAAGAAGAGTTTCGTGAAACCATCCGTTATTTTGCCAATCGCATAGAAGAAACAGGTGTCAACTTAAAACTTGATACCGAAGTCAGTTTTGATGTGATTGCGGATTATGATGAGATTGTCATGGCCTCTGGCGTCAAACCAAGAGTATTGGATTTAGAAGGAATGGCAGGTAATCAAAAAGTGATTGATTATCAAACCTTGATCCGAGAGAAAACAGCGCTAGGCAATAAAGTCGCCATCATTGGTGCGGGTGGTATTGGGGTTGATGTGGCAAGTATGATCACCGAACCCGAACAACATAGTATCAGTGATTGGTTAGACGATTGGGGCATAGACCAAAACCTGAAAATGGCGGGAGGCTTGATGCCGTTGCCAGAAAGTATCAGCGATAAAGAAGTGTGGTTAATGCAACGTCGCCAAGGACGAGTGGGTAAAGGGCCAGGCAAAACCACCGGTTGGATTCACCGTGCTACGTTGCAAAAACGCGGGGTGAATTTGATGGGAGGCGTCGCTTATCAAAAAGTGAGTGAACAAGGGTTGCACATTACTTTGAATGAAAAAGAAACCCTACTTGATGCTGATAATATTATCGTCTGTGCAGGACAAGTATCGGTGCGTCCTTTTGAAGATAAGTGGCAATCTCTCAATGGTAAGCTACATGTGATTGGTGGTGCAGACGTTGCAGGTGAGCTTGATGCTGTTCGGGCTATTCGCCAGGGCACTAAAGTTGCAATGTCGCTGTAACATTGGAATAAAATATCAGATCACGGTCTATAAGCTAACGGCATTTGAGCTGACGTGTGACATCGATTGTTGAAATTGTAATGGGAATCATAGCCAAGTCATAACGATTTGATTATGATTCCCATTCTTTATATCAAAGCAGTAGGGATAGTTATGCAAGCATTGGATTTATTATTAGAGCGCCGCTCCATCGCCAATCTCGTTGAGCCTGCACCGGAAGGAAAAGTATTAGAAAATATCATCAAGGCGGGCTTAAGAGCCCCCGATCATGGCAATTTGACCCCTTGGCATTTCGTGATAGCTCAAGGAGAAGGCTTGCGTAAATTGGCGGATATTTTAGTTCATGCCGCTCAAATAAATGCCAGCCCTGATGCTGTAATAGAAAAGCTAAAGAAAGCACCTTTTCGCGCACCTATGGTGATCACCGTGATTGCGAAAGTGACGCAACATGAAAAAGTACCAGCATTAGAACAATATTTATCGGCGGGTTGTGCGGCACAAGCAATGCAAATGGCAGCAGTTGCGCAAGGTTTTCAAGGCTTTTGGCGCTCAGGAGAGTGGATGTTCCATAAAGAAGTTCACCACGCATTTGGTTTGGAAGGGGAAGACCAAATTGTGGGTTTTCTGTATCTTGGTACGCCCGGTTGTTCTGCCATGAAAGTACCTGAACGTAAAATTGGTGATTATGTTTCTTATTTATAATCAAATGATGAGCACACACTGTATAAATTAACAGTTTTTAGTTGATTTTTAAGGGCGACATTCGATAATGTGGCCCTTTGTTTTTGGTTACACGGAAAAATTGTGCGTTTATTCATTGCGGAAAAGCCCAGTTTAGGCCGAGCGATTGCCTCAGCATTACCTAAACCCCATAAAAATGAGCAAGGTTATATTCGCTGTGGTAACGGTGATATTGTCACTTGGTGTATTGGTCATCTACTGGAACAAGTAGAACCCGATGTCTACGACGAGCGCTATAAAAAATGGAACCTGGCTGATCTACCGATTATCCCTCAGCAATGGCAATTACGCCCACGCGCTGCGGCGAAAAAACAGTTGTCAGTTATTAAGCAGCTTTTCAAGCAAAAGCCTGAATTGATAAACGCAGGCGACCCCGACCGAGAAGGCCAGCTTTTAGTCGATGAAGTGATTGATTACCTCAAAGCGACCAAAGCCCAAAAACAATCGACTCAACGCCTGCTCGTTAACGATCTGAATTTACCTGCGGTAAAACGCGCGCTCACCCAAATGCGTTCTAATCAAGATTTTATCCCTTTATCCATATCGGCTTTAGCGCGCTCCCGTGCGGATTGGTTATATGGTATGAACATGTCACGCGCTTATACTTTATTAGGGCAAAAAGCGGGTTATCAGGGAGTATTATCGGTAGGTCGAGTGCAAACTCCTGTACTTGGGCTTGTCGTTCGTCGAGATGAAGAAATTGAAAACTTTATTCCACGTGATTATTTTTCTTTGCACGCTTTGATCCCTTATCAAAATGGTACAGATTCATTTGATATTCGCGCTAAATGGAAGCCAAGTGAAGCCATTAAACCGTGGCAAGATGAAGAAGGGCGCGTTCTTAACCGTAAGCTAGTTGAAAATGTGGCCAAACGCATTGAAGGCCAACCTGCGACGGTCAAAGATTCGGAACAAAAGCAAACCAAACAAGCACCACCTTTACCTTATTCATTATCGGCGTTACAAATTGATGCCGCGCGCCGTTTTCAAATGAGCGCTCAAGATGTCTTAAATGTGTGTCAGTCTTTGTATGAAAAACATAAATTGATCACGTACCCTCGCTCTGATAGTCGCTATTTACCAAAAGAACATTTTACCCAAGCGAAAGCTGTGACAAGCGCCATTGCCAATAACGACACACAACTTTCGAGTGCGGTAGATAATGCGGATCTTTCACTGAAATCGAAGGCGTGGAATGACAGTAAAGTCGATGCCCACCATGCCATTATTCCGACGCCTAAAAAAATGTCGACTCATGCGTTATCTGGTCATGAAGCAAAAATCTACCAATTGATCGCAAGGCAATACTTAATGCAGTTTTATCCGCCCGCGGTGTATGCCGAATCAAAGCTAGAGTTTGATATTGCTGGTGGCGTGTTTATTGCGAAAGGACGAGTCATGGTTTCTGCGGGATGGAAAAGTTTGTTGCCAGCAGGAAAAGCGGCTCAAGTTGAAGAGGATGAAGCCGATCCTGTCCCTGCGTTATCACAAGGTGATGTCTTGACCTGCCGAGAAGGCGAAATTAAAGACCATAAAACAGAGCCACCACGACACTTTACGGAATCAACACTACTGCAAGCGATGACCGGGATCGCTCGTTTCGTTGCAGATAAAAACTTAAAGAAAATTCTACGTGAAACGGATGGCCTAGGAACGGAAGCTACTCGAGCGGGCATATTAGATGCCTTATTTAAAAGGCAACTGTTGGTACGCCAAGGCAGAAATATTTTAAGCAGCGAAGCGGGAAGAGGCTTAATTCATGCTCTGCCAGCAGAATCAACCTATCCTGATATGACCGCACATTGGGAGCATCAACTGCAAGCGATGGCTGAAAAACAGCAACCTTATGCGCCTTTTATGCAAAGCTTACAAACACAGATCGACACGCTTATACAACAGATCAAAGTCAGCCCTGTCCCTGAATCGTTACGTCACTTACCTGCGGTAAAAAGGCCAGCTTATAAAAAAAGAAGTTCGACAAAACCTAAGCGCCTAACAAAGGTAAGTAAAAAACCATAAATGGGTTGTTGGTTGATCAATCTCGTGCAAGAAAACTTCTATTTTGGTGCAGTTTATGAAAAGAGTTTTAAGTAATAGATTGTATTTATTAGAGTTAATTTTTGGCTTGGTTATTGCTTTATTTAAAAGTGGGCATTGCAAGGATAGCGATTAAAAGCAATGCGACCCACGTTAATAGGAGACGTATTATGGCAAGTCAAAACTTAAATGTTGAGCAAGCGAATCGAGATAGTCATTTTAATCTTAAGTATAAATGTAATGTGTTTTTCCAATCTTTATCAGAGCAGTTGCATCAAGCTTCATTAGATAATCTTGATGAACTACAACATCAAAAATTATTATCACAGTCCCCATATTCAATGATTTGGGAACAAGAGTTTTTAAGAACAGCTGAACAAAAGTAGCCTTTCGAATATCAATGTTGTTATGACTAGCCTGCTGAAATATGCAGGCTTTTTGTTATAAAAAGAGCGGAGTTTCATTAAGCTTTCCGTTAGAGTAGGGCTATGCTGAGTTTAAGAAAATAAGAAGGATTGTCATGAGCATTATTTTGGAATGTATTCGTACGGTTGGGCGAGGTGAAAGAGGAAGAAAACCTCTCTCGGAACAGCAAGCCTTTGATGTAATGGATGCCTATTTAAATAGTAAAGAAGCGGGTGACGATTCAGTTGGTGATGATCAAATGGCAATGCTGTTGATGCTTATCCGAGTTCAAAATGAAACCAATCAAGAAATTGCAGGGTTTGTGAAAGCCTTTCAGTCTAGAGTTCCGAGTCTAGGGGCAGATATTGATTGGCCATGTTATGCCGGTAAACGCAAAGCCGAGAATGGTATGGATCAACCTTGGCATGGTTTGGCGGCAAAAATCCTTTCCCTAAATGGTTATAAAGTTTTATTGCATGGATATAAGGATGTGGCGAGTGGCCGAACGCATGTCGAAGATTATCTAGAACCATTAGGTATTCCGCTGGCTGAAACCCCACAACATGCTCAACAATTATTAGACTCTCATCATATTGCTTACCTTCCTTTAAACCACTTTGCCCCGATTGCACAAACCATGATTGGCTGGAAAAATCGTTATGGGTTAAGAACGCCAATTAACACCGTCGTGCGCGCGTTAAATCCCGGTGCTGCAAAGATTGGAGTACGAGGCAGTTTCCATCCTGGTTTTCAGCAACTTCATGCTGAAGTCGATCAGACCATTGATAGTAAAAGTTTATCTGTGATTTCATATAAAGGGCAAAATGGCGAGTCGGAATATAATCCCAAAGTCAGCCAGACGGTGTGGCTAAGTAGCCAAGATGGCGTTGAATCGTTTTATTGGCCAGAAGTTATGCAAGACTCGCTTGATTTACCCGAAAACTTGATTTTCTCGCTCACTGGTGAGGTTGGTAATGTCATGGCCAATGCCGTTATTGCTAGTATGGCCGCGGTTTTATTTACAGAACAAAAAGATTATCAACGGGCTTCTCAACAAGCTTTGAGCTATTGGCATAGATATTGTGGCGTTTAATTTTTAATTAATGAAACTGTGAAATCCATACAGGTACTCGTCAAATCAAGGTGCTATTTTAATTGATAGCGTATTGATAAGGGGGTATAGGATGGAAAGGCTGACAGATGAATCGTCGAATTCTTATCTATATCTTCTTTTCACCTTCATTCTATGTTGGTTGGCTTATACCAGTGTCACTATTTTTAATTACGCTGAAAGTGTTGTGTCAGATATGAAAAATAATTTGTCACACTACTACACTTCAAATGAAAAAATTGCGACTCATCTTAGCGATATCCTGCTTAAGCTAGAAGACTCCAAAGACGCGAATCAAAACCTACAATTAGATGAAATTAAAGCTTTGGATATCCAAGGTTTTAATATTAGCCCCGGACAGTTTTCTGAATACGCTGGTGCATTAGTTGCCCAAGGCGATATGCAAAAATTGCCGTTTAACTTGTCCTTGTTCTTACATGAATTGGATCTCAGTTGGGCGGAGGAGGATAATAATGCCCCAGGTGCTTTTTTTACTTACTACGGTGAAGGAAGTGAATTTGCCTATACTAAGTCTCGTTTAATATTAAAATCTCAACCTCCAGAGATCTCTCCTGCTCGTTACCGAAAAGATGATATACCGTTCGATTACAAGCCGTCGTTAATGACAGCATTAGAACGTTCATATCCGCAAGGGAGAAGCATAGTGATTTTAGTGACGCCAGTGATACTTAATGGGCAATTAATTGGGGATTTAGGCGTTAGGCTTAAACTTGAAAAACAAATGCTTGACTCTCTAGGTCCTTGGTTAAGTCAATATATGGCATTAGACATTGAGTTTAGAGATCAAAAATTTTCATT
This sequence comes from Vibrio rumoiensis, assembly GCF_002218045.2. Classification (NCBI taxonomy): domain Bacteria; kingdom Pseudomonadati; phylum Pseudomonadota; class Gammaproteobacteria; order Vibrionales; family Vibrionaceae; genus Vibrio; species Vibrio rumoiensis. The sequence goes on from NZ_AP018685.1 coordinate 1,056,541, forward strand.
TGGCGAGGATAGATTTTTACCTCAATTGTTTTTTAAACAAGAGAAGTTTAATAACATCACTATCACGGCTTATATGAAGACGGATTACATCACTGAGTATATTCTGCCATGGTTTTTATCCATGTGTTTTATTATGGGGATGGTTTATTTTTTACTTAATAAGCATAAGAAAGCGGCAATTCGTTTTTCTTCATTATCAAAAACAGATGAACTGACAGGGTTATTTAATAAACGCATATTAGATGAAATTGATAAAATGGGGATTAGCCAAGGGACTCTATTTTATCTAGATGTGAATGACTTTAAGGAAATTAATGACAATTATGGACACCATACTGGTGATAATGCATTGCGCCATATTGCTTCTGGTATCCGATATTGTATGAGTGCGTCTGATTTATGTATTCGTCTAGGTGGCGATGAATTTTTAATCGTCATGAGTACTCGCATACAGCAGCCTGAAAAAGTGAAAGATAAATTGCATCAAGCGATCAGCGGTTCTACTTTTACGGGGGACATTACTTTAACTGTGTCGATTGGTTACAGCTATTTTGATGATCTTGGTGCATTGACTCAGTCGATTCATCAGGCGGATAAGCAAATGTATGAAGAGAAGCATCGATACCGTTCGGCAGAGCCAAAACCGACCGTATTTTAGTTTATTCATCGATAAAAAAGCAAAAAGCCCGCTAAAGTTAGCGGGCTTTTTTAATGTGGCGGAGGGATAGGGATTTGAACCCTAGAAGAGCTATTAACCCTTGCCGGTTTTCAAGACCGGTGCTTTCGACCACTCAGCCATCCCTCCGAATTGCGGTAAATAATATATAGGGCTTAAGTTTTTGTAAACCCTTAATATTGCTGTTTGCTTTCTTTTTGAGCAAATAAGTGATTTTTTTTTCAAAGTGACGGGTTGTGCTTGATTTTTAGACTGCTTTTATCAAGTTGAGTTAGTGCAATTATACAATGAGAGCATACTGCTATGATGAATCTTGATAGGTTATAGATACAAAAAAGGAAGCCGTAGCTCCCTAATTTGTTGATAACAGTTGACGCTTAATCATTCTGGCGATAGAAGCGTTTCAGCTCAGATAAACCTTGTAGCACGATAGAAAGCTTAGGTTTAGCATCATTGCTTCGCTTGTAGTTTTTATCGTATACCTTGTAATTGCCAAATTCATCGACAACGGTTGTAGTGTCATCGGTAATCAAAGCGATGTTATCGCTGTCACCCGCCAAGATCCAAGGACGAGGTGATGCATTAAATAAATTTTTGCCGCTGCCAAAATCATACGGATTAGACGTTGATTGGAAGAGGTCTTGCATCAAGGTGGCTGATAAATCTAAGTGGCTTGTTTTATGTTGATAAAGTTCAGGAGCTTTACCTGGCCAGTGGATCACCATCGGCACCTGCAATTGATAACGGCTGAAGTTGCTGTTTGAGCCCCAGCTATTATTTTTTGTTTCATTAAATTCGTTACCATGGTTAGAGGTAATGACCACAATAGTATTATCAATTAATTGTTTGGTTTCTAACTCAGATAAAATTGCATTTACTTGCTGATCGGCTTCAAATGCAGCTGACTTATATTGAGAAAGTAATTTACTGATTGGTGTTTTCGATTCAGTTTTAAAACGCGGTAAAACAGTTGGAGAATCTTCGAATTCTTCTACTTCTGAAAGCTCAATGTAACTGAACCATGGTTGATTTGGATTGTTGTTTATCCACTGAGTCCATTCAGTAACGGTGTTTTGATCTTTGGTTGTTTGTCTACCATCAGCCGCTGCCACATCCATAGGAGCAAAGATTTCATTATAAAATGCAGTATCGCTGAATCGTTCATTTCCAAATGCCGCCATAGAGTATCCACGGTTATCCATAGTTGAAATAAACAATGGAGGTGTATCCTGTGATTTTACACTTGCTGAATAGCTAGTCGGTAAACCATAAAATAAACCAAACACACCATAAGTATTATTGCTAGCACTATAATGGTTGACAAAGTTTTGGTTGTTCTTAGCAAAGTGGTACGTCATTGGCATAACATCTTCTGCCAGCATATCGCTACGAAGATTATCAACCATAACAATAAGAACGTTATACTTTTTGCCTCGACCATCGAATTTCATTGGCTCTAGCGGGTAGTTCACTACTTCGCTGGCTTTACCGTTTTGCTCTAAGCGTTCCAGGTATTCATCTTTGTCTAATAGGCCATGTTTTTCCATAAAGGATTTAGCCGTCATAGGGTATGACAGAGGGAAATTCGCTCTTTGGCTCGTTATTGGACCATAGAAAAAAGCATCAGCCCAGATGTAGATGAGATGGCTACTTAAAAAACATAAAAAGAAAATAACAGTCGCAGGTTTCCCAATTCGTTTGCGAGAAAGTTTACGCTGCTTTTTCCAAATCCATTCTGAGATCGCTATTTGCAGTAAGAAAATGACTGGTACTGCGGCAAATAGATATTGCCACTCTGCATTGAACGAAGTTTGTTCTTTGCTTAATAGCAACTCCCAAACCACTGGGTTTAAGTGAAGGTGTAATCGTTCATATGCTTGACTATCGAGTAATAGTAAAGTTAAGCAAACAGTAGCGAAACACACACTAATCAATCGAAGCAGTTTTCGAGAGGGAATAATGAAAGTCAGCGGAAACAAAATAAGGATATAGAGTGCAAAGACTAAAAAGCTAAAATGGCCTGCCCAAGAAATGATTAGGTAAGCTTGTCCAAGCAAGGTCTCAGGCCACGGGGATTGGGTGACAAAACTTGCACCTATTAGCATGGCTAAGATGATGTTAAAGAAGGCGAACCAATGTCCCCAACTTACTAAGCGAGAGACGCGCTCTCCGTATGAATTTCCGCTATCAACCATGTAAAATATCGTTCTAACTCAATTTGGTTTAAGAATGCATTTTAGTCATCAATTGATGATAAAAGAGCTTGAGAAAACTTATCTGCAATGAGTTTACGTTGAGATTTTGGCACATTTGAGTTCAATATGTTAGTCACCATATTTCCTGCAATCATTAAGCTTAAATCTGGATTTGCCCCGTGTTTTTTCAATACGGCAGCAATTTCTGCCAAGATTTGTTCAATTTTTTGGTCGCTGTATTTAGAGTTAATAGGCATAACGTTTTTAGATAACTTCCTAGATATTTCAATTAATGATAGTGCTTAATGGCTCTGCTTTGTTATTAATTAACATATTGTTTCAGAGAATTTTCAAGCCACTTGGGTATACAAAGCGGCTTATGATAACCTAGTCTTCCTCACAACTGAAACATCAACTGAAACTAATTTACCATGAGCTTAAATATTTCCAACGTCATACTGCATAAATTGACAAAAAATAACCAAGATGAGCTAGTTGTTAGCTTGCGTGATTCTGCTCTACCAAATGATGGAGTAACAGAGCAATTGGTTGCAGAACTACATCGTACTTTCAGCGCTAAAGCGGGCAAAGGCTTTGGTGTTTATAAAGAGGAAAGTGAATTTCAATCTTGGATGAAGCAATTACGCCAAGGTGAATTGACGTTTTACGATTTTTCTCAGCAGTCCGCGGAGCGATTAAAATCAGAATTATCAAAATATCCTTTTGCAGAAGAAGGCGTGCTGGTTTTAGCGGAATACCAATCTTTAGCAACAGATTACCTTTTTATTGCTTTATTACCATCGAATCAAAGTTTGAAAGTGAACGATGATCTCGATATCAGTGATACGGATTATCTTGATATTAATAAGATGGATATTGCCGTTCGTATTGACTTATCTCGTTATGAAACCGACCCAGAATCAAACCGTTATTTGAGCTACATCAAAGGTCGTGTTGGACGTAAAGTTGCTGATTTTTTCTTAGACTTTTTACAAGCTGAGGTGGGTTTAGATACCAAAAAGCAAAACCAAGTTCTAATGCAGGCGGTTGATGACTTCTGTGTCGATGCTCAACTTAATAAAGAAGAAACGGTTGCCTGCCGAAAACAGGTTCATGATTTTTGTAACGAACAGTTAAAAGCGGGTGATGAAGTCACCATTAAAGAACTATCAGGTGAATTAAGTGGTGCCGGTCACCATGATAATTTTGCTGAATTTACTCAAAAGCAAGGTTATGAATTAGAAGATAGCTTTCCCGTTGACCGTTCAACGATTCGTAAGCTTGCAAAATATGTGGGGGCAGGCGGCGGTTTGTCGATTAACTTTGACAGCATGTTGCTCGGTGAGCGTGTTTTTTATGATCCGGAAACCGATACTCTGACGATTAAAGGGATTCCACCAAATCTGAAAGATCAGCTAACTCGCCACTCATAAGTTTTGATTTGAATTGTGAATCGTAAGAAAGAGTGAATATTGGCGATATTGTTCAAAATCATATTTGAAGATCGTCGGCAGCAATGAGATAGTAAAGACAACAAATACAACTTTAGGCAGTCGGTATTGGCTGCCTTTTTATCATTTAAAATAATCATGGAGAGGATGAGATTATGAGAGTAGGTTTAGTCGGATGGCGCGGCATGGTAGGTTCTGTACTGATGCAACGCATGGTGGAAGAGAAGGATTTCGACCTAATTGAACCTGTATTTTATAGCACTTCACAAGTTGGTATTCCTGCACCGAACTTAGGGAAGGATGCCGGTATGCTGCAAGATGCTTTCGATCTTGAAAGCTTAAAGCAATTAGATGCCATCATTACGTGCCAGGGTGGTTCATATACTGAAAAAGTATACCCTGCACTTCGTCAAGCCGGTTGGAAAGGTTACTGGATTGATGCGGCTTCAACTTTACGCATGAAAGACGATGCCATCATTACACTTGATCCTGTGAACTTAACTCAAATTCAACAAGGCATTCATTCGGGTACTAATACCTTTGTTGGTGGTAACTGCACCGTCAGTCTAATGCTAATGGGGTTAGGCGGTCTATATGAAAAGGGCATGATTGAATGGATGAGTGCCATGACCTATCAAGCAGCTTCCGGTGCAGGTGCGAAAAACATGCGTGAGTTAATTTCACAAATGGGAGTGATTAACCAATCGGTGAGTGCTGAAATGGCCGATCCTGCCAGCTCAATTCTCGATATTGACCGTAAAGTGGCAGAAACCATTCGTTCTAGTGAGTATCCAACCAGTGAGTTTGGTTCACCGCTGGCCGGTTCATTGATCCCTTGGATTGATGTAAAACGTGACAATGGTCAGAGTAAAGAAGAATGGAAAGGTTCGGTTGAAACCAATAAGATTCTTGGTCTACAAGGTGATTCGATTGTACCGATTGATGGTACTTGCGTGCGTATTGGTGCGATGCGTTGCCACTCGCAAGCATTAACAATCAAGCTTAAGCAAAATGTTCCTATGGATGAGATCGAAGATATTATTGGTTCTCATAATGAATGGGTAAAAGTGATCCCAAATGAGCGTGATATCACTATGCAAGAGCTTTCTCCTGCGAAAGTAACAGGAACACTTTCTGTCCCAGTGGGGCGTTTGCGTAAAATGGCAATGGGCGATACCTTCTTAAATGCTTTCACTGTGGGTGATCAGCTATTGTGGGGTGCCGCTGAACCACTACGTCGTACTTTACGAATCATTTTACAAAATCGTTAATTGATTGATGTTTATCAACTGATCAATGGCTTGAACTAAAAAGTCCGCACTATTAAATAGTGCGGACTTTTTTGTTATTAACAGATGACCAGCATTGATTGTTGCCTGAAAAATATTTTCTAAGAATCTGGCTTGTTCACTGGCACGACGCGTTTATCGGGCTCGGCCAACTCACTTCCACAATGTTTGCAAAATAGAGCGTCAGTTTCATGGCCACTTTTAGTACAGTTTGGACATAATACGAGAGTGCGGTGAGCTTTTATCTCTTGATTCAGCTCTGCAGTAATAATTCCTGTAGGAACCGCTAAAATTGAATAACCTAGTAGCATCGTTAGGGCAGCAACGGCTTGTCCTAATGGCGTCTTCGGAACCACGTCGCCATAACCCACGGTAGTAATTGTGATAATGGCCCAATAAATGCCTCTAGGAATGCTAGTAAAACCATTTTCAGGTCCTTCAATCACATACATTAATGCGCCAAAAATTGTAACTAGAATAGCTACTGCACTGAAAAATATAAGGATTTTACGCTGCGACATTGCCAAGGTGCGAACTAACAGGTTGGAGTCTTGCAGAAAGCGTACGAGCTTAAGAATTCGAAAGATTCGCATCACACGCAATAAGCGAATGATGCCGATGAAACTGGCGGATGGAAAAAAGAAAGCAAGATAAGTCGGAAGAATAGCCAGTAGATCGATTACACCATAAAAGCTTTTAGCATAAGCTTTAGGTTTTGGTGAACAATAGAGTCGTAATAGGTATTCAACCGTGAATAAAGCGGTGAACAGGTACTCTAAAATATCGAATTCTTTTTGCCATTGTTGAGCAAAAGCTGGAACGGAATCTAAGATAAGTACGACTAATGAGCTGATAATGGCCACGATCAATAAAATATCGAATCGGCGTCCTGCCGGTGTGTGAGTACCAAAAATGATGATATAGAGCTGATGTTTCAGCGTTTCTTGGCTCATTGAATTCTTCCTTCGTTTTTATTGTGCGTGTCGCTTACATTAAGCCGGGAAACAGATTACGCACACCATTTGCAATAAATTCGACACCTAAAGCCGCTAATATTAAACCCATTATACGGGTAATGACGTTAATGCCGGTTTGACCTAAAAAGCGAACAATCAGTGGGGCTGAGCGAAATAGTAACCATGAACAAAAGCAGAATACGGCAATGGTGAGCACAATACCTGCGGTCTCTATTAGTGTTGGGTAGCGAGCTCCGTAGACGATGGTTGAACTGATTGCACCAGGGCCAGCCATCAGAGGCATTGCCAAAGGAACGACGCCAATTTGTTCGCGGCTGATAGATTCTGTGCGTTCTTGTTTATTTTGCTTATCTTCGCCAAGTTTACCGCTCATCATTGAAAAGGCGATACTCATCAATAGAAAACCACCAGCAATACGGAATGAATTGAGCGAGATACTAAACATGTCGAGTAAAAATTGACCACAAAGAAGAGAGATAACCAAAATTACACCAACTGCAATATTGGCAGTTTTGGCGGTTTTGTACTTTTCTTCAGGGGACATGTGCCCAGTGAGTGAGACAAAGACAGGCATGATGCCTATTGGGTTTACTGCTGCTACGAGTCCAAGGAAAAACTGTAAATAGATGGCAAATTCGATGGTAGCCATAGTGTTATCTCAAAATATTAAAACAAAAGAGGAGTATACCTAGGATTGGGCGTAGTGGTAAGAAAAACAACAGCTACTGTAAGGTAATTTATCGAAAAGGAGGCCCTTTAGGTTAAATCAATAACTTAATATCAACGTTATGAATCAAGGGGGATTTTCATCGAAAGAAGATTTATGGCGTGTTAAGCATATAAAATCAAAAAGTTAACACTAAAGTATTACGTTTGTTCTCAGATTGCGTATACTCGTTGTAGCACACAATTGATGTCGTTAGTTTGTTTGTAAATTACAGAAATAAACTTACAAATTATGTGTCTTATTTATAAGTTTTTAGCTAGTCGAACAAATATTTTTCACATAGTGAAATAAATAAAATGTCTTATTAAACATGTATTTATAATTTTCACTTTAAAGACTATACCGCTTTGGGGGTATTTAGATTGCATGAACTGATCTACATCAATATTTTTAATATTTGAAAGCATATACTCAGTTTTGAAAGCGATTTACTAAGGTGGATTTACCGGTTTCGGTTAGTAGTTTTTAAGTGATACCAAATAGTCTTACTAAATAGTTTTTAATTTTTAAATCTTAGGAGATTCATTATGCCTGTAACTAACTTAGCTGAACTAGATGCTCTTGTCGCACGCGTTCAAGCGGCACAAAAGGAATTTGCTACTTTTTCTCAAGAACAAGTAGATAAAATTTTCCGTGCAGCATCTTTAGCAGCTAACCAAGCACGTATTCCACTAGCACAACAAGCGGTAGCGGAATCTGGCATGGGTATCATTGAAGACAAGGTTATCAAAAACCACTTTGCTTCAGAGTTCATTTACAACAAATACCGCGATGAAAAAACGTGTGGCATCCTTGAAGAAGGTACAGACACTATTACTATCGCAGAACCTGTTGGTATCATCTGTGGTATCGTTCCAACGACTAACCCAACATCAACAGCGATTTTCAAATCTCTAATCTCTTTGAAAACTCGTAACGGTATCATCTTCTCTCCACACCCACGTGCAAAAAACTCTACAAATGATGCGGCTAAATTAGTACTTGATGCAGCTGTTGCAGCCGGTGCTCCAAGAGACATCATCGGTTGGATCGACCAACCTTCAGTTGAATTATCTAACGCCTTGATGAAGCATGACGGCATCAACCTTATCCTTGCAACTGGTGGCCCAGGCATGGTTAAAGCGGCATACTCTTCTGGTAAGCCAGCGATCGGTGTAGGTGCGGGTAACGTTCCTGTTGTTATCGATGAAACAGCTGATATCAAACGTGCGGTTGCTTCTGTTCTTATGTCTAAAACATTCGATAACGGTGTGGTATGTGCTTCTGAGCAAGCCGTTATCGTTATGGATGAAGTATACGAAGAAGTGAAAGAGCGTTTTGCTTCTCACAAAGGTTATGTTTTATCTAAATCTGAAGCTGATAAAGTACGTAAAGTGCTACTTATCAACGGCAACCTAAATGCTGATATCGTAGGTCAACCTGCGGTTAAAATCGCTGAATTAGCGGGCGTTAAAGTTCCTGCTGATACTAAAGTTCTTATCGGTGAAGGCGGCGTAGTAAGCCACGATGATGAATTTGCTCATGAAAAACTGTCTCCAACACTTGGTATGTTCCGTGCGTCTTCTTTCGAGAATGCAGTAGAGCAAGCGGTGACTATGGTTGAAATCGGTGGTATCGGTCACACATCTGGCCTCTACACTAACCAAGACACTAACGCTGATCGTATCAAATACTTTGGCGACAAACTAAAAACAGCTCGTATTCTTGTGAATATCCCAACCACTCACGGTGGTATCGGTGACTTATACAACTTCAACGTTGCACCATCACTAACGCTAGGTTGTGGTTCATGGGGGGGTAACTCTATCTCTGAAAACGTAGGTCCAAAACACCTAATCAACAAGAAAACTGTTGCTAAGCGAGCTGAGAATATGTTGTGGCATAAACTTCCAAAATCAATCTACTTCCGTCGTGGCAGCCTACCAGTTGCATTGACTGACTTAGAAGGTAAAAAACGTGCATTCCTAGTGACTGACCGTTTCCTATTCAATAACGGTTACGCTGATGAGATCGTAAGCTTACTTAAATCTCAAGGTATGGAAGTTCAAACTTTCTTTGACGTAGAAGCGGATCCAACGCTATCTGTTGTTGAGAAAGGTGCAGCACAAATGCAAAGCTACCAACCAGACGTAATCATTGCACTAGGCGGTGGTTCACCAATGGATGCAGCGAAAATCATGTGGGTAATGTACGAGCACCCAGAAACGCACTTTGAAGAATTATCAATGCGCTTCATGGATATCCGTAAACGTATCTACAAGTTCCCTAAAATGGGTGCAAAAGCTGAACTAGTATGTGTAACTACAACATCTGGTACAGGTTCTGAAGTAACACCATTTGCGGTTGTAACTGATGACCGTACTGGCGCTAAATACCCACTAGCGGATTACGAACTAACTCCTAACATGGCTATCGTTGATGCGAACCTTGTTATGAACATGCCTAAGTCTCTAACAGCATTTGGTGGTTACGATGCAATCACTCACGCATTAGAAGCTTACGTATCAGTTCTTGCTAACGAATACTCAGATGGTCATGCTCTACAAGCACTTAAGATGCTAAAAGAATACCTACCATCTAGCTACAAAAATGGTTCAGCAGACCCAATCGCTCGTGAGAAAGTACATAACGCAGCCACTATCGCTGGTATGTCATTTGCAAACGCATTCCTAGGTGTATGTCACTCAATTGCACACAAAATTGGTGCAGAGTTCCATATCCCACACGGTCTTGCTAACGCATTAATGATCTCTAACGTTATCCGTTTCAACGCGAACGATAACCCAACTAAACAAACAGCGTTCTCTCAATACGACCGTCCACAAGCACGTCGTCGTTATGCTGAAGTTGCTGACCACCTAGGCCTAAGCCAAGACGGTGACCGCACTGCACAGAAAATTGAGCGTCTATTAACTTGGTTGGATGAAGTGAAGAAAGACCTGGATATCCCACTGTCTATCCAAGCGGCTGGCGTTAACGAAGCTGATTTCTTAGCAAAATTAGATAACTTAGCAGTTGATGCGTTTGATGACCAATGTACTGGTGCTAACCCACGTTACCCTCTAATCTCAGAGCTTAAAGAAGTTCTATTAGCGGCTTACTACGGTAAAGCATACATCGAAGGTGAAACTTTCGAAGGTACAACTGTTATCAAAAAAACAGAAGAACCAAAAAAAGCAGCTAAGAAAAAATAATCTTAGTCTGAAATAAAAAAAAGCCCTGCTTACTCGTTAAGCAGGGCTTTTTTGTTTAGGTTGACCCGCTATTATTAATCACTAGAGCATAAGACAATGCACAATACTGCGGCTAATTCGTTCATTAATAGGAGTCTAAAACACGGCCATTAAAGTACTCATTTTCTACAATATATTCAGCGTTTCTAATCAGCTCATCACAGCTTTGTGCCCAGCCATGATGTTTGGAGGACATACCTGTTCGGTTTGGCAAGATCCCTCCCACGCGAATATTAAAGGGCATTAATTCCTTTGCCCAATTTTGAGTAAATTCGGAAATTAATGAAGACGGTTGGGTGGGGCTATCTTGTTCTTGGCTTGATAGATTAACAATGACCCCACGCTTTTGGTTATGTAGCATTTGTCTCGCGGCTAGTTTGCTAAAACACAGCATTGTCGCGGCTAACTTTGAATATTGACGACTATAACTATCAATATGTTCATCGTTGATCAGTGAAGGGGCTGGTAGGTTAGGATATAGGTTAATTAAGACATCAATTCCTTTGTCAAATTGTTGGTTAATAGAAGAAAACAAAGGTTGGACACTTTCAAAACTTTCATCATCGAGAAGATATTGGAAAACATGTGAAGAATATGGCTGACAATGATGTAAAGCTTGGTTTAGCGAGGTTTCGTTATTATCAACTAAGATGACGTTAGCGTTGAGAGAAAGAAAGTGTTGAGCTAAATTTTGACCTAAATGAGATCCTGCTGACGTGATCACCACGACGGAGTTTTGTATGTTCATATAGCACCTCATTGGTATCAAAGAAAAAATACCTAACGCCCTTAAACACAAATACCGAGAACAACTTATCAACTACCTCCAAGGTGTCTATGGGCCTTAGATAGTAATAATGGTAGTAAAACGTGTAAAGATCCTGTGAATAACATCAAAGAACTGAAATGAAACACTGAAAAGTATTAATCTGTAAGGGGAATTGATGTGAATAAAATAATGTTAATGCCTGTGTGTAACCTGAAACCTGAGATGGATATTCAAATATAAAAAAAGACCAGCCTAAGCCAGTCTTTTTAATAAAGCGTTTAAGCCAATTTAGACTTAATTACTTGATTAGGTTTTCTTCAACGAAAGACCAGTTAACCAATGCCCAGAAACCATTCATGTAGTCAGGGCGAACGTTACGGTAATCGATGTAGTATGCGTGTTCCCACAGGTCAACAGTAAGAAGCGGAGTAATGCCTTCTTCTGTTAGTGGTGTTGCAGCGTTAGACGTGTTTACGATGTCTAGAGAACCATCTGCTTTTTTCACTAACCAAGTCCATGAAGAACCGAAGTTGTTGATTGCTGAATCAGTGAATTTTGCTTTGAACTCATCGAATGAGCCAAATTGTTGCTTGATTGCTTCTGCAACAGCACCTGTTGGTTCACCGCCAGCATTTGGAGCTAGGCAGTGCCAGTAGAAAGTGTGGTTCCAGATTTGTGCTGCGTTGTTAAAGATGCCGCCTGTTGAAGTCTTAACGATTTCTTCAAGAGATTTACCTTCAAACTCAGTACCTGGGATCAGACCATTAAGCTTAACCACGTATGTGTTGTGGTGTTTGCCGTGGTGGTAATCTAAAGTTTCAGCTGAGATGTGTGGTTCTAGTGCATCTTTTTCGTAAGGCAGGGCTGGTAGTTCAAATGCCATTGCTCAAATCTCCATGTGTTAGAAAGGGACTTTCTTGTGTTCTAGTTAGAACAGCTTCCGATTGTTTTAATCATACTAACTGATGATGCCATTTCCATGACAGTGAAACATCAACCATCTTGTTTAAACAATGAAATGATTAAGTGACGATTGTTAAACATCAGTTTGAGCCATTAACGACTAAGGTCAGTTTAGCAAGTTTTTACTTTATTAAAAGACCTCGCTCTAAAATTTCTCACACATCACTCATTTGTCTTGTGATATCGGCATTTATGTAAGAGAGATAAATAGTTAAGTATTGGTTTAGTCCATTAGGCAATAAGAAAACGGTGCACAAATGCGCCAATTAGAATACCCTTATAAATAATGGCTTTTTATTCTGCTGAAGATACAAGTAGAATGGGGCAATAATTTAGAGTGATGCTTATATCCTAGAGAGGAAGTGATGGAAACTATCGATAAAATTAAACAACAGATTTCTGAAAATACTATTCTGTTATACATGAAAGGTTCACCGAAGCTACCAAGCTGTGGTTTCTCTTCTCAAGCAGCACAAGCTTTGATGTCATGTGGTGAAAAATTTGCTTATGTGGATATTCTACAAAATCCAGATATCCGCGCAGAACTACCAAAGTACGCTCAGTGGCCAACATTCCCACAGTTATGGATTGAAGGTGAACTGGTTGGTGGTTGTGACATCATTATTGAGATGTTCCAGAAGGGTGAACTGCAAACTTTGATTAAAGAAGCGGTATCACGCGCACCAGCAAGTGAAGAATAAAATTCATTTCACTTGAAAGAAAAAGAGCCGATCTAGGCTCTTTTTTTGTATCTGTAATATAGGAGTAAATGATGAAAGGGATTTTATATTATATCCATGACCCTATGTGTAGCTGGTGTTGGGGCTACAAACCAACATGGGATAAATTAAAAGCGGCATTACCGGAAAACATCCAAATTGAATATTTATTAGGGGGATTGGCTCCAGATAACCATGAACCCATGCCGCAAGAGATGAGACTCATGTTGCAGCAGGCCTGGAGACGGATTGAAAGCCAACTAGGGACGCAATTTAATCATGATTACTGGACATTAGCTGACCCGGTTAGAACGACTTATCCTGCTTGTCGTGCTGTGATCGCTGCAAATAAGCAAGGTGCAGGAGAGGAAATGAATCAAGCTATTCAGAGAGCCTATTACTTACGCGCAATGACGCCACACATTGATTCGACTCATTTATTATTAGCTCAAGAAATTGGTCTCAACGTTGAACAATTTACTAGGGATTGTAAAGGCGTTAACGTTGAACAAGAATTTTCTCGTCAACGTGATTGTTGTCAAGCATTAGGAGTGCATTCATTTCCAAGCTTAATTTTGCAACTTGGGGAAAAATATCACGCAATTACACTGGACTATGGCTCTGAGTTAACCAGCTTGAAAGAGATTGATCAGCGAATGACGTGGGCGGAAAGTATTGATAAGACAAAACGTTAGATAGGTTTAAAACCTCAAAACTAAAGGTTTGTTAAACAAAATCAGCATTCACCTCTTTTAATAAAAAAGCGCATGTTCGATAAACGAAGCATGCGCTTTTTTAGTTAACATGAGGCGATGATTACAGAACCATTGCCGCAATCCAACCAAATACGATAAGCGGTAGGTTGTAGTGAAGGAACGTTGGGATCACTGAGTCTTTAATATGGTCATGCTGTCCGTCAGCATTTAAGCCCGATGTTGGACCTAAGGTTGAATCCGATGCTGGAGAACCTGCATCCCCTAACGCCGCAGCAGTACCAACCAGTGCAATGGTTGCTGCTGGAGAGAAGCCAAAAGAAATGGCTAGTGGTACGTAGATGGTTGCAATAATTGGGATGGTTGAAAACGATGAACCAATACCCATAGTGATGAGTAAGCCTACAATCAACATCATTAAGGCCGCAATGGCTTGGTGGCCATTCATGCTTGTTTGTAGGAAAGTGACTAATGTTTCAACGCCACCGGTTGCTTTCATCACGCTCGCAAAACCGTTTGCTGAGATCATGATAAAGCCAATCATGGCCATCATTTGAACGCCGCGCGTAAAGTTATCTTGGCTGGTTTGGAAAGGTTTACCAAAAGACAAAATAATGAAGCCAACAAGCGCACCAACGATCATCGAGCCAGAATATAGTTGAGCAGAGAGGGTTGCTATAATACTGATCACTGCAACAATCACCGCTTTTTTATCAATGCCTTTTTGTTGGATTTCAGAGGTTTCATTTTGCTCTGCTACATAGGTACGTGGTTTACGGTAGCTAATGAACACACTAACCAGTAAACCGAAAATCATACCGCACGCAGGAATAAGCATCGCGGCGGGGATTTGAGCAGCAGTCGCATTTGTTAATCCATTGCTTTGCAAAGCAGGTAGTAAGATGTCATTAAGGAAGATGCCACCAAAACCAATAGGCATTGTCATATATGGCGTGACAAGACCAAAGGTAATAATACAAGCGACCATACGGCGGTCAACGTTCATTTTATTAAATGCCGATAGCAGAGGTGGGACAATAATAGGGATAAAGGCAATATGAACTGGGATAACGTTTTGTGAAAAAATCGCCATGATAAATAACGCACCAAAAATAGCATATTTCACCATGTTGGTTGCTTTGGCATTTTCTTTACCATGTACACGTTTAATAACTGCGTTTGATAAGATATCGGTAATGCCGGTTTGAGATAACGCTACCGCAAACGCGCCAAGCAAAGCGTAGCTAAGGGCAATTTCTGCACCATCACCTAAGCCAGATTGAAAAGCTGCGATAGTTTGGTCGAGTGACATATGTGCCAACAAACCACCAGTAATAGCGCTCAAAGTTAAGGCTATCACGACATTGACTCGAAAAACGGACAACGCCAGCATTAAGCAAACGGAGATAACGACAGGATTCATTGTAATTCTCTTTTAATGTAAATAAATGTTGTGTGTTTAGTACCGCTCTTTGTCGGCATTATTGCGATTCTTCGGTTGAAGGTAATGGCCAACCACCTAAGGCTTTCCACTTGTTTACTATGTTGCAAAATAATTTCGCGGTAATTTGAGTGTCATACAAAGCAGAGTGTGCTGCTTGATTGTCAAATTCAAATCCTGCGGCACGGCAAGCTTTCGCTAAGACGGTTTGCCCATAAGCGAGACCACTTAATGCAGCAGTATCGAAGGTAGCAAAAGGGTGAAACGGAATGCGTTTTAATTTACTACGCTCAGCTGCTGCCATGACAAAACTCAAATCAAAATTCGCATTGTGGGCAACCATGATCGCTCGGCTGCAATCGGCCGCTTTTTGCTCTTTACGAACTAATTTGAAGATTTCTTTTAGAGCTTCCGCTTCAGTCACCGCACCTCTTAAAGGGCTATATGGATCACGGATTCCGGTAAACTCTAACGCGTCTTTTTCAAGGTTGGCTCCTTCAAAAGGTTCAACATTGAATTGAATGGTGGAGGCAGGGTATAAATCCCCGTTTTCATCCATGGCTAGAGTGACAGCACAGATCTCCAATAGTGCATCAGTTTGCGCATTGAAACCGGCGGTTTCTACATCAATAACGACGGGAAAATAGCCACGAAATCGGTGTTTTAGTGTCAAAGCTTCATTTGTGTCAGTCATTGGCTTTCATATCCGTGAATTTAGTCGCGTATTATTACAGATTAGAAATTGAACTTCACTCTATAATGTTACTTGTCAGCAGGAAAATATGCGGTTTTATTTAAAATAAATGATTTTTTATTACTTATTTAAAAGAATGAGTATTGTTTGATTAATGAAATTTATAGAATAAAAAAAGAACCCGATTGTCGGGCTCTTCTATATTTGTCGGGGGGAATAATAGGGTGAATTATCCCTCTAAACCTGCAGACATTTGGCTACGTTGGATAAGTTCAATCATGTAGCCATCAGGATCTTTCACAAAGGCAATATGTGTACTTCCGCCTTTTACTGGACCTGGTTCACGAGTTACTGTACCGCCAGCGGCTTTGATTGCATCACACGCGGTGTAGATATCATCAAAACCAATCGCAATGTGTCCGTAACCGGTTCCAAGATCGTATTCAGAGGTATCCCAGTTATAAGTCAGTTCGATAACCGCACCTTGAGACTCATCGCCGTAGCCTACGAAAGCGAGAGTATATTTATATTCTGCATTTTCATTTTTACGTATTAGCTGCATACCAAGAACTTTGGTGTAGAATTCGATTGAGCGATCAAGATCGCCAACACGAACCATAGTATGCAAAACTCTTCCATTCGACATTGTGTGCTCCTTATTGGAATGTAAAGTAATCAAACAACATAATTACTCTTCAGGATAAACTTTTTCTTTAAACTCGCAGAGGTCTTCAATTATGCAACTACCACAACGTGGCTTACGTGCGATGCAGGTGTAGCGGCCATGTAAGATCAGCCAGTGATGAACGTCAAGTTTAAACTCTTTAGGTACCACCTTTAATAGCTTTGCTTCAACGTCATCAACCGTTTTACCCATGGCTAATTTTGTTCGATTCGATACGCGATAAATATGCGTATCGACCGCGATGGTTGGCCAGCCAAAAGCAGTATTTAATACGACGTTAGCGGTTTTTCGGCCTACCCCAGGTAAGGCTTCTAATGCGGCGCGATCTTCCGGAACTTGGCTATTATGTTTTTCAATTAAGATTTTACAGGTTTTAATGGTATTTTCTGCTTTGGAATTAAATAGCCCAATGGTTTTGATGTATTCTTTTAATCCGTCAACGCCTAGTGCCAGAATGGCTTCAGGAGTATTCGCGACCGGGTACAGCTTATCCGTCGCTTTATTGACACTGACATCAGTGGCTTGAGCAGAAAGCAGTACCGCAATTAATAATTCAAATGGGGTGGTCCAATTCAGCTCAGTTTGAGGGTTGGGGTTATCTTCACGTAACCTTTCTAGGATCAGTCGGCGTTTTTCATTATTCATAGTTTGTATACCAATCAGTCGATCGTAATAGTCTATATACGTTAAGCATTGGTGACTCTAGCGCGTTCAATAGTTGGTTTTTCTTCAGCTGGTTTTCGCTTGTCGATTTGCTTATCAATCACTTGTTTTAACGCAATGAGGAAACCCACGCCGATAAACGCGCCCGGCGGCAGTAAAGCGAGTAAGAAACTGCTATCAATATGGAAGACTTCAATGCGCAAAGAGGCCGCCCAATTGCCTAGTAATAGGTCTGCGCCATCGAACAGAGTACCTTGTCCAATCACTTCACGTAGCGCGCCTAAAACCGTTAGGGCAGCTAGCATGCCAAGGCCCATCCAAAAACCATCTAAGGCGGCTTTTTTAGGCGCATTTTTAGATGCGTAAGCTTCTGCACGGCCAATGATCACACAGTTAGTCACGATGAGAGGAATGAAAATGCCAAGAGAAAGATAGAGGCCATAAGCATAAGCACTCATTAGTAGTTGTACACAGGTTACGACAGAAGCGATGATCATGACAAAAATAGGAATTCGAACTTCTTTAGGAACGTAATGACGTACTAACGAGACAATCGTATTGGTTGAAATCAGTACCAACATAGTGGCAAGACCTAAACCAAGTGCATTAGTGATGGTAGACGATACCGCCAGTAGTGGACATAAACCCAATAGCTGAACAAGGGCAGGGTTGTTATCCCACAAGCCGTTTTTCATCAACTGTTTATTCTCAGGATCAGAAACTTGGGTTGCTGAATCTAATGGTGTATCAAGCGTTGCGCTATCTTCAGACATTTTATCCCTCACAGTTTAATGGTTGGTTGAGAATGCTTTGTTTATTTTCTTTAAAGTACACCACGGTTTTCTTCACCGCTTTCACGACCGCCCTAGGGGTAATGGTCGCACCAGTAAATTGATCAAATTGGCCACCATCTTTACGTACCGCCCAATCCGAGTCGTTACTTTGAGTGACCGTTTTGCGGTCAAAACCAAAAATCCAATCTGTTTTGCGTGTTTCTATTTTATCGCCTAACCCTGGGGTTTCATTATGCGCGAGTACTCGAGTACTTGTAATGACACCTTGCATATCTAAACCAACAATAATTTTTATCGCGCCATTATAGCCATCAGGGGCATAAGTTTCGATGGCAATGGCGGTTGGCTGACCAGCTTTGGTTGCGAGATAAGCGGGTAGTGGTTCGGTTGTTACGGTACTTTGTGATGGCAGTAACATGCATGATGCGAATAGCTGATTATCGTGCATGCTTTGCGGGATCACTTGGTTAAGTGTTTTTTGCAACTCTTGTTGTTGTTGCTCGACAATTGTGTCGTGTGTTACCCAATTAGTGATCGCAACCAATGAGGTAGAAGCAATAGCAAATATTGCCAAGATGCCGCCATTTTTTTTCATTGCATTTAGCATAGCGATATTACCTTACATGCCCATAAGTTCGAGGTTTGGTGTAGTAATCAATCAGTGGCACCATCATATTGGCTAACAAAACAGCAAAAGCCACCCCATCAGGGAAACCACCCCAACTACGAATTAAGAACACCACAATCCCGATAAATGCACCGTAAATGATTCGGCCTTTAGTGGTGGTGGAGGCAGTCACAGGATCGGTGGCAATAAAGAATGCACCAATCATGGTTGCACCAGAAAGTAGATGCAAAATAGGGGAGGCTGTCGTCCCAGGAGCAAAGAGTGAAGCGATAGTACTGACCATTAACAAACTGACTAACATTGCTAGTGGAATTTGCCATTGAACAATACGCAATCTAACTAAGACGAGCCCGCCTAATAAGAATGCAATATTTACCCATTGCCAACCGACACCAGCTAAACCTGCAAAAGTAGGTTGTTGCATGATTTCACTGGCAGTATGACCTGCTCGGAGTGAGGTTTTAAAGGTATCAAGTGGCGTTGCCATGGTCACCCCATCAATTCCTGAACGAACTTGTTGTAGCGATAAGCCATCAAGATTGAAGCCAGTGAAAAACAGTCTTAAACAATCAGTAAAATGTAAATGCACATTCGTTAATGATTCAGGTGTAACCCAACTTGTCATTTGTACAGGAAATGAGATCAGTAATACCACATAAGCGACCATGGCGGGATTAAATAGGTTTTGTCCTAACCCACCATAGAGATGTTTACCGACCACAATGGCAAAGAAAATACCTATCGCTAGAATCCACCAAGGAGAAAGTGGTGGGATAGAAACGGCGATAAGCATGCCCGTAACTAAGGCACTGTTATCTTTTAGGCCAAGAAGTGGCGAGCGTTTACGCACGAGCATGATGGCAGCTTCAAATAGCCAAGCGAGCAAAATAGCAAAGACAACTTGGATCAATACCCCGTAACCAAAGAAGTAGATTTGAGCAGCAATACCAGGTAGCAAGCAGATGGCTACCCACATCATAATATTTGATGTGGTACGTTTTACGCGAACGTGTGGAGAACTCGTGATAAAAAACGACACTATTTTTTCTCCTGAGATGGTTTATCGATAAATACTGGGATATCCAATAAATCGAGAGTGACTTCAGAGTCTGAGTGATTGGTTGATGATGAATCTGCCGACTCGGTATCAGAATTGGCGGATGATTCGTCGCTTGTTTTATTCGTGGTTGTCTCTTTATTGTGTGCTGCTTTTCTTGCTTTAGCGCGGGCAATGGCGGCGGCAACAGCGGCTTTTTTGGGATCTCTGGTTTCTGGCGTTGAACGTTCCGTTTCAGTTGCCGGTTTATCTTCCGGTGCTGGTTGAGTTTGCTCACTTTCAACAGCTGATTGTTGAGCGGCTTTTCTTGCTTTAGCACGGGCAATGGCGGCGGCAACAGCGGCTTTTTTGGGATCGCTGGTTTCTGGCGTTGAATTATCCGTTTCAGTTGCCGGTTTATCTTCCGGCGCTGACTGAGTGGGCTCACTTTCAACAGTTGATTGCTGAGCGGCTTTTCTTGCTTTAGCGCGGGCAATAGCGGCTGCAACAGCGGCTTTTTTGGGATCGCTAGTTTCTGGCGTTGAACGTTCCGCTTCAGTTGCCGGTTTATCTTCCGGAGCTGGTTGAGTTGGCTCATTTTCAACGGTTGGCTGCTGAGCGGCTTTTCTTGCTTTAGCGCGAGCAATGGCGGCGGCAACAGCGGCTTTTTTGGGATCGCTAGTTTCTGGCGTTGAACTTTCCGTTTCAGTTGCCGGTTTATCTTCCGGCGCAAGCTGAGTTGGCTCATTTTCAACAGTTGATTGCTGAGCAGCTTTTCTTGCTTTAGCGCGGGCAATGGCGGCGGCAACCGCTGGATTTTTAGGCGTCTCTTGCGATGTTACTTCATTCGTTGTTGATGTCGTATCGCTTGAATCTGCTTCTTGTTGAGCTTTCTTTTCACGAGCAAGACGTTTACGTTCTTCTCGCAGTTTAATCATCTCTGAATTATCAGGTTCAGTTTGTCCTGCCTTTGCCGCTTCTGCTTGTTTAGCCTTGGCACGTGCGATAGCTGCTGCAACCGCGGGTTTCACTTCTTTTTCGACCGGTTGTTCAGCTTGTTTAGCTTTTACGCGTGCAATCGCGGCTGCAACGGCATCATCACCATTGGTTTGTTTCATGTCGCTACGACGTTTTTCTGCCGCTTGTTTGAAACGTAGCTCACGTTCTTGCTTATCGCGTTCTAAGCGCTTTTGGCGTTCTTCAAAACGTTGTTTAGCCCGTTCCGCTTCTTTCGCTTCTTGATTGCGAGTCCAAATTTCCGATTTCGCTTGGCGGTAATATTGCACCAGTGGGATATCACTTGGGCACACGTATGCACAAGCACCACACTCAATACAATCAGACAAGTGGTACTCTTCGCATTTTTCATAGTCCTGAGCCTTGGCATACCATTGTAATTGCTGAGGCAAAAGGGATGCAGGGCAAGCTTCAGCACAAGCTGTACAACGAATACAGGCTAATTCTTGGCTAGGTGGTGCAATTTCTTTTCGTTTCGGCGCTAAAATGCAGTTAGTAATCTTAGTAATGGGCACATCCGCGTGCGGCAGCGTAAAGCCCATTAAAGAGCCCCCCATGATCAAACGTGGATTTTTCTTCTCAGCTTTGTAGCCAAATTGACGAAGTAAAGCCGAAATCGGGGTACCTAAACGCGCTAAAACATTACCTTTTTGGGCAAATGAGTCACCCGTTAAGGTAACCACGCGCTCAATGAGGGGTTCGCCATCAATAATCGCTCGTTTGATAGCGAAAGCGGTCCCGACGTTTTGCATTAATACGCCAATCGCAGCGGAGTGCTCTTTACTTGGTACTTCGCGGCCAGTGAGCACTTTGATCAACTGCTTCGAACCGCCAGATGGGTATTTAGTTGGGATAACTCGAATGATGAGGTCAACATCTCTTGCTGCTTCTTCTAGAGCTGCAATCGCTTCTTTTTTATTGTCTTCAATACCAATAATGGTGACTTCAGGTTGCAGAATATGCTGAATGACCTGAACGCCCTGAATAACTTCTTGGGCGTAATCTTGCATAAGACGATCATCGGCTGTGATGTAAGGTTCACATTCTGCAGCATTAATGATTAATATTTTGGTTTTCGCTAAGCCGGTATGCAATTTACGTGCGGTAGGGAAGCCTGCGCCACCCATACCTGAAATTCCGGATTGACGAATTTTTTCGATTAAAACTTCAGAGTCTCTTTCTAAGTAATTCGAGACGGGATTCTTCTCGCACCATGTATCATTTCCATCTGGTTTGATCACAATACACAGATCAGAAAGGCCTGAAGGGTGGGCGATGGTGCGTTTTTCAATGGCTGTCACGGTACCAGAACTTGGCGCATGCACAGGAACCATGAAGGCCAAGTTAGCTTGAGTTAATTGCTGCCCTTTTAATACTTGGTCACCAACACTTACACATACATCACCCGGCCTGCCGATATGTTGTTTGAGAGGCAGAACAAATTCTTCTGGTAATTCAGCTTGGACAATAGGGAATGTTGACGACTGAGTTTTATTTTCAGGTGGATGAATGCCACCTGGGAAATCCCAAATCATACCGTGACGAATTTGTTCAATTAACGACAACATACTTTTTCCTTTAACTCACGGTTTGTTCTTTAGAGTCAGCAGAAGCTGATGATGGTTCAAGATCGGTGACGACAGGAATAAGTTCGAGCTGCCATTTCCAAGTATCTGGTGTGGTTTCGATTGGGATCATTTCAATACAATCTGTCGGGCATGGCGCAACGCATAAATCACAACCCGTACATTCGCTTTTAATCACCGTGTGCAGCGCTTTTGTACCACCAACGATAGCATCGACTGGGCAAGCTTGGATGCATTTGGTACAGCCAATACACATGTCCTCGTGAATAAAGGCCACTTTTTTTACGGCTTCTTCTACGCCATCTGAATCGGTAGGAACATCAACGCCCATCAAGTCGGCTAATTTTTCAATGCCAGCTTGCCCACCCGGAGGACATTTGGTAATAGCATCACCATTGGCTATCGCTTCCGCATAAGGGCGGCAACCTGGGTAGCCACATTGACCGCATTGGGTCTGCGGTAGAATACTATCGATTTGGTCGACAATCGGATCCGCTTCCACTTTAAAGCGAATAGACGCAAATCCTAAAATGACGCCAAAAACGGCGGCGAGAGCAGCAATAGCAATGACGGCGATTAAGATGGTAGACATGGATTATTTAACCAAACCTGTAAAGCCCATAAAGGCAAGTGACATTAGCCCAGCGGTAATCATCGCAATAGAAGCACCTTTAAATGGGGCGGGGACATCCGCTGCGGCAATGCGCTCACGCATGGAGGCGAATAAAATGAGAACAAGTGAGAAACCTACTGCAGCACCGAAACCATAGATAATCGACTCGATAAAGTTATGATTTTCATTAATATTCAGTAGCGCAACCCCTAATACGGCACAGTTAGTGGTGATGAGTGGTAAAAATATCCCAAGTAAACGGTATAGAGTTGGGCTGGTTTTATGCACCACCATTTCGGTAAATTGAACCACGAAAGCGATCACTAAAATGAAGCTCATAGTTTGTAGGTATTCAATCCCAAGGGGACGCAAAATATAAGTTTGAACAAGGTATGAGCAGACGGATGCTAAGGTTAAAACGAAAGTGGTCGCAAGGCCCATGCCAATCGCAGTTTCAAGCTTTTTAGATACCCCCATAAAAGGGCAAATACCGAGAAATTTAACCAGAACAAAGTTGTTGACCAAGACAGTGCCAACAAGCAACAGTAGATAGTCTGTCATATCGTCTCTTTGGGTTAATGATGATCCCAACATTATCGTCATTTGTGACGTTAATAACAACCTACAGGAAATAGGTATTTGAAGGTATTGAGTAATTAATGATGGAATGCATGAAAATAAACGAAAAAAAGCCGCATTTTAGCGATGCGGCTTTTTAGTATTTGGCTCCCTGTGCTGGACTTGAACCAGCGACATACGGATTAACAGTCCGCCGTTCTACCGACTGAACTAACAGGGAATAATTTATGGGCAGAATTCTAGCTATGGCGAATCAGGCTGTCAACGTTGATGGGCAACAAAAAAGTAAAATTTTTTAGATTTTTCGCTTTACTTTTTTGTATGCCTGATGGGATAAGGCGGCAATGCAGTTATCCACCAAATTTGTGGATAAGTGTGTTGATGAAACTTGATTAAGTGTTAGCTATCATTTGAAGAAATAAGTTATCAAGTGATTTTTATTATTAACTGTTTGTTTTTATGGGTTTTATTGGTTTTTCAAGAAAGTTAAGGAATGTGGGTAAAAATCATCAATATTAATTAAATTGTAAAATCAACTGATTTTTGGGGAAAACCCGTGGATTAAAAAAACGTGAAATGCTGAATGAGGTGTCGCGTGGGACAAGCATACTACCAAAGTGTAAAAGGGTAAGCTAGAGTAAAGATGACTTTTTTCAGTCCCTATTTCAGTTAATAAAACTACTGACTCCACGACCGCGTTTTAGAGCGTTCATAATCAGGTTGTGGTAAGGTCCCCCAATAGAATAAATAGTCTTGAATTCTTCATTTAAGAGGCAAGTATGAGTAAGTTGTATCAACTGGTTTCCGATTATCAGCCGGCAGGCGATCAACCTGAAGCCATCGCGAAGTTATCTGAAGGTTTGGAAGTTGGCTTAGCGCATCAAACCTTATTAGGGGTAACCGGATCTGGCAAAACGTTTACCTTAGCGAATGTGATTGCTAAAGCACAACGTCCGACCATTTTACTTGCACCTAACAAGACTCTAGCCGCGCAACTTTATGGGGAAATGAAAAGCTTTTTCCCAAACAATGCGGTTGAATATTTTGTCTCTTATTACGACTACTATCAGCCAGAAGCTTATGTGCCAACGACAGACACCTTTATTGAAAAGGATTCTTCAGTTAACGCTCATATTGAACAAATGCGTTTATCTGCCACCAAATCTTTAATTGAACGTAAAGATGCCATCATCGTTGCTTCTGTTTCTGCTATTTATGGTTTGGGTGATCCGGATTCTTATTTAAAGATGATGCTACACATTCGTCGTGGTGACATGTTAGAGCAACGTGACATAATCCGCCGTTTAGCGGAGCTACAATACAGTCGAAACGATATGGTTTTTGAGCGAGGGAACTTCCGAGTTCGAGGTGAAGTCATTGACGTGTTTCCTGCCGACTCCGAACATGATGCCATTCGACTAGAAATGTTTGACGAAGAAGTTGAATGTATCAGTATTTTTGATCCTTTAACTGGCGCCATTAAGCAAAGAGATATTGCTCGCGCGACCATCTATCCCAAAACCCACTACGTAACGCCGCGTGAACGAATTCTCGAAGCGATTGAAAATATCAAAGAAGAATTGGTTGAAAGACAAAAAGTACTAAGAGATAACAATAAGTTGCTGGAAGATCAGCGTATTTCTCAACGTACCCAGTTTGATATCGAAATGATGAATGAGCTGGGTTTTTGTTCTGGTATCGAAAACTACTCTCGTTACTTAAGTGGCCGTAAAGAAGGTGAGCCACCACCGACCTTATTTGACTACTTACCCCACGATGGCTTGTTAATTATTGATGAGTCACACGTGACGGTACCTCAAATTGGCGCGATGTATAAAGGTGACCGTTCTCGTAAAGAAACCTTGGTTGAATTTGGTTTCCGTTTACCTTCGGCGTTAGATAATAGGCCATTGCGTTTTGAGGAATTTGAATCGCTGGCTCCGCAAACCATTTATGTTTCAGCGACTCCAAGTGCCTACGAGTTAGACAAGTCGGGGGGGGATGTGGCTGAGCAAGTCGTGCGCCCAACCGGGTTACTCGACCCTGAAATTGAAGTGCGTCCGGTTGCCACTCAAGTGGATGATTTATTATCAGAAATTCGTCAGCGTGTTGCGGTGAATGAGCGTGTACTCGTGACCACCTTAACCAAGCGTATGGCGGAAGACTTGACGGAATACCTGACAGAGCATGATGTGAAGGTCCGTTATTTACATTCAGATATTGATACGGTGGAACGTGTTGAAATTATCCGAGACCTGCGTTTAGGTGAGTTTGATGTGTTAGTGGGCATTAACTTACTTCGAGAAGGGTTGGATATGCCAGAGGTCTCTTTGGTGGCCATTTTAGATGCCGACAAAGAAGGCTTTTTACGTTCAGAGCGGTCCTTAATTCAGACGATTGGTCGAGCAGCACGTAACGTCAAGGGTAAGGCGATTTTATATGGTGACAGCATTACTAAATCGATGCGTAAAGCAATTGATGAAACAGAACGTCGCCGTGCTAAGCAACAGCAATATAATGAAGAAAAAGGCACGACGCCTCAAGCTTTGAAGAAAAGCATTCAAGATATTATGGAGCTGGGGCATGTTGGAACACGTAAAGGCAAAAAAGACAGTAATGTTATTTCGCTATCTAAGGTTGCTGAGCAAGCGGCCGAGTACCAAGCTTTAACGCCACAGCAGCTTGAGAAACAAATAAGCCAATTGGAAAGTGAAATGTACCAACATGCACAAAACTTAGAGTTTGAACAAGCGGCACAAAAACGCGATGAAATAGAAAAGTTACGAGCTCAGTTTATTGTGAATAGTTAAAAGAGGTGAGCGTTTCTCGTGGCTTGGACGCTACGCTTCTCGTTGCTCGATGTATTTGTCGAGTCACGAGAAACGAGTTTCCGAGCAGCGTTTGTTATTGCAAAATAATCTTCTCGATTTCTTGCTGAAGTTTTTTCCTATCATGACGCCACTCGTGGTTTGGTGAAGCCAAATTGACCTCAACACATTGATAGTGTTGTTTTAAGGTTTCCGAAAAGTTTTCACCTAGCAAAACATCGACCGATCGTCCATCACACGCTCGTTGACACCATTTTAATTTCTCTTCTAATCCCATCATGCCAGCAGGGCCAAACTCATTATCGAGATTGTCAACAAATACCACTTTAGCGTGACGATTTTCAGCAATAGCTTTGCCGATATCCGACAATAATAACGGAGGCATGATGCTGGTTAAGAAACTACCTGGTCCAAGGATAATACAGTCGGCTGATAAAATGGCGTCAATCCCTTCTGCGGTTGCGGGGACCTCTGGCTCAACATAAAGGCGCTGTAATGGTTCAGACATATCATCGACATTGGTTTCACCGCGAACCCATTTGCCTGATTTTGATAGGGCAGTGAGATCGGCAGGATGTTCCGACATCGGAACAATATTGACTTCTACTTTGAGCATGTCACAAATGAGATGAATAGCATCAAGCGGGCGAATCGATAGATTATCAAGTGCGGTTAACATTAAATTGCCGAGATTATGGCCATTTAATTCACCGGCCCCACGGAAACGATATTCAAACATCATTGAACTAATATTAGGTTCGGTAATCAGCTGATTGATGCAGTTTCGGGTATCTCCCCAAGCGATGCCACCTTGGCATTGTCGAATACGACCTGTTGAGCCGCCATTGTCTGTTGTAGCGACAATACCGGTAGCATTGGATCCAAAATCTTTCAAAGCGGCTAACATACGACCAAGGCCGTGTCCTCCGCCAATCGCAACCACTTTTTTTGTTTTATGAATAGGCATAAGTATGAAGTCTCAAATTTGATCAAGGAATCTGAACTGCGCGAACATTACGCTAAGTCGGCTTATTAGAGAAGTAAATGACAATTCTTTGATATCGATTAAATAAATATAACGGGCCTAGGACTAAATGGGTATGGAAAAATACCACTTTCTTGCGTACTATTTAAAAACAGTGTTGCTGATCTATTTATCAGTAATTACGTCATAGCTCCGAGCGTTAATCACTAAGTTTATTATTTGTCTTATCGATGAATAGTGGATACGTTTTTAAGGCCAGTGACATATTGTCACCAGGGTTGGTTTAGAAATGAGCCTTCCTCCCGTATTTGGAAAGGTGTTTCGTGACTCAATTAGTTTCCCAATATATTCCTGATTTTTCGGGCGTATCTGATGTCGACTCGTCTTCGTCAGCCACAGAAAATCCTCAATTTGTCGATCGTTTTTCGCGCAAGTTTTATTATTTGCGCCTGTCGATCACGGATGTGTGTAATTTCAAATGCACCTATTGCTTACCCGATGGCTACCATCCTACCGGTAAGAAAAACTCGTCTTTTCTAAATCAAGCTGAAATTAAGCGTATCGTCCATGCGTTTGCCGATTGTGGTACCACTAAAGTGCGTATTACCGGTGGCGAACCAACCTTACGTAAAGATTTTAACGATATTGTGGCTTCGGTTGCGCAAACCTCGGGTATTACTAAGGTTGCGACAACGACTAACGGCTACCGTATGGCAAAGCAAGTGGGTGACTGGAAAGAGGCCGGTTTAACGCATATCAATGTCAGTGTCGATAGCCTAGACCCTCGCTTATTTCATCAAATTACTGGTGAAAACAAATTCCATGATGTGATGGCCGGTATCGACCGCGCATTTGAAGTAGGCTATCAACAAGTCAAAGTAAACGTTGTTCTATTGAAGCAATTTAATGGTCACGCGTTGCCAAGCTTTTTAAATTGGATTAAAGACCGACCTATTCAATTACGTTTTATCGAGTTAATGCAAACCGGTGAAATGGATGAACTTTTTCAACAACAACATCAATCAGGCGTAAGTATTCGTAATCATTTGATTGCCAATGGTTGGCTATTGAAAGTTAAAGAGGCCAATGATGGGCCTGCACAAGTGTTTGTTCATCCAGACTATCAAGGTGAAATTGGCTTGATTATGCCGTATGAAAAAGGCTTTTGTGAAACCTGTAATCGCCTGCGTGTGTCTGCAACCGGTAAACTGCATTTGTGTTTGTTTGGTGAAGAAGGCGTAGAGTTACGTGATTTACTTCAGCAGGATGAGCAAGAAAAAGACCTTATCGCACGAATTCAAGGGGCGCTCGATACCAAGTCCGTCAGCCACTTTTTGCAAGAAGGCAAAACGGGTATGACGCCACATTTAGCGTCTATCGGCGGATAATCCTTCCTTTTATATTTTGATTTTTTGAGGTTATCAACATGGCACGTGTTGCTGCTGAGTTTAAACCTGCACGAATTGCAGTCTTGACCGTATCGGATTCTCGAACGCCTGAAAATGATACATCGGGTGATTATTTTGTTGAGCAACTTCAGCTAGAAGGGCATCAACTGGCTGAGCGTCAAATTATCGCAGATAACAAATATAAAATTCGCGCTTTGGTTTCTCAATGGATTGCCGATGATGCGATCCAAGCGGTTTTAATTAGCGGTGGCACTGGCTTTACTGCAAAAAACTATACAACGGAAGCACTTAAGCCTTTATTTGATAAACAAGTCGAAGGGTTTGGTGAAATCTTTCGTATGCTGTCTTTTGATGATATTGGTTCCTCGAGCTTACAATCTCGTGCAATCGCTGGAATGGCGAATCAAACCGTTATCTTTGCGATGCCAGGTTCAACCGGCGCATGTCGCCTAGGTTGGGAAAAGTTAATCAAGGAGCAGCTTGATGCGCGTCATCGCCCTTGTAACTTCATGCCGCATTTGTCTGTTTAGAACCCTCATTATTGTTTTAAGGAATTCGTATTCATGTCTCAATTTACTCATATTAATGCCTCCGGCGAAGCTAACATGGTCGATGTGTCCGCTAAACAAGAAACGGTACGAGAAGCTCGCGCTGAAGCTTGGGTTAGCATGTCGAAAGAAACATTAGATCTTATTGTGTCGGGTTCACATCATAAAGGTGATGTATTTGCCACGGCACGTATTGCCGGTATTCAAGCGGCTAAGAAAACATGGGATTTAATTCCACTTTGCCATCCTTTACTACTTTCAAAAGTCGAAGTGCAATTAGAAGCGAAACCGGAAACCAATCAAGTTCGCATTGAATCTGTATGCAAGCTAGCTGGAAAAACTGGGGTTGAAATGGAAGCGTTAACGGCGGCTTCGGTTGCGGCTTTGACCATCTACGATATGTGTAAAGCGGTACAAAAAGATATGGTGATTGGTCAAGTTCGTTTACTTGAAAAAACTGGCGGTAAGTCTGGTCATTTCGTTGCGATACTCAAGTAACTTAATAATTTTCGGAAGGTTGAACAATGATTAAGGTTTTATTTTTTGCTCAAACTCGTGAGCTAGTGGGAGTTGATTCGGTGACCGTTGAAGCCGATCAAATTACGGCGGAAGCCTTGCGTCAACAGCTATGTGATAAAGGTGACCAATGGGCGCAAGCGTTGCAGTCTGGCAAATTATTGGTAGCAGTGAATCAAGATATGGTGAAAATGGACACTGTGCTCAAATCTGGTGATGAGGTTGCCTTTTTCCCACCAGTAACAGGAGGCTAAGATGTCTTCAACTGGAATGGTTCAAGAAATAGTCAGTGTGCAGTTTGAAGACTTTGATGTAGGCGCAGAATATCAGCAGCTTGCACAAGGTACTGACGCTGGTGCAGTAGTGACCTTTGTCGGTAAAGTACGCGATATGAATCTTGGTGATTCAGTAACGGGGTTGAGTTTAGAGCATTACCCCGGTATGACAGAGCGTTCTTTAATGCAAATTTGTGAACAAGCGAAATCACGTTGGCCACTGCTGAATATCCGAGTGATCCATCGTGTCGGTGATTTAGATTTGGGTGATCAAATTGTCTTTGTTGGTGTTTCTAGCGCTCACCGTAATGCGGCATTTGAAGCCTGTGAATTCGTTATGGACTACCTAAAAACGCAAGCACCATTTTGGAAAAAAGAACGTACCACCGAAGAGGTTCGCTGGGTCGATTCTCGTGATTCTGATGCCAAAGCGGCCGAACGTTGGAAATAGATATCAAGATTGAATAATTGAATGAAGAAAGGCCAACGCATGATACGTTGGCCTTTTTGGTGTTGGTTAGTTTCGGTTTACTTAATCACAGCTTGCTGCACCTAAGTTCTTCCAGACTCCCCATTCACCCGTTTGTGATGGGTTTT
The DNA here is from genome assembly GCF_002218045.2 of Vibrio rumoiensis. Taxonomy (NCBI): domain Bacteria; kingdom Pseudomonadati; phylum Pseudomonadota; class Gammaproteobacteria; order Vibrionales; family Vibrionaceae; genus Vibrio; species Vibrio rumoiensis. Next base: position 1,087,147 of record NZ_AP018685.1, read on the forward strand.
CACCAGTTGTCCACCACTTCGCTTCATACAGAGTGCCATCCAGTGTTACTTGATCTCCACCCGTATAAACCGCTGAAGCATCCCAAGCGTTGTCACAAGTTGGGTCAATCGTTCCAGATTTTTTCAGTACAACCACCGAGGCTGAAGCTTCGCTCGTTAGTTCACCATCACTAACGATGACCGAGAAGCTAAGCGTTGTATCTTGATCGTATTCACCTGCAACGAAACTGATGCTTGCACCAGAACCTGTTACGCCTGATGGTAGTGTCCATGTGTAAGTGAGTGCATCACCTTCGGCATCGGTTGAACCAGAAGCATCAACAGTGACAGTATCACCCGCATTTACTTGCGTTGGAGCCACTAAACTCGCAACAGGCGCGGTATTGGTTGGCTCAACATCCACAGGGTTAACCGTGATCACGACATTATCAGTATCTGTTGCGCCTTCGTTATCGGTGACCGTTAAAGTAAAACCTAAAGTTTGGACTTCGGTGACTTCACCAATATCAAAGCTAGCAGTTGCAGACGCTGAGTTTTGGATGCTTACCGATGGGCCTGAGGTTTGCGTCCATTGATATGAAGCAATGCTACCGTTGCGATCACTAGAAGCTGAACCATCTAATGTTACGCTAGCAGGGCCGACTACGGTTTGATCAGCACCAGCGGCAGCTGTCGGAGCGTAGTTTGTTGGTTCACCCGCTAAACCTTCGTGCATGGCATTGAGAATATCACCGTTATCTGCGTCGATTTCCCATGAGAATAGACCCGCTAAACCTAGGCTTCGAGCATATTGACCTTTAGCAATAACAGAGCGAGGGCTATCATAAGTCACTAACTTACCGTTTGAACGGTTCCATACCCACGCGGCTTCAGCTTGTTCATCATAGCCGGTTTCAAAGCCATTGATGCCTTCACCATTTGAGCCAATCATGGTGCTTTTCACACCTTTATAGTCAATAACACCAGCTTCCCAAACACCTTGTTCTTTAGTGCCTGTCAGTTTGCCGTTACCGGTACCTGTCATTGGATCGCCTGCAACCGTTAAGCTTTCAGGCATCACGCCATCCCAACCTCGGCCATACATAGCAGCACCAACAACCAGTTTATTAGCCGGAACGCCTTGATCTAGCAAAATTTTGATTGCATTGTCTGTAGTATAAGCAGGGCCTTTGTATGGTTCGCCTTCTGCATCAACACCTGTGCCATCACATTGGCCAGGGCGCATAAAGCTACCACAGTAAAGTCCCGTTTGGTGACCAGGAACATTATTCCAACCGCCATAGAAGTCATAAGTCATAGCAAAGATGTAATCCATGTACTGAGCCGCGTCAGCATAATCAACATCTTCAAGTTTGTCGTAACCCACACCAATGGCTGAAGTTAGCTCATATTCTTTACCATTTTGAACTTCGAGTTCATCTAGCATGGCACGTAATTCACGCATTAAAGCAATATAAGCAGGGCCATCGTTAACCGGATCACCTAGGTCTGTCGCTTGGCCACCGCCACCAGGGAATTCCCAGTCAATGTCCACACCGTCAAAGAATTTCCATGTTGTTAGGAATTTTTTAACTGAGGCAACAAAGATGTCGCGTTTTGATTTATCAGTGAAGGAAAAGAAGGGATCAGAAAGCGTCCAGCCACCGATAGATGGGACAATTTTAAGGTCAGGATTACGCTGTTTAAGCGCCATCATCATGCCAAAGTTACCTTTAATAGGCGTGTCGTATTCATGACCCGCTTGCTTAAAGCTTTTTTGATAAGCGGCCCATGGATCATGGATCACAACATTATAATCTGGCACACCCTGACATGCAGTTTGTAGCGCATTGAAACTATTACCACCGACTGATTTAAGCGATTCATTAGGGCCACAAATCGGGATGAAACCATAAAGAATATGCGTTAGGTTATCGACAGGAATATTGTCAACGGTATAACCACGGTCATAAATACCCCATTCAACAAAGTAAGTGCCGACAACGGTATTCGGGTCGGTGTTATACGTTTTATTGTTAGGATCAACGTTCATGGTTAATGGTGCTAGGTGAGAACCATCTGTATCGGCAATCGATAGTTCAACAGGTTGAGTTTTACTACAGCCTGTGGCATCACACGCTTCGATTTCCATTTGATAGACACCGCCTTGGGCGTATTCAAATGAAGCGGTGGTTTTGCTGCCAGTAATTGGGCCGGTTGCGACTTTTTTACCATCGAAGTAAATGTTGTAAGTGTCGCCAGTTTCACCACTGTATTGGTTGAAAATAATGTCGATTTGAGCATTTTCATGGTATTGAACCATGCTGTTGTAACCGGATGTGGTTTCCATTGCTAAATCGATTTTGGAGAATTTTAAATTTTTTGAACCGTACATATCGAGGCTTGGAGCCCCAGGAGCAGCCATAACTGATGCTGAACCTAACGCTAAAGCAATACTCACTGCAGTGAGATTGAAACGTTTCATAGTATTTCTCTCTATAGTCCTTTCTTAATATGCTCACCTAAAAAACATCAGGTGAAACCTGCACATCACTTGTGCATCAGTGGCAGTGTTGATGAGAGATCGTGAGTCAACAAAGAACAAAAAGACAATTTTGAATCGATATACAATTAATAATTCGCGTTATGAAATATCTTTCAAGCCAACTCCACTTGAAGTCTCTATTTGATAAAACTTGTCAAAGTTAGGCTTGCAACTAATAAAAATTGAGCTAAGGAAGGAAGAAGTAAAAGATTGAAATTCATATAGGTATAGTGAATTTAACTATGCAATCGATTTCATTTGGATATACGTACTGTTAATGAGGGAAAGTGTAATCTATGTTACGTTTTTATAATTTTGTTGTGGTGGATCCCAGTAAATATTGATAGCTTAATCCGCTCTATATATCGCTAGAGTCGTACTAGATAGATTAAAAGTTGTACAAAACTTTAAAAACTAGTGAAGGCTACTAATTGACCAGCGTAAGCTAGTTATAATCGATATAAAGATGTCACGGATGCATTAATATAAAAATTTGGAGTTTACCCTATGCGTAAAAATAAAATCACTCAAGTGATCCTACTTGGTGCCGGTCTTGCTTTCGGCGCTGCTTCTCTTTCTGTTTCTGCTGCTCAAGTTCCAGCAGGCGTTAAATTAGCGGAAAAACAAGAATTGGTGAAAGGTAACGGTGCAGAAGTTGCTTCTATCGACCCACAGAAAACAGAGGGCGTGCCTGAATCCAATGTGATTCGTGATTTATTTGAAGGCTTAGTTAACCAAGACGCAGATGGTAATGTTGTTCCTGGTGTGGCTGAAAGTTGGGAAACAAAAGATAACAAAACTTTCATCTTCCACCTACGTAAAGATGCAAAATGGTCGAATGGCGATCCTGTGACTGCTGATGACTTTGTCTTTACCTTCCAACGCGCAGTGGATCCTGCTACTGCATCGCCATACGCATGGTATCTGGAAATGACGACCATGAAGAATGCGGCACAAATCATTGCGGGCAAAGCGGATAAATCAACGCTTGGTGTGAAAGCAGTTGATGCAAATACCCTTGAAGTGAGCCTTGAATCAGCAGTGCCGTATTTTGTGAAAATGATGGGCCATACCACGGTTAAACCAGTGAATAAAAAAGTATTGGAGAAGTGGGGCGATCAATGGACTAAGCCTGAGCACTTTGTCAGTAATGGTGCTTATGTTCTTGATAGCTGGGTATTGAACGAGCGTATGGTATTAGTACGCAATAAGAACTACTGGGATAATAAAAATACCGTCATTAACAAAGTGACTTATTTACCGATTGAAAGTCAAAACGCAGAAATGAACCGTTTCTTATCTGGTGAATTGGATATGACCGATGAGTTGCCAAATGAGCAATTCAAACGTTTGAAGAAAGAACATCCAGAAGATGTAATGGTCGTTGGTAACTTATGTTCATATTACTACGGCTTTAATAACCAAAAGCCACCATTTAATGATGTTCGTGTACGTAAAGCCTTATCTTATACGATTGACCGTGATGTAATGACTCGAATTTTGCTTGGTCAAGGTCAAAAACCAGCTTACTTCTTAACACCCGAAATTACCGCTGATTTTCACCCTGAGATGCCGGAATACGGTACTTGGACTCAAAAGCAGCGCAATGAAAAAGCCAAAGAATTGTTAGAAGAAGCGGGCTACAATAAATCTAATCCACTGAAATTTACTCTTCTCTACAATACGGATGACAATCATAAGAAAAATGCCGTAGCGATTGCTTCTATGTGGAAAAAATCACTTGGCTTTGTTGATGTGACATTAGAAAACCAAGAGTGGAAAACTTACCTAGATACGCGCCGTCAAGGTGACTTTGAAGTGACTCGCGCAGGTTGGTGTGGAGATTATAATGAAGCATCAGCATTCTTATCGTTAATGCAATCCAACAACAGCTCGAATGACCCTCGCTACCACAGCAAAGAATACGATACTGTAATGGAAAAGGCATTGAACTCGACTAGTGACCAAGAGCGTGCAGATTTGTATGCAGAAGCGGAGAAACTACTGGCTCGTGACATGCCAATTGCTCCTATCTTCCAATACGTAAAAGCTCGTTTGGTGTCTCCTCTGGTTGGTGGCTTCCCGCAACATAACGCAGAAGATAAAATTTATACGAAAGACCTGTATAAAATTGCTAAGTAATTAAAATTTAAGGTTAGGTTCTGTATGGAGACATGCAGAACCTATTTTTATTTTTATCGTTTAGAAAAGTGTTAGAAGTATCAATAGTGAATATATTGGTCTTTGATGGGAGCGGCTTAAACCATTGGTGATTGAATGAAGTTATTTGTTTTTTATTTATACAAGTAACTGGTGTTTTTATATGGAAACAAAATATTGACGTCACAATATCTGTGGTTTTAGTGCCAAGTTGGTAGATTATTCTGTTGAATGTTGTTAATGTTTGTCTTAAGGAATAGCGTGAAAAGCTATTAAGCGTAAGGATTGCGCTGAATATTGCTTTTATTGACAACTAAATAACATGCTTATTTCTAATCATACAGGTCATGGAGTCGATGTATGTATTTGAACGGAATTTCAAAAAATAGCACTCAAATCGTTGCCAATAGCGCGACAAAAATGATGCTAATAAGTGAAGGCAAAACGCTGAATCACTTAATCTCTTTTTCATTAAAAGAGTGCTTACCCCATTCAATACCTCTTAATGCTTCTTCTATGGCCAAGATGATTGGCAAAAACTCAGTGGTATCTCAATCTTACTTTATGCCTAGCCTTTCAAGGTGTGTATCAAGTTTAAGTGTCGATGCTGCAAACATAATAAAAATAATATAACAAGGAATGTCCAACACATGATGGGCAAACTATTCATTAGTCACAACTGGAAGTTTTACTATGTTTAAATTCATTTTTAAAAGGCTGATCGAAGCAATACCAACCTTATTGGTATTGATTACGGTGTCTTTCTTCCTAATGCGCTTTGCTCCAGGTAACCCGTTCTCAAGTGAGCGTCCGTTGCCTCCTGAAGTGATGGCAAATATTAATGCTAAATATGGCTTAGATAAGCCGGTTTTAGTGCAATACACCACTTATTTGACCAATATTCTCCAAGGTGATTTTGGCCCTTCATTTAAGTACCAAGATTACACCGTGAATGAGTTGGTTTACGCGGCTCTTCCGGTTTCGGCTAAAGTTGGCTTTTTTGCCTTTATCTTTACTCTTATTGCCGGGGTCGGGGTCGGAACCATTGCGGCTCTGCGGCAAAATACCTGGATCGATTACACCATTATGTCCACTGCGATGCTCGGGGTGGTGATGCCCTCATTCGTACTTGCGCCTGTATTAATTTATATCTTTTCTATTAACTTAGGTTGGTTCCCAGCGGGTGGTTGGAAAGATGGTGGCTTCCAGTACCTATTCTTACCGATGGTGGGGATGTCTTTATTGTACGTTGCGACATTTGCTCGTATTACTCGCGGTAGCATGATTGAAACCTTAAACAGTAACTTTATTCGTACTGCCCGCGCCAAAGGGTTGAGCTATAAATATATTGTGTTTAAACATGCTTTAAAGCCTGCGTTACTTCCTGTGGTGTCTTATATGGGACCTGCGTTTGTCGGTATCATTACCGGTTCGGTGGTAATCGAAACCATTTTCGGCCTGCCGGGAATTGGTAAGCTGTTCGTGAATGCGGCGTTTAACCGTGATTATTCATTAGTGATGGGGATAACCATATTAATTGGTTTCCTATTCATTCTTTTCAATGCCATTGTCGATGTACTACTGGCTTATATTGATCCGAAAATTCGCTACTAATCAGGGACTGACGCTATGTTAACGAAAAAAGAAAATTTAGAGGCGATCGAAAAGTTCTCTGAGAACTTAGAAATTGAAGGTCGTAGCCTTTGGCAAGATGCTCGTATTCGCTTTATGCGCAATAAAGCCGCGATGGTGAGCTTGGTTATTTTGGCATTGATTACTTTATCGGTGATCTTCCTACCAATGTTCGCGCATTTTGCTTATGACGATACAGATTGGTATGCCTTACAAGCGGCGCCCTCTGCTGAACATGTATTTGGCACAGACAGCCTAGGTCGAGACTTGTACGTTCGAACCTTAATGGGGGGACGAATTTCATTGATGGTCGGTGTGTTAGGGGCATTCGTTGCGGTATTAATTGGTACGCTTTACGGTGCAGCCTCTGGCTTCATTGGTGGTAAGGTCGATCGTATTATGATGCGTATTTTGGAAATTCTATACGCCGTACCGTTCATGTTCTTAGTTATTGTACTGGTGACGTTTTTTGGCCGTAACATCATTTTAATCTTTGTGGCGATCGGGGCCATTGCTTGGCTTGATATGGCACGTATTGTTCGTGGCCAAACATTGAGCTTACGTAATAAAGAGTTCATTGAAGCGGCGCATGTGTGTGGTGTCAGTAACTGGAAAATCATTACTCGTCACATTGTGCCAAACGTACTCGGTATCGTTGCTGTATATTCAACGCTATTGGTACCAAGCATGATTCTTACCGAGTCATTCTTATCTTTCCTTGGGTTAGGTGTTCAAGAGCCTATGACCAGTTGGGGAGCGTTATTGCAAGAGGGTGCACAAACCATGGAGATTGCGATTTGGCAACTTGGTTTCCCTGCGGCCTTCATGGTTGTCACGCTGTTCTGCTTTAACTATGTCGGCGATGGTCTGCGCGATGCGCTGGATCCAAAAGACCGTTAATAGCTTGCTGAAGCCAAAAAGAATTTAAGGAAAGAGAATGAGTAATTTATTAGATGTACAAGACTTAAGGGTTGAGTTTAAAACCCAAGACGGCATGGTTACTGCGGTTAACGATTTAAGCTTTTCAATCAAGCAAGGGGAAACGCTTGGCATTGTGGGTGAATCAGGTTCGGGTAAATCTCAAACCGTGTTTGCCATCATGGGCTTGCTGGCGAAAAACGGAGTGATCAGCGGCAGTGCTAAATTTGAAGGTAAAGAAATCTTAAATTTGCCAGAAAAAGAGCTCAATAAGATTCGCGCAGAAGAAATTGCGATGATTTTCCAAGACCCAATGACCTCACTTAACCCATATATGAAGGTGAGTGAGCAGTTAATGGAAGTGTTGATGCTGCATAAAGGCATGGGCAAAACCGAAGCGTTTGAAGAGTCGGTCCGTATGCTTGAAGCGGTGAAAATTCCTGAAGCGCGTAAGCGTATCAATATGTACCCACATGAGTTTTCAGGTGGTATGCGTCAGCGTGTCATGATTGCGATGGCTTTGCTTTGCCGTCCAAAACTATTGATTGCCGATGAACCTACCACAGCGCTGGATGTAACAGTACAAGCGCAAATCATGGATTTATTGAATGAGCTAAAAGACGAATTCAATACGGCGATTATTATGATTACCCACGATTTAGGCGTGGTCGCTGGCTCATGCGAAAAAGTCCTTGTAATGTATGCTGGGCGTACAATGGAATACGGTTCGGTAGATGAAATATTCTACAAGCCAAGTCACCCATACAGTGAAGGTCTACTACGTGCGATTCCTCGCCTTGATACCGAAGGCGAAGAATTACCAACCATTCCAGGTAACCCACCAAACTTGCTACGTTTGCCAACGGGCTGTCCGTATCAAGAGCGTTGTCACCGTGTTACCGATCGTTGTCGCAAAGAAGCACCACAACTTTTACCATTTGGTGAAGACCGTTTCCGTGCTTGTTTTTCTGAATGGGAGACTTGGAAGTCATGAGCATTACAAACGAAGTAAAAACAGAGCAACCAAGCATTGTTGAACCAAAAGCGAAAATTGAAAAAGTGGCGCTTGCTGACAAAAATTTACTGCTGGATATTAAAGATTTAAAAGTTCACTTCAATATCGCCTCAAAATCAGCTTGGCCTTGGTCAAAACCCGCTAAATTAAAAGCGGTAGACGGTGTTAATGTACGCTTGTACGAAGGTGAGACTCTTGGCGTAGTCGGCGAGTCTGGTTGTGGTAAATCCACATTTGCACGCGCGATTGTTGGCTTAGTGGAAGCAACGGAAGGTGAAGTGCTGTGGTTAGGCCAAGACCTCACTCGTATGCAAGCGGTACAAAAGCGTGAAAAGCGTAAAGAAATTCAAATGATTTTCCAAGATCCACTGGCTTCGCTTAACCCGCGAATGACGGTGGGAGACATCATCGCCGAGCCTTTAGTCACGTTTTATCCAAAACTGTCTAAAGCGGAAGTGAAAGCCAAAGTGAAAGCGATGATGGATAAAGTAGGTCTATTGCCAAACGTGATTAACCGCTACCCGCATGAATTTTCAGGGGGGCAGTGTCAGCGTATTGGTATCGCGCGCGCACTTATTTTGAACCCGAAAATGATCATCTGTGACGAGCCAGTTTCCGCCCTTGATGTATCGATTCAGGCTCAGGTTGTGAATCTACTCAAAGAGCTGCAACGTGAGTTGGGCTTGAGCTTAGTGTTTATTGCCCATGATCTATCGGTAGTAAAACACATCTCAGATCGCGTATTGGTGATGTATCTAGGTAATGCAGTAGAACTGGGTGAGTCGGATGCATTATTTGCCAATCCAAAACATCCATACACCAAAGCTTTGATGTCAGCCGTACCGATCCCAGATCCTAAAAAAGAACGCGCCAAAGTGATTCAAATGCTGGAAGGGGATTTGCCATCGCCGATCAACCCACCATCGGGCTGTGTGTTTAGAACTCGTTGTCCAATTGCAACCGCGCAATGTGCCGAGCAAAAGCCACAGATCAAAGGGACGGACGTTCACGCGGTATCGTGTTTGCTGGTGGATTAGCGAAACGGGATTAATCTCGTTTTATTAATGATAAAGCAGCGCTGTTAAAGCGCTGCTTTTTTTGTTGTGCGCCGAGCATGGCGTTGATCTAGGAGGTGAAAGTCCTCTACGGGCTTAGTCGAGCAAGAACCGTTAGCCTATGCAAGGGTGTTCACCGTGAGGTGAAATCTGAAGGAAGCAAATGGCAAAATTTGGTTATGACGAACAGAAACTTGATAGTAGGCTTGTGCAACTTGGGTAACCTTGCAACAGATAGAATAGCCCAATGCCTCGACGGGAAGTGTGTACAAGTAAATCAAGCATAACCAAAGGAAAGAGCAACGTCTTACCTCGGGAGATCTTACCGCCTGTCTTCAAGAAGACTAACGTCGCCGTGAGGCGTCGTGAAGGGTGATAAGAAGTCAGCCGAAGGCATAGTATTTTAAGTTAGTACAGCTTAAAAGAAGGCCTGAACCGAATACATCAAGAAGCAGTCGCAGGACACTCAAATTCAGTGGAGTCACAGCAACGATGAAAACCATCTCTCCGTCCCAATCGGTAATACCGCCAGTAGCACTGAGGGTGACGAAGCGTGACAAGCGAAATTGGCGTAGAAAGAAGGACGAGTCTTGGTAAACACATCTCAATTGCTGGAGAGCATCTGCGAACCAGCTAATCTGAACGAAGCACTACGCCGAGTCAAAAGCAATAAAGGTTGTGCGGGTGTCGATAAACTCAACATTGAAGCAACCATTAATCTGCTCAAGCAAAACGGAAATGGTCAGCAACTGCGACAATCTATTATAGATGGTAGTTACCAACCACAACCCGTACTAGGTGTAGAGATACCGAAATCCTCTGGAGGATTTCGACAGCTTGGGATCCCGACAGTGATCGATCGTATGGTTCAACAAGCCATCGTGATTAAACTAACGGAGATCCTTGAGCCAACATTTTCTTCAAATAGTTTTGGCTTTCGCCCGAACCGAAGTGCACACGATGCACTTGTTCAAGGAAGCTATTACATTCGAAAAGGGAAAAGCTTTGTCGTTGATATCGATTTAGAAAAGTACTTTGATACTGTGAACCACGATCGGCTCATGCATCGTTTATCCAAACAAATTGAGGATAAACGGGTATTAAAACTAATTAGAAGATATCTACAATCTGGCCTGATGCGAAATGGTTTAATGGAGAAGAGGCAAAAGGGAACACCACAAGGTGGTCCCTTGTCTCCGCTACTATCAAACGTTGTATTAGATGAGCTTGATAAAGAGCTAGAAAGAAGAGGCCATAAGTTTTGTCGATATGCAGACGACTGCCAAATTTATGTCGGTAGTCAGGCAGCAGCAGAGCGGGTAAAAGCCTCAATAACGTCCTACTTGGAAGGCAAGTTAAAACTCAAGGTAAACCGAGAGAAAAGTGCAGCCACCCGAATAGAAAATAGACGCTATTTAAGCCACCGTTTCAAGAGCAATGGTGAAATTCAAATTTCACCAGAAGCCCTAACTCGAATGAAAAGACGAGTTAGACAAATAACGAAGCGGAACAGAGGAAGGGAGTTATCTCGTATAATCAAGGAGCTAACTCAATACCTCAGAGGTTGGCAGCATTACTTCAAACTAGCACTGAGGAAAAGAGTAATGACAAACCTAGACAGTTGGATAAGACGCCGACTGCGGTGCTACCGCCTAAAACAACGTAAGCGAAAATACAGCATAGCGACATGGCTTCAAAATAATGGAGTGAGTGAACGTAATGCTTGGAAAATCGCCATGTCAGATAAAGGTTGGTGGAAGTTATCACGTACACCTCAAGTAAATCATGCCATGTCAAATGTCAGATTCACTGAGATGGGGTTATATTCGTTACTAGATGGATATGACATACTGAAAATGTATTCGGAACCGCCGTATGCGACCCACGCTTGTGCGGTGGTGTGAGAGGACGGAGGCCGTGAGGCCCCCTCCTACTCGATTATATCATGTATAAAAGTGAAATCTTTGTTTAGTCATTGGTTTTTGATTTAGTTGATTGAGCTAAGTAATCTAACCCCATAGAATAACGAAAATAAAAATAAATTCAGGCCATATAAGGTCTTTTGCTGCTAGAGGGAATTAGGGTGAAGAGTAAAAAAATATCCGTGCCAACGGTATATGATGTAGCGGAGCTGGCGGGTGTATCGCCAAGTACGGTATCTCGCTTTCTTAATCGCACCACATTTGTTGCGCCAGATAAAAGCCAACTGATCGAGAATGCGATTTCAACGTTAGGTTACAAGCCAAGTACGCGCCAAGGGGCAAAAAGTGTCACACGCAGTATGACACTTGGGGTGTTGATCCAAAGCGCCGAAAGCCCGTTTTCCAGTGAGATTCTTTATGGGATGGAAAAAGCCGTCACTAGCCGTGGCTATAATCTACTCATTGCAACCGGTTATTGGAATAATGAAGCTGAAACCAAAGCGATGGATAAGCTGATTGCTCAAAAAGTCGATGGCATTATGACTTTGACTGGCACGCTCAGTGATGAGCAAGTCAACCGTTATGCCACCAGTAAACCAATCGTGGCGATTGGGCGATCGATGGAAGGTAAAAACGTTACCTCAATTAAAGTTGATAATAGTATTGGGGCTTACATGGCGACCAATCACTTAATTCAGCAAGGGCATAGCCGCATTGTTCATTTGCAAGGGATTGTTAGTCATAGTGATGCTCAACAACGACTAGAAGGTTATAAGCGCGCATTGACTGATGCTGGTTTGCCGATTAACGAAAGACTGATCCGTCGTGGTGAGTTTGAAATGAAAGATTCTTTTGATGCGGTGACGCGTTTAATTAAAGAGAAACAGCCGTTTAGTGCTATTTTTGCCGCCAATGATCAAAGTGCCTACGGAGCAATGCAAGCTCTGTATCAACATGGCATCCGCGTTCCGGCTCAGGTTTCGGTGGTTGGTTTTGATGACCTCATCTTATCAAGTTACTTCATTCCACCACTCACAACGGTAAAACAACCATTAGAAGGGATTGGGCAAGCCGCCGTGTTTACTTTGCTTGATTTAATTAATGGTAATAACCAAGCGCATCGAGTGCCACCAGTTGAGTTAAAAGTGCGCGATTCGACCGCACCGTTTTCGATTAGCTAGGCAGTTAAACCCTATATCACAAAACATGATTAGCGATATAGGGTTAACTTGGTCGAAAGAATAAAATGCTAGAAGCTAGCTAATGATTGGCCACTTTCATTATCAAAGAGATGCAGCTCATTGAGATCCCAAACGATATCAGTAATGGCACTGTTATCAATATCCACAATGCTCGCTTCAACCAGTAAAGGCTGCTCTCCAACTTGGGTTTTTAAGAGCATATTGGCGCCAAGTAACTCTTTATCTTTAATGTTGACGGTGAATGATTGAACTTGGTCATGTTCAATATGGTTGCTGCGCAGATAAATATCGGTAGGTCGAATACCAACACGCACCGCTTGGCCACTACGGATCTTATCGTGGAAGCGACTAGGAACGGTAAGCGTCTCTTTGCCTAAATCCACGATGTATTGATCTCCATGCAGTTCAATCTTACCATCCAACATGTTCATTGATGGGTTACCAATAAATTGCGCGACAAACTCGTTAGCTGGGTGACGGAACACTTCCTCTGGGGTACCCACTTGCTCGATATAACCATCTTTTAAGATCACCACACGGTTGGCTAATGTCATGGCTTCTATCTGGTCATGAGTCACGTAGATGGTGGTGGTTTTAAGCGTACGGTGTAAGGTTTTAATCTCATCACGCATGGTGCCACGTAGCTTAGCATCTAGGTTCGATAGTGGTTCATCAAACAAGAAGACTTTGGGAGTGCGAACCATCGCGCGGCCCATTGCCACTCGTTGTCTTTGACCACCAGACAATTCTTTTGGTTTACGGTCAAGCAATGGTTCAAGCTCCAGCATCTTAGCGGCTTTACGTACTTCCGCATCAATGTCAGGCTTTTTCATGCCTTTTAATTTCAAAGCAAAAGCAATGTTCTCATACACCGTCATATGTGGGTAAAGCGCGTAACTTTGGAATACCATCGCAAGATCACGCTCTTTGGCATCCACGTTATTAACCACTCGGTCACCTACGATCACATCGCCAGAAGTAATGTCTTCTAAACCCGCTAACATACGTAAAATGGTTGATTTACCACAGCCGGATGGCCCGAGTAAAACTAAGAATTCACCATCTTCTACTTTTAAATCGAACTGCTTGACGACTTCAACATCGCCAAACGATTTTTTTAAGTTTTTAAATTCAACTTGTGCCATATCGGTATCCTTACTGATGAACAATGGTTCATCGAAATATAATTACTTATCCTTTGACCGCGCCGGATGTGAGGCCGCTGATCATTTGACGAGATGCAAACAGATAGAATGTTGCAATAGGGAGAATCGAAATAAAAGTGCCTAACATTACTGCGCCCCAAGGGGTATTGGGCAGGTTTTGAACCGAACGAAGCGCGAGTGTGACTACGTAGTTTTCCGTTGAATTCAGTACCACTAATGGCGTTAAGAAGTTATTCCAGAAGAAAACAAACTGTACGATGGCCAGTGTTGCTAACGCTGGTTTAAGCAGTGGTAATACGACGCTCCAATAAGTGCGGAATTCACCAGCACCATCGAGTTTGGCCGCTTCCAATAGCTCTCGTGGAACGGATGCCACGATGTGTTGGCGCATTAAGAAGATCCCAAATGGTGTCGCGGTGAAGGGTAGCCACACCGCAACAGTATTATCCAATAGCCCCAAAAATTGCACGGTAAGGTAATAAGGAATAATACTCAGTACTGGTGGGATCATCATCGAACCGACTAATAGCCCAAAAAGTAAATTTTTGCCTTTAAACTTATACACCGCAAAGGCATAGCCACCCATACTGCAAAACAATAGGGAAATGGTGGTGCCTAAGAAGGCCACTTGCATACTGTTAAACATAGCTTGCCAGAAAGGCATGATTTCTAGCAGTTTTTGATAGTTATAAGCTAAGCTATCGCCAATCGCGAAACTTAAACTGACACCAAAAATTTCACTTCTATCGCGTGTTGATAAAAGCGCTGACCATAAGAAAGGGAAAACCGTCATGATGGCCGAAACGATTAATATCAGAGTAATGATGCCTAAAATAACTTTAGTGGCAATTTGTCCCCAACGGATACTCGGCTTGGTTTCTGTCATATTCATAATGTTCTCTTGCATGTTAGTTAGCCTCCAAACCTTTCTTACCAAAGAAGAAAAATTGCAATGCTGTCATGGCTGCGATTAATGCAAATAACAACCAGGAAATAGCAGAAGCCGTCCCCATTTCAAGCCATTCCCAACCGACTTTGTATAAATACATCGAGATGGTTAAGCCTGCTTGTCCAGTGCCTCCCGTACCACGCGTTAACACGAAAGGTTCCTCGAATAATTGCAAGTTGCCGATAATGGTTAAGGTGACAGCAAAGAAGATGAATGGGCGGATCATAGGCAAAGAAATGTGCCAGAAACGACGTAGAGCGTTAGCGCCGTCCATACGAGCCGCTTCTAAGATATCTTTTGGAATCGTCATTAAGCCGGTGGTGTAAAGCACAATATTAAAACCGGTGTATTTCCAGAACACCACAAAGGCGATGGACGGTTTAATTAAGCTGGAATTTTCTAACCAACGAATCGGTTGAAAATCTAAAGCCCAAGAAAATGCCCAGCTTGTCCAAGGGTTATGAGCGAGAGAGATTAAGGCTTGATTGATAATGCCGGAATTTGGCGAATACATGTTAAAGAAAATCAGTGATACCGCCACGGTCGAAGTGATGTAAGGCAAAAAATAAGCGGAAGTTAACCAGTGGCGTACACGGTCAGAAAATGACACTAAAATGTAGGCGACTGGAATAGCGACTAAATGCTGCATTACACCAGAGGTTAGTGCTAACCAGACAGTGTTTTTTAAGGATCGCCATAACCAAGGGTCGGTAAGTGCAATGTGGTAATTTTCTGTGCCGACATACTTCATCGCAGAAAGGCCTTCAACCGGATTCCAAGCATGAAAACTTAAATAAACGGAAAAGAGCAATGGGAATAAACCAAACACACTAAATAACACCAAAAAAGGCATTAAAAAGCTATATGGTGTTAGTTGCCGCCAATTGAAAATGGGTGCGGAAGGTGGCACTAAAGGCGGATTTTTCACTTGTTTAATTTGAGACATAGTGATGGGTACTCTTGTTGAAAGTCGATAGCAATCTTACTCAGTCATACCAATCTAAACTTTGTTAGAGATAAAGTAGCCAACAGCACAGAATTAATCCCTGGTAGGCACCCTGAGTGTTGGCTGAGTGAGCTAAGATAAATAACTTTTACAAATTGCGAGTGCGTCGCTCGATCATGCGTTGTGCATCAGCTAAGGCTTGCTTGACGTCTTTGCCTTCATCTAAAACTTGCATCAATGCATTTTCTAAGATGATTGAACGTGCAATAGAGTCACCTTTTGATGGCACAATTGGCTTAATTTTTTTGGTGATCTCAGCAAAGAGTAAACGCGCTTTCTGCCCATCTAAGAACGGGACTGGTTCTGAAAACATTGGGTCATCATAAGTCGTCACATTGGCTGGGAAAGCACCAATAGTAGAGAAGTGTTTAAGCTGAATATCACGCTTGGTCGTCATATACTTGATCAATTCCCAAGCCGCGTCTTGATGCTTACTTTGTTTTGGAATTGATAAGAAAGAGCCGCCCCAGCTACCGTAAATACCATCAGGCAGTTTAGATACCCCCCATTTTCCTGCTGTTTTCGGTGCGATCCAGTTTTGGAGATGTCCTAGTAACCAAGCCCCAGAAAGCTGTGTGGCAAAGGTGCCATTACGGAACCCTTCGTACCACTCGTTACTCCATGAGGTGATACGAGCATCTAACCCTTTATCACGAATTTCTTTGGCGACAGTGAATGCTTTGACAAAGCGTGGGCTAGTGACCAAAGGTTTACCATGATTATCAAAATATAAGCCTTCATTCTCTCCGACAGTGGTGTAAATGATCGTTTGAGCGACATCGGCCGCTGAGGCAATTAGATAGGTGCCTTGTTTCTTAAGATCCTCACCATAGGAAATGTAAGAATCCCAATCAGAGATAACATTATCAATGTTGTCACCAGTTTGTTTTAACAGATCACGACGGTAATACATCACACCAGGGCCGAGATCGACCGGGATACCATAGACATCGCCTTTAGGGTCTTGTCCTTGTGCCCATGCATAAGGGGCAAAATCTTTTTTGTATTGCTCGGCATTGTATTTTTCAGATAGATTGACCAGCCCACCTGATGAAACAAAGTCACCTACTTTTTCGACGTCGATCACCACAACATCACCGGCCCCAGAGTTAGTGGCTAAGTTGGTCAATAGTTTTTTATGATGGTCTTCGTGGTTGTTCATCAAGTAGTCAACATGAATACCGGTTTGCTTCTCAAAATCCGGTAAGATCACTTTCAAACTACTATCAAAATCAGGGAAACCATCAAAGCGAATTTTTTCTTCAGCCTGTACTGAACCGATAGCGGCAGCACTGACCATGGCAGCAAGCGTAATAGACTTCAATTTCATCATTATTTCGTCCTTAAAAATGTTATTGGATGTATGGCTTTTTTATAGAGGTGCAAGCGCCATAGTAGATTCACGAACGACGAGCGTTGGCGTGAACTTAAATTGCACATCGAGTTTTTTCTTATTGATCTTTTGTAAAAGCAGGTGCACTGCTTCGACACTCATTTTTTCAATAGGGTAGTGAATGGTTGATAGGGCTGGCGTGACATATTGGCTGAAAATAATGTTGTCAAAACCCATCACTGAGATTGGCTCTTTTTGAGGAGAATCCAGCTCATTTAATGTTTCGATTGCCCCAATGGCCATTAAATCGTTACAGCAAAAAACCGCTGAAAAATCGAGTTTACGGTTGAGCAGTTTCTCCATCGCTTTTGCTCCCGTTAACTCGGTAAATCCTGCCTCCACCACTAGCCTTGAGTCGTAAGCGATATTGGCCTCTTCTAAAACGGTGCGATAGCCCTGCAAACGAGCACGCGCATCCGGTTTGGATAACGGACCAGTAATACACGCGATTCGGCGGTGGCCTAATTCGATTAGGTGCTTGGTCGCTGACTTGCCGCCCAGTTCATCATCCATTTCAATACAACTGTTATGAAGCTCAGGAATAAAGCGACTTAATACCACCATTGGTAATTTTTGTTTGGATATTTCAATGAGATAATCATCAGACAAATAAGAGGTATACAACAGCAAAGCGTCAACTCGTCGGCTGAATAAAAACTCGACCGCGGTTTGTTCACTTTGTTCGCTTTGACCGCCAGCGGTCACCAATAGTTGATAGCCTAGTGGGCGTAATGTTTCTTCGATGGTACTCATTATGTTGCCATAGTAAGGACCTGCCAGTTCTGGTATCACTAATCCGATACAACCGGAGCGATTGAGTGCAGCGGAATGAGAAATGGATTGTGGACGATAATCTAATTCCTGAATGGCTTTCTCAACGCGAAGTTTCTTGTCATGGCTGACTCGGCTGCTTCCGTTGATCACGCGCGAAACGGTTGCTTGAGATACACCAGAAAGTTCAGAAACTTGTTTGATCGTTGCCATGCTACATCCTTTAGTCTTTATTCTTATTTTAAGTTTCCACTTAGTGAAAGCGGTTTCCATTTGTATGGATATTAGGTGGTAAATAGCGATAAAGACGAGTGGTTACTTTCCTATTTGTTGTTTTTGAGAAACTAAATTTCTAAAGATTGAAAAATGAAACAAAAACACCACGTTTCATGAAATATTTCAGCTTTGTTTCATGACGGTCATAACGAAACAATAACCGTCATCAAAAAAAGCCTTTCTGAACAAACTGGCCTGTTACTCAGAAAGGTATGAAAAAATTCATATATAAAGGATTAATACAGTGGGGAATCATGGTGAATCATCCCCACATGCAAGGCTTAACATGGATTATTGCTTACCACCATGCTTCAAACATTGCCCCTACCGTTAGCGCATCAGAAGTACCTTGTTCAGCACCTGAACCTGTTGCGTAATCAGTATCTAGTTGACCATAAGTCGCGTAGAAGCGAAGCATCGGGCGAGAGTACATAAAGCTACCTAAGCCGATGTTTTGTGAAAGGGTTGCTTTCCAAGATGAGTTAGTACCTTTATCTGAATCATCAAAGTCTACTTGGTCATAACCTAATTCTAACCAAGTACTCATGCGGTCATTCCAGCGATATCCAGGGCGAATAACCGCCTGACTCCACATTTCGTCACCGTGAGCGTTAGTGGATAAATCATTGTCTTCAAAGCTTAATGCGTATTCCATTAATACGTTTTCAGTGAAATCAATCGCACCGTAAGCGAAGACACCTAGTGAACCGCCCTCGTCAGCTGGGTTACCCCATAAGATGCCATTGCGCACACCATCACTGTAGCGAACCGCGGTTTCGTTCCAACCATTTGACCAGCTGATGCGGTGAATCGCAGCAACTTGGTATGCGTTGTTATCATCGACTTTGCTGGTGATTCCAGTATCCGCATCGGTTGATGAACCATTGCCAAACCCGTAGTTAAAGTGGAAACGTAAGCTTTGAGAATCAGTAAGATTGATGTCGTGTAGTTTGGTGACAACTGCATAACGACCATTGCGGCCTTTATCACCTGCTACAACAGAGAAGTCTAATTTTGCAAAGCTAAGGTCTAAGTTATCAACACCGGTACCGGTACCATCATTCATTAGGTAGAAATAATCGTTCACACCAATTTGTTCACGTCCGTTAAAGCGTTGACCTGCCCAAATATAAGCATCGGGTTGGGTTGCAAAGATACCTTTACCGCCCGCATAAGCCTGAGAAATCCCCGTTGGATTGCCGTCATAACCATCGTCAAGCATGACCGCAACATCCCATTGCATATCATCTTGTTGGAACATTTTTTGTAACTTGAACTCAAAACCATTGCCTTCGTTGCCTAAACGACCGGTGGCTTGATACTGGCTGTTTGCAGTCTTAATGACGTTAATCCCATTTTTCATCGCGCCGTCGTATAGCGCGTCGTCGGCAGAGTAACCCGCACCGTAACGGGCATAACCTGTAAATAGGAAGTCATCGTCAGCCTGTGCGGCAAGTGGTAATAGCGTGGTGGCAGCAGCAAGCGCCAATGTTAGTGTTGATAATTTCATATAATTTCCCTTTATGTACACTAATGAAAAGTGTTTGTTATTTTTGTTTGTGTTTACCTAAATGCTGAGCAAAGTATATGAAGTGAAAGGTTTGAAATTATTGAATAGAATCACACCAACTTATTATTGGGTATGGTTATGAAATTGGTCTTTAGGCCGGGTAGTGTTATTAAGATCACAGTAAAATAAAGCGGCTTCGTAAAAAATGCATTGCTTATCACGAATTTAAATTCAAATACTCGTCTTTTAGTCTCATGAAAGTTTTGGATAATATCTGACAGTTTCATGAATCAAGTGGTTATTCGTGAGTTTTATCACGTTATTTTTTGAATAGTTATGTGTAGCTCGAATGGTTGCTTGTGAAATATTTCATTATTATGAAATGTTTCACGTGGTGGGAATTGTTTTATGGATTAATAATAAGGTTAAGTTGCAAGTTAGTTTAAAACATCGCAATCTAAGCTTTAATAAGAAAGACATATTTTATAAGAATAATTATTTATCGAAAGGAACATAGATGAAAAAAATACTCACATTAAGCGTATTATTAGCGCTAGCTGGCTGTGCGGATAAAGATGGCAATATATTCAACCCAAATTTATTTGGTTCAGATAAAGTGGCTACGACAGCGGAAGAAGTGAAACAAGTCGCCGATCTTCAGTCTGTCGCCATCACGACGGATTCTTTTTCAGACATTGAGGCCACTTATTTAGCATCGAATAAAACCCTGCCTTTTAGCTTGTCTCAGAAAGATGCAGTGATGCAGCTTGATTCAGGAAAAACCTTTGTCAAAGTGTTTGCTTTACCACAGTTAGAATTTGATCAAGGGATTCATATTACCAGTGAAGCCAGAGAAACCGTAGTTGTGCCGTATTTACAATTTCTTGATGGTCAATTTAAACCGGTAGGAGATGAGGTAAAAGCGACATACTTGACCAAATATGACCAATTTGATCTCGTAGCACCGGTGAGCGATATGTCGAAAGTCATTCGTTATGTCGCGGTATATAGCCATCAAGATGACTATGGTAAGCAAACTCAGTTATATGATGCAGAGCAAGCTTACAATAAATCGGTTGGGGTTGATCAACCGGCTAAACCTTGGCTAAAAACAACGCATGCTCCTGTTGGTAATTTGACGATTAAATTAGAGCGTATTACTGACCAATAAAAAATGACATTATATGGATACAAGAAAGCCACGATAATAAATTAACTATCGTGGCTTTTTTATGAAATGGAGTTATTTTAACTCTTTAACTCTTTAACTCTTTAACTCTTTAACTCTTTAACTCTTTAACTCTTGACGTTGTAAGTAGTGGTATAAAGCCCCAATTAAATTAGCATCATTACCCGCTTCACACACACTCAATTGTGGTCGAACGCTAGAGTAAGGATTTTCAGAAAATATTTGATCGAGCTTTTCTTCTATACGTTCTAATAAATCAGGACGACTACTGATGGCACCACCAATAATGATACGGTTGGGATCAACGCAATATTGCACATTATAAACCGCATAAGCGAGCATTTGATACCACTTGTCAATAATGGCTTGTATTCGTTCGTCGCCCATTTCGGCCAGTTCGAATACCTTTTTACCATTCAATTGGTCTTCGGGTAGACCCAATAACTTCGCGGTGTTTTGTATTAATGAGCGGGTTGCCGCACAACCACTGATATTGACCGGTTTTCCTTCATCGTCTACCCCAACAAACATATAGCCAAATTCTGCGCCATGCAGATGTTTGCCGTGATGGACTTTGCCGTTAATAACGGTCGAGCCACCAACGCCCGTTCCGATCACCAATAAGCAAAAGTCATCATCAAGTTTTGAATGCCATAATTCTGCTAAAGCGGCGCAGTTGGCATCATTTTCAATTTCACAATGAAGTTGATAGCGGTCTTGAAATTCTTGGCGATAATTAGGCCCGTGTAAATAACGCAGAGCGCTATGGCCATAAATAATACTCGATTCACAATCAACAGAGCCCGGGGCACTAATAGCAAGGCCTGACACTTGATACTGACGCGCGATTGGTAATAATTGTTGCTCAAATTGTTGCCAAAAATCTTCGATGTTAGTTGTTGGGCTAGGGTAACTGCCTTTTGATATGATGTTGCCGTTTGGGGTCATTATGCCGTATTTGACGGCGCTACCACCGATATCTAACGCTAAATAATGTTGTTCACTCATAATACAACCTTATTCCATGAGCAATGGATAGAAAAGGTTTACTCAACAAGACTCTCACAAAGTGAGCTGAGAAAGCAGTGGTAGAGAGTCGGAGCATTACTACTGTCAAGTAAACCAAATTTGTTATTGTTTGGTTAGAAACAAATTAACAAATCAACCCAAAAGACAAACGGATTTTTGATTGAAAATGGTTGTATTGATCGTGGCAATACTCATATATCGGTGAATACTCACATTTTGTTGGTGAAACTTGCTATGAAATAGATTGGGTTTCTTGGCGAATCATCTGCTTTTCATGAACTTTGAAAAAAGGGCGATACAACATCCATGAATTAAACATCGCAAATAAAACCATTAATAAATTATTGAAGCTGCCATTGGCAGATAAATAAGCCCCAATAGGTGCCGGCATAGACCAAGGAAGCATGGAGATAAATGGATCTAGCACACCTAGTTGGGTTAAGTGCCAAGCAATGACAGAATTGATGATTGGCACGAACACGAAAGGTAAAAAGAAAAGTGGATTCATGATAATGGGGAATCCAAATAAAATGGGTTCATTAATGTTAAATAAAGCGGGTATAAAGCCAATTTTACCAACGGAATTGAGTTGCTTTGAGCGACTTTTCATTGCCATTAGGACTAAGGGCAGCGTTGAACCAACGCCACCAATCAGTAAGTAGTAATCCCAAAAACCTTGCAAATAAATATGAGGAGCAGGTTCACCCATGGCAAGTGCCGCTTGATTTGAAATTAAGCCGCTGAGCCAAAAGGGGGTCATTATACCGGTCACAATGAGTGAACCATGAATGCCCATAAACCAAAGGATTTGGCACAGTAAAAGCGATATTAAAACCGCGGTTAAAGTATCACTGGCGATGACTAAAGGTTTGAAGACTTCGGTGACTAATTGTGGGAAATATAAGCCAGTATATTGTTTTAAAGTTAAATTAATTATGACGAGAGAAAGCATAATAAACAACAAGGGTAAAATAAGCTTAAAGCCATTACGTGTAATTAATGGTACTTCCTCAGGTAAATCCAAAAACCAGCTTTTTTTATAAAAGAAGCGGATCACTTCAATACTATACATACTTGAAATTAAGGCGGTGAATAAACCATTACCCCCTAAAAATGTTTCAGATGACGATTGTTCAACAGCCCCTGTTAATAATAAAAAAGCGACACAACCGGTTAAGCCCGAGAGCCTTTCTGGAATTTGGTACTGTTTGGCTAAACTGGCACTCGCACCAAAGGCAATAAATAAAGCAATCAGTCCGATCGTGTGTTCAAACATAGTCGAAAAAAAGTGTCGATGTTCGAGCAAGAATGCGTTTATTTTCGGGTAATTGACAGGATTGAATGGTGGGAAAATGAAAGGGACAAATAAACTCCCTACCACAATAAATGGCATCGCAATTTGAAAGCCATCACGAATTGCAATCAGATGTTTACTGCTCGCTAGCCAGTTGGCCACAGGGGAAATGTGACGTTCAACACGTTTTATTAGCATTTGATTCGTTTGATGGTTCATTTCTTCCCTACTGAAAAGTTTATCCAGATCTCATTTTGCCAGACTTTCTTATTTAATCCGGTGATCAAATTCACAATTAAGTTTCCAATTAACGGAAACCGGTTTCCATATTGTTTCCGTATGATAATTTATTCCCAACAAAACACGACTTATAAAAAATACATTACTCAAATAGGAAACACTGCCATGAAAAAAATTATGCTTTGCTGCTCAGCTGGAATGTCAACGAGCATGCTAATGAAAAAAATGATCGAAGAAGCGGCAAAACGCAACCTAGACGTTGATATCCAAGCTTTTGGCGCTTCAGAGTTCGACCAAAAAGCACCTAACTTCCAGTGTGTTTTACTGGGTCCTCAAATCAAATACATGCAAGCGGATCTGCAAAAGAAAGCGGACGCTTACGGCATCAAAGTTGAGCCAATCAACATGATGGATTACGGCATGCAAAAAGGCGATAAGGTTCTCGACCACGCACTGTCATTGATTGATTAACGATGAATCATAACAACCAAAATTAATCAGTGGCACACAAAACTTTACCATAGTGTGCCACTCGTCATGACCACTTCGCTTGCAATCTGTATTTACTTTTTTTGCACGTATTTATCTCAGACAAATTTAGGACGCATGTATGAGCTCAATTAATGATTTATTGACGAACTTTATTGAACAAAAAGTGACGCCAATCGCAGGACGCATAGGAAATCAGAAATACGTTACTTCCATCCGTGATGGCTTTATTTCAGCCTTACCATTTATGATCGTTGGTTCGTTCATGTTGGTGTTTATTTTCCCTCCATTTTCACCAGATACGACGTGGGGTTTTGCGCGTGCTTGGTTAGACTTTTCGAATGAATACCGTGAACAGCTGATTTTACCTTTTAACCTCAGTATGGGGATAATGACCTTCTTCATTTCAACTGGGGTGGCGGCAAGTTTGGCTCGCCATTATGACTTAGACCCACTTGCAACAGGCTTACTTGCATTGATGTCATTCTTATTGGTTGCCGCTCCTATCGAAGAAGGCAAATTAGTGATGACTTACTTTGGTGGCCCTGGCATCTTTACCGCTTTAATTACTGCTATCTACTCAACCGAAGTGTATGCGTTCTTAAAGCGTAAAAATGTCACGATCAAGCTACCACCAGAAGTGCCAGCCGGTGTATCTCGTTCATTTGAGATTTTAATTCCAGTTCTTGTGATCATTATAACACTGCACCCACTGAACTTACTGATTGAATCTGAAACCGGCATGATTATTCCACAAGCAATTATGTCACTGCTTGAGCCATTAGTATCGGCTTCTGATTCTCTACCAGCGATTTTGATCGCGGTGTTTGTTTGTCAAATTCTATGGTTTGCTGGTATCCACGGTGCATTGATTGTTACAGGCATCATGAACCCATTCTGGTTAGCGAATCTAGCAGTAAACCAAACCGCTTTAGCCAATGGCATTGAGCCACCAGTTATCTTTCTACAAGGTTTTTGGGACCATTACCTATTAATCGGTGGTGTCGGTTCAACGTTACCTCTTGCATTCATGTTAGCGCGCAGTCGTGCGGTTCACCTTCGTACCGTCGGTAAACTAAGTAGTGTTCCAGCATTGTTTAACATCAATGAGCCACTATTGTTCGGTACGCCAATTATTATGAACCCAGTCATGTTTATTCCATTCGTATTCGTACCAATGATTAATGCGGTGGTGGCTTACTTTGGTCTGAAATGGGATTTAGTGGCACACGTTGTATCGGTTACACCATGGACAACACCTGCACCAATCGGCGCATCATGGGCGGCAAACTGGGCCTTTAGTCCTGTCATCATGTGCTTCATCTGTATGGCGATTTCGGTAGTGGTTTACTTACCTTTCTTAAAAGCTTACGAAAAGCAACTGCTTGAGCAAGAAGAGCAAGCTGCGAAAGAAGAAGCCGAAGCTCAAGGTCAAACAGTAACTGCGTAATACACGTTGCGTCATCGATAGTTATTGATGGTGGTGAGACATTCATCACCATCATCAAGAGAAGGTCAGCAAAAATGCAATATCAATTTCCAGACAATTTTTGGTGGGGCAGTGCTTCATCGGCGCCTCAAACCGAAGGGGCTGCGTTTGAAGACGGTAAAGGCGAAAACATTTGGGACCTTTGGTACAAGAATGAGCCAAACCGTTTTTTCAATGGTGTGAGTGCAACGGAGGCGTCAACATTTTATAAACACTACCGTTCAGACATTGCGCTGATGAAAGACATTGGCCACAACTCATTCCGCACTTCTATCTCATGGTCACGTTTAATTCCAACGGGACATGGTGAAGTTAACCCGAAAGCGGTTGAGTTTTATAACAATGTGATTGATGAGATGGTGGCACAAGGTATTCAGCCTTTCATCAACTTATTTCATTTTGATATGCCTGTGGCAATGCAAGAGATTGGGGGGTGGGAAAATCGTGAAGTGGTCGACGCTTACGCTGAATTTTCCGCGACCTGTTTTAAATTATTCGGTGACCGAGTGAAACACTGGTTTACCTTTAACGAGCCAATCGTGCCAGTGGAAGGCGGTTATCTTTATGATTTCCATTACCCGAATGTGGTGGATTTCCGTCGCGCAGTAACCGTGGGATATCACACCATTTTGGCGCATTCAAAAGCGGTAATGGCATACCGTGCACAACAGCAAGACGGACAAATTGGCATTATTTTAAACTTAACGCCTTCTTATCCACGTTCGCAAAATCCAGCTGATTTACGAGCCGCTGAGTGTGCCGATTTACTGTTTAACCGCAGTTTCTTAGATCCAGCCGCCAAGGGGGAATTTCCTCAAGGTTTGATTGAAATTTTAAAGCAGTACGATCAAATGCCGGACTGCCAAGTGGGCGATAGTGACATCATCGCCGCAGGGAAAGTGGATTTACTGGGCGTGAACTATTATCAACCTCGTCGTGTGAAAGCTCGCTTAACGGCAGTGGATCAAAACTCGCCATTTATGCCGGAATGGTTATTTGAAAATTATGAAATGCCAGGTCGTAAAATGAACCCACATCGTGGTTGGGAAATTTACGAAAAAGGCATTTATGACATCATGATCAACTTGCGTGATAACTACGGCAACATTCCATGTTTCATCTCTGAAAATGGCATGGGCGTTGAAGGCGAAGACAAGTTCTTAAAAGACGGTCAAATCCAAGATACGTATCGCATTGAGTTCATCCAAGATCACTTAAGTTGGTTACATAAAGCGATTCAAGAAGGCGCAGATTGCCGCGGATATCACTTATGGACTTTCATCGATAACTGGTCTTGGTGTAATGCTTATAAAAATCGTTATGGTTTCTATAGCCTTGATTTGAAAACCCAGACACGCACGAAAAAGCTCAGCGGTGAATGGTTTGCTCAAGTTTCAAAAAATAATGGCTTTTAAAATCGCAAGTTTAAATCGGCACAACTTTTGAAATAACAAAGATTAATAACAAATTAAAAATAGGACACGAAAATGGATATGGATTTAGAAGAACAAGTTATGGGTATCATCATCAACGCTGGCCAATCTAAGAGCCTTGCTTTTGAAGCCTTATATGCCGCAAAAGCAGGTGAGTTTGATAAAGCCGAAGCCTTGATGAAAGAATCTCAAGAATTTGCTAACCAAGCTCACCTTGTTCAAACGAAACTTATCGAAGCGGATGAAGGTGAAGGCAAAACGAAAATGACATTGATCATGGTACATGCGCAAGACCACCTTATGACCAGCATGTTGGCGAAAGAAATGATGGCCGAGTTGATTGCACTGCACAAAAAAGTCGCAGAGATATAAGCTAAATCGCCCATATGGTCCCTATGCCAGATGGGCGATTTATTGAAACAAATCAAACCATTGACGTTCTATCCAAAATTTAAAGTTTTTGTTGCGGTATCTTGCAAAATTCAATGAGATATAGAAACAAAAACTTGAAAAAGGTTATAATCATTCAATTAAAAGCAGTATGAGTGAGACAATAAATTCATGGCCACTATCACAGACGTATCACGATTAGCCAATGTATCAAAAGCCACCGTTTCTCGAGTGTTAAGCGGTAGTCGAGGAGTACGTGAAGATAGTCGTCTTGCTGTGTTAAAGGCCGCCGAAGAACTCAACTATAGCCCAAATATTGCTGCACAAAATCTTGCGACCCAATCTACCAATTATGTCGGTGTGGTATTAAATACAGCCGACGCTGCAAGCCTTAATAGTTACCTACCGCTAATCTCGCGTAAGCTAAAATCAATGAATAAATTGATGCTAGTGCAATTTGCTGAAAGTGCTCATGAGCAACAAAACGCGCTGATGGAATTGCATAGTCAATGTGAAGCCGTCATTTTGATTAATGGTACGATCAATACCGCTGCTTTTGAGCGTGTATTGCATATGGATGGTGTGATGAGTGATGCTCATGCATCGGTCGGGTTTGATTATCAATTTGCCGCCGAAAGTGCTTGTCGTTACTTACTCGGGAAAGGGCATCGAAAAATTGCATTATTGGTTGATGATTTAGAGCAGGGAAGTTGCCAGGATTTATTAAGCGGTTATAAAAATGCATTACAGAATTCGTCATTGCCGTATGATCGCCGTTTGATTTTGGAAGCGAAACATCAACTTGAACAAGCTCTACTCGGGCTGATTAATAGCTTTACGCAATATACGGCCATCGTGGTAAAACGAGACAGTTACGCCGCTGAAGCGATGCGCATTATGCGTGAGTTTAATATCCAAGTGCCGAAAGATGTTTCAGTGATCGCATTAGAAGATTCGCCACTGGCACAACAGCTTAACCCGACACTGACTTGCATCAGTCACTCTAGTGAGCAATTGGCTGACACTTGTATTACTAATTTACAAGCCTTACTAGAACGCTCAATTAAACCAATGAAAACCAGCCCATTACTGTCTGGTCGCTTGGTCAGTCGAGAGTCAGTTTCGGACGTATAATCCCACTGTTTTTCCTTTTCTATTTTTCACTCAACCGCCTTGATTGGGCGGTTTTTTTATCTGTAAAATTTTCATCGCTATGAAATAAATCACGCCAGTTTCATGAAGAAATCATCAATGTGATTTATAGAACGAAACCTAAATTCCCTTGTGGTTTTACGGCGTTTTTGTACGTTAAATTCGGTTAAATTTCGCCGTTTACGTTAACGTGTAATCAACGAATAGAAGAATCAATTTAAGGATAGGTATGGCATTTCAAGATAACTTTTTATGGGGTAGTGCATCTGCAGCGTATCAAATTGAAGGTGGCGCAAGCTTAGACGGTAAAGGCCCATCGATTTGGGATACCTACTCACGCATTCCAGGCAATACGTTTAAAAATACCACGGGTGAAGTAGCGATTGATTTCTACCATAAGTTTGAGGAAGACATCGAACTGATGAAAGAGATGGGCTTAAACGCGTATCGTTTCTCCGTTTCATGGCCTCGCGTGATGGCCGATGGCCGCACAGTGAACCCAAAAGGTGTCGAGTTCTATCATAAGGTTATCGATAAGTTGATCGAAGCCGGTGTCGAGCCAATTTTAACGGTATATCACTGGGATTTGCCTCAAGCATTGCAAGATGAATATGCAGGCTGGGAAAGCCGCGAAATCATTAAAGACTTCACTGCATTTTGTGAATTGCTTTATAAAGAATACGGCAACAAAGTGAAATATTGGGTTACGCTAAATGAGCAGAATATTTTCACAGGCTTAGGCTATGTGCAAAAATTGCATCCGCCGAAAGTCTCGGACTACCAACGCTTTATTAACGCAAACCACATTGCCAGCCTTGCAAACGCCAGCGCGATTAAGTTGTTCCGTGATATGGGCATTGAAGGCCAAGTCGGCCCGAGCTTTGCTTATGGTCCGACTTATGCCAAAAGTGAGAAACCAGAAGATGTGATTGCGATGGAAAATGCGCAAGAAGTTGAAAATTTCTTATGGATGGATGTGTACGCTAAAGGCGAATACCCTCGCATTGGTTTGAAACTGTTGGAAAACCTGGGTATTCATGTTGATTTCCAACCGGGTGATAAAGCGTTACTGAAAGCCGGTGTGTGTGACTTCATGGGGCTCAATTATTATCAATCAGCTACTTTTATTGACCCACAACAAAAGCAAGATAATGTTCAGGCTGGTAATGCTGCGCAGGTGTCTGTGGTCTCTGAAGTGAAAGATATCCCAACCGATAAACTGTATGCACGCGCGGATAACGACTACCTTAAAATGACCGATTGGAACTGGGCGATTGATCCTAATGGCCTACGAGTGTCATTACGTCGCATTACGTCGCGTTACGGTGTGCCTATCTTGATCAGTGAAAACGGTTTAGGGGCGTTTGATACTTTGACCGAAGATGGCAAAGTGCACGATGATTACCGAATCAACTTCTTGAAACAACACGTTGAAGCGATAGAAGCGGCAATCGATGATGGTTGTGAAGTCTTAGGTTACTGTACTTGGTCATTCCAAGACTTGTTTAGCTGGTTGAATGGTTATGCGAAACGTTATGGCTTCGTTTATGTTGACCGTGATGAAGAAAACGAAAAAGAGTTGAAGCGTTATAAGAAAGACAGCTTCTACTGGTATCAAAAAGTGATCGAAAGTAACGGTAAAGAATTGTAATACCACATTGTTCTACCGATAAAAGCAGTACTGAAAAGTGCTGCTTTTTTTATTGCCAGTTTTTAAAACGGTGCTATCTTAATCGCCCTTAAATCTTGGCTTTTATTGAGAATGTTATGCCGCCTATTTTTATTACAATCTCCCTTTTGGTATGCAGCAATGTGTTTATGACGTTTGCCTGGTACGCCCACTTAAAAGAGCTAGGTAACAAACCTTGGATTATTGCCGCGCTAGTGAGTTGGGGGATTGCTCTATTTGAATATATGTTCCAAGTACCGGCGAACCGTATTGGTTACACGGTCTTGTCGGTTGGTCAGTTAAAAATCCTTCAAGAAGTGATCACTTTGTCAGTATTTGTGCCATTTTCAGTGATGTATTTGAAAGAACCGCTTAAGCTGGATTATTTATGGGCGGGCTTGTGCTTGCTAGGTGCGGTGTATTTTGTTTTCCGCAGCAAATTAGGCTGATTACTATTTTCGCTTGTTCATCATGGTTATGCCGTTGGCTTCTTTTCTAAGCAGCGGCGGCATAAACATCCTTCAAACTTCTCGCTTATTTCTCTCTCTTCCAGTTCAAAACACCAACAGCTGTCCTTTCCTGCTGCAATGTCACAAAAAGCATTCGAGCCACATTCGGGACAAGTGTGGGTGCTATGGTTACCACTGAGTGTCTCCATTACTTGAGCATGATCCTCATCGTTCATAGTACGCCATTGCAAAATTTCCGTCATAGTGCGGTGACAGCCTGAGCAAATCCCAGCATTATTTTTACAAGCGGCAATACAAGGTGTTTTCATGATAAAAGTCTGGAGCCTAATAAGAAATGTTTTGGCACTTTACCATGTCACTTAAATCAGGTCACTCCTTCAAAACTTTTGAACAAATCCATCAGATGCTTACGGTGTGATGGATTTATATCACTCTTATACTGAAGAAAATGAACGAGAAAAGGTGGGCATAATGGGAAAGTTAGTTGAAGGTGTATGGCATGATGTGTGGTATGACACGAAATCGAGTGGCGGCAAGTTTGTTCGCGAAGATGCGGGATTTCGAGATTGGATTGAAAATAAACCCGATGCGCCATTTCAGCCTGAATCTGGCCGCTACCATCTTTATGTTTCATTAGCCTGTCCTTGGGCACATCGCACTTTAATCATGCGTGAATTAAAAGGTTTAGCCGAGCATATTGATGTTACCGTCGTGAGCCCTGATATGTTGGAAAACGGTTGGGAGTTCAATCAACCTGAACCGTTATTTGGTTTCACTAAATTGCACCAATTATATACCAAGGCTAAGTCAACTTATTCGGGGCGTGTGACGGTGCCTGCGCTATGGGATAAAAAAACGCAGACTATTGTGAGCAACGAATCATCAGAAATACTGCGTATGTTCAATAGTGAATTTAATGACTTAACCGGCAATACTGATGATTACTACCCACAAGCATTGCGTTCGGAAATTGATGAGTGGAATGAGTTTGTTTATCCCAAGATTAATAATGGGGTCTATAAAACAGGCTTTGCGACCACACAAGAGGCGTATGAAGAAGCGTTTGATGGTTTGTTTACTGCCTTAGATAAAGTGGAACAACACTTGTCACACAGCCGTTATTTAGTCGGCCAGCAGATCACAGAAGCCGATTGGCGTTTATTTACCACGTTAATTCGTTTTGATGCGGTGTATGTTGGGCACTTTAAATGCAACTTAAAACGCATTGCCGATTATCCGAATATTCAAGGTTACATGAAAGAGTTGTATCAAGTGGCAGGGGTCAAACAGACGGTCAACTTTGAACATATTAAACGACACTATTATTTCAGCCATAAAGGGATTAATCCAACGCAAGTGGTGCCGAAAGGCCCGGCACTGGATTTAGACTCTGAACATGGTCGAGCAAACTCGGATAACGAATATTAATTTGAATATTCACAATAATTCACTTGGAAAATATAAGGTTATTGACTAAATTAAAGGTTCGAAGCAATCAAAGGTATTTGAATATGTTAAACAGTAATAAGAAAATTATCACATTAACGATGTTAGCTTCCGCTGCGGTTTTGTCTGGTTGTGCGTCAAATGACGAAGTGATTGAGCAACAAAATCAGCAAGCTGAACAAATCAGTTCATTACAGGCCGACTTACAAGCTCAGAAAGAATCGAACCAACAACTGGCTGATAAAGTTGATCAACTTTCCATGGATCAAGATGAAATTAAGCAACAAATGGAAGATAAATCTTCGACTTATGTGATCAAAGAAAATGACACGCTGTATCATGTTGCTCAACAAAATGGCATGTCAGTGGATGAGCTACTGCAACTTAACCCTGAGATTAAAAATCCGAATGCATTATTGATTGGTCAAACCATTAATATTAAATAAAGTATTTTTATCGCAAGTAATAAAAACGGCTGATCAATTGATCAGCCGTTTTTGTGTGTGCTCTATCGGGTTTTATTAGCCGAGTAGGGTGGTAGAAATGAAGTAACCAATGATAGTCGCGGTTGATACACCAATGATACCCGGGATAAAGAAGCTATGATTCAACACATACTTGCCAATTGATGTGGTACCTGAACGGTCAAAGGTAATTGCCGCCAGATCCGATGGATAGAATGGGAAGAAGAAATACGCATAACACGCTGGGATAACACCGATTAATACTTCTGGTGGAATACCCAGTGAGAAGCCTAGTGGAAACATGATGGTCAACACCGCAGCTTGGCTTTTTAAGAATACCGACGTTGCAAACATCGCAAACGCAAAGGTCCAAGGATGCACGCTCACAATATCACTCACCATTTCAATTAAGTAAGGTTTGTGATGTTCAATAATAGTGTCACTCATCCAAGCAATACCAAAGATGATGATCACCGCCGACATGCCTGCAGTAAAGACATTACTTTTTGCGATGTCTTTGGGGTCGACTTTGGTGCACAGCAAAATAATAGCGCCGACTGCCAACATTAAGAATTGAATGGCAACCGACATACCAACCCCTTGTGGTAAGAGGTTAAGATCTTTACCAAACATCGCGACAAACACCACCACTGCAATACCGGCTAAGAACACGGTTAAGCCTGTTTTCGCTTTTTTAGCATTGGCAATATTGTTGGTATCTTCAGCGGTTTCATCAATGAGGGCCGCTTTGAAATCTGGGTTTTTACAGCGCTCAATAAAAGCGTCATCTTGATCGAGTTCTTTACCGCGGAATAAGCTCCAAGTACAACCCGCCATTAAGCCACAGAAGGTCGCAGGAATGGTTACCATCAACACATGAACTAAAGAAATATCTAAATCATTTTTTGCTGCGGTGGCCATCACGACGGCTGCCGCAGCGGCGATTGGACTCGCGGTGATCCCCATTTGTGAGGCGACCGAAGCCATTGCCATTGGGCGTTCAGGGCGAATACCTTTTTTAATTGAGACATCATAAATAACAGGTAAAAGTGGATAAACACTGTGTCCGGTACCAACAAGAACGGTCAAAAGGTAAGTACAAAATGGACCTAAAAAAACGATTTGATTCGGGTGTTTACGTAACAGCTTTTCTGCAAATTTAACGAGTAACTTAAGCCCACCAGTCGCTTCTAAAGTGGCGGATGCAGCAACCACTGCAAGAATGATGAGCATGACACTGATCGGTGGCGATCCGGGCGCAATGCCAAAAACGAAAGCTAAAACGGAAACGCCTAAACCGCCTAATAGACCAAAGGCAATGCCACCAAACCGAATCCCTGTAAAAATGACTGCTAACAACAGCAGCATGTGAATATAGAACATACCATTTACCCCTAAAGTATTAATACTGTAGAGACGCTAACACCACTATTGGTTACAGGTATTGATCTAGTGCAATAGGCGTATAGATCTAGTTAGGAAAGTAAGAATCTACCAGAAGGTAAGCATTGTGCTTTCATTATCCTGAAAGCACAATTGTGGTGAACGGTTTTAGCGAAGTTTCATTGCTTTTTCGGCTAACCGTTTTGCCGCCGCTCGGTGTTGAATTAATAAACATTCTAAGTCGAGTCCGATGACATGACCATCATGCACGCGCCATTCACCGTTAATCATCACTCGGTCGGCTTGCTGGGCGCCACACATAATTAATGCCGCCAATGGATCATGCGAACCGGAGAAACGAATCTCATCTAAGGTAAACATTGAAATATCGGCTTGTTTGCCGACCTCAAGTGTCCCGATATCCGAACGTCCCATGGCTGCCGCTGAGCCTTTGGTCGCCCAACGAAGAGCATCAAGGTGAGATACATTGGCAGAGCCATAACGTAAACGTTGTAAGTACATCGCCATACGCACTTCTGCAATCATATTGGAGCCATCGTTAGACGCAGAACCATCCACACCAAGGCCGACTTTCACACCAGCCGCTTCTAATTCGTTATTACGACAAATACCGGAGGCAAGCATCATGTTGGAGGTTGGGCAATGGCTAATGCCGACACCAGCGCTGCCGAGGCGTTTGATTTCCTCATCATTAAAATGAATACCATGTGCCAGCCAAGTTTTATCATTCAGCCAGCCAACACTTTCCAGATAGTCGACAGGGCGATGACCAAAGCGTTGTAGGCAGAATTCTTCTTCATCAATGGTTTCACATAAATGCGTGTGCATCATGACGTTTTCTTGATGAGCAATCCGCGAGGTTTCTTTCATCAAGTCAGTCGTCACCGAGAAAGGTGAGCAAGGTGCGAGTGCAATTTGCGTCATTGCACCATCTTCTCGCTGGTGGTATTGGTTAATCAGCCTCACGCTATCATCAATGATGGTTTGTTCAGTTTGAATGGTGTGACGAGGAGGAAGGCCGCCATCATCTTCGCCTAAGCTCATTGAGCCGCGGGTTAAAATGGCACGCACGCCGAGTTTTTGGGCGGTTTCAACTTGAATATCAATGGCGTGCTCTAAACCAACGGGAATTAAATAATGATGATCAGAGGCAGTGGTACAGCCTGACATCATCATTTCTACCAATGCCACCTCAGTGGAAAGGGCATGCATTTCTTCATCGAGGCCAGCCCACACCGGGTAGAGTGTCTTAAGCCAGTTAAACAGTTCTTTGTCGAGCGCATCAGGATAGGCACGCGTTAAGGTTTGGTAGAAGTGGTGATGCGCATTGATTAAACCAGGAGTGACCACATGATTTTTGGCATTCACTACGTGATCAATTTTGTGTTGAGGTTCGGTGTTTAAAGCCACGAGTTCAAGAATAATATTTCCTTGAACCACAATACCACCGCGTGCATCTTGTGTGCTGCCAGTATAGATGGCAAGAGGGTTTTTAATCCAAGTGGTGGTTAGATTTTGAGTCGCTGAATGTGGAGTATTAAGCGTTTGAGGCATTCATAATTTTCCTTAGCCATCTCAGCCATTTCAGGGGAGAGGGTCTTATTGTTTAGGTTATGGTTGTTGAGAAAAAGACAAAAGCCGAACGGGCCGACTTTTGTCTGTTACTTAGGTTTATCGTTTATTTCATCGCGGTACTCGGAGTGAGCCGAGATTGTGATTCGGGTGAAGACGTTTGTTGGTCTGATAAGTTATCGTCTTCAGATTGCGCTTCAAGTAAGGTTTGGTTTCTTACAGCTTCACGTTCGGCGGCAATGGTTGCAATCGCTTTTGAAATGGTTGCTTTTGATTCCATGACTTTAAAAGCTGGAGAATGGCACTCTTCATCCTTTGCCATCTCAACCACTTCTTGTTTTTTAACTGCAATTTCTTCTTTACGATTCTTCGGTAGGATTTGATGCAAGATAATGGCAATCAAAGTACCAGTAGTGATGCCTGAGTGGAAAAACTCCGCCATCGCATGAGGTAAATGCTGGATCAAACGAGGTTCAACGGTGACTGCCAATCCAAAAGCCAAACTCACACAAATAATTAGAGCATTGCGTTTCGTATCTGCGGCTTTAATCAACATGCGGATACCCGCATAAGCAATCATGCCGAACATAATGAAGCCTACGCCACCTAATACCGGTTTTGGAATGGTGACGGCAATCGCGGCCAGTTTAGGAAATAGGCCACCTAGAATAAGTAGTCCACCCGTTGTGGCGACAACATAACGACTTGCAACGCCTGTAATCCCAACGATGCCTACGTTTTGGCTGAATGAAGCCAATGGCATGCCTGTCATGATTGATGAAAGTGTACTGCCTAAGCCATCGCCTAGTACGCCTCGTTTCAAATCTTTACCTGAAACTTCTTTTTGGCAGTTTGCCCCTAGAGCCATGAAATCACCCGTCGCTTCTGCAACAACAATGATGTAAGCCAAGCTCATACTGAGAATTGCGCCCCAAGAAAAGGTCATGCCATATTTCAGTGGGGTCGGGCTGTCAACCCAAGCAGCTTCCGTCACTTGGCTTAAGTCAACCATGCCCATCGTTAGTGCGACAATGTATCCACCCACAAGCCCAATCACAATGGCAGAAGCGGCGATCATACCTCTGCAATACACTGAGACTAAGATAACAATGCCGAGTGAAAGAACGGCTAAGAAGAGCTTTGGTAAGGTCGCAAAATCGGCACTGCCTTTCGGTGCATCACCAATCCAACTCATTGCAACAGGAAGAATGGTTAAACCGATCAAAGTGATAACCACACCACTGACCACATCAGGAAAGAGCTTCTTAATGTGTCCCATAAAGAAACTAGCGAAAATCACAAGGAATGAACCGACAAAAGCGGCTCCCATGATGCCACTCATGCCATCGGTTTTACCGATCGAAATAGCGACACCTAAAAAGGCAAAACTTGAACCCATGACAACCGGTAATCGGATACCAACTGGGCCAACACCAACACACTGAATAATCGTGGCAATCCCCCCAACTAATAAGGCAGCGTTGATGAGGCCAGCGATTTCGTCTGGTGGTAAACCAACAGAGGCGCCGACAATAAGTGGTACCGCAACGATCCCGCCGATCGACGCTAACATATGTTGTAAGGCCAGTAGTAATGTTGTGCCAACAGGTGGGCGTTGGTTGAGCGTGTATAAAAGCTTCATGACATTTCCTTAGTGTCTATTCCACTAGATTCTCATAGGTAGAATGGGGCTACCTTCCTAACTTCGAATTAGCAGTTTTTGTTTTTATTTTTCTGCATCCATGTATGTATAGGTGTGCTTTAACATTAATGCAACAATATTGAATACAATCAAATTTGTAAATTGGCGGTGTTAATTTCTGCAAGCTAGGTCTAACTCGCAAGTTTTATGCCAAAAGAAGAAGGAAATGAATTAATAGAAAATACAAGAAATTAATAGAAGTAAGTGATTGTAATTAAAGGTGGTGTGGATCATTGGGGTGCAAGTGTTGTTGCAATGTAGTGCAAATTACTCCGCTGTAAATTGTATACAATTTTGTTGTATTTTTGTCTTTTATGGTTGGCTATTTTTGTTTTTTCTATTGATAGAATGTGAAGTAAAGCAGATTTTAGGCGAAAAAAAACCAACTACGAGAGTTGGTTTTTTTATGTCTTTTTAATCATAAAAAGAGAAAGAATGGTGGAGGGGGACGGATTCGAACCATCGAAGGCGGAGCCGGCAGATTTACAGTCTGCTCCCTTTGGCCACTCGGGAACCCCTCCACAAATTGTGTTTGTTCTTTAGCAATACGAATGACCTGACATCATATCTAGAACGTCTTATTCATGTTAAAAGGAATAACACAAACAAGTTGAATAATGGTGGAGGGGGACGGATTCGAACCATCGAAGGCGGAGCCGGCAGATTTACAGTCTGCTCCCTTTGGCCACTCGGGAACCCCTCCACAAATTGTGTTTGTTCTTTAACAATACGAATGACCTGACATCGTATCTAGAACGTCTTGCTCATGTTAAAAGGAATAACACAAACAAGTTAAATAATGGTGGAGGGGGACGGATTCGAACCATCGAAGGCGGAGCCGGCAGATTTACAGTCTGCTCCCTTTGGCCACTCGGGAACCCCTCCACAAATTGTGTTTGTTCTTTAGCAATACGAATGACCTGACATCGTATCTGGAACGTCTTACTCATGTTAAAAGGAATAACACAAATAAGTTAAATAATGGTGGAGGGGGACGGATTCGAACCATCGAAGGCGGAGCCGGCAGATTTACAGTCTGCTCCCTTTGGCCACTCGGGAACCCCTCCACAAGTGTGGGGCGCATAATAGCAAACTCTTTTGGGCTGTAAAGAAGTTTTTTTAAATAATTGATTAAGTGTTGAGTTTTCGAACGGTTAAGGCTCTGAGTGGCATTTTATTGAACAAATTGAGTAAGATTTGACTGAAAATAAGGCTTAGTGAGTTGTGGATTATTTACTTTAACAATAAGCATATTTACATTGTTTTACGCTTCCCTCCTAATTCTGCTGATAGAATAAATGAAGTTATTTAAATGGACTCAAAAATGGATAAAAAACGATTCTCCTCACTTGGCTTAGCGTTGTCTTTCTTTCTCGTCACTCCTTATATCGCTCATGCCAATGACAAAGTAACAGGCATTCCTGTTGGCGCTCAATTTGTAGAAGAGCACGATGTTCAACAAACGTTGACGCTCGTTGCAAAATTATCCTCGCAAGAGTCGGTGACGATTAAGCCAGAGGTCTCTGGGAAAATTGATAAAATTCTGGTGCAGTCAAACCAAGAAGTGAAAGAAGGCCAGCCATTATTGGTGTTAGATATAAAAAAGGCCCGTGCAGCGTTGAGTGAAGCCAGAGCTTATTACAACGATGAGAAGCGCAAAGAAAGAGAATTTGCCAGTTTGGTGAAGAAGAATGCGATTACACAGACTGAGCTTGATGCGCAACGAGCCAGTGTCGATATTGCTAAAGCACGTATGGATGTTGCGTTAGCTGAACTGTCTTACCTTAATATCCATGCGCCATTTTCTGGTACGGTTGGTTTTATTGATTTCAGTAAAGGCAAAACTGTCGCAGCCAGTGAAGAATTATTTACGTTAGATAATTTGGAAAGAATGCGCTTAGATTTGCAGGTGCCGGAAAAATACTTATCTGAGATTTCATTAGGTATGGAAGTGAGCACCGAAAGCCGAGCTTGGAATGGACAAACCTTCTTAGGCAAAGTCACTCATATTAATACCCGAGTCAATAGCGCGACATTGAGCGTACCCGTGCGTGTCGATATTCCTAACCCTGATCATAAATTGAAGCCGGGGATGCTGATGTCGGCAACCTTGACCTTTCCTAAAATTCATAAGCCTCTCATTCCCGTTCAAGCCTTAGAGTATTCGGGCACCAAGCGCTATGTATACGTTATTGATAATGGTGTTGTTACCCGTACCGAAATTACTTTGGGCACTCGTATCGAAGATAAGATTGTAGTCGAATCCGGTCTGGAAATTGGCAAGCAAATCGTGACGAAAGGGCTCGTCAATATGCGGGATGGTTTAAACGTTCACGTTATTGAAAAAGATCAACTTACGTTGCCTTCACAAGATAACCTAGGAGACAAATAATGTGGTTATCTGATGTGTCGGTAAAACGGCCGACAGTGGCTATCGTATTGAGCCTATTACTGTGCGTGTTTGGTTATGTCTCTTTTACTAAACTTGCGGTACGAGAAATGCCGGATATTTCAAATCCAGTCGTCACGGTATCGACAAGCTATGATGGCGCTTCGGCGAGTATCATGGAAAGCCAGATTACCACAGTCTTAGAAGATCAGCTTTCAGGGATTAGTGGAATCGATGACATACAGTCGGTGTCTCGTAATGGCAGTTCACGAATCACCATTACGTTCGACTTAGGCTATGACTTAACGACTGGGGTCAGTGATGTTCGCGATGCGATTGCTCGTGCGCAGCGTTCACTCCCGGATGATGCCAATGATCCTATCGTATCAAAAGATAATGGTTCCGGTGATGCTGCGGTTCATATCAACCTCACTTCGACCAAAATGGATCGAACTCAGCTAACAGATTACATTAACCGAGTTCTGATTGACCGTTTTAGTTTGATTTCTGGTGTGAGTTCAATCGATATCAGTGGTGGGTTAGATAAAGTCATGTACGTGAAACTTGATCCAACCGCTATGGCAGGGTTAGGCGTCACGACTCGTGATATTAGCGATGCATTGAATCGTGAGAATGTTGAAAACCCGAGTGGTGAAGTGCGTAATGACACTACGTCGATGACGGTTCGTACGACTCGAAATTACTTAACAGAAGAGGATTTTAAATACTTAGTCGTGGATAAAAGCCGCGATGGGCATCCAATTTACTTACAAGATGTGGCGACCATTTATCTCGGGGCGAAAAACGAAAGCTCGATGTACAAGAGCGACGGTGAAGTTGGGGTCAGCATGGGCATCATTACCCAAACGGATGCTAATCCTCTGGAGGTTGCTCAAAGAGTACGTAAAGAAGTCGATAATGTGCAAAAGTTTTTACCCGACGGCACATCTCTAAAAATTGAATATGACGCCACCATTTTTATCGAGCAATCAATCAGTGAAGTCTATAACACTTTATTTATCACAGGCGGCTTAGTGGTTTTGGTGTTGTACATATTTCTAGGTCAAATGCGCGCGACATTAATTCCTGCTGTCACAGTTCCGGTATCACTTATTTCCGCATTTATGGCGGCGTATTATTTTGGTTTTTCAGTCAATCTCATTACCTTGTTGGCGCTGATCCTTGCGATTGGCTTAGTGGTGGATGATGCCATTGTGGTGGTGGAAAATATTTTCCATCATCTTGAACGGGGCGAGCCGCCATTACTTGCCGCCTACAAAGGCACGAGAGAAGTGGGTTTTGCCGTAATGGCCACGACACTTGTGTTGGTGATGGTGTTCCTACCGATCTCCTTCATGGACGGTATGGTCGGGCTATTATTTACCGAATTTTCCGTGTTATTGGCGATGTCAGTGCTCTTCTCTTCTTTGATAGCCCTAACATTAACCCCTGTTTTAGGCAGCAAATTGCTTAAAGCTAATGTTCAGCCTAATCGTTTTAATCGATGTATTGACCAATTGTTTACCCGAATTGAAGGGGCTTATCGTAATGGATTGGTCCGTGCGATTCGTTGGCGTTGGTCTGCGCCTATCTGCATTGTTGCTTGTATTGTGGCGAGCGGGTGGTTGATGACTCAAATCCCTAACCAATTAGCGCCGCAGGAAGACAAAGGTGTGTTGTTTGCGTTTGTGAAAGGCGCGGATGCCACCAGTTTTAACCGCATGAGTGCCAATATGGATGAGGTCGAAAATCGATTGATTCCATTATTAGGTAAAGGGGTTTTGAAATCGTTCAGTGTCGATGCGCCAGCGTTTGGCGGACGTGCTGGAGATGAAACGGGCTTTGTGATTATGGTTCTCGAAGATTGGGACCACAGAACCGTTACCGCTCAACAAGCACTTGGCATGATCAATAAAACGTTATCAGGGATCCCCGATGTTCGAGTTCGCGCGATGTTGCCAGGTTTCCGCGGCGGCTCGGATAATCCCGTACAATTTGTGCTTGGTGGTTCAAATTATCAAGGATTACAGAAATGGGCGGAGTTTTTACAACATAAAGGTGAAGAGGATGGCGTCATTACTGGTGGCGATTTAGATTACTCTGAAAAAACGCCAGAGCTTGTCGTCACTGTGGATAAACAACGTGCCGCCGATTTAGGCATTAGTGTGAGTGAAATTGCCGATACGCTTGAAGTGATGCTAGGCGGCAGTACCGAGACCACTTATTTAGAGCGTGGTGAAGAGTACGATGTTTACTTACGAGGTGATGAAAATAGCTTCAATAATGCCGCTGATCTTAGCAAGATTTATCTGCGTACTGATGGCGGAGAACTCATCACGCTCGATACCGTAACCAAAATTGAAGAAATAGCATCTGCAAACCGTTTATCTCATACCAATAAGCAGAAATCGATAACCCTAAGTGCAAACCTAACGGCCAATTATACTTTAGGCCAAGCGTTAGATTATCTCGACCAGCAAGCAATTGATAACTTGCCGAGCGATATTAGCATTTCGTATAGCGGTGAATCGAAAGACTTCAAAGAAAATCAATCAAGCGTGATGATTATTTTCGCTCTCGCATTATTGGTGGCCTACCTTGTTCTGGCGGCACAGTTTGAAAGTTTTATTAACCCGTTAGTGGTGATGTTTACTGTGCCAATGGGGGTACTAGGTGGTTTTATTGGTCTGTATTTAATGGGGCAAGGTCTTAATATTTATAGCCAAATTGGGATGATTCTGTTGATTGGTATGGTGACGAAAAATGGCATCTTGATCGTTGAATTTGCCAATCAGTTGCGTGACCGTGGTATTGAATTTGAAAAAGCGATCATCGATGCGGCAGCGCGCCGTCTTCGCCCGATTTTAATGACAGCCTTTACAACGATTGCCGGTTCATTACCGTTAATGTTATCAACCGGTGCGGGCTATGAAAGTCGAGTGGCAGTAGGTACGGTGGTGCTGTTTGGGATGAGCTTTGCCACCTTAGTGACCTTGTTCGTTATCCCTCAGATGTATCGTTTGATCTCATTGAAAACACACTCGCCAGGTCATATTGAAGCCTTGCTTGAAAAAGAAATGGAGCGAGATGTGACCACGAGAGCGGGTCATGGCTAATGGGTCGGAAGTCAGTATCTTAGAGTGTTTTGAAATGAGTATCGTATAAAATAAAAGCCTGAGCAGAGTCACTTCTGGTCAGGCTTTTTAACGATTGTCGATAGATAGTTATTACTGATAGATAGTATTACCGATAATGGCTTATTTCAGTATCGATATTAGAAACGCATACCGATAGACAGTTGGAAGCCATCGTAATCAGGAGCATCGAATTTATCGATATCCAGATCTACATCAGACATCGCTACATTATAAATATATTCTGCGCGCATCCAATAATCAGCGTTCATATTCCATTGAATACCCCCACCAATATTAAAAGCCGCGGCTGAGTCATCACCGATCGATTTACGATCACCATCAGAAGTATCTTTACTTTTAACGATGGTGTAAGCACCGGTGCCGCGAGCAAAAAGTTCCAGTGGTGTATTACCAAGTGGGCCAGTAGTGGCAATGATCGATAGGCCTAATTGGTGAGCATCGATTTGGTATTTTGAATGAATATCTTCGTTGTTGGAATAACGATAGAAGCCTTCTAATGCAAAGTGCTCAGAAAGGTATTGCCCGCCCCCGATTTGAAAGCTAGGGTTATCGTAAATTTTATTATCTTCTGCGCCTTTAA
Source organism: Vibrio rumoiensis (assembly GCF_002218045.2). Lineage (NCBI taxonomy): Bacteria > Pseudomonadati > Pseudomonadota > Gammaproteobacteria > Vibrionales > Vibrionaceae > Vibrio > Vibrio rumoiensis. Next base: position 1,130,205 of record NZ_AP018685.1, read on the forward strand.
TATCAAAGCTTACATTACCTGCGCCAGCATAAAAGTAGTGGTTTCCCGCTGCATGGGCGGATAAAGAGAGCAGAGCGAGAGGCGCAAGAACCAATAAACGTAGCGATTTCATTTTATTCCTTATTTTCGTTGCCTTAGATTACTAGGCTTAAATATTCATTCATTAATATCCGTAGAAGTATAATCAATATGAGTAGAAAGACTCTACAGAAACCATAAAATATTGTTTATTCTTTTAAATTAGCCACTTTTTTATTCATTTTAAAGTTGAAAAGTGGCTAAGTTGTTATCAGAAACATATAGACGAAATGACGTTATTTCGAATAAGCAATCTGGGTGATGTGTTTTAATTGTTCAAAATAAGGCGACGTTTTTTCAGGAATGTTTTTCGCGATCCAATCGGGATTATAATGACAATCTAAATAACGTTCTCCGCTATCGCAGATTAACGTGACGATAGATCCCGTTTCACCACGTTGGATCATTTCATGGGCAATATTTAAAGCGCCATATAAATTGGTTCCGGTTGATGGCCCAACTTTACGACCAAGAATGGTTTCTAACCACTGAATGGTCGCGACGCTGGCGGCATCGGGAATGGTGCGCATTTCATCGATAACACCAGGAATAAAGCTCGGCTCAACGCGAGGGCGGCCAATGCCTTCAATTTTACTGCCGGAGTCAATCGTGATATTGGCATCACCGTGTTTATAAAAATCATGGAAAACAGAGTTTTCTGGGTCAACCACGCATAACTGGGTTGAGCACATTTTATAACGCAAGAAACGACCAATGGTTGCAGAAGTGCCACCGGTGCCAGCGCTCATCACAATCCAAGAGGGGATAGGGTGAGGTTCACGGCTCATTTGATTAAAGATACTGTCGGCAATGTTGTTATTACCACGCCAATCTGTTGCGCGTTCAGCGTAAGTGAATTGATCCATGTAATGGCCATTCAATTCTTCTGCTAATCGACGAGATTCGGCATAGATTTGATCGGAACGTTCCACTAAGTGCGCTTCACCACCATAGAATTGGATTTGCTCAATCTTTTTAGTTGCAGTGGATTTTGGCATGACCGCAATAAAGCGTAAGCCTAGTAAGCGAGCAAAGTATGCTTCAGATACCGCGGTGCTACCTGAAGAGGATTCAATCACCGTGGTTTCAGGGCCAATCCAGCCGTTCGATAACGCGTACAAAAACAACGAGCGTGCCAAACGGTGCTTTAACGAGCCGGTTGGGTGTGTGCTCTCATCTTTAAGGTAGATATCAATACCGCTTAAATAAGGCAGGTCTAATTTAATTAAATGCGTATCGGCAGAGCGTTGAAAGTCGGCTTCAATTTTGTTGATGGCTTGGTTAATCCATTGTCTATCTATACACATCTTCTATTCCTATTCTTGATTCGGTCTTTAATAAGCATAATTTACCTCTTATACAAGAGAAAAGGTTTGCTTTATTAGCTGTGAATTGCTTTTATTGGAGAAAATTATTTCTTAATTGGCGGGGTTGGGGAAATGAAACAAGTGATATTGGATAAGGTAGATAAAACACTCCTTAACATGCTGCAACAAGATGCGACGGTGTCACTGCAAGAATTAGCCGATACCGTCAACTTAACGACTACACCATGTTGGAAACGCTTGAAGCGATTAGAAGAACAAGGTGTGATCGATAAAAAAGTCGCATTATTAAACCCCGAAGGGCTTGGGCTGTCTTTTGTGGCGTTCGCTTTAATTAAAACCAATAACCATTCGAATGAGTGGTATCAAACTTTTGTTGATACGGTCAGTGAATTTCCTGAAGTGATGGAGTTTTATCGTATGGCAGGGGAGTTTGATTACATGATGAAAGTCTTGGTTTCGGATATGAAAGCATACGATGGGTTTTATAAAAAGCTAGTGAACAGCGTGGAAGGGATTTCGAATGTCACCTCAACCTTTGCCATGGAATCGATTAAATATACGACCGCATTACCAATCGAGTAGACGAAGTGTGAGTATGGGGCTTAATTTATTTATCGCCTCTATATAAACCCTTCAGCATTATTGGAGGCTGAAGGGGTTATATACCGAAATAGGGCATGAATTTTATTTTTGCGTAAAACGCATCACACCTTCTTGTACCGCGCTTGCGACTAGGTTTCCTTGGCGGTCAAAAATTTCACCACGGACCAAGCCACGGCCATTGCTACTGGTTGGGCTATCAATGACATAAAGCAGCCACTCATCCATTTTGAATGGGCGGTGAAACCACATTGAATGATCAATCGTCGCGACTTGGAATTTAGGCGTAAACAGTGAAACTTGGTGTGGGAATAACGCGGTGACTAAGAACCCCCAATCGGAAGCATAACCGAGTAAGTATTGATGCAAGATTGGATCATCAGGTAGCGCCCCATTGGCTTTAATCCATAAATATTGTTTAGCCGGTAGGGCATCTGGCTTAAATGGGTTATTGACGACCACAGGGCGCACTTCAATTGGCTTTTCATGGCAAAATGCACGTTGCATCGCGGGCGATAGCGCTTCTTTCATCGACTGTGCGAGTTCGGTTTCCGAAGGAATGCCTTCTGGCCCTTGGATGTCAGGCATTTGCGACTCTTGATGTTCCAATCCTTCAAATTGACCTTGGTAAGAAGCCGTTAAATAAAAAATGGGTCTGCCATGCTGAATCGCTTTGACACGGCGAGTGGATAAACTTTTACCATCACGCAGTTTTTCCACATCATAAATAATCGGTTGGTTGATATCGCCCGGGTGTAAAAAGTAGCTATGAAAGGAGTGGACCGTTCTATCTGATTCAACGGTATAACCAGCGGCAGATAAAGCTTGTCCAATTACTTGCCCACCATAAACTTGCGGTAAGCCTAAATGTTCACATTCACCACGAAATAGACCGACTTCTAAACGCTCTAATTGATGTAAATTGAGTAATTCTTGTAATTGTTTGCTCATCAGACCTCCATATTGTATTGTCCAATTATTAGCTTGTGAGCTTCATATTACAAGGCTACTTGATATTTACATCAATAAAATTTACTAAGGAAGAACATGAAAAAGTCATTATTGTTGATTTCATCAATTGTTATGGGGGCGGCAATGACAGGTTGCACAACGAACAATGCGGATACGTCTGCTGTGGCTATGCAAAGTACTAATGAGGCTGTTAACCTTCAAAGTATCACTGGGAGCGTACTTTATCGTGAACGTATAGCTTTGCCTGATACAGCGGTTGTTTCGGTGACATTAGAAGATGTGTCATTAGCGGATAAAGCGGCAGAAGTGATCGCGACAGACTCATTTGTTACTGGCGGAAAGCAAGTACCATTTGAATTTAAGCTTGATTACGATGCGAGTAAAATCGTGCCAAACCATCGATATAACGTAAGAGCAAAAATTGCCGTTGATGGAAAATTACGTTTTACAACGGATACTTTTACACCAGTAATTACCGATGCAAATAAAACCCAAAAGGTTCAATTGATGATGATCGGTGTACGTTAATTATTGCTGAAAACACAATATCTGTAGGTAATCGTTAAGATTGCCACAGATATTTTTTTAAATTAATTCTACCACTACTACTCACGTCAACACCTTCCATTAATAACTTGGCTTTTTGTCGCTCCATATCATTTCCTTTTAATGAAATCTTACCTTGGCTGTTGATGACTCTATACCAAGGTAATTTAGAACCTTCTGGTAAGTTCGCCAGTAAACGGCCAACATGGCGTGCATAGCCCGGATAACCTGCAGCCTTTGCAATCATGCCGTAAGTACTCACTTTTCCGTATGGAACCTGATTTAAAGTATAAAAAATGTGTTCTTCAAATGATGTCATGATCTGAAATATTTACCGTAATTAAAGAGCGCATATAGAAATAAAAACTTAAAATTTTAATGGCTAATGGCTAATGGCTAATGGCTAATGGTTTTCGACTCACTTTATTATGTTTATGTTATAAGTTAAGGCGCATTAAATAGATTTAGCGAAAGGTCGAATCGATAATCATCATCTGCCTGAATCGTATTTGCGAGTAAATAATGTCATTGATCAACTTATATGTCTAAAACTGTGCAAAAGTTGGATATGCTTTTTTTTACTCTATATAATTTATCGTCTAAATTATGGTTTCAATATGTTTCGACAAGGAATCGTTGGGCATAAAGTACGCTTAATACGTGGTGAATCCTTTGTTACTTGCTCTGCTGGTTGGTTGTTCTTTTTTCCTTTCAATGTTTCCTGCTCACGTCAATGCAGAAAATATCACGCCGCATCATGAAAAATCTTACCAAGTAGCTTTGGTGAAAGATGACATCGGAAGCAAAATTGTTTTCGATGAACTTGCTAAGCATTTTCAACTTAAAGTGAATTATATCTATTACGACCAGTTCAGTGGTATTTTGGATGCGCTAAAAAATAATACGACCGATTTCGCCCCGAATGTGACTTATTCTCAGGAGCGTGAAAAATACTTTGATATTTCACCACCGACGAATATGGAATATACCTATCTGTATACGCTTCCCAAGTTTTCAATGAATAAATCTTTAAGTAAAGTTCATTCTATTGCCGTTGCAGATAACTTGATTTTTGAGCAATTTCTCAAAGAGCATTATCCTCAGATTAAGGTGGTCAGTTTTTCCAATTACCCACAAGCTTTGAATATGCTAAATAAAGGCGAAGTGGATGGGGTGATTGATGGCATTTCGAAATTAAAACGATTTCTTAATGATGGCATCAGCGCTCAAATGTTGAATTCAGTCTTGCCGATTCAGCCTGTGGGGATTGCGACGGGTAAAGGTCAAAACGCGGCCTTATTAAATGCGATGGTTGATTACCTGCATACACCGGAGATGCAAAAAACACTTCGCCAAATAACGGAAGCTTATCAGTATGAGTATCAATTAGGCGCATTGAGAAAGAGGGTGGCTCGTACCGGAGTCGACACCACGACAACGTTGAAGGTAAAGCTCGAAAATGTCACCGTATTATCGAAATACCAAGCGGATGGAAAGCCTCAAGGGGTGGCCGTCGATGTATTAAATAAAAGCTGTCAAATTTTAGGGTTTTATTGCGAGATTGTCAGTCAGCCAGGGGATCAGTGGACCGGCATGTTATCTGATTTGCTGAATAATAAAATTGATGTGCTAGGACCGATGGTGATCTCGAATAATCGAAAAGACAGTATGTACTTTAGCCAGCCTTTCTTTGATACCGAAAGCGTGGTGGTAAAGCGAACAGGTTATAAAGAAGGTATCTATAAAAGCCTATCGGAAATGGTCATAGAAAAAATCAGTGTGGTTCGTGGTGACTATTATGATCAACTGTTGACCAATTTGCTGCCGGGTAAAAAATTATACCGTATGGAAACGCGTGAAGATCAAATCCAAGCCTTGAAAGAAGGTAAAGTGGATTATGTTATTTTAAATCGACCAAACTATATCCAGATGTTGGTTGAAAATACGGCGGACTTTTCAACGGAAGAAGATGCCGATATTGGCGTGTTTCAAAAAACACCATTGGGCTTTGCTTTTCCAAAAACAGACAAAGGTCAGCAGTTAGCGGAATTATTTAGTGCGGCTCAAAGCTTGATTGATCGCTCGGCAATCATTCAGCACTATTATGTGCAACCAAACTGGCGCTCTATTTTACAAAAAGAACAAAGAACCAATTACATTGTGTGGTCAGTGTTTACTTTGAGTATTGTGTTCATGCTAGTGGTCATTGGTTTTGTTTATCGTCAAGCCATTACGGATAATTTAACGCAACTGAAAAACCGCCGCGCACTGTATCAAAAATATGCCAGCGGGATTCCGACGCGAATAACATTGGTTTATCTCGATGTGAATAAATTTAAAGTGATCAATGACACTTATGGACACAATGCTGGTGACGCCGTATTACAGCAGTTAGCAGAGCTTATTTTACAACATTGGCCTGGCGCAGCATTCCGTCTTGGTGGCGATGAGTTTGTCTTGGTGGGTGAACTGTCTGATAGAAAACTTCAATCAGTACTCAATGAACTACAAAGCTTTACCGTTGATATTGATGGTCAAGTCTTTATTGATGTGACGACGTCGTGTGGGGTTTCTCGCTTCCGTGAAAAAATGATGGAAATTGATGACGTCTTACATCTAGCCGATAAAGAAATGTACATGGCTAAGGCTAACTTCTCATCATAATAAAGATAACTGATGAAATGTTAAGCAAACAAGCAAGCAATGACACTTTCACCTTGCATTGCTACTCGTGATTCGACATAATCAGCGCACTCCAGTTACTTAGGCATCCTAAGTTTGAGTGGCTGAGATACAAAATCAATGGAGGCCCTGGTCCTCCCGCAATACTAGTTCGTGAACTTGGTCAGGCCCGGAAGGGAGCAGCCACAGCGAATGACGTGTGTGCCGGGATGTGGCTGGGGCTTCCACCTATCTAGCGTTTGTAAAAATCCTGCAAAACCCCAATTCCTAAAATCAAAAGCCTATACCTCAAAACTACTTTATTGCCGAACGACCATTCATTCTATTTTTTGCTTGTATCATGACTAGTATAATCCGGCTGTCTCATTAGTTATTCCATCTAGCAATCGCTCCTGTGTTGAAACAAGATCATGCTTATTCAATGTGATGAGTGTTATCGCTTACCTAGCCAAAGCCGTGAAACAACTTCCTTTCTTTACCAATGAAAAAATACTTGCCATCAAGGCTTTACTACCTTCAAGTGCGTTATTTCAGAAACGAGGTACGAGTTATCCGAAATCTATTACACTAATAACACTTACGTGAAAGCGAGACCCCATATCTTCTTCACTTAGGTTCATGTGCGGGGTGACGGTGGGGAGATTAACGCATTGATGCCCTAAAGTAGTTTGGAGTAACCAACCCCATCCAGCTTCCCCTTATATCGACCTCTGCTGCCAAGAGGCTTCATCTACCAAGGGGAAGAGCTAATCTTTGGCGCTGTTATTCTCATGTTAACTAAGATTAATCACATACATATTGAATATATACAGCGAAACAACAAGCGATCACCAATAACTCCCTTTTCTAGATAGTGCTTATCAAATAAGGTTATAACTAATTGTTAATTAATGATGTTTTTATTGTCGGTGCATTCATCACTGTAACAATTGGTTCGCTAAATCTAGCTCTCGCTTTCTACGTCACATAAAATCGGCTAATTGCTTTTAAAAATGCATCATTAGAGTACTTTATGGTGTTAAATGAATTGATTAGCAGTGAACGTGTGGGAAAAATCTTTGGGTTTATCCGAGTTTCTTGCTAATACACTGTTATGTGTTTTATCAAGTATGGAGCGAACTATTGTACATAATCCCCATTAGCGAATTAGAGAAGGGCGATATTCTTCTTACAAGTGAAAATTCGGCAACTAGCAAAGTTGTAAGAAAATCGACTGGAAGTGATTTCTCACATGCAATTCTTTATGTAGGTTCTGGTAGCTATATACATTCTGATGCTAACGGTGTTCATTCAGGTAATCTGCAAAGGCTTCTGTTTGAAGCACCTGAAAACGTGACTGTTTTGAGGGTCAAATGTGATAAAGAAACAGTAAACCAAGCATGTATTTTCTCGAGATCGAAGATAGGAACTACGTACTCTGTAAAAAGTGCAGTCAATGTAAAGCTAAAGCTGAAGGCAAGTAAGAAGGAAAATGAGAATAGGCAGTTTTGCTCTAGGCTTGTAGCACAAGCATACGAATATGCTGGCGTTAAGTTAGTAGATACTGCATCTTTTTGTACGCCTCAGGAAATTCTCGAATCTCAATGTATTCAAGAGGTTCCAGGGAAAGCAAGAAAAGCCACAAATGAAGAAATCAGCTTTGCGAACAGTGAAAATCCGATTGAGAAGCAGTCATATATAACAAATGAAATTCTTTCAAAAGTTAGAAAGCTAACTAAAAAAGATATTCAGACTCTTGATCAAATTACACAGCATGTAATTGAGAATCCAGTGCATGACCAGCAAATATCCAAAATCTATAGAGATTCAGGATATTTAACAATGTGGGAGTACGAGATCAAAAAAAATGCATGGCGTTATGATGGGCGAATATTTATAAATGTCCCTTTGCCGATTGATGAGTTGATTGAGATGGCAAGATTTGAGAGAGACTGCGCCCATGAGAGGCTTGCGGTTTACAAGGGAAATTTTGAACAATATTTTTATCTCAACGAGATTCACAAACTGGAGTATTCTTCCATACATTTTGATTTATATAAGAAACTCGTTGAGAACACATTGGACAATATTAATGCCGCAGAGTATGTGCTAGAAAACACCTAACAAACGCATGTTGCCGGACTGTTTTTCCGCTGCGCTACAAACCAGCCGCAAATGCGGGCGTTATGTTTTTCGGGAGGATATATGGAAGTTTCGCTGTATGGTGCAAAAGGCTCGAATAGCTCTGAAAGGGTGGAGTGGGTACTCAATTTTAAGGGTATACATTACGATAGAATTGAGATCGGCTCTGACGAACTAACGACAACATACCTAGATATAAATCCTTTTGGCTATGTTCCATCTCTTTGTATCGATGGTTCGGTTTTTTCTGAATCAATGGCAATTATTGAGTATTTGGAAGAACGATTTCCTATCCCAGGCTTATTTGGCAAAAGTCTCAATGAAAAAACGCGCATTCGCAGAGTTTGTGAGTACGTAAACTCCAGTATTCACTCTCCCCAAAACAGAACAGTATTAAGGTTCATGCGTCCAGAGTTAGATGAGACGTCAAAGCGCGAACTTCGTGGTGACTGGATTATGCGGTGCTTAGAAAAGTTAAGTACATCGATCTGTTGTGAGTCAGGATTTGCAGTGGGTAACGACTTTAGCGTAGCCGATATATTTGTGGCTTCAATCTACAAAAAAGCGTTGCAACATGGCTGTGTGAGAAACGGCTTTTACGACAAGCATTTGATGTACATAAGGGCAAATGACAGTATTGTGGTTTCCGAACCACAAGCATAACAAACGTTTAAGGTGCCAATATATTTTTTCCTATCCGAAATTATGCCACTAAGTGATTTGAGCTAAGAGGCCTCTGTCCATGAAAACCTTAACTTCAATTAAATAGAGACTAGTGCTTATACCTAAAGGTATTACTATCATCAATAATTTCTATTTTGACGGGGACAGTTCCTTTCTTGATGTTGCCGATTTGTGTAAATGCTTGATAAGAAAGATCAATAACTCGGCCTTTTACATAGGGGCCTCTATCGTTAATTTTCACATCGACAGACTTATTATTGACCGTATTGGTTACCCTAACGATAGTCCCAAATGGCAAGCTTTTATGAGCTGAAGTGTAAGCATTCATATTATACGTTTCACCACTTGCCGTCAGTTTCCCATGGAACCTGTTGCCATACCACGAGGCTTGGCCAATAAGAGCATGTGAGTGGGTATACTCCTTGGTTTTAGAGCCGCCGATTGCCGAAGTTGAGGTGCATCCGGTTAGTATCACAAGAACGAGAGCGGTAAAAAGAATACTCAGTTTTTGCAAGTGATCTGGATAATTGATTATTTTCATATTCATCTGTTTTTGTCGTGGTTGACTCAGCAACATCGAATTAAGCATTGTCACTTCTTAGTCAAATATATCGTCGATATGGTTGTTCAATATTTCCATTAGACACACTTTTTTCAGTCATATTCATGAAAGATTTTGTTATTGATAACGTCAAGTTTAATGATGACTTAGCAGGTTAGATCCTGTGGCTACAGTGAGAGCAGGCATAGTTGGTATTATTGGTTTACAAAAAGGGGGAGCTAAATAGCTAAAGAAAAGCACCGATAAGCGATACAATGCTCGAGTTGCAAGATCGCAGCATGGAATACTCACTCACAGAAAATCTCAAAGTAACCCTATATGTCTAAAGATTTTGATTTCACTACCGAATACACCCTCAATAAACCTTTTTTTGAAGAGTGCTATGACCAAACAAGTCGACCTTCTACGTTTCCTAAATCCTATTTAAAAGCGATGTTTTTTCTCGTTTTTGGGGTGATTGTCGTTAAATTGGATTTATTACCTAACAGTTACCTTGGTTGGTTCTTTATTACATTGAGTATTATTGAAGTACTTAGTGTTTATTTTAAGAGAGCCTGGTGGGTGTGGCGACAAACCTACAGCACAGGTTCTGATAGTAAAGTGATATTTCAAGTCGATGCAAATGGTGTGCGTTATGAAAGCGCTGCAAATAGTCGTAGCATAGCTTGGGATGACATCGACCAAGTCCAACAAAGTGATTTAGGCTTTATTTTTCATATAGGTAAACAGCGCCAATATATCAGCAAATCTTGCTTAAATGATGAGGCAATCGCATTTATTGCCGAGCAGAACAACGTATCCTCATCTCTTTAAAGAGTCATTCCCATCTAAAAATCGGCATGAGGTCGGTACTTGTTTTTCGTTATCTTTGCGCGATTCATCTAACTGCATATGCTGGCCATTAAAAACCAGTACTAAGAAATACTGGTTTTTATGGTGGCAGGCTAAAAGTGATTATTGAGTTGAATTAGCTCCATCGGCTTTAGCGCTCAGCATTAGCATTAACTTTCCATCTTTAATAAAAGCATTCTCAGGTGAAAATGTCACAAGGTTACCCGGGAAGCCCCAATCACCTTTTGCCCAGCGCTTGTTATCAAAAGTTGTGAAGTCATCACGCCATGCAAGTTTGTAACTGCCGTCAGGTTCATATTGATAGTATTCAATCCAATCGATCACTTGGTAAGCGGGAAGTGATGCAGGGTCAAATTTTCCTACCCAACCAATCGCCTCGGAAATCCATACATTCATTCGATAGGTTTGAGGGGTATCGCGCATATCAATGACTTGTTGAGATTTTTCAGCGGTTTCTTTGTGAATCAAGGTGTTATCAACTTGCCAGCTAATATAATTTGGCGTCCACTCTAAAGTATAAGTATGAAAGTCGGTTAAGTTCGCGACAGCGTGTTTGTTTTCAGAATGAATCCTTTTATCTAAAGTGCCAGTTATTAAATTTGTCTGTAATACGTCCGGTTTAATGCCGATCGCTTCAATATCGATCTCACGCCATGGTCGACCTTCGCCTTGCCAAGACTGGTTATCATAGGTGAAGAAAGACGATACGGTTCCAGGTTTGGATAGTAATTTCATTTTAATCACAAATTTACCGAAATGAACCGTATCTAAACTGTATATTTCTGCTCCGTATAAAGGCACTGCACTTGTATTTTTGTCACCATTTTTGGTTAAAGTATCTTGGTTTACTTCTTGGGCATGCAGGTTAAAAGCGGCAAAGAGAATGAATAGCCAATATTTCATATTTTTATCCTTAAAAGTGGGTTGTTGATAAAGAAAGGATGTTTCAGGGGTAAAGTTAAGACCGCCGCTCATGCTGTGCTGTTCTATCAATAAGCTGGAATGAATAGAAGGCTCAACCGTTGAGTGGTTCTTTGGTTGTGGTCGTATGGCAGTGTAAATGGAAGAGGCTAGAAGAGTAGAGAGTGCGATCACAGGAAGATACCTTGAGCTCGGCTATGAAATGCATGGAGAGTGTTGTTTGTTTTATTTTTCTTTATTTTACAAATTGTTAAATGTCATTTTTGATGGTAGATACGCTAAATCATTATCTTGAGTTTCATAAGAACAAGTGATTTTGCGCACGTTAGTGTGAGTTTTTCGATTTGCTCCTAGCGATTATGTCTTTAGTTTTATCTGAACTATCTTTGTTAGGTTGAATTCATTAGGAGGAATAGGCTCATGTCCTACGTTGATGGTTTTGTGGTCGCCGTACCGACTGAAAATAAAGAAAAATATATTAAACATGCCACGCTTGCTGCTGAGATGTTTAAATATTTTGGAGCATTACAGGTTGTTGAAGCTTGGGGTGAAGAAGTTCCAGAAGGCGAAGTGACTTCATTCCCTATGGCTGTTAAGGCTAAGCAAGATGAAACGATTGTCTTTTCATGGGTGGTATGGCCATCAAAAGAGAGTCGAAATGCTGGTTGGCAGAAAATGATGAATGACCCAAGAATGGATCCTGAAAATAATCCCATGCCATTTGATGGTAAGCGTTTAATTTATGGTGGCTTTAATATGATTGTTGATCTATGAAAAATGCAACCCAATGACAACGCGATGCCATTGGGTTAGCTTGTAAGGACATCGTTTTTAAAGCTATTGTCCCCATACCTCTTCAGCTATATCGACGACATGTTTTAGTTTGTTCCACTGATCTTGTTCACTAAGAAGGTTACCTTCTTCGGTTGAAGCAAATCCGCATTGTGGGCTAAGACGCAGTTGAGCTAAATCTAAATATTGCGATGCTTCTTCAATACGTTTTTTGATCAATGCTTTTGGCTCTAATTCCGGTGTTTTGGAGGTAACCAAACCAAGCGTGACAAATAAATCTTTTCTCTGTACGTATTTCAATGGTTCGAATCCACCAGAACGTTCATCGTCAAATTCAAGAAATAGACCGTCTACCTTTAACTCGCCAAAGATGGTTTCCGCAGCAGCATCATATCCACCAGAACCAAAATAGGTTGAGCGGAAATTGCCGCGACAAATATGCATAGTGATGAGCATATCACTCGGTTTATTTTTGATGGATTCATTAATCAGTCGAGTGAAGATATCTAAGGTTTGTTCAACGGTATAACCTAATTCTTCTAATCCATTGATGCCTGTTTCAGAGAAAAATAGGGCCCAGGCAGTATCATCAAGCTGTAAGTAGCGGCAGCCAAGATCATAGAAAGATTGGATAGCCTCTTGGTAGGCCTGAATAAGGTCAGATAGGTAGGCTTCTAGATTGTTTTGATAGCAGGAGGCTTCATTTTTTCCACGTAAGAAAAGCATGTTTGGGCTTGGTATTGTTTGTTTAGCAATATGGTTTTTGTTATCAACCAATGAGTTTAAAAACTCAAAATCTTGTAAAAACGGATGAGTTTGAGAAAAGCGAATTTTATCGGTCACTTTGATGCTATGTACTTTTGGTTTTGTACCTTTAAAAGGTAAAGGCGAATCAGGTTCATAACCAATGACACCGTTTAATCCTTCGAGAAAATCAAAGTGCCACCAAGCGCGAGAGTATTCACCATCGGTAATGGCTTTAAGGCCGGAGTCTTTTTGTTTTTGTACATGTGACTTTATTTCTTCTTGCTGGATTGCGCGCAATTGCTGTTCGGAGATTTCACCATTTTGCTTTTGTAGACGAGCGACTTTTAGCGCTTCACTGCGTAATAAACTTCCGACTTGATCGGAGAAAAAGGGAGTGAGAGTGGGGTTGATTTGAATGCTGTTATCGACTGCCATGATTCTATCCTTAAATAAAAGACGTTAAACCGTCTAGATGGCTAAATACTCTGCTTGTATGGACATTTGTTCAATCGCAGTTTACTCATGATCGACATGAATTTTTTTCATCATGATGATTTTGGTTGGCTATAATCGATGGATTCACTCGTCGGAGAATAATGGATGATAATAACGATTAAACCCGCTCAATTAGAGCAAGCGAGCAATTTGGCGAAATTGAGCCGCCAACTCGGTTATGAGGTCACCGAGCAACAAACAGCAGAGTGGTTAAGCGACCTATTAAAGTCAGAAATTCATCAGGTTTTTGTGGCTGTGGCCGAACAACAGCAGGTGTGTGGTTGGCTGGTGGTTGAAAAACGCATTTCATTAGAAGCTGGTTATAAAGCGGAAATTACCGGCTTGGTTGTCGGGGAAGGGTTTCGTCGTTTAGGTGTGGCAAAACAACTGGTTCGCTCTGCTGCCGAATGGGCAATAACGATGGGGCTATCGAGGATGGTTGTACGCTCTAATGCACAACGTGAAAGCTCTCATCAGTTTTATCAAAGCATTGGCTTTTGCTATACCAAGACGGCTCATAATTACCAATTCCTTTTATCGTGAAGACTGAATACCAGTAATTAATTATGAATTAGCGTACAATTGCCATATTGCCTTAACTGAAGATCTTCATGACCATTCCAATTAAAGATGTTACCCCGCCCAAAGAAGTCACTTGTTCGAATTGCCAAGCCTGTTGCTGTCGATTAGAAGTGATGATCATTAGTGAGACGGGAGTGCCAGAAGAGCATATTTCATTTGATCAATGGGGGGGTGAGACCATGCGCCGTTTAGAAGATGGCTGGTGCTCGGCGTTAGACCGCGAAACCTTTATGTGCACCATTTACGAAAACCGTCCGTGGATTTGTCGCGAGTTCGAAATGGCGTCGTATGAATGTAAAGATCAGCGAATCGCAGTGATGGGGGAGTAATCGTCCCTAGTTCATAGTTTTTGGGAAGCGCTAACTTGCGATCGCTTTTGCTTTTACACCAAATTTTTAACACACCACTCGAGGCTTTTGAGTAAACCTGCCTGTTTGTCGCTTAGTTGCTTGGCTTATTCACTTTTGTATTTATGCAGTAAATCCCACGGGATGTGGCATAAATAATGATTTTCAGGGTGATGGGTTAGGTGGTGCTGATGTTCGTCATCACTCGCAATGTAATGGGTGAGCGGCAGCACTTCGATTTTGATTTTGTCGGCATCTTGACGTTGTAAAATATAGCGCTTGGCTTCAATAAGGTGTTGTTCATTTAAGCTATAAACACCAGTGCGATATTTTAATCCGACATCTGGCCCTTGTTTGTTGACGCTGTATGGGTCAATGATTTCAAACAGGGCATCCATGATCTGAGAAACCGTGATCTGGTCAGGTTCAAAACGTACTCGTACACATTCAGCATACCCGTCATAGTCTGATTGGGTCGATTGACTGTGGCCATTCGCCCGTCCTGCTTGGGTATCCACGACTCCCGGCACGTATTTAATGAATTCTTGTACGCCCCAGAGACACCCGCCCGCTAAATAAATTTCTTCCATTTTTTTCTACTTAATTGGTATGTTGCGAGAACTTTAGCATCTTCATAATTCTATGGGAATGCGATTGGTTTGATCTCAATATCAACATCACTCCTTTGTTCGTTGTTTTTGCCACTGGCTGGGGGATAGACCTGTCCATTGTTTGAAATGGCGACTGAACACTGCAATGTCGACATAACCAAGTTGTAGGGCGAGTTCGGTAATGGTGTATTTGCCATGCAGAAGTTGGTGCTTGGCGATATCTTGTCGAGTTTGCAGGAGTAAGGTTCGATAATTTTGTCCTCGTGCCTTTAATTGTGTTTGTAAACTACGATGGTGCATGCCGAGTGCATTGGCAATACGCTCGATACAGCACTCTCCCGTGGGTAACAAATGGCGGATTAAATCTTTCACTTGATCCGCTAAATCTTCTGGATAGCGTTGTTGTAATTTTTTCAAACGAGCGGTGATTAATTGATTCAACGCTTCTTCATCTCGATGATTGCGGAGAGCGAGTTGGGTGCTTTTTAACTGTATGCCATTAAAGGATTGAGAAAAGAGTAAAGCACGATGTTGCTCTTGGTATTCGGGATTGTTAACGGGTTCAGCTTGCTGAAAATGGAGCGTTAGAGACTGAACGTTAACATTGAGTAGCCCAGCGACAAATAGGGCTAGATGATAGACACTGAGTTGCATGACGGCTTCAAGGTTAACGTCAGTATCAAGATTAAGCGCCAGTTTTAATTGAATGTATTCACCTTTACTGCGCATTTTTACTTGTACGCCATAAGCATGTAAATAAAGATATTCATTGGCCTTGATTAGCGCCATTTCCACCGTTTCCATACGCGAAACCAACATGGGGAGATCGCCTAACACTTCTTGAGTTTGTCGCTGTGCCAACATTAAACCAAATAATGGCTGGTTAGTTTGTAAAGCGGTGAGGTAGAGCAATTCAGCCAGTTTGGCATAAGAAATATAAGTATTCGGATCACGAAATTCAGCCTGCCTTAACCCTACCTGATGCATTAATTGGATCGGGTTCTGTCCAAGTTCTAAAACCAGCTTTTCAAAGTGTGATGCCGCGCCACTTCGTACTAGGTGCATGGTGAATCCTGTGATTTAAGGCAAGTTTGAATTCGCAATATATCAACTTTCCATCGTAAATAATCAAGTAAAGTTCACGTTATTGACCTAGATTGAATAACAATTCGTTAACAAGCAAGTTGGCGAAATAAGCGACATGCTTTTTTAAGGGAATGGTGTTGCGAATCATTCTAATAAGAATCGAATAACAAGGAAGGGCGAGATGCGTTTAGTTAATAAAGTTGCCATTGTGACGGGTGCGGCTGGTGGAATCGGTCAAGCGATCATTGAAAAACTCACTTCCGAAGGCGCTAAAGTGGTTGCGGTTGATATTTCATCCGAGGCTTTGAAAGTCTTTGATAGTTATGGGTCAGAAAAAGTGAAATCGCTAGCAGTGGATGTTACAGATTTTCAGCAAGTAGAAGGCATGGTCAAACAAGCCGCCGAACAATTCGGTCAACTGGATATCATGGTTAACAATGCCGGTATTGGTGCACCGAAGCCATTACTGCAACATGATCCACGTGCCGATTTCGATCCTATTACGCAAGTGAATCAATATGGGGTGTATTACGGTATTTTGGCAGCCGCTCGTCAGTTCCAAGCTCAATCGACTCAAGGTGTGATTATTAATACTTCGTCGGTATATGGGCAAATGGCAGCGGAATTAACCTTCACTTATAACGTGAGTAAAGCCGCGGTAGACATGATGACCAAATGTGCCGCGTTAGAGCTAGCACCGTTAGGCATTCGCGTATGTGCCGTGGCTCCGGGGCGTGTTGATACTCCGATGCTACGCCAATATGAAGCGATTGGTTTGTGGGAGCATATTCGCAAGGAACAGATGCGTGACACCATGACTCAGCCTCAAGAAATTGCCAATGTTGTGGCGTTCCTCGCCAGTGACGAAGCGAATTGTATCAATGGCACAACGGTATCGGCATCTGATGGATTTGAGAATTTTAAATATCCATTACTCGATAAAATCCAATAACGTTCAAAGCGTGAATAATAAAAAGCGATAACAATAATTAGGTTAAAAGCCCCTAAAGCATAATAACAAGGAAGATAATATGAGCCTACCTGACGTGATTAATCATCAAGACCTATTACTGAGCTTAAATACCAACGAAGAGAAGGTGGTGAAAGATGCATTACCTGGCGTTGATATTTATCCATTATTTTTAGACGTTGAAAATGGCACCTGGGTATTGCGTGCCAAATTTAAACCGGGCGTGACATTGCCGAAACATTTCCATACTGGCGTTGTGCATTTCTACACATTAAGTGGTTGTTGGAATTACTTAGAGTATCCAGATCAACCTCAAGTCGCTGGTAGCTATTTGTATGAGCCCGGTGGTTCGATTCATACCTTCCATTGTCCTGAAGATTCTGAAGGAGCCGATGGTTTCATGGTTGTGAGTGGCGCGAATATTAATTTTGATGAAGACGGCAACTTGATGAATATCATGGATGCGGGTTGGATTGAGCAGGTAGTGATTGCCGCAGCTCAATCTCAAGGTTTAGTCCCTCGCTACTTCAAACCGGGTGGTCTTGCTAAGTTGAGTACAGATTAATTCACTAGGAGAGATTTCCATGAAAATGATGAATGCGATTGCGATGCAGGATGGTGTTGTCACACTGCAGCAAGCGCCGGTACCTAAACCTGTTTCCGGACAAGTATTGGTTCGGAGTTTAAGTTGCGGTATTTGTGGTTCCGATTTACATATTACTCGACACACCAGTGAGATCTTTAAATTTTACCGTGAACTCGGGATTATGACCGACGCACAAGATGATCAAACGCCAGTGATGTTAGGTCATGAGTTTTGTGCTGAGATTGTGGAGTTTGGCCCTGATACCCAACAAACCCTAGCCGTTGGACAGCGCGTGACATCTGTACCTATTTTAATGTCGCAACACGGGGCAGGAATAGGCGTTACTCCCGGATTGTCTGGGGCTTATTCGGAATACTTTATTTTGGATGAGGCTTTGCTATTGCCCGTGCCTGAAGGGGTTGCACCCGAAGCGGTGGCGTTGACTGAACCTCTTGCCGTCGGTCTGCATGCGGTTAATCGGAGTGAGATTGGTGAGCATGATACGGCGTTGGTGGTTGGTTGTGGGCCGATTGGTCTTGCGGTGATTTCAGCGTTAAAACGCCGAGGTATTAAAGCGATTGTCGCGGCTGATTTACAAGAAGATAAGCTGCAACAAGCCTCAACGTTTGGAGCCACACATACCGTCAATAATCGAGATCAAGATGAAGTCGCGTTTGCTGATGCCGTTCAAGAAGGGCGGTTAGTGATTTTTGAATGTGTTGGCATTCATACTTTGATCCGTGGTTTTATTCAACGAGCGCCAGCGAACGCTAAATTGATTATCACTGGTGTTCATACCGCTGATGCATCGGTTAACTATGCTTATGCAACGGTAAAAGAACTTGATATTCGTTTTTCTTACTACTATCAACCACATGAATTTGCAGAGTGCTTAGAAGCTTTAGCGGCAGGAGATATTCCTTGGCAAAGTATGGTAACGGGAAAGGTCGGTATTGATGGTGTACCGAATGCATTTGATCAATTAATGTCACCAAACCACCATATAAAAGTAGTGATTGAACCGTGGCGCAATGGGACACTTGAAGCGGTATAGTGAATTATCGATGCTTTTCATTGAGCCGGTAATTGAGTAACCTAACGCTAATTTGATTCATTTCGGTTTAGTTATGAAATTTATTTGGTTAAAAGTGCTTCTTACTGTACTGGTTTTTGCCGGGCTGTTTGCTGCGGTTTACTTCAGTGTACAAAGCGGTACTTATTGATGACTCCCATCATTAAAAAAGCGATGAATCTATGTAAGGTTCATCGCTTTTTATTTTGTTTGGTGGATATTAAATACTGTTAATCGTTAATCGCTTCTACCCACATAACACCGACTTCCATTTTCACCACTTTCACGGTTTGTCCTTCGCGTAAAGGTTGCATGCTACGGACTTTCCAATGAATACCTGAATAAGCGTGTGTGACATCATCACTTGTCGAATTCACATCACCTTTTAGTACAAAGGTTTGTTGGGCAAAATCTGATTGATAATCTTGCTTGGTTTGACGGTTTTGTAATTGCTTAAATGGACGCCATAACACCAATGCAAACACGATGGTTAAAATGATATTGGTCCATAATGCATAGTGAAGGGTGGCGTCGATCCACCCCATATACATGCAAAAACCACTAATCACTAACGACAGGCCGATAAAGAAAAAAATGAAAGTGGCAAAGCCAAGCACCACCACTTCAACAATCAGCGCAATCACGCCAACAGTCATTAAGACTTGTGGTAAATAGCTAACAATCCAATCCATAAGTTAAGCCTTATTCTGCTTGTTTAATGAGTTAATAATAGACATACCTTGCGCAACCAGTGAACTGGCATCGGTACCGCTGTCTGGTAGAAGTACCACTGAAGACTCTTTGGCAATCGCATGTTTCGCTTCAATCGCTTTGGTTGCAAGATCAAGTTGAATCGCTTTTTGACCTTCTTCTGTGTTCGCAGCATCACCAATGGTTTTGAGTGCTTCAGCTTGTGCGTTGGCGACAGCAATAATGGCTTTGGCTTCCCCTTCAGCTTTCAATATTTGTTCGGTTTTATCGGCTTCAGCTGCCAATACTTGCGCTTGTTTTTTACCTTCAGCAACGTTGATTGCCGCTTGACGATCGCCTTCTGATTCTAAGATTTGCGCACGCTTAACACGTTCTGCTTTCATCTGAGCTTCCATCGATTCCATGATAGATTGTGGCGGCACAATGTCTTTAATTTCATAACGCAGCACTTGGATTCCCCAAGGTTCTGCGGCAATGTTGATAGCCGAAACGATGTTGGTATTTAATACATCACGCTCTTCAAAGGTTTTATCAAGCTCCATTTTACCAAGCTCGGAACGCATCGTAGTCTGCGCTAATTGCGTTACCGCAAAGGCATAATCATCAACGCCATAGGTGGCTTTGTATGCGTCGAGTACACGGAAATACAGCACGCCATCGACCACTAATGAAATATTATCTCGGGTAATCGCCGATTGAGAAGGGACGTCTTGAGCTTGCTCTTTTAAGCTGCGAATGGCTGAAATACGATCAATAAAAGGAATGATGAAGTTAATGCCGGCGATTTTAGTTGATTGGAACTTACCAAATCGTTCTACCACCCAGGCCTGGTTTTGTGGCACAAATTTAATGCTGCTTTTTAATATCACAACAACAAGGATAAAGAGAACAACAGGGACAATGTTGTTGAATATCAGATCAAGTGGGTAGTTCATGGCATATTCCTTTCATGATTATGTATCAAGCTAGTCTACGGCTATTTACGGTAATTAGCTTGCTTGTTTTGGAATTTGAGCGAGAAAAGAGACGTTTTTCGAAATTAGCATGCAAAAATGTAGTACATGAACAAAAATGATAACAGGATAAAGAATATTACCCTGTTAAATGAGGTTAATTGATTGGATTAACGTAGGTTTTCTAACTGTTGAATCGTCGCTAAAATTTCAGGTGTTAAATTTGCTTTTTGATTGGTTTTGAAATCAAACATCACTACGGTTGCACTGCCTAGGGTAGTGGTTTTGTTGAGTTTCTTACTGACGACTTGATATTTCATGGTGAAACGGTCGTCTTGTAAGTCAGTGATTTTTGTTCCGACTAATAAGGTATCTGGAAAAGTGACCGGAATTTTATAGCGACAACTGGTTTCTGCGACAACGGGACCAACTTGAGTGATGGCGATATTTTCCATTAAGTCGATGTGCTTGAAGTAATCAATGCGTGCGGTTTCAAAGTATCGAAAATACGTCACATTATTCACGTGTTGTAGTGCGTCCATTTCACCCCAAGCCACCGGGATTTCTGTTACAACAGGAAAACCATCAAGTAAGTGATTCATTGCTCTTATCCTTAAAAGTCAAACGGGTGTTTAAGATAAAGTTAAGCGCTGAGTTATACAATATCGTTTTGCTAAAAGCGTGAAATAACAGGCTTAATTTATCTGTTCACGTTCGCTTAGCGAGAGCGAATCAGCGCCATGCGTAACTTTTGATGAAATGAATAAATACACAAGCCTATAATGACAACCGCACATCCCACCGCTTGGTTAATATTTAAAGTTTCATCTAAGAATACCCAACCTGAAAGTAGACCGACTACTGGAACTAATAGGGCAAAGGGAACTACATTAGCGGTTCCGTGTTTTGAAATGAGCATTCCCCATACCGTATAACCAAATAAAGACGCCGCTAAAATTAAATAAGCCAGAGATAAGATCGCAACCCAGGTAGGGTGAGAAACCGCATAAATAATTTGTTGGTGGTCTTCTAATAAATAGCTGATTGAGAAAAATGGAATAATCGGAACGAGGGCTCCCCAGACGACCAGTTGCATCATACTTGTGCCTTCATAGCGGGTTGAGATGGTGCGATTGCATAAGTTACCCACGCCCCAAGAACAGGCTGCTGCAAAGGTAAATAAATAACCCAGAATGGAAATGTCGGTGTCTAAAACGCCATATAATAATAAGCCAATTCCAGTGAGTGCAAGCAATCCGCCAAAACCTTGTAATAGCGTCAGTTTGTCTTGATAAATAATGACGCCAAGCAAGGCCGTGACAAATACTTGAGACTGTAATACCAATGAGGCTTGTCCTGATGGCATCCCTATATATAACGCATAGAAGAGACAAGCAAACTGACCAAAGCTAATGGTAAGGCCGTAAGCGACTAACCAACGATAGGGTATCGCTGGTTTAGGTAGAAAAAAGACCAAAGGAAAGGCTACAAAAACAAAACGCAAACCCGCCATAAAAAAAGGTGGAATTTCTTTCACACCGACACTGATGATGACAAAGTTAATCCCCCAGACAAGCACGACTAACAAGATGAGACATACGCTACGAAGGTTCATAATCATCCTTGAATAAGTGAAGTAATAAATTGGTTTATCTTTTTGGCGTTAACGAGCCGTCAAGGTTGTCCATGGCGTTTTTCGCCGCTTGTATGCCCATTTGATACCCAATATCGAGCCTGTCTTTATTTTTTGTTAAGCGCCCAACAGGAAAATCATCCGGTGGGGCAATCACATGTATGGTGCAATCTTTTGGTGGAGATTGAATAAACTCGATGCTTTTATTGTAATTCTCAGCACGTTTTAACGCCGCTTCTGCCAATTGTGGGTTACTGGCTAAAAATTTGCGCGTTAGCCAAGGCGCTTTGGATGGTTTTTTTTGATAACCGAGTGGGCGAGATAAAATGACCGTAATGTCTTTTGCCCCCATCTTATAGGCTTGTTCTACCGGGATTGAATCAGCGACACCACCGTCCGTCATCGGTATGCCATCAATCACTGGATAATCACGATAAGCAAGTGGTACAGAGCAAGACGCTTTTAGTAATTCGATAATATTATCTGGGGTTGATTGAATGTAATGTGCCTGACCGGAATGAATGTCGGTTGTGACCACATATAGTGGAATAGGCTGGCTATGTAGATCATTGATATTAATTGGAATTTCATCAATGGTGATATCCCACAACCAATCAAGATCAAGCCAGTGCCCACCACGGATAAAACGCTTAAAACTGATGAATTCAGGTCGACAAGAATAATCAGTAATGACGGTATAAGTTCGGCGTTTTTGCTGTGATAACCATGAGGCTAAGCTGGTTGAACCGGCAGAAACACCGATACAAAACTCAAACGGTTGATAGCTGCTATCAATGAATTGGTCTAAAACTCCTGCGGAGAAAATACCTCGCATCGCGCCGCCTTCTACAACCAGTGCCTTTCTCATAAAACGATCCTTAAAAACTTAATCTATATCAATGTAACTAAATATTTCCCGAAGATAAACCATATAAAAAATGTGCTTACATAAGAGGGGGATAAGAGGTGACGTTGAGTGTTGGTAGGGCAGAATGTTTCCTGATACCAATGGCAACATCGATAACTTGATTGTGCGGCAGATGAGAACATGTACAAAGCGAAGCAAGTAGTCATCAATTGGCTACGCATCAATTAAGAGTCTAAGAGTCGAAGTACAAATAAAGCAGTCGCTTAGTCGTGAATGTGATTGCTTGAGTTTGGCTTATTTGGGTCTTAAAAAGGCTCTACTGATCCTAGTAGAGCTTTTTTTGATCTTGTGCCGGAGCTTGCCATTTTAGTGAGAAACTTATTTATCACGTACCGTTAATATGGTGATGAATGATAAGATACTTAACACTAAAGATGCCCAGAATACCATTTGAAAGCTGTAAATATCGGCAATGATACCGGCAAAAACACCGCCTAAAACGCCTCCCGTTTTGATTGCATTGGAATAGAGCGTCGTTATTTGTCCCATTTTTTTCGGTTTTAAATCCTGGAAGTATGAAATGCCGAGAGCGGCAGTTACACCAATAAAAATGCCATTGAGAAACTGCAATAACACAAAGCCGATGTAGCTCGTATTTACTATGATCCCGATATAAAACAGGCTACCTGCAAGCACGGCTGCGGAAATAATGTTCTTCTTACCAAAACGCAACGCATAACGACCCGCTAATAGCATGATTGGGATCTCAATAAAGGCGGCGGTTCCCATCATAATACCTGCCGCCGATGAATCTAAATTCATTTCATGGGTGATGTATAACGGCATGCTAATGATGTACATGTTGTTGGAGCAGTACATAAATACGAATGACAAAGCGAGCAGCAAAATGTTCTTATCACGCCAGATCGAGTCACTAGGATCAAATTGGTTCTGTTTCGGTGTTGGTTCAATTTGTGGTAACGCAAAATGAGCGACTAAACATAAAATGATAAACATGCTTGCCGCGAGTAAGAATAATTGAGTAAAACCGATGCCAGTGGCGATGAAAAAGGCAATCGGGGGGCCTATGACCCAACCGAGAGAGATTTGCGCTCTGAGCAGAGAACTAAAGGTTTCAGAAGTATGGGTTTTCCGGTCTAAAATTTCTCTGGCAAGTGCAAATACTTGTGGGATTGAAGCGGATGTCGTGCTGACAAAAATGGCCGATGTCGCCAATAAAATCCAATAATTACGGTTAAATGCAAAAACGATAAATCCTATCGCGCCCATCATATTGCAGATCAGAATAAGCTTTTTTCGATCCACCCCTTGATCTGACCACCAACCAATCACCTGACTGACCAATACCCCTGAAATTGTCATGACCATGAAAAATACTCCGATGAGGAAAGGCCGAGCGCCAACTTCTTCGGAGATAAACAAACTCATGGTAGGCATAGTGAATGCCCCTGCAATACCGACAAAAAAGCAGGTAAAGAGCAAAGACACCGAAGTTTGATCTGGTTGATTCCCCGGAAAAAGGGAATAGAGCATTTTTTTCATAAGGTTCTAAAAGGGAGGCATGGGTAATTAGATAAGTGCATGATAGCAAAGCGATGATTGAATAATAACCACTAGTTGCAATATTGTTGGAAATTAATGTTATCCCCGTCGTACTTGAAGCTGCGGCTTTGTTCATCGCCTTCATTCACTCCAATCGAATAGGCGTCTATGCTCATGGGACTTCAATCACTTATCGCTTCACTGCAACTCCAATTACTTTCGATATATTCGGTATGCATTTGGCAAAGAATATGGGGAGTAGGGCTAGAATTTATCAATGGAAGACGCATAATGGAGTTAAGTTTGATTAAGGAGCAAAAAATTTATGGATGAAAATAATACACCGCTGTTAAATTTACGAACGCTTACTCCTGATGATTACGAAGAATTGGCGGCCTTAATGGATCTGGTCTTTCCTGATGTGGGTGGGGCTTGGCCGGAGTCAACGATTATGGATTTGGTTACCCAATTTCCCGATGGGCAAATCTGTATTGAAGACAGTGGAAAAATGATTGGTGCGGCGTTGACGATGAAAGTGGATTATAGCCGCTTTAGCTTGCCGCATAAGAACAGCGATTTGGTTAATGCCAACGATGTTGTTCAGCATAACCCTAAGGGTGACGCAATATACGGTTTAGATGTCTTTGTGCACCCTGATTACCGAGGCTTACGTTTAGGTCGTCGCTTATATGAAGCGCGTAAAGAGATGTGTCGCGCCAATAACCTAAAAGCAATTTTGACTGGCGGCCGAATTCCGGGCTTTAAGAAATATTCTGATCAAATGAGAGTCAGTGAATATATCGAAAAGGTCAAACGCCAAGAAATCCACGATCCTATCTTGTCATTTCAGCTTTCCAATGATTTTGATATTAAGCGCTTGATGCGTGGCTACTTACCTGAAGATGAGAAATCACAAGGTTATGGCACTTTACTTGAGTGGGATAATATTTTTTATGAAGAAGAGGTTGACTCTATTCATGCAACCGAAAAAAGTATTGTTCGAATTGGGGTAGTGCAATGGCAAATGCGACATGTCATGTCACTCGATGACTTAGTCAATCAAGCTGAATTCTTTATTACTTCTCTCGCAAATTACCAATCTGATTTTGCTTTATTCCCTGAGTTTTTCAGTGCGCCTTTGATGGGGCTCGCGCCGGATTTACGTTCTGTTGAAGCGATGCGTTATCTCAGTGAATATTCGGATGAAATTATTCAGCGTTTCTCACATCTTGCGGTGACTTATAACATCAATATCATTGCCGGTAGCTTACCGGTACAGCAAGATGGAAAGATGTACAATGTTGCATACATGTTACACCGTGACGGAAGCATTGAGGAACAATACAAAATTCATATTACCCCTCATGAAGAATGGGATTGGGTGATTGAAGGTGGCGAGAAAGTCAAAGTGATTGAAACGGATGCAGGTAAAGTCGGTATCTTGATTTGTTATGATGTGGAATTCCCAGAGTTGGGTCGGATGTTAGCGGAGCAAGGAGTGCAAATTTTGTTTGTACCATTCTGGACTGATACCAAAAATGGCTATTTACGCGTTCGTATTTGCGCTCAAGCTCGCGCGATTGAAAATGAATGTTATGTGGCGATTAGCGGCAGCGTCGGGAATTTACCTCGTGTTGATAATGTGGATATTCAATATGCACAATCGGCCGTATTCTCGCCGTCGGATGTTTACTTCCCTCATGATGCCATCATTGCGGAAGCGGATCCTAATACTGAAATGATGATTTACGCCGATGTGGATTTATCAAAATTAAAGTTGCTGCATAGCGAAGGCTCTGTGACCAACTTGAAACACCGTCGTCCTGAGCTTTATCAATTCTCTCCGGTAAATGAGACCCGAAAAAAGTAAATAAGTAGAGTCTATGCCGATGGAATCCGAGAGACGGATCACCCATTGGCATAGTCTATTAATAAAATTGGCAAATTCCATTTAGTAAAATCAAGAAATTAGGCGACACTTAGATGTAAGCGGATAAGTAATTATAACGATAACAATCTCAAGGGGTACTTTATGCCATCATTAAAAGTTCGAGATTACATGCGCCCTAGAGCGGTAACATTCACGGTTGATATGACGTTATCTACGGCACTGGATAAAGTATTGAACGCCATCAATATTGGTGGGCCTGTTGTAAATGAAAAAAACGAAGTAGTAGGGTTCCTTTCTGAACAAGACCTACTTAACCGGCTGATTCAAGTCAGCTACCATTGTCAAGATACACACTCTGTTGGTGATTGCATGCGAGTGGATGCCTTGACCATTAGTCCTGAAATGTCAGTGATCGAGCTTGCCAATATGATGCAAGAAGGGAAGCCGAAAGTGTATCCAGTGGTCGAAAATAAAAAGCTCGTTGGTATAATTTCTCGTCGAGAGGTCTTAAAAGCAGTCAGTGATAACCTGGATAATTGTTTTAAACATCCATTGTGATTTTAGGCAATGAGCCCATAATCTGATAAGGTCGCATGGTGATGCGGCCTTTTTTATATGGTGTCATTGCCTGTTGAATTTCTATTTTATGTGACGCAAACCGTTTTCCTGACTTTTATATTCATTTTGTTTCAATGGTATTGTGATTATTGTCACTTAATGGTTTGGTGTTCTCAATTAAAGTGTCGCCAATGGTTTCACATAAAAGATTTAGCAAATTTATCTTTCTATCTAAACAGTTTTCGATTTAAAAGTAAGGAGCACATTATGGCACCAACAGATTCTCAAAATGTTTTTCATCTAGGCGTTAATAAACAAGACCTTAATGGCGCGACGTTAGCGATTATTCCTGGCGATCCTGCGCGAGTTGAAAAAATTGCTAAGTTGATGGATGAGCCAGAATTTTTGGCCAGTCAACGAGAGTATACTGTGTTCCGAGCGAAACTAGATGGTAAGTCGGTTGTGATTTGTTCTACTGGTATTGGTGGTCCATCAACATCGATTGCCGTTGAAGAATTAGCACAATTGGGTGTTCGTACTTTCTTACGTGTAGGGACAACTGGCGCTATTCAACCACACTTAAATATTGGCGATATGATTGTAACGACAGGTTCTGTTCGGTTAGATGGTGCTAGTTTGCACTTTGCACCAATGGAATTCCCCGCGGTAGCCGACTTTGATGTCGCAACGGCGATGAAGCAAGCGGCGACAGAATCAGGTTGTACTGTGCATACTGGTGTAACGGCTTCAAGCGATACTTTCTACCCAGGACAGGAGCGCTACGATACTTTCTCAGGTCGCGTCGTTTCACGTTTCCAAGGCTCAATGAAAGAGTGGCAGGAAATGGGCGTATTAAACTTAATGAGATGGAATCGGCAACCTTACTGACCATGTGTGCTAGTTCAGGCTTGAAGGCCGGTTGTATTGCTGGAGTCATCGTGAACCGTAGTCAAAATGAAATCCCGGATCATGAGAAGTTGAAACAAGCTGAAATTAAGTCGATTGAAGTGGTTGTAGCAGCGGCAAGAAAACTGCTTTAATTTTCGGTAGATAACAGAAAGCCCAGAGCAAATATTTGTCTGGGCTTTCTTCTATTATTGGTTATCGTTATTTTGACTTATGGTTTGTAATTTAGAGCTTTTTTTCCTGTCCACCCGCTTCATTAAACCAAGTGGTTAGGTAAGTCTTCAGATCTTTTAACTCATCAGGGCCAATCAACGCTAGACCTAAATCTTGTGCACGAGAAATGTCGTTGTGGCGCATTGGTCGGAAGCTAACTAGCATGGCGCGAGCTTGTAAACCGCCTAAAAGGTCACGTAAAGATTCCAGTTTATAAAGCGTATCATCCCCATCATCACGCATGCCTTTGGTTTTACATTCGATGATATGAAGTTTGTTGTTCACCACGGTGGCAACATCCAATTCATTCCGTACTTCTCGGCCACCGCTGTCGCGGTAAACCTGCACATTTAATGAATGGTCTTGAATCGTGGGTAGTTCATCTTGAATTTCACGAACCGTGTTATGCACAAGGTTTTCTAGCCATTCACCATTAGAAAATCGTCGAGCGTCTTCATTAAAAAATTCTAATACCCCATTTTTATAAGTGGCTAATTGAATATCAACCAAGTCGGAAATAAGGAGGTCTAACTCCTTATAACCTTGCTGTTTCTCGGTGAGTGCAACATCGAGTTTTTGTTCTTTACGGCAGGTTGTTGCAAGGTAGTTTAACGTAGCAAGGCCAGGGCCAAGCTCTAATGCATTACTTGCCCAGCGTTTGCCCAATTCGTGCAACTTAGCATCTAAAGGGGCTGGGATTTCATTGGTTGGAAACTCACTACGAGCCCCAAAAATAGTTAAGTAATCGCTGATTTTTATATGGTCTTGTACTTGTTGCCCAGGAAGATCGTTTGGATAAAGCCAACACAAACTATCGCTTGAAGGTTCAACAACAAAAATAGGCCAGTTGTAACTACGAATAACTTCGTAAACGGATAACAATCGGTGCCTTAGCCCACAACTGGCGTTTAGATATATTTGTTCTTTACGAGAGGATAATTGTTCAACTAGCAGCTTAACGGTTTGCTTGATAGCGGACGTGTTGACCGTACTCGGTATTTCGAAAAATTCAGAGCTGATATTTCGAGATTCAAGGACTTGTTGTAGTCGGTAGTACATATCCAGTTGAGTATTATCACCAATAAATGCCATGTGAGTACATTCAGAACGGTTATCTAAAAGGGGGGTGATTAAACGAACTGGATCTTGATCTATGATTCCAATATGAATCGCCATCTTAATTCCTTGGTTAGCGTACATCGCTAATAGTTGTTTCGGATAAAATCAATTACTAACCTTCAGTGTGTATGCATTTGAGACGCGACACAGGAAAGGTAAGTAATCGAAGGTTTGGGCCGACAAAATTACATTGAAAATAGATTCAAATGTTTAAAGAAAGAGAACTTCAGTGATGCAGGTCTCATCTTTAATATGTGGCTCAATTCATATAATAACAAGGGGGCAATTAATGCCATCGCCATATTATTCGTGTGACGGACACTATGCAGGCAATAAACATTATGTAGCCACTGTATTACTAGACTGTAAAAGAGGGGGTAGGTTCCATATTTAAATTATTTTCATTTGGAATATCAGCACTCTAAATCTATGTTGAGAGAGAGAAAATATTGTTATATCACGATGCTTGGCGCATACTGATAGACTTAAGTGACATCAATATCTATCTGTGCTGTTGCTTACGATAAACCCATGTATAACGGTAGCTAGGAAGACATAAAAATGGCTGAAGAAACAATATTTACTAAGATCATCAATAAAGAAATCCCTTCTGACATGTTATATCAAGATGAGCTTGTCACTGCCTTTCGTGATATCAGTCCTCGAGCGCCAAGCCATATTTTGATCATTCCTAATAAATTAATTCCAACAATCAATGATATCGAAGAAGAAGATGAATTGGTGATGGGGCGTTTATTTACCGTTGCGAAGAAACTGGCTAAGCAAGAAGGAATTGCCGATAAAGGCTATCGTCTTATTGTGAATTGCAATGCGCATGGCGGTCAAGAGGTCTATCATATCCACATGCATTTAGTCGGTGGTGAGCCTTTAGGGCCTATGTTGGTCAACTAATTATTCCATCCATTCCGTTTTAGGCGTGTGCAAGCGGCTGAATCACAGTAAAAATGATTAAACCATGCAAATTAAAACTTTAAAAAACATGGATGTAACGCCTTGGCGTAAAGTTGTAAAAGTTAGCTTAGCGGTCTTTTGCAGTTTGACATTAAATGCCTGTGCTAATTTGTCTGCAGGAAATTTATTTAGTCATTATTCTGCTCAGAATAAAGATATGTATAAAGACGTTACGCGTGGAGATTATAAAAGCGCGGAATCGGAACTGGCAGAGTCCGAAGTCGGTGGACCAATTTTAAGTAATATGGAGAAGGGGCGAGTCTCGTTTCTTGCGGAAAATTACCCGAATAGTTTTACGTCGTTTCAATTGAGTGATAAAGCGGTTGGTGTACTCTCAGCACGAGCTACGGTCTCTGTTTCTGAAGGGGCGAATCAAATCGGTTCGCTCGCCACTAATGATAACTTAACCACGTATGATCCTGCAGATTATGAGCTGGGATACTTACATTTATACCTAGGTTTAAATTATCTACAAAAAAATGATTTGCAAGGCGCTTTGGTTGAAATGCGCCGTGCCAATCAAGTGCAAGAAAGAGCAAAAAAACGTCGGGAAGAGGAGTTAAAAGATGCCCAACAAAAAATGGCTAATAGCGGTGCTAAACCGAATCTAGGAAGTATCCTTTCTCGATACCCAGATGCAGGTAAAACATTACAAGCGGTGCAAAATGGCTATTTGTTGTATTTATCTGCGGTATTATTTGAAGCGGATAACCAACTGAATGATGCCTATATCGACTATAAGCGGGCTTTAGCCGTCAATCCAAATAATCGTGAAATTATTGATTCGACCATTCGTGTCGCAAAACGATTAGGAATGCGACAAGATCTAGACTCGTTGATTAAGCAATATGGCGAACCTAAACCTGCTCCACAAGGTTATGGACAAATTATTGTGGTTGATGAGCGTGGCGTCGTTGCTCAGCGTGGTAATTGGCGTTTATCATTGCCGATTTGGAGCAGTTCAGGTACGACTAGATTTTATAGTGTTGCCTTGCCGGTTTATCAAAATGTCAAAGTGCAAAGCTTTCCGCCTGCGATGTTAGATAATCAAGCGTTGTCGGCCAGTATTTTGGCGGATACCAATTTGATGGCTCAGAATGATTTAAGTGAACGAATTCCTGCGATGGTTCTTAAACAGGGTCTAAGGTTATATACTAAAGATCAGTTAAGACACCAAGCGAATAAGGCGGATGATTCAGGCATCTCAAATGCTTTAGTGAATATCTGGAATATTGTGACAGAGCAACCGGATACTCGTAGCTGGCAAACATTACCGGCTCAAGTTTTTAGCAGTAGTGAATATTTGACAGCAGGCCAACACACGATTTCCGCAGGGGGTAAACAATATGCTCTCGATATTAAAGAAAACCAACGTATATTTGTCTGGGTTTCACGCCAAGGGAATGCTGTGACAATGTGGCACAAACAATTAGGAGCAATTCGATGAAGAAATGGTTAGTCGCTGGCTTAGGCGTAGTAGCATTAGCAGGATGTTCAAGCAGCAATACAGCAGGCTTGCGAATTGATAGTGCGAGTCAACAAGTGCTATACAGTGATTCTGCGTTAGATGATGACCTGTCTATTAATAGTATTGATACACAGGAAAATAATGGTAACACTCGCGGTTTGGTGAAAATTACCAATAACTCTCAAGACACACAGACTCTACAATATCGTTTTTATTGGTACGACGATCAAGGGTTAGAAGTGAACGCAAAGCAAGGTGCTTGGCGTCAATTTGTCCTGCGTGGTTATGAATCAATAACATTAAGTGAAGTGTCAGTGAATCCGAATGCGACCGATTTCCGTATTCAAATTCGCCCACAAGATTAATCAAAGGAAGTAACACATGAAGAAAACGGCAATTGCATTATTAGGTTTGGCGGTCATTTTAGGTGGTTGTTCTAATAAAGTTCAGTATGGCGACGCGAATGCAGCTGAAACAACAACGGTAGATTTTGGCTCGACAGACTTGCAAAAAATCGCCAACGATATGGTTGATAGTATGCTTTCTTCTGGCTCTGTCGCGGCGATTCAAGGTCGTCCGATTGCTTATGTGGATAGCATTCGCAATAAAACAAGCGAGCATATTGATACAGAGTCGATTACTGACTCAGTAAGTACCAAAATGTTGAACTCAGGTAAGTTCCGTTTTGTTGATATGACAAAAGTAGAAGATGTTCGCAAACAACTTAACTTCCAAAATAACGATGAACTTGTTGACCAAACGAGCGCAATTAAGTTTGGCCAAATGATGGGTGCTCAATATATGCTATACGGCAACCTATCTAGCATCGTAAAAGAAGCGGGTAGTGATAAAGATGTTTATTACAAAATGACCATGCGTTTAATGGATTTAAAAACAGGCCTTATCGAATGGGCTGACGAAACTGAAATCCGTAAACAAGAATCGAAAAGCTTCTTTGGCATGTAATTTGTGAGTTGGTAAGTCATTTGAGAAGGCCACGAGTTTGTTAAAAGAATACATTAAGCAAGACCCAAGCTTAATACAACTGCAAGCAGAGTGGCCTGAAACGATTACCAATATCCAACCATTACAAGGTGGATTAACCAATCAGTGTTGGAAAATATCCACCTCATGTGGTCGTCATTATGTATGGCGGCCAGATTC
This sequence comes from Vibrio rumoiensis, assembly GCF_002218045.2. NCBI lineage: Bacteria > Pseudomonadati > Pseudomonadota > Gammaproteobacteria > Vibrionales > Vibrionaceae > Vibrio > Vibrio rumoiensis. The sequence goes on from NZ_AP018685.1 coordinate 1,162,858, forward strand.
CCTTTCTAGTCAATCCTTTTCGATTAATCGCGTCAATGAATTCGATGTGCTGAATGCGCTTGATGATTTTAATTCATCACCGAAAGCGAAAGCGCTGTTAACGCAAGGCTTATTGGTTGAATGGGTTAATGGTCGGACTCTGAATACTGACCATAACAAAACGCTTCTTTTTTCGGTAATGAAGTGCCTCGCGTCGTTGCATCAATACTCAATTCCTCAAGCATGCTTGTTGCCTGTTTTTGATTATCAATCTTGTATACAAAACTATTGGCGAGCCATTCCTGAACAAGAAAAAACACTTTGTTATCAACATTGGTTCGACAATTTTCGTCAGCACTATAATGATTTAAAAGCTCGCACAGAATCCACTTTTCCCCCTTGTCTCTGCCACTTTGATTTGGGTAGCTATAATATTATCCAAAAGCCGAATTTAGAGCTTGTGGTGATTGATTGGGAATATGCCGCGATGGCGAGCCCTGTTGTGGATTTAGCGACGAGTATATTGGCTGAGCAATTGAATATTGAAGAGGCGGTTGAGTGTTATCTGCAACTTCGGCGTTTAGATATGGACAGGGGGCAATTTCTTGCTATTGTCGAAGAGTGGATACCTTATTTACGGTTTATGGCTTTGCTATGGCATCAAGTTAATTTTTCTTTGCATCAACGCGCATCAGATAAGCAAGCGATTGAAGTGTTAGTTCATCAGTTAGAGTTGTTGGAATCGGAATGATTCTAATCTAAGGGTGAATATAGGTCACTTTTCTTTATATCTTCATTAATAAACCATAATATTCATGGTAGATTAAATTATCGAATAAGAACTGAGGATGGTTCAATGATCATTTATTTACACGGCTTTGATAGCACAAGCCCAGGGAATCACGAAAAAGTATTACAGCTTCAATTCATCGACGAAGATGTTCGCTTTATCAACTACAGCACACTTCACCCTAAGCATGATATGCAACACCTTCTTAAAGAAGTCTCTAAAGTTATCGATCAAAGTGATGATCCTTCTCCACTTATCTGTGGTGTCGGCCTTGGCGGATATTGGTCTGAGCGCATAGGTTTCTTGTGTGGTATCAAACAGGCTATTTTTAATCCTAATTTAACACCTGAAGAGAATATGCAAGGGCGTATTGATAGACCGGAAGAGTATTCAGATATCGCAACAAAATGCATTAAAGATTATAGAGAGAAGAATAAAGATAATTGTCTTGTTTTCCTATCTCGTCATGATGAAATTAGAAATAACCAAGATACTTTCGATGCATTATCACCATACTACAAAGTGGTATGGGATGATTCTGAATCCCATAAGTTTAAGAAAATCTCCCACCATTTGCAGGAAATAAAAGCATTCAAGAAAGCTTAAGCGCCAGAAAATAAATTGTTACTATAAAAAGGAGCCAATCATGGGCTCTTTTTTATTAATTGTGACTTTCTATTGATCCTGATATTTGTCTGGATATAATGAGCTAGATCAAATTTTTTGATATTTTCAAAAATAAATAGAATGAAAATGAGTTTAGTCTCACAATTTGAACTCACCGATACACACAACTTTTACATCTCTCAAGATGATCCTTTTAGTGTTGACCGTAACCAATGGCGCTATTGAGCTTGGTCGGTGAAACATACAGTATCGAAAAGCATGAAGAATTTATCAGTTGGGCATTAGCCGGGCTGAGCACATTTTATCTTTATAATATTTAGGAGTGTCAGATGATGCGAATCGTTGTAGTCGGCGGTGGTGCAGGTGGTTTAGAACTTGCAACAAAATTAGGCCGAACATTAGGTCGTAAGCGACGCGCTAGCATTACGTTAGTCGATCGTAAGGCGAGTCATTTATGGAAACCATTATTACATGAAGTTGCAACTGGCTCTTTAGACGAAGGTGTTGATGCTTTAAGTTATCGTGCTCATGCTAAAAATCACCATTTTGATTTTCAAATGGGAAGTCTAGACGGTATTGATCGTGAGCGTAAGGTTATCTCTCTAAGTGAAATCTGCGATGAAAACAACGACCTGTTAATCCCAAGTCGTGAGATTGAATACGACATTCTTGTCCTTGCCATTGGTTCAAAATCGAATGACTTTAATACTCCTGGTGTTAAAGAACATTGCATCTTTTTAGATAGCCCAGAACAAGCGCATCGCTTCCGTAAGGAAATGAACAACTTGTTCTTAAAACTCCATGCTAAACATGGGGAAGGAAAAGTGGATATCGCGATTGTCGGCGGCGGTGCAACGGGTGTTGAGCTTTCAGCTGAATTACACAATGCGATTAAAGAACTTCATACTTATGGTTTTGAAGATTTAGATTCAAGCAAATTAAACGTAAACTTGATTGAAGCCGGTGAGCGTATTTTACCTGCGTTACCACCAAGAATTTCATCAGCTGCCCATAGTGAGTTAACTAAGCTCGGCGTGAATGTTCGCACTGCAACAATGGTTACACAAGCCGATGAAGAAGGTCTTATTACGAAAGATGGCGAACGTATTTCTGCTCAGTTGATGGTATGGGCTGCCGGGATCAAAGCACCTGACTTTATGAAAGACATTGCAGGTTTAGAGACCAACCGTATCAATCAACTAGTAGTGAAAGATACATTGCAGTCGACACGTGATGACGATATTTATGTGATTGGTGATCTGGCATCTTGTCAGCAAAAAGATGGCTCTTTTGTACCACCTCGAGCTCAGGCAGCTCACCAAATGGCGAGTTTAGCTTATCGTAATATTGTGGCTCAAATTAATGGACATGACCTGAAGTCTTATACTTATAAAGATCATGGCTCTCTGGTTTCGTTAAGTCGTTTTTCTACCGTTGGTAGTTTAATGGGTAACCTAACGAAAGGCTCAATGATGATCGAGGGGCGTATTGCTCGTGTGGTCTACATTTCTCTGTATCGCATGCACTTAGTCGCGTTACACGGCTGCTTTAAAACTGGCTTGATGATGTTGGTAGGACGAATTAACCGAGTGTTACGTCCAAATTTAAAACTACATTAATAGTGATAGCCAACGAATCATTGAAAAGTGAAAGCCCATCGTTGTGATGGGCTTTTTTGTGTTTACTCCATTGCAACTAGCGCGAATATGAATCAGGAATAAACGAAAATACGACGCCATCTTTCGGTTTACCATCGAATAAGTAGCGATTACGCGCTAACCCTTCTTTTTCAGCACCACAATTCAGCGCCACATGATGACTCGCAAGATTATCAGGGTCACAAATACACTCAAGACGAGTTAAATGTAATTCGCTAAAACAGAAATGGATTAGCGCGACAATCGCTTCTTTGGCGTAACCTTTGAATTGGTGATGATCGCAAATCCAATAGCCAATCGCTCCCATGTTGAAGCTAGGAGAAAGCTCGGTTAATGCCACCATACCAATAAAGTCATTGGATTTATTATGATAAATACCGAAGCCATAGGCATTGTTTTTTATCCAGTTTAAGCGAGTATGCATGATGAAATCGGTTGCTTCTTCAATGCTGAATTTTTGATGACACCAGTCAAGCCAAGGATATAAGGAAGGGGAGGATTGAATGGCAGAGGAAAAGGCTTGATTTTCTTCCGGCCGAATCATGCGGAGTTTGAGTCTAGGCGTTAGCAAGGTATGGTTTGGGGTCATAATATGCCTTATAACTAAAAAGAGGCCATCGTGGCCTCTTTGTTAATTGTCGTGCAATGAAATTACACTTTACGGATTTGGATAATCACACCTAGAAATGGATTATCTAAGTAGTGCGTTTCACCACTCCTGATTTGTCTTTTTTGTTGCATACGATAGCGGTTCAAGAAATCTTGTACTTCCACTTTTGGCTTGATTGGTTCTAAGTTGCCGACTTGAACTTCATCATCACTATTATCATTTGATGGGTCAATCACAGAGTCTTGTAACACAACTTCATTTTGGCCAGGAATACGTAAGTCTAGGTTTGTTTTTAAGTATAAGTAGTGCTGAACATACACCTGAACCGTACCATCTAGCTCATATAATGGGTTTTTTTCAATGGAGGTTGGTGTTCCATCGGCGGCAATATCTTTTAGAGAACGACCGTTGGGAGCAAATTGACCTGAAAAGTCTTTGCCTGCTTGAATATGAAGAACTGGAGACGTACTTTCACCACGATCATTTTGACGCCAAGTGACGTGCACAAGTGGTTTAAAACCAGCATGTCGGTCTAATGCTTCATATTGGCGGTTTAATTGATAATAGCCACTCGGAAGTAAGCTAGCTCGATGGGCTGACATCATATTGCTATCGCGATATGAAAAAGCACGCTCAAAATTGATTGGCTCTAAGTTTTGTGGCCAAGACTCGTTCACTTGCGATGGGTCCACATTGCGCTTAAAGATGATCATTTCAATATCAAAAGATCGTGCAAAGCTTGGTAATGAAACAAAAACCAATAGGAATATAATCAGTTTTTTCATTGTTACTCCGTAATCAAAGGCGCTTTTATTGAGAAAACACCTTAGCTAATAAAATGGTGTGGGTATATCGTTAGCCAACTTTCGGTAAACGATTTTGTTGAAACTCCGCCAGTAAATCATTGATGAAGCTGACTCGTTCACGTCTATCCACTAATGGTACAGTAAACTTGAACTTAGTGGGGCCTTCCATTGCAAATTTTTTCGGTGATGATTGAAGCAAGCGTACCAAAAATGCAGGATTAATATCTGCTGTTGGTAAAAACTCAATAAAACCACCTTTGTCATGAGCTTCAATTTTTTTCGCTTTTATTCTAGCAGCTTGAAGTTTCATTTCACCGATAACCAATAAATTTTTTGCTGCATCAGGCAGTGTGCCAAATCGATCAATTAGCTCGACTTTCATCTCCGCTAATTCAGACTCATTATCGACACTGGCGATGCGTTTATACATAGACAAACGGGTATTAATATCGGGAATGTAGTCATCCGGTAGCAATGCCGGTAAGCGTAATTCTACCTCAGTTTGTTCACGTAAAAGTTCGTCTAATGACAATTCTTTGCCTTCTTTTAACGCATTGACCGCTTGTTCTAGCATTTCCATATATAACGAGAAGCCGACAGATTGAATTTGTCCACTTTGGTCATCACCGAGTAATTCACCCGCGCCACGAATTTCTAAATCGTGAGTAGCCAGCGTAAAGCCTGCGCCGAGATCTTCTAATGAGGCAATCGCATCTAAACGTTTCACCGCATCTTTGCTCAAGGCTTTTGGATGTGGTGTTAATAAATACGCATAGGCTTGATGATGTGAACGACCAACACGACCACGTAACTGGTGTAATTGTGCTAAACCGAGTTTGTCAGCGCGATCCATAATAATGGTGTTGGCCGTTGGAACGTCGATACCTGTTTCGATAATCGTCGTACAGACAAGCAAATTAAAGCGCTGATGGTAGAAATCGTTCATGATGCCTTCGAGTTCACGTTCACGCATTTGTCCGTGGGCGGTGATCACACGAGCTTCTGGAATCAATTTAGCTAAATCTTCGGCAACTTTTTCGATAGTTTCGACATTGTTATGTAAGAAATAGACTTGACCACCGCGCATGATCTCACGCAGTACTGCTTCGCGAATCACACTATCTTCACTTTGGCGGACAAAGGTTTTAATAGCTAAACGTCGTGCTGGTGGCGTGGCAATAATCGATAGATCTCGCATGCCACTCATTGCCATGTTCAAAGTGCGAGGAATCGGCGTTGCGGTGAGGGTAAGAATATCCACATCAGCACGCATCGCTTTGACTTTTTCTTTCTGGCGTACGCCAAAACGGTGTTCTTCATCGACAATTAATAAACCGAGATCGCGGAATTTAATGTCATCTTGCAACAGTTTATGGGTACCGATAATGATATCGACTTTACCTTCCGTGATATCACTTAAAATCTGCTTTTGTTCTTTAGCGGATTTAAAGCGCGATAACACTTCAACGCGTACGGGTAGGTTGGCAAAGCGGTCACGGAAGTTTTCAAAATGCTGTTGAGCAAGTAGGGTGGTTGGCACCAGTACCGCCACTTGCTTGCTGTTATCAACCGCAAGGAATGTCGCGCGCATGGCTACTTCGGTTTTACCAAAACCAACGTCACCACACACGAGTCTATCCATGGCCTTGGCTTGACACATATCAGACAACACGGCATTGATTGCCATCGACTGATCATCGGTTTCTTCAAACGGGAAGGTCGCTTTAAAGTGCGCGTATTGCTCTTTATCGTGAATGAACTTAAAGCCTTTTTTGATTTCACGTTTGGCGTATACATCGAGTAGTTCTGCGGCGACATCGCGGACTTTTTCAGCTGCGCGTTGACGAGCTTTATTCCACGCATCACTACCTAATTTATGTAATGGTGCGGTTTCTTCTGCGCCACCTGAGTAGCGGCTGATTAGATTTAGTGATGATACTGGAACATACAATTTGGCATTATTTAAGTATTCAAGGGTGACGTATTCTGTGGCGAGTCCACCAGCTTCTAATGTTTGTAAACCGATATAACGACCGATACCGTGATCTAAATGCACGACCGGTTGACCGGGCTTGAGTTCAGCAAGGTGGCGAATGACAGTATCGCTATTGACCGCTTTACGATCTTTTTTACGGCGTTGTATAACGCGATCACCAAGAACATCGCTTTCACAAATAAACACAAAATCAGGCGAATGATGAACAAAACCATGTTCTGTTGACCCCAAAACCAGCGAGTATTTTTGCTTTGAAGCTAAAGCTTGAGAAAGGTTATCACACTCTTTGGGTTTAACTTTTATCGGGCTTAATAATTCATTTAGCGCTTCACGACGACCTTCTGACTCGACGGAAAAGATGACTTTACCTTGCGGATTATTCGCTAAGTATTGTTCAAGGTATTGTCGTAGCGCGGCCAATGGCTCTTTTAATTGATGCTGAGCGTGTAAATTAGGCAGTAGGCTAACCGAGATATTGGTACGGCCAGATTTTTCTTCAACCGGCTCAATCGACAGTGCTGCTTGGGGCATTGCCTTAAAGTAACCAAATAACTCATCTTTTTTTAACCATAATTCATGTGGTTCAAGCAGTGGGCGCAGAGGGTCGACTTTGCGTTGGTCAAAACGGTATTCGGCATCGGTTAAAAAAGTATCGATGCTTTTTTCTAATTCACCAAGAGTCAGCAGTAATGCGTTATCTGGTAAGTAATCGAATAACGTATCGGTATGTTCAAAGAAGAGAGGCTGCCAATATTCGATACCGGCAGGCCAAGTCCCTTTCGATACTTGCATATAAACCGATTCAGGCTCACGACGAGCTTCAAAACGTTGACGGCAGCGAATACGGAAATCTTCTATTGCGGCCTCTGTTGTAGGGAACTCATGAGCGGGCAATAGGCGGATTTCTTGAATATCTTCAATGGTGCGCTGAGTTTCGGCATCAAAGGTACGGATGCTATCGATTTCATCATCAAAGAAATCGATGCGATATGGGTTATCACATCCCATTGGGAATAGATCAATAATTGAACCGCGACTGGCGTACTCACCTGGACCAAAGACTTGATCAACATGGCGGTAGCCTGAGCTTTCGAGTTGCAAACGCAATTTCTCAAGCGAGTATAAGTCGCCATTTTTGACCATTAATGTGGTTTTGAGGAGAAACTCTTTTGGAGATTGACGCTGCAGCAAAGTGCTAATTGGAACGATGATCAAACCGTTTTTTTGCGTTGGTAATTGATATAGCTGCGCAATACGATCAGAAATAATATCTTGATGAGGAGAAAAATTATCGTATGGAAGCGTTTCCCAGTCAGGAAATAAAGAGACTGAATGAGAGGTAAATTGACTGACTTCGTGCTGAAGCTTTATTGCTATTTGTGGATCGGGTACGGCAAGTAATGTCACCCCAGAATGCTGCTCGGTAAGCTCTGCGATAGACAGCGCCAGTGATCCACCGACTAATTGGCCTATGTGCTTTTTGTCACCCGCTTTCGTTGGAAGCGGCAGTTGCAAGAGAGAAGACGCTGATCTAGATGATAATTCAGACATAATTCGATTAGGCTTTTATAAATTGAATGTGGTGCTAACGATAGCGGGTAGCACTTTGAATGTTTTGATTATCGCCATGTAGGCTAACTAATCAAGGGAATGTGCTCAATTGTTGTTTTTTAATCAATTTATCACCGTCGTTCGTCAGAAGTTTGTTTTATTTTTGCTGAAACTTGCACCGTGAAGTTACTTGGGTATATGCTCCGGTTTCATTATTTATATTCAGGGATTGTTGGAATGTTTCACCCAGTTTCGGCCTATATTGGTTTGCGCTATTTGAAAGGTCGATCAGGCGATAAATTTAGCCGATTTGTCTCTTATATGTCGACAGCCGGCATTTCCATCGGTGTGCTATCTCTTGTTACCGTACTGTCGGTAATGAATGGCTTTGAAGGCCAGTTAAAACAAAAAATCTTGGGCGTGCTTCCTCAAGCCGTGATCTCCCAAGCCGAAGATAAAACTCCGATGTCTGCAACACCTCCTGCGTTTCTTCATAATATTCCCCACGTTGAAGATATTTCTCCTATCGTACGTAGCGAAGCGATTATTCAAAGCCCAAGTAAATTAAGCGCAGGCTTGATGGTAGGGATTGAACCAAGAGAGCAAGATCCCATAGCGAAACGCATGATGATGGGACAAGTTTCTCAATTAACACCGGGAAGTTATCACGTCTTTTTAGGTCACACTTTAGCAAGAACATTAAAAGTGAATGTGGGCTCTAAAGTGCGATTAATGGTGACGAACGCGAGTCAATTCACCCCATTAGGTCGCATTCCTAGCCAACGTAATTTTACCGTTGCAGGAATATTTAACACGGGCTCTGATGTGGATGGCATGCTGATGGTCACTAACATTGAAGATGCTGGTCGCCTGTTGCGATACTCTAAAAATAGTATTTCGGGCTGGCGATTGTTTTTTGACGACCCATTTGTGGTCGCTGATTTATCTCAACAAGTGAGTGAAAATAAACTATTACCTGAAAAATGGTATTGGTCAGATTGGCGCGATCAGCGTGGTGAGCTATTCCAAGCCGTGCGTATGGAAAAAAATATGATGGGGCTGATGTTAGGTCTTATTATCGCGGTTGCTGCCTTTAACATTATCTCGGCTTTAATCATGGTGGTGATGGAGAAGCAGTCAGAAGTGGCGATTTTGAAAACCCAAGGCATGTCGAATCATCAAATATTGGCGATTTTCATGGTGCAGGGGGCGAGCAGTGGGGTGATTGGTGCATTGGTCGGTGGCCTATTAGGAACCTTACTGGCGGCGAACTTAAATAACGTGATGGATGCTCTTGGTTTGTCATTGTTTGCGCCGGGTACGGAGTTACCTGTGGTTATTGAACCGCTTCAAATTGTGGTTGTGATTATTCTCGCTATTGGGTTGAGCCTATTGGCAACCTTATTTCCATCTTATCGCGCAGCTTCGGTTAAACCGGCGGAAGCGCTTCGTTATGAATAACTATTTCTTAAAAGCTGCGATGATTGGCGCAGCTTTGTGGTTACAAGGCAATAAATTATGAACCCTTTATTAAGCTGTCAAAATATTAGTAAGACTTACCAAGAAGGTAACCTTGAAACAGAGGTTCTGAAAGGGGTGAGTTTATCCATCAATAAAGGTGACTTTTTGGCCATTGTTGGGTCTTCTGGCTCAGGTAAAAGTACGTTATTGCATATCCTTGGCGCATTAGATGATGCCAGCAATGGTGATGTGACCGTCCTAGGACAATCACTGCTACGTTTATCTGGTAATAAACAAGCGAAGCTACGTAATCAACATATTGGTTTTGTATACCAATTTCACCACTTGCTTGCTGATTTTACCGCCTTAGAAAACGTGGCTATGCCTTTATTGATCGGTAAACAAAAAGCGGATGTCGCGAAACAAAAGGCGCAGGCGGTATTAGAGAAAGTAGGATTGGGTCACCGTTTAGATCATCGCCCATCTGAACTGTCTGGTGGCGAAAGACAGCGTGTGGCGATTGCTCGAGCGCTTGTCAATGAGCCTGACTTAGTGTTGGCCGATGAACCAACCGGAAATCTTGATCAAAAAACCGCATTAGAAATTTATGATTTGATGCGTCAGCTCAATCGTGATTTTGGTACAGCATTTTTAGTGGTCACTCATGATAATCAATTGGCGCTAAAAATGGATAAGCAGTACACCATGCAAGATGGGGTGCTGGATTGGCATGCTCCAGTTAATGAAACCTCTTCTATTGAACAAATGAGCGAATAGTTATGTTTTTATCGTTATTCATTGGTTCTAAGTTTAGCCGAGCAAAAGAGCGCAATAAGCTGGTTTCTTTTATTTCTCTGTCGTCAACGATTGGTATTGCGGTTGGAGTCGCGGTTATTATTATCGGTTTATCCGCAATGAATGGGTTTGAGCGCGAGCTAGAAAATCGTGTGTTATCGGTGATCCCACAAGCGGAAATTGAAGGGGTAAGAGAGCCGATTCAAGATTGGCAACAAATTGCTTCCATTGCCAATAAGAATAAGCAGGTGAAAGCCGCAGCACCTTATGTGCGTTTTACTGCGCTGCTAGAACGGGGCAGTAAGCTTAAAGCGGTGGAAGTTCGTGCTGTTGACCCAGATTATGAGCGAGCGGTATCGAGCCTTTCTAAATTTGTCGATAAGAAAGCGTGGCAAAATTTTCGAGCAGGACAAAACCAAATCGTGCTAGGTAAGGGCGTGGCTGAAAAGCTGAATGTTAACGTCGGAGATTCGATCACTATCTTAATTCCACCTGCGGGTTCAAGTGGTGAGTTGCAATTGAGTGCGCCAAAACGTGTACGAGTAAAGGTTGCTGGGTTCTTAACCTTAGGAGGCCAAATCGATCATGGGTTAGTGATGATCCCATTGGAAGATGGACAGAACTACATGAAGATGGGCCATGGTGTGAGTGGCGTTTCGTTAAAAGTTGAACCAGTATTTGACGCTGACCGTATTGTTCGAGAAGTGGGCGCGACAATTCCGGTTTATGCTTATTTAAAAAGCTGGAAAGAAAAATATGGCTTTTTGCATCACGATATCCAAATGGTTCGTACCATTATGTACCTTGTCATGGTGCTAGTGATTGGTGTGGCGAGCTTTAATATCGTGTCGACCTTGATGATGGCGGTAAAAGATAGATCCTCCGATATTGCAATCCTCCGCACCATGGGCGCAAGCGATGGCTTGATTAAGCGTATTTTTGTTTGGTATGGCGTGATGTCAGGGGTTTTAGGTAGCGTAGTCGGAAGTATTTTTGGAGTACTTGTTGCTTATAACTTAACGCCGATTATTAAAGGCTTAGAGCTATTAATAGGGCATCAGTTTTTGTCGGGCGATATTTATTTTATCGACTTTCTACCATCATTGGTTTCATGGCCAGATGTAGTGCTGGTATCTGGTACCGCGATCACGCTGAGTTTATTAGCCACCTGGTATCCAGCATCAAGAGCGAGTAAATTGAACCCTGCAACGGTTTTAAGTGCGAAATAAGAGCAGAAGCGCTCCGAGTTGCGAGGACACTTCGTTCGAGAGCCGAACAGCCAGAGAAGATTGCAGAAAATCACACATAAGGTAGCGAGTGATGTGTTTCGTGTTGTGGGAAAGAATCGCTCTTACTCGCAACTCGAAGCGTAGCGCACCCGCGACTCGCACCCTAACACCTGTCTCAAAAAAAAGAGTGCTATCAAGATTGTTCATTAAGAACATTAACTTGGTAGCACTTTTTTATTTGTCTGGGTTTTAAATCGAGATAGTAGCTGAATTATCTATTTTCTAGGTTATCGTAAACGGCGTTTTTGCCAGCTTCGAACAACAGAGTAGCGCCATAAGCCTTGGATGCCAAAATAGCCAACAATAGAAAGCACAACACCACAAACAAAGCAGCCGAGTAATAGCGGTGGGCCTATGGTATTAATTTGGTCGACAAAAAAGTTCCAGGTCAGTTCAAAGTGAAAGTTTTGCTCTGGAGTGTGCATGAGCCATGCACCAATACGATAAGCAAAGTAAAACAAAAATGGCATGGTGATGGGATTACTGACCCAAACCAAGGCAACGGAAAGCGGCAAGTTTACGCCACATAAAATGGCAGCACCGGAAGCCATAATCATCTGGCTTGGTAATGGTATAAACGCAATAAATAGACCAACAGCAAAAGCACCAGCCGCAGAGCGTCTATTCAAACACCATAAATTGGGATTATACAAAACGCTGCCAAAAATCTTTAAGGCTTTTTGGCTTTTAATTTTTTCATGATCAGGCATGAAGCGTTTAATCAATTTTTTTGGCATAAGTGGTGGCTCATATTAATCGCAATTATATTCTGCTCGGTTTCATATTTAGCATCGCAAGTGGTGCGTTGTGGCCATCTATGCCGGCACTCATCTTGTTGATGCCGATTGTAGTACTATTTCTGGCTCTTTTCTTTATAAAATATGATTACTTAAAAAAAACTGGCTATTTGGGGCAAGGGTTACTGCTTGGTGGCATGATTGTCATTATTCATGGTAATCATTATCGCGATGTGACAGAAACCTTGTTTTCTCAAGGTAGTCATATCACAGTACAAGCAAAAGTTATTAGCCTTGTTCATCCTGCAATTCACGGGAAACAAATGGTTTTGTCCCTTCACCGTATTGGGAAACTCAACTTACCCAAGTATGCACAACCCAATGTAAAAGTGTTCTTTAATCTAAAAGGTGATAATCAACCACAGCTTGGAGAATACTGGCAATTTAAACTTCATGTGAAGCCCATCATAGGTCAATTGAATGACGCAGGCTTTGATAACGAGCAATATTATGTCTCTAATCTCTGGCATGGTAAAGCGGTTATTGAGCCAGATGACGGTATAAATATCCGAATAAAAACAGGCTATTCTTTCCGTTTATGGTTACATACCAAAGTTTCTTCTTATCTGAATGAATTAGCCTCAAAGCCGTTTATAATCGCGCTGGCTTTTGGTGACCGAAGTTTGATATCTGCGCAGCAATGGCAACAGTTACGAGACTCTGGACTTTCACACTTAATGGCCATTTCAGGATTGCATATTGGATTGGCGATGGCGATAGGCTGGAATGTTGGTCGCCTTATCAAATCATCCCTTTTATTTATCATGCCATCGTTTTATTTCGTGAGATTTCTTCCTCTGTTTAGTGGTTTTTTTATTGCTTTGATGTATGCCTATCTAGCCGGTTTCTCATTGCCTACCCAACGGGCAGTTATTATGGGGGGCTTAGTATTATTTATGTTATCCAGTCGAATTCATTGGTCAGTGTGGCAGATATTGCTATTGAGTTTGAGTCTTGTCTTGCTAATACAGCCTTTTTCAATTCTCCAGATGGGCTTTTGGTTATCCTTTGGAGCCATTGTCATTATTTACTTGTCGATCTGGTTTTATCGGCAACAAAAAATCAATAGGGGGATCAATTGGCGGCAAGTCATCATTGTTCAGCTTGGACTCTTTATCGGCTTGGGGTTTTTGAATGTTATCTTTTTTGGTGGTGCTAGTTGGGTTTCTCCTGTGATTAACTTATTGGCCATTCCTTGGGTGAGTGTGGTCGTGGTGCCCGCTGTGTTTTGCGGTTTGATCCTGAGTGCTCTATTTGATGCGAGTTGGCTGTCACTTGTTTGGCAATGGGTGGATGTTACGTTATTTCCCATTTTGTGGTTATTGCATAAGGTAGAAGGCGCCTGGCTACCGCTATCACACGATTGGGGAGTGGCCAGTTTATGGCTTTGTTTTATATTGCTAGCTTGGCGTTTCCGCTTTTATTCCGCGTTTTATGTGGTGACTATTCTGGCGGTGTTATGGGCATTTTTTCCTGCTAGGCCTAAGCCATCCTGGCAAGTACAAATTTTGGACGTTGGTCAAGGCTTAGCGGTACTGATTCGTAAAGAGCAACAAACGGTTTTATATGATACCGGGATTAGTTGGGAAGGCGGCAGTATTGCTGATTCGGTTATTGTTCCATTATTACGGCAAAGTGGTGAATATCAATTATCTGGGTTAGTTATTAGCCATACTGATTCCGATCATGCAGGAGGGCGCTTGGATGTCGAAGCAAGATTATCACCCACTTGGAGAAGAAGCAGTGAGTTTCTCGATGGGTATTTACCTTGTATTCAAGGACAAAGCTGGCACTGGAAAGGCTTGAGCTTTGACGTGGTTTGGCCTCCAAAACAAGTTGAGCGTGCTTACAATCCACATTCTTGTGTCATTAAAATTTCAGACCAACAATTTACCTTATTATTAACCGGTGATATTGATGCGATATCAGAACTTTTAATGATGAGGGGCAACCACTTATCGAATGTTGATGTGATGACGGTCCCGCATCATGGCAGTGAGACATCGTCATTTCCTTTATTTGTAGACGCGGTTCGACCGAAAGTCGCGATAGCCTCGGTTGCCTTAAATAATCAATGGGGGCTCCCGAGTGAAAAGATCAAAAGTCGTTATTTAAAAAATGGGGCGCAATGGTTAGATACTGCGCACAGTGGTCAAATAACGATTTCAATTTACTCAAATGATTGGTTCATTGAGCAAAAGAGAGTGAACCAATATCAGCCATGGTATAGGCAGATAGTGCGTAAAGGGTTAGAATGAATAGAATTGTCTAAATCAAAATGAAGTGTATATGACTCAACAAAAAGACATCGTGTCTGAAAATCAAATAGCGTCAGCAAAAGACGAAACCACATTTCAAACCTTTAAAAAATTATGGCCATTAATCAGCGTTTATAAAGCGGGCTTATTCGTCGCTACGATTGCGTTAATCATCAATGCCGCCAGTGATACTTATATGGTGTCACTATTAAAACCATTATTGGATGAAGGTTTTGGAAGTTCAGATTCCAACTTTTTAAAAGTCCTACCTTTTATTGTACTTGGCATGATGGTTGTCCGTGGTTTAAGTGGCTTTGTTTCAACCTATTGCTTGAGCTGGGTATCAGGTAATGTCGTGATGGAAATGCGTCGTAAACTGTTTAATCACTTCATGCAGATGCCGGTCAGTTATTTTGATAAAGAGTCGACGGGTTCGCTTTTATCTCGCATTACTTACGATTCAGAGCAAGTCGCATCAGCAACCAGTAAAGCTCTAGTCAGCATTGTGCGTGAAGGTGCGAGTATTATTGGTCTATTGTTCTTGATGTTTTATAACAGTTGGCAGCTTTCCCTTGTTCTGATTGCGGTTGCACCGGTTGTCGCGATTGCGATTCGTGTGGTATCGAAGCGTTTTCGTCGCATCAGTAAAAACATGCAAGATATGATGGGAAATGTGACGTCATCGGCTGAGCAAATGCTGAAAGGTCATAAAGTCGTATTGAGTTACGGTGGTCAACACGTTGAGAAAAAGCGTTTTGATGCGGTGAGTAATAAAATGCGTCAACAATCAATGAAAATGGTGTCGGCGCAAGCGGCGGCCAACCCAATTGTTCAGTTGATTGCCTCAAGTGCACTGGTCGTTGTTTTGTATTTAGCGAGTATTGATTCGATTAAAGAACAATTAACTCCCGGTACTTTCACGGTTATTTTCTCTGCAATGTTTGCATTAATGAAACCGTTAAAATCGTTAACAAATGTCACCTCTGATTTCCAAAAAGGGATGGCCGCGTGTCAGACTATATTTGGGATTATCGAGCTACCACCTGAAGTTGATACGGGCAGTAAAGAAGTCGATAAAGTAAAAGGTAATCTTACGGTTAAGGATGTTACTTTTACCTATCCAACCAAAGATGCTCCGGCATTACGTAATATTTCGTTTGATGTTGAGGCAGGGAAAACCGTTGCGTTGGTCGGGCGTTCAGGCTCTGGTAAAAGTACCATCGCGAACCTATTTACTCGTTTCTACGATATTGACTCCGGTGAAATCTTCCTCGATGGCAGTGATATTCGTGAATATACCTTATCGAATTTGCGTACTCACTTTGCACTCGTTTCTCAAAACGTTCATTTATTTAACGATACTATTGCTAATAATATTGCTTATGCCGCCCAAGGTGATTATAGCTTTGAGCAAATCAAGCGTGCTGCGGACCTAGCTTATGCTTCTGAATTCATTGAGAATATGGATGAAGGCTTCGATACCATGATTGGCGAAAATGGTGTCAATCTATCGGGTGGGCAGCGTCAGCGTTTGGCCATTGCTCGTGCTTTATTACGTGATGCACCAGTGTTGATTCTTGATGAAGCAACGTCTGCATTGGATACGGAATCAGAGCGTGCGATTCAAGCGGCATTAGATGAACTGCAAAAGAACAAAACCGTGATCGTGATTGCTCACCGTTTATCGACTATTGAAAATGCCGATGAGATTTTAGTGGTCGATGAAGGTGAAATTATTGAACGTGGTGATCACGCTTCTTTAATTGCAAAAGATGGTGCTTATGCCCAACTTCACCGTATTCAATTTGGTGAATAATGCGCTTTGGTATTGTGAATCAGAACGTTAATTCAATAGGGTAGAGTGATGGTTGAGAAAATATGGTTTCACCAGCACCCACTCGGTTGGGTTTTATCTCCAATTTTATGGCCTTTAAGCCTGCTATTTAAATGGATTAGCGGCAAACGTCGTAACGCCTATGCATCGGGTGAAAAATTAAGTTATCGCGCGCCAGTGCCTATTATCGTCGTCGGTAATATTACCGCTGGTGGCAATGGTAAAACGCCAGTGGTGATTTGGTTGGTGGAAACCCTACAATCTCTTGGGATGAAGCCAGGGGTGGTTTCTCGCGGCTATGGCGGTAAAGCGGAACGTTACCCATTAATCGTGGAGCTTAATACACCGAGTGCTCAATCTGGTGATGAACCCGCTTTAATCAAACGTCGAACAGGTGCGCCTGTGGCGGTGGCTCCACTAAGAAGTCAAGCGGTTAAAGCATTATTAGATCAAAATGTGGATATCATTATCACTGATGATGGCTTACAGCACTACGCACTTGAGCGGGATATCGAATTTGTAGTGATTGATGGTCAACGCCGTTTTGGTAATCAACATTACATTCCGTTTGGTCCACTACGCGAAGGGCTAGAACGTTTAGATGAAGTGGACTTTTTGATCACTAACGGCGGAACGGCGCAAGGCAATGAAATCGCCATGACGTTAGAGCCTAGTGAAGCGGTGAACTTAAAAACCGGTGAGAAAATATCAGTACAGCAACTCCCTCAATTAGTGGCATTTGCTGGAATTGGTCATCCGCCTCGTTTTTTCAACACACTAGAATCATTAGGTGCAGAGGTCGTAAAAACTCAAGCATTCGCCGATCATCAAGCGTTTGAACAATCAGAATTACAACAACTTGCGAGCAAAGGGAAGCATCTTATTATGACGGAGAAAGATGCCGTTAAATGCTACCTATTTGCCGAAGATAACTGGTGGTACTTACCAGTTTCAGCACAAATATCATCGCAAGATAAACAGAATATTATTAAAAAAATCACAGAGGTTAAGAGTCAATATGGATCATCGTCTACTTGAAATTGTGGCTTGCCCAGTATGCAAAGGCAAAGTGGTATTGGATAACGACAAACAAGAGCTTATTTGTAAGTTTGATCGTTTAGCCTACCCAATCAAAGAAGGCATTCCTGTCATGCTGGCCGTTGAAGCTCGTAAAATGTCGATGGATGAGGGACGTTAAATGTCATTCACTGTCGTCATTCCATCGCGTTATCAATCATCTCGCCTACCAGGTAAACCATTAGCGGATATCGCTGGTAAACCGATGGTGCAATGGGTGCATCAACAAGCTTTGCAAGCAGGGGCTGAAAGAGTCATTGTTGCAACTGATGATGCTCGAATTGAAGCGGTAGTGAAAAGCTTTGGTGGCGAAGTGTGTATGACGTCACCAGACCATCAATCGGGCACCGAACGTTTAGCTGAAGTGGTTGAGAAGATGGGTATTGCCGATGATCACATCATTGTGAATGTGCAAGGTGATGAGCCGTTAATCCCACCGTCTATCATCAAACAGGTGGCGGATAACTTAGCCAACAGCACCGCACCAATGGCAACGCTTGGCGTAAGTATTGATGAGTCGGAAGAAGTGTTTAATCCTAATGTCGTTAAAGTGGTCACTGATGAACAAGGTTATGCACTTTACTTTAGCCGCGCCTCAATTCCTTGGGATCGCGATGCTTGGGCAAGTGATAACAAAACCATCCGCAATCCACTAATGCGTCATATAGGTATTTATGCCTACCGCGCAGGTTTCATCAATACTTATATTAATTGGCAACCAAGCGCCCTAGAGCAAATTGAATCTTTAGAGCAACTTCGTGTCCTTTGGTACGGCGAAAAAATTCATGTCGCTCTTGCCAAAGAAGCGCCTGCCGCAGGGGTTGATACGCCAGAAGACTTAGAAATCGTGCGTAAGATATTGGCGAAGTAAACGCTCTATAATCAGCATGAAAATGAAGCCCAATTCAGTGATGGATTGGGCTTTTTGTTTTTTTACGGTTTACGCTAGTGTCATTCTGAACAAGTGAGGCACGAACGTGATTTAGAATCTCCACTCGCTTCTCTCATTGTATAGAATGATGCCCTAGAGAACTTAATATCTCCCGTCATTCTGAAAAGCGAGGAACGAGCGTAGTTCAGAACCTCCTCCCACCTGTTACTACCTAATGAATATCGAAACATGGGGGAGTAGTCGTTCGATAAATAAGTTTGATTCCATGACTTAAGTTAGATGTTTAGCTTGTTGAATGGAAAAATGAATGGAATGATAGATGGAAGGTTAGGTCATTTTTTCGTCTATTAAATAGTTAAGTTTTTAGGGGATGTCGGTGTTTGTCAGGAAAATGGAAGAGAAGGATCTTGAATCTGTCAGCGCAACTTGTATGGCTTCATTTCAGCAGTCCGTTGCAGGCACATTGTCTGAGGAAGGGGTTTCAACCTTTTCTAAAATTGCTGCGACGAATGCTTTTCTTGAAAGAATGAAGGGCGACAACTTGGTGCTGGTCGCAGAAATTGATGGAAAAGTGGAAGGTGTAATAGAGCTTAAGGAAGGTCGTCATGTTGCCATGCTTTTTATTAGCCCAGAATGCCAGAAAAAAGGCATTGGTAAGGCATTGCTTTCATCAGCACTGAACTATGCGAAGGTTGAAACTATCACAGTTAGCGCGTCTCTATCTTCAGTTCCTGCGTATGAGAAGTACGGATTTAAGTGCAAAGGCGAAGCCGATGAGTCGGCAGGTTTGGTTTATCAGCCGATGGAAATTATCCTTAACAAGGCAATACACGGGCCAATCTCGTAATTGCGGTGTTAGGTGAATTGCCAATTAGCAAATCGAATTATTGATAAAAGGTTTTACATATGACTTCAAAAATTTCTGGGGGACTAGTACACGAGCTGCCTGTTGATTTGGCCAAAGCGCTAACTGAAAAAGACGTGATTAGCATTTGGGAAGCATTGACGCCGATTGCCCGTAATGAATTCATTTGCAGGATTGAAGACGCTAAACAAGAGAAGACTAGAGTAAAACGGATCATTCGAACCGTTGAGGAGCTGCAAGAAGGGAAAAAGCGACCGTGCTGTTGGGCTGGCTGTATTCATCGCGTGGACAAGAAGCCCAGTAAATGGCAACAAGATGTATTGATAGACAAAAAAAGTCAGCCACAAAATAAATGAATGCAACAGATAACAAACGCACCCAGCCGACGCCAAAAGCAGCTAATGCTTGTCGCTATATACGTTTTTGACTTTCACGTAATCTTAGGATGAGCACTTTGGAAATTATAAGAAGCAAAGCATTTACCGCATCACGAGCTTGGGGGGCAAAAGACATTGCCAACATGGATGGTATTACTACTCGTTTACATTGGACCGATCAACCTTATAAATGGCATATCAATGACGGTGAAGAAGTGTTTGTCGTTTTAGATGGTATTGTTGAAATGTTATATAAACAGGATGGACAGGAGAGATCGGTAACGTTACATTCTGGAGATATTTTTTATGCCTCTGTTGGTACTGAACATGTAGCTCATCCGAATGGTGAGGCGAGAATTTTGGTGATCGAGAAAGAAGGCAGCGTGTAACAAGCAGCTGTATCTTTAATCATTAAACGTGGTAACGATAAAGGAGCATCCGTGGATTTAGAAATTTACCAAGTCGATTCATTTACCAGCGAAGCATTCAAAGGCAATCCAGCTGGTGTTTGTATTAGTGATGCAGGGTTAAGTGAGTCATTAATGTTGTCGATTGCCGAAGAAATGGCAGTATCAGAAACGGCTTTTTTATCGCTTAATGATATGAGATTAAGATGGTTTACGCCCAAAGCTGAAGTGAAGTTGTGTGGGCATGGTACGTTGGCGGTTGCTCATGTTTTGAAGCAAAGAGGGCAAGTTAAGGTCGGAGAGTGCGTTCTCTTTGAAACCTTATCGGGAACATTAACGGCGCAGATCAATGAATCGACGATTGAACTGGATTTTCCGTCCCCTGTTATCTTGTTTGATGTGCCAATCTCATCGGAATTAATCCAACAGTTAGGCATCGTTAAAGATGAAATCGTCTCTTATGGTCACTTCGATTCAAAAGTCTTTATTGAAGTGAGTGAAGAAACTTGCTTATTAAACCTTCAACCAAACTTTGATGCTTTAAAGAAAATGAGTGGCCGTGGAGTGTTAGTTACGGTCCGCTCAACCAATGATGATTTAGACTTTATTTCGAGATACTTTGCCCCTTGGGTTGGGGTTAATGAAGATCCGGTTACGGGGTCGGCCTATTGCGCATTGACCGTCTACTGGGCCGATAAATTGGGCCAAGCCAAATTTAAAGGTTATCAAGCTTCTGCACGCGGTGGGTATGTGGATACCGAGTTATTGCCAAATGGTCGAACTAAACTGATTGGTTCAGCCGTGACAGTGGTCAAAGGGACTATGTACGTGCCATCGTTATAAAGTATCCACCATAGCTATAACAATCATAAGAAGCCTAGCTCATCGTTGAACTAGGCTTTTGATCTTTTGAGGATTAAGAAACCGTAAACTGCATCATCATTCCGGTATCTTCATGTTCTAAAATATGGCAGTGCGCCATGTAAGGCGTGTCTTTTGAAGCTAAGTGGTTAAACTGAACCAATAGCTCGGTTGTGCCCATTGGGAATACGCTGATGGTATCTTTCCAGCCGCTTAAATGTTTTGGCGGTGGGTTACCATTAATGGATAGCACTCTAAAGCGGCATCCATGAATGTGGAAGGGGTGCAGCATATGATCTTTGCCTTGGCTTATTATCCAGTGTTCTAACTCACCTTGTTTGGCATTGAAATCAATTCGCTGCATATCGAATGGACGACCATTGATGGTGTTGATGTGCAGTAACTCTTTTTTCGTAAACGTTGATTCTGGTGTGGCCATACCTTTCATATCATGCTTCATGTCCTGATCCATGTGCATGCCGTGTGAACCATTCGAGCCAGACTTACCATGTGTACTCATCATATCCATACGTTTTGCCATGCCGGACATTCTCGGTTGTCTTGCCATCATGATTTGCATTGCTTGTCTATCTAGCTCTTCTGGCATGCCGAGTACCACATCACGTTTTACCGTTGCTCTAGATGGTGTGAGTTCGGGAAGTACAGCCATACTGGTTGGTAGTTCGCCTTTACCTTTTTGACGATTAGTTTGTACGCTCACTAGTGGGTAAGGTTGATTAAATGGCGCATGCATCATTCCCATTTGTTTGACAGGCAAAGTCACCCAATCAAACGGTTGGTTATCGTGCGTTGACACTAAAATGTCGTAGCGTTCACCGGCAGCCATATCCAGTTGTGACATTTTAACCGGTTTATCTAATAGTCCAGCATCTGAGGCGATAACAAAGAACTCACGCTCATCAGAAGCAGTTAAGCGATAAGTACGAGCATTAGAACCATTGAGCAGATGGAATCTCACCCAACCTGAATTTACTTCAGCCTGAGGGTAGATAGCGCCATTGACCAATACTTGAGCACCTGCATAACCCATTGCCACATTAACAATATCTAATAATTCATAATCAAACTCACCATTATCTTTAAAGCGACGGTCTTGAATGATTAATGGGATTTGGTCGGCACCCCATTCAGATGGAAGGTTGAGTGAATCACTTAATTCGTCTTCAATTAAGATCATGCCGGCAATGCCTTTAATCACGTACTCAGCCGTGGTGGGATGTTGATGAGGATGGAACCAACAAGTTGCAGCAGGTTGACGAATAGGTAAGGTCACTTGCCATGATTCATTTGGTTGGATCAGTTGGTGTGGACCGCCATCAAGGTTGCCAGGGATCTCTAAGCCATGCCAATGGATGGTCATTGCGCGATCTAAAGTATTTGTCACTTTGATATTGGCATCATGCCCTGATTTCATTTTTAAAACAGGACCAAGAAAAGGGCCGTTAATGCCACACGTTGGGGTTTTGTTCGTTGTTAAAAATTGGCTAAACCCAGATTGAATCGTTAATTGTGTTTGTATGTTATGAGTATCAATTAATTCAGGAATGGGTAGCTTGGGTAGCTCGGGTTGCTGAGTATCTGGTTGTGTATTAGAAAAGGCAAATGAAGCATGAGGGATGGAAAAACTTGCCACCCCTGCGGCAGAGCTTAATTTTAAAAATCGACGACGATCCATGATTTTCTCCTTATAGAACAGTTATCGATAACATAAAGGTTCCAGTAAGGGGAGAGTCAACTTATTTGATGTTGATATGTTCGTCGTGTTTAAGAAATCCCGTGATGAACGTGGTTATCGGCCTTTGGTGGGCAAGTCGCCAGCACTTCTCTTCGCCCAGAGTCTTTGACTTCTTCTAAAATGACGTCAAATCCCCATAATCGATGAAGATGTTTAAGGACTTCAGGGTAGCCATCATTAAGAGGGATCCTATCTTGTGGGATGTGTTGTAAGGTTAATGATCGATCACCTCTTACATTCACATTCCACACTTGAATATTGGGCTCTAAATTACTCAGGTTATATTGTGAAGCAAGCTTTTCTCGAATCGCTTGATAGCCTAACTCATCGTGAATGGCACTGACTTGAATATAGTTTTTCCTATCGTCGTCTAGTACAGCAAAGAGCTTGAAATCCCGAATTACTTTAGGCGATAAATATTGGCTGATGAAGCTTTCGTCTTTGAAGTTATGCATGGCAAAGTGCAGGGTATCAAGCCAGTTACTGCCGGCAATCTCAGGAAACCACTCTTTATCTTCCTCAGTGGGATGTTCGCAAATACGGCGTATATCTTGAAACATGGCAAAGCCCAGTGCGTATGGGTTAATACCATTGTAATAGCGGCTGTTGTATTCCGGTTGTGCGATGACGCTAGTGTGGCTGTGTAAAAATTCCAGAATGAAAGAATCCGTAACGATGCCTTCGTCATAGAGATGATTCAAAATGGTGTAATGCCAAAAGGTTGCCCAGCCTTCGTTCATGACTTGGGTTTGTTTTTGTGGGTAAAAATATTGGCTCACTTTTCGGACAATACGTACCACCTCTCGTTGCCATGGTTCTAACAATGGGGCGTGCTTTTCAATGAAATAAAGCAAGTTCTCTTGGGGTTCACTTGGGAAGCGATGATCGCTGTGATGCTCATCATGTTTGGATTTCGGTACGGTGCGCCAAAGCTCATTCACTTGCGATTGTAGATACGCTTCGCGTGATTCCTGGCGAGCTTTTTCTTCTAGGATCGAAATTTTTTCAGGTCGTTTATAGCGGTCGACACCGTAGTTCATTAGGGCGTGACAAGAGTCGAGGATTTTTTCGACTTCCCCGATGCCATATTTTTCTTCGCACTCGGTAATGTAGGTACGAGCAAACAATAAGTAGTCAATGATTGAGCTGGCATCGGTCCACGATTGAAATAGATAATTACCTTTAAAGAATGAGTTATGACCATAGCAGGCATGCGCCATCACTAGTGCTTGCATCGTGATGGTATTTTCTTCCATCAAGTAAGCAATACATGGATCAGAGTTAATTACGATTTCGTAAGCGAGCCCCATGTGACCATGTTTATAATTTTGCTCTGTTTGAATAAAACGTTTACCAAAAGACCAGTGGTTATAATTGATCGGCATACCGATGCTGGAATAGGCATCCATCATTTGTTCTGCGGTGATCACTTCAATCTGGTTAGGATAGGTATCAAGACGGTAGTGCTCTGCCACACGTTTGATTTCAGTATGGTAGAGCTCCAATAAATCAAAGGTCCAATCTGGGCCATTAGGTAATGGATAGCCTGGGTGAGCGCTTTGCTTATCTAATGTTTGTTGGTTTTTCGTCACCATAAATCATCCCCTTAAGATTGAGTTTGCTTTTGAAACAACTCACGGAAAATTGGGAAAATGTCGTCAAGCGATTGGATATTCTTTATTGCAAAATTATCAAAAGACTCACCAATGTCTTCGTACTCTTTCCACAAGGTTTGATGGGCCCGTTTGGTGATCTCTATGTAAGAATAATATTGGCAATAAGGCAGTAATTGTTTCACTAATAACTCTTTACAGCGCGGAGAATCATCAGCCCAGTTATCACCATCTGAGGCTTGCGCAGCATAGATATTCCATTCATTGGTTGGATAGCGATCTTTGACAATATCACTCATTAATTTTAGTGCACTGGAAACAATGGTGCCGCCGGTTTCTTGTGAGTAGAAAAACTCGTGCTCATCGACTTCCTTAGCTTGCGTGTGGTGTCGAATAAAAATAACGTCGACATTTTCATAAGTGCGAGTTAAGAATAGATAAAGTAAGACATAAAATCGTTTGGCAATATCTTTGGTGGCCTGATCCATTGAACCAGATACGTCCATCAAACAAAACATGACCGCTTGGCTTGAGGGAATGGGCTTGCGTTCATAGTTTTTATAACGTAGGTCAAAAGTATCAATAAAGGGAACGCGAGAAATCTTTTCGCGTAATTCGGCAATTTCACTTTTAATACGAGTTTCTTCTAATGGTTGAGCTGGCTCAGTCAGCATGATGTCATCCAACATACTTTCTAATTCCCGTAATTGACGACGTTTAGACGCCGTCATCGCAGTGCGTCTAGCAAGTGATTGCTGAAGTGAACGGACGATCGCTATGTTGGATGGAATCCCTGCAGTTTTGTAGCCGGAACGATGGGTTTTCCATTCAGTAATTTTATTGATTTGATTTTTTCTTAGGTTCGGAAGCTCAAGATCTTCAAATAAAATATCGAGATATTCATCTTTGGAAATTTGAAAAATGAAATCATCTTGTCCTTCGCCATCATTACTCGCATCACCTTGACCTGAACCGCCCCCTGAGCCGCCAGCGGGTGGGCGGTCGATGCGATCACCCGTAGTAAATTGATCATTACCCGGATGAACACGTTCTTTGGTACCGCCTTTGCCTTGATGGAAGCTAGGTTCACTAATGTCGTGATTCGGAATAGAGACATCCTCACCGGTTTCTGTGTTGGTGATAGAACGCTTTTTGACCGCCTCAGCAACGGACTTTTTGATTTGCTCTTTATTACGGCGAATAAAGCGCTGCCGGTTAACCGTGCTTTTATTCTTACCATTTAAACGTCGATCAATAAACTGTGACATAGTGCCTCCCCAAGCAGCGTCCTCAATATGTTGAACAGCGTAATAAAGCTAACTTGACGTATAACGAGACAAGTTAGCTAATACTCAATGCTGATTCACTTATGAAGACTTACGCACGCGTAAATACCACTCAGCTAGTAAACGAACTTGTTTCTTGGTGTAGCCTTTCTCCATCATACGGGCAACAAAGTTGTCGTGTTTTTTCTGATCATCGGTGGACGTTTTCGCATTGAATGAAATGACAGGAAGCAATTCTTCGGTATTCGAGAACATTTTCTTTTCAATCACAGTGCGAAGTTTTTCATAGCTGGTCCAAACAGGGTTATGGCCGTTATTGTTGGCACGAGCACGTAAGACAAAATTAACGATTTCATTGCGGAAATCTTTTGGATTACTAATGCCTGCGGTTTTTTCTATTTTTTCTAACTCATCATTTAGCGCAGAACGGTCAAATAGCTGTCCGGTTTCCGGATCACGATATTCTTGGTCTTGAATCCAAAAATCGGCATAAGTGACATAGCGGTCAAAGATGTTTTGTCCGTATTCTGAGTAGGACTCTAAATACGCGGTTTGAATTTCTTTGCCGATGAATTCGACATATTTAGGGACTAGATAGCCTTTTAAGAATTCAAGGTATCGATCCGCGATTTCTTGCGGGAATTGTTCGCGTTCAACCTGCTGCTCTATCACATAAAAGAGATGAACAGGGTTGGCGGCCACTTCGGTTTGGTCGAAGTTAAATACGCGAGATAGAATCTTAAAGGCAAAGCGGGTAGAAAGCCCTGACATACCTTCATCGACGCCTGCGTAATCACGATACTCTTGATAACTTTTGGCTTTTGGATCGGTGTCTTTGAGGGTTTCACCATCATAGACGCGCATTTTTGAGAATACTGAGGAATTCTCTGGTTCTTTTAAGCGCGATAAGATGCTGAATTGAGCCAATATGTCTAAGGTGCTCGGTGAGCATGGTGCTTGAGACAGTTCACTATTGAGAAGGAGTTTTTTATAGATTTTTATTTCTTCGGACACGCGTAAACAATACGGCACTTTGACAATATAAACCCGGTCGAGGAAAGCTTCATTGTTTTTATTATGACGGAAGGTTTGCCACTCGGATTCATTGGAGTGGGCAAGAATCATACCTTCAAAAGGTAGGGCTGATAGGCCTTCAGTCCCGTTATAGTTGCCTTCTTGAGTGGCGGTTAATAACGGATGTAAGACTTTAATTGGGGCTTTGAACATCTCAACAAATTCCATTACCCCTTGGTTGGCCTTACACAATGCACCTGAATAGCTGTAAGCGTCGGGATCATCTTGTGAGTAATGCTCTAATTTACGAATATCGACTTTACCAACCAATGAGGAAATATCTTGGTTGTTTTCGTCACCTGGTTCCGTTTTCGCTATCGCGATCTGGTTCAAGATAGAAGGGCGCACCTTAACCACTTTGAACTTGGTAATATCGCCGCCGAACTCTTGTAAGCGTTTTGCCGCCCAAGGTGACATGATTGAGCGTAAATAGCGTTGATCGATGCCATATTCGCTTTTTAATAGCTCTCCGTCTTCTTCCACATTAAATAAGCTGAATGGGTGATCATTCACTGGGCTACGAACCCCATTGGCTGAAAGAACATAAATCGGCATTTGTTGCATTAGTGCTTTGAGTTTTTCAGCTAAAGAGGATTTACCGCCGCCTACAGGGCCGAGTAAATAAAGAATTTGCTTGCGCTCTTCCAAGCCTTGGGCGGCATGTTTTAAGTAAGACACGATTTGCTCAATCGCTTCTTCCATACCATAGAAATGCTCAAAGGTTTTATAGCGAGAGATGACCCGGTTGGAAAAAATTCGACTTAGTCTAGGCTCTTTAGATGTGTCAATAATTTCAGGTTCACCTATGGCGAGCAGTAATCGCTCTGCTGCATTCGCATAAGCACTTTTGTCCTTTTGGCACAACGAAAGGAAGTCTTGGAGAGAAAGTTCTTCATCTTTAGAAGCTTCATAGCGTGATTGGTAGTGGTCAAAAATACTCATAGTGAATCCCCTTGAATATGTCGAATGGTGAAAATGACAAAATCCGTACACCCTATAATTAAGACTAGACTCGATTTTTTATTCTGCTTAACAATTATGAACTTATTTGTGTAAGCATTTGCGGTTTGTCACGGATATGGGAGCGGCAAGCTGGGGGTAAAATAAACAATAAAGAAAAGGCGATATCCGAAAATATCGCCTTTAATAGACTTAAAAATTGATGAGAAATTAAGCGTTAAAGATTTGGGTAAGCTCTGTGGCTGATAAATGATATTGACGAGGGCAGTTACGCCATGTGCTAATCATGCGACGATATTTGTCTAACATCGGCATTTGCGCATTGAAGTGATGATCGCCTTTATCAAACTGAGGGTACAAGCCTTCAGAATCCGTTAGGAAACGAACATAGTTTACGGCTTGATGTTCGGTTGCAATATCGAAGCCTAGGAATTGCAGACGACGTTGGTCAACGTTCGCTTTATCTGCATCAGATAGCATGTTATTTGACTCTTGCATCGCGTGATACATTTCCATGATATCGATAATTTCACGACATTTGTCTTCTTCCATGTGACCAAAGTTTTTATCCAACTCACGCATTTGTAAGCCATAACCACGTTCAACAATCACTTGTAGACGCTTATACTTCTCAGCATTATTGGGTTCTAGTTGCGCCAGTAGGTTGTATTGGTTTGATAAAATTAAACGTTGTGCGTTAGTCATTTCCATAGTGAACCTCGATAAATTTAATTGAATTCTATTAACTTAATAGCGCGATAAGAATCTTTGCTTAATACATCACGTTATCGTTATATTTGCTGAGTATCTCAACCACTTTTTCCATTGTTTCTTTGGATGGAGGCTCAACGCCTTCTAGTGGGTAGTCGTGCCCTAATGCTTCCCATTTATGCGCACCGAGTTTGTGGTACGGAAGCAGCTCAATTTTTTCAATGTTATCCATATCTTTAATAAATTCGCCCAGCATTTCGGCGGCTTCGAGATCATCGGTATAACCTGGAACGATGACGTAGCGTAACCAGGTTTTTTGACCAATTTTATGCAGATAACGAGCAAAATCTAAGGTGCGTCGATTCGATACGCCAATGAAATCGTGGTGAACTTCGTCTTTCATGTGTTTGATATCAAGCATAACAAGATCTGTCGCATCAAGAACTTCATCAATTACATCTGTATGTTTACGAATATAGCCATTGGTATCTAGGCAAGTATGAATGCCTTCAGCTTGTGCAGCGCGGAATAGGTCACGAACAAACTCAGGTTGTAGCATCGCTTCGCCACCTGAACAGGTAATGCCGCCACCCGATGCATTCATAAAATGGCGGTAAGATTTCGCTTCAGCAATGATCTCTTCTACTGTCACTTCTTTGCCGCCATGGGTATCCCATGTATCGCGGTTATGGCAATACATGCAACGCATTAAACAGCCTTGCATGAAAACGATGAAACGAATACCTGGGCCATCAACTGTGCCACAAGATTCATAAGAGTGAATACGACCGATAGTAGACATAGGAAAATTCCTTAGCTTTATAATGTTTTTATTTTATTACAAAAGATAAGGTTAACCTAGCAGAAGCACGAGTTTTTTGTCGGGAGTTTGTTCGTTAGTAAATGAATGCATCTGAGGTTATTTAGCAGAAAAAGAAAAGCCCCACTCAAAGAGTAGGGCTTAAAATTACATGAAAGCTCTAAAGATTATAGAGATTCAGTAAATGTACGTGCGATAACATCTTGTTGCTGTTCAGCCGTTAGAGAGTTGAATCGTACAGCGTATCCAGATACACGGATAGTTAGCTGAGGATATTTCTCAGGGTGCTTAACAGCGTCTTCTAGAGTTTCACGGTTAAGTACGTTTACGTTTAGGTGTTGGCCACCTTCAACGCCTGCTTCATGGTGGAAGTAACCATCCATTAGACCAGCAAGGTTTGCTTTCTTAGCATCGTCAGTCTTACCTAATGCGTTAGGTACGATAGAGAAGGTGTAAGAGATACCATCTTGTGCATCAGCAAACGGTAGTTTCGCTACTGAAGTTAGAGATGCTACCGCACCTTTCTCATCGCGACCGTGCATTGGGTTAGCACCTGGAGCGAATGGAGTACCAGCACGACGACCATCTGGAGTGTTACCCGTTTTCTTACCATATACCACGTTTGATGTGATAGTAAGGATAGACTGAGTAGGGATAGCGTCACGGTAAGTCTTAAGCTTACGGATTTTGCCCATGAATACTGAAACAAGTTCACATGCGATGTCATCAACGCGAGCGTCGTTGTTACCAAATTTAGGGTAATCGCCTTCGATTTCGAAATCGATCGCTAGACCGTCTTCGTCACGGATAGGCTTAACTTTCGCGTATTTGATTGCAGATAGTGAGTCAGCTGCAACAGATAGACCCGCGATACCACAAGCCATTGTACGACGAACATCACGGTCATGAAGAGCCATTAGAGACGCTTCGTAGCTGTATTTGTCGTGCATGTAGTGGATAGAGTTCAATGCTGTTACGTATTGTTTTGCTAACCAATCCATGAAGTGGTCCATTTTTTCCCACAACTCGTTGTAATCTAGGTATTCACCTTCGATTTTGTCCATTTTAGGACCAACTTGGATTTTTAGTTTTTCATCCACACCACCGTTGATGGTGTAAAGCATAGTTTTTGCTAAGTTTGCACGAGCACCGAAGAACTGCATTTGCTTACCAACAACCATTGGAGATACACAACAAGCGATTGCGTAGTCATCAGATTGTAGGTCAGGGCGCATTAAATCATCATTTTCGTACTGGATAGAAGACGTATCGATAGATACTTTCGCACAGAAGTGCTTAAAGCCAGCAGGAAGTTGCTCAGACCAAAGAACGGTGATGTTTGGCTCTGGGCTAGGACCCATAGTGTATAGGCTGTTTAGGAAACGGAAGTTAGTACGTGTTACTAGAGTACGTCCGTCAAGACCCATACCACCCATTGATTCTGTTGCCCAGATTGGGTCACCAGAGAACAACTCATCGTATTCAGGAGTACGTAGGAAACGAACCATACGTAGCTTCATTACGAAGTGGTCGATCATTTCTTGAGCTTGTTCTTCAGTGATGCGACCTGCAGCGATATCACGTTCGATGAAGATATCTAGGAAGCTTGAAGTACGACCAAGAGACATTGCCGCGCCGTTTTGAGATTTAACCGCCGCTAGGTAACCGAAGTAAGTCCATTGGATTGCTTCTTGTGCTGTTTCAGCAGGGCGAGAAATATCACAACCGTATTTAGCAGCCATTTCTTTGATTTGGCCTAGTGCACGGTGTTGCTCTGCAATTTCTTCACGAAGTTGCATCGTTGCTGTTAGATCTTCGCCATTTTCAAAACGCTCTTGTAGAGACGTGAATTGAGCGAATTTGTCTTTCATCAAGAAGTCGATACCGTATAGCGCTATACGACGGTAGTCACCAATGATACGACCACGGCCGTACGCATCAGGAAGACCAGTCAATACGCCAGACTTACGACATTTCATGATGTCAGGAGTGTAGATATCGA
Source organism: Vibrio rumoiensis (assembly GCF_002218045.2). Classification (NCBI taxonomy): domain Bacteria; kingdom Pseudomonadati; phylum Pseudomonadota; class Gammaproteobacteria; order Vibrionales; family Vibrionaceae; genus Vibrio; species Vibrio rumoiensis. The sequence continues at coordinate 1,194,010 of NZ_AP018685.1, forward strand.
AAACACCTTGGTTGTGTGTTTTACGTAGTTCAGTGTAGATCTTAGAAATTTGTGGGTCTAATGTACGACCGTAAGCTTTGCAAGAACCTTCAACCATACGGATACCACCGTTAGGGATGATGGCACGCTTAAGTGGGGCTTCAGTTTGAAGACCAACAATCGTTTCAAGATCTTTGTTGATGTAACCTGCATCGTGTGCAGTGATGGTAGAAATAACAGAAGTGTCAAAATCTAGAGGAGCAAGAGTTTTGTTCTCAATTTTGATACCTTCCATTACTTGAGCCCAAAGCTTGTTAGTTGCTTCAGTACCCTCAGAAACTAGGAAAGATTCATCACCTTCATATGGTGTGTAGTTCTTTTGAATGAAATCACGAACGTTTACTTCATTTTGCCAATCACCGTTAGCAAAACCTTCCCAAGCTTTAGCAAATTGCTCTGCCATGACATACCTACCTTTGTAGTAGAAAAAATACGTACTGAAGTGATTGGCTATTTATAATAACGTTTCACTGCCCAAGGGCCACAGTACACTCTGATTAATAATACTGATGGACTAGAGACTAACCCATTAGTATTAGTATTTTAAGCCGCCGTATCGTAACGCTCCGTTAGCTAAAATACAAAGAAAATAACCATTTTATCTCTGTTTGATTAAGAACATTTTCAACCTGATAAAGGTTAGTTTGTTCTTATAAAATCGCAAGGGATCATGCCTTTCGTTTTTAATTTCAATTTATTTGATAACTTGTTATTTACTGCACATAAAATTTAACAATACATAAGTCCTTCAGTGTTGATCTCGATCACTTTATTTTGACAATCTGCCTTAAATTAAAAAAAATTTTATAAATTATACAAATTTTGTTGAACTGACGATGAGCTTTAGGAGTGACTTATAGGCTTTATTTCATGAAAGGAAGTATTGTTGATATTTTAATCAGTTAAATGATACGACAAGTTTATTTACTTGATGTAAGTGAAAATGCCTATATTATGCATAAAAATTCAAAATAAACGTCTGCATTAAAGCTTTTAAGCAATTTGCTTTGTTTGCAAGCCTTAAAAAGTGGTGTTAGGTTATTTTGACCATCAGGAAGATGAGTAACAACAATAAGGGAGTAGTAGCGCATGACGGATGTACCCGCGCTAAATATCAAAGACTTACATAAAACCTTCGGCAAGAATGAAGTATTAAAAGGTATCTCTCTTTCTGCTAATAAAGGTGATGTTATTTCTATTATCGGTTCTTCAGGATCGGGTAAGAGTACTTTTCTTCGTTGTATCAATTTGTTAGAGACGCCAACCTCGGGTGAGGTATGGGTTAATGGTGAGTTGATCCAGATGAAGACCAACCGTAAAAACGAAACCTCGCCAGCTAACGATAAACAAGTTCAAAGAATCCGCTCACGCCTTGCTATGGTATTCCAAGGTTTTAATCTGTGGTCGCATTTAACTGTGCTAGAAAATGTGATCGAAGCTCCAGTTCACGTATTAGGTATCCCTAAAGCTCAAGCGATTGAAAATGCAGAATTGCTGCTTAAAAAAGTAGGTTTGTATGATCGTAAAGATTATTACCCGGGACACCTTTCAGGTGGTCAGCAACAACGCGCTGCTATTGCACGTGCTTTAGCGGTAGATCCGGAGGTGATGTTATTTGATGAGCCCACTTCCGCACTTGACCCTGAGTTAGTCGGTGAGGTGCTAGGTGTGATGCGTGATTTGGCTGAAGAAGGCCGCACCATGTTAGTGGTTACGCATGAAATGGCTTTCGCACGAGATGTTTCCAGCCATGTTATGTTTCTTCATCAAGGAAAAGTTGAAGAAGAAGGTGCCCCAGAGAAATTGTTTAGTAATCCTGAATCGGAACGCTTTAAACAGTTTATATCTTCGGTCTATTAACCCCATAATCAAAAGAAATTAACTAAAAAATTCAGCGACAAACAGTATGTGAGTACGCTGGTATAAACTTTGCATCCTTTACACTTTAACAAAAGGACCTTGAAGGATATGAAGTAAGCAACAAACAACACAACATTATAAAAGTGATAATCACAGGAGTATGGATATGAAAAAGTGGTTTTTAGCAGCAACACTTGCCGCTACAGCTTTATCTGGGGTGGCGCAAGCCAAGGATTGGAAAACAGTACGGTTTGCAACAGAAGGGGCTTATCCTCCATTTAATTACACGCAAGCCGACGGTACGCTCGCTGGTTTTGATGTTGATCTTGCTAACGCTCTATGTAAAGAAATGGAAGCAAAATGCCAGATCGTTGCTCAAGACTGGGATGGTATTATTCCTGCACTTCTTGCTCGTAAATACGATGCCATTATCGCGGGTATGTCGATCACAGAAGAGCGTAAGAAGAAAGTGGCTTTCACCCATAAGTACGCGCTTATCCCAAATAAATTTATTGCGAAAAAAGGGGCTGACATCACTTTCACCAAAGAAGGCCTGAAAGGCGTGAAAATTGGTGTTCAACGTTCAACGACGCATGATCAATATATTGAAGATAATTACAAAGGTATCGTCGATGTATCTCGTTATGGCACGTTTGATGAAGCTTACCTTGATTTAGAAGGCGGCCGTATTGATGCAGTTTTCGGTGATGCATCCGCACTGCAAAGTGGCATGCTAGATAAAAAAGAAGGTTATGAATTTACCGGCCCATCTCTAACGGATGCAAAATGGTTTGGTGATGGCTTTGGTATCGCGGTTCGCAAGCAAGATAAAGATTTAGCGGATCAGTTGAATAAAGCAATAGACTCATTACGTGAAAAAGGTATTTACCAGCAAATTGCTGCTAAGTACTTCTCGTATGATGTTTATGGCGAATAAGCCGCGTTAAAATAAAGAGGCCAGTGTTGAGCTGGCCTCTCACAAAATTAGACCTTTATGATGTTAGATTTTTTACAAGGTTATGAGCACACCATTTTACAAGGCGCTTTGGTTACGATTGAAGTCGCATTGCTATCTTTGGTTGTTGCCGTGTTACTCGGCATTTTAGGCGCGTTAGCGAAACTTTCGCCTTATCGCTGGGCGCGTGTCATTGCGACCGCCTATACCACCATCATTCGTGGTATTCCTGATCTCGTGTTGATGATGCTAATTTTCTTCGGTGGTCAGATTTTATTAAACAACTCTCTCTATTCACTGAATGAGCAAATCAATAGCTGGATGACCAGCTATAACGCTGGCCATGAATGGACGGCTTATCTTCCCGATTATATCGATGTTAGCCCATTTACGGCAGGTGTACTCACCATCGGCTTTATCTTTGGGGCTTATATGGCGGAAACTTTCCGTGGCGCAATCATGGCGGTCGATAAAGGGGAGTTAGAAGCAGCAAAAGCCTATGGCATGAGTAGTGTGATGTCTTTTCGCCGTATCTTGTTGCCACAAATGGTGCGTCATGCGATTCCAGGTTTTGGTAATAATTGGTTAGTTTTACTTAAGACCACAGCGTTAGTTTCAATCATTGGATTAGATGACATGGTACGCGTTGGGGCATTGGCTGCCGGTTCGACTAAGATGCCATTTACCTTTTATATGACGGTATCGGTTATCTTTTTATTCTTTACTAGCGTTTCTATTGGCCTACTTAGGTTGTTGGAACGTAAATACACATTACATACGAGGTAAGCATGGATTTTTCAGTCATTATTGACAGCTTGCCTTTATATTTTGAAGGCTTATGGACCACGTTTTGGTTGGTTGGGTTAGCGCTCATTATTGGGCTAGTGATTGCGATTCCTGCCGGCATTGCTCGAACAAGCAAAAATTATTTTATTAACTTTCCCGTGTGGTGCTATAGCTACTTTTTCCGAGGCACGCCATTACTTGTTCAGCTTTACCTGATTTACTACGGCAGTAATCAGTTCATGCAGGTACGAGATACGCTATGGGAACATGCTTGGTTCTGTGCGTTGGTTGCTTTTGTCCTCAATACCGGAGCATATACCGCAGAGATCTTTGCTGGTGCTATCAAAGGGCTTGATAAGGGCGAGATTGAAGCCGCGAAAGCCTATGGCATGTCGACATGGAAGATATATCGTCGAATCATCTTGCCGAGTGCGCTGCGTCGAGCACTACCTGCTTATAGTAATGAAGTGATCTTTATGCTGCATGGATCTGCGGTCGCCGGTATTGTTACCGTGATGGATATTACAGGGGTAGCACGCTTGGTGAACTCACGTACTTACGCGCCTTTTGAAGCTTTCTTCACTGCGGGCATTTTCTACATGATTTTGAGTATGTCGATTATTTACGCGTTCAAAGTAACGGAAAAACGACTATTGGCTTATGCAAGGCCTTTAAGTTAATAAGGCTCGTGTATTGTGATAAAAACGCCGTTAGTCGAGAACTAACGGCGTTTTATTTTGTTTGTCGCTTAATGTGGTGAGATTATTTGAACTCAGACCAAATAGGGGCATGATCTGAAGGTTTCTCAATACCACGCAATTCGTAATCAATACCGGCATCAACACAGGTTCCAGCCAGCTTTGGTGTCGCTAAAATCACATCAATGCGCAGGCCACGGTTGTCATCAAAGCCACGTGAACGATAATCAAACCACGAGAATTGGTTATCAACAGTTGGGTGCAGGTTACGGAAGGTATCTTCAAAACCCCAATCCAACAAAGTCTTTAGCCATTCACGTTCTTCAGGTTGGAAAGAACACTTCCCGGTCTTTAACCAACGTTTGGCATTTGGTTCACCAATACCAATATCCAGATCAATTGGGCTAATATTAATATCACCCATCACGATGATTTGTTCATCACTGTTATGGTGAGTATTAAGGTGAGTCATTAAATCTTTATAAAACTGACGTTTGTATGGAAACTTGGTTTCATGGTTGATGTTATCACCCTGAGGAAAGTAACCATTCATTATAGTGGTAGGGATGCCATTATCATCTTCAATTGTTACGCTGATCATGCGCTTTTGATGTTCATCGCTATCGGTGGCAAAGCCTTTTTGTACGGAAATCGGCGCTTTTTTGCAGAGCATGGCTACCCCATAATGCGCTTTTTGACCATGAAAATAGACGTGATAGCCCATGGCTTCGACATCTTCTAATGGAAAGGCTTCATCATGCACTTTGATTTCTTGCAGGCCAATTACATCGGGTTGATGCTTATCGATAATGGCTTGTAGTTGATGAAGGCGTGCGCGTAGGCCGTTTATATTAAATGAGATTACTTTCATAGTAGATCGTCCAATCCGTGAGTATTGATTATCGCACCATCATACAGAGCATTTTAGCGATAGGGTATGCTGTTGGTTTTGTTTGTTGAATTTGTACTCAATAAAAAAGACAAAAAAACGCTGAGCAAGAATGTTACTCAGCGTGGTTTTTATCAGCTCGCTATTATTCGTAGAACCAGTAACCTTTATTAATTAGCTCAGTCAGTAGTGTGATGGCGGCTGGGATACTAGTCAGTGATGATAAAGTTTGTGCTTCAATATCATCATAGTTACACAAAATATTCGCTAAAGGCTCTAAACCGGCTTCAAGTTCAAACACCTCACCATTGATGAATAAAGTGTTTGGATTATTCTCGTGATAGTTCGCACGTAGACCAGCCACTTTATATAATGGTTGCTCGGTTTGAATATACTGCATGACATCATCCATAGTGAGGGGCTCTTCCGGTACGATGATGTTGAGCTGGTGACGTGATTGGCTTAGCATACAACCTAAGAAATCTTCAATTCTAGCTTGTTCTTCAAAGGCTTTTTTCAACATGCCAGTGAGCAGCAGTGTATCGGTAGTTTGGATCATTCCCGAGCCCGATTGCGTTTTTTGCTCTGGGTTATGTAAGTGAACATCACCAATGTCGTGCGCCAAAATATAATCAGCAAAGTTACTTAATAGTTCTTGTTCTTTTGGGGAGCGAAAACCGACAGAGTAGCTCATTGAAGGCTCTAGCGCGTAGCCATCATGTGGGAAGCCTGGTGGAATATACAAGATATCACCCGGTTCAAGCACATCATCAATAATGGCATCAAACCCTTTGATTTGACGTAACGCTTGCGCTTGAATCACTTCTTCATATTGACCTTCATCCTTCGCACCCACGCGCCAGTGACGCTTTCCTAGTCCCTGGCAAATAAACACATCATATTGATCGATATGTGGACCAACTCCGCCATTTTCGACGGCAAAGCTAATCATTAAATCATCAAATAACCAACCTGGCATGGCTTTGAATGGTTCAACTAACTGAGCGGCTTCTGGGTGCCAATGGTTGGCAGCTTGAACGATTAAAGACCAATGGCTTTCGGGCAGCTGAGCGAATTTATCTTCGTCAAACGGGCCATGTTCCGCTGTCCATTGTTTTTCTTTATTTGACACAAAACGTGAATCAATGACTTTTTCCATGGATAACCCAGCAAGTTCGTCAGGAGAAAGTGGGTCAGTGAAGCCATTTTCTGGAGAATCAGTAAATAAACCACCTTTAATGATGGTGGGTTTTTTCTGCCAGTATTCGGCTAGAAATTCTTCTAGAGAAAAAGAAAGTTGATACATGATGGGCCTACAGTTGGATTGAATCGGAACAGGGCGCAGAGTGTAACAGAAAAGAGGGGACAAATTGAGGATGTTATTGAAGATTTGAAAGTTGAGTGCATGTTATATTCATAGTAACTAATGCTAGCCAGAGACAAGGAGTCGTCATTGAAAATTATACAAGCTAGGTTATTAGATATTGATATGGTCAGCCATTTGTTTGATTTGTATAGGCAGTTTTATGGTCAATGTTCTGATATCGAAAATGTTCAATCATTCATCTCAGCACGATTAATGGCATCAGATTCGGTGATATTTTTAGCGTTAGATGAAGAAAATATACCTATGGGGTTTGCTCAACTTTACCCTTCATTCTCATCCGTAGCTATGAGCAAAATGTGGTATTTGAATGATCTTTATGTGGTGGAATTACATCGTAATAAAGGTGTAGCAAGAGCACTTTTGAGAAAAATTAAAAACTATGCGAAGGAAACGAATGCATTGACTGTGAAATTAGCTACAGCAATAGATAATGTTTCAGCACAGAAGCTTTATGAAGCGGAAGGCTATAAAAAAGTAACCGAATTTGAGCACTATACGCAACGAGTCGAATAATCTATTAGATTACGGTTAATAAAAAGGGCCAGCCGAAGCTAACCCTTGAGGCGTCATCCTGAATAACGACGAAGGAGTGTCGTTCAGGATCTCCTAAAGCTATTGGCTTCACAGCTTAACGTAGGAGATTCCAAACAGTTCGTTCCTCACTTTTGGAATGACGAGTATTAATTTTTTCGAGACCCGTTTCTTATTTCAACAAGTCCGTCAGTTTAACCGCATCACCAATGTAGTTGGCTGGCGTCATTTGTTTTAGACGTGCTTTTTCATCCGCAGGGATTTCAAGACCATCAATAAACGCACGCATACCTTCACCATCAACACGTTTACCACGAGTTAATTCTTTCAGTTTCTCGTAAGGTTTTTCGATACCGTAACGACGCATTACTGTTTGTACCGGCTCAGCCAATACTTCCCAGTTTTTGTCTAATTCTGCTTCTAGTGCGGCTTGGTTAACTTCAAGCTTGCTGATACCACGCATAACGGAAGAGTATGCGATCATTGCATAACCACAACCAACACCTAGGTTACGTAAAACCGTTGAGTCAGTTAGGTCACGCTGCCAGCGAGAGATTGGCAGTTTTTGAGCAAGATGACCGAAAATCGCATTGGCTAAACCTAGGTTACCTTCCGAGTTTTCAAAGTCGATAGGGTTAACTTTATGCGGCATGGTTGAAGAACCAATTTCGCCAGCAATGGTTTTTTGCTTAAAGTGACCTAGGGCAATGTAACCCCAAACATCACGGTCGAAATCAATCAAGATGGTGTTGAAACGGGCAATCGCATCAAATAGTTCAGCAATGTAGTCATGCGGTTCAATTTGAGTGGTGTACGGGTTCCAATCAACGCCCAGTGATTTGGTGATGAACTCTTCACTAAAGGTATGCCAATCTAGTTCAGGGTAAGCTGAAAGGTGAGCGTTGTAGTTACCTACGGCACCATTGATTTTCGCTAGAATTTCAACATTAGCGATTTGCTTGTATTGACGTTCCATACGGTACGCCACGTTCGCCATTTCTTTACCCATTGTTGAAGGTGAAGCGGGTTGGCCGTGAGTACGAGAAAGAAGAGGGATGTCACGATATTCAACCGCGAGTGCTTTAATTGCGTCAATCACTTCGCGAATTGCAGGTAGAATCACTTCATCACGTGCTTCTTTAAGCATAAGCGCGTGAGAGGTGTTGTTAATGTCTTCAGAAGTACAAGCAAAATGGATGAATTCGCTGACTGCATGTAATTCAGGTAGTGCTTCTACTTTTTCTTTTAGGAAATACTCAACCGCTTTTACATCGTGGTTGGTTGTGCGCTCAATCGTTTTGATGCGGTTGGCATCATCTTCGCTGAAGTTTGCCGCAATCTGGTTAAGATATTGGTTTGCTTCGTCACTGAACGCAGGTACTTCTGCAATTGCAGCGGTTTCTGCAAGCTTCTGTAACCAACGAATTTCAACGATAGTGCGGTACTTTAATAGCCCGTACTCGCTGAAGATGCTGCGTAACGCAATCGTTTTACTTCCGTAGCGGCCGTCTACCGGTGAAACAGCAGTCAATGCTGACAGTTCCATGTGTATCTCCTGAATTAAATTGAGTTAGATTGAAATGGGATAAAAAGGTTTTGCATGTCGTGAGCGATTAGGCTCTAGCCAGTAAAATTTTAGCTTGCTCAAGCATTTTCTTACGACCTAATAATAAGTGACGGCGTTTACCACCCACTTGGCGCCATAATACTGCGCAGCGCACACCAGCTAATAATAGAGCACGAACTTTGTGTTGATTGGTCGTTTGCTGTAACACGGCTGGCGTACCAGATACTTGGATTCGAGGGCCAACAGGGCTGATCACGTCTAAATAAACATTCGCAAGATTGCTGATCATTTGCTCGTCTAATAAGTCATAGTGCTCAGTCTGGCGCTCAATGGTGGTTAAGCGGTCACCGAGTTGCGACATAGAATCAGGACGGGCATTAAGTTTACGCTCTAATGACATGATACTAATAATGTAGCGAGTGGCTTCACTGCCAGTTGGTGAGCTATCAATACCATTAATTAGGGTTTCAAATCCAAGCTTTAAATTGGCTTCATCACCAAACACATCTAACGTGTTACGGGGGTTCATGTTGATGATGGTTTTTAGCGTTGTTTCAAGTGCTGCAGAATCACAATGTCCGTTACGCGCAACTTGTTGAACAAGTGCAACTGCTTGGCAGATGCCAGCGAAAGCGATGGTACGGTCATAAAGAGTGTTTGCCACGTTTATTTCTCCTACAAAACAGACTTAAAACAACAGAGTTAGAGAGTCTCGACTATAAACGAAAGGGCTACGAATAGCCCTTAATTGTCAATGCTTGATTAAATGCGTGCCTCGATGATACCGCCGCCGAGACAAATGTCTTGCGAATAGAATACCGCAGATTGTCCAGGAGTCACAGCAACTTGAGGTTCATCAAAAATAACTTTGATGGTGTTCTCGTCGATAGGCTCAATTACGCATGGAATATCTTGTTGGCGATAGCGAGTTTTGACTGTGCAACGCAAAGGTTCAGTGATGACTTTTCGATCAACCCAATGCAGTTGTGAGGCAATCAACCCCGTCGATTTTAAGAGTGGGTGATCACCGCCTTGAACGGCAATTAATACGTTACGTTTAAGATCTTTTTCAGCAACATACCATGGGTCTTCATTACCGCCACCGCCTTTTTGGCCGCCAATATGCAAGCCTTTACGCTGGCCTAATGTGTGGTACATCAATCCTTGGTGCTCACCGATTACTTTGCCTTCTGGCGTCTCGATATTACCAGGTTGAGCCGGTAAATAACGCGATAAGAAATCGGTAAATTTACGCTCACCAATAAAACAAATGCCGGTTGAATCTTTTTTCTTGGCGGTGATTAAACCTTGTTCTTCCGCAATACGGCGAACTTCCGGTTTTTCTAAATCACCAACAGGGAATAAGCTACGTGCTACTTGCTCATGGCTTAGTGTGTACAAGAAATAGCTTTGGTCTTTATTGTTATCTAAACCACGAAGCATTTGTGGCAATTCGCCCGCTTTAACTTGTTTTACTGTTGGGAATGTGCGACGAACATAGTGCCCCATCGCAATATAGTCAGCATCGAGGACTTCATCAGCAAATTCTAAGAAGGCTTTAAATTTGATTTCTTTGTTACACAGAATATCGGGGTTAGGGGTGCGGCCTGCTTTGTATTCCGCTAGGAAATATTCAAAAACATTGTCCCAGTATTCCGAAGCAAAGTTAATGGTATGCAGTTCAATGCCTAGTTTGTCACAAACAGCCTGCGCATCAGCGAGATCTTCTGCGGCAGTGCAATACTCTTCATTATCGTCTTCTTCCCAATTTTTCATGAAAAGACCTTCAACTTGATAACCTTGCTGCTGGAGCAGGTAAGCTGAAACAGAAGAATCGACACCGCCGGACATTCCGACGATTACTTTTTTATTAGCGTTTTCTAGCTTTTGGTTGTTATCTGACATGCAATGTATACCACAAAATTAATCTGGGTCGAATTCTAACAGAAAGTTATCAGGGGTGACAGATCCTAGAATAGTAGAAATGGCTTACTGGGTACTGTTTGCTTAAACTTTAATATGTTTGTATTGTCCCGGCTGTAAATCTCCTAAGGACCATTCGCCAATTGAATAGCGAATTAATCTTAAGGTTGGAAAGCCAATATGCGCGGTCATTCGTCTTACCTGTCGATTTCGACCTTCAATAATAGTGATGGCAAGCCAGGTGGTTGGAATATTCGCGCGAAATCGAACTGGGGGATTGCGAGGCCAGATTTCAGGTTCAGGCATAACTTCCACTTTGGCGGGGAGGGTCGTACCATCTTTTAGTTCAACACCACGGCGTAGCTGTTCTAAGTCTTCTTCAGAAGGTGTTCCATCAACTTGTACCCAGTAAGTTTTTTGTGCTTTTGATGATGGTTGGGTTATTTTCGCTTGTAAAATACCATCGTTGGTTAACACCATTAAACCTTCGCTATCTCGATCCAATCTACCCGCGGCATACACCTCTTTTACATCAATATAGTCGGCTAAGGTTTTACGTTTCTCACCATCGGTAAATTGGCTAAGCGTATCGTAAGGCTTATTAAAGAGAAGTACGATACGGTTTTCTTCCGTGACACGAGGAATATGTTGGGTGCTTTTTTGCTTTGGCCGTTTAGAATATCGGTTCGACGAGCTGCTATTCCTACCTCTACTTCTGGTCGGATCTGTTTTAAACTTATGACTCGACGGTGTCTTTTTAGAGGGAATGTTTGGGCTAGACATGTTAACTACCTTGCAAAAATGTAAACAAACGGGGTGGCTAAGTTTTAATAATTTTAGAATTGATCTAGTATGGTGCCGCTAAAAGAAGAAGATGATAGACCATTAACTCGAATTTGTTTAATTCATTCTCGAATTTCTTACCCAAGAGAGTTCGGATGGAATATTAAATAATATCCCTGTCATCAAGTTATCGTTAAATGACTTTGACGTGACTTTGAAAGGGTATAAGTGAACGAAGGCAGCTGTGCTAAAAATTATCTGGTATAGCTAACATCTATTATCTACCAACATAGAGAAAGGTCGAATGATCTGACCATTTTCTTGAGCCACACAGCCAATCTCATCTATTAAGGCTGTTCGAAATATATAGGGAAATTCAATGCCTACCACAGATCAAATGAAAAATAAGCAGCCAACTATTATTTACACTATTACTGATGAAGCGCCAGCTCTGGCAACTTACTCATTATTGCCGATTATTCGTGCTTATACTGCTTCTTCAGATATCAATGTAGACACTCGCGACATTTCATTAGCGGGTCGTATTATTGCGAACTTTCCTGAATACCTAACTGAAGAACAACGTATTGGTGATGCTCTTTCTGAATTAGGTGAGTTAGCGAATACTCCAGAAGCTAACATTATTAAATTACCTAACATCTCAGCGTCAATTCCTCAGCTACGCGCTGCGATTAAAGAGCTTCAAGCCAAAGGGTACGCGTTACCTAACTACCCTGATGAACCAAAAACAGATGAAGAACGTGCGATCAAAGAAACGTACGATAAAATTAAAGGCAGTGCGGTAAACCCAGTTTTACGTGAAGGTAACTCGGATCGTCGTGCGCCACTTTCTGTTAAAAATTACGCGAAGAAAAATCCACATTCAATGGGTGCGTGGGATGCCAATTCTGCTTCACATGTTGCCAGCATGTCTGAGCAAGATTTCTACGGTAGCGAAAAATCAATCACTATTGATGGGGCGCGTAATGTGCGCATCGAACATGTTGATGCCGGTGGTTCGGTGGAAGTACTGAAAGCCCCATTTGCTCTGCAAGATAAAGAAATTATTGATGCGGCGGTTCTTAATAAAGCGGCTTTAATTGAGTTTTTTGAAAAACAAATTGATGAAGCAAAAGAGCAAGGCATTCTTTTATCTTTGCACTTGAAAGCAACAATGATGAAGGTTTCAGATCCGGTTATCTTTGGTTATGCAGTTAAAGTCTTCTATAAAGATGTGTTTGCTAAATACGGTGACTTATTTGCAGAGTTAGGCGTTGATGTGAATAACGGCATTGGCGATGTTTATAGCAAAATTGAAAACTTGCCTGCTGAACAAAAACAAGAAATTGAACAAGCATTAGATGCAGTTTATGCGACTCGCCCTGCATTGGCGATGGTGGATTCTGACCGTGGTATTACCAACTTGCACGTTCCAAGTGATGTCATTGTCGATGCTTCAATGCCTGCTATGCTGCGCTCTTCTGGCAAAATGTGGAACAGCGAGGGGCAGCTACAAGATACTAAAGCAATGATCCCAGATCGTTCATATGCAGGTGTTTATCAGGCGGTTATTGATTTCTGTAAAAAGAATGGCGCCTTTGATCCAACGACCATGGGTAGTGTTCCAAACGTAGGTCTGATGGCTCAAAAAGCAGAAGAATACGGTTCACATGATAAAACGTTCGTAGCGAAAAAAGCTGGCGTAGTACGTGTAATTGACGAAAACGATACAGTTTTACTTGAGCAAGATGTTCAGGAAGGCGATTTATTCCGTATGTGTCAGGTTAAAGATGCACCAATTCAAGATTGGGTGAAACTGGCAGTCACTCGTGCGCGTGATGCAGGTGTACCAGCGGTATTTTGGCTTGATGAAAATCGCGCTCATGATGCAGAGTTGATTAAAAAGGTAAATGCCTACTTGCCACAACATGATACTACTGGTCTGGAAATTAAGATTTTAGATCCTGTAGCGGCAACCAACTACTCTCTTGAACGTATCAAAGATGGTCTAGATACTATTTCGGTAACTGGTAACGTATTACGCGACTACCTAACCGATTTATTCCCAATTCTTGAGTTAGGCACGTCAGCGAAAATGTTGTCAATCGTCCCACTGATGAGTGGCGGTGGTTTGTTTGAAACGGGTGCTGGTGGTTCTGCACCTAAGCACGTTCAACAAGTTGAAAAAGAAAACCACTTACGTTGGGATTCTTTAGGTGAATTTCTTGCTTTAGCCGCCTCATTAGAGCATCTAAGTACGGTAGCTAATAACCCTAAAGCGAAAGTATTAGCGGAAACTTTAGACAAAGCGACGGGCCAATTCCTTGATGAAAATAAATCACCATCACGTAAGGTTGGTGAGTTAGATAACCGTGGTAGCCATTTTTACTTAGCTTTATATTGGGCTAAAGCATTAGCGGAACAAACAAAAGATGCTGAACTAGCACAGCAGTTTGGGCCTATCGCCGCTGAGCTTGCCGAAAAAGAAGAGAAAATTGTCTCGGAATTAAATCAAGCACAAGGCATTGTGGGTGACTTAGGTGGTTACTATTTATTTGATGAAGATAAAGTTTCTTCATTAATGCGCCCAAGCGAAACATTGAATCAAGTGTTAAACGCATTACGCTAATTATAGCGTGATAGGTAAAACTAATAGGGCGCTCATTATGTGGGCGCTTTTTTTATACTTAGCGTTTTATCGGTAGATGGGGAAATGCATCAAATAACATTGGGCAAAAAAGAGTACAAGCCATACAAATCAATCGCTGTATTTGTATGGCCATATAGATAACAGAAAGGTTAGTGAGAAGGTGTGTTACCTATTTATTTTCACTATCAATTGGCATGACTAGACTAGCATGGGAGCCTTTTGGGCCTTTTTCAACTTCGTAGGATACTTGTTGTCCTGCTTTTAACGTTCTGTACCCATCCATCTGAATAGTAGAGTAGTGAGCGAAAATATCACCTTCTTCTCCTTCAGGACAAATGAAGCCAAATCCTTTGGCGTTGTTAAACCACTTAACTGTACCTGTAGCCATGCTTTACATCCCTCATGCTTTTTAAAGATATAACGGTTAATTTTTTAACCACTTCAGAACACAATTTAGACAATCACAGCCAACAGTCAATAGTTGTGGGTGATAATTCTTGGTGTAATAACAAAAATAGCGATATGAGTTTAACTTTTACTTAACAATGTGTTTTCTCGTTTACATTCAAAGGCGAAGTTTTCTTATATGAACTGCTGTCTTTTTAAGCGGTTGGCCAGCGAGTGTAACGGAATAGCAATCTTTTATTTGCAGGGATACAATTGGTGCATTAGTCTCTAAATAAGAAGACAGATTGATAGCTTTGTTTTCCATCAATATTGTCCATAAAGTAGAATTAGACATGAATAAGCAATACCAATGGACTTCACCAGATGTCGATCTTCTGGAAAATGAGAAGACCAAATTGAAGCCACCGGCAATGTATCATGTGATACTCAATAATGATGATTACACGCCGATGGATTTTGTGATTGAAATACTGAATCGTTTTTTCTCTATGGATTTGGAGAGTGCGACTCAGGTAATGTTAAAAGTGCATTTTGAAGGCAAAGCAATTTGTGGCACATATACCGCTGAAGTTGCTGAAACGAAAGTCATGCAAGTAACGATGTATGCTCGTGAAAATGAACATCCTTTATTATGTACAATGGAACAGGTGTAACCTGAGATGGCTTAGGCTTTAGCTGGATATGAACAGAGTAATTGTTCTTTGGGGAGGTAGCTATGCTAAATAAAGAACTAGAAATGAGCTTGAATAGCGCATTTATGCGTGCCAGAGAAAATCGTCATGAGTTCATGACGGTTGAGCACCTTTTATTAGCGCTGCTCGATAATGATTCTGCTCATGAAGCTTTATCAGCTTGCCAAGCAGACATCGAAACATTACGTCAAGAACTCGAAGCTTTTATTGAGCAAACGACGCCCTTAATTTCAACTGCCGATGAAGAACGAGAAACTCAACCAACGTTAAGTTTCCAACGAGTCCTTCAACGGGCAGTTTTTCATGTTCAATCTTCAGGCCGCAATGAAGTCGCGGGTGCTAATGTCTTGGTTGCTATTTTTAGTGAGCAAGAATCTCATGCTGCTTACCTTCTGAAAAAGAATGATGTAAGCCGTTTAGATATCGTTAACTTTATTTCTCATGGTATTCGTAAGTCAGGTGACGATGCGGATGGAAGTACCAATGATATTACCAGTGAGCAACCGCAAGAAAATAATTCAGAAGAACGTCTAGACAGTTTTGCCACTAATCTCAATGAAGTAGCGAAGAAAGGCCAGATAGATCCATTGATTGGTCGAGATGTTGAACTGGAACGTACTATCCAAGTGTTATGCCGTCGTCGTAAAAATAACCCTCTTTTAGTCGGGGAGGCCGGTGTGGGTAAGACGGCTATTGCAGAAGGTTTAGCTTGGCGAATTGTTGAAGGCCAAGTCCCTGACGTTATCAAAGATAGTGTGATCTATTCACTGGATATTGGTTCATTGCTAGCCGGGACTAAATATCGTGGAGACTTTGAAAAACGCTTTAAAACAATCCTTAAACAGCTAGAAAAAGAAAAAGATACGATTCTCTTTATCGATGAAATTCACACTATCATTGGTGCTGGAGCCGCTTCTGGCGGGCAGGTTGATGCCGCAAATCTCATTAAACCGCTATTAAGCAATGGTAAATTACGTTGTATTGGCTCGACTACTTATCAAGAATACAGCAGTATTTTTGAAAAAGAGCGTGCGTTGTCTCGCCGTTTCCAAAAAATTGATATTTTGGAACCTTCGATTGATGATACAACGAAAATTCTTATGGGGTTGAAAAGTAAATATGAAGAGCATCACCAAGTTCGTTTTAGTAATAAAGCGTTACGTGCTGCTGTTGAGCTTTCCGCTAAATATATCAATGAGCGTCACCTACCAGATAAAGCGATTGATGTTATCGATGAAGCAGGGGCCCATTGTCGCTTAGCGCCTGTAGGTAAGCGTAAAAAAACCGTTAATGTGGCAGATATTGAAGCGATTGTAGCGAAAATCGCTCGTATACCTGAAAAGTCAGTATCGTCTTCTGATAAAGAAGTGCTATCTCGTTTAGATAGTCGACTCAAATTACTGGTATTTGGACAAGACCCTGCCATTGAAGTGTTATGCGAAGCGATTAAGTTAACTCGTGCGGGTCTAGGGCATGATAATAAGCCCGTTGGTTCTTTCTTGTTTGCTGGCCCGACAGGGGTTGGTAAAACAGAAGTCACGGTACAACTGTCTAAATTACTAGGTGTTGAGTTATTGCGTTTTGATATGTCTGAGTATGGAGAGCGCCATTCCGTTAGCCGTTTGATCGGTGCGCCTCCTGGTTATGTTGGATATGATCAAGGGGGCTTGTTGACGGATGCGGTAATTAAACATCCTCATTCAGTTGTGTTGCTTGATGAAATAGAAAAAGCGCATGGTGATATTTTTAACTTGTTATTGCAAGTGATGGATAACGGTACCTTAACGGATAACAATGGGCGTAAAGCCGATTTCCGAAATGTCATTTTAGTGATGACCACCAATGCCGGCGTTCAAGAAACTGAAAAGCAATCAATAGGCTTAATTCAGCAAGATAATAGTCATGATGCGATGGCAGAAATTAAGAAGGTCTTTACTCCTGAGTTTAGAAACCGCCTAGATAATATCATTTGGTTTAATAGCTTGAGTGAAGAAATGATTCATCAAGTAGTTGATAAGTTCATTGTTGAACTTCAAGCTCAGCTTGATGGTCGAGGAGTGTCCATGGAGGTTTCTGAAGAAGCTCGTCATTGGTTAGCGCAAAAAGGCTACGATAAAACCATGGGGGCAAGGCCGATGGGACGTGTGATTCAAGATAAGTTGAAAAAGACACTTGCTAATGAATTGCTCTTTGGTTCGCTAGTCAATGGTGGAACAGTGAAGGTGACATTGAGCGGAAATAGTGATGAACTTGAATTTAGCTATTTAAATCAAGAAGAAGCCGTGCTCTAATCTGAGACTGTTTGATGTTGACTTTGAAATGAAGGCGGTATCAATTCAAAAGCTCTTACCTTTAAAGCGGTAGGGGCTTTTTTATTGCATATCGTTCGATGTGTTGAGCTAAGACGTTGCGCGATTTGTTAATGATGTTTTCAGTATCTAAGTATTGCAGCTATAAAAAACCGAAGCCTAAGCCTCGGTTTTTTTAATTAGGGGCTAAACGGTATCATTACCATTTATACATTAACGAATTAACGTGCGCGGAAGACGATACGGCCTTTAGATAAATCGTATGGAGTCATTTCTACAGTCACTTTATCACCCGTAAGGATACGGATGTAGTTTTTACGCATTTTGCCAGAAATGTGTGCCGTTACTACGTGACCATTTTCTAATTCTACGCGGAACATAGTGTTTGGTAATGTGTCAAGGACAGTGCCTTGCATCTCGATTACGTCTTCTTTTGCCATTTAATCCTCTTACCGAAATTTGGCTTATTCTTAACCGCTAGATTGAGCAGTCAATTTAGGGGTAATAATGCTCAAGCAATGAATAAATATATACTTGAGTTTAAAGTTGTTGCGTATTCTACCCTTGCCAACGCTGATTTACTAGCTTTTGATGACGTTGAAAGCGAACTTTGTAATTCATAGCAGGGCAGTCATCAATTTGATACCCCAAATAAAGCCATTGTTTCTGCATCGTTTTACATTGCTTTAGTTGCAATAGGACGCAAAGAGTCCCAAGGGATAGTGGGTGTTCGGGTTCATAAAAGGTATAAAACGCGCTTAAGGAATTGGATAGGCAATCGGTCACTGCAATTGCGATGAGTTTATTTTCATCATATAGGTGTAAGTATTGAGGTTTAATCCAATCGGAGAGAATAAAACTTTCAAATACTTCTTTATTAGCCGGATACATACTGCCAGTTTGATGTCTTGCTTCAATATAACGTTCATATAGATTGAACCAATCGTTATCGAGTTGAGGCTTGAGTTCCCAAGAAATGTGCTTGGCTTTATTCAATAATCGTTTTTGACTTTTTGACCATGTGATGTCTGGGATGGAAACTCGAATAGATTGGCAAGCTTGGCAAAACTGGCAGTGAGGTCGATAAATCATCGCCCCGCTTCTACGAAAGCCATTAGCAAGGAAAACTTCATAATGAGCAGGAGTATGTAAAGCCTCATCAAGAATAACCGCTACACGTTCTTCTTGGTTGTCTAAATAACTGCATTGACTGGATGGAGTTAAGCCTATTTTTATTTGAGTAGGTTCCATCATCATTGCCCTTCGTCTATTTTTAACATGCAAGTTGTAAAATCACGATTGGTTGGTTCGTGCTGTAATATGGTCATTTGTGATAAGAAGTCGGTACGTTGAATTTCCGCCACTCCTAGTTTTTCTAAGTGCGGATTCATTATTTGGCAATCTATTAACTGCCCACCGACACCAGCAAAGTGTTGACATAAATGCCAGAATGCAACTTTAGATGCATTACTTTCAATAGAAAACATCGACTCACCACAAAATAATTGACCGAGTTTGATGCCGTATAAGCCACCAACAAGCATGTCTTCTCTCCATACTTCAACAGAATGGCAGAAGCCGAGGTGGGCTAATTCAATATAGGCATCAATCATCTCTTGAGTGATCCACGTTTCTTCAGGAGGGCGAGTACTTGCGCATAATTGTATGACTTGTTCGGTTGCGTGATTTAACGTAACGGTTAATTTAGCACGTCGGACGTGCTTTTTTAGGCTTTTCGAGGGTGTGAATTTGTGAGGCGATATAACGGCTCGTTTGGCTGGACTCCACCATAGAATCGGGTCTTGTTCGGAAAACCAAGGGAATATGCCGTTTTTATAGGCGTTAATGATTCTATGAGGAGATAAGTCTCCACCAAAAGCTAATAACCCATCCGGCTCGGTTAGTGCCGATTCAACATCAGGAAAGGAATCTTCGTATTCATCTAAGCATGGTAAGTAAATAGTCATTTATATCGTTTAACCAATGAATCAAGTCATTTGATGATAGCAATATTTAGACTGGCACTAAATCTCGTTTTTCGTTAATCTCAAACTCATTAAGGGCTTTGTCCCACAATTAAATCGCTTAAAGCAAGGAATGTATTAACGAATGGAAAGTCTCACTCTTCAACCTATCCAAAAAATTTCAGGGGAAATCAATCTTCCTGGTTCAAAAAGTGTTTCTAATCGAGCATTATTACTGGCTGCTTTAGCTAAGGGAACAACGCGTTTAACGAATCTATTAGATAGTGACGATATTCGACACATGTTGAATGCTCTGACTAAGCTCGGTGTATCATTTGAATTATCTGAAGATAAAACGGTATGTGAAATACAAGGCAATGGTGGTGTATTTTCTATCGATGGTTCTTTAGAGTTGTTTTTAGGTAATGCAGGGACGGCAATGCGACCTTTAGCAGCAGCGTTGTGTCTTGGTAAAGGCGAGTTCGTGTTAACTGGTGAACCAAGAATGAAAGAGCGCCCAATTGGTCATCTTGTGGATGCATTAAAAGAAGCTGGGGCGTCGATTGAATATTTAGAAAATGAGAATTACCCACCAATCAAAATAACTGGCACAGGTTTGAAGTCTGGAACGGTGACCATTGATGGTTCGATTTCAAGTCAGTTTCTAACGGCTTTTTTAATGTCAGCGCCACTTGCTGACGGTGATATCACGATTAAAATCGAAGGCGAGTTAGTTTCCAAGCCATACATAGATATTACTTTAGACATTATGGCTAAGTTTGGCGTTAATGTTCTCAATGAAAACTATCAAACCTTTACTATTTTGTCTGGTCAATCTTATCAAAGTCCTGGTCAATACTTGGTCGAAGGTGATGCATCATCCGCTTCTTACTTTCTCGCTGCCGCTGCAATTAAAGGTGGAGAAATTAAAGTGACAGGTATTGGTAAAAACAGCATTCAAGGTGATATCCAATTTGCAGATGCACTCGAAAAAATGGGCGCAGAAATTGAATGGGGCGAGGATTATGTTCTTTGTCGCAAAGGGCAATTAAATGCCATTGATATGGACTTTAACCACATTCCAGATGCGGCGATGACCATCGCGACAGCAGCACTTTTTGCTAATGGCACTACGGTTATTCGTAATGTTTATAACTGGCGAGTGAAGGAAACGGATCGTTTAGCGGCAATGGCAACAGAGTTGAGAAAGGTTGGAGCAGAAGTCGAGGAAGGTCATGACTATATTATCATTACACCTCCCGCTCAGCTACAGCATGCGACGATCGATACTTATGATGATCATCGCATGGCAATGTGCTTTTCGTTGGTCGCGTTAAGTAATACTCCTGTAACGATTAATGATCCTAATTGCACTTCAAAAACTTTTCCAAATTACTTTGAAAAATTTAATGAATTAAGTCAGATGGTCTAAAATCATACATAGTTAGAACGTTTATTCAGCCTCACTTAGCGTGGGGCTTTTTTTGATAGGGATAAAATCTCATCGGTTTCATTATTATTCGATATATTGACTAATAATCCATGCATAGACAGCCTAATTTCGCTATAATTTTGCGCTTTAAATACGTCATATTTCTTGAGCATAGCTTGCTCACATAGACCCCGGAGAAAATGTATGTTATCTCAAAGCCCGGTAATCACTGTTGATGGGCCAAGTGGTGCAGGGAAAGGTACCTTGTGCATGATGCTTGCGGATAAGTTGAATTATCACTTGCTTGATTCAGGCGCTATCTATCGAGTATTGGCTTTAGCCGCGATTCATCATGGTGTTGATACTGAGTCAGAAGATGCACTTGTGCCGCTAGCTAACCACTTAGATGTACAATTTATTGCTGACGGTGACTTAGTTCGAGTTATTTTGGAAGGTGAAGACGTATCAAAAGAATTGCGCAAAGAAGAGACTGGAACGGCAGCATCCAAGGTAGCTTCTTTACCTCGCGTGCGTGAAGCATTATTACGTCGTCAGCGTGCATTTAGCGCCGAACCAGGCTTGGTGGCTGATGGTAGGGATATGGGCACAGTTGTCTTTCCTAACGCAGAAGCGAAAATATTCCTAGATGCGAGTGCTGAAGAAAGGGCACAACGCCGCTTGAACCAGTTGCAACTAAAGGGCTTAAGTGGTAAATTCGACCAACTTTTATGCGATATTCAAGAGCGTGATGATCGTGACCGCAACCGAGCTGTTGCCCCATTACGCCCAGCAGATGACGCATTAGTGATTGATTCCACATCACTTTCTATTGATGAAGTGGTAGAAATTGCGCTAAAATTTATAGAATCTAAACTCATTAAATAATAGTCTGTTTTTAGGAACAACCATATTTAGTGATAAGGACCGTCGGTCGCAAGGATGATGACTGGCTAATTTATCAACCCCATGCGGTAGGATACCCATGGACGTTTAATTAATTGAAGATCATATATAATGACTGAATCTTTTGCTCAACTCTTTGAAGAGTCGCTAAACGAACTAGAATTCCGCCCAGGTACTATTGTTAAAGGTACTGTTGTTGCAATCGAGAACGGTTTCGTTCTTGTTGACGCAGGCCTAAAATCTGAATCTGCTATTCCAGCTGAACAATTCAAGAACGCTGCTGGCGAACTTGAAGTTGAAGTTGGTGCTGAAGTAGATGTAGCACTTGACGCGGTAGAAGATGGCTTCGGTGAAACTCAACTTTCTCGTGAGAAAGCTAAGCGCCACGAAGCTTGGATTGTACTTGAGAAAGCATGTGAAGAAGCTGAAACTGTTGTTGGTATCATCAACGGTAAAGTTAAAGGCGGTTTCACTGTTGAATTAAACGGTATCCGTGCATTCCTACCTGGTTCTCTAGTAGACGTACGTCCAATTCGTGACACTGCTCACCTAGAAAACAAAGAGCTAGAGTTCAAAGTAATCAAGCTTGATCAGAAACGTAACAACGTTGTTGTTTCTCGTCGTGCTGTTATCGAATCTGAAAACAGTGTTGAGCGTGACGAACTTCTTGAAACTCTACAAGAAGGCACAGAAGTTAAAGGTATCGTTAAGAACCTTACTGACTACGGTGCATTCGTTGACCTTGGCGGTGTAGATGGCCTACTTCACATCACAGATATGGCTTGGAAGCGTGTTAAGCACCCATCTGAGATCGTAAACGTTGGTGATGAAATCCTAGTTAAAGTTCTTAAGTTTGACCGTGAGCGCACTCGTGTTTCTCTAGGTCTTAAGCAACTAGGCGAAGATCCATGGGTAGCAATCGCTAAGCGTTACCCTGAAGGTCACAAACTAACTGGTCGTGTGACTAACTTAACTGATTACGGCTGCTTCGTAGAAATCGAAGAAGGCGTTGAAGGTCTAGTTCACGTTTCAGAAATGGATTGGACTAACAAAAACATTCACCCTTCTAAAGTGGTTAATGTTGGCGATGAAGTTGAAGTTATGGTTCTTGATATCGACGAAGAACGTCGTCGTATCTCTCTAGGCCTAAAACAATGTAAAGCTAACCCTTGGCAGACTTTCGCTGAAGCGCAAGCTAAAGGCGACAAAGTAACTGGTAAGATCAAGTCTATCACTGACTTTGGTATCTTCATCGGTCTTGACGGTGGTATCGACGGTCTAGTTCACCTATCTGACATTTCTTGGAATGCTCAAGGTGAAGAAGCGGTTCGTGACTACAAAAAAGGCGACGAAATCTCTGCAGTAGTTTTAGCAGTAGATGCTGATCGTGAGCGTATTTCTCTTGGCGTTAAGCAAATGGAAAACGACCCGTTCAACAGCTACGTTGCTGACAACAAGAAAGGTACTCTTGTAAACGGTACTGTAACTGCAGTTGACACGAAAGGTGCTACAATTGAATTACAAGAAGGTGTTGAAGGTTACATCCGTGCTTCTGAAGCATCACGTGATCGTATCGAAGACGCATCTCTAGTATTCAGTGTTGGTGACAGTGTTGAAGCGAAATTTACTGGTGTAGACCGTAAAAACCGCGTAGTCAACCTATCTATCAAAGCTAAAGATGAAGCTGAAGAGCAAGAAGCAATGGCGACACTAAACAAAGCTGATGAAGCTGCGTTTGGTAATGCTATGGCTGACGCATTCAAGGCTGCTAAAGGCGAATAATTCATTTGCCTATAGAAGGGGGCCTGAAAGGGCTCCCTTTTTTCGATAAGAAAGAGAAAAGTGAGGGAATCACCTATGACTAAGTCAGAATTAATTGAAAGACTCTGTGCTCAGCAAACCCATTTATCAGCAAAAGAAGTTGAAGATGCCGTAAAGGATATTCTTGAACATATGGCTTCTAAGTTGGAAGAGCGGGATCGTATTGAAATTCGTGGTTTCGGCAGTTTTTCTCTACATTATCGTGAACCACGTGTTGGACGTAACCCTAAATCAGGTGAAAAAGTGGAATTGGACGGTAAATACGTTCCTCACTTTAAACCAGGAAAAGAACTACGCGAACGTGTTAATAACAGTATCGCGTAAGGTCAGTAGTGTTATGTGATCCACGGGATTAGAATTTCAGAAAAGCGGCACTCGTCAGATTGCCGTTTTTTTATGCGTAAAATTCAAACTATTGTCAGTTTAATGATGAATATTTCCATCTTTCAATTGATTGGCAATGGAGTGTCAGACAAATTTACTGCATAATCTAAGAATCATTTCGCTGTATGAAAGGTGGTAATTATGAAAATTATAAAAATTATTTTGGTTATCGCACTTTTTCTGATTGCCTTGGCGTTAGGTGCTGAAAATCAAGAAACAGTGACATTTAATTATCTTATTGCTCAAAATGAATTACCGCTCTCCTTGTTACTCGGTATTGTTTTTATTGTTGCCTTTGTAATGGCTTGGTTAATTTTTGGCAGTCTATATCTGAAATCTAAATTAACAGTGCTTCGTTTACGAAAACAGTTGAATAAAGCACAGGCGTCTTCTTCAAAGCCATCAGAGCAGTTACCTGAAATCAAAGGTTAGGTTTATTCGTTAATGCTAGAGCTACTTTTTCTGTTATTACCAATCGCCGCTGCTTATGGCTGGTACATGGGTAATCGCAGTGCTCGACAAGATAAACAAGAACAATCCCATCAGATTTCTCGCCAATACGTGAGAGGTCTAAACCTCCTATTGTCTGAACAATCAGATAAAGCGGTTGATCACTTTATTGAACTCCTTCAAGTTGATGATGAAACCATCGATACTCACTTAGCATTGGGGAATTTGTTTCGGTCACGCGGTGAGGTTGATCGTGCTATCCGTATCCATCAAAATTTAATTACCCGCGAAGGACTGACGGTCGATCAAAAAAATCTCGCGCTACAGCAGTTAGCAAAAGATTATATGGTTTCAGGTTTTTTTGACCGTGCCGAGAAAATTTTTGAGCAGCTGATTGAAGAACCTGAACATCGAGAACAAGCACTACAGCAACTTGTCACCATCTACCAACAAACTCGTGAATGGAATAAAGCCATTCAATATGGTGATGCCTTAGTGGCGATGGGGCGTAAGAAAATGCGTCGAGATATCGCACATTATTGGTGTGAAATTGCTATGCATGAATTAAGTTTGACCAATACATCGAAAGCAATTCTTTATTTCAAAAGAGCTTTAACAGAAGATCCAAATTGTGTGCGTGCAAATATTGCATTGGGTAATATCTATTTAGAGTCTGATGATTATAAGCAAACCATTCAATGCTTAGAGAAAGTACTTGAACAGGATATTGATTACATTTCTGAGATTTTACCAACGTTGGCTGATTGTTATTATCAAATTGGGCAAGAAGCAGGAATGTTAGAATTTTTGAAAAAATGTATTGCTAAGAAAGCAGGGGTATCCGCAGAGTTAATGTTAGCCCAGATGGTTGCTCAACATGAAGGCATTGCAGCAGCCCAAACATTACTGACTCAACAGCTTATCAAAAACCCAACAATGAAAGGGTTCTATCGATTAATTGATTACCATATTGCTGAGGCTGAAGAAGGTCGAGCAAAAGATAGTTTGACCACTTTACAAGAGATGGTTGGGGTGCAAATGAAAGCCAAGCCTCACTATCAATGTCGACAATGTGGTTTTGCTACTCATTCCATTTATTGGCACTGTCCATCCTGCAAAGGGTGGGGAACAATAAAGCCAATTCGTGGATTAGATGGTGAGTAGTGTTCACATCCTAGATTACCCCCCAAGTCCATTTACCATGAATAGAGGAAAGCGAATGTTAGACCCAAAAGTGATTGTTGCCTTAGATTATGAAAATCAAAATGATGCATTAGCTTTCGTGGATAATATTGATCCTACACAATGTCGACTTAAGGTTGGCAAAGAAATGTTTACTCTATTTGGCCCTGGTTTTGTTCGTGAATTACACAAGCGTGGTTTCTCTGTTTTTTTAGATCTTAAATTCCACGATATTCCTAATACTTGTTCAAAAGCCGTAAAAGCAGCGGCGGAACTCGGCGTTTGGATGGTTAATGTTCACGCTAGTGGTGGAGAGCGTATGATGTCGGCATCACGCGAAATCCTTGAACCTTATGGTCAGGATCGTCCATTACTGATTGGGGTAACGGTATTAACCAGTATGGAGCAATCGGATTTGGCTGGTATTGGACTTGATGTCACTCCTCAAGAGCAAGTTAAGCGTTTAGCTAAGCTAACACAACAAAGTGGCCTAGATGGGGTGGTATGTTCGGCACATGAGTCTTCAATATTGAAGGCTGAGCTAGGAAAAGATTTTAAGTTAGTGACACCTGGTATTCGCCCAGTAGGCAGTGCAGCAGGAGATCAGCGCCGTATTATGACGCCGGCAGAAGCAATGGTTGCAGGTTCTGATTACTTAGTTATTGGCCGCCCAATTACTCAAGCTGAGCAGCCAAACCAAGTTTTGTTGGATATCAATGCTTCATTGAATGTTTGAGAACTGAAGATAAATAAGATGTAAATTTTTAGCCAGTGTCTATTTTGACGCTGGCTTTTTATTAACTCATAAATCGTTATTTCGTTCGCTTGGAATATCTGTTGAATATTCAACAAACTCAACCTCAAACCCCGCAGGGTCAACAAAGTAGACGTTTTTCCTAAATGGATTCTCTGCTCCAGGTTTTGCTATTTCGTATCCGTTGTTGACTAACCTTTCTACTATGCTCTCTAGGTTATCTACAGAATAAGCAAAATGCGCTAAGCCTACTTGATAACCATCTAAATTTCGGTTTTGACCTTCACCATGATTACTGATCGCAAGGTACTGATAATCATCGCCTAAATGTAGCCAATGCCTTGGCTTTCCATGCCATTCATCATCACCTTCACTACGTATTTTCCAGTGAGGAAATGCCGTTTGATAGAAATGGAGCATGGCTGGCACATCACTTACGACTAAGTTTACATGTTCTAAATACATACGCTTTCCTTGATATTATTGGGTTGAATCACTTCTTGGTAAAGCATAAAACCTTAAGTTAACTTGAGGTAAAGGCTTTTTTGTAACTTTAGTTTATATAAACGAAGGTGAGTAAGGAGCTCCCCAGTTCAGTATGGTACAATTTGTGCTTTCCATGTTAACCAAAGCATCGTTAACCAGTGCTTCGAGTATCTTCGTTATGACAAAAGAGCTTTTGTTTCATAAAACTTATTTGCATCCAAGTAGCCAAGAATGGGTGGTATTCGTTCATGGCGCTGGTGGCAGCTCATCTCTATGGTTTAAACAAATTAAAGACTACCGTCAACATTACAATTTACTTTTGATTGATTTAAGAGGACATGGGCGTTCAAATCAGTTACTTAAAAACATCATTTCAAAGCACTACTCGTTCCAAGATGTGACCACGGATATTCTTAATGTGTTAGATCATCTTAATATAGAAAAAGCGCACTTCATCGGTATGTCTTTAGGGACTATTTTAGTTCGTAATTTAGCAGAAATGGCGCCAAAAAAAGTACAAAGTATGGTGCTAGGTGGCGCGGTTACTCGGCTGGATGTGCGTTCTCAACTATTGGTAAAGGTTGGCTATTGGAGCAAAAACATCATTCCTTATATGTGGCTATATAAGTTGTTTGCTTACATCATTATGCCTCAGCGTGGACAAAAAGAGTCTCGCCACTTATTTATCCGCGAAGCGAAAAAGTTATGCCAAAAAGAGTTCAAAAGATGGTTCAAGCTGTCGGTTGATGTTAATCCGATGATGCGATATTTCAGAGACCGCGAATTACCGATCCCGACGTTGTACCTTATGGGTGAGATGGATTATATGTTTATTCGACCAGTAAAAGAGATGGTCAAACAGCATAAGTTTAGTCGCTTACTTGAAATTCCGGGTTGCGGCCATGTTTGTAATGTCGAAAAGCCCGTTGAGTTTAATCAACATTCTTTGGCTTTTATTCAACAATACAGCCAAGCTTAGACATTAAGTCAGACATTAAAATTGTGGTTATGCTTCTTTATCTTGTGATGGGTTAGCTTGACCACAGTTCCAACACACCGCAAATTGAGCTTCAATACTTTCATGGCATTGAAGGCAGAACCAATTGGGTCGCCATTCTTCTTTTTCATAATCACTCACGATCTCTCTCGCTTTACTTTCATCATTTTCATCAAGTAACCACACATAAGGATCAGTATCATTGGTTAAGGGGATTTCTCCCTTCAAGCTGAAAATCTCACTAGAATGAACCTTTGCCATAATATGTTGGCTTTTAAGCAGCTCACAAACGATATGAGCTTCAACAGGGTTGCTTGCGCTGAAGATTTTCATAACCCTTCCTCTTTATTTTGCTTATTTTCAAAAGTTTGAATGGTACGGTAACCCGCCCAAATTCTATTCATCGTGGTCACCAAGCATAGAATGGAAAAAATAGCGGCGAGTTGTGGAAACAGAGATGGCCAGAGGCAAAATGCGATAAAGAAAGCGATAGTTTCAGTGCCTTCAGTGATACCTGACATGTAGTATAAAGATTTGTTTTGATAAACAGGGTTAGCAATGTCATGTTTCCCTGCAATTGAAGCGAAAGCTAAGAAGCTACTGCCGGTACCAACGAAGGACACGATTAATAACGCTCCCCACAGTGCATTTTGTGCGGGATTGGCCAATATAAAGCCAAATGGGATCAGAGCATAAAAAATAAAATCTAAGCTGATATCAAGAAAGCCACCAGAATCTGAAGGTTGAGTTTGTCTAGCTATAGCGCCATCTAATCCATCTCCGATTCGATTTAGCACGATGAATATTAAGGCTAATAGATAATATTGCCCCCATAACGCTGGGATCGCTAATAAACCAATAACAAAGCTTATTATCGTAATTTGATCTGCTTTGACATGATGCAGGACACAATAACGAGCCAATGATTCCAGAGGCTTCTTTATGATAGGGATGACATGTCTATCGAGCATAGCTTTGGGCCTCTATTGTGAGTTGGCTCCAATGAAGAATTTTACCTCCTGCAGGCGCATCGTCTTCATCGTGAGTAACCATTAAAGTCGGAATATTGGCTTTAAATAATTGTTCAAATACCCACGTTTTAAAGTTAATACGTAGTTCAGGATCCAATTTGCTAAAAGGTTCATCTAATAGAACGGCTTTAGGTTGTGCGCTTAACATCCTAAGTAGGCTGATACGGGCACGTTGACCTCCTGAAATTTGATGCGGCATTGCATTGGCAAGGTTTGCTAGCCCCACACGATCTAATATCGCTAAAGCTTCCGGTTTTCTTTCTTTTTTTTTGATTTTATTCGGCAGAGCGAAGGCAATGTTTTCCCAAATATTTAAATGAGGAAAAAGTAAGTCATCTTGAAATAGTATTCCGATCGAACGTTCATGAGGATCTTTTGTTTGGATTTCTTCATCATCTAATATCACCTTACCATCATAAGAAAGCTCTTGATTAAAATGACCCGCAATGACATTGAGTAATGTTGATTTTCCACAGCCGCTAGGCCCCATTAATGTCGTTATTTCGCCATTTAAAATTTGAAGATCAAGGTAACGGATTAATGGTTGTTTGTCTGAGCTTAATGAGTCCGCATTTGAATAAGAGATGGAAAGTTGTTGAATCAATAGGCTCATAATGAACGCGACTCCTGCTTATAAGTAGGTTGATTACGTGGTTGTAAAATGCGATTACCGATAAAAGCTAAGCTAAAAAAAACAAAAGGAAGTATGGCTTGCCACAGCGCATATAACGCAACGACTCTTCTATCATGCCCACTCGAGAGGGCAACGGCTTCGGTTGTTAATGTCACGACTCTACCTGAGCCAAGCATTAATGTTGGTAAATATTGGGCCAAGCTCACACTCATTCCCATGGCCCAAGCAAATAATAGTCCACTGGATAATGTACGTAATTTTATCAAAAAGAATGTTTTTAGAGGAGAAACTCCAAGGCTGACCGCCGTTTGAGATAAACGATTAGGGTAACTTTTCCATGGTCCGTCTAAAGCAAGATAAGTATAAGGAAAAACAAAAAAAGTATGCGCCCACACAACCCAAAACCAATAATGTTCCTGATTAATCCAAAGGCTAGTGATTTGTAGACCAAAAAGCAAAGAGAGCTGAGGAACAAGCATCGGTAAAGCAATAATATACATTGGAATGTGAAAGCGAAAATGCCCCCTGTACTCGTGAGCGATAAGAGCAAGAATAAAAGCGACCCCACTGCTTAGTAGGGCTAGAGTAACACTTGTAATCATCGTTGCTTGAATATAAGGCCATTCACTTATCCAAAATCGAGTGCTCCAGAATGTAGGCAGTAAGCTCGGAAAAGACCAACGTTGAGCGAAAGTCCAAAGAATAATGATTGGAATAACCAATAAGCTAACAGTCACGATAAGGTGAAAGAAGTAGGGCTTCAGTGCTAAGCGGTTATGTCTGCCAGAGCTTAACCAAGCACGAAATTCGATTAGAGCTAAACGCTCAATTATCCAGACAAATCCAATTAACAACGAGCATAATACAAATAATAAAAAAGCCCCAGCCGCAGCTCTTGGGAGTTGAGATAGATCGGGCTCGTTAAACCATTGCCACACTAATACTGCAAATGTTGGAGGGTGTGTTGGGCCTAAAATTAGACTGACATCAACCACAGAGCATGAATAAGCCATGATGGCGAACAAAGGAAAGCGCATGTGTTGTAGCCATTGGGGGAAAATAACCTTCCACCATGATTGGGGGGCAGAATACCCTAAGCCTTGTGTGACTTGCAGGGTTTGATGGATTTTTAGGTTATGAAGTACAGCGACACTCATAAGTAATAAAAAAGGTGTTTCTTTTATTGCTAAAGCCAACGTTAAGCTAACTCCAATATTATCTTGTAGTGAATACAGCGAGCTGAACCAAGAATGGGTGAAACTCAAGGTGTCATTAAAGATAAATTGTAGAAAGCGGGCTAACCAACCAGTATCAGAAAACAAGAATAGGAAACCAACCGCGAAAGCAACATGAGGTAAAGCCAAGATTGGTGATAAGAGCTTTTCTATTCGATACCATGAACGACGTCCCCAATACGCTTGTACAATGGCAAATGTCATGATCACAGCAATAAAAGTACTGACGATAGCGGTCATTATGGTTTGTAATATGGCGCGGTTAACCCCAGGCCAGCTTAAGGCTGAAATAAACCCCGCAGAGGTGAAAACATTCAGATCAAGAGGGGGGATAAAGCCAAACGCAGGCACGACCATACCTAAAATCCCAGGAATTAGAGGAAAAAAGCAGATCAAAATCACCAGTAAATAACCGATGCGTAGCATACGTCTTGGCTTGCTTTGCATGAGTACCCTTAATGCGTTGTTGAGTTATCGACTATAACGCTCAATCCATGCCTGTTCTAATGCCATTTGCCAACTTGGATGAGGCTCTTCAATCGAAGGGAATAATCTGGTTTTTTGTGCACTTCCGCTGAGGTATTTGGCCTGTAGTACTGATGGATCACCCCAAACATTAATATCACCTTTACGTGATTGTGCTTCAGGGTTGAGTAGGAAATTGATCACAACCAGTGCGCCTTCTTTGGCATTGGCATTCCATGGAATAGCGAGAAAGTGGATATTAGAGAGTGCACCATTTTTCCATGCGTAAGTTTTGGTTGTCGAAGCTAATTTGCCACTAACTTGAGCTGAGAAAACTTCATTAGGGTTAAAGGTGATTGCAATATCAATTTGGTCATCATCGAGAAGCTGCAACATTTCCGGTTGAGTCGTTGGGAATTGACGTCCTTGCTGCCATAAATAAGGCTGAATGGTGTCTAAATACTGCCACAAAGGCTCAGTAACCTTTGTAAAAGTTTTCTTATCGACAGGTTTTGATAAGGCCGCCTTGTCGTCGGATAATTCAATTAATAAGGCTTTTAAAAAGCTGGTGCCATGAAACTGGGGTGGTTTCGGATACGTAATGCGATTAGGGTGTGCTTTAGCGTAAGCCAATAACTGTGTTGCCGATTGAGGGGGGACCGATAACTTTTTCTGATCATGAATATAAACTAACTGGCCAACCCCCCAAGGTGCTTCTAAACCTTCCGTTGGTTCGGAAAAATCATTAGTCACCGGTAGGCTTGAATCCACTTTATCCCAATTAGGCAAGCTTGAAACAAAAGGGCCATAGAGTAATTGACTATTTTTCATTGATTTAAAGTTTTCACCATTTATCCAAACCATATCGACACTGCCATGCGAATTTCTACCAGCGGTTTTTTCGGCTAATAGGCGAGTGGTTGTTTCTGATATATCAGAGACTTTGACATGATGAAGTTCAACACCGTACTTTTGTTTTACTTGGCGAGTTACCCAGCGCAAATAATCATTGATTTCTTGGCTGCCTCCCCAAGCATTAAAATAGACACTTTGTCCTTTTGCTTGTTGTTCAACTTGTTCCCAATTGAGATTAGGTTGTGAGGCCTCATCTTTTGCATGAGAGATGAATGAAAAAGTGATTAATGCACAACTCAGTAACAGACGTTTCATGTATATCCTTATACGAGATTGATAGGCTATTCTTATGCTTGACTACCCATTTTATGAGATAGTTTTGAAGTCATTGGGTAGTTTCCGCTTTCCTTTGTGTGAATGATATAGATAGGTGTACGAGTCAAAAAATTTCACTAAAACTGTAAATGGTTTACGTATTGAAAGTAGCAAGTCAGTGAATAAATATCTAATCAGAGAAACGATGGATGTGATTCACCGTTTATTTCGCATAAAAAAACCAACGACATGCGTTGGTTTTTATAGGTTAGTGAGGCCTGTGTTATTTCAGCGTTTTGACTGAAGAGCGCTCAAGAATTTCTGGGAACATTTCAAAGGTTTGTTTTGCATGGTTTTTATCTTTGATACGTTCTAATAAAATTTCTACCGCATTTTTACCTAAACGACGCTTAGGTTGGTGTACTGTGGTTAGCGGTGGAGAGAAGTACGGTGAAATATCAATGTTATCGTAACCAATCACCGAGATATCTTCTGGTACTTTCATGCCTTGCTCTTGTAGGCGGCTCATTAAGCCTAGAGCCATGATATCGTTAAAGCAGAACACAGCCGTTGGTTTCTTATCCATAGCAAGAATTTTATCGGCGGCAATCACAGCAGTATCACACTCAAAGTTACCTTCTAATAACCATTCTTCAGGAAGCGTTAAGCCTTCTTCTGCCAAGGCACGTTTACAGCCAGCAATACGCTCTTTACAGGCGACTTTTTCAAAGTGACCACTTAAACAGGCAATATCTGTGTGTCCTTTATCAATCAAGAAACGAGTCGCTAGGTAACCACCTTCTTCTGAGTTATCGATGATCTTATCAGCTTGAGATGTTTCTGGGCCCCAATCCATCACCACTTTTGGAATATCAGGATGACCATCTAGCATTTCTTGTAGATCGGCGTCTAAATCCGAACACATAACCAAAAGACCATCCACACGTTTGCCCGCTAACATACGGATATAATCACGTTGTTTATCGGCACGACCACCAGTATTACAAAGAATAAGCGTATAGCCTTTACGGTAACAATAGCTCTCAACACCATCGACGACTTCAGCAAAAAATGGGTTAGTAGATTGTGTTACCAACATACCAATGGTGCTAGTGGTGTTGCATTTTAAGCTACGAGCAACAGCGCTTGGGGCATAGTTAAGTTCCTTCACTGCGGCCATGACTTTTTCTTGGGTTGCTTCTGCAACAAAACGAGTCTTATTGATGACATGTGACACCGTGGTGGTTGAAACACCAGCAATACGTGCGACATCTTTAATTGTAGCCATAGTGAATTTCCTTTATGCCGACGCCTTCGTCGGATTTATTCTAATTAGGTAGATAGCCAAAAACGATATACCCAAGTGACTTCAAGATGCAGAATTCAGAGCTATCATCCAAATCTTTAGGCAAGAAAGATTAGTGAAGGAATGTAGGCACCTTTCAAACCAATCTGACGCGGCATAAAGATTTGGATGAAGCTCCCGAAGGGTAAGTTAAAACAAGCTTTATGCTGCGTTAAATTGAACAGAGATAGAATGACTATGATCATATTCAATTTGTCTTGCCTAAAGCTTGTTTTATTCTTGCTGAAACTCGCATCTCGAAGTTACTTGGGTATAAGAAGTCGCCTTTAATCAGCGACTTAATTTTATTCTTTAGTTTATAAGTATCGATTTTAGTCTTAAATGCCATGTCTGACAATCAGATATGGCATTTTTATGACGAAACAAACCTAGCACGTTAGCTATTACGTTATCGATTGCTTGCGTATTATCGCATCACTCTAACGTCGTAGCGGTGCCGGTGTTTTGTTGGTTAGTCAGAGTATTGCGCAATGATGACCACCAGCGACCTAATTGTTCATGCCAATAACGTTCACTTTGCTCTAAGTATTTTGCTTGAGGTGTGAATTTGTCCCATGCTTGCTCAATGTTATCTGACGCTAGGTAATTGGTTGGAGCTGGGATCGGTTCTAAGCCTGCACTCTTAAACTCAGCCATCGCACGTTCCATATGGCTAGCCGAAGTGACGAGAACGAGGCGTTTTTCACCGACAAAACCAGTCGCTTGATGAGCTTCATCCCAAGTGTCCTGAGCATTTTCTAATAAGATAATATCGGACTTGGACACCCCTAATGAAACCGCAACATTTGCCATCATACGAGCGTTACTCACCGAGGTTCCGCCAGCATAACCGGATAAGATTAATTTCGCTCCTGGGTAAAGGCGTAATATACGAATGCCCTCCGCAAGACGCATTAAACCATTACGAGAAAGTTCGGAAGTAGGGGGAATATCGTTATCAACAATATGGCCATTTCCCAATACCATGACATAGTCAATGGTACCGTCGACAGGGATAAACGCTTTATATGCGCGTTCGGTAGGCTTCAGTAATGAGGTTGAAATTGGTTGGAAGGAAAAGAGAAAGATTCCCATTAAAGAAATAAATGTGAATATGCAGCCTAAGCCACGTTTACGGGTGAACATAACAAGAAATAAGCCTAGAAAGCCAATAATCAACAAGGCAGGTAAAGGCATGATCAATGCACCAATTAATTTTTTCAGTTCAAACATTTTTAAATAGTCCAAAAATTCATCATTCAGCAGATAAAACAGAGTAATTGCTTTATTCCTGTAATTGCTGTGACAGAATACACGCAAAATTCAGTTATCTTAAATGAAAAACAATGGTCAATGATCGAAATTTCGATGATATCGCGCATAAATTCGCCAAAAATATCTATGGATCCGATAAAGGTGACATTCGCCAAGTAATCCTTTGGCAAGATATTGAACAAGCTTTAACTCGCTTACGTCAAGATGAACGCTGTTTATCTGTGCTTGATGCGGGGGGCGGATTAGCTCAGATGTCGCAAAAAATTGCTAAGCTTGGACATCAAGTGACGCTTTGTGATATTTCCAGCGAAATGCTAGCACTGGCTCAACAAGAAATTGAAAAAAATCACTTATCATCACAATTTCGTTTGATTCATTCTGCGATCCAAAATCTTGACCAACATCTAGACGAACAATCAGATTTAGTTTTATTTCATGCGGTTATGGAATGGTTGGAAGACCCACAGGTTGTCTTAACTCACTTATTAGATAAGGTGAAACCGGGTGGGATCATGTCAGTGATGTTTTATAATCACCACGGTTTGGTTTTGAAAAACGTAACTTGTGGTAATATCCCCCACATTTTGCAAGGAATGCCACATCGTAAGCGTTTCAAATTGCAACCGCAGCGTGGATTACTACCTGAGGATGTCTATCAATGGATAGAGTCGGCGGGTTTTGATATTTGTGGTAAATCTGGTATTCGATGCTTTAACGACTATATCGGAAATCAACAATACATGGGCGAATATGGGCCAGAGGATGTGTTGGCATTAGAACAACAATTATGCCGCACAGAACCTTACCTCTCTCTTGGTCGTTATATCCACGTATGGGCACAAAAGCCTCATACTACTGAGTAGACCAAGCGTCATTAGAAAATACAGGAATGATAATGAGTGAAATAACTCAATCTTCAGTTGAACAACCTTTTGAGCAGCCAATCGATGAACTGGTCAGTTGGGTAAAACAACATGATTTCTCATTGAACCTTTCTTCTGAGCGATTAGCGTTTTTGATTGCGATTGCCGTGTTGAGCAATGAAAAGTTTGATGAAGAGCTCGGCGAAGGTGAATTGCATGATGCATTCAAAATCGTCACCAACATGTTTGATGAAACGGGTGAAGCCTCGGCATTTCGAGCCAACAACGCGATCAATGAACTCGTCTCTCAAAGACTGATGAGCCGCTTTGTTAGTGAACTCAATGAAGGTGCGAGCATTTACCGTATGTCGCCTTTAGGTGTTGCAATCACCGACTACTATGTTCGTCATCGTGAATTCTCTAAGCTTAAGTTATCTATTCAGTTGTCTATGGTGGCGGATGAAATGTCGAAAGCTGTTGAGGCAGCAAATGAAGCGTCCGATATCGCCCAATGGCAAAAACATGTTTACGGCGTACTGAAATATTCAGTCAGCGAAATTTTCGACCGTATCGATTTAAATCAGCGTGTGATGGATGATCAGCAGGTGGAAATTAAAAACCAAATTGCTGAATTATTAAACCAAGATTGGCGTGAAGCGATCAGCAGTTGTGAAAAATTACTGACAGAAACGTCGACCATACTGAATGAACTGCAAGATACACTGCAAGCGGCAGGCGATGAACTGCAAACCCAGCTACTTGATATTCAACAAATCATCTATGGCCAAGAAGGCTTAGATTTTATCGATGCCATCTTGTTCTCGCTACAAACCAAACTCGACCGCATTGTCAGTTGGGGTCAGCAAGCGATCGATTTATGGATCGGTTATGACCGCCATGTTCATAAGTTTATCCGTACCGCTATCGATATGGATCAAAACCGCGCCTTTAGCCAACGTTTACGCCAATCGGTGACCGATTACTTTGATATGCCATGGTATTTGACTTACGCCGATGCAGAGCGTTTACGTGACATGCGTGATGAAGCCATGATGCTACGTGATGATGAAGTCACCGGGGCGATTCCTGATGAAGTAGAATATGAAGAATTTGCCGCCGTTGATGATGAACTCAGCGAGCGTGTAGCTATGATGCTACAACAACATAAAGAAACCGGGAAACCTATTGATTTAGGCGCGGTATTACGAGATTACCTTGCGCAGCATACTCATGCGCAACATTTTGATTTAGCCAGAATGGTGATCGATCAAGCGGTACGAATGGGGTATTCCGAATCGGATTACCAAGCGATTCAACCGGATTGGCAAGCGATTAACGATTTTGGAGCAAAGGTACAAGCGAATGTCATCGATCAATACTAATTACGAGGCGCACAGCGCCGATCTGTCTCACAATACAGACTATTCACAAGAGAGCGACAACTCTCAAGATGCTTACATGCCAGAACAATTGGTAAAAGCGCTCTCTAACCCGTTATTCCCAGCATTGGATAGTCAATTGCGTGCCGGTCGTCATATCTCAAGTGATGATATGGATAACTACGCATTTTTAAGCGACTTTGATGGTGACTTAGCCGCTTTCTATCAGCGCTATAATGCGGAATTAGTTCGCGCGCCAGAAGGCTTTTTCTACCTACGTCCTCGCTCAACTTCATTCATTGGCCGCAGCGTTTTATCTGAGCTTGATATGTTGGTAGGGAAAATTCTATGTTTCTTATATCTAAGCCCTGAGCGTTTGGCGCATGAAGGTATCTTCACCAATCAAGAATTGTATGAAGAATTGCTAAGCCTAGCGGATGAGAAAAAACTGATGCGTTTGGTGACGAATCGCGCTACGGGTTCCGATTTAGATAAAGAAAAACTGTTTGAGAAAGTGCGTACTTCATTACGTCGTCTGCGTCGTATTGGCATGGTATTGCCAGTCGGGGACGATGAGAAGTTTCGGATCAGTGAAGCGGTATTCCGTTTTGGCGCCGATGTCCGCGTTGGTGATGATGTTCGTGAAGCGCAACTACGCTTGATCCGCGATGGTGAAGCCGTGCTTGATCCAGAAGCCGTTGACCCAAATAAAGCAAATGATACTCAAGATAAGCAAGATGCTTCGGATGAACAATCGGAAGAATCCGAAGAACAAGAACAGAAAGCAGGTGACCTATGATCACGCAAAATAACATGATCGAAAGAGGTAAATATCAATCGCTAACCATGATTAACTGGAACGGCTTCTTTGCTCGTACTTTTGATATCGATGGGTTAGTTACCACGCTTTCTGGCGGTAACGGTGCGGGTAAGTCGACTACTATGGCGGCTTTCATTACGGCGCTTATTCCAGACCAAAGCTTACTGCATTTCCGTAACACCACAGAAGCGGGCAGCTCACAAGCCTCTCGCGATAAAGGTCTATTCGGTAAACTGCAACCGGGTACGTGTTACTCTGTGCTTGATGTTGTGAATTCACGTCATCAACGTCTTCTATTCACGGTAAAACTGCAACAAGTGGCAGGTCGTGATAAGAAAGTCGACATCAAACCGATTTTAATTCAAGGCCTACCAAGTCATGTGAAGCCAACC
Source organism: Vibrio rumoiensis (assembly GCF_002218045.2). Lineage (NCBI taxonomy): Bacteria > Pseudomonadati > Pseudomonadota > Gammaproteobacteria > Vibrionales > Vibrionaceae > Vibrio > Vibrio rumoiensis. The sequence goes on from NZ_AP018685.1 coordinate 1,232,469, forward strand.
GATGTGTTGATTGAAAGCCTGGCGAATGGCCAAGCGCGTGTTCGCACTTACAATGAGCTAAAAGAGAAAGTAGCTGAATATGAAGGCGTGCAAGTTAAAGCGTTTTCATCGGTTGCCGATTACCATAGCGTAATGTTTGAAATGGGCGTATTGCCGAAGAAACTGCGCAATACGAGCGACCGTTCTAAATTCTATCGTTTGATTGAAGCCTCGTTATACGGTGGTATTTCAAGTGCGATCACTCGTTCATTGCGTGATTACTTATTACCGCAAAACGGTGGCGTAAAGAAAGCGTTCCAAGATATGGAATCGGCGCTGCGTGAAAATCGCATGACGCTAGAAGCCATTAAAACCACTCAAGCGGATCGTGATTTATTCAAACACTTAATTACGGAATCGACCAATTACGTCGCCGCTGACTACATGCGTCATGCCAATGACCGCCGCATGAAGTTAGAACAAGCATTAGCGCTGCGCAGTGAATTGAATCAATCGAGCACCACACTAACGTCTCAAATGCAATTGATGACGCAGGTACAATCGGAACTTGAGCAATTAGTCGAGCAAGAATCCGGTCTCGAGCAAGACCACCAAGCGGCGGCCGATCACTTGCAATTAGTGCAAACGGCGATTCGCCAACAAGAGAAAATTGAACGTTACCAAGAAGATTTGGAAGAGCTAAGTGAACGCTTAGAAGAACAAATTATGGTGGTGGAAGAAGCCGCAGAGCAAGTGGCTATCGCGGAAGAGCAGGCAGAAGTATCTGAGCAAGAAGTCGATAGCTTAAAATCGCAATTAGCCGATTACCAACAAGCGCTCGATGTGCAACAAACTCGCGCGCTGCAATACCAACAAGCGGTTCAAGCGTTAGAAAAAGCACAGCAACTTACTGGCAATGACGGTTTAACCGCTGAAAATGTACAAGCACAATTGTCTGAGCTGAAACAACAAGAGTCAGACAATACCTCTGCGCTATTGTCATTAAAGCACAAGCTAGACATGTCTTCGGCAGCCGCTGAGCAATTTGAGCAAGCGCTGGCGTTAGTGAAAAGCATTGTGGGTGATGTGGCACGTACAGAAGCGCTTTCACATGCCAAACAAGCGGTACAAAAATCGCAACAAGCTCAGCAATGGCTACAAAACGAATCACAATGGCGTGCGCAGCAACGTGACCTTGAGCGCAGCTTAAATGAGCAGCGTCAAGCCTCTGAGCTTGTTGAGCAATATCAATCGCAACATCAAGTGCGTCTTGATGATGAAATGGTATTAGAGCAAGAACGTGAGCGTCACCTTGAGCAACTCGATGTTCTTGCCGGTGAACAAGAAGAACTGCGTGATTTACGTGGTGATTTACGCCGTTCTCAACAAGATGCGGAAGCGCAAATTCAAACACTGCAAAAACAAGCCCCAGCTTGGATTGCCGCTAGTGAAGCGCTTGATAAACTGCAATCGCAAACCGACGCTGAGCTAACCGATAGCCACGCGGTGATGGCGCAAATGCAACAAGTGCTTGAGCAAGATAAGCAACAATCAATGGCGAAAGAGCGTCTGTCGGCGCGTCGTGAGCAACTTGATAGTGATATCGAACGCTTAGCATCGCCATCAGGCTCAAATGACCCACGATTAAAAGGCTTAGCCGATAGTCTAGGCGGCGTACTGTTATCTGAAATTTACGACGACATCACCATTGAAGATGCGCCATATTTCAGTGCGATGTACGGTCCATCTCGTCATGCCATCGTCGTTTCCGATCTTGAAGGCATTAAAGAAAAGCTGGTGGATTTGGACGATTGCCCAGAAGATCTTTATATCATTGAAGGCGATGTGGATGCTTTTGATGACAGCACCTTCAATGCCGATGAATTAGACGGCGCGGTATGCGTTCAGTTAAACGATCGCCAATTGCGTTATTCTCGTCTTCCTTCTATCCCGTTATTTGGCCGTGCGGCTCGTGAGCAACGTTTAGAGTTATTGCGTGCCGAGCGTGACGAAGTGGCTGAAGAGTATGCCAAAGCGGCGTTTGATTCTCAGAAACTTCAACGTTTGTACCAAAGCTATAACGAGTTCGTGTCTAAACACATTCATATTGCGTTTAACGACGATCCAGAGCAACAACTTGCAGACGTGCGTGATGGTTTAAACCAAGTGGTTCGTCAATTGGCGGCATTGGATGAAAAAGACCAACAACAACGCAGCCAAATGCAAACGGCCAAACAAGCGTTAACCCAGTTAGACAAGCTAGCTAATGTGATGCATCTGATTGAAGATGAAAGCTTAGCGGAACGTTTGGACGAAATTAACGATAAAATTGAGCAACTGTCTCAATATAAATCTTTCGCCCAACAACATGGCAAAGCGGCAGAAAAACTGTCGAACATGGTGTCGGCACTTGAAGCTGATCCTGAGCAATTTGATGCATTGCAAGCGGAATACGAGCAAGCAGACCAAAATCTACAAGCATTGAAAACTCAAATGTTTGCCTTGGCTGATTTACATGAACGTCGTCATTATTTTGCCTATTCAGATTCGGTTTCTCTGCTTGATCAAAGTAGTGAACTAAGCGAGCAGCTAAAACGCAAACTTGAGCAAGCCGAGCAAGCAAAAGTACGTAGCCGTGAAGGTTTGAAGCAAGCACAAGGACAGATGAACCAATACAACCAACTGTTGGCTTCATTGAAATCTTCGCATCAAGCCAAATTGGAAACGGTACAAGAATTTAAACAAGAACTGCAAGAGTACGGAGTAACACCGGATATCGGCGCAGTAGAGCGCGCTGAAACGCGTAAAAATGAATTGCATGAACGCCTGCATTTATCTCGTCAACGTAAGAGTGAATTTGAACGCACACTGACCGCGACGGATATGGAAATGAAAGCGCTCACCAAACGCGTGAAGAAAATCGAAAAAGATTACAAAGACTTACGTAAATTTGTGGTTAACGCGAAAGCAGGTTGGTGTTCGGTACTGCGCTTAGCACGTTTAAATGATGTTGAGCGTCGTCTGCATCGCCGTGAGTTAGCGTACCTTTCTGATAACGAACTGCGTTCAATGTCGGATAAGTCATTAGGTGCCTTGCGTTTAGCGGTGGCCAATAATGAAACACTACGTGATGCGCTACGTGGCTCAGAAGACAATGCTCGCCCTGAAGGCAAAGTATTGTTCTACATTGCGGTTTACCAGCATCTACGTGAGCGTATTCGCCAAGATATTATTCATACTAGCGATCCGGTTGAAGCCATCGAAGAGATGGAAGTGGAGCTGGCTCGCTTAACCGAAGAGCTCACACAACGTGAAAATCGTCTGGCGATCAGCTCTGGCTCGGTGGCGAATATCATTAAGAAGACGATTCAACGTGAGCAAAACCGAATTCGTATGCTTAACCAAGGTTTATCAAACATTGCCTTTGGTCAGGTACGTGGCGTGCGCTTAAATGTGGGCATCCGTGAAAGCCATGAAATGCTATTGGCCGGTTTGGCTGAGCAGCAAGGTCAACATCAAGACCTATTTGATAACCCACGTTTAACCTTCTCAGAAGCGATGGCGAAGCTGTTCCAACGTGTGAACCCACATATCGATATGGGCCAACGTTCACCACAAATCTTAGGCGAAGAGTTACTGGATTACCGTAACTACTTAGAGCTAAGCATTGAAGTGAACCGTGGTTCAGAAGGTTGGCTACAAGCAGAATCTGGCGCGTTATCAACTGGTGAAGCGATTGGTACTGGTCAGTCAATTCTATTGATGGTTATCCAAAGCTGGGAAGAAGAATCACGCCGCTTGCGCAGTAAAGATATTGTGCCGTGTCGCTTACTCTTCTTAGATGAAGCCGCACGTTTGGATACCAAATCAATCAATACCTTATTTGAGCTATGCGACCGCCTAGACATGCAATTATTGATTGCGGCACCGGAAAATATCAGCCCAGAAAAAGGCACCACCTACAAACTGGTACGTAAAGTGTTTAAAGATCACGAACACGTACACGTAGTAGGCTTACGTGGTTTTGGTAATGGTCCGAAAGACAAAACCGATCAAGAGCAAGTGCTTGAAACGGTAGAGTAGGGTTTAGACTTACATTGAAATGAAAACGCCTCACTTCCTTTTGGAGTGGGGCGTTTTTTTTAACTCTTATGCCGACCTTATTCAGGCAACGGGTTCTCAACATGCTGTGGGAGATTTCGTATCTTCTTCGCTTAGGCTCATGTACGGAATGATGGCCTAAAGAAGTTAACTATTTTCGTCATTCAGAAAAGCGAGGGACGAGCGCAGTTCAGAATCTCTTACCACATGTTATTCACTAAAATATCACACAAAATGGTTTATAAAATCAGTCATTACCTATGAGTTAACAGACATAACTCGATGGATTATTTCCGTATTTCGTACTAACTAATTATGAGACAAGCTGGATTTTAACAATAAACTTAGAGGTTTAGCTTGTTGGATGAAAAAATGAATGGAAGGATGGATAGAAAGAGTATTCGGATTTTTCCGTCTATTAAGTTGTTGGTTGCATTAATCGGTAATATCGGAGAATTGGAGTGTATATCAAGGAAGCATCTGAATTGTCAGGTGCAACTCAAAGGGCTATTAGGTTATATGAGTCGTTAGGCTTGCTGATCGTTTCACGTTCAGGAAAGTATAGGGTGTACTCTGAGACTAATATCGACTTGATCAAGATTATCAAGGAAGCGCAAACCCTTGGAATTAAGCTTTCTGAAATCGTGAGCTTGAAAGATGGAAATGAAGACTTCGATTGGGCAGTTGTAGGCGATTTCTTAATTGAAAAGCAACAAGACGTAGAGTCTCAAATCCGTCAGCTCGAAATACAGCGAGAAAAAATTCAACAATATCGGCAATCGATTGATATGTGTTTGAAAAGGGTTGACTCTGACCTATAGGTTAGACCTTAAACTAAACTTTTCTTCAATATGGATGATTATCTTATGAAAAGAGTATTAGTTATAAATGCAAACCCAAAGAACCAAAGTTTTTGTAAATCACTAGCGGACAACTACGCTCTTGAAGCTGCTTTGACACATGAAGTCAAACAACTTCATCTTAGTGACATGAAGTTCGATATAAGTTTAGACCAAGGCTATGAGAGCGTAGCTACGTTAGAGCCGGATCTATTACACTTTCAAGAGTTAGTGTCGTGGTCTGAGCATATCGTAATAATAACACCGGTTTGGTGGGGCACCGTACCAGCTAAATTTAAAGGACTAATTGATAGAGTCTTTCTGCCAAACTTTGCTTTTAAATACGTTGAAGGCAAAGTATTTCCTGAGAAGTTACTTCTGGGCCGGAATTCAGAGCTCTATATTACGCTGGATACACCACCATTTTGGTACAAGTATTTCAAAGGAAATGTAATTTACAAACAGCTAAAAACTTCAATCCTGGATTTTTCTGGTATCAAGAATCGCTCTACTACTTATTTGGGGCCAGTAATTGGATCAAGTTTTGAGACGAGGCAGAAATGGCTTAGCAAAGTTGTCAAACAAGCGGGAAAAATCCCATAATCTGTATGATTATGAAAAAGGCTTCGAACAAGAAATTCAAGCCTAACTACCAACGCGTGGCTGAATGGGTACCAAGTGGTTTTGTGTTTACGGTGCATTACTTTCAATGACATTGTGCGTTGGTAGCAGCTTAACAGGGCATTAGTTTTTTAGATAAATCAATAAGTACGCAGTTGGTTGGTGAAATGGAAAATAGAAACGGTTATATAAGCGTCAATGGCTCGGAAATTTATTACGAAGTTTCGGGTAATCCCAATGGTGAGCCACTATTAATGTTACATGGTGGCCTTGGTTCATTGAATGAGCTAAGCAGCCTTTATCAATATGTAGCGACAGACTATCAATTGATCAGTATTGATTTTCGTGGGCATGGAAAATCCTTTTTAGGTAATCGCCCACTGAATTACATGCAATATCAAGAAGATATTCAGAGTGTTCTGAGTTATCTGGACATTGATAAATATTCAATTTTTGGTTTTAGTGATGGCGGCATAGTGGGTTATCGGTTAGCCGCACAAGACCCAGATAGGGTGTCCTGTTTGGTTACATTAGGCTCGCAATGGCGACTGAAGGAAAACGACCCATCAATAGAATTGCTGAGCGGCTTAACGGCTGATTTTTGGACTTCAAAATTTACCGATGATGTTGCTTTTTACGAGACCTCAAACCCAGAGCCGGATTTTCCTAGACTAGTGGATGCGGTAAAAGCAGTTTGGCTTGATTCCACAGAGTCCGGTTATCCGTATGATCTTGTCGAAAAAATCTGTTGTCCAACATTGGTGATGAGGGGGGATAACGATTTTCTATTTTCGTTAGATGAAGCTGTAGCCTTAAGGTCAAAAATTGCCAACTGTAGCTTTGCTAATATTCCCCAGACCGCTCATTCATCCCATCAGGAATCGCCAGAGTTAGTGGGTAAAATGCTTAAACACTTTATGTTGCAGTATAAAAACTGATAAATGAGTCTGGCGTCAATCATTGAGTTTTTGTGATGTTTTCATGCACATGACGCCATCTTGATAACAAGCAATTAAGAGTAATTCCCCGTGTCCGCTTTTTTCATTCCGTCGTTGAATTTTAAGTTTACGGTGGCAAGGTTAGGTTTGGTGGCAGCGTTGCTCAGGCCTTAATTGAGCGTATGTGTAATCGAAAGCCAGGAGGATTCCATGGTGAATAAATATCGAGGTTCGTGTCTTTGTGGTCGAGTGAAGTATGAGCTTTCAGGTGACTTCCAGTCGTTCTTTTTATGTCATTGTACTCGTTGTCAAAAGGGCACAGGTTCAGCTCATGCTGCAAATCTGTTTGCTAAAGCTAGCACTTTGATTTGGCTAAACGGTGAAAATGATGTTCGAACGTATGAGCATCCAAACTCGCTTCATGCAAAAAGTTTTTGTTCAAAATGTGGGTCTGCACTTCCAACGTTTGCTGAAAGTATTAACAGCGTAGTGGTTCCGGCTGGCAGCCTTGATAGTCCAGTTCCTATTACGCCCACGGCTAAAATTTTTACTGGTAGTAGCGCCAAATGGTGTTTGAATTTAGACGATGTGCCTAGCTATGAAAAGCTTCCAGAATAAGCTAAGAGTCAAACACATAATAAATGGTCATAGTGCCAATAATGAATGTCTGGTGATATTTTTATCCCACATGAGGCCATCTCTTCGCATCGAACTTAGCCAAATAAAAAGGCAGAACCCTGTGAAATAAAAGGAGTTCTGCCACATTAAGAAATGGTCTTTGAATAAATGGCTAAGCGTTACGCCTTAACCGACAAGACATTCAACACTTTCAATGCGTGTTCTGCCAATTCAATCCCTTCATCCGTTAAGTAGCCACCATCTGGTAGGGTACATAGATTTTTATCGAACAGGCTTTTTGCTGCTTGTTGTAGTTCTGGTGCCGCGTCGTTGTGTACTTTTATGCCAGTTTGTAGGCTAGTTGGATCGAATTGAAGTAATAGGTTGAGTTCAGCAATATGGTCTACAGTAAATTTCATCGTGATTCCTTACCTTTAAAATAATCTTAGAAACACAATAGGTTGCATTTGCCAAATTTGGCAAGCAATAAACGACCGTTTTGGTGCCTTGTTCACTTTTAGTCGAACTAACTGCTGATAATTACAGCAAAAAAAGGATTCGATTTTTCATGGGAGTTCGAGAGCCAAATATTTGCTCACTTAATTGTCACTTGAGCAATGACAAATTTTGAAAATCAGGTAAAGTAGCGGGCAAAATATTTCCGCTAAACATCACCGGAATATCCTGAGTATAAATAGTCGTAATAGGAAAACACATGATCCAAGTAGTCGGTCACAAAAACCCAGATAGTGATAGCATTTGTAGTGCATTGGTTGCCACTGAGCTTTTAAAAGCCCGTGGTCTTGAAGCGAAACCCGTTCGTCAAGGCGAATTAAACCGTGAAACTCAATACATTCTTGAGCAAGCGGGTGTTGAGCAACCTGAAATGTGTACTGGCGTTGCTGGCCAAAAAATCTGGTTAGTGGATTACACCGATGTTTCTCAAGCACCAGATGATATTGCTGATGCTGAGATCGTTGGTATTGTCGACCACCACCGCCTAGGCGATGTGATGACAGTGAACCCACTAGAAGCTTGGATCTGGCCTGTTGGCTGTACTTGTACGATTTTGTTTAACCTATTCAAAATGGAAGAAACAAAAATCGAGAAGCCTTATGCAATTCTTATGATGTCAGCAATCTTATCTGACACAGTAGGCTTTGCATCTCCAACCTGTACGCCAAAAGATGAAGCGGCAGTAAAAGAGTTAGCGGAAATCGCAGGGATTGAAAACCTAGACGAATTCATCAAAAACTTGCTGATTGCAAAAACAGACATCGAAGGTTTAAGCGCAGCTCAATTGGTTGAGAAAGACTTAAAAGCGTACCCATTCAATGGTCGTGACGTGGTAGTAGGCCAAGTAGAGCTTGCGACAATGGAACAAGTTGACGGCATGATTGATGACTTGAACGCAGACCTTGAGCGTCGTTGTCAAGAAGATGGTCTAGCCTTTGCCGCGCTTATGCTAACGGACATCACGACTAGCACTACTGAGCTACTATTCAAAGGTGAATGGTCTGCTAAGCTTGAGAAACACGTTAAAGATGGCTCTCTAACCATGGAAAACACCTTAAGCCGTAAGAAGCAGGGTTGGCCTTGGCTACAAACTGAACTCGCTAAATAACGTATTTATTAAGCTGTTCGACGAAAATTAATTAAGAGGCGGGTTTAAACTCGCCTTTTTTATATGAGGAGAAGTCTATGTCTCAAGTATTAGATGCTGCAACAATCGAAACGATTAATGCTTACGATAGCGAAAAACGTTTTCAATATTGCGTGAAAGAAGTGGTGGCCAATCGTCAAATCTGGATTTTGATTGATGAAGATGGTTGCGTGATGCTGAATACGGAAGAAGAAGATTGTGTTCCGGTATGGCCAAATGAAGAATTTGCACAAGCGTGGGCCAATGGTGACTGGGAACATTGTAAGCCTGAAGCGATTTCACTGAATAAGTGGCATAGCCGTTGGACACATGGTTTAGCGGATGATGATTTATCGGTGGTGGTTTTTCCAAATGCAGACCAAGAGGGCGTGATTGTATTCCCTGATGAGTTTGATTTTGAATTAAAGAAACAAGCTCAGAAGCGCTAAAACAAGGCGTTATTTACGAATCAAAGGCAGCCGATAAGCTGCCTTTTTTGCATCCAGTCACACATTCAGCATGGCAAAATTAATAACGTACAAATCATTGATCTAGCTCTATATTAATAACGCATCGGCGATCGATGATAGGGTGATATTTACCAATAGAGTAAAGACTATGCGTTTATACCTTCGCTTTTTATTGCCAATAATGATCCCTTTAATCGTGTTATTTTTGCCGCTTGCTGCTTTTCCCTTTGAAGGCATGACGATTATTCAACAACGTGTTGCGGCGATATTTTTATTTGCGGCATTAAGTTGGATATTAGAACCCATTCCTATCTACGCGACCTCAGTGGCGATTATTTGTTTTGAGTTATTACTGATTTCCGATAAAGCAATTGTGTGGTTTACCGGCCAGCAAGCGACGGACCACTATGGTGTGATTCTCAATCATACCGATATCATGGCGACCTTTGCTAATCCGATCATTATGCTGTTTTTGGGGGGATTCTTTCTGGCGATTGCAGCGACCAAATACCGTTTAGACATCAATTTAGCGAGGGTGCTACTAAAACCATTTGGTGACCAACCACGTTTTATGATCCTAGGCTTAATGTTGATCACCGCGTTGTTTTCAATGTTTATGTCTAATACCGCGACAACCGCCATGATGTTATCGATTCTAACGCCAGTAATGGTGTTGTTGAAACCGGAGGATCCGAGTCGAACGGCCTTTGCGTTGTGTATTCCACTTGCGGCAAATATCGGCGGAATAGGGACACCCATCGGCACGCCACCCAATGCGATTGCTTTGAAATACTTGCAATCAAGCGCCTCCATTTCTTTTGGGGAATGGATGGCGTTTGCGGTGCCGTTTGTCATTGTATTGATGGCCATCGCTTGGGTATTAATCTTGCTGTTATTTCCTGCGAAGCAAAGAAGTATTTCACTCGACATCAAAGGTAAATTTCTTAAAACGCCACAAGCTATTATTGTCTATGTCACCTTTATTTTGACCATAGTGTTATGGCTGATGGGCAGTAGCCACGGAATGAATTCATACACGGTTGCGATGATCCCAGTAACGGTCTTTTTGGTGACGGGTATTATTACCAAAGAAGATTTGAAAAAGATTTCTTGGGATGTGCTGTGGCTGGTGTCAGGGGGGATTGCGCTCGGTCTTGCCTTAGATAAAAGTGGCCTAGCCGCATTGGTGGTGTATAGCATCCCATTTGGAGAATTTTCACCTTATGTCGTGTTAATTGGCGCGGCACTGCTTAGCTTGTTGATGGCCAATTTTATGTCTAATACGGCAACAGCCAACTTGTTAATGCCAATTATGGCAGCGCTCGGGGCAACGATGGTGAGTTTAGATGTATTAGGGGGACAACCGATGTTGATTCTGGTTGTGACCTTTGCAGCGTCTCTAGGGATGGCATTGCCAATAAGCACTCCGCCTAATGCTCTTGCCCATGCCACTGGGCATATTAAAACTCAAGATATGGCCAAAGTTGGTGTGATTATTGGTGTGACGGGCGTGGTGCTGAGTTTTGCTCTCGTGGCAATTTTAAATATGGTTTATTAGTGAGGCTCACATGGAAAAATTTCATATTGTTTGTGTCGATGATCAGCCGGAAATATTATTTCAGTTGGCGCATGATCTCTCTGAGCTTGCCAGTTGGGTAAAGATTAAAATTTGTCCGGATGCGCAAAGTGCACAAGAGTATTTGGAAAGATTGGATCAAGAGGGCGGCTATATTTGCGTGATTTTATCGGATCAAAATATGCCGATCCAAAGTGGCGTCGATTGGTTACAAAATCTCGTGACTGATAGGCGTTTTCGTCACACCAAGAAAGTCATGTTGTCTCAAAACCCAAGCCAACAAGCCCTTATTGATGCAATTAATCTCGCGCAAGTGGATCGTTTCTTTATTAAACCTTGGGATAGCGATGAGTTGCTGCATGAAGTGCGAGTGCTGCTCACGGAATATATCTTTGATAAAGGAATTGATTATGAGCCCTTACAACAGCATCTTGATGCGGATACGGTGCTGAAGTTTTTACGTAGCGTGACTTCTTAGCGCGGTTGGATAAGGGTTTCCCTCTTGTCGAGATAATCCAAGGCAAGAGGGAAATTTTGTTACTTCAAATGACTCGGGGTTTTATGAAAGTGGTTTTCGATCAGCTTCTGGCTAATAGTGTGTTGCGGGTTGGCAATCACTTGTTGAGTATCACCAGATTCAACCACTTCACCTTCATGCATCACGATTAACTTGTCGGTGATGTGTTTAACCACACCGATATGTTGGGAAACATACACAAAAGACACCCCCATTTCTTCTTGCAGCTCTAAGAACAGGTTGATGATCTGTGAGCGCATGGCCATATCAAGCCCGTTAAGCGCCTCATCGGCGACAATCACCGAAGGTTGAAGTACCAAGGCTCTTGCCAAGCAAACACGCTGCTTCTGGCCTGTGGCGAGCATTTGAGGGTAGAAGTATGCATGTTCAGGAAGCAAACCAACGCGAATTAAGGTTTCTTTGACACGCTGAATACGTGCTTCCGGTGACATCTGAGTATTACGTTTTAATGGTTCTTCCAAAATACGCCCAATCTGAATACGCGGATTCAGCGAGGTATTGGGATCTTGGAATATCATTCGAATGAGCTTACAGCGGGTGGAGTAGTCTTTATCAAACAGTTGTTCACCATTAACAAAGATTTTGCCATGGCTAGGTTCGGTCACACCGGCAAGCATTTTCGCCAGTGTTGATTTTCCTGAGCCATTTTGCCCGATGATCCCTAGGGTTTGCCCAGGCTCTAGAGTAAACGAAATTGGTTTCACCGCTTGATGGACTCGCTTACGGAAAAAACCAGAACGAGTGACAAAGTTCTTCGATAAATCGATGACTTCTAATAACGCACTCATACGTGTTTCTCCGTTTTCGCTTTTTTCTCAAGTGTTGAGCGTTTTTCCATATTCAATGGGAAATGACAGCTGAATTGATGGGTTTTGATTTTTTTTCTAACGGGTACATGCACACATTTAGTTTGCGCATAAGGGCAGCGTGGACCAAGACGACACCCTATTGGTAGATGCTGTAATGGTGGTATTGAACCCGGTAGAGAAGGTAGGCGGCTTTTGTGTGGGATCCAATCATTAAAGTCTGGCATTGCATGCAACAACGCCACGGTATAAGGATGTTTAGGTTCCGTTAAAATATGCTTGGTATTGGCCGATTCAACCGATTGGCCACAGTACATCACCGTAATACGGGTTGCCCATTGAGTGATCGTGGTGAGGTCATGCCCAATCAACATAATGGTGGTGTTATTGACTTGATTTAAACGACTGAGTAATCGCAAGATTTGAGACTGGGTGATTGGATCGAGATCGTTGGTTGGCTCATCGGCAATCAACAATTTAGGTTTAGACGCAATCGCCATCGCGATCATAATTTTCTGGCATTGGCCATCGGTGAGCTCGTACGGGTAGCAACTCATCACTTGACGGTGATCTTTAATCCCTACTTTGTGCAATAAGGCTTTGGCTAATTTATGACGCCAGTGCCAGCGTTGCCACCATTTACCTTCAAATGAGGAAGAAGGAATGGACTCGCGTAGCTGATGGCCAATTTGCTCTGATGGATCGAGACAACTGCTCGGCTCTTGGAAAATTACCGCTATATCACGCGCGATAACACGGCGACGTTCCTTGGGAGTAAGTTGTAATAAGTCGATGCTGCCCAAGCGCATGCGGTCAGCGGATACTTTCCACGTATCTTTGGTTAGACCAACGATAGCTTTTGCGACTAGGCTTTTACCTGAGCCTGATTCACCCACTAGGCCACGAATTTCCCCTTCATTTAACGTCAGGCTCATGCGTTCAACCGCTTTTACCGTACCGTGTGGGGTTTCGATTTCAATGGTTAAATTGCGAATATCGAGTAATGGCATTATTCGGTCCCCGCACTCAGTGAATGACGTATGCCTTCACCGACTAAATTGATGATAATGACGGAAAACATAATAAATATCCCAGGGAGCGTAACCGTCCAAGGCGCTAAATAAATCAAATCAACCGAGTCACCTAGCATGGTTCCCCATTCAGGTGTTGGAGATTGGGCACCAAGCTCTAAAAAGCCTAATGCACTGATATCTAAAATTGCCATCGAGGCGGCTAGTGTCATTTCTGCTGCAATCACCGTGGATAGGTTTGGCAAGATAGAACTCCAAAGTAATTGAAAGTTGTTCGAGCCATCTAAGCGAGCAGCAATGTTGTAGTCTTTTTCCATTTCCGCATTCACGGCAATGTACACCGAGCGGATAAAGCGCGGAATAAGGGCTAAACAAATCGCCAGTAGGATATTAAATTCACCAGTGCCAAGAAAGGCGACAAAGATAATCGCCAGCAAAATCGAGGGAATTGACATCACGGTGTCGAGTAAGTGGTTCAAGGTACTTGACACTAAACCTTTGGTCATACCCGCAAAAATACCAATGGTGCAACCAATTACGGTGGCAATTAGCATAATGAGTAGACCTGAGCCAAAGGTTAATTGGGTACCGATAATTAAGCGTGAAAGAAGATCGCGTCCAATGTCATCGGTTCCTAAGAAGTACTCGACACTACCGTGAGGGCTCCAAGAGGGTGGCTGTAATCGGTGGCCTGTTTGCATTAAAGGATCATGCGGAGCTAACCACTGAGCGCCAAGCGTAACGAGTAATAAAATCACAAAACACCATAAGCCAAACATCGCGAGACTGTTGGCTCGATAACTGCGCCAGAAGCGTTCAAATTGACCCGGAATACGGTCTTCTTGATAGATATTATTTGACAGCATACCACTGCTTCCTTACCAAAGGGTTAACCATTGCGCCAATTAAGTCGGACAAAATATTGACGAATAACACGAAAGTCGCGACGGTAATCACGCCTGCTTGGATTGAAACATAATCTTTATCCGCAAGGGCATCGAGTAACCATCTTCCGATCCCCGGCCAGTTAAATATCGATTCAGTAATAATGGCGTAAGTCAGCATGGTTGAAAGTTGAACGCCAACTTTTGGAATAATCGGTGGGATAGCATTTCGTAGCACATGTTTAAAAATGATTTCATAGGTTGATAAACCACGAATACGAGCAGCACGAATGTAGTTTTGTTTACGAACATCGGCAACCGATGAGCGCATAAGACGAATCACTTCAGTGGTTGGCGCAAGGGCTAAAACCATGCAAGGTAAAAGTAAGTGCATCATGACGCTATGAATTAACTCTAGGCGATTAATGTCTCTTGATAAGAAGGCATCAATAGTCGCAAACCCTGTAATGTAAGGGACTTCGAGTAATAAATCATGTCGCCCTGAAACCGGGGTATAACCGAGGTTCAAAGAAAAAAACATGATTAACATTAACGCAATCCAAAAAATCGGAATCGAGTAACCGACCATCGAAGAAAATGAGATGAAGGTATCAACCCATTTCCCTTGGCGCATTCCTGCAATTGTCCCAATTGGTATACCAATGATCAAAGAGACGATCATTGCAAAAAAGCACAACTCTAAGGTTGCCGGGAATACCAGTTTAATTTCTTCAATAACGGGGTCACCATGCAAGTTGATGCCAAGGTTAAGTTGGCTCAATTGATTTAAGTAGGTTACCCAACCATGGAAGAAATCTTGAATGGCCCATGGCGAAAGAGGATCTAAGCGTAAAATGCTATAGCCAATGAGCGTCAAAATTAACAAGGTAATGATGAATAAGTTTATGCGGCGCAGGGTGTAAAGCAGCATTATTTTTCCCTTACAACGTGTTCAAAGCTACCCGAATTAAAAGGGTTTAATGCAAAGCCACTTAATGAGCTGTGATGTACTTGATATTGTACGCCATGAGCGATTGGAATGATTGGTAATTCTTGAGTGAGCATAGTTTGTGCTTGATGATATAAGTTTAACCGGTGACGAGTTTGCTCGCTTTCACGGGCTAACGTCAATAAAAAATCAAAATCTGAATCACACCACATTGAAACATTTAAACCCGCTCGCCTAGCCTCACACGATAACTGAGGTCTTAGTAGGCTATCCGGATCACCGGTATTGGCCGCCCAGCCCGTGAGGACTAGGTCAGCATTGGATTGCTGAGTGAGTCTATCTCGTCTACCAAACTTTTCAGTTAAGATCGAAACCGTCACACCAATATCAGCAAAATTTGCCTGAAGCAATTCAGCGGTTTTATGTGGGTTTGGATTATAAGATTGTGCCGCTAGTGGGACCCACATAGTGAGCTTCAATCCATCACCAAAGCCAGCTTGTTTCAATAAGGCTTTTGCGTATTGGCGATCATAACGAATTTGAAGGCTGTTGTCTTGATATGCCCATGAATCAGAGGGTAATAATGAGGTTGCGACGTAACCTTGGCCAAAATAGACCGCATCAATGATGCTTTTTCTGTTAATTGCAAAGTTTAATGCCTGACGAACCCGTACATCACTTAAGGCAAAATGTTGAGTATTCACTGAAATAAACGCCACATTCATTGCTTTGCTGATGTTTGAGCGAATATCGGTGTTTTTATTAATAAGAGTAAGTTGGCTTGAAATGGGGTCCGTCATCACATCACATTCTTGTGTGAGCAACTTTGCTAATGTGCCGGTGCCGCGATGGCTGAAATCAAATACAACTTGCTGCATTTCAGCTGGGTGATGCCAGTAATTAGCGTGTTTAGTTAAGCGAATCAATTCATTATGATGAGATTTTTCTAATTGAAAAGGGCCAGTGCCAATCGGAAACTCATCCAATTGTGACTTCTCATCTTTTGCAGCGAGTTGATGGGCATACTCTTGTGAATGAATAGCAGCAAAAATAGTTGAGATGTTATCGAGAAAAGTATTGTCAGGGTGAGAAAGGGTAAATTGAACGTGACGGTCGTCAATGGCTTTTACATCTTTCACTAAGCGAGAGAACCCGATGCTTTGAAACCACGGATAACGGCCACCATTGACATAATAATAGGGGTTTGAAGAATCGATAATACGTTTAAAGCTAAATACAACATCATGCGAATTCATTGGGCGAGAGGGTTGAAACCATGAGGTATGTTGGAATTCAACGTTGGCTCTTAAGGTGAAGGTATATTGAGTTTTATCTTCATTTACTTTCCAGTGTGTGGCGAGATTTGGCTTGGGTTTAAAGCTAATGGGATCAAGGGTGAGTAATGAGTCGAATAATTGAGGGCCAATAGATTTAATATTATCACCGCCATCAGAAAGCTGCGGATTTAAAAATTGCGGATGGGTGCTGCCGCAATATACAAAGCCATTTTGTTTTGTTAACTGAATGTCTTCGGGATCATTACAGCCGGCCAGTCCTAACGACGCCAATAAAGGTAATAGCAAATAGCGTAATGAATTCGGCATTGAATTTTTCCCTAAATTCCAAACGAATAATGTATAGCCAACGACAGCGGAGGTAGTGAGACCAAGTAGAAAGGCATCACTTAATCTTGTTGATCTTTTCCTATCATCTCGTATTTCCTGAGCATTCCTCTAAATTGATGGTAGCTCAAGCCTAAAAGTTTAGCTGCATTTCTTTGATGATACTTAGCCTGCTTTAAACTTTGTTTTAGTAGCTGAATATCTTGATCTTGTTGCCACTGTTTATAATCAATAGGCAAGGCCGGTGCATCCTGTTCATCATTGTTATCTATTATAGGCGTCTTTTTGGTGACGCCGTCACTTATTGGTTCAGTTGATGGAAAAACTGAAGATAACAAAGACGGCGAAGATACCGCTGGAGACTGAAAAGGATTGAACTCAATGTCATCAATTTCTCCTTGTTGAGTACCATGACGATAAACCGCGCGCTCGACCACATTTTTTAATTCACGCACATTGCCAGGCCAAGGATAATTATGTAACTCAGATTGCGCTCGAGTACTAAAGCCAGTAAACAATGGCAAACCGAGCTCTTGGCACATTTGAATAGCATAATGTTCTGCCAGCAATGGAATGTCTTCTTGACGCTGCCTTAGTGGAGGAAGGTGAAT
Source organism: Vibrio rumoiensis (assembly GCF_002218045.2). NCBI lineage: Bacteria > Pseudomonadati > Pseudomonadota > Gammaproteobacteria > Vibrionales > Vibrionaceae > Vibrio > Vibrio rumoiensis. Next base: position 1,249,694 of record NZ_AP018685.1, read on the forward strand.
AACATCGAAAGCAAGACGGTCTAAGAGATCGGCTCGGAATACACCTTGCTGAGCCATTTGTGGTAAATCCGCATTAGTGGCACAGACAAGGCGAACATCGGCTTGTAAGGTTTTATGGCCACCAACCCGCTCATATTCACCGTATTCAATCACTCTTAACAGCTTTTCCTGTACTGAAAAAGGTGCAGTAGCCAATTCATCTAAAAATAATGTGCCATTTTCTGCGCGTTCAAATCGCCCTTTGTGTTGGCCTTTTGAGCCGGTAAATGCCCCTGATTCGTGACCAAATAATTCAGAATCGATTAACCCTTCGCTAAGTGCCGAGCAATTTAAGCTGATTAAAGGATGCTGCCAACGCTTAGACAAATAATGCAGTCGTTGAGCAATGAGCTCTTTGCCAGTCCCTCTTTCTCCAACAATAAGAATAGGACGCTCAATGGCGGCCAGTTGTGATGTCTTATCTAGGGCTGCAAGAAATGCGGCAGATTGCCCGATGATATTTTGTGCTTTCATGAACATCCATTTGTATTGATGGTTGAATTTACCAATAATTAGCTAAAATGCTCACTTTATGCAAGGTGTTTTCATTTGGTTTAATTATTTGCTAACTATATCAATGCCTTAAAAGTTGGCATGCTTCCTGTATTAGATACCACTAAGCATAAACAAAGACGGTTTATTAAATTGACATACTAAGAAGGAATCGAACATGGGTATTTTTTCTCGTTTTGCCGACATCGTGAATTCAAATATCAGCTCTTTATTAGATAAAGCGGAAGATCCAGAAAAAATGATCCGCCTTATTATTCAAGAGATGGAAGACACGTTAGTTGAAGTCAGAACACATTCAGCAAAAGCGTTGGCCGATAATAAAGAAATAACTCGCCGTATTGAGTTTCTTGACGACCAAGTCGAAGATTGGAAAAACAAAGCATCTTTAGCCATTCAAAAGCAGCGAGAAGATCTTGCTCGTGGTGCGCTAATCGAAAAGCAGAAAGCAGAAGAACAGCTTAAAAATTTGCGCATGGAAAAGGCGTTACTAGATGAGTCTATCGATAAGTTAGCCGGTGAGATTAGCAAGCTTGAGAGTAAAATCATTGAAACTCGCGCTAAGCAAAAATCTCTGGTGATGCGTCGCCAAGCCGCGGGCCATCGTCGTGATATTAAAAAGCAATTGCACACAGGTAAAACAGAAGAGGCAATGTCTAAGTTTGAGCAATACGAGCGCAAAATTAATGAACTGGAAGCGGAAGCAGATAGTTATGATTTAGGTGAGAAAGGCAAAGATCTGAATCAAGAGTTTGCTGAATTGCAGGCCGATGATGAGATTGAACAAGAGCTAGAAAAGCTAAAGAAAAGTCTGCAAGATAAATAATCTTGGCTGAACTACGTATTTTAATAAGAATAATTAGGAGCTGTTCATGAGTACCTTTTTCGTGGCACCGCTGATTGTATTTTTAATTTTTGTCGCCCCGCTGTGGTTGCTGCTTCATTATCGAAGCAAACGCAAAGTGGCGCATGGCTTATCGAGTGATGAGCTTGATCAATTAAAGTCATTAGCAGAGCGAGCAGAAAGCATTCAGCAACGCGTAAAAACATTAGAAAAAATCTTAGACGCTGAGGCGCCAAATTGGAGGCGTGATCATGGCTAAAGGAATGGATAGAGAAGCATTATATCGTGATCCTAAGAATGGCAAATTAGCTGGGGTATGTGCAGGGCTGGGTCGATATTTCGGTATGGAAGCCTGGTGGGTACGGATTATAGTCGTGTCGGCCTTTCTCCTTGGTGGCGGTATTCTAGTGTTATTTGCCTACTTTGGTTTATGGCTGATGTTAGAAAAGCGTCCTGATAATCTTGCGGCTGCTGATGAGTTTGACTTTGACCATACCATCAAAAGTAAGCCTTGGCAGACAGGGCAGTTACCCGCGGAGTTATTGGCCGATCTCGATAAAGAATATGCGTTATTAGAAGATAAAATACGAGATATGGAAGCTTATGTGACTTCTGATGCTTATAAGGTTAACAAGGAATTCAGCAAGTTATAATTTTTTAGTGATGGCATTTATTGCGATTTAAATTGATTAATATTGAAATTCTCACCTCTGATTCAGCTATGCTGTGTCAGAGGTTTTTTTTGATTTTCTATATGACCATAAGAGTTGAAGTTTCCACTTTGAGGGTGTTGAACTTTGCGATAACGAATAAGAGAGATTGGGAATACGATGACACACAATAACGATACGACCTGCGGTTGGGCAATGAAGCATGATAATGAACGCGAATATCACGATCAAGAGTGGGGCGTGCCGGTTTACGATGACACGATATTGTTCGAATTCATTTGTTTAGAGGGCGCACAAGCAGGATTGAGCTGGCGAACCATTTTAAATAAACGTGACGGCTATAAAGCAGCATTTGAAGGCTTTGATATCGAGACGTTAAGTCAATACGATGAAACCAAAGTGCCATACATTATTGATAACTTTGATGTGGTGAAACATAAAGGAAAAATTGCCTCTGTGTATTCAAATGCGCGTGCCGCTAAAGCCTTACAAAAAGAATATGGATCATTGAGTAAAGCGTTGTGGCAGTTTGTTGATGGCAAACCGATTCAAAATCATTGGACGGAGATGTCACAAATTCCGGCGGTGTCGGAGCGCTCAAAAGCAATGAGTAAATTTTTAAAGAAAAATGGCTTTAAATTTATGGGTGAGACAATCTGCTACGCTTTTATGCAAGCGGTTGGCATGGTGAATGATCATGTGGTGGATTGTCCTTGCTATGAAAAATGTTTAAACCATAAAAAACAAAACAAAAGTTAGGCGTATGTTTTTGTCATAACTATTTGTTTAATAAATGAAATAAATTAATTTTTTGTTTACTATTTAAACGAATTATAAGGTTTTTGTGCGGTTGAGCTAAAAGAAGATTATTCCATCATAAAATGTATGGATATTCACTTTGACTATTTGTATTCTTCAAGAATGTTAGAGCATTGTGTTGATTATGTTGTGGTGAACGTTGAGATGTTCATGATGGTTAGACGGGATGTAACAACTTAAAAGTTTTAATCAAAATAGGAGAAGCACATGGATGTTTCAACGACCAAACGGTCATCGACGGTTTTGATACCCGTCTTTATACCTGCCGTTATCGTTATTGCTTTATTAGTGATAGGAACGATATCAAACCCCGAACGGGCTGGCGCTTTTTTCTCTGAGCTACTTTCTGACGTTACGACCAACTTTGGCTGGTTTTATATGCTAGCGGTTGCCATCTTTTTAGTCTTTATTGTGACGGTAGCAATCAGTAAGTGGGGCGAAATTAAGTTAGGGCCAGATCATTCGGAACCGGAGTATAGCTTTACAGAGTGGTTTGCGATGCTGTTTTCAGCAGGCTACGGTATTGCATTACTTTTCTTTGGAGTAGCAGAGCCTGTCTTACACTATGCTGCGCCGCCAACCGCCGCACCAGAAAGTATTGAAGCCGCTCGTGAAGCGATGCAAATTGCTTTTTTCCACTGGGGTTTTCATATTTGGGCTATCTATGGTTTAGTGGGTTTATCTCTTGCATATTTTGCTTTTCGTCATGGTTTACCGCTTTCGATGCGCTCCACGCTTTACCCATTGATCGGTGATAAAATTCACGGGCCAATCGGTCATACCGTGGATGTCTTTGCGATTTTAGGTACCTTGTTTGGTATTGCGACTACGCTTGGTCTATCGGTAACTCAAATCAATACCGGCCTACATTACCTATGGCCTGAGATTCCAATCAATAGCACAGTACAAATCATTGCCATTACCTTAATTACCTTGTGTGCATTGGCTTCGGTACTTGCTGGTATGGATAAAGGGGTGAAAAACTTATCTCTATTGAATATCGGCCTTGCGGTTCTACTGATGCTATTTGTGTTTGTTGCAGGTCCAACGCTGTTTATCTTAAATACCTTTATGCAGAATACTGGTAATTACTTAAGTAATATTGTTGAGCGTACTTTCAATCTACAAGCTTATGTATCAAGTGACTGGATTGGTAACTGGACGTTGTTCATCTTTGGTTGGACGATTGCATGGGCACCATTTGTTGGTCTGTTCATTGCGAAAATCAGCCGTGGTCGTACGATTCGCCAATTTGTTGTGGGTGTGATGGTGGTTCCAACTATCTTTACCTTCTTATGGTTCTCCGTGTTTGGTGATACCGCACTACACATGATCATGACCGATGGCTATCATCACATCATTCAAGAAGTACAAAATAATAACGCGATTGCTTTGTTCAAATTGTTTGAACGTCTGCCAATGACATCGATCATCTCGTTTATCACGGTAATTTTGATCATTACGTTCTTTGTTACTTCATCAGATTCGGGGTCTTTGGTTATCGACTCATTGGCTTCTGGTGGCGTTCAAGAGACTCCTGCATGGCAACGTACTTTCTGGGTTGCAATGGAAGGGATTGTTGCTTCAGTTCTATTACTCGCTGGTGGCCTTGGTGCATTGCAAACGGCAAGTGTGGTAAGTGCCTTACCATTTGCCATTATCATGTTAATTGCGATGGTGGGTATGATTAAAGCGTTGCGTATTGAAGGGCATCATGAAGAAAGCCAACAGCAATATATGCAAACGCAACAATCGACTTCTAGCCCTGTAGGTAAAGGCTTATGGAAAAAACGTTTAGCGAACCTGGTTGATTTCCCTGTTCGTTCTGACGTTGAAAAATTCATTAGCGTGACTGCACTTAATAGCATGAAGCGTGTTGAGCAAGAGCTTGAAGCACAAGATTGGGAAGCCGAAGTGACCTTTGATGAAGAGCTATGTCGCGCCCACTTTGAAGTATTCAAAGAAGGCCAAGTTGAGTTCATCTATGAAATTCGTCTCCGTGGCTACGACTTACCAGAGTTTGCTTATGAGGAAGGTGAAGAGCCGGAAGATAAGTATTATTACCGCGCTGAAGTGTTCTTACGCCGTGGTGGTCAAGCTTATGATGTGTATAACTACGAACAACAAGACATTATCAACGACATCTTGAACCAGTTCGAACGTTACCTTCACTTCATTCATATTTCACCAGGTATTCTACCTTGGAATATGGAAGAGCATGATGATGATGTGCCACCTGAACAACCAGAGCCTTCTAAAGCATAATCATTAAATAACTAAAATATCAAAGCCTTATCAATTCGTTGGTAAGGCTTTTTTGATCCAGCCTATTTAATGTTGATAGGTTCATTTGGTGTTTTGTTTGACATATGAACCTCGCTGGCTCATTATATTTTAGGTCAACACCAAATGAGCTTTTTGGTGTTTTATTTATTTAACCTAAAGACGGAAAAGATATGACTCAAACACAAATAATTGGTTATCTACGTGTGTCGCCAAAAGTGGAAGACATTGATAACCGTATTGAGGTTATGACGAATGAAACACAAGCTGATTTATACATAGAGCGAGGTATTCGAGGTAATGTTCCTTTAAACGAAAGACCTCAATTTCAGAAAGCCTATGCTCAGTTAAATGCAGGGGACACGTTACTTATCTGGTGGATGACGGATTTTGGTCTTGGTTTCAAATTGGCCTATGAAGTTATTACCGATCTTCTTGATAAAGGCATAATGGTAAAAACCTACCATCAGAATCTGACTTTTAAGCCTAGCGATGAGCAAACTGAAGCAATGTTGCGGCTCATGAAAGGTTATGAAGAAATAGAAACCTACCAGCGTTTGATGGCCGCTGAACTCGGGCGAAGAAAACTGAAAGGCAATCAGGAAGAGTGGCAAGCCAAATTCAAAGGTCGACGCGCTAACCACCAATTGCATCAACGAATTGCTGATCTACTCACCAGCGATAAAACCTTACAAGCGATTGCTGATGAAACTGGAGCGAGCATCTCGACAGTGAAACGTGTTAAAGCCAAGTTCCTCAACAAAACCGCTCATTAATTGCTGATAGAAAAAAGGAATAGATATGAAACCAAACAGAAAACCGAAACTTGCCACTGTTGTTAACTCTTTTGAACTTTCAGCAAATATGCAACGTGTTATCTTACAGGGTGATGAGTTTAAATCATTACAAGCAACGGACCTAGGTGGCTACATCAAGCTCATGTTTCATCCTGAAGGTCATACTGACGTTTCGATTCTTGAAGAAGGTCAACGTCCAGTCCTGCGTACTTACACTATTAGTGAGTTAGATCTTGTTAATGGCCAGATTGCCGTCGATTTTGTAAAGCATGAAGTGGATGAAAAAAACAAAATCATCAGTCAAGAACAAGGTGGTTATGCGATTCATTGGGCGATGAATGCAAAAGTAGGTGATAAGATTTCGATTGGTGGCCCGGGTACGAGTCAAGTGATAGACCTGAATGCAGAACAAGTGTTCATGGTGGCAGATATGACGTCAATTCCAGCCATCACCGCTAAGCTGTCGAAGCTTAATGATAATGCGACCGGACATGTGATCGTGCAGTTGAGCTCACCGCAAGATAACCCCAACTGGGTGCTCCCCAAAGGCATGAAATTGCACACGGTTATTGACCATAATCCCATTCAGTTAAGTGATGCAGTTACTCAGCTATCCATAAATAGCCAGGATGTTGCCATTTGGTGTGCGTGCGAATTTACGGCGATGAAAGCGATTCGCACTCACTTTAACCATCAAGGTGCGATACAGCGAGAAAAGAGTTACTTCAGTAGCTATTGGAAGCAAGGCGTGACCGAAGATGGTCACAAAGTGATCAAGCGTGAAGACGCAGAGAGCTTGTGATAGTCGTTTAATGGGTTAATCGCCATAAGAGTCGTATTTATCTTTCAGCCCCTAGCGCTATCTCCTGCGTTTAAGGGGCTGGATGTCTTGCTTTTACAGTTATCAATTATGCATTAAGTGCCGCATTATAAGCTGTAAAACCACGTTCTAAATCTTCAATCAGATCGTCTACGTTTTCCAAACCAATATGCAAACGAACAAGCGTGCCTTCAAAGTGTGGGTTAGACACTGTGCGCATATTATCGAAACTGCTTGGTTCATTGGCGAGAATGAGACTTTCATAACCGCCCCAAGAATACCCCATGCTAAAGTGCTCCACGGTATCTAAAAGGGCTGTTGTCGCTTTCTTATCACTGGTTTTTAATACAAATGAAAAGAGGCCATTTGAACCGGTAAAATCACGCACAAAGAATTCATGGCCCGGGCATGATGGTAGGGCTGGGTGGCGAACATGGTCGACTTCAGGGCGGGTTTCTAACCATTTGGCAATCGCGATACTATTTTGTTCATGTTGTTTTAAACGTACGCTTAAAGTGCGCAGGCCACGTAAGCCTGTATAAGCATCATCTGGTGACACGCATTGACCAAGTAAGTAGCTTTGCTCACGCAGTTGTGGCCAGTATTTTTCATTGGCCACTGCAGTACCAAGCATCACATCTGAATGACCGACGATGTATTTGGTTGCTGCCTGAATTGAGATATCAATGCCATGCTCAAACGGTGAAAAATTCACACCAGCGCCCCAAGTATTATCGAGCATCACGATAATGTCGTGTTCATGGGCAATGCGAGAAAGCGTTGGGACATCTTGCACTTCCATGGTGTAAGAGCCTGGAGATTCGGTAAATAGAATCTTAGTATTTGGGCGGATTAGATCACGAATGCCTTCACCAATACTTGGTTCATAGTAAGTGGTTTCTATGCCCATTTTTTTGAGAATGATATTGCAGAAATCACGAGTGGGTTCATAGCAACTGTCGACCATTAAGATGTGATCGCCATGTTCAACGAAAGACAAGATTGAATTGGTAATCGCTGCCGCGCCGCAAGGGTAGAGTGCACAACCGGCACCACCTTCGATTTGGGTCATGGCTTCTTGAAAGGCGAAATGCGTTTCGGTACCGCGACGACCATAAAATAAAGTATGACCTTGACGTTTCATGGTCGCTTCGTTTTTCTCGGCAACGGTATTAAATACAACGGTAGAGGCGCGCTGAACTGGTGGGTTAACTACGCCGTGAGTCCATTTTTTATTGCGTCCTGCATTAACCAGTTTTGTTTCGTACTTCTCTGACATTTTATATCCTTATATTCGTTAGAACTTAATCGTTTTCTCTATATTTTATTGGCTGTTATCGCATTCGCTATAGCAAAGGGTTAAATAAGTAGAAAAGCCTTTCTAGCATGCGATGAGCAAAATTACGCTTTTCCCAACGCTCTTTTGAAATTGGTGTGGATTGATTTAAGTAATTTTCTTGAACCCAATATAATTCTTTAGTGAATTCATAATCATCGACGACGAGGGTTAATTCAAAGTTAAGCCACAAACTTCTCATATCTAGGTTAACACTACCCACCAGGCAATATTGTTGATCGATAACCACGGATTTGGTGTGCAATAAGCCTGCATCAAATTGATAAATGTGGACACCCGCTTCTAATAATTCACTAAAGAAGGATTTTGAAGCCCAGTTAACTAATAGAGAGTCATTTTTCTTGGGTAATAATAATTCAACGGTGACGCCTCGCTGAGCGGTCATTTTGATCACCTGCATTAAATTATCACTAGGAACAAAATAAGGAGTGGTGATACGCACAGATCTCTTAGCTTGATGAATCGCCAGCGTTAAGACTTGTTGAATCAAATTTTCAGGCATACCAGGCCCAGAGGGAACCACCTGAATTGGATGTAGGGCACCGTTAGTTTCAATGGTGCAAACTGGGAAAGTAGGGAAGTGGCGTTCTCCGGTTTCGACTTCCCAATCCCAAGCATGAATCGCGGCGAGAACATTAACGGTAGGGCCGGTCACTCGAACCATCACATCAATCCATTCTCCGACCCCCGCATCTTTTTTGAAGAATTCAGGATCAACCATATTCATTGAACCGGTATAAGCAACCTCATCATCAATGGTGATAATTTTGCGATGAAGGCGCAGGTCTAATCGGCGAAAGAACACACGAAACGCATTCACTTCGAGTGCCTGACGAATATCAATACCGGCTTCTCGCATTAGATTATACCAATGGCTTCTGAAGAATTTTGGGCTACCAGCCGAATCGATTAAAATCTGAATATTGACCCCGCGTTTGGCTGCTTGAATCAAGGCTGAGTTAACAGAATCGATCAACCCACCACTTTGCCAGATATAAAATTCCATGCGAATGTTGGTTTGTGCTTGTTCAATATCTTCAATAATAGAGCGAAGAATTTTATCTGGGGTATCTTGCAGCGATAACGTATTACCGCATAACGCAGGAATGGCAGTGCGATTGGTACATAAGTCATGGATTTGCGCGAGCTGCAAATTAAGAAGGTTCGGCTGATGCGCTTGGCATTCATGTAACTGAGTAAACCAGTCGCCATAAGGGCCAAACATACTTTGAGCTCGTTCGGCGCGTTTTCGGCCTAGGTTGAGCTCTCCAAATAGGAAGTAAAGTAGTACGCCAACAAAAGGAATGATGTAGATGATCATCAACCACGCAAGCGATACGCTGACCGCGCGGCGTTTAAATACAACACGTATGGTGACTGAAGCAACAAGAAGCCAGTAACCAATGACACCCGCTAGCGCGACTATTTGATAAAACTTTTCCATTTCTTCCTTTGAAATCACCACGTAATGTACACCGATACTACCATTCTTTGGCTTGAGATTTGAATCATAATCTTATTGAATCAACAGGATGTGAATTCGAGACAATCACTGAATCGATAAGAGATCAGACTCCGATTAAATGCCAACGTTGATAGACTCATTTGCTCAATAATAGGGAATAATGAGAGAAAGTCGTCGAGAATGGTGATTTTTTGTTAATCAATTGTTGGGTTTAGTTTCGCGTATAGACGGGATCTGATGGTTTTATGCTCAATTATTCGGTTGTTTTCATTTTTTATGCTGCTTTAACTTTAAATCCACCACATAAACTGCTTTACTTGCAACCCTCTTAGTAAAATTCATTTTGGTCGGCTGTATATAAAAATTTACGCGACTGTAAATTATAATAATCATCGGGCTTAGTCCGAACATACAACGGAAAGTATTATGGCGTCAGCTTCACGCGCTCAGTTTAGTTCTAAACTGGGTTTTATCATGGCAGCAGCAGGTTCTGCTGTAGGGTTGGGTAATGTTTGGGGATTCCCAACACAAGCGGCAAGTAACGGTGGTGCTGTTTTCTTGATGGTTTATTTGGTAATGGTGGCCGTGCTTGCGTTGCCTATGCTGATTGCTGAATTAACCATTGGCCGGTATGGCCAAGCAAGCCCGCTACGTTCCATCGCGAGTATTTGGCCAAAACGCAGTAAGCTACCGGTTGGTTTTGGTTTATTGGGGCTATTAACCGCTTTAATGATTTTAAGTTTCTATTCAATCATTGCGGGTTGGTTAGTCGGTTACTTAATTAGTCCTATTTTAGAATTCGCTGGTTTTCATTCAGTAGCCAGCTGGTTAGAAACGTTTGGTTTGGAGCGTAACCTCATTCTTGCACTCGTGTTTATTGGTTTAACAATGAAAGTGGTGATGAGTGGCGTAACCGAAGGGATTGAACGTTGGTCTTCACGTTTAATGCCAGTATTGGTTGGACTGTTCGTGATTATGATCCTATATATTCTGACTCAAGATGGTGCGATGGATGGGTTGAAAATGTACCTTATTCCAGATATATCGCACTTCAGTGCTGATCTGGTTGTTGGCGCAATGGGGCAGGCATTTTTCTCGTTATCTCTAGGTGTCACTGTGATGATGGTTTACGGCTCGTACCTACCTAAAGATGTCAATATTCCAAAAACGGCAGCGCAAGTTGCTGCTATTGATACTGGGATAGCTTTTGGCGCAGGTTTGTTGATCTTACCGGCTATGTTTGTTGCACAGAAACACGGCGTACACATTTACGATGAAGCGGGCCAATTATTGAATTCAGACACTTTAGTGTTCACGGTTCTACCTGCAATGTTCGATACGATGGGGAGTGCGGGAATACTTGTGGGGATTCTATTCTTTGCGTTGATGTTGATTGCGGCATTAACCTCATCGATATCGATGCTAGAAGTTCCTGTGTCATGTGCGATTGAAGAACTTGGCCATTCTCGTAAAAAAGCGGTGTGGTGGATTGGCGGTGTTGCTTTAGCGTTGGCAGCGGCCATTGTATTTAACTTTGGCACTTTGTTTGGGCTAGTTATTACTATTTCAACGGTTTACTTACAGCCTTTACTTGGTCTTGTGTGGGCAATCTGTGCTGGTTGGGTATGGAACCGTGCTGGGTTATTAGAAGAAATTCGTCAAGGGAATCCGGAGATTTCTGATAGCTTATTCTGGAAACTATGGCCAAATTACTTACGTTATGTGTGTCCAATTCTGATGGGATTGGTATTCTGGGTAACCATTTAACTTAACTTGTTTCATCCATTTAAATGCCTCGTTTAGACGGGGCATTTTTTTGCCTGTAGAATGCGGTAACTCAGTATTTATCGTGATTGGTATATACTGCCCCTCTATATAGTCGCGATAAGGTTTTTATGTTCGATATTCTGTATCAAAATGCGGATTTTTTAGTCATTAATAAGCATCCTAATGTCAGTGTGCATAAAGATGATGGCGATACTTCTCTGTTACTCGAAGTCGCGAAATCCCCAATGGTGGATTTAGCCGCAGGGCAAAAACTGTATTTGGTCCATCGTCTCGATAAAATGACCTCGGGGATTCTTTTACTTGGTAAGCACCAACAAGCTGCCCGTGAATTGTCACAACTATTTGCCCAGCGTGTCGTCAGTAAATTTTACCTTGCGATTGGCGTAAAAAAGCCAAAGAAAAAACAAGGCCTAGTATCTGGTGATATGGAGCGCTCTAGACGCGCGAGTTGGAAATTGCTAAAAAGTCAGGAGAACCCAGCGAAGACTCAGTTTTTTTCTTTGGCTGGAGACGGTGGACAACGTTTGTTTTTATGTAAGCCACATACTGGTAAGACTCACCAAATTCGCGTGGCCTTAAATTCTATTGGCTCATCTATTGTTGGTGATGATATTTATACGCCAAGTAGCTCTGCTGATCGCGGTTACTTGCATGCCTACTGTTTGTCATTTGAATATCAAGGGCAAATGCACGAGTTTATTTGCGATCCAAGTCAGTTCCCTAATTTAGGGCAAGGTTGGAGAACGGAAGCGGCTAAACAGGCGATTGAGCAATGGCATCAGCCATCTAGCCTTAATTGGCCAACAATTAAATAATTTATAAGTGAATCGATAAATGGAAACCACACAGTTAAACACTTTTTTTGACCATATTAAGCAGCAATTACCGCTTTGCGAAGGTGAAATGCGTCGCTTGTTTCACGGCCGAGGACAAACCTTTCAAGGCTTAGAGCAGATCACTGCAGATTGGATTGGTAAGCAATTGATCGTTACCTTATTTAAACCAGTTGAAGAGGATTTTAGCCAAGCATTGAAGCAAGGTTTAACTGAGCTTTTTTCAAGTTCGGTGTGGGAAGCCGCAGGTGGAACCGGAATAGGGTTACAGCATAGATATCAACATGGTGCACCGTTTGAAACCATCGCCGGTGAGATTCAAGAGAATACGGTTGGTATTGAAAACGGACTGAAATACCAATTGGTTTTAGGCAAAAACCAGAACATGGGTATTTTCCTTGATATGCGATTAGGCCGTAAATGGGTACAAGAGCATGCGCAAGGTAAGCGAGTATTAAACTTATTCTCTTATACTTGTGGTTTTTCGGTTGCTGCGAAAGCGGGTGGTGCAGAGCAAGTGGTGAATGTCGATATGGCCAAAGGCGCGTTATCTCGTGGCCGTGAAAATCACCGTTTAAATGAGCATGATGTTTCTGATGTCACTTTCATGGGGTATGACATTTTCCGTTCATGGGGCAAAATCACCAAATATGGCCCTTATGATCTTGTGGTTATCGACCCGCCATCGTTCCAGAAGGGCAGTTTTGCATTAACGAAAGATTACAAACGTATTTTGAGAAAGCTGCCAACATTACTGACGGAAGGTGGTGAGGTGTTTGCGTGTGTGAATTCACCTGTAGTCAGCGACGATTTTTTGATTGATTCGATGGCAGAAGAAGCACCAGAGCTAACGTTTGTTGAGCGATTAGCAAACCCTGAAGAATTTGCTGATGTCGATGAACAGGCGAGTTTAAAGGTTATGATCTTTACGTCAAAAACAGAGTAATAAGCCGCTGAATTTTATGTTAATTTTAGATCTAGTTACTGGTAATTTTTTTTAAATAGTACATGATTAAATGAATTAGCTGATTAAAAGGAAGGTAACGTATGCCACTCGCTCAATGCCCTGTATGTGATAAATCTATTTCAAAACGTGCGTATACTTGCCCCGGTTGTGGTGAGCCGGATCCATTTAACAGTAAAGTAAAATCAAAAGCCTTAGGGTTTGTTTTGTGGGTCGTGCTGATTGCCGTTGGTGCTTATGCGTTTTGGACTTATATTTTGCCGATGATGATCGAATTTGTGCATGATATTTAGTCGTGATTCACTAAATCTGGTATAAAAAAAGCCCCGAATGAATAAAAACATTCGGGGCTTTTGCTATCTAGAGCATCAATAAAAGATTAGCTCGTAGACTCATCGACATTTTGACAAGTCTGTTCGCTGATATTTTGATCGACTAACATTTTTCCACGTTCACTGCGGATAATAATATGATAGATCACTCCTTTCTTTAATACTGAGCGAACTTCATTACTTTTGCAGTAAGTTTGAATGCTGGCATCGACAAGAGCAGAGGGTGAAATACTCCCCGTGCTGTTATAAATCATCAGTAAATCGACGGTATTACCATTAGACTTAGCACTCATGACATTTAAAGGGCCGATCTTATATGGCAAACCGGATTCAATGACACTGGCTCGGTGATCGGCCATCATTTCTACTTCACTTGGCGTTGATGAACAACCAATCAGTAAAGTCGCACTTAATAGGGCGAGTAAGGGCGTTTTTAAAGACATCTTCATGCAGGTAATACTTTCTTGAATGGTTTAACAATGACATTGTCATAAACGCCAGCTTCAATATAAGGATCGGCATCTGCCCAAGCTTTTGCTTCATCAAGAGAGTTAAATTCTGCGATGACCGTTGAGCCGGTAAAGCCTGCTTCAGCTGGGTTATCGGAATCAATAGCAGGCATTGGACCAGCAACGAGTAAGCGGCCTTCGTCTTGTAACTTAACGAGACGTTCTAAATGACGTTCACGAACGCTCATTCGCTTTTCTAATGAGTTCTCAACATCTTGAGAAAAAATAACATACCACATGGGAAGAGTCCTTTATGTTGAATGGTGAAAAGTACAAGGTCAAAGACCCTAAAAACGCATAAAGATAATATACGCTGCTCTAAAAAAGAAGGCTACCATTTGGCAGGAAAACTGCGTTTGGTAGCCTCATTCTGCGTTACAGTCCACACCAGTGAATAGGGCGGTTATTCAGGTTTTACTGGTCGAGGCTGACCTTGACTGTCGATGGCGACATAGTTGAAGGTTGCTTCACATACTTTATTTTTTTCGCCAACACCGTTAAGACCAACGGATTTCACCCAGACTTCAAGTGCAATAGACATTGAAGTACGGCCAATTTTAATACATTCACCATAGCAGCAAACAACATCACCGACTTTTACCGGCTGTTTGAAGGTAATGCTCGAAACCGAAACGGTGACGACGCGGCTGTTGGATATTTCTTTTGCTAAAATCGCACCCGCCAAATCGAGCTGAGACATGATCCAGCCACCAAAAATATCGCCATTAGCATTGGTATCTGCTGGCATTGCGAGAGTACGAAGTACCATTAAGCCGCGAGGGGTTTGAGAGCTCATAACGTGTCCTAAATGAAAAATCCCATCAATGTCACAAATTATGACAGTAATGGGATGACAATCAACTATTCATCAGGCTATGTGCTGATAGTTTACTCAATTTTCTTCGTTATTTTCTTTCGGCATGTGCTTATAAACATAAATGCCAGTAAGAATAGTAAAAGCGAAGGTGGCGATTAATAAGCCAAAGACTTTAAAGTTGACCCACACATCGAGTGGTAACTCATAAGCGACATAGATATTTAAAGCGGCGCAAACAGCAAAAAAACCAACCCAAGCAAGATTCACTCGTTTCCATACCGAATCCGGAACAGTGATTTCTTTGCTTAACATCCCTTTGATAACAGGCTTTCCTAAGAAATCAGAAACTAATAGACCAATTGCAAATAGGGCGTAGATGATGGTGACTTTCCATTTGATGAAATTGTCGTCATGGAAAAACAGTGTCATGCCACCAAATACGGCAACAATTGCGAAGGTGATCAACTGCATTTTTTCTACTTTCTTATACAGGAAGTAGGTGACAGCGACTTGTATGGCAGTCGCAACAATTAATGCACCGGTTGCGACGTAAATATCGTAGCTTTTATAGAGAAAGAAAAAGATAACCAGAGGAATAAAATCAATAAGTTGCTTCATGCTTAACCATTTTGTTTATTTAATGACGATTAAAATCACTGCTGCGATTGGTTTAAAGTTTAAACGAGTGGCAGTGAATAGAATATGTGGCTCAGTCTACCCAATCACAGCAGAATGGGAACCGTTTAGAGACGTTTTGCTACAAAAAAAGAGCCATTAGGCTCTTTTTATATTGAGAGTGTTAATTTAAGGCTACTTTTGAGTGGCACTTTTCATCGCTTTAACAAACTCACTCAGTTTAGTGAGCATGATATCTGGTTGATCTAGATTGTTTTCGATGATTTTAACCACAGCCGATCCTGAAATCGCACCCGCCGCACCCGCTTTAATGGCTTCCGAAACTTGCGCAGGCTCGGATATTCCAAATCCAAGAATCGCAGGTGGAGCATCAAATTGATTTAAGCGATCTAGGAGTTCATGGACTGGCATTCCTGCTTTGGTTTCAGTACCCGTAACACCTGCGCGAGAGAGTAGATAGGTGTAACCGCCACCAAGACTTGCCACCTGCTCTAGAGTTTCAGGGCTGCCATTCGGCGGAGCAATAAAGATAGGGTGAACGCCATGCGCTTTGGCCGCTTTTACAAATGGTGCACTTTCGCCAGTTGGAACATCGGCGACCAGCACTGAATCAACACCGGCTTGTTGGCAACGAGCATAGAAGTCATCTAAACCACGAACGTAAACGAGGTTGGCATAAACCAGTAAACCAATCGGCGTGTCTGGATGTTGAGCACGAATTTTACTGATGAGTTCGAAGCAGATAGCCGGTGTAGTTTCCGCTTGCAGAGCACGTATGTTCGCTCCTTGAATAGTGGGGCCATCGGCGGATGGATCAGAAAAAGGAAAGCCTAATTCTAATGCATCGGCGCCTGCGTCTACTAAGGTTTGAATAATTGCCAGTGATTGGTCAGGGTTAGGATCACCGATAGTCACGAAAGGAACAAAGGCACCTTGGTTTTTCTCACTGAGCTGATTAAATCGCTGTTGATAACGGTCCATTATTGCGCTCCTTTTTCATCTAAAATCGCTTGTACAGTGAAGATGTCTTTATCACCACGACCAGAAAGGTTCACCACTAATAGTTGTTCTTTTTCTGGCTCGGCTTGTGCTATTTTTAGTGCATAAGCAAGAGCGTGAGCTGATTCTAACGCAGGAATGATACCTTCATTGCGTGCTAAGCTTTGGAAGCACTCGAGCGCTTCATCATCGGTGATCGATTCATATTGCGCTCGGCCAATCGAATTCAAATGAGCGTGTTGTGGGCCCACTGATGGGAAATCCAAGCCTGCAGATACGGAATATGACTCTTCAATTTGGCCATTTTCATCTTGCATTAATGGGGACTTCATACCGAAGAAAATACCGGTGGTACCATGCTTAAGTGGCGCACCGTGTTGGTCAGTATCAATGCCTTTACCTGCTGGTTCTACACCGATGAGACGGACGTCTTTTTCTTCAATAAAATCAGCAAACATACCAATGGCGTTGGAACCACCACCAACACAAGCGATCACAGCATCAGGTAGACGTCCTTCACGCGCAAGGATTTGCATTTTTGTTTCTTCACCAATCATACGTTGAAATTCACGAACAATAGTTGGGAAAGGGTGAGGACCTGCGGCGGTACCTAGTAGGTAGTGCGCTTTGTCATAGCTAGCAGACCAATCACGTAGCGCTTCATTACACGCATCTTTTAAGGTTGCTGAGCCTGAATGGACAGGGATCACTTCAGCGCCCATCATGCGCATGCGAAAGACGTTCGGGCTTTGACGTTCAACATCTTTTGCACCCATATATACTTTGCATTTCAAATCTAATAAAGCACATGCTAAGGCGGTTGCAACGCCGTGTTGACCAGCACCGGTTTCCGCGATGATTTCTTTCTTGCCCATGCGTTTAGCTAATAGTGCTTGGCCTAATACTTGGTTCGTTTTATGTGCGCCGCCGTGCAGTAGATCTTCACGTTTGAGATACAGCTTCGTTTTCGTTCCTTTGGTCATGTTACGACATAAGGTTAACGCGGTTGGGCGACCTGCGTATTCTTGCAATAGTCCCATAAACTCCGCCTGAAACTCAGGGTCTTCTTGAGCATCAATGAACGCTTGTTCAAGTTGGTCTAAAGCAGGAACTAAAATCTGTGGTACATATTGACCACCATACTCACCAAAATAGGCATCTAACTTAGCCATAAATATAATCCTTTTCTATATCAACAATCGCTTTACCAATGTTTGGTCATTAACGAGAGCACGTTGATTTAATAATTTCTTAATGCCTTAAAAGCGGCTTCGAGTTTCTGTGGATCTTTCTTACCGGGTTCACTTTCGACGCCCGAGTTAAGATCTAAACCTATACAGCCAAGTTGTGCGGCTTCTTCGATATTGTCAGGTGATAAGCCGCCAGCAATCATAATGCTTTGACGATGGCTAGTTGACGTATTGCCTTTGTTTAAAAGGTCCCAATCAAAACTCATTCCAGTTCCTCCTGATTGATTACCTACTTGAGAATCTAATAAATGTTTGTCTACGTGTTGTTCTAACAATGTTGGTAGTTGATCCGATACGCCATAAGCTTTCCATATTTTGACGCTTTTTGGCAGTAGACGGCGTAACTCAGCGATTTGTGCTTGTGTTTCTGTGCCGTGAAGTTGAACGGCAGCAAGGCCAAGCTGATTGGCCGTTTGGGCCACTTCATCCATTGGCTGATTTTGGAAAACGCCAACATAATGTAATGGCGCACCACTCATGATTAGGCGGGCGTCTTCTATACTGACACGACGTTTGGATTTAGGGGCAAAAATCAGTCCGCCATAAACACTACCAGAACGGTAAGCTAGGTTAGCATCGTCTGCATGAGTCAATCCACAGACTTTATTTTCGCCTAAAATGACACGACGAACTGCTACTTCTAAGTTGTCCTCGGACATCAAAGAGCTGCCGATTAAGAAACCATTAGCAAAATGTGATAATTCCTTCACTTGCTGATGGTTGTGGATGCCAGATTCAGAAATCACCACGGTATCTTTTGATAAGCGAGGTGCCAGCTCTTTAGTGCGTTCAAGAGTAATGGATAGATCACGTAAGTTGCGATTGTTAATGCCGACAACGGGGGCTTTTAATGCAATCGCGCGCTCTAATTCTTCCTCGTTGCTGACTTCTGTCAAAATACCTAAATTTAATGAACGAGCGACGTTGGCTAGGTGTTGATATTCTTGATCGTTAAGTACTGAAAGCATCAATAGAATCGCATCGGCTTGATAATGACGAGCAAGGTACACTTGATACTCATCGATCATAAAATCTTTGCACAATACCGGTTGAGTGACGTGCTTACGTACTTGAGGTAAGAAGTTGAAGTCACCTTGGAAGTATTTCTCATCGGTTAATACCGAAATGGCACTGGCATGGTTCGCGTAGACCGAAGCGATATAGTCTAAATCGAAGTCTTCACGGATCAGGCCTTTTGATGGTGATGCCTTTTTACACTCTAAAATGAATTCGGTTTTGCCAGTATGCAATGCTTGATAAAAATCGCGATCGCTTGGCTGTAGATCTGGTTTGAATGATTCTAAAGGTTGTTGGGCTTTACGTTCTTCAACCCAAACACGTTTATCCGCGACGATTTTTGCTAATACGGTTTCCAATTCCTTTCTCCTTTATTATCCGTGCGCGGCAAGTTGAGTAACAAGCTGATACGCTTTGCCTGAATTCATCACATCAATGGCTTTTTGCGTATTGGCTTTCAAGTCTTCTTGACCAAATAAACGCAACAATAAAGCAACATTGACAGCAACGGCCGAAACTTGGGCTTCCGTTCCTTCACCGTTTAAGATTTTAGTGATAATGGCACGATTTTCTTCTGGTTCGCCACCTTTAATTGCCTCGAGAGGGTGAGTATTCACGCCAAAATCTTCCGGAGTTAAGGTGTATTCAATAATTTCACCGTTTACGATTTCATTCACTAATGTTGGACCGTGAATCGCCACTTCATCCAGACCACTACCATGGACCACCGCGGCACGCTTCATACCCATATTTGCCATTGTTTTGGCAATAGGGCGAACGAGGCTTTCATCGTAAACCCCCATTAATTCTATATTTGGGCGAGCGGGGTTAATTAAAGGGCCTAATACATTAAAAATTGTGCGAGTCTTCATTGCCTGGCGTACCGGCATCGCGTGACGCACACCACCGTGGTATTGCGGCGCAAATAAGAAGGCCACCCCAATGTTTTCAATGGCAGATTTAGTATCTTCAGGGCTCATGGCTAAGTTAATGCCAAAAGAATCGAGTAGGTCAGAAGAACCTGACTTGCTGGAAACACCACGGTTACCATGTTTGGCGATTTTCACCCCACAAGCGGCAGCAACAAAAGCTGCGGTGGTTGAAATATTGATGGTATTAGAACCATCACCACCCGTTCCTACGATATCGGCAAAATCACCTTCAATAGTTGGAAATGGAGACGCATTAGCCAATAATGCTTGCGCAGCTCCTGCGATTTCTTCTGGTGTTTCGCCTTTAATTTTTAATGCGGTTAATACCGCGCCTAATAGAATCGGGTCCATCTCGCCTTTGATAATGGTATCAAATAGGGCATGGCTTTCTTGTTCAGTTAAATTGCTTTGGGCATATAGTTTGTTGATGATGTCTTGCATAATTAAATCCTTGTAATAATCTTTCTCGGCTCTCGGCTCTCGGCTCTCGGCTCTCGGCTCTCGGCTCTCGGCTCTCGGCTCTCGGCTCTCGGCTCTATTTCTCTAATGCCCAACGAATTGTGTTTTCTAATAAGGTCGCGCCATAGGTTGTCATAATGGATTCTGGGTGAAATTGAAAGCCACACACTTTGTGATTTTCTTCGACGACAGACATGACTAGCCCATCAACTTGCGCAGTCACGGTTAGCGCATCACTCACATGAGTCGCAACCAAAGAATGATAACGAGCAATCGCAAAAGGTGAGGGTAAGTTCTGATAGGTTGGATGATTGTCATGCACCATCATCGATACCTTGCCATGAATGATCTCACCTGCGCCTGCCACCGTGCCACCGTAGGCTTCTACAATCGCTTGATGCCCTAAACAAATACCAATCATCGGTACTTTACCTTTTAAGCGTTGAATCAGTTCTGGCATACAACCCGCTTCCGATGGAGCCCCAGGCCCTGGAGAAAGCACAATGACCGGATTTTCCAGTTGCTTGACGGCTTGTTCAATAGTTTCTGCTGATAAACTATTACGATAAATCGTCACGTCATGACCGAGTGTGCGAAATTGGTCAACGAGGTTGTAGGTAAATGAATCAAAGTTATCAATAAAAAGAATGTTCGCCATGATGATCACCTTAACCTTGTTGATTATCTGTTGAGTTGACCTGATGGGCCAGTTGAATCGCGCTAATGCACGCTTGTGCTTTTCCTCGGGTTTCGTCAGCTTCCGATTGTGGGTCTGAGTCAAATACCACACCGGCACCGGCTTGAATGTGAGCGATACCATTTTCAACATACGCTGAACGAATCACGATACAAGTATCAAGGTCGCCTTCGCCGGTTAAATAACCAACGGCACCGCCATAAGTACCGCGACGTTGTTGTTCGACATCACGAATTAATTGCATCGCACGAATTTTAGGAGCGCCAGTGAGCGTGCCCATGTTCATGCAAGCTTGATAAGCATGTAGGGCATCAAGGTCACAGCGTAACTCACCAACTACTCGTGACACCAAATGCATCACATGGCTATAACGGTCAACTTTTAGTAAGTCGGCGACATGGCGAGAACCTGCTGTAGCGATTCTTGCGACATCATTACGTGCCAAATCTACTAACATCATGTGTTCGGCATTTTCTTTTTTATCATTACGTAGTTCTAATTCAATACGGCTATCGAGGTCAAAGTTAATTGAGCCATCGGCATTTTTACCCCGACGACGAGTGCCTGCTATTGGGTAGATTTCGATTTGCTCGCTATCTGCATCGTATTTCAATGCGCTCTCTGGTGATGCACCAAATAAAGTAAACAACTCATCTTTCATGTAAAACATATATGGACTTGGGTTACTTTGTTTCAGTGCTTTATAAGCTGAAAGTGGTGATGGACAAGGGAGGGAAAAGCGGCGCGATGGAACCACTTGGAAAATATCACCTTTAACGACGAACTCTTTTAAGTTGCGTACAATTTGGCAAAAATCTTCATCAGAAATATTCGTATCCACTGACATGTCCGCGACTTCTGTTGCTTGCGGTAGTGGGGCAACATCGGTGCAATGTTCAGTAATATTGGCTAGGCGTTGTTTTAATTCTGCTTGGATGCTGTTGGTGCTATTAAAAGCGGTTGCTTGTACGCTGCAGTGCTGAGTTTGGTGATCAAAAATCATTAATGTTTCTGCAACGTAGAAAACGTAATCAGGGCAATTATCAATGGTTTTGGCTTCACCTAAGTCTTCAAAGTTTGCAACGAGATCGTAAGCAAAGGAGCCTCCAATGAAAATAGCGAGTTTTTTGTTTGTGCCTAAGGAATCGGGGAGTTGTGATAAATCAAAGCTGTGCTGAACGACACGTAAAGCATCAAAGCTAGAAGATTGACGCAGACGAGAATCTTCATCAATGGCGTCGTTAGGCGCATCGAAAGAAAGAGTTAAAGTTTTGTCCGTTGCTTGCGTGAGTACATCACTGGTTAAATTAGCTTTGACCGCTTGCAGTAAGTTTTGACCATTCAAGCTTTTCGCTGTCATGGTAACTTGGTGTCCATGGCATTCAATACGAACCGCAGCATCAATCAGGAGTAGACTTTTTAAATTTGCTTTTGAGCTGATTTCTGCACTTTCAAGTAACAGACTATTTTGTGTCTCAAGTGCATTGTCATTAACGCATAATGCATGGAAAACTTGTGTTGGATCCTCTAGATATGGTGTGTCCACTTGAAACACTTCAATTGGGTGTTTGTGGCCTATCTTACCCTGATGAATTTTCGCTGCCTTATTCATAAGACTTCCTTTAATCTTTAATTAAAATTCCGTTTGCTTTCACAAGTTTATCGCTACTTTATAGAGATAACCGCACAAGCTTTTGTTTACCACACTTTTTTACTCATCTACGTCTTTTATTTAAATTTTGTGGGGTGAGTAAAGTGAAAATGATGGTGTTGTTTATTAAGTGTTCAACTCAACGTCAGGTAATAAAAAACCCGCTGAATAGGGCGGGTTGATTAGTTTGAGGCTGACGTTAATCATGCTCACTTTTTCACCCATTGCCATAAAGAGATACGCCACATACGCCAATGGTTCAGCATAATCGCTGTCATGAAGGTTACTGTCTCCGCTAAATGAAGAGAATGAGGTACAGTACGATTTAGAATGATGTTATTATCTTGTAACAGATTGCTTGTCATATTCGCCTCCACGTCATTATGTTTAGGTTTATCTTTAAGTTCTTTTGGACTAGTAAACTAGTACGTGAGTTTTAAGTCAAGTATTTTTCAATATTAATGTCAGTTTAAGGCCATTTATTTTCATGAGAATCGATCTACATAGCCACACAACATGCTCAGATGGACGTTTAACACCTGTGCAATTATTGGATCGTGCTATTGAAATGAACTTAGAGGTTTTGGCCATTACTGACCATGATAGTGTGGATGCAATACCGCTAGCGCAAGATTACATTGCGAAGCAGTTTTTGCCATTGCATCTGATCACCGGTATTGAGTTTTCAACGGTATGGCAGAATAAAGATATTCATATTGTTGGTTTGGATATTGATATTCAAAACCCGCAATTGCAGCAATTAATTGAGTCGCAAAAGCAAAGGCGAATTGAGCGTTCAGAGTTAATGGCTGCTCGTTTAGCCAAACACACCAGAGAAGGGGTGTTGGAAGAAGTGAGGGCAATGGCAAATGGTGCTTCTATAACGCGTTCTCACTTTGCTAAATGGCTAGTAGAAAACGGCTACGCGAAAACCATGCAGCAAGTGTTTAAGAAATACTTAACGCGCAATAACCCGGGTTATGTTCCGCCGGTATGGTGCAGTATCGATGAAGCGGTTTCGGCGATACATGCCGCTGGTGGCGTTGCGGTTTTAGCGCACCCTGGACGTTATCAATTGACAGCGAAATGGTTGAAGCGTTTAATTGCTGCATTCGTTGAAGCAGGGGGGGATGCGATGGAAGTTGCTCAGCCTCAGCAAGCTCAACAAGAAAGAAGAACATTAGCCGACTATGCTATAGAAAACGGTTTACTTGCCTCGCAAGGGTCTGATTTTCATTATCCATCTCCGTGGACTGAGCTTGGTCGTAATTTATGGTTACCATCTGGTGTTGAACCAGTATGGAAAGATTGGCAGCAGATTGCACATTTAGAATTTGGGGCTAAACAAGCCTAAGCCTTTAAGCATGAGTGAATCTGGCTTCGCCAATGTGATTGAGCTTACAATTCAATTGTCGGCTTAATCTTTATCTCAATTAGGAGTATCAATGAGCCAATTTTTTTATCTACATCCAGAAAATCCTCAAGCTCGTTTGATTAATCAAGCGGTGGCGATTATTCGTAATGGTGGTGTGATTGTCTATCCAACGGACTCTGGTTATGCACTTGGCTGCCAACTTGAAAACAAAAATGCTTTAGAGCGTATTTGTCGAATTCGTAAGATCGATGATAAGCATAATTTCACTTTGTTGTGTCGTGACCTTTCTGAATTATCACTTTATGCCCGTATCGATAACACCGCTTTTCGTTTATTGAAAAATAATACTCCGGGCGCTTATACTTTCATTTTTAAAGGTACTAAAGAGGTACCACGCCGTTTGATGAATGCGAAACGTAAAACGATTGGTATTCGTATTCCTGATAATAAAATCGCGTTGGATTTACTCGAAGCATTAGGTGAGCCTTTGATGTCGACGACATTAATTCTCCCAGGGAATGATTATGCAGAATCGGATCCAGAAGATATTCGCGATAAGTTAGAGCATTCGGTTGATTTGATCATGAATGGTGGGTTCCTTGGGGAGCAACCAACCACCGTTGTTGATTTTAGCGATGACGAAATGGTGATTGTTCGTCGTGGTGCTGGTGATACCGCGCCATTTGAATAAAATGTAGTCGTACATATTACCTTATGTGTGAATAGAGAGCCCTGCATTCAATTGCGGGGCTTTGTTGTTTTAAACATTCAGCTATCTACCAAACTAGTGTATACTTTGTTGCCTTTTCTTCATCTGTATGACAGGTAAAGAAAAGAAACTAATTTTAATTTATTGTTTTATAAAGTTTATTTTTAAATGAAGCAATGAAGACGGCTGTGAAGTCGACGAATAATAGGTAAATAAATGAGCGAAAAGTTACAGAAGATTTTAGCCCGTGCAGGCAATGGCTCTCGTCGTGAACTAGAAACGATGATTCAAGCTGGCCGTGTGAGCATTAATGGGCAAGTGGCTAAACTAGGCGACCGATTGGAAGATGAAAATGCCATCGTTCGTATTGATGGCCACAAAGTTTCAGTAAAAGATTCTGAAGACGTGATTTGCCGAGTTTTAGCTTACAACAAACCTGAGGGTGAGCTTTGTACTCGTCATGATCCAGAAGGTCGCCGTACCGTATTTGATCGCTTACCTAAGATTAAGGGTTCGCGTTGGGTATCGGTTGGTCGTCTTGATGCCAATACTGGCGGTTTATTGTTGTTCACGACGGATGGTGAACTGGCTAACCGCCTAATGCACCCAAGTCGCCAAGTTGAGCGTGAGTATTTAGTTCGTGTCTTTGGTGAAATAAACGAAGAGATGGTTCGTAACGTAACTCGTGGTGTAGAACTTGAAGACGGCATGGCTCGTTTTGAAGATGTTGTCTACGCTGGTGGTGAAGGCATGAACCATACATTTTACGTCATGATCACAGAAGGCCGTAACCGTGAAGTTCGTCGTTTGTGGGAATCACAAGGCGTAACGGTTAGCCGCCTTAAACGTGTTCGTTATGGTGATATCTTCTTAGAAAAAGCACTACCACGCGGTGGCTGGGTAGAGCTTGAGCTTAAAGAAGTGAACTACTTACGTGAAATGGTTGAGCTAAAACCAGAAAAAGAAACCTTAATTGACCCAGATAAACATTCGCGTAAACGTGATCGTTCTCGTGGTCAGAAAATTCGTCGCGCAGTTAAGCGCCACGAAGAACGTTCAACGACACCTAAAGGTCGTGGGCGTAGTGCTTCTCGCGGTAATGTTGCGACAAAAGGCACAACAACAAACAAAGTGAATAATGGTGAAGCGGTAGGTGGACGTCAAGGTAAGCAGACGAATCGTCGCAAGCCATCTTCTACGGCAGGTAAGCCTAGAACTCGTCAATAATCATTATTGAGTTTTGAGATAAAAAACAAAAAGCCCCATCAAGTTGAACTTGGTGGGGCTTTTATTTGACCAGATTCACTACGTTGTTACGACGTTAATCTCGTTTCCATAAAATATGACAAAACTTGTTATCTGGATCTCGGCTAATCAGCATGCGAGCAAACACATCATCCAAAGCATCATCAGCTTCATTGACTAATCCAACTTTCACTTCAGCATAAGTCTCTTTATCGACATCAAAACCAACGTGCTGCCCCCAGTCATCACCAGTCTCAACGACTTCAGCCGCACCTCGGTCTTCAAATTGCATTGTGAATAAGATGACATCTGCTGCTTCTAGGTTGTCGGGTGCCATTTCCAAAAAAATGTCATAGCCCACTTCGATTACATCATCGTAAGAGATTAAATCCGTCATTGTTACCTTAATTTATTTGGTTGGTGTACTTGATAAAAATTAAAAAAGCGATCAATCAAGTAGGATTAACCGCTTTAATTATTTATGAAATGATTAGTCTGCGCGGCCCATGAACTTACGCTCGGCCGTGTTGATTTTGATTTTTTCGCCGTTTGAGATGTATTCCGGTACTTGCACCACAAGACCTGTTGTTAATGTTGCAGGTTTTGTACGAGCACTCGCTGATGCACCTTTAATCGAAGGTGACGTTTCTGCAATTTCAAGTTCAACACTTGAAGGAAGCTCAACAGCAACTGGTTTTTCATTAACGATAACAACGCTTAGACCTTGAGTCTCTTCGTTGAAGAATAATGCTTCGTCTTCAATGGCCGTTTTATTGAAGTGATACGGTGTGTAATCTTCATTGTCCATGAAGACATACTCATCACCATCGATATACGAGAACATGACGCTATGACGGCTAAAGTCAGCAAGCGTTAGAATCTCATCGGCTTTGAAGCTTTCATCCGATTTTGCACCAGTTGCTACATCGTACATACGCATGCGGTAAAGGCTTGCACCAGCACGACCACTTGGTGTTAACTTGCTGATTTCACGTACTGAGAATACTCGACCGTTAAGTTCAACAACGGCATTTTTTTTAATTTCACTAGCTTTAGGCATGATTTTTCCTGAGTTAAATCTAAGAAGCACAGAGGCTCTTTGTGTTTGAAAGTATATTTGAGCAAGAAAATATCACGATATGAACCTAACACCAAAAATAATTATTCGTTTAGGTTATACCCAAAGTAATTGGAGTTGCAACAAGGCGACAAGTGAATGAAGCCCCATGAGTTTAGCTTGTCTAAATGATTGGATGAATGAGCGTTGTCAACAAAGCAGCAGCTTCAAGTACGAAGGGTATATTAAAATAGACCAATTTGCGGTGCGATAATCGATTCAAAGTCTAGTCCGATAAAAGGCAAAATCGCATCCGCAACGGGCTTTATCTGTTTATCGATATAGTGTTGATAATCGATTGGGCTTTCTAGGTAATCTTTAGGTTCAGGGCCATTGAGTGTGAACAGGTATTCAATTCGGCCTTTATTTTGATATTGAAGAGGGCGACCTAAACGTGCATTTTTGTCATCGGCTAATCGTGCTGCACGTACTTGCGGTGGAATGTTTTTTTGATACTCACTTAACTTACGACGTAAACGCTTTTGATAAACAAGATCGTCGTCATAATGTCCATTTTGAGTATCTTCGACGTACTGGCGAATAAACGTTTGTGGATCTTCATCATGAAAGATCATCGAATACAGTTTGTGTTGAAAATGATGAGAAAGAGGGGTCCAGTCGGTACGCGCACTTTCAAGGCCTTTAAAGACCATTTTTTCTTTTCCATCGGTATTAATCAGGCCGCAATAGCGTTTTTTTGATCCGGTTTCTGAGCCTCGAATAGTCGGCATTAAAAAGCGTTGATAATGGGTTTCGTATTCAAGCTCTAAGGCAGATTTCAGGTTATATTCATCTTTAATATGCTGTTGCCACCATAGGTTAATTTCTTCAATCAGCTTTTGGCCAATTTGATCGGCTTGTTGTTGGCTGTGAGGTTCGATTAAAGAGACAAACAAAGAGTCAGTGTCACCATAAATCACTTGGTAACCTTTACCTTCGATTAATACTCGTGTTTGCTTCATAATTTCATGCCCACGCATGGTAATCGAGGACGCTAACCTTGTGTCAAAGAAGCGACAACCAGAAGAACCCAACACGCCGTAAAATGAATTCATGATGATCTTGATGGCTTGCGAAAAGGCAGCTTCATTATTTTTCTTTGCAATATCACGAGCAGCCCACAATTCTTCAATCATGTTGGGTAAGAAATGTTTGGTACGGTGAAATTGCCCGCCACGAAACCCTGCAACCGCTTGATGTTCATCTTTGCCAATATCAAGCTTCAAGCCTTCGACTAATCCCATGGGATCAATCAAAAAGGTGCGGATAATCGAAGGGTAGAGTGATTTGAAATCGAGTACTAACACCGAGTGGTAGAGCCCTGGGTCGGAATCCATGACATAACCACCTGGGCTGGCAAACCAGTTTTCTGAATGAAGATTAGGGGCGATATATCCAGCTCGATGCAATTGCGGTAAATACAAATTGGTAAAGGCCGCAACTGAACCACCAATACGATCGAGTTCGACGCCGGTTAATCGAGAGCGTTCAATCGCAAATTGCAGCAAATGTGTTTTTTCAAAAATGCGGGTGACTAAACGGCAATCTTGCAAATTGTAGGTTGCGAGCGACCGTTTATCTTCTCTAAATTGGCGATTAATTTCATCCATACGATTAAATGGGTCATGGATAATTTTACCTTCGCCGAGTAAGCTTTGAGCGACGGACTCTAACGCCCAGGAG
Organism: Vibrio rumoiensis; assembly: GCF_002218045.2. Lineage (NCBI taxonomy): Bacteria > Pseudomonadati > Pseudomonadota > Gammaproteobacteria > Vibrionales > Vibrionaceae > Vibrio > Vibrio rumoiensis. Next base: position 1,278,312 of record NZ_AP018685.1, read on the forward strand.
TTAAAATGGTAGGTTGCTGTTTTGAGAGTGTCGATACCATCAAGTACCACTCGACCGGGAATGGAAACAAAGCCTTGCTGAGTGTTATTCGATTGTCGGAAATACAGTTTTTGTTGTGCTCTTCCTAGCTTCAGCGGCAATTTATGCCACTCGGCTCGTTTAGCTAACAGTCGAAAATCGAAGTCGATGACATTCCATCCAATAATAATATCGGGGTCAAATTGCTCAAACCAAGCGATTAATGCGATTAGCAGGGCGTATTCGTTCTCCACCCATTGAATATGAAGACCAGTTTCACCGTGTTGTGGATCGCCAATCATAATGACTCGACTGTCCATGTGAGAGTCGAGACCTACCGAGTACAAAATACCTTTCTCTGAACATTCAATATCTAAAGAAACAACGCTAAGATTTGGTTGATAATCAGCGGCTTTACAGCGAGCTTGAGTGACTTTCTGGTAATGTTTTTGTTGTGAAAATTGGCCGGTAAATTGAATGCCACCGCGAATAAACCGTTCCATTAAGTAACGATCAGTTAGGCGGATATCGTCTTCAAAATGATCTATATCTGCTTGAGTTAATAGGTTTCTTGCTTGGTTGGCGAGTTGAATGGTCGAGAAATAACAAGCGCACACTAGCTCTTGGTTAAAAGTCTTAAGGGGAAGGGATTGGATCTCAAATGTGATGTTGTGCTTTTTTAACGTGTTGCTGGTTTCTTGTTGCTGCTCTTGTCGAACAAAAAAGACACTGCGTTCAGCAGCAATCAATAACTGAGTCGGGCCGTTATCTGTAGCAACCCAAATTTCTATTTGTGTAAGAGATCCAGACTGATGCAAATCACGAGCTTGGCGTGTTAGCACAAAGCCTTGCTCTATCTGAGATATATTCGGTGCTGTAGAACAATTCAAGCGAGAGCCAATCCTAATCGATGAAGTGGTCGTATGATAACAAATGCTTATTAATGATGTTGAGTTTTCACTTTTATATTCTTTTCGCTATCTGAGTATAAAAATGTTGTTTTTATACTAAATTCGAACTTGCATTATTAACCAAACCATTAATAATGCTTAAGTAATTGTTTGATTTTGTAGAGCTTACTTCAAGTACCCTTATACAATTACCCTTCATGGCAGGTTACATCTATCATGGATTGGTCACAAAATAGTGCTAATTCTGAGATTAACAGTCATTTTGTGATGGTAAATAAGTTAGAATGTAGTGACCAGCGGCTAATAATCTCGTTGGTCTAGCGATAATCCAAGTGTGGAGATACAAGAGTGATAAATGTTTTCCTTGTAGATGATCACGAACTGGTTCGCACAGGGATTCGACGTATAATTGAAGACGTCCGTGGAATGAAAGTAGTAGGGGAAGCTGACAGTGGTGAGAATTCTGTAAAATGGTGCCGTGCTAATCACGCGGACGTTATTTTAATGGATATGAATATGCCAGGCATTGGTGGCCTTGAAGCGACCAAGAAAATTTTACGTTTCAATCCTGACATCAAAATCATTGTTCTAACAATACATACTGAAAACCCATTTCCAACCAAAGTCATGCAAGCGGGTGCTGCTGGTTACCTAACCAAAGGTGCTGCGCCAGATGAAATGGTTAATGCGATTAGAATGGTCAACAGCGGTCAGCGTTATATTTCCCCGGAAATAGCGCAACAGATGGCATTGAGCCAGTTTTCAGCACCTTCTGATAACCCATTTAAAGAACTATCTGAACGTGAACTGCAGATCATGATGATGATCACCAAAGGTCAAAAAGTGACGGATATTTCTGAGCAACTTAACCTTAGCCCTAAAACCGTCAATAGCTATCGCTACCGATTGTTTAGTAAGTTAAATATTAATGGTGATGTTGAGTTAACGCATCTCGCAATCCGTTACGGCATGATAAATACAGAGACGTTGTAGTGCCAGACCCGTTTGATTCTGCTTCTTTTCTATCGACAGTTTCTGATCAGCCCGGTGTTTATCGAATGTATAACGCCGAGGCTGACGTTATTTATGTTGGTAAAGCCAAGAATTTATTCAAACGTCTTTCCAGTTATTTTCGTAAAAATCTAGATAACGAAAAAACTAAGGCTCTTGTTAGCCATATTGCCAAAATTGATGTCACGGTAACGCATACTGAAACCGAGGCACTAATTTTAGAGCACAACTACATTAAGCAATACCTTCCTAAATATAATGTGCTGTTAAGAGATGATAAGTCTTATCCTTATATTCTCATCACAAAGCACAAACATCCTCGTCTTGCCTACCATCGTGGCGCGAAGAAAAGGAAAGGGGAGTACTTTGGTCCTTATCCGGATGCGGGCGCAGTGCGAGAAACGCTACACCTCTTGCAAAAAATTATTCCGGTTCGCCAATGTGAAGATAGTATTTACGCGAATCGAACGAGACCGTGCTTGATGTATCAAATTGAGCGTTGTTCAGGCCCATGTGTTAAAGGTCTAATTAGTGATGAAGAGTATGCAGAAAGTGTCAACTATGTTCGCTTATTCTTACAAGGTAAAGATGATCTGGTTCTCAATGCCTTAATTCAAAAAATGGATGAGGCGAGTCAAGCATTGGCGTTTGAAAAAGCCGCCAAATATCGCGATCAAATTCAGGCTATTCGTCGTGTGCAAGAGCAGCAGTCAGTATCAAATGATAGTGCTGAAGATATGGACGTGATTGGCTTTGCTAAAGAAAATGGCCTTGCTTGTGTACATATCTTAATGATTCGACAAGGTAAGGTGCTGGGAAGTCGTAGCCATTTTCCTAAAATCCCTAATAATACTGATGATCACGAAGTGTTTTCGAGCTTTTTGAATCAGTATTATCTTAGCCATAACGAAGCATCGACCATACCAACTCGTATTACCTATAACGCAGATCTGTTTGATGATGAAAGTCCATTACAAGCGGCATTGACAGAAATCGCCGGTCGTAAAGTAACGTTTCATGTTAGCCCTAGAGGGATCCGAGGCCGTTATCTTAATTTGGCCAACACCAATGCTCGCAGTGCGTTAACGTCGAAGATTAGTCATAAAATGACAGTGAATCAGCGGGTTAAAGAACTAGAAACCGAGTTTGGTATGGAACGCATTGAGCGCATGGAATGTTTCGATATCAGCCATACGATGGGAGAAAGTACGATTGCTTCTTGTGTGGTGTTTAATCGTGAAGGCCCGGTTAAACAAGAGTACCGTCGTTATAATATTGAAGGTATTACTGGGGGCGATGATTATGCTGCAATGGGACAGGTGTTGGAACGTCGCTATTCAAAGCAACAGTATACTGATGAAATCTATGCAGAAAAAATACCGGATGTTATTTTTATTGACGGAGGTAAAGGACAACTTAACCGCGCTTATGAGATAATCCAAAAACATTGGCAGGATTGGCCTAAAAAACCAGAATTAATTGGTATCGCCAAAGGGGTCACCAGAAAACCTGGTTTAGAAACCTTAATTAAAGTCACAGGTGAAGAGTTTAATTTACCAAGTGACGCACCTGCATTACATTTGATCCAACATATTCGCGATGAAAGCCATAATCATGCAATTAGTGGGCACAGAGCGAAAAGAGCAAAGACAAGAAGAACGAGTACTTTAGAAGGTATTGAAGGCGTTGGCCCAAAACGCCGTCAAGCATTATTGAAATATATGGGTGGTATACAAGAATTAAAACGAGCAACTGTAGAAGAAATAGCCAAAGTCCCTGGGATCAGTAAATCTTTGGCAGAAATCATTCATGAAGCATTGAAACCCTGACCGTTTTAACGCAACATTAAGCCGCACTCTCCAAGAGACGTAATTATGCGATTTACAATACCAAACATTTTAACTTTACTTCGGCTTGCGTTAATACCTGTTTTCGTTGCCGTTTTCTATCTGCCTTATTCATGGGCTCCGTTTGCTGCTGCAATGGTGTTTTGGGTCGCAGGGTTTACCGATTGGCTCGATGGGGTGTTGGCGAGGAAATTAGGCCAAACGTCTCGTTTTGGTGCTTTTTTAGATCCGGTCGCTGATAAAGTAATGGTCGCCGCGGCACTGATTTTAATCACTGAACATTATCACACCATTTGGATTACTATTCCGGCTGCGACCATGATTGCTCGCGAAATCATCATTTCAGCATTGCGTGAATGGATGGCTGAAATTGGTAAACGAGCAAGTGTCGCTGTTTCTTGGATTGGTAAGTGGAAAACATTGTCACAAATGTTTGCGCTTTGGGTATTAATTTGGCGTTATGACGATTGGATGGTATGGCTAGGTTACGTTGCTTTATATGTTGCAACCGCTCTAACGTATTGGTCTATGTATCAATATTTAAAAGCTGCGAAAGGTGACTTGCTTGCCGGTGAGAATAATTAATTTTATTTATTGAATAACGAAAGCCTCGCATACTCTGCGGGGCTTTCTTTATCTGGCGGGTTTAAACTTAAACTAGCTATAGAAACGAATGCCTTTTTGTAGGCAAGCCCAGATCTGCTTATTTTGCACTGGGAATTCATCTGTAGAGCTTAAGGCTAAACGTGCGGATTCGTTTGTACTGACTGCCATAATCGCTTTTCGATCAGCATTAAGCATTGCACCATTACCAAGTGCTTTGGCTAAAAAGTCAAAAACCATTTTAGGTTCTGCTCTCGGATCGAAAAGACTGCCGATAAAGTGGCTGCTTGAATGGTTAAACAAACGGCCCGCTAGTCCTTTATATTTATAAGCAATCTGCAAAGCTAAGGCTGGATTACTCGCTTGTTCGGTATGTAAATGTGGTTGTTTATCGGTAATTCCAGTTTCGATGACTTTTTTCTGCTTTGGGCATAAATAGATCGCCTGATTGTTAAAACTACAAATTGCAAACGTAGACTTCAATGCCTCATACTGAAACCAAACAATATTTCCCGGTTGAAATGACATTGTACACCTCATAAAACAATGTTAATAAATGACAGCATGTATCGAATAAGATGGCTCTTCAATAAAACATAGTGGCTAGCATTGTCTTTTGATGGGCTTCTCACGGAATTTGAAGTGGTTATGAAATTATTCAATCCATTTTCATGGATAAATTTTGCTAAAATTATCGGCAAAGTTAGCCTGTAAAATGTGCGATATATCGGTTTTTGACTGCAAAATAGACAAACGATTTAAAAATTGAAAAATAGTGTTGACGTGCTTGGCTGAATCCGTAAAATGCCATCCCGTACTCAAGAGGAACGCAACATAATTCGAAAGAGTTAAGTTCTTCTCAAGGTAAGGCGCCTTGGCAGAGTGGCTATGCAGCGGATTGCAAATCCGTGGACCTCGGTTCGACTCCGGGAGGCGCCTCCATTATCTTGATTGAGACAAAGCGACACTAGCTCAGCTGGTAGAGCGCAACCTTGCCAAGGTTGAGGTCACGAGTTCGAACCTCGTGTGTCGCTCCAAATTTTGCGATATGGACTCTTTTAAAGAATCGATATCAGATGGTGTTCTAACTTTTCAGTTAAGGCATCGCAATAAAGAATTGCGTGCCCTGGTGGTGGAATTGGTAGACACAAGGGATTTAAAATCCCTCGGCGTTCGCGCTGTGCCGGTTCAAGTCCGGCCCGGGGCACCATCTATAAAAGTCTACATTATGTAGCAATGCGACACTAGCTCAGCTGGTAGAGCGCAACCTTGCCAAGGTTGAGGTCACGAGTTCGAACCTCGTGTGTCGCTCCAAATAAGAAAGCCCTAGCAGAAATGCTAGGGCTTTTGCATTTTAAATTAAGTGATTTCGAGATTCGAGTTCTTCAGTGACACAGGCTCAGCTGGTAGAGCGCAACCTTGCCAAGGTTGAAGTCACGGCTAGTTCATAAAAGCAGGGAACCTCGTGTGTCGATCCAAATAAGAAAGCCCTAGCAGAAATGCTGGGGCTTTCTTATATTTCAAATTAAGTGATTTCGAGGTTCGAGTTCTTCAGCGACACTAGCTCAGCTGGTAGAGCGCAATCTTGCCAAGGTTGAGGTCACGCCTAGTTCGTAAAAGCAGGGGACCTCGTGTGTCGCTCCAAATAAGAAAGCCCTAGTAGAAATGCTGGGGCTTTTTTGCGTTTCAATCGATGCTCATAAAGTTAGTCGGATGTTCTTGAGTAGTTAATTGTTTTTTTACTGAGCTTACAAGTGTTTCGCTTTTTGGGTGCTTTGAGGTAAAATCGCGCCAAACAGAAACATCTGTACGCTCAACTGGAAGAAATTATGTCTCTTGATGCTTATCATCTTATCCGTTTGTTTAAACACCAAGCTCAACAACGTGCTGATCAAATTGCGTTGGAAGGCTTTGAAATTCAGGCTCCTTGGAATCTTGTAACTTGGCAGAAACTTGAAGAGCAAACTGATAAATTGGCAAAAGTGTTAATTAAGCTTGGTGTTTCTATCCAAGATAAATGCGCTATCCTTTCACAAAACTGCCCACAATGGACTTATGCCGATTTGGCGAGTTTAAAGGCGAGAGCTGTGGTTGTGCCTATCTACCCAACCAGTACGCTTGAACAAGCACAATTTATTTTAAATGATGCCGAAGTAAAGGTGTTGTTTGTAAATGATGCTCAGCAATACCAAATGGCATGTGAGTTACAAGAGCAACTACCGGGTATTGAATCTATCGTGGTGTTTGATCGTACGGTGACTTTAAAGGCTCGTCCTCAACATTGGCACCTAGATGAATTGCTGGGTGATAACTTCAAAATAGATACCATACAGTCTCAATCGCTAGCAGAGCGAATCGAGCAGGTGAATCTTGATGATCTTGTAACCTTGATTTATACATCGGGTACCACGGGTGATCCTAAAGGTGTAATGTTAGATTACCGCAATTTTGCTTCTACGATTGCTCAGCATGATGAAGTATTAGGCTTTACAGAGGGTGATACTTCGTTAGCATTTCTTCCATTGAGCCATGTGTTTGAACGTAGTTGGTCATTCTATGTATTAGCGCGCGGTGGTAAAAATGTTTATTTGCAAGATACCAATCGTGTTAAACAAGCGATCAGTGCGACTAAGCCCAATACTCTGTGCGTAGTACCAAGATTTTTAGAAAAAGTGTACAGCGCAATCCAAGAACAAGTAACCAAAGGCAGCAAAGTTAAACAACTGATCTTTGCTTGGGCGATGAAGGTAGGTAAGAAGCAATTTGAAGCTAACCAAGGTCGTCATTCATCAAATGTTTTTCTTAAGTGGCAAAATCAACTGGCGACGAAACTTGTCTTCAGTAAATTACAAAATGCACTCGGTGGTCGCTTGAAGTTTATGCCTTGTGGTGGTGCGGCGCTAGATGCCGATGTTGCCGGTTTTTTCCATGCGATCAATGTTCCAGTGTTATGTGGCTATGGTATGACAGAAACTACCGCAACAGTGACCTGCAATACTATAGATAACCGCGTGACAGGCTCAAATGGTCAACCATTAAGTCAAACTGAAGTGAAGTTGGGCAAAGATAACGAAATCTTGATCCGCGGTGATATTGTCATGAAAGGCTATTACAACCGCCCTGAAGATACATCAGAAACATTTGAAGATGGTTGGTTAAAAACGGGCGATGCCGGTCAGTTTGATGAAAATGGTAATTTATACATTACCGATCGTATTAAAGAATTAATGAAAACCTCCAATGGTAAATACATTGCTCCGCAACGTGTAGAAGGCAAAGTTGGCAGCTGTTCTTTCATCGAACAAGTTGCGATTGTTGCTGATGCGAAAAATTATGTGACTGCGTTAATCGTTCCTGCTTTTGAAGCGTTAGATACTTGGGCGAAAGAGAAAGGTATTCATTATGAGTCGCCATTGGAGTTATTGAAGCATAGCCATGTGGTTGAGCATTTTGAGCAAAGGCTGAAGCATTTACAAAAAGAATTAGCCGGCTTTGAAAAAATTAAAAAATTCACCTTATTACCAAAAGAATTTTCAATTGAAGAAGGCTTAATTACCCCTACATTGAAACTGCGTCGTAAAAAGATTTACGAAAAATACAAAAAAGAAATCCAGGCAATGTACGCGGCGAAGAAGTCGTAATGAGATTAAAATCAACAACTTCATGATGTGATGAAAGGGGAGGAATAATTAATTTTATTTCTCCCTTTAAAATTGTTTGCGTTGAAAATAATTTTTGTGTTATTTTCCGCCACAATCTCAAGGTTAAACCTAATAATTGATTAGGGGTAGCGTTACCTTAGGGGGATACGCGTAAGGACATTCAAGCTGATTGTGCCATTACGTATGAGTAGGTACTGTTAACATCGAGTTAATCAGTAGACGGGAACCGGTGCGAAAGACATCCGCATTGTTATAGGAAGCCCAACTTTGAAAACATTAATCCAGATTTTAAAAATCAGCTTTACTCATCTTAATCGTTCAATTGTGGCCTTTTTGCGCACGATGGAACGTTGTCATATTACGAGTTCAACTAGTTATAGTTGTACTCCGTTAAGTCGCCGTACTTCAAACATCACAGAACCGTGATTTATATTCGCTAATTTCTGATTTGCTTTTTGCATTTCTCGCCTATTGTTTGCAATTTTATTTGTGAACAAGGGAGGCGTTTAGTGTCTTCAATTTGAAGTAATGACTTATTTTCATTGAAGTCGGTTTGGCGGTTAATTCTGCCAGTATTTAATATCTATACCGTTTTTAAGGGTTTATAAATGACCACTGCTTTTGACTTTGAGCTTAATTCAGCTCAAACACCATTTACCACAAATATTCCATACGTAGATGGTGTGTATGATCTTGCCCTTGATCAAGTATTACTCGATCAAGAACAGCATGAATCAGCGGTTCGTTCTTATCCACGCCGTTTGCCTATCGCAATTAAGCGTGCCTATGGTGCTTTAGTTGAAGATACGCGTGGCCAGTTGTTTTTAGATTGTCTTGCCGGTGCGGGCACCTTGGTATTGGGTTACAACCATCCAGAAATAAACCAAGCATTAAAAGAACAACTTGATACGGGTCTACCTTATCAAACCTTAGATATTACGACGCCAGCAAAAGATCGTTTTATCAAGCAAGTTAAATCATTCCTGCCTGCGGATTTTGCTGAAAACTCAGTGATTCAATTCTGTGGTCCATCGGGCGCCGATGCGGTTGAAGCGGCAATTAAACTGGCTAAGCAAACAACTGGCCGTAATACCATGATTGCCTTCCGTGGTGCTTATCACGGTATGACCAATGGCACCATGGGCATGATGGGGAACTTAGGCACGAAAGCACGTCGTACTGGCTTGATGTCAGATGTTCACTTTATGCCTTTCCCATATAGCCTACGTTGCCCATTTGGTCTGGGTGGTGAAGAAGGCGCGAAACAAAATATTCGTTATATTGAGCGTATGCTACACGATGATGAGAGCGGGATTCAAAAGCCTGCGGCCATTATTGTTGAGCCAGTACAAGGTGAAGGCGGCGTTATTCCCGCTCCAGCATTTTGGTTACGTGAATTACGCCGAATCACCCAAGAACACGGCATCCTATTGATCTTTGATGAGATCCAATGTGGTGTCGGAAAAACCGGTTACAATTTTGCCTTTGAAGAATCGGGCATTTCACCGGATATTCTTTGTTTATCAAAGGCGATTGGTGGCGGCCTGCCTATGTCGATTTTAGTATTTAACAAAGAAATCGATACTTGGAATCCAGGTGAACACACAGGGACTTTCCGTGGTAACCAATTAGCGATGGTGTCTGGTGCGAAAGCGTTAGAAATCATCCAACGTGATAACTTAGTTGAACATGCCAAAGTGGCGGGTCAATACTTGCGTGCAGGGTTAGAAAAGCTTCAACAGGAAGTGGGTTGCATTGCTGAGGTACGTGGTAAAGGTCTGATGCTTGGTGCGGAAGTCGTACAGCCTAATGGTGAGTTGAATAAATTTGGCGAGCCAGCTTCTGCTTCGGCATTAACTTTAAAAATTCAACGCGCAGCATTAGAGCGTGGCTTGATGATTGAAAAAGGTGGCCGCGACGGTTCGGTATTGCGTTTCTTACCGCCTGTGATTATCAGCTTTGAGCAGATTGATTTTGCTTTGAAAACCCTAAAAGAGGCGATCATTGCCGTGGGCGGGGGGATTGACCCAACCAAAGAAGCCATCTCACATCAAGATTGGCAGCAGCACTTCATTCAAACTGGCGCACACGGCGCAGACAGTTTTGAAAAAGCGATGAACCAAACAACCCAAGCGATGAAAGCGGTATTTGAAGCGGTAGATAAACCTTATTCAGGTATCGATCCACAGTTGCTAAAAGCGCAGATTGAAGCGGTCAATTTGGATTCAAGTAATAGTGATTTACAACAAGTGATCAATAGCACCACCAATTTAGTGGCGAAGAATTCGATCTTTGTGCAGCACCCAAATTGCATTGCACATTTACACACGCCACCATTAGTGCCAGCGATTGCCGCTGAAGCCATGATTGCCTCTTTGAATCAGTCGATGGATTCATGGGATCAAGCATCTGCTGCGACTTATGTTGAGCAACGTGTGGTGGATTGGTTATGTGAGCGTTACAACATGGGTGAGCAAGCCGATGGTGTGTTTACCAGTGGTGGTACGCAAAGCAACCAAATGGGCCTATTGTTAGCTCGTGATTGGATTGCCGATAAATTAAGCCAGCACTCGATCCAAAAGCTCGGTCTACCCGATTACGCCGATAAATTACGTATTGTATGTTCGAAGAAATCTCACTTCACGGTGCAAAAAACAGCGTCATTAATGGGCCTAGGTGAAGCCGCAGTCGTGTGTGTGGATACCCACAACGATGGCACGATCAATACCGATGCAATGACTGAAACATTAAATCAACTGAAAGCCGATGGGTTAATTCCATTTGCGATGGTGGGCACTGCGGGTACAACCGATCACGGTGCGATTGATGATCTCAATACTTTGGCCGATTTAGCTGAGCAGCACGATATTTGGTTCCATGTGGATGGGGCATACGGTGGTGCATTAATTCTAAGTAGCCATAAACATCGCTTAACCGGTATTGAGCGTGCGTCTTCAATTAGTGTGGACTTCCATAAGTTATTTTATCAACCAATCAGTTGTGGTGCGGTGCTGGTGAAAGACAAAGCGAACTTTAAATACTTATTGCACCATGCCGATTACTTAAACCGTGAAACCGATGAACTGCCAAATCTAGTCGATAAATCAATGGCCACTACACGTCGTTTTGACGCGTTAAAAGTCTTTATGACGATGCAGAGCGTAGGTACTCAAGCACTCGGTGAAATGTACGACCACTTGATCGAACAAACCCATGAAGTGGCACAAATGGTAGCCAATAATGCCGCGTTTGAACTATTAGCCCCGCCAGCACTATCAACGGTATTGATGCGTTATAGCAACGCTAATTTGAGTGAACAGGAGTTAAATGACTTAAACCGTCAAATTCGTATTGAAGCTTTAGTTCGTGGTGTAGCGGTACTAGGTGAAACGACTGTCGATGGTAAAGCGGCGCTGAAATTTACTATTTTGAACCCATGCCTAACCTTGAATGATTTTGAAGCATTATTGAATGATGTGACTGAGTTGGCTCAAGTGTTAACGGCGGAAAATGCTTTAACGCATTAATCTCTATGTTAGGCGGCTTTATAGCTAAAGCTGCCTACGTTTATTTCTATTGCTCTATTAAAAGAGAAGTAATCTATTAACCCTCAAGAAGGAAGGTGACTTAAAGATGTCTATTTTACAAATTGGCGCAGGTGGTGTTGGTTGGGTTGTGGCTCACAAAGCAGCTCAAAACAATGATGTACTCGGTGATATTACGCTTGCCTCTCGCACGATTGCGAAATGTGAAAAAATCATCGAGTCGATTAAAGGTAAAAATAACCTTAAAGACCCATCTAAAAAATTAGAAGCACGATTTGTAGACGCTGATGATGTGGCATCTTTAGTAGCGCTTATCAATGAAGTAAAACCTGATCTCGTGATCAATGCTGGGCCTCCATGGGTGAATGTTACAATCATGGAAGCCTGCTACCAAGCTAAAGTATCTTACCTTGATACATCGGTAGCCGTAGATTTATGCAGTGAAGGTCAACAAGTGCCTGAAGCTTACGATCCACAGTGGGCATTTCGTGAAAAATTCGCGGAAGCAGGCATCACTGGTATTTTAGGTGCTGGCTTTGATCCGGGCGTAGTAAGTGTGTTTGCAGCTTATGCTGTGAAGCATCTATTTGATGAAATTGACACCATTGATGTGATGGATGTGAACGCGGGTGATCACGGTAAGAAATTTGCCACTAACTTTGACCCAGAAACAAACATGCTTGAAATCCAAGGTGATTCTTTCTACTGGGAAGAGGGCAGCTGGAAACAAGTTCCTTGTCACACTCGTATGCTTGAGTTTGATTTCCCAAATTGCGGTGAGTTTAAAGTCTACTCAATGGCGCATGATGAAGTTCGTTCAATGCAAGAATTCATTCCAGCAAAACGTATCGAATTCTGGATGGGCTTTGGTGACCGTTACTTAAACTACTTCAATTGCATGAAGGACATTGGTCTATTAAGCCCTGATCCCATTACTTTACAAGACGGTACAGTGGTTGAACCGCTAAAAGTATTAAAAGCATTATTGCCCGATCCGACGTCTCTTGCACCGGGCTACACAGGCAAAACCTGTATTGGTACTTGGGTTCAAGGTACAAAAGATGGCAAAGCACGTAGCGTGTTTATCTACAACAATGCTGACCATGAAGTGGCCTATGAAGATGTTGAGCATCAAGCGATTGCTTACACAACCGGTGTGCCAGCGATTACCGCTGCGCTGCAATACTTCAATGGCTCATGGAATCAAGCCGGTGTGTTTAACATGGAGCAATTAGATCCTGATATGTTCCTAGAAACCATGCCAAAAATTGGTTTAGATTGGCACGTTCAAGAGCTAGAGCCAGGCCAACCGAAGATTAATATTCTAAAGTAAAGTCGTATCGCGTTGCTCGTGTTTCGTTACCCGAGTACCGCTGGCAGACTCAATTAGTAAGAACAGCCATAGCATTCGTTATGGCTGTCTTATATCTTTTTCGAGAAGCATCGCATTCTAGATACGAGAAACGCAGTGCTCGAGAATCGTTTTATGGAATTATCTATGTCTAACAACCTTCCAACTCCTTATTTCATGATTGATGAATCAAAGTTGATTCGTAACCTTGAAATCGCAAAGCAGCTTAAAGAGTTAAGTGGCGTCAAATTGGTCTTAGCACTGAAGTGTTTTTCGACGTGGGGCGTATTTGACATCATTAAGCCTTATCTGGATGGCACAACCAGTAGTGGTCCCTATGAAGTGAAATTAGGCCACGAAACCTTTGGCGGAGAGACTCATGCTTACAGTGTGGGTTACAGCGAACAAGATGTGAAAGAGGTTGCCGATATCTGCGATAAGATGATTTTTAACTCATTAAGTCAGTTAACAGCCTATCGTCATCTTGTGGAAGGTAAAGCGTCTATTGGTGTTCGTTTAAATCCGGGTGTGAGCCGTGCAGGGCAAGACCTAGCGGACCCTGCGCGTCAATTCTCTCGTTTAGGGGTTCAAGCAGCGCAGCTTTCTAGTGAGGTTTTTGATGATCTTGATGGCGTGATGTTCCACATGAACTGTGAGAATAAATCGGCGGATGATTTCATTGCTTTGCTTGATAGCATTTCAGAACGTTTTGGTCACTATTTAGATAAGCTAGATTGGGTTAGCCTTGGTGGTGGGGTTTTCTTCACTTGGCCGGGTTATGAGGTTGAGAAATTAGCTCAAGCGCTCAAGCAATTTAGTGAAAAACACGCGGTTCAGTTATATCTTGAGCCGGGTGAAGCCATCATTACTAAGACAGCCGATTTAGTCGTAACGGTGGTTGATATTGTGGAAAATGGTATGAAGACCGCAATTGTGGATTCAGCCACCGAAGCGCACCGTTTAGATACGCTCATCTACAATGAACCAGCTTCTATTGGTGAGTCTAGTGACGAAGGGCTGCATGAATATGTTATTGGTTCTTGCTCTTGCTTGGCCGGCGATCAATTCTGTGTGGCTAAGTTTGAGCAGCCATTAAAGATAGGTCAGCGCCTGCATATTCTCGATAGTGCAGGGTACACTATGGTGAAATTAAATTGGTTTAATGGCCTGAAAATGCCAAGCGTGTATTGTCAGCGCAGCGATGGTGAGATTCAAAAGTTGAATGAATTTGATTATCAGGATTTCAAACGTTCTCTGTCTCAATGGTCGGTTAAATAACCATGTGATTAACGCGTAAAAAACGGTAATGTTAAGCCGCGCTGCTTGTTTACTTAAGTGAAATACTGAAAGTAAACAGACATCGCGGCTTTTTTGTTTTCTTAACGGTAGGGTGTCGAGGATATCTGTTTTTAAAAGGGAAGTGTTTAATGAAAATGATGTATTCCGGTGCGATTGATTCTCATGGGGAAGCGTTTGCCATTATCTTGAAAAATTTTTTGTTAAAGAACCAAGATAAAATTGAGCATCAATTAATTCCGAATCTTGACTACATAGATCCAAGGGCGCTCAATGATAATGGCATCCAAATCATATCAGTGAGTTACTTAGGTGATACTCGTTATTCGCTCACGTATCAATATGATTGGTTTGTGTTTAGCGGTTGTACGGATACGGATTTAAAAGGCAGTGATAAAAATAAAGTGACGTTTACTGTACTGGGTTCAGGTGAGCTAGAGTTTGACCTTTCAGCCTTAGGACATTAAGAGGAAGGACTTCGCATGGTGTTTACGAAGTCCTTGGTCGTATTGGCTAATAAGATCGCTTCATGGTCAAAAGCTTAGATGTTTTCGATGTGTGTCTGGGCTTTTACTGATGAGTTATCTTTCACCGTTTTTCTCGACCAATAACCGGCTAAGATAGAGCCTGAAATATTATGCCAAAGTGAAAATAACGTTCCCGGCATGGCGGCCGCAGGGGTAAAGAATTTCATTGCAAGTGCGGTTGCAAGTCCAGAGTTTTGTAAACCGACTTCAAATGCAATCGTACGAGAGATCGTTTCGTTAAACCCTAATAATCGACACCCCCAATATCCAGCCAATAAGCCAAATCCATTATGTAAAACCACAGCCAGTGCGATGATTGGGCCAATAGAGGCAAATTGAGATGCATTAAGCGCAATAACGATACCAATAATCATCACAATCGCAGCCATTGAAATTAAAGGCAGTATTGAATCGAGCTTCTGTGTGACATTGTGGAAGAACTGATTAATAAAGATGCCCACGGCGACCGGTAGTAATACAATTTTCACAAGGCTCATGAGCATTGCCGCTGCTGGTACATCTACAGCTTGTCCGGCTAAAAGCTCAGACAGAAATGGCGTAAGTATTACACCCAGTAATGTTGAAATAGCGGTCATAGAAATAGAAAGTGCCACATCACCTTTAGCTAAGTAACACATGACATTGGATGAGGTACCACCGGCGACACTTCCAACAAGCACCATACCTATCGTAAGTTCTGGGCTGAATCCTAGAACATAGCTGATCAACAATGCGACAAACGGCATAACCGTAAATTGTAAAATGATCCCAATAGTAACCGCCAACTTTTGCTTAACAACATTCGCAAAATCACTGGCTTTTAGTGTCAGGCCCATTGACATCATAATTACAACTAATAAAGGCACAATATATGACTTTAATGGCTGAAAAATGGTTGGCTGCAGATAAGCCAAGATAGATATTAAAATTGCCCATACAGGGAATAATTGAGTAATCGTCCGTAACATTTTGTTCTCCTTTTTTAGAAGCCCAGAATGCCATATTTAACATTTTTGTCACGTTTGAATTTTACTCTTTTTTAGACAATATTGATGTTACATCAATTACTCGAGTGCCTTGGGTTATAGCTTCTAGTTCTGCAATCACATCTTTAATGCTGGTGTCTTCCGGAATGGTAATGCTAAATTGCGATGTAAAGAGATTTGCGTTGATGCCATTTTCACCTGCGAGAAATAGACGCTGAGTATCAATACTTAAAATATTCGCGCGTTCTCGCTCTAAGATGTGAGTGAGTTCTTTAATGATTCCTGCTTGTTCTTGGCTATCAAAACGTAATTCATAAACATCATCTTCGGCGTGTTTCATTTCTTGAGATTGCACAAAATGAGCTTGTAAGCCTGGGGCTTCGTCAAACGCTGTTTGAATCATCTCTAGACTTGATTCTGGGCACTCAATTTTAATTAATCCTGCAACTTGGTCATCGAGATAATTAATTTTACTAATAATCCAACTACCACCATGTTTATGAGTAACGTGTGCAAGGTGTTGTAGTGTTTGAGGAGTAGCATGGCCAGAAATATTGGCAATGAAGAGAACCTTGTTTGTCATGGAAACCTCATTATCAGTGAAGTACTTAAGATCATTTTAGTATAGATAAGAATGATTGATTAAGAATAAAGCACTAAAAGTTCACTATACCCAAGCGATTTCAAAGATTCATAATTCAGAGTCATCATCTAAGCCTTTAGGCGATGTTAAATAGAACAGAGATAGAATGACTATGATCATTCAATTGGCTTTGTCTAAAGCCTGTTTTATTGTTGCTGATACTCGCATCTTGAGGTGACTTGGGTATAGTTATGTTTCAATCATTTCATAAAAAGAATAGACAGATAAGGACGAGAAATGGTCAAAGTATCAATGCTCAGCACGGGCGAAGAAGTGTTGCATGGTGATATTGTCGATACCAATGCTTCATGGTTATCGGAATTATTTTTTGAACAAGGGTTTGCGATTCACTACCGAAGTACGGTTGGCGATCAGTTAGATGAATTAGAAAGCGAAATTACAGCATTAAGCTTAAAAAGTGATGTGGTGATTGTGAATGGTGGGTTGGGCCCAACAACCGATGACCTTAGCGCATTAGCCGCGGCTAACGCTCTTGGTGTGGAGTTAGAGCTTCATCAAGAATGGTTAGAGATTATGACTCACTACTTTGCTCGTTTAGGTCGTCCAATGGCGGCAAGTAACGATAAGCAAGCGATGCTGCCAGCTGGCGCGGAAATGATTAATAACCCAGTAGGGACTGCGTGTGGATTTAGCATTGAACTCAATGGCGCGGTAATATTTTTCACTCCCGGCGTTCCTTTTGAATTTAAGCGTATGACAATGGATGAAATTTTGCCGCGTCTAAAACAACGCTTTCCCAACGTAGAAAGGTTGGAATGTAATAAGCTTTATACCTTTGGTCTTGGTGAATCTGGTATTGCTGATCGTTTAAAATCGGTAGTGTTACCAAAGGGGTTCAGCCTTGGTTATCGCTCTTACATGCCGTTTATTGAGGTGAAAATATTCAGCCCTTATCAAGACGTCAATATTGAACAAGTGATTGAGATTATTAGTGGTGAATTAGCGGAGTTTACGCTTTCGATTAATCAGCCTTTAATCGGGGCAGTTGGGCATTTACTTGAACAAAATCAAATTCATATTTCAGCACTTGAGCAAGTGACTGGTGGGGAAGTTGCTCGAGGGTTGTCATTGGATGTCAATGCGCAAAAACAGTTTGTACAATGTGTGGTCGATAATCAGGCTCAACCATTATCAGAACTACAAGATGCATTACTGATTTCAGATGAATACCGCCAAGATACCCAATCGGCCATTGTTGTTGGTAGTTTTAAAATGGAAGATCAAAGTATCGCTTTGGTTTTGATTTCTGCTGAATATCATTTTGCTCAACAGGTTTCATTTGCACGGGAGTATCCACTAAAATCCCAACAAATTTTACTGTCTACCGTGATCCTGGATATGGTGAGAAGGTACTTGCAACAAACGAATATGTTGGCGACATTCAGTCACTTCGACCGCTTAGCTTTTATTGAAGGTTGATCTTCGGTGATAAAATCGCCAAATGAGAGTAATTTTTAATTACATAACAATTACATGACAAATGTGACATCGAACTTAAATACTGTTTACGCATATTTAACAAAAGGTGCTTCGCATGAAATCAACTCTTTATCTCTCTTCTTTTGTGCTGCTATTTTCTGCTATGCCTGCTCTTGCTTCTGATGATGCAACCTCTCTAGAACAAGGGCAGTTTAGTGGTGGGGCCAAGCTTGGTTTTTTGTATTCTAATGCTTCAACAACGTCGACCTCTCTCAATACTGGTGGTTGGTTGAAGTATGAAAAAGAGAAATGGACCCACGATTTCTCGGGTAGTAGTTATTATACGAAAACGTCTGATTCAGAGGATGATGGTACCAATAAATACGAGCTAGGTTATAAAGTGTCTTATCAAATCGCAGAAAAGTATAAAGCGTTTGTTGATAATGGATATGAACATGATCAGTACGAAACTTATCGTGATGTTTATTCCGTTACCGCAGGTATTGAAAGGGCATTAGTAGACACTGAAATCACAAAAGTGAATATTGGTGGAGGGCCGGGTTATCGCCGGAGTGAACGTCAACCCGATGATGTCGATCATCCAGGTCAAGTATCCGAAGATATTACGGCGAATGGCTTCTTAAATGCTAAAACCAAGGTGACGGATACGTTATCGATTGGAGGCGATGCAGAGGTGGATTATGGTGAATCGAATACTAAATATACTCTTGGCGCTAATTTGAAGAATATTTTAGTCGAGGATGTTGCTTTAGTGTTTGATGCTCAATATGTGTATAACACAGACGTTGCTTCAGATAAGAGTAATGATGAAATCTACACCACGGTGAGTATTAGCTACGACTTTTAATTATACTAATGGATGAGATAAAAAACGGGCTTGTGAATAACTCACAAGCCCGTTTTTTTATTGATATGGATAAAGTGAAGAGTATGGTTATGCTCTTTTCTTTACTGATTGATATCGAACATTCTTGAGTACCACATCCGATTTTGCTTTGCAGATACAAGGCAAAATTTCTTTAGGATGAGTGAAAGCTAACGCAAATCCAATGTATTCCACCTCACCTGATTCCAACTCACATTTACAAGCTCCACAATGGCCATCTCGACATTGAAATTCAGGTTCAAGACCTGCCTTTTCCATCGCATTTAGCAGAGTTTGTTGTGGGTCGATATTTAGTTGAGTAATACCATTGATTTGCATTGATTTCATTACAGTTCGAAATCTCCAAAGTCATCAGAGCCAACTTCGTTATCGATTTGGCCAACTAGGTATGAACTGATTTCAGCCTCTTGTGGGGCAACCTGTACGTTATCTGATGATAACCAAGCATTGATCCAAGGGATTGGGTTGCTGGTGGCAGCAGGATAAGCAGCATCAAGGCCAACCGCTTGCATACGGATGTTCGTGATGTATTCAACGTACTGACATAAAATATCTTTATTCAGGCCAATCATAGAGCCATCTTTGAATAGGTATTCTGCCCATTTTTTTTCTTGTTCAGCCGCTTGTTTAAACAGCTCAAAACATTCTTGCTTACACTCTTCTGCAATTTGCATAAAGCTAAAGTCATCTTGACCATTGCGTAAGATGTTTAGCATATGCTGAGTACCGGTTAAATGTAGGGCTTCATCACGAGCAATCAGTTTGATAATTTTCGCGTTACCTTCCATTAATTCACGTTCTGCAAAAGCAAATGAACAGGCAAAGCTCACGTAAAAACGAATCGCTTCTAGTGCGTTAACCGACATCAAGCAAAGGTAAAGCTGCTTTTTCAAATCATGAAGTCTTATTTCAACGGTTTCGCCATTTAAAACATGAGTACCTTCACCATAACGATGGTAGTCATTGGTTAAACGAATCAGTTCATCGTAGTAATGAGCAATATCACGTGCGCGTTTTACAATGAATTCATTTTCAACGATATCATCAAACACCGCGCCAGGATCATTCACGATATTACGAATAATGTGTGTGTATGAACGAGAGTGGATGGTTTCGGAGAATGACCATGTTTCAATCCACGTTTCTAATTCTGGTAGAGAAACTAATGGTAATAGGGCAACGTTTGGGCTACGACCTTGAATGGAATCAAGCAATGTTTGATATTTTAAGTTACTGATGAAAATATGTTTTTCATGATCAGGTAGCTTATTGTAATCAATACGGTCACTAGAAACGTCAACTTCTTCAGGACGCCAAAAGAACGATAATTGTTTTTCGATTAGTTTTTCGAAAATCTCAAATTTTTGTTGGTCGTAACGTGCAACGTTAACCGACTGGCCAAAGAACATCGGCTCTTTGAGCTGGTCATTTTTCTTCTGATTAAAAATTGTATAAGCCATGCTAACCTCTTAAATGAACGGTTGAACAACCATTCATGTGGCAGTGATATGTTGGATAAAGATCACTGCATTATGTACTTGGGTAGTGATTGAATGAAAGCAGCCTGCGACAGGGCAGGCTACGTTATTTCAAATGTTTAATTAGATCTTACAACCGCCGCCGGCGCAATCATCCTCTTCAACAACCGCTGCTGCATCATTTTGATCGTCGCTCGCACCATCACGAGTATTATGATAGTAAAGGGTTTTTAGGCCATATTTATAGGCAGTTAATAAATCTTTCAGCAGTAACTTCATCGGTACTTTGCCGTTAGCTTGTACACTAGGATCGTAGTTTGTGTTGGCTGAAATCGATTGGTCTACGAATTTTTGCATAATCCCAACTAGGTGTAGATAACCATCATTTGATGGGATACGCCATAGTAGTTCATATTGATCTTTCAGTGCTTGGTATTCTGGCACGACTTGCTTCAAGATCCCATCTTTTGATGCTTTCACCGAAACGAATCCGCGAGGTGGTTCAATACCATTGGTTGCATTTGAAATCTGTGAAGAAGTTTCAGATGGCATGAGTGCAGTTAGAGTCGAGTTACGTAGACCGTGAGTGGTAATCTCGTTACGTAAAGTTTCCCAATCAAGATGCAAAGGCTCATCACAAATGGCATCTAAATCTTTCTTATAAGAGTCGATTGGTAAAATGCCTTGTGCATAAGTTGTTTCGTTAAATGCTGGACATGCACCTTTCTCTTTCGCTAATTCAACCGATGCTTTTAGCAAGTGATATTGAATCGCTTCAAAAGTACGGTGAGTCAAACCATTGGCACTACCATCTGAATATTTCACGCCGTTTTTCGCTAGGTAGTAAGCATAGTTGATGACACCAACGCCTAAAGTACGACGGTTCATGGTCGCTTTGCGAGCCGCAGGAAGTGGGTAGTCTTGGTAATCTAATAGGGCATCTAACGCTCGCACAACAAGATCTGATAATTCAGCAAAGTCATCCAGTGATTTGATTTCACCTAAGTTAAATGCAGATAGAGTACATAATGCAATCTCGCCTTCTTCATCATCTACGTTACGCAGAGGTTTGGTCGGCAAAGCAATCTCTAGACATAAGTTAGACTGACGAACTGGAGCAACACTTGGGTCAAAAGGACTGTGAGTATTACAGTGATCGACGTTTTGGATGTAGATACGGCCTGTTGAAGCGCGCTCTTGCATTAACAATGAGAATAGCTCAACCGCTTTGATAGTTTCGCGTTTGATTGATTCATCGGCTTCATATTTAACGTAAAGCTCTTCAAACTTCGCTTGGTCTTCAAAAAAGGCATCGTATAGCCCAGGTACATCCGATGGAGAGAACAAACTGATGTTTGCGCCTTTAATTAATCGAGCGTACATAAGTTTGTTTAGCTGCACGCCATAATCCATATGACGAACGCGGTTTTCTTCAACACCACGGTTGTTTTTCAGTACTAATAGAGACTGAACTTCACGGTGCCAAATAGGGTAGAACACGGTTGCTGCACCACCACGAACGCCGCCTTGAGAGCAACATTTAACCGCAGTTTGGAAGTATTTATAAAATGGGATGCAACCTGTGTGGAAAGCTTCACCGTTGCGAATCTCCGAACCAAGCGCACGAATACGACCCGCATTAATACCAATACCTGCACGTTGTGAAACGTAGCGAACGATAGAGCTTGCTGTCGCATTGATTGAATCTAGGCTATCACCACATTCGATTAATACACATGAGCTAAATTGACGAGTAGGAGTACGAACACCTGCCATAATTGGTGTTGGTAGTGAAATTTTGAACATCGATACCGCATCATAAAAACGCTTAATGTAGTCTAAACGTGTTTCTTGAGGATATTTAGCAAATAAGCAAGCGGCAACGAGAATGTATAAAAACTGAGCGCTTTCGTAAATTTCCTTTGTTACACGGTTTTGAACAAAGTATTTGCCTTCAAGTTGTTTTACCGCAGCATATGAAAAGTTCATGTCACGATTGTGATCAATGAAGCTATTTAATACTGCAAACTCTTCAGCAGTATAATCTTCTAGTAAATGCTTATCGTATTTACCCATATCAACCAATTTTGAAACATGGTCGAACAGTTTTGGCGGCTCAAATTCACCATAAGCTTTTTTACGTAGGTGGAAAACGGCTAAACGAGCAGCTAGATATTGGTAGTCAGGGCTTTGCTCTGAAATGAGGTCGGCTGCAGATTTTATGATGGTTTCGTGAATATCAGAGGTAGTAATGCCATCGTAAAACTGGATGTGGGCTTTAAGCTCTACTTGAGAAACAGAAACATTATGAAGTCCTTCCGCTGCCCATGTGATCACTCTATGGATCTTTTCAAGATCGATCGACTCTTTCTTTCCACTACGTTTTGTGACTGTCAATTGTTCGTTCATTCGAAATGAGTTCCCTAAACTAGATAAATTCTAAGCTGACGCATTGTATTATTATGTTTTTGGCAAGCTTTTATGCTGATCTCGCTCTACCTTACGATGAAGGTGAAACACTATATGTTGGGTTGGCCCAACAGATGAGTTACAAGATAGTGCGAAAAGACGTGAGTTTCAAGATTTGGATTTTATCCAACTTGTGGATAACGTTTGGATAGAAATTTTTCTGTAAGTAGACACTAACCTATGCACTTACGTATTCCTTGATTAGTGAAATTTAGAGGATCCAATATGATGGATTTATGCCCAAGGGAAAAAATATTTCTCTTGATCTTTAACAGAAAATGATCCGGAAATTTATTGCTGAATTTATGAGTGATCAAGCACATTTTTATAAAAAAACATGTAAGAAAACACCGGTTTTTTTCAGTGTTTTCTTATGCTTCGAATATGAAGGTTAAAATAGGATTAACCGATATTTTTTGTATGAATGATATAGTTTACATCCACACTTTTGCCTAATGAATAGTGGTCGGTAAGTGGGTTGTAATGTAACCCTGTGATGGATTGTTCTTGCAGTGGAGTCGAGTCTACCATTTTGAGTAATTCCGATGGGCGAATGAACTTACTATGGTCATGAGTGCCTTTCGGTACGATCTTCATCACTTGCTCTGCACCTACAATCGCAAATAAATAAGATTTTAAATTACGGTTTAAGGTAGAAAAGAAAACGTGTCCACCGGGTTTTACTAAACGAGCACAAGCTTGAATAACAGATAGGGGATCCGGAACGTGTTCTAACATTTCCATGCAAGTGACCACATCGTAACTTTGTGGACATTGGTCGGCATGATCTTCGATAGTGCTTTGTATATAGTGCAGCGTGACTCCAGATTCTAACGCGTGAAGTCTTGCCACTTCTAAAGGCTCTTTACCCATATCAAGTCCGGTCACATCAGCGCCTTCTTTGGCCATGCTCTCTGCGAGAATTCCACCGCCACAGCCGACATCAAGGACTTTCTTACCGAATAGCCCTTGTGCGCTATCAAGTACAAAGTTCAAGCGAAGAGGGTTGATTTGATGTAATGGTTTGAATTCACCATTTAAATCCCACCAACGAGAAGCCATATCTTCGAATTTTTTAATTTCTGCAGGATCAACGTTTTGCTTAGTTGTCATAGTGATCATTCTTCAAGTCATCAAGATGCAATTAATATAG
Organism: Vibrio rumoiensis; assembly: GCF_002218045.2. Classification (NCBI taxonomy): domain Bacteria; kingdom Pseudomonadati; phylum Pseudomonadota; class Gammaproteobacteria; order Vibrionales; family Vibrionaceae; genus Vibrio; species Vibrio rumoiensis. The sequence continues at coordinate 1,302,159 of NZ_AP018685.1, forward strand.
CAGGAAAAGAAAGGTCATAAAATCCTGACTTTTAAATTGAGCCAGTTAAAGTGATTGATAAAAAGCATAAATTTGAATCTAGCTCAATTTTTCTGCAGTTAAAGCGTGAAGTGGCCATCAACTGATTAAAACTGCCATGAAATAGATGCCTGATTGAGGATTTCTGTGTTATATTTTTAGACCTTGTGCGTATCGCTATTTGTAATGAAGTACGCGATCAAAAAGAATAGAGGGATAATGGCTCTATGAGCGATTTAGCTAAACAAATTACGCCAGTAAATATTGAAGATGAACTGAAAGGTTCATATCTTGATTATGCGATGTCTGTCATCGTTGGTCGTGCACTTCCAGATGTTCGTGATGGTTTGAAGCCGGTTCACCGCCGTGTTTTATTTGCAATGAACGTTCTGGGTAACGATTGGAATAAGCCTTATAAAAAATCAGCTCGTGTGGTTGGTGACGTAATCGGTAAATATCACCCACATGGTGATAGCGCGGTTTACGATACCATCGTACGTATGGCTCAACCATTCTCACTTCGTTACATGCTTGTGGATGGCCAAGGTAACTTTGGTTCTATCGATGGTGACTCTGCGGCGGCGATGCGTTATACCGAAGTTCGCATGTCCAAAATGGCCCATGAGCTATTAGCCGATCTTGATAAAGAAACGGTCGATTACGTCGATAACTACGACGGCACAGAAAAAATTCCTGCCGTTTTACCCACTAAAATTCCTAACTTACTTGTCAACGGTTCTTCTGGTATCGCTGTCGGTATGGCAACCAATATCCCGCCGCATAATCTAGGTGAAGTATTAGATGGTTGCTTGGCTTACATTGATAATGAAGATGTGACCATTGATGAATTGATGGAACATATTCCTGGGCCTGATTTCCCTACCGCTGCTCTGATTAGTGGCCGTAAAGGCATTATCGATGCATATAAGACAGGACGCGGTAAAGTTTACATGCGTTCTAAAGCTCACATCGATGTTGAAACCAATGGTCGTGAAACGATTGTTGTGACAGAAATTCCATATCAAGTTAACAAAGCTCGTGTTATTGAAAAAATTGCCGAACTAGTAAAAGACAAGAAAGTGGAAGGCATCAGTGCATTACGCGATGAGTCTGATAAAGACGGTATGCGTATTGTTATTGAATGTAAGCGTGATGCTGTTGGCGAAGTGGTGCTAAATAACCTTTATGCACAAACTCAGCTACAAACAACGTTCGGCATCAACATGGTTGCGCTGGATAATGGCCAGCCTAAGCTATTCAACCTAAAAGAAATGTTGAAATGCTTTGTTGATCACCGTCGTGAAGTGGTGACGCGTCGTACTATTTTTGAATTACGTAAAGCTCGTGACCGTGCACACATCTTAGAAGCGCTTGCTTTAGCATTAGCTAATATTGATGAGATCATCGAACTCATTCGTAATGCCGCAACGCCTGCGGAAGCGAAAACAGGCTTGGTTGCTCGTGGTTGGGATTTAGGTCATGTTGCTGGAATGCTTGAGCGTGCAGGTACCGATGCTGCTCGTCCTGATTGGTTAGAAGCAAATTATGGCATTCGCGATGGTCAATACTTCTTAACTGAGCAACAAGCACAAGCCATTCTTGAGTTACGTCTACACCGTTTAACCGGTTTAGAGCACGAAAAAATTCTAGATGAATATAAAGCACTTCTTGATGAAATCGCTGAGTTAATTCATATCTTATCGAACACTGAGCGCTTGATGGAAGTGATTCGTGAAGAACTTGAAGCTGTACGTGAAGGCTTTGGTGATGCACGTCGCACTGAAATTACCGCAGCAAGTCATGATATTGATATGGAAGAGCTTATTGCTCAAGAAGATGTGGTGGTCACGCTTTCTCATGAAGGCTACGTTAAGTATCAAATCTTAAGCGATTACGAAGCACAGCGTCGTGGTGGTAAAGGCAAGAGTGCAACGAAGATGAAAGATGAAGATTTCATCGAACGTCTACTTGTTGCCAATACTCACGATAATATTCTTTGCTTCTCAACTCGTGGTAAAACTTACCGCTTGAAGACTTACCAATTACCATTTGCCAGCCGTAATGCCCGTGGTAAACCAATTGTGAATATCCTACCACTAGAAGAAGACGAGCGTATTACCGCTATCTTACGTGTAGATGAGTTCGCTGAAGATAAATTTATCTTTATGGCAACTGGTGATGGCACGGTTAAGAAAACGTCTCTAGCAAGTTTTGCTAATGTTCGTTCAAATGGTTTGATCGCTGTTAACCTACGTGATGATGATGCACTGATTGGTGTCGATATTACTTCTGGTGGTGATGAAATCATGCTGTTCTCGAAAGAGGGTAAAGTGGTTCGCTTCAGTGAAGAGCATGTTCGTGCAATGGGCCGTACTGCGGCTGGTGTTCGTGGTATTCGTCTTGCAGATAACGACCAAGTAGTATCATTGATTGTACCGTCAAATGATGGTGGTGATGTTCTGACAGTCACTGAAAATGGTTACGGTAAACGTACTGTTATCACGGAATACCCAACGAAAGGTCGTGGCACCAAAGGTGTTGTATCGATCAAAGTCTCTGAGCGTAACGGGCAAGTGGTTGGTGCAATCCAAGCCCTTGAAGCAGATGAGTTCATGATGATCACTAATGCCGGTACTTTGGTTCGTACACGTGTTTCAGAAGTGAGCCAAGTGGGTCGTAATACGCAGGGTGTTACTCTGATTCGTACTTCAGAAGATGAGAAGGTTGTAGGTCTACAGCGTATCGAAGAAGTCGAAGAAGACATTGAATTAGAAGAGGGTGTAGATGCTGTGGAAACAGAAGCTTCTCAACCCGAATCTGATTCTGATGACGCGACTCAAGCTGATTCTAACGACGAAGAGTAATATTTAAACGATATTATGTTATAAAGCCGGAGGTGAATGCTTCCGGCTTTTTTATATGTAAAATGAATGAAATTATCATTTGCTTGATTGGTGAGATTTAAGTTACATTTTTACTTGATTAGTTAATTTGTTGTTATAGTATAACAATATCAATTAGACGGTGTGATTAATCTCTCATTTTTGTCCGTGTGCATGGTGTTTTTACGGCAAAAGTTAGCGGATAAATATAAGAATAAGTGAGAAAGAATATGGCGGAAGTTCGAGCCAGAGTGGATTTAAAAGTAGGTAAAAAAAGCGATATTGACGCTGAAATCCTTTCCTTTACAGGGCTAAAAACGGATAAAGAGCACGTCGCAATTATTTTTAAATCAGCAGATAAAAATCCGCAATCACCTTTAGTTCGCATGCACTCTGAGTGCTTAACTGGCGATGTTTTCCATTCCTCTCGTTGTGATTGTGGTGAACAGCTTGATGAGACCATTGAAAAAATGGGTCAGCAGGGCGGTATTTTGTTGTATCTGCGTCAAGAAGGCCGTGGTATCGGTTTATATAATAAAATTGATGCTTACCGACTACAAAGCGAAGGAATGAACACATATGAAGCGAATAACCATTTAGGTTTTGGTGACGATCTTCGTGATTTTTCTGAAGCAGCACAAATGCTGAAAGCGCTTGGGGTTTTGAAAATTAAACTGATTACTAACAACCCTAAAAAGATGAAAGAATTACAAGAGTTTGGTATTGAACTTGAAGAAGTGATACCAACTCATGTTCATATGAAGCATGGCAATGAAAGTTACTTAAAAGCTAAAGCTTCTCATGGTAAGCATCGATTAAAGTTTGATGAATAACGAAAATCATTCTATATAGGCCTCTCATTGTAGAGGCCTTTTTTATTTGTGCACTTCGACATATTTCTCAAAATAAAGCACCAAAGAGGAGTTGTAAAAACTTTGTAAATAAGTATGATTCTCAAATTCACATGCAAGTGATAATTGTTTGCATTTAATGTTTGTTTTATTCAAGGATGAATTATGTTTAATTTACGCGTTTCTACAATCATCGTGTCTAGTTTTGTATTCGGTAGTCATGCTGCTTATGCAGCCGCAGCACCAAAGGATGTGGTTATTAATTATGCAGATATTGCTTATGCGGTATTTGATGATGCTTATATCACAGCTCAACAATTACAAACTTCCATCGATTCGTTAATTAAAACCCCATCGACTGAAACATTAGAACAAGCCCGTAAAGCCTGGCTTGCATCACGCATACCTTATCAGCAATCTGAAACATTTCGTTTTGGTAACGCAGTGGTTGATGATTGGGAAGGGCAGTTAAATGCCTGGCCACTGGATGAAGGGCTAATTGACTATGTGGCAAATGGCTATCATCACGAATTAGGTAATGAAGGATCTCAAGCCAATATTATTGCGAATGAAAGCATTCAAGTTGGGGCTAACAAAATTGACGTTTCAAAAATTACGCCTGAATTATTAGCTAACTTGAATGAGTTAGCAGGATCGGAAGCTAATGTAGCAACTGGCTATCATGCGATTGAGTTTTTACTCTGGGGCCAAGATTTACATGGTACACAAGCTGGGGCTGGAGAACGTCCTTATACTGATTATATTCAAGGTGATGGTTGTTCTAATGGCCATTGCGAGCGTCGTGCCCAATATCTTGCCGCCGCGGCTGAACTATTAGTACGAGATCTCAATTGGATGAAGGGCCAATGGGCAGCACAAGGAAAAGATAATTATCGCAGTGAATTGTTGCAACAATCGGCTGAAGACGGTTTGCGCAAAATGCTATTTGGCATGGGGTCTTTATCATTGGGTGAACTGGCTGGTGAGCGCATGAAAGTCGCGCTAGAAGCGAATTCCACAGAGGATGAGCATGATTGCTTCTCTGATAATACCCATAATTCTCATTTTTATAATGAACAAGGGATTTATAACGTTTTTAACGGTACGTATACCCGAGTTGATGGTTCGGTAGTTAAAGGAGCCAGTATCAAAGATTTGGTTGCAGAAAAAGATAAAACAGCGGCCCAACTCATTGCTGCCCAGTTTGATACAACTCGAAATCAAGTCCACACCTTAGTGGAATCGGCAGAGAAAGATAATCAACATTTTGATCAATTAATTGCTACCAATAACCCATCAGGCCATGCGTTAGTGAATGCATCGATTAACTCATTGATTAAACAGACGGAAGCGATTGAAAAAGCAGCCAGTTTAATTGGGATCACAAGCTTAAGCCCTGATAACGCTGATCACGAGTTTTAAATCTTTGATAATGGACAGGGGATCTCAACCCGATCCCTGTACAGGACGTACCATGAAATTTGCTTCTTTATTCCTCTTTACCTGCTTCACTCTTTCTACTCAAGCGGTGGCTTATGGTGTTAAATCCGGTGGAGAGACCAGTACTAATAAACAAGGTAATAATAGTTTTTCTATGCCGGCGAATAACTTATCGATTTCTAAACGATTAGATTTTAGCGTCGGCAATAGTTTTTTCCGTAACCCTTGGGTGCAAGCCCCCGCAACGACAGATGCCCGTGATGGGTTAGGACCGTTATTGAATACAAATGGTTGCCAGAATTGCCATATTAAAGATGGGCGAGGACACCCACCTGAAAAGGGAGAAGATCAAACCGTTTCGATGCTAGTACGCATGAGTATTCCTGCGATGACCTCGGCGCAAAAACAACAGCTTGTGTTTTCGGGAGTGATTCCAGAGCCAACTTATGGGGATCAATTGGAAGATTTTGCTATTCCTAATGCCGCTCCTGAAGGCAAGATTCGAATTGATTACAACACCTTAAAAGTAAGGTTTGCTGATGGTGAAACCATCGAACTAAGAAAGCCTAAAGTCATTCTACATGAGTTGGCTTATGGTGAATTACACCCAGATACCATGTTATCTGCGCGTGTTGCACCACCGATGATTGGGCTTGGGCTATTAGAATCGGTGTCAGAGCAAACCTTGGTGGAAATCGCTAAACAGCAACAAGAAAATGCTGAAGGAATATCTGGAAAAATAAACCGAGTGTGGGATAAACAAAAGCAATCAACTCAGATTGGCAGGTTTGGTTGGAAAGCGGGACAGCCCACATTAATCCAACAAGATGCTGCAGCCTTTAATGGAGATATGGGGCTAACCAGTACCTTATTCCCCGATGAAAATTGCACCGATCGTCAAACGATTTGTGGCGAGTTACCCAATGGCAACAGTCAAGATGAGGGCGTCGAAGTCAGTAATAAGATTTTAAAGTTTGTTGAATTTTATTCTCAACATTTAGCGGTTCCAATCCGCCGTAATCTCGATGACCCTCAAGTTCAAAAGGGGCAAGCGTTATTCGATAAGGTTGGTTGTGCATCTTGCCATCTTCCAATGATGAAAACGGAGAAACGAGATGATTTGCCATCACTTTCCGAACAAACCATCCACCCATACACCGATTTATTGGTACACGATATGGGGCCAGGGCTTGCCGATAATCGCCCTGAGTTTTTAGCGAATGGTCAAGAGTGGCGCACACCACCGTTATGGGGAATTGGTTATACCCAAGAAGTGAGTGGGCATACTTATTTCTTACATGATGGGCGAGCACGAAATTTGATGGAAGCGATTTTGTGGCATGGTGGTGAAGCAGAACAAACTAAGCAAAGAGTGATGCAATTAAATCGACAAGATCGTGATGCGTTGGTTGCTTTTTTGAACTCTCTTTAATGAGGCTTATATGAATAAAATCAAGATCATTTTAGTGGCAGTGATAGCACTTTCAGGCTTGAGCTATTATGGCGTTGCTTCTCATGTTAATGCAACTTCCGATGCGCCCCAGAGCTCTTCATTAATGTCTGTTGTGCAATATGAACGTCAAGCCACCAAAAATTTCACCTCTAAAGTGGTTATCTTACATCAGGATATTACGCGTTATTGTCATACTGGCAATGAAACAAACTCATCAAGTATTAAGATGAGTTGGATTAATGCGATGCATGCTTGGATGCCATTACAAGGTCAAGGTAAAGGACCAAAACAAGCGCTCGACCTCAGTTGGTCGATTCAATTTTGGCCAGATAAAAAGAATATAACTGGCCGTAAAATGGAGCAATTACTGCAAGAACCTAATCTATGGCAAATCAATAGTATTAAGCAGCAAAGTGTGACAGTTCAAGGACTAGGCGCACTAGAGTGGTTATTGTTTGATCCTTTATCAGAGTTTTTCCAACAAGAGAAACCTTATTGTCAGCTTGCACTCTCGATCAGTGACAACTTGAGTAATAACGCATTAGAGATTGAAAAGGCTTGGCAAGTGAATCCATGGAAATCCCTTCCTGCCACTCAATGGCCTGCGGAATATTTGGGATTAATGATGAATCAATTGGATTTCTTAATACAAAAAATCCAACGGCCACTTGCCAAAATAGGTCAACCAAGGCCTTATTTTTCTGAAAGTTGGCGTGCAAAGCAATCATTCGCGTTGATGCTTTCCAATATTAAAGCCTTACATCAACTTTATTTGGTCGATGGTCATGGTTTTGATCAACTGTTGAGGCAACGTGGCTTAGATGATCTGGCCAATCGCATTAATCAACAATTTATACAAACCATTGAGACGTGGCCTCATCAACCAAGTTTATTCGATGAGTTACAGACAAAAGAAGGTTATCGGGTAGCATTAAGTCAAAAAAATAAATTGGAGCGGCTTAAATATTTATTTCATGATGAAGCAGCGGTTGAATTGGGCATTGCCGTTGGTTTTAACTCAACAGATGGGGATTAAATCATGACGCTGAGGTTTAATGACTCTGGAAAAAGCCAACGTATTGATATCAAGCGTCGTAATTTATTGATGTTAGCGGCGTTAGGTGGTGCTGCTGGGGCGACAGGGTTAACTTGGTCATTTTATCAAAATAACCGAACGTCTCAACCGGCATTGATTGGTAATGCTCTTGGTAAAAACAAAGCGTATTACAGTATCGTGGCTGACTGGCAAGGTAATGTGCTTCATCGAATTCCATTACCAGAACGTGCTCACGGCGTTGCTATTAGTCAGAAAAGTATCATGGGGTTGACGCATGCGGTTGCTTTTGCTCGTCGTCCTGGTCACTATTTTCAAGTTTTTGACTATCAAACTGGGGAAGAAAAAGCATTGATTGCAGCTTCTTCCGATCGGCATTTTTATGGTCATGGTGTATATAGTCAAGATGGACGTTTATTACTTGCCACTGAAGGTGTCCGTAAGACAAGCCAAGGGCTTATTGGGGTCTATGATGTTGCGAAAGGCTATAAAAAAATAGCGGAGTGGCATGGGGTTGGTATTGGCCCTCATGAAATGATTCGATTAGACGATGGCAGTTATGCTGTCGGGGTCGGTGGGGTTCACACGGATGGTCGGAAAGCCCTCAACCTAGACGCAATGCAACCGAATTTAACGAGATTAAACACCCGTGGAGAGATTGTTAGCCAACATACACTTAATGATAAAAAGCTGAGTATTCGTCATTTAGGCTATAACCATGACGGACTCATTTTATGCGGCCAACAATATCGTGGAGAACCGGATGATTATCCAGCATTGATAGCGATGCAAAAAGGAAATGAGCCACTGACTCTTTTGCATGCTGAGCCTGAAGAGTGGGCGAGATTTAACCACTACATCGCCAGTATTGCGGTGATTGATGACTTCGTTTTGGCGACATCACCGCCGGGAAATTGTTATGGAATATGGTCAATATCGCAAAATAAGCTGCTTGAATTAAATACGTTACCGGATGCTTCTGGGGTGGTTGCTCATGCTGGGCAGTTTTATTTGAGTTCAGGTTCCGGTGAAATCATTCGTCGTCAACCCGTCGATAATATTCAATTACATCAATCTCATATCCGTTGGGATAACCATTGGAATGCGATTCCTTTATAACGGACGTGCTTGTCAATATCGGCCTTAACTGGCATAGTTTCGATAATTTGAATCGTTAGAGAAATATCGCAATGAGCCTTCAATATCAATCTGTCCCTGTAACGCCTTTTCAGCAAAACTGTTCAATAGTATGGTGCGATCAAACCATGAAAGGAGTGATTGTGGATCCGGGAGGTGAGGTAAACCATCTAATTACAATCATCAATACCCTTGGTGTGACATTAGAAAAAATCGTCTTAACTCACGGCCACTTAGATCATGTTGGAGGTACACCAGAGCTACAATCCGAAATGAATGTACCGGTGATCGGCCCTCATATTGATGATGCATTTTGGCTGCAAGGTCTTATGAATCAAAGCCAAATGTTTGGTTTTCCACCTATCGATCCATTTGAGCCGACACAATGGTTACAAGAAGGCGATGTAATTGAGTTTGGAGAAGAGACATTAGACGTGATTCATACTCCGGGACATACTCCTGGGCATGTTGTTTTGTTTAGCCAGTCTGCGAATATTGCCTTTGTTGGTGATGTTTTATTTAACGGTGCTATTGGTCGTACCGATTTTCCGAAAGGTGATTATGCGACGCTGATTAACAGTATTAAGACCAAGTTGTGGCCTCTAGGTAATGACGTGCGCTTTATTCCCGGCCATGGCCCAGAGTCAACATTCGGCCAAGAACGTAAAAGCAATCCATTTGTTGCAGACGAGATGCCGCTTTACTAAATTTAGAATATACATAAAGTAATTGGAGTTGCAGTGAGGCGACAAGCGAATAAGGTCCTATGAGCTTAGTTTGTCTAAGTGATTGGGGCGAATGAACAGCGTCAACAAAGCTGCGGCTTTAAGTACGAAGAGTATTAAATACTTGCACCACTATGGCTCGCAGCAAGATAGCGGCGAGCCATGCCAACAAATTCTTCTTTTGATGTGAGTACATCACTTTCTGCGATAAATAAATCATAGCCCCATAATTCTTTTTGAATCATCATGCGATTGGCAAGCATGGCTTTTAAACCTTTTACACAACTTCCATCGGAATAGAAAAAAGGCTTGTCATTAATAATGTGATCTTCTAATTCATGCTGCCGCCCATGCTGTTTAAGTCCTAAATAGAGCAAACTACGTTGATGGAGCAGTATTTGTGTAATGACTTTTGGACTGATGGTGGAGATAAAAGCTTGGTAATCTTTTATCTCCAAGCCGATCCAAGGGATTGACGTTGTCCAGCCTTGAATCGTGTAATCAAGCGTGTCTATTTTTCTTATATTGTGCCAACGCAATACCCAACCGCCTTTATAAAGGTGTTGTTGAAAGTGAGTTTCCGTCAGTGTAAATCCAAGCTTTTGCCCATAGACGTAGTGTTTAATGGCTAAACCGGTAATTAAGCAGGTAATAAAAAATAACCCCGCGACTTTACTATTTAAGTGGCTATCAATGGCAAAGGAAGCCATGAGTATACAAGCCCATAATAGATACTGACTCCAAATAGGTAATCGGGGTTGAGGGTGAAATATGTGCTTAGTTGGCATATTACGCTCATTAAGTCGGGAGTGAAAAGGTAAGAGGCCTATTGTTTTTTTTGATGAATGGGATTTGATTTAATATTTATAATTACTATACATTGAGTATAGAACTTAGTGAAAGAGCAAAAAAGTAAGTAAGGAATTCACTTATTAATGGTGATAAATATTGTGATGAAAATAGCTGTAAATAGAAGGATTTCACGTCATATTCATTAATTTCAATTAAATTAGAGTGTTTTTTGAGCAATGGCTGTAAATTTGATTTATATTTTGTTATAACACCGTCCAACATTTTTACCACACTAAAATTAGTGACTTGTGGAGAACTTCAATGAGACTTGCACATAAGCGCAACGTACAACTTAAACTTAAAAAGAAAATCAAAGCAACAAAGGCTGCTGCTGAAAAAACAGTTAAAGCAGTTAAGCCAAAAGCAGAGAAAGCAGTTGCTAAAGCAAAGTCAACTGCAACTAAAGTTGAAAAAGTTGCCAGTGCTGCGGTTGAAGCAGCAGTAGAAGCATCTCAAGATGTAAAATTGACACCTAAACAACAGCAAGTATTAGATATCGTTGCAGCAAATGCTGACGGTATTAGCCCTAAAGCTATTGGCTTAGAGGCGGGTCAAGAAGATGCAAAAGCCGCGGCTTGGGCAACTGGCGGTTTGAAGAAGCTAGTAGAAGAAAACTTAGTGGTTAAAGAGCAAGCCGCAGGTAATAAAGTCATTTATAAGCTAGCGTAAGTTTTCTTTAACAAGCCAATACAAATAGCCTTTCTACTTTTTGGGTAGGAAGGCTTTTTTATTCATTCTATTCAGCTCTAATCGTCTAACGTCATTCTGCGCGTTATCTCAATTCTAGAGATTAATGTTAAATAGGCGGTTAAATACTACCTAGTCAAAACTACTTACTTAATATTGTCTACTTTTATGGGCTGAGCCTTGATGATTAAAGCCTATATAACTAATGCTAAGTATTTTTTCGTATAAAGAGATTTCAGCACCACTCTTATCACAAGCGTTCAATTGTTATTTTCAGTAAATCCTCGCATTGGCATATCTTGGCATTCTCCTAATCTGATTGTTGAACAATAACAAAAGGATGAGCTATGAATATCATGACAAGGATGGCACATAATGCGGTTAAGAAGACGTTAGTTGCTGTAATTGCAACCAGTGCGCTTCTAGCTTCTAGTGCATTTGCAGCCGATAAAGTTTATCGATTAAAACTTGCGGAAACATGGGGGCCTAATTTCCCTGTGTTTGGTGATGCAACGAAAAATATGGCAAAAATGGCAGAAGAAATGTCTAACGGCCGCTTACAAATTAGAATTGATTCCGCGAATAAACATAAAGCCCCATTAGGCGTGTTTGATATGGTGAAATCAGGGCAGTATGACATGGGTCATTCAGGTTCGTATTATTGGAAAGGCAAAGTACCCAACACTTTATATTTCACTTCGATGCCTTTTGGTATGTTGCCGGCAGAACAATACGCATGGTTTTATTATGGCGGCGGTATGGAGTTAATGAATAAGGTATACAACCCTCATAATTTAATGTCATTTCCGGGCGGTAATACTGAATTTCAAATGGGCGGTTGGTTTCAAAAAGAAATTAACTCAGTTGATGATCTTAAAGGCTTAAAAATGCGCATTCCAGGCTTCGCTGGAGAGATTATGGCCGAACTTGGTGCTAAGCCAACGAATATCGCCCCTGGTGAGCTATATACCGCATTAGAGCGTCGTACGATTGATGCATTAGAATGGGTAGGTCCATCTTTAGACTTACGTATGGGATTCCATAAAATCGCGCCGTATTATTACACTGGTTGGCATGAGCCTGGATCGGAATTACAGTTTTTAGTCAATAAAGGGGTATGGGATAAACTCCCCGCTGATCTGCAAGAGATCCTCCGAATTTCGATGAAAACGGCGGCTTACGATATGTATATCCAAGCTGTGCATGAAAGCGGTCAGAATTGGTCATTAATTAAAACCGATTACCCAAATGTAAAAGTGAAAAACTTCCCACCTGAAGTCATGGATGCATTACGAGCAGCGAATGATAAATTGCTGGCAGAGCATGCTGAGCAAGATCCACTGGCGAAAGAAATCCAAAAATCTCAGGCTGATTATAAGAAAAAAGTTCGTGCTTGGACGGATATATCTACAAAAGCCTACTTAGATAACGAAGCGGAGTAACCCGATAATGTTCGGCTTATCGTCGAGATGATGATAAGCCGAATGATTTTCTGACAAGGATAAGTCGTATGAAGTTATTAATTTCTGCAGAAAGGGTCATTAACCGAATAGGAGATGCTTTAGGTTGGTTTACTAGTGTGCTGTTTATATTGCTGATGATGAACGTGATATATGACGTAGCAATGCGCTATGCCTTTAATGATGTGTCAATTGGCATGCAAGAAATGGAATGGCACCTATTTTCTATTATTTTCTTGCTGGGCGTGCCTTATGCTATCCGTACGAACGGCCACGTTCGCGTCGATATTATTTATGAAAAACTCACCGTAAGAACTCAAGCCGTTATTGATGTGCTCGGTGGGATCTTTTTCTTATTGCCTTTCTGTTTACTCGTGGCATGGTTTGGGATTGATTATGCCAAAGAATCTTACGCATTAGGCGAAACTTCGGGTGATCCCGGTGGGTTACCTTATCGTTGGATTATCAAATCTACAATTTCTCTTTCATTCTTCTTCATGGCGATTAATGGCCTCGGTATGATTTTAAATGCCATCAATCGCATAATTAATCCAATGCATCCTCAGTTAGGAAAAGAAACGGAAAATCTGAGTGGCCAAGGAGGCTTATCATGATTGGTATCGTAATGTTCATAGTGGCGTTGTTTGCGTTACTGATTGGTTTTCCGGTGGCATTTACCTTTGGTGGCATTGCTCTGATCTTTGGATTATGGGCGGAAGGACCCGAGATGTTTGCCTTTATGCCATATCGCATTCAATCGATCATGCAAAATACGGTATTAATGGCCGTTCCTTTGTTTGTTTTTATGGGGTTAGTGTTACAGAAAACTAAATTGGCAGAGCAGCTTTTAGAATCAATGGCTAAATTATTTGGCGGTGTTCGTGGTGGTATTGCCATATCGACGGTATTGGTTGGGGTTTTGCTTGCTGCATCAACTGGCGTTGTCGGTGCTTCAGTTGTTGCGATGGGGTTGATTTCATTACCTGTAATGATGAAATACAACTATAACAAAGGGTTAGCTTGCGGCACGATTTGTGCGTCAGGCACACTCGGTCAAATCATTCCACCTTCAATTGTGTTAATTCTATTGGGCGACGTACTCGGGGTTCCGGTAGGAGATTTGTTTCATGCTGCGATCTGGCCGGGATTAGCATTGGTTGTTGCCTATGTGGTTTATATCCTAATTTATGCCAAGTTAAATCCTGAGCAAGCGCAATGTATGGCTCGTGACGAAAAGATATCTCGTAAGCAAGAGGTTAAAAAAGCGTTGATAGCGGTTATCCCACCATTGGCGTTAATCGTTGTCGTTCTTGGGTCTATTTTTGCTGGCATTGCGACACCAACAGAGTCAGCTGCTTTAGGGGGCGCGGGATCATTAGTATTAGCGTTACTGTATCGTCAGTTCAGTTGGAACATGTTGTACGAAAGCGCAAAAGAAACCGTTAAAGTGACCGCAATGGTGTTTGCGATCTTATTAGGGGCAACCGCATTTTCTATGGCGTTTGTGTATACCGGTGGCGATTATCTGGTCGAAGAGTGGATGACCTCTTTGCCTGGCGAGAAGTGGGGCTTCTTAATTGTCACAATGTTGGTGATATTAGTGCTTGGTTTCTTTATCGATTTTATTGAAATCTGTTTCATCATTGTGCCTATTTTAGTCCCCGTTGCGGAACTACTCGGCATTAACATGATGTGGTTTGGGATCTTGATTGCGATGAACTTACAAACCTCATTTTTAACGCCACCTTTTGGTTTCAGTCTGTTTTACTTAAAAGGCGTTGCGCCTAATGGTATTACAACGGGTGATATCTACCGGGGGGTGATGCCGTTTATATTGATTCAAATTGCGGTATTAATTTCATTACTTTTGCTTCCTGAATTTTATGGCATGAGTGCTTTTTATGAATAGTAAACTTGGCTAGTTTTTATCATTAAATACAGTCAATAAATTAGACCCCGCGGATTGTTTTGTGAGCAATCGCGGGGTTTCTTTTCATCAATATTTTAGTTAGTAAGTTTATTGCTAGTATCAAAAGAAGCATCAAATATTAAATAGGCAAAGGAATGCCATTAAAAGCGAAATTATTTTTACTCACCCTCATTCCGCTGTTATGTGTGACGGCGAGTGTCAGCTGGATTTTTGTTCATCAAACAAAAGTATTAGGCCAAAAAGAAATTGATACTTTCCGTGCGGAATTATTGGAATCTCGAGAAAATGCACTAGAAGATAATTTGCAACTCGCCATGGCCGCCATTAGCCATGTTTATAACAAGGCAAGCGCTGACGATCAGCAAGCAAAAGAGCAAGTAAAACAAATATTGACCAATTTGCGTTACGGCGAAGATGGCTACTTTTTCGTATACGATCAACATGGTGTCAATTTAGTTCATCCTACCCAGCCGGAATTAATCGGTAAAAACTTAATTGAATTGCAAGATAATAATGGAAATTATCTGATCCAAGCTCTGCTATTTGAAGCGCAAACGGGAGGTGGCTTTCATCAATATTTATGGCAGCAACCCAGTTCCGGGAAGATGGAAGAAAAGCTAAGTTATGCGGCTTGGCTAGAGAAATGGCAATGGATGGTCGGAACCGGACTCTATATTGATGATATTGAAAAACAAATGGCTCAGCTAACCGAAAGTATTAATCAGAACATAGAAACGACTTTTTTTTCGGTTGTCGCGCTATTATCCGTCACGATTTTAGTCATTATTGTTTTGACGTTAGCCATTAATCTTCATGAGCATAAATTAGCGGATAAAAGCTTACGTGATTTAGTAAACAAAACCGTTCTATTTCAAGAAGATGAAAAGAAGCATCTAGCCAGAGAATTACATGATGGTATCAATCAATTGCTAGTTTCGAGTAAATGCCATTTAGAAATCTTATCCCATAAAGTGCTACAAAACCCCGGGGTTAGCAGTGATGTTCTTAATCTTATTTCTAAATCGGATGCCTCGTTACAAACCGCCATTTTAGAAGTACGTAGAATCTCGCATAATCTAAGACCGAGTGCATTGGATGACATAGGATTGGAAGCGGCGTTGAATACTTTGCTCGATGACTTTTCAGATCATGCCCAATTACCTGTTCGCCGCGATATTCAGTTAAGTAATGGCCAGATAAATAGTGAAATCAGCACGACGATTTACCGTATTGTTCAAGAGTCCTTAACGAATGTTGAAAAGCATGCTTTTGCAAGCGAGGTCGAAGTACGAATACAACAATTTAAAAACTTCATTCAATGTATTGTTCGTGATAATGGTGTGGGGTGCCAGTTATCAGAGGTGATAAGGAAAAAAGGCATAGGTTTAAGAAATATGCGAGAACGTGTTGAGTTTCTAGGTGGCGATTTTGAGTTTAATAGTGAAAGAGGGGGAGGAACCGAAATTACGGCCTTGATTGAGATAAAAAAATGAAGAATGTTGAAAGGATTAGCATCATTTGGGCAGGGAATGTATATGAGTATTATTAAAGTCATGATTGTGGATGATCATCAAGTTGTCTTGGATGGGTTCGTGGCTCGATTAGAGTTGGAGCATGATATTGACGTTGTAGCGACGGCTAGTAATGGTATGGAAGCCATTCAAACACTTAAACAGTTCCAACCTGAAGTGGTTTTGATGGATGTCAGTATGCCAATCATGAATGGATTAGAAGCGGCAGAACAAATTAAGCAATTATATCCAAATATAAAAGTCTTGATGCTTACCATGCATGATAACCGAGAATATATTATGAAAGTGATGCAATCGGGCGCGATGGGATACATGCTAAAAGACATTTCTTCCGATAAATTAATTCAAGCGATCAAAACGGTCTATCAAGGTTCTACTTATTTTTGCGAGTCCGTTACTCATACTTTATTTATGCCCGCAGTGGTTACTGCCGAGAAAACCGTAAATCCACTAAGTCGCCGGGAAGAAACTATTCTTACATTTGTGGCGAAAGGAGAAAGCAGTAAGAAAATTGCTAAGATATTGAATATCAGTGATCGAACGGTGGAAACACATAGACAAAACATTAAGCACAAACTAGATTTATATTCGATAGCTGAGCTAACAAAATATGCGGTAGATCACGGTTTGTTATAAAGAGAGTTAATGCCAATGTTTAGTGTGCTAATGAAAAAAGAATTGTCATTATCACGCTAAAATAATGATATAACTTGTTAGATTTTTGCTGTATATGCGCAATAAATGAGCGGTTGAACAGTGAATTATTGAGTTTTAGTGGATATTTTTTCTACTAAGGTTAGGATCTAACCTTATCAATTTTGTGTGCTTAGGGTTTTATTGTTTAGAGGGCAAACTATTTTGCCGTGCGCTAAGCACAATATTGTCACAGATGGACGAGGTTTTATGACGAAGGGTATAGATAAATACAGTATAGATAGTACCGACTATACGATTGGACAAGATAATGTTCAAAAGTGGGGATTCGATGTCCATAACGCCGTATTCACCACCAGTGCTGGATTAACCATTCTTTTTATTATTGCTATTTTAGTAACGGATCCGGTCACGGCAAAATCGGCATTAGACGGTATTAAAAACTCAATCATTAACAATTTTGACTCGTTATTTATTATGGCGGGTAACTTTTTTGTTCTTTTCTGCTTAGGCATGATTGTTTCACCTTTTGGTAAGATTCGCTTAGGTGGTGATGATGCAAAAGCAGAACACTCATATCTTTCATGGCTAGCAATGCTGTTTGCTGCCGGTATGGGTATTGGTTTGATGTTCTGGAGTGTTGCAGAGCCGGCGGCTTACTTTACAGATTGGTATGGTACTCCGTTAAATGTTGCAGCGAATACACCTGAAGCACAACGTATGGCATTGGGCGCGACCATGTACCACTGGGGTTTGCACCCATGGGCAATTTACGCTGTTGTGGCATTGTCATTAGCATTTTTTACTTACAATAAAGGTTTACCGCTTTCTATCCGTTCGGTTTTTTATCCTATCTTAGGCGATCGAGCATGGGGCTGGGCGGGTCATATTATCGATATCTTAGCAGTACTTGCCACCTTGTTCGGCTTAGCCACTTCCTTGGGCTTTGGTGCTCAGCAGGCGGCGAGTGGTATTAGTCATATTTTTGGTATTGAATCTGGTGTAGGTTTACAGCTGATCGTTATTGCCGTGGTAACGGTGTTAGCGGGGATTTCGGTTTATCGTGGTATTGATGGCGGTGTAAAGCTTGTCAGTAACATCAATATGATTGCAGCCTTTATTCTGCTTGTGTTTGTTGGTGGTGTGAGCTTTTCTATTGTTTCTCATACTATCCCTGAAACATTGATGAGTTATGTTGAAAATATCATCCCACTATCAAACCCATTCAATCGTCCTGATGAAGAATGGATGCATGGTTGGACGGTATTTTACTGGGCTTGGTGGATGTCTTGGTCACCATTCGTTGGAATGTTCATTGCCCGCGTTTCTCGTGGTCGTACTGTGCGTGAATTTTTGATCGCCGTACTATTGATTCCAACCATCATTACGGTTGTTTGGATGGGAACTTTCGGTGGTATTGGTATCGATCAATTGATCAACAAAGTCGGTATGCTAGGTCAACAAGGCTTTAATGATGCCACTATGGCGATGTTTGAAATGTTTGATGCTCTACCATTTAGTCAGATCATTTCAATGATTGCTGTATGTCTAGTGTTGGTTTTCTTTATCAGTTCATCGGATTCAGGTTCGTTGGTAATTGATAGCATTACCGCTGGCGGTAAAGTTGATGCGCCGGTGCCACAACGTATGTTCTGGGCATTTATCGAAGGTGCAGTTGCCATGGCGTTATTGTGGGTCGGTGGCTCAAATGCGATTGGCGCACTTCAGGCTGCGGCAATCTCAACGGCATTACCATTTGTATTTGTTCTCATCGTAATGTGTATTAGCCTAGTGCTAGGCATGCGAACAGAGCCGAAACCAGTGAAGAAATAAAGATCTGGTCAAATGAGATATTAAAAAGGTTGGCAATATGCCAACCTTTTTTATTGGTTCTTTTGTTCTAACAACAAGTAGTCATTATACCCACAAGGCTTTAATTGGTGTCTCAGGGCTGTAGTGATGGTAAATCTGTGCCTGAAGCAGTTCAGCAGTCGCAATCGCGTCAACGAGCGCATGGTGAGGTTGATAGGCTGGCAAGTTATATCGGCTACGACTTGCTCCTAATCGTACTGATGCTGGTTTCTTACCCCGTAATTTATTCCACCAACCACTCACCGCTTTCTTTTGTACTTCTGATTCAATCGCTAAAGTATCCACCATGGGGAAGAGAATCCCTTCATTGATCCTTTCCATTAGGGCACGATGAAAGAATTGGCGTTCAATATACTGATAATGAACCACCACGATCTTTCCTGCTAAAGCTTCCAACACCTCATCTAAAATTCGTCTTAAATCTGGTGCATCAGAGAGATCACTGTGAGTAATACCATGAATGATGACCGAATCTTCATTTAGTGGCTTACGTGGTTTTACTAACCAATGTTTACTTTTATTACAGTAGATCCTTTGCAGTGTGAACGGGATTAGCCCAATACTGATGATGCCATCTTTATCGATATCTAAACCTGTAGTTTCAAAATCTAAGGCGACAAATTCCACTTTAGATAGTGGTGTTTCAGGGTCAATCACACCATTTTGGTAAAAATTTCGTAATCGTGAATCTTTGACTGAATTCACTTGACGTTCAAAATATTGCTGCCAGCTTAATTTGGGATCCAAATAGGCCAGTTTATTGTCGGTTTTCTTTTTCATATCCGCTCCTAATTAGCGTTTTCGGCGGATAGGTTCCGTTTTTTTCGCCGGTGGCGGGGCATTCTTAAATGAATTTCCATGATAGCGATATTTTAAGAAATTCTGAGCATTACTTAATATTTGGAATGCATCTTTCAGATTACGTCTTTCAAAATCAGACATATTGTCCGGTTCAATATTGTTATCAGGCTCAATTTCATTTTCAACATCCAATGCTTGGTGACGGATACGTACCATAGAGATATATTCCATTGCATCTTGGATATCTTCTGCGCGGCCTTTAGGCAGAATACCAGCTTCGATGATGTCATCTAAGCGTTCAAATGAATTCTGAGCCCGTGAACCAACGGCAAGGGCATGGACACGAATAAGATCCGCAAGTGGAGCGGTGCCACGACGCTTTAAGTTAATGGAATTGTTATGACGACCATCTTTCTCCATAACAAAGCCTTTGAAGAAGCCAAGTGGTGGGGTTCGGTTAATCGCATTACGTGCAAGACAGGCTAAGAATTTATTATTCCGACGTGCTCGACGAACAATAAAACCATTCAAGCTTTCGGCCCACTTAACGCGTCCATAAACGCCATCTAAATCAAAGAAAATAGAGCTATTTAATAATGCCTTAGGGTTTGGATTATCAATCCAGTCGGCAAAACATTCTTCCCATTCTGTACGCGTCATACGCCACATTGGGTTGGTTGCCATGATGTCACCGGTACATAAGTGATAACCGCATCGAGCAAGTCCCTGACATACGAATTCAGCTAACTTGGCAAAGTATTCACCATGAAGCGCTTCATCATAGCTGTTATCTAAAATGATCGCGTTATCTTGGTCAGTGACAATTAGCTGCTCGTCTCTAGCCATCGAACCTAGAGCAAGGAAGCAATATGGAACGGGTGGTTCGCCATATTCTTCTTCCGCTAATTCTAGAATTCTTTGTTTAAAGCTGCGGCCAATCACCGCCATCGCACTCCCCACCATATGGGAATTGGCATCCTCATGTACTAAGCGAACAAAACAATCTTTCACTTGTTCAGAGATGGAAACTAAATCATCAATGTTTTGTTGTTGGTAAATTTGATTGACTAACAGCAAGCTATTTTGTGATTCGTAACGAATAATATCCGCCACTTCGATAATACCAATTGGCTGTTTATTTTTTAGGATTGGAAGATGATGGACATTACATCGTAACATTGACAACATCGCTTCATAAATATAAGCATTATGATCTAACGAAATGAGTTCATGAGACATCACTTCACTGACTTCTGATGTTGGGTCTAAGCCCTCCGCGAGTACGCGGGTACATAAATCACGGTCGGTTATGATACCAATCACTTGGTTGTCATTTTCTTCATCGATATTGATGGTGTCATCTGTGATCAATAGTGCCGATATATTCTCATCTGCCATTAATTTTGCAGCAGATTGAATCGTTTGATGTTTATCTAAACTGAATGCTTCTCGAGTCAATAAAGTTTTTACTTTCGAGGTGGTTAAGTCATTGGCATTTTTATTATCTGAGATGGCTTGTCGTAAACGAGCGTTATTTTCGATTTCGACAAAATCTGCGAACGTATCTTCAGTCTCATAAAGTTCATTGAATACTTCTACGGGAATACAATAAAGCAAGGAATCCGCTGTCGCAGTGGCCGGCAAACGGACTTTACCATTCATCAATAGCCCCATTTGTCCAAAGATATCGCCTTCATCTAAACGGTTATAAAGCTCACCTTTTCGGCGATATATTTCAACCATGCCAGAGCGAACGATATACAAATCTTTTATATGATCGCCAAATTTGATAATGGGCGTGTTTTCTCGGTAATAGGCAATCTCAGTATTATTTGCCACGTAGGATAACTTTTCTTCTGGCAAAGAATCAAAAGGAGGGTATTGGGCGAGAAAGTTTTGAATTTCTTGTAATTCGGCTTCCATAAGAACCACGACTGCATTATGAATTTGTTGTAACTATAGGCAATTACGCCTACGAACTAAAGCATTAATCACGTTATCTTTTTTAGTGAACTAGAATTAATCAATAGAAGCTAAATTTGTATAAATTGACGAATAAGTTCCGTCGGTTTTTTTAGTGTGTCATGCTAACCTCTACGCCATGTGTGATATTTTTCTAACCAATTTAAAATGGTTTGTGGAGCGTGCGCTTTTTTCCATTCACCCGCTGCATATTTGTTTCCTTCCGCCCAAGTAGGGTAAGCATGAATAGTGCCGAGTATTTTATTCAGCCCAAGTCCGTGTTTCATTGCCAAGACAAATTCAGAGATTAAATCTCCTGCTTGTTGGCCAACAATAGTAACACCTAAAATGGTATCTTTTCCTTTTGGGGTGATGACCTTGATAAAGCCTTTGGTACTGCTTTCGGTGATGGCTCGGTCTAATTCTTCAAATTCAAAACGAGTGACTTCGTAATCAATGCCTTGCTGTTGAGCTTCAGTTTCATTCAAACCAACACGAGCAACTTCGGGATCAATAAACGTTGTCCAAGGGATCACACGGTAGTCGACTTTGAATTTTTTAAGATTACCAAATAGGGCATTAACGGCGGCATACCAAGCCTGATGAGCGGCAACGTGGGTAAATTGGTAAGGGCCAACAATATCACCAGCCGCGAAAATGTTTGGGTATAAGGTTTCTAAATAATCGTTGGTTTGTACGGTACGGTTGGTTTCAATTCCAAGCTCCTCTAAACCATAACCTTCAAGGCGAGCTGAGCGACCTACCGCGCAAAGCAGTTGATCAAATTCGATTTCAATTTCGGCGCCTTGATGCTCTACCACGATGATCTTTTGATGATCACGTTTTTCACATCGTAATGCTTTGTGAGCGGTGAGAATCTCGACACCACTTTGAGCTAACTCTTTATGGGCCAGTTCCGATACTTCTAAATCTTCGCGCAGCATGATTCTATCGGCCATTTCAATTTGAATAACCTTAGATCCTAGGCGTGCAAAACTTTGCGATAACTCACAACCGATAGGGCCACCGCCTAACACTACCAGCCTCTTTGGCGGAGTATCGAGTTCAACAAAGGTTTCCCATAAGGTATCGCTCGTGACATAGCCCACGTCTTCTAAGCCTGGTAATGGTGGTACGAATGGTCGAGCACCCGTGGCGATCACAATATTTCGAGTGGTCAGTTTTTCTACCGAGCCATCGTGCAAAGTCATTTCGACTGTCCATGGGTCGATGATTTTGGCGTAGCCTTGTTTCACTTCAACGCCCAAGCTTGTATAGCGTTCAATGCTGTCATGAGGTTCTACTTGAGCGATGACATCATGGACTCGTTGCATCACTTTCTTAAATGAAAAGGTGGGTGCATGATTATCTAAACCGTAATTTTCCGCATGTCTGAACTGTTCGGCAACTTTTGCACTTTTGATGATTGCTTTACTCGGTACACAACCGTAATTTAAACAATCACCGCCCATTTTATGGCTTTCTATCAATGTGACTTTTGCTCGTACTGTGGCAGCAATATAGCTACTCACTAATCCTGCAGCACCACCACCAATCACAATCATATTACGATCAAATTTTTGGGGTTTATTCCATTTCGCATAAACTCGTTTTTTTTGAATCGTAGTAATGATGTTTTTGGCAATCAATGGAAATAAGCCAAGCAAAGCAAATGAGATCAATAAGTTGAAAGAGAGAATGCCTTTTAAACTCTCAATTTTTGCGAGTTGCGTTCCTGCGTTGACGTAAACAATCGTACCAGCCAACATTCCGATTTGGCTAACGAGATAAAATGTCAGCGTTTTGATTTTGGTTAGTCCCATTAATAAATTAATTAAGAAAAAAGGGAAAATAGGAACTAGACGTAAAGTGAATAGATAAAAAGCGCCATCACGTTCGATCCCTTCGTTAATAGGTTTTAAGCGCGATGAAAACTTTTTCTCAATGGTGTCACG
This sequence comes from Vibrio rumoiensis, assembly GCF_002218045.2. Lineage (NCBI taxonomy): Bacteria > Pseudomonadati > Pseudomonadota > Gammaproteobacteria > Vibrionales > Vibrionaceae > Vibrio > Vibrio rumoiensis. Next base: position 1,325,424 of record NZ_AP018685.1, read on the forward strand.
TAATAAATAGCGAGAGACTAGGAAGGCAAGGGTTGCTCCAATGCTTGAAGCGAAAGAAACGATGATAAGTCCAGATGTTAATCCAAATAAACCGCCTGCAGCCAGGGTCATAATAGCGGCGCCAGGAAGTGATAGCGCGGTAACCAGTACGTAAATAACAAAAAAGCTCGCCGCCACCAAAACAGGGGAACGTTGTTGCCAGTCGCGAAAATCATCGATGCGAGCTTTTAACCCATCTAAGGTCAAAATATGCTGTAAATCGAAAGTAAAAAATAAACTGATGAGAATAATTGCACTCGCGAGTAATAAGAGTTTTTTTAGCATATTTATTTCCATATTGTGCTGTTATGTTTCGATAGTAGTATATCGATAGGAATAAACTAAGAGACAGGGTTTAGATTTAAAAAATTTCACATTAATAATTTTATTAATGTGGATTCGCGTTAAAAAAGAGGGGGATAGTTGGTTGCTTGAGATTTGGTTATAGATGTAAAAAAGGCCAGCAGACACTGACCTTTAAAATGTATATTGAGTCTGGGGTTATAAAACCGCCGCTATACCTTTACATAATGGGCCCATGTTTGATTTTGTCATACCCGCTACGCTAATACGGCCAGAACCAACAATGTAAATGGCGAATTCATCTTTAAGGCGTGCTACTTGTTCTTTGCTTAAACCAGAGAAAGAGAACATGCCGTTTTGGGCTTCGATAAAGCTGAAGTCTTGAGTCACGCCTTCTTCTTTTAACGTCTCAACAAAAAGGGTGCGCATCTCTTGAATGCGGTCACGCATTTCAGCCACTTCTGCTTCCCATTCAGTACGTAATGCTTCATCGTTTAAGATGAGTGTCACTACTGCCGCACCGTGAGCGGGTGGGTTTGAATAGATAGAGCGGATGATCTTCTTAACTTGAGAAAATGCGGTTGTTGCGGTTTCTGTCGTTGCGGCTACTAGCGTGAACGCACCAACACGTTCATTGTATAAGCCGAAGTTTTTAGAGAATGAACTTGCGACTAAAATTTCATCACAGTATTGCGCGAAAGTACGTAAACCCGCAGCATCGTCTTCAACACCTTTAGCAAACCCTTGGTAAGCAAAGTCAAATAGTGGAAGTAGGCCTTTATCAGCACATAGTTTAGCCAGTTGTTCCCATTCAGCAGCGGTAGGATCAATGCCGGTTGGGTTGTGGCAGCAACCGTGTAGCAATACCACATCACCTGCTTGAGCATCGGCTAGGCTAGCGAGCATGGCATTAAAATCTTTATCGTGAGTTTCTGCGTTATAGTAGTTGTATTGAGCAGTTTCTACACCTGCTGCAGTAAACACTCCTACGTGGTTTGCCCAAGTTGGATTGCTGATCCAAATTTTTCCTGCATTTAATTCACGTTTGATAAATTCGCCCGCTACGCGAAGTGCACCAGTACCACCCGGAGCTTGAGCTGTTTTTGCTAGCTTATCTGTCACAATTTTTGAATCAGCACCAAAAAGAAGCTTTTGCACTGCAACGCCATATTCGGCAGTACCTTCAATGGTTAGGTAAGACTTAGTCTTTTCTGATTCAAGTAATGCGGCTTCCGCTTTTTTAACCGTGGCTAGTACTGGCGTTTGACCTTCTTCATTCTTGTAGATACCTACACCTAAATTGATTTTGGTTGCTCGAGAATCACTCTTAAATTCTTCAGTTAAACCAAGAATCGGGTCGGCAGGTGCAGCAGGTACTTTTTCAAACATAATTTCGTCCATGTAAATGAGTAAATAATTCGATTATTTATACCGTTATACGCTATAGGTTACAACCGTAAATCATACTTGGTAGCATGTTTGATTCATATCATTCAATCATGAGTAAACAGGCGTACACTTGTCAGTCATTTTTAAAGGGGATGATTATGTTTACCAAATTACCGAAGTGGGTTGAGTATGGGGCTTTTACATTGTCCTTAATAGCCGGTTTTGTTAATGCGATTGGCTTACTTGGTTTTGAGCATCAAGCCATTTCTCATCTATCGGGCAGCGTTACCCAAATTGGCGTGAGTGTCATTGAGAGCCCAATGACTTCGGTCTTTTTAGTTTCTTTGGTAGGCAGTTTCGTCCTTGGGTCAACCATATCTGGAATGTTAATTTCTGGTGAGTCGTTAAAGCTAGGAAGACATTATGACCTTGTTTTGTTGTTAGAGGGCATTCTACTCGTCATTTCAACAGGATTACTCTATGAACACATTGGTTGGGGGTTATGCTTAGCATCGATGGCCTGTGGTTTACAAAATGCACTAGTAACCACGTACAGCGGAGCGGTTATTAGGACGACACATTTAACCGGTATTTTTACCGATCTTGGGTTGATGTTGAGTAGTAAACTACAAGGGAATGAAGTGAATAAAAGGAAGTTCGTTATGTTTAGTGTGATTATCGGTGGATTTCTCAGTGGTGGTATTTTCGGTTATTTGGCGTTCCAACGTCTGAATGTATCCGCACTCGCCATTCCCGGGGCATTCTGTTTGATCCTATCTTGTGTGTATAGAATCTATCGACAAAAGAATAAAAATTAACTGTTTTTCAGCGGTTGGTAACACTTTTTACGTTCATTTATAACAACGCCATGACACTGCAACATGTTCCGTTTAAGCTTCTAATATTCAAGGATGAATGGGAACAATGGAAAATGACACCACGTGCAAAATCTTATTTAAATCACTACCTTTTTTCATTAAATGAAAGTTTACGTCGACGCTATACCTCATTTAGTGCTGATTTTTTTTGTGCGACAGAGCAAGATGCCAATACTTGTGCTCAGCTTGTTGTTCAAGGAGAGAAAACGGCAACATGTAGCCTGAAGTATTGGTATGATCAAGCGAATGAACCAATGCCCGAAGTTGGTCACTTACAAGTGGTTCTTAATTGGAAAGGGGAACCACAATGCATTATCGAAACCTTAGAAGTCTTCGAAATTCCATTTAATCAAATGACTGAGCAATTTGCTTTTGAAGAAGGCGAAGGCGATAAAACACTTGAGCATTGGCAAACGACACATCAAGATTTTTTTGAGAAAGAATGCGAGCAAGAAGGCGTTATCTTTGATAAAAATATGGTGTTGGTTTGTGAACGCTTTAAGAAAGTTTACCCTTAATCTCTGGTGCTTAAGGGTAAGATCCTACTCTCCAATAACCAATGGATCTGATTAGCGAGTGAATTTTAAAATGTGGCCTTTAAATTCGCCGTCAATATAGTCGGTATGCATTGGTTTTTCATTAGTATAACTAAAACCAAATTCAATCATTTTAATGCTTAACTTATTTTTCCGACCTCGGCCAGGGTCGACTAAAATGACTTCACAATGCGGGTTAGCGTGTGCATCAATAAAGCTTGCCAGTAAATTAATATGATTATCTTCGTACAGCAAATCGCTCCCAATAATCATATCGAATAGGCCGAGGTTATCCGTTAAGTCTGCCCAATCGGTGCGTTCAAAATCAATGAGACTATCGCCATTTAATTCGGTGTTACGATCAAGAAAAGTTTGTACTTCTGGGTGGTAATCGGTGGCGGTAATGTCCGCGGATTGAGCATTAAGCACTAGGCTAGATAAGCCAATGCCGCAACCAATTTCTAAAATACGCTTTTTACCTGTTTCACAATCAAACATATAGTGCGCAAGTACTAAGCTAGAAGGCCACAACACACCAAAAATAGGCCAAGAAGCGTAAGCGCATCATAAACCCCGCATTCTAATCGTCTAGCCCGAATAATAAGATCAAACCTCCAACCCAAAGCAGCAAAGGAGATTTGAAATGGCCAAACGACGCACTAACCAAGAATGGCGAACCCTGTTCGAACGCTATGAATCCAGCCAACTATCACAACGATTATTCTGTGAACGTAACGGCCTCAGCCTTTCCACTTTTTATGCTAAGCACCAACAGTTAAAGCACATCGAAAAACCGAACACGGTTGGCTTTGTTAAAGCAGAAGTCGTTGAAAAGACCACAAAGTATCAAGCCACTCACCTTGCCGTTGCCAATATGACCCTGCTCGTCAATGATGTTGAACTGAGCATCCCACAAGGCACGCCAGCGACCTATCTTGCAGAACTTATCGGTGCGCTGTCATGAAACGTATGCTCAGTGCTCCCGAAATCTATCTCTATCGCGAAAGCGTCGATTTTAGAAAGTCCATCAACGGCCTCGCTGCGATTATCGAAAATGACACCGACTTGCCCTTGGGCAGCGGCGCACTATTCCTGTTCACCAACAAACAGCGCGATAAAGTCAAAGTGTTGTACTGGGATAAAACAGGCTTTGCTCTTTGGTACAAGCGCCTTGAAAAAGCCAAATATAAATGGCCTTCCAAAGAGAAAAATGACGTGTTTACCCTGACTCATTTCGAGCTTGATAGGCTGCTTTCAGGCTTCACGATTATCGGCCATAAACCCGTTAAAATAGAAGATTTTACAATGACTTAATCGATAATATAGTCTTATCCACCAAGCGTTAACGGCATGATTTTAGTATAATAAATGCCATGAAAAAGACGCCAAATATCAACCCAGAAAGCCAAGATGTTGCCGAGCTACAAGCGATGGTGAAAGCGCTGTTGGCGTCAGAAATCCAATTGAAACAAGAGCGCCAATCGCTGCTTGAACAGCTCAAACTTGCCTTCGACCGTCAGTTCGCTAAACGCTCGGAGGCGTTAAAGCCTTACAATGAATCCCAAGGTGACCTCTTCAACGAAGCGGAGTGTGAAGCTGCTAAAGAAGAAGAGGTTGACGTTGTCACAACGACCATCACAACGAAGAAACGCGGTAAACGCAGACCACTGCCAAAGAGCTTGCCTCGTGAGGTTATCGAACTCGATTTAGACGACGATGAAAAGCAGTGCGCTTGCTGCCAACATAGTCTGCATAAAATCGGTGAAGACCGCAGTGAAAAGCTTGAGTTCACGCCAGCGGTACTCAAAGTGTTGGAATATGTTCGTCCTAAATATGCTTGCCGCCAATGCGAGCAAACTCAGGACAACAGCCGCATTGTTCAAAAGCCAGCGCCGCAAAGCATTATCCCGAAGAGCTTCGCCACAGAAAGCTTGTTGGCCAATATCATCCTCGGTAAATACCAATACGCGATGCCACTTTATCGACAAGAGTCGTTGTTTACCCAGTCGGGTATCGAACTCTCACGAACCACGATGGCAAGGTGGATTATCCAAGTCAGTGAGAAGTTCGCCCCGCTTTACGCGGCCTTGAAAGCGCACCTACTTGAGCAAGTGGTGATTCAGGCGGATGAAACGCCGCTCAATGTCCTCAAAGAAGATAAACAGTGTTACATGTGGCTCTACTGCTCGGGCGCAGACTCGCCAGATGCCGCACTCCCCAATGTGAAAAATATCGTCTTGTACGACTATCAAAACAGTCGCGCGAGGGCGTGCCCCGTTGCCTTCTTGGGCGACTATGATGGGTATCTGCAAACCGATGGCTATGGTGTTTATGATGGGCTTCATCTCGTCACCAATGTCGGTTGCTTCGCGCATGCTCGGCGCAAGTTCATGGAGGCGAAAAGCTTCAAGGCAAAGGCAAGTCAGGTAAAGCGGATAAAGCGTTGGCCAAAATCCAGAAGCTTTATGGAATAGAATCACGCTTAAAAGGTGCCAGTGCCGAAAACGGAAAGCAGAGCGCCAAGAGCATGCTAAGCCGATACTGGATGAGCTTTATGAATGGATGACAACTCAGAAAGTGCTTGAGTCTAGCCCGCTGGGTAAAGCAATAAAATACACGCTCGGTCAGTGGCCGAAGCTCACCCGCTATATCGATGACGGTCACTTATCGATAGACAACAACCGAGCTGAACGCGCAATAAAACCGCTGGTTATTGGGAGAAAGAACTGGCTCTTCTCGACCAATCCCAATGGAGCTGAAGCGAGCGCGATGCTTTACAGTATCGTCGAGACAGCGAAAGCCAACGGCCTTATCGTTTACGACTACATGGTCAAGTGCATGCAGGAGTTAGCGAAAGCGGAACCTGATATCGATGCACTCCTGCCTTGGAACTTCAAACACTAACAATATCGCCCCGTGGGTTCATGGCGCGGATACCAAGAAGCCGATGAAATCCCGAGCTTTTCAGCAGTGCCATTAGGATCGTGAAACTCTTGATTACTGCGTAAGGTACACAGGTGGATATCCGTTTTACCAAATTCTACGGTTTGGTAACTTAAACGTAATTTTGTCATTGGAGGCCTAAATAGTTGGCGCTGAGCCAGCTAACTAGACATGCTAGATGAAATGACAAAACGAGAAAGGAATATTCAGAGTATAGAATAACAGCAAGAAGGCAATCTATTTATACATTGAGTTTATGTGGTTATTACGGTTATAAGAGGAATAAATGACAATATCATCAGTAGAAACCAAAAGAATAATGACAAAGAAGAATCGAATGATGTTACTGGTGGTGGGGGTCTTGTTGATTGCCGCGAATCTACGAGCACCGGTAACAGGCATCGCGCCGATGATTGAGTTGATATCCAATTCTTTCCAACTATCAGCAACTCAAGCAGGATTACTCACAACACTGCCGTTAATTGCTTTTGCTTTATTTGCACCGCCATCGGCTTATTTAGCCAAACGCTTTGGCGTTGAATATACGATATTTTTTGCACTGGTTTTCATTGCGGTAGGGTTAATTCTCCGTTCGCTTGGTGGTGTCAGTAGTTTGTTTCTTGGGACAGGTTTTATTGGGATTGGTGTCAGTATCGGTAATGTACTGCTGCCGATTGTGGTAAAGCGAGATTTTCCAATGAAAGTGGCCTTGATGACGTCTAGTTATGTCTTAGCCATGGGGATAGCTTCTGCATTGGCATCGGCATTTTCTATTCCACTGGCCAATTATCATCAAATAGGTTGGCAATGGTCTTTAGCCGCGCTGAGCGTACTTTCCTTTGTTGCTATGATCGTTTGGTTACCGCAACTGGCAAATAATCAGAAACCTAGCGCCGTCACTAATACGAGCGTTAATTCAGTTAACTTATGGTCTAATTCATTAGCTTGGCAGGTTTCTTTTTATTTAGGCTGTGGTTCGTATTTTACCTACACGATGGTGGCTTGGTTACCGAGTTTACTGGTTCAGGCTGGTTATAGCTCTACTGAAGCGGGAGTGGTGCATGGTGTTTTTCAAATTGGTACAGCGCTTCCTGGAATATTCATCATTCCATTAGTTGCTAAGCTCGCTAATCAACGAATGCCGGCATTTGGGATTTGTTTTATCGCTGGCGTGGCATCTGTAGGGTTATTGATGCTGCCACAATTTGCTTACATGTGGTCATTTCTACTTGGGCTTGCTTCGGGAGCTTGGTTTATTTTAGGGTTATCATTTATCAGCTTTAGAACCAGCAGCCCATTACAAGCTACCGCGTTATCTGGTATGGCGCAATTTTTAGGTTATTCATTAGCGGCTATCGGGCCGATGCTTGCCGGGTATTTACATGGTTTGAATAATGGTTGGAATGAAGTGATTTGGATGATTGTTATTTTATGTGCAGTCGCTGGCACAATAGGTCTATTTGCAGGGCGGAATACCGTCATTAAATAAGCGTTTATAAATTGGGCATCACTTGATTATTTAGTGATGCCCATAACGTACTTCGTATAAATGATGATAATTATTACGAGGCAGAAAGCTCTTTTAATTCTGGTTTATGGGTTTTAGTCTGAGCCTCTTGGCTGTGTTTCTTTTTAAGCTGTATATGACAAAGCTCGAGAATTAAACCAAATAACATCGCAAAGTAAACATAGCCTTTGTTGACATGAATAGTGAAGCCTTCTGCCATTAAAAGCCCTCCAAGCAAAATTAAGAATAATAATGCTAGCGTCTTAAATCCAGGGTATTGGATGACGAGATTATTGATCTTTTCCGCAATGCAAATCATGACAATCGCTGATGTTAAAATAGCAGCGACCATGATAGGTACTTCATTGGTTAAGCCTATCGCGGTGATGACTGAGTCCATCGAAAACACAGCATCAACGGCTACGATTTGCAGTAATACGACTGCCATACCTGTACGCATATGAGTTGAGTGCGCTTGTTCTGTGTGCGTCAACCACGACCATAACTCTTTTGCACTTTTAGCTAATAAAAACCCACCGCCTGCAATCATAATAAGATCACGGCCAGTTAAGCTAAAGTCTTGTATTATCAATAAGGGCTGTGTTAGTGACATTACCCATGAAATTGAGAACACTAGAGCGATACGAGTTAATACTGCCAAGCTGATACCTAAGTTCCTCGCAAGTTTACGTTGCTGTACTGGTAATCGTTCGCATAATACCGAGATAAAGACGATGTTATCCACACCTAAAATGATCTCAAGTGCGAATAATGTGGCAAAAATAGCCCACGTTTCTGGTTGTAAGAAGAGTTCTAGCATGTTGTCGCTCCCAAGGTTGTGGAAGCTTGGTGTGTGTACAGTCGACTAAAGGGGTCGTCCATATAGTTTGTATTTACCTCTTATTGTTTAAGGAAGAATAGTACATCACAGCTTCCTAATACTGACAATATAATCATTTGTAAGAATTTTTAACTGCAACTGTAGAGGTTTAGAGTGAATTACATTTTTCATCCTTTATATTATTCATTCTTGTGGATTCGACGGCTTATATAGGTATGCAGGATTCAACTATCAAGGCCGGATAAATAAAAAAATATAAGCGGAACGGCAATAAGTGGGCGGGTTAGCGTTGAAAGAGAGTGATGAGGATATTGAAATTAAAAAGCCTGCTCGTTGAAAGAGCAGGCTTGAACTTATTGGGTTAACATTCTAATGATTAGAAGTTTGCACTACGTGGTGTACGTGGGAATGGGATCACATCACGAACGTTACCCATACCGGTAACGTAAGAAACTAAACGCTCAAAACCAAGCCCGAAACCTGCGTGTGGCACTGTACCGTAGCGGCGTAGGTCACGATACCAAGACATGTGCTCAGGATCGATACCCATTTCAACCATACGAGCATCTAATACCTCTAAACGTTCTTCACGCTGAGAACCACCGATGATTTCACCAATACCTGGTGCTAGTACATCCATAGCCGCAACCGTTTTACCGTCATCATTCATACGCATGTAGAAAGCTTTAATGTCTTTCGGGTAGTTTTTCACGATCACTGGCGCTTTGAAGTGTTCTTCAGCAAGGAAGCGCTCGTGCTCAGAAGACATGTCGATACCCCATTCAACAGGGAATTCGAATTCACGACCAGAATCAAGCAAGATTTGGATAGCATCCGTGTAATCGACTTGTGCAAAGTCAGATTCAACAAATTGCTCTAGGCGTGTAATGGCTTCTTTATCGATGCGAGAAGCAAAGAACTCAAGATCATCACGACGCTCAGCAAGCACGGCTTTGAAGACGTATTTCAGCATGTCTTCGGCCAGTTTCGCGACATCATTCAAGTCAGCAAATGCCACTTCAGGCTCAACCATCCAGAATTCCGCTAAGTGGCGACTCGTGTTGGAGTTTTCGGCACGGAACGTTGGGCCGAAAGTGTAGACTTTACTTAATGCACAAGCATAAGCTTCAGCATTTAGCTGGCCAGAAACGGTAAGGAATGTTTCTTTACCGAAGAAGTCTTTATCGTAATCAACGTCACCTTTGTCAGTGAGAGGCAGGTTTGCTTGATCGAGTGTTGAAACTCGGAACATTTCACCTGCGCCTTCTGCATCAGAAGCGGTAATGAGAGGGGCTGACATCCAGAAATAACCATTTTCATGGTAGAAGCGGTGGATAGCTTGAGATAAACAGTTACGAACACGTGCAACCGCACCGATCACATTTGTGCGAGGACGAAGGTGGGCAACTTCACGTAAGTACTCAATTGAGTGGCGAGTTTTAGCCATTGGGTAAGTATCAGCATCTTCAACCCAACCAACCACTTTTACTGCGGTTGCCGATAATTCAAAGTCTTGGCCTTTGGCTGGTGATTCTACAATTTTACCCGTTACTTCAACTGAGCAACCTGTGGTCAGTTTTAGCACTTCATCATTGTAATTATTTAATTCATTAGGGACCACGGCCTGAATCGGGTCGAAACAAGAGCCGTCATAAATGGCAAGGAATGAGATTCCAGCTTTGGAATCACGACGTGTACGGATCCAACCACGTACAGTGATTTCACTGTCTACGGCTAATTTACCGCTTAGTACGTCTGCTACAGGCGCGTAAGTCATTTTTTTCTCCATTAAAACACTGCAAAAGAAGGGCAGTGCAAACTATTAATTAGGTGTAATAGACTATTAATTAGGTGCAATAGAAAATTATCACAAGTATTCGACATATTACCCATCACAGGTCTGGCTTCAACCTTTATTGTGCAATTATTTCCATTTTTAGCGCTTTAGTTTTAATTTCAGGTGATAGTGGCCAAAAATATGCGTAAAAAAAAGAGCTAAATAGGTTTTAGTCGAGCTACAATGGAGTCATAACTGACAGGTAATTAAGGGGGAAGAGTGACTTTTCGACTGTTATGTACCACTGTTCTGACAGCCAGCGTATTAGCGGGTTGCTCTACGATTGATGGTGATCGTGTTTCAGTAAAATCTGCACAAGACGTTAATGATCACATGACTTTCAAACGAGATTCTTTAACTCGTAGTCTTGATTTACAGACAGAATCTTATTGGACCAAATGTGAATCTGAATGGGATGGACTGGGTTACCGATATCGAACTTCTGTTTACCCAAGTGGTAATCAGCAAACTCAGATTTATATTCGTTTAAAATCCTCTCAAGGTGCCTATGGCATAGAAAAAGCGTTTGACGATAATGGTGAACACTATCCTGTTGAGTTGTATAAGCCAGAAAATAAGTCGGATTCCGTTGTTTATGAAAACCTCGCTTTAAATATTTCTCCTGAGCAATTAAAAGCCGCCAGTAAAGCCCCTGTTGTGATGCACTTAAAAGGCAAGCAGCATGATTGCTCCTTCACGGTTGAGCAACCAGTTAGTTACGCTTTTTCTTTAAATTATGATGAATTAATGAAGCAAGTGAGTGAAGCTAAAAAAGCGAAACCTGAACCGTCAAAAGGTCAAGATTCAAAAGAAGCCGTCGATAACCAAGCAATAGAGAGTGAAAATAATGACAATTAATCGAGTGAACCCTTGTGCACGTTGGTCTGATGTGACGGTTTATAATGGCATCGCCCATTTTGTCGAAGTACCTGAAACGGATACCAGCGTTGGGATTAGGGAGCAGGCTCAACAAGTGTTTGCTCAAGCAGAAGAAATGTTAGCGGCCGCAAATAGTGATAAATCACGTATTTTATCATGCACCATATATCTCACTGACTTCGCGAATATTGATGAATTTAATCAAGAATGGGAAGCTTGGTTACCTGAGGGCAGTGCACCAAGCCGAGCGTGTGTGAAAGCAGAACTTGCGAATCCTGAATATTTGGTGGAGATTGCGTTTGTCGCTGCTGCGAAATAACGAGTCTCGTTGCTAGGACGCTTTGCTGATCGTTAATCGAAAAAGCTTAAAAGCAAGCATTAAAAAAGGTGAACAATTAAACTGGTTCACCTTTTTATTTATTTGACTTCGAGTTTCCAAGAAGCGAAGCGTTCTAGATTCGATAACCGAGCATCAACAAATCACTTTGACCGCTAAACCACCTTGGGATGTTTCACGATATTTAGCGTTCATATCTTTACCCGTTTCGAGCATGGTTTCGATAACTTTATCCAGAGACACGCGTGGCTCAGAGGAACGGCGCATTGCCATGCGAGTTGAGTTAATCGCTTTTACTGCAGCAATACCATTACGTTCAATACAAGGCACTTGTACTTGGCCTGCAACAGGGTCACAAGTTAAGCCTAAGTTATGCTCCATGCCAATTTCTGCCGCCATGCAAACTTGTTCAGGACTGCCACCAAGTAATTCAGCAAGGCCAGCTGCTGCCATTGAACAAGCGACACCAACTTCGCCTTGGCAACCGACTTCAGCGCCTGAAATAGATGCATTTTGTTTATACAAACCACCAATGGCTCCCGAAGCTGCGAAGTAACGGATGTAGTCTTTTTCTGTGACGGGTTGAATGAACTTATCGTAGTAAGCTAATACTGCTGGAATAATGCCACATGCCCCATTGGTAGGTGCGGTAACGACACGACCACCAGCAGCATTTTCTTCATTAACCGCGAAAGCATACATGTTAACCCAGTCAATCACCGCCATGGGATCGGTTGACGTATTCGATGACGTCATCAATTGTTGGCGTAGGGCAGCTGCACGACGTGGTACACGTAGCGGGCCAGGTAAAATTCCCTCGGTATTCATGCCTTTTTCCATACACTCACGCATGGTTTTCCAAATATTTGCGAAATAAGTACAAACTTCATCTTGAGAATATTGAGCGCTTTCATTCTTCATCACTAAAGTACTGATCGATAAACCATGTTCTTTACATAGTGTGACTAATTCCATCGCAGAATTAAATTCGTAAGGCACGTTGTATGATGACTCAATTTTCTTACCAAAATTTTCTTCATCAACAATAAAACCACCACCAATTGAGTAGTAGGTTTTCGTATAAACTACTTCGTCGCCGATCCAAGCATGCAAAGTCATGCCATTTTCGTGCAATGAAAGGTTGGTCTTTTGGAAATTCATACCGCCATCTTTTGGAAAATCGACGGTGTGACTATCCATACCAATAGGCAAGCGTTCTGTTTCTTCAACACGAGCCATGAAGCTCGGGATGGCGTCAATATCTACGTGTTCTGGCGTGTTACCTGCCAGACCCATAATGATAGCGATATCAGTATGGTGACCTTTCCCTGTCAGTGATAATGAACCGTAAACATCGACAGTAATTTTTGTAATATCATGCAGTTTACCTTGCTCCGTAAGATCATCGATAAACTGTTTACCGGCTTTCATAGGGCCAACCGTGTGAGAACTGGATGGGCCAACACCAATTTTGTAGATATCAAAAACACTGATCATGTTATTACCTCTGATAAGCCCCTCTATATTAAGGGGCTTTGATTTTTTATTTATTAAGCTAACGGTCTAAGCTGCTTATTATTTTTTCAACAGCGTATGTTCTGTATTTTTTGTACTGATTAGCTAAATTATAGTCGACTTCTCTATAACGATAGCGTCATATATCAAAAGGAGCCGTAGATTACAGAAGTAATCGCTGCAACACCACAAATAGCTGTAAAGATTTGTGCGAAAGTTGAGGTTTTAAACTTCGCCATAGCAGGGACTTTACGCATTGCATAAATTGGCATAATAAACAGGATTGCCGCAATCATTGGGGCGCCCATTGATTCAATCATACCTAAGATGCTTGGGTTAATGATCGAAATGACCCATGTAGTCAACACAATGAAGAGTAATGAAACTTTGTTAGCCTTTGTTTCAGTCAATTTAGAGCGTGATTTAACTAAGCCAACTAAACCTTCGTGAGCCCCTAAGAAATGACCAAAGTAGCTTGAAGTGATCGCAGCAAATGCCACGATAGGGCCCAGGTAAGAAATCATTGGTGAAGAATGGATATTGGCTAAGTAAGATAATACGCTGATGTTTTGCGCTTGGGCTTCACCTAATTGCTCAGGTGTTAGAGATAAAACCACAGAAAATACAAAGAACATCACAAATGCCATCAACATGGTTGCTGCGCCACCGGTGATCATATCGGTTTTTTTCATTGCGTCATTGCCATAAACACGACGTTGTTCTTTAGTAAACTGGCTGATAATCGGGCTGTGATTAAAAGAGAACACAATTATAGGAATGGCTAACCAAATGATTTTTGGCATTTCTGCCCAGTTTGGTGTTACTTCCGTCATGCTGGTGTTCCATTCCGGAATTAAGAAGATAGAGAGAGCAAGCAGGATGAAAACCAAAGGGTAAACCATCAAGGAGGTCACTTTTAGCATTAACTCTTTTCCAAAGAGAACACCGCAAGTCATCAAGGTAATTAAGGCGCCGGATAATAACCAACGTGGAATCGATTCAAAACCCAATTGATTGACTAAGAATGAATCAACTGTATTGGTTATGCCAACACCATAGATTAGAACAATAGGGTAAATAGCAAAGAAGTAAGCGAAAGTAATGATGGTGGCACCGGTTTTACCAAAATGTTCTTCAACCGTATCGGTAATATCCGCATCGGGATTTTTCGCAGAGAGTACGAAACGCGCTAAACCTTTATGCGCTAGCCAAATCATCGGCATGGCGATTACCGCTAGAATTACCAGTGGCCAAAAACCACCCGCTCCAGCTTTAATCGGTAGAAATAACACGCCAGCACCAACGGCGGTGCCAAATAAAGATAGTACCCAAGAAAAATCTTGGTAGGTCCATTTACTCGAGGTTGAAATGTCCTCAGCTACAGCATTAATGGTTTTAGTATTCATTGTTAATTCTCTTAAAATTTTGGGAACAGGAAGAATTGCCGAGGATTATGCTGATCTTGAGCGATAAATATAGGATCAATATCACTTTATGTGCCGAATAAATTACAAGTGTTTCATAACATGCGCTGAGTCACGAAAAAATAGCGCTTCGGATTAGAAAAAGTAATTTGGTTTTTATGAAAAAGTAATCTGAAAAGGCAGTTTGCTTGAAGAGTGCACAAATGAAAAAGAAATGAATGTTAACGAATGACTTTAATCAGTGAATAATTGTACGTCGTTAGGGTGAAATATGCGCTAAATAATCTCTCGAGTTTGTAATGTGTGAAGGCATCATATTTTTAATATCTAATTGAGATTGTAAAGCTTGAATGATTTGAGCGGTGACTCCCCATATAAAATGCCTTTGGTAATTGATGGCAAAGATACGATGCGCCGTCCCTTTTATTTGCATTTTTTTACTATAAAGGTTGTCGGGATTAAATAAGTAATTCGCTGGAACCTCAAAGATATAATCGACTTCATTTTTATCGATAAGGCTTTGATAACCATCTTCAACAAAGGCGACGAACGGGGTGACATTAAAGCGGCTAATCGTTATCAACGCAGGTAACTGACCAATAATGCTGACTTGGCTTGGGTGTAAGCCAATTTCTTCATGGGCTTCTCTTAAGGCCGTATCGGCGAGGGAATGATCAAAAAACTCGTATTTACCGCCGGGGAAGCTGATTTGTCCTGGGTGGCTTTTTAGATGTGAAGCGCGTTTAGTGAATATTACCGATAAGCCTTGAGGGCGATCAACACAAGGAATGAGCACGGCCGCTTTTCTTAATTGAGAAGCATCTAAATGCGCCACTCGAAGGAGGCTTTCAGGTTGATAATTAGCAGGAATGTTTAGTGAAAATTGGCGTAATAATTCTTCTTTTTTCATAAGCATTCCTTTTATCTTATTTATAGGTTAGATAACGTAGGCAAAATTCGGCTGACTTTATCGAGCGTTTCTTGATATTCCGATTCCGCTTCGCTATCGGCGACGATTCCACCACCAGCCCAAGCATAAAGTTGCTGCCGATACGCCACTAAAGTTCTAATTGTGATATTGGTATCCATGCGACCGCAGCGGCTGATATATCCAATACTTCCACAATAGGTATTACGGCGGTGAGGCTCTAATTCTTCAATAATTTCCATCGCGCGAATTTTGGGCGCACCAGTAATCGAGCCGCCAGGAAAACAGGCGCGAAGCAAATCGCTAGCACATTGATCTTTATCGAGTATAGCACGGATTGTACTCACTAAATGATGCACTGCTGGGAAGCTTTCAATCGCAAATAACTCTGGTACGGTGACAGATCCGGGTTGGGCGACACGACCAATATCATTGCGTAACAAGTCAACAATCATTAAGTTTTCTGCTTGATCTTTCTCAGCATTTTTAAGCTGTTCAGCGAATTGACAGTCTTGTTTTGCATCGTTTGAACGTGGGCGAGTGCCTTTAATTGGCTTGGTTTCAATCACATTTTGGTTTAATTCTAGAAAGCGTTCTGGAGAAATACTGATTAATGTTGTTTCATCGGTACGAATAAATGCAGAAAAAGGCGCATGATTGGACTCTTCAAGTGCTTGATAAGCCAGCCATTCAGACCCTTGATATTGAGCATTGAATCGCTGAGCAAGATTGATTTGATAGCAATCGCCTGAACGTAGGTATTCTTGAATGGTGTTGAATTTTTCAATATACGACGCTTTGGTCATATTTGACTGCCAGTCAGAGGTTAAAGTAAATGCTTTGCTAGGCTGGCTGTGTTGTGACTCTAACCAAGCCTGATGTTGCTCGATATTCTGCCCAACGAAATAGGCTTGTTTTAATTGATGATCGACGATCAAGGCCCATTCATATAAACCAATGGCCATATCTGCGGTTGGAATGTCGTGTTCAGCCAAAGCGGGCATCTTCTCGACCCGACGACCGAGATCATAACCAAAGTAACCTAAAGCACCACCTATGAAAGGTACGTCATCAATGCTTGGGTGTTCTGGTAGTAATGTTTGTTGGTAATGGGATAGTAAAGTAAACGGATCCTCTTTTGAGTGTTCCTCTTGCCATTCATCATTGTTTTTTTGATGGATTTGAGTGGCATCACCATAAGTGAGTAACTTGGCCGTTGGATTCGCCACTAAAATATCGTAGCGATTATTAGGGTGGCCATCCGCAGCTGAGCGCAATAGCATGGCCCAAGGCAAGTGTTCGATGGTAGCAAAATAATGCTTAGCTAAAGATGCCGAATAAGAAATGTGCTTAATCTTTATACGGTCTTGATGTGTGCTTGAGTTGTTTTGAGTCATATTGGGATTATTTTGCTTTTTCATTCTATAAAGTGTGACAAAGGTTCAATCGTTACGTGGCATCGAATGCTGAGCGAGAGTATCATAATTCCAGATTAAGCAATGTATGTGAATCGGTAATTGATTGGTTTAGTTAAAATCCCGCCCAAACAAGGATTGGTTGGTTATCAGAGTGACGCTGTCACTATTGTAGCTATCCACTATCGCCAGTCTTTATCCAATTATAATAATGTAATGTGTAGAGGCATGTATGACCGTCATTCGTAAGCAAGATGTGATCAGCAGTGTGGCTGACGCTCTCCAATATATTTCGTACTACCATCCAATGGATTTTATTCAAGCGCTTGAAAAAGCGTATCACAAGGAAGAGAGCCAAGCTGCGAAAGATGCGATTGCTCAAATCTTAATAAACTCACGTATGGCTGCAGAAGGGCATCGTCCGATTTGTCAGGATACGGGTATTGTGACTTGTTTCGTTAATATTGGTATGGACGTTCGTTGGGATGAAACCGATATGACGGTTCAGCAAATGGTAGATGAAGGCATTCGTCAAGCCTACACCAATCCCGATAATCCATTGCGTGCATCGGTACTTTCTGATCCTGCTGGCAAGCGTATTAACACCAAAGATAACACGCCGGGTGTGGTACATATCAACATGGTACCGGGTAATAAAGTTGAGATTCAAATCGCGGCAAAAGGCGGCGGTTCTGAAAACAAAACTAAAATGGTGATGTTAAACCCATCCGATGATATCGCGGAATGGGTAGAGAAAACGTTACCGGCGATGGGAGCGGGTTGGTGTCCACCGGGTATGCTTGGCATAGGCATTGGCGGTACGGCTGAGAAAGCAGCGGTATTGGCAAAAGAATCCTTGATGGAACATATCGATATTCATGAATTGATCGAACGTGGCCCACAAAACGCGGAAGAAGAATTACGTTTAGATATCTTTAACCGAGTTAATAAACTGGGTATTGGTGCACAAGGTCTTGGCGGTTTAACGACGGTCGTCGATGTGAAAATTAAAACGGCGCCAACTCACGCAGCGTCTAAACCTGTGTGTTTAATTCCAAACTGTGCAGCGACACGTCACGTACATTTCACTCTTGATGGTTCTGGTCCTGCAGAATTAACGCCACCAAAACTAGAAGATTGGCCTCAAATTACTTGGGAAGCGGGTGAAAATACCCGTCGAGTGAATCTCGATACCATTACTAAAGAAGATGTTCTTCAGTGGCGTACCGGTGAAACAGTATTGCTATCGGGTAAGATCCTAACCGGTCGTGATGCGGCGCATAAACGTATTCAAGGTATGCTACAAAGTGGCGAAGGTTTACCTGAAGGTGTCGATCTTAAAAACAAATTCATTTACTACGTAGGTCCAGTTGATGCCGTGGGAGATGAAGTCGTTGGCCCAGCAGGCCCGACAACGTCAACGCGCATGGATAAGTTTACCGATATGATGCTTGAAGAAACCGGCATTATGGGCATGATCGGTAAAGCGGAACGTGGCGCAGACACTGTCGAATCGATCAAAAAGCATCAATCAGTCTACCTAATGGCGGTTGGTGGTGCGGCTTACTTGGTGGCGAAAGCGATTAAGAAAGCTCGTGTAGTAGCCTTTGAAGATCTTGGTATGGAAGCGATTTACGAGTTTGAAGTGGAAGATATGCCAGTGACAGTCGCAGTCGACTCAACCGGCGCTAATGCTCACCAAATCGGTCCTGATACTTGGAAGGTCAAAATCGCTGAGATGGAAAAATAACGCCTAGGTAACGAGTTGCGTGGTGCGAGCGCGCTACGCTTCGAGTTATTAGGTTATTTCAACCTATCAGTAAAATTTTCCTGACTAATGGCTGTAAATTGATTATAGTTTTATAAAGTAAAAATATAACAGGCTGAATATTTAGGAGATTTTATGCCACGTTTTGTACAGATTTTGCAGATTTTGATTGCTGTCATCGTTGGTGGTTATGTTGGCATCCAAATGATCCTTCATGGGATTGCCATTTTTGACACAACCAATAACTGGTTTGCAGTAATGACAGTGGTACTTGGCTTATTATTGGAATTGTCTCTATTTATCATCTATAAATTGATAGAAGAAGATTAGTTTATTCCAGCTAAAATTTGATATTCATGACAAAGGCCCGTATTGATAAAATACGGGCCTTTTATTTTAGTTACGATTTATCCAAGCCGCTGAAGATATTGATTTTATAGAAATATGATATGCTTGAAGCTGCTGAGTTGTCGTTATGCTTTGAGCTTTGGAGTGGTAAATGAAAATCAAACAAGAAGTGAATGATTTAGTGAAACGTAGTTTAGATCGGCACTTGCGTCTCGCGGTGACTGGGTTGTCACGTGCGGGCAAAACCGCATTTATCACTTCACTGGTTAATCAGCTTTTAAATAGCTCAACCCAAGATAACTTACCGCTATTTGAACCGAGCCGAAATAAGCAATTGCTTGGTGCGAAGCGTATTCCGCAAACCAATTTAATGGTGCCAAGATTTGATTACGATCTTGCTATCGAGCAACTGCATTCGACACCACCACAGTGGCCAGTGCCGACTCGTGATGTGAGCGAAATTCGTTTAGCGATTCGTTTTAAGCCTAAAAAGGGCGCGCGACGTTTACTCAAAAGCACTTCAACCTTGTATCTTGATATCGTGGACTATCCGGGAGAATGGCTACTCGATCTGCCATTACTGGATATGAGCTTTGAGCAATGGTCACAAAGCCAGCTTGAGTTATTAAGAGGTGAAAAAGCGGGGAGTGAACTACGTTCAAAACTGGCTAAAGAATGGTTATTGAAGTTGAATCATTTCGATAGCCTTACCGTTGCCAATGAAAATCGTGTGGCTGAACTGGCAAGATCTTATACTGATTACCTACATGCTTGTAAGGATGCTGGTCTGCATTGGGTACAGCCAGGTCGTTTTGTATTACCCGGAGAACTTGTCGGCGCGCCAGTATTGCAATTTTTCCCTGTTGAACTCGAAATGGATGAACAGGGTAAGCCGTTCAAAGAAATTAAACGAAATTCAGCTTATGCGATGCTGCGATCTCGTTTTAATGAGTATAAAAAGAAAATCGTGAAAAGCTTCTACCAAGAGCACTTTGCTTCGTTTGATCGACAAATTGTGCTGGTGGATTGTTTGCAACCACTCAACTCTGGTTATGATTCTTTTATGGACATGAGTGGAGCAATCAGCCAATTGATGCAGAGCTTTAAATATGGTCGTAACTCGATATTAAAACGCTTATTCTCGGCCAAAATAGATAAAGTGATGTTTGCCGCGACCAAAGCCGATCACGTGACACCAGATCAGCACGTCAATATGGTCTCTTTACTTCAACAGTTGGTGCATGAAGCATGGCAACATGTGTCTTATGAAGGCATCGATATGGAATGTGTCAGCCTTGCTTCAATTCAAGCCACGATGCCCGGTTATGCATCGACTGGCGATACGACATTACAAGCAATAAAAGGCACCACTTTGGAAGAAGAAACACTGACCTTATTTCCTGGTGAGGTACCGCCAAAGCTGCCGCAGAAAGATTACTGGCAGGGTAATGGTTTCGAGTTCTATGAATTTAGACCATTAAAAATACCTCATGACCAAGCATTACCGCATATTCGAATGGATAAGGTTTTGCAGTTTTTGTTAGGGGATAAATTACGATGAGTGATTATAAAAATAAAATTATCTTCAACAGCGATAAAGTATCCGATGCTCAACAAGAGACATTAGACGCATTAAATTCTGACCCTGGCTATCAAAAAATGGGTACAAAAGTGCAATTTGATGAAGCAACTGAGTTTGTTCCTATGTCGCAAGCGCAATTAAATGTGAGTGCGGAAAATCAAATAGAAGATGAAATGATTAATATCATTCGTCCTCGCTCCAAAAAACGTTGGTTTGTTACGGGGACTGTTGTTTCCTTCGCTGGGCTAGTCGGTTGGCAAAGCGTGCATAATGTTCTGCAAGCCTACCAACAATCAGATTGGCTAACGCTTGGTTGGACCGGCTTTATTGCGGCATTAGCATCACTGGGTATTGGCGCTACGGTTAAAGAACTGTGGAAATTAAGAAGACTGCGTAAGCAATTGAGCAGCCAAGAGTTGGCGATGGATTTAATTCATTCGCACAACACAGGCAATGCCAAACCGTTTTGTGAAGATCTTGCCTCTCAGGCGGGCGTAACGCTTGAGCATGCGGGCTATGATCGCTGGGTAAAAACAGTCAATGATAACCACAACGATGCCGATGTAATTGAATTGTACGATGACATGGTGATTGCGCAGCAAGACAAGCAGGCAAAAAAAGTTGTCGCCAGCTATTCCACTGAATCGGCGGTGTTGGTGGCACTCAGTCCACTTGCGATTGCCGATATGCTATTAGTCGCTTGGCGAAATTTCAAAATGATTGATGAGTTGGGCAAAATTTATGGGGTTGAACTAGGTTACTGGTCTCGTATTCGTCTTCTCAAGCTTGTTTTCATTAATATGGCCGCGGCTGGTGCGAGTGAACTGGCGGTTGATGTCGGTACCAACATGATGTCATTAGGCATCGCAGGTAAGATTTCCACTCGTGCCGCACAAGGGATAGGCGTAGGTCTTCTGACTGGTCGATTAGGAATTAAAGCGATGGCCTTACTTCGCCCATTGCCTTGGCGTAAAGATAAAGCCGTGCGCTTAAGCGAAATTCGTAAGCTTGTTGTTGGGCGTGTGATAGGCAAGTCAGAAGAGAAAAATTAGCGGTGGTTTGCGTAATAAGCCATCATTATCCGTTTGTATAACAAGTTTGTGCTCATGATTTAACTAAAGTCTATGAGCACAAACCAGTAATAAGTGTTTGTTAACTAAGTTCCTTGACGAAACTCCTCTCATACAACAAACTACTGTCAACTTTTCGTGACACCTTTTCAGGAATAGAACCGTGCGTTTAGAAGTCCTTTGCCAAGACCGCCTTGGTCTTACTCGTGAACTATTAGATATTCTTGTTTCTAAAAATATTGACTTACGTGGTATCGAGTTAAGTACTCGTGGTATTCACGTAGGCGATCCGGGGATTATCTATCTAAATTGTCCCGATGTTGAATTTGAAACTTTTAGTGGTTTGATGGCGCAAATCCGTCAAATTGACGGCGTGACGGATGTTCGTAAAATTCCATTTATGCCTAGTGAGCGCGAAAGTACCGAATTAAATGCGATTCTAGATACGCTGCCCGATCCGGTCATTTCGATAAACCTGAAAGGGGATATTGAAATGGCTAATTTTTGTGCGCTGGCGCTGTTTAAAGTCACGGTTCAAGAAATTCAAACCTACAGCATTTTTCATTACATTCCAAAACTAAAGTCTGCGCCTTGGTTTAAAGCGTTAGCCAGTGGTGAAGTCAAGCCGAAGCAAGGGAAATTTGATGAGGGCCTATTGCGTTATCGCGATAAGATCACCATTGAAGGTCTAAACTATTTAATGGATGTGATGCCGGTAATGATCCACAGTGATTCTGGTGAAGCGATTCTGGCGAGTGCCGTGATCATGCTAAAACCCATCGTGCATTCAGAAACTAAATTAACTGCCGTACCCGATTACAACCCACTCGGTTTTGAGCATTTTGTTGGCGTATCGAATCATCATCAGCGTTTAGTATCACAAGCCAAGAAACTCGCCATGTTAGACCAACCTTTGTTGATCGAAGGGGAAACGGGAACGGGTAAAGAAATGTTGGCTCGTGCTTGTCATAATCGCTCTCATCGCTCCAATGAACCATTCTTAGTGTTAAGCTGTGCTTCTATGCCAGATGATGCAGCAGAAACTGAACTGTTTGGTAATGCACCGGGCGCGTTTAATAACGACATTGGTCATAAAGGTATTTTTGAACAAGCGGATAAAGGCACGGTTTTTCTCGATGAAATTGGCGAGATGAGCCCACATCTACAGATCAAACTACTGCGCTTTTTACAAGATGGTTCATTCCGCCGAGTCGGTGAAGAAAATGAAATGCACGTTGATGTTCGAGTGATAGCATCAACCAAACAAACGTTGTCACAACTTACTCAATCGGGATCATTTCGTGAAGATTTGTACTACCGTTTGAATGTGTTGAATTTAAACATTCCGTCTTTACGCGAACGCAGTAGTGATGTATTGCCGTTAGTGGATATGTTTGTTGCCAAATATGCTCAACAGTTAGGCCTCAAGGTGCCTAGTTACGATGAACAATTGATCGAACAGCTAACGCTATATCCTTGGCCGGGTAACATTCGTCAGTTAGAAAACTCAGTGTTGCGCGCGATGACCCAGCTTGATGACGATGTATTGAAGTTTGAGCATTTCCAATTGCCAACGTTGCAAGCAAGCCGCTCTGCCTTTGAAACACAATTGGAAAACTTTACCTTAGATGGCTCACTCGATGAGATGATGCGTAAACATGAAGCGCAGATTTTGGAGCGTTTGTACCAATCTTTCCCATCGAGCCGTAAGTTGGCAAAACGTTTGGAAGTGTCACACACTTCGATTGCCAATAAGCTACGTGATTATGGAATTCGTAAATCGTAATGAAAACGGATCTTTCTACCTTCGAATTGCTGATTGGCGATAGCTTTGAACTTGATAACGTTAATGTACGTCTAATCGGCTCTGGTGATGAAAAGATGATGGCGGATTTTTATAACCACAATCATCAACATTTAGCGCCTTGGGATCCTATTCGAAGCTCTGAGTTTTATACCGTCGAAGGGTGGAAAAGCCGAATTAAACGTTTGAATGACTTTCATCAAATGAATACGGTGTTTAGCTTCATTATTGTTGATAAAGAAGAGACTCAAGTACTTGGTACGATTAACTTCACCAATGTTTCAGGTTTCCCGATTCATGCTTGTAACTTAGGTTATTCATTAGCCGAAACCGCCCAAGGTAAAGGGATTATGACTCAAGCTTTGCAAGTGTGTATCCAGTGGATTTTTCAACACCAAAATCTACATAGAATCATGGCGGCTTATATGCCACATAATAGTCGCAGTGAGAAAGTGCTTGACCATTTAGGGTTTGAATTCGAAGGCGTCGCAAAAGATTATTTATTGATTAATGGCCAGTGGCAGACTCACCGCTTAATGTCGTTGATCAACTCATCATGGCGAGTGGAAGCATAACACTGAATATAAGGAGATAGCGTGGAACGACTGAATAAACAATTAGCGTTATTGATGGAGCTCGACAAACTGAAGACCGTATTACGTCGTACTCGAGTAAAAGCAGCGGAAGGGCGTTTAGAAAATACGGCTGAACATAGTTGGCACGTTGCGATGATGGCATTGTTGATGGAAGAACATGCGAATGAGCCCGTAGACATCGCTAAAGTCGTGAAGATGTTGCTGTTACACGATATTGTAGAAATTGATGCTGGTGATACTTTTGTGTACGACACTGCAGCCTCACAAGTACAAGAAGAAAATGAATTAAAAGCCGCTCAGCGATTATTTGGCATGTTACCCGACGAACAAGGTGCAGAGCTAATGGCTATTTGGCAAGAGTTTGAACAAGCACAAAGCGCAGAAGCGAAGTTTGCCAAAGCGCTAGATCGCTTAATACCAATGCTACTGAACTACTATAATAATGGTCAAAGCTGGATGGAACATGGCGTCACAAAAACCCAAGCATTAACCGTCAATGCAAAAATTGAATATGGTTCAGAAGCATTGTGGCAAAAAACGCAGCAAATCGTCGCTGAAGCAGTAAAAAATGGCTGGTTGAAAGACCAATAAGAAATTAACAAAGCGAGTTACTATGTCGTATACACCTTTGGACCAATACCAAAGAAAGTGGATTTTCACTCACCAATCACTTCCTGTCCCAGCAGAAGACTTAGTTCATATTAAGCCGATTTCTCAGCAGCGTGCCGCGCAGCTATGGATTGAAAATATTAGTAAACAAAGCCCAGATGCTGAACGTTTAAGCTCTGGTGACTGGCCAAGCAAAGCCAGTAATTGGTCAGATGAAGTCGATTGGTCGGCTGCTTGGGAGGCTGATGAACCTGAGTTGCCGCAAGCCATTTTAGAGCACATCGATTGGCAAGATGATGTCACGGTTTACTTCTGTTATGAAAAGTACAACATCATTGAAACCAAATGGTCGATTTTTAAAAAACATTGGAAGAACTTTTTATTTTTCGATGATGGCCCGATTTTAATTGGCCGCCGACGATCTGAAGCCTTGTGGTTTAATACCAATGGTTCGGTAAAGTTAGGCCAACGAACAGAATAAAAGACACAACCTTGAATGAAATAAAGCTGCCAATGGCGGCTTTTTTTGTGTGTGCTATTTTTATCTCGTTATGTTCAGAGCTAGAGATAAGGTGGGAATCATGAATCCAGTATGTTGGTTTGAAATTTATGTCGATGATATGCCAAGAGCGAAAGCATTTTATCAAACGGTACTTAATGTGGAATTACAACCATTATCGGTACCGGATGGTGCGCCTGAAATGGGGATGTGTGCTTTTCCTTCGGCAATGAATAGTTATGGTGCCACGGGCGCGTTAGTTAGAATGCCCGGTTGCGAAGTCGGTGGGTATAGCACAATTGTCTATTTCACATGTGAGGACTGCGCGGTAGAAGGTAGTCGGGTAGTGGCTGCGGGCGGTTCGATTCACCGAGAAAAGTTATCAATTGGCGCGCATGGGTTTATTGTTCTTGCTGTTGATACTGAAGGGAATATGTTTGGGCTGCATTCAATGAATTAAGTTTGGGTGATTCCTCTAAAAAGTAGGTGAGAAGTTTGCCGAAAAATCTAAGATTCAGTAGTGTGAATTCAGTCTAAAATACACGTGGAATACTATGCACAAGTTAAAGGTTTTTCAGCAAACGGACACTGAACATTTATATAAAATCATTCATGATTACCCTTTTGCAACGTTAATATTAAGCAACGCCTCGGGCATCGAAGTGGATCATCTTCCGATGATTTTGGCTATTGATGATGGCGTTGCGACCCTTCAAGGACATATTGCCAAAGCAAACCCACTCGCTCGATTAGTTAATGATGAAACTAAAGCGACCATCATTTTTCACGGCCCCAATTGTTATATCTCTCCAAACTACTACCCAACAAAAAAAGAAAATGGCAAAGCAGTACCGACATGGAATTATATTGTTGTGCATGTCACTGGCGCGATTAAATGTATCAATGACAGCGTTTGGAAGTTGGGTTTCTTAAATAGGCTAACGAATAAGCATGAATCTAACTCTGATGAACCTTGGTCGATTTCTGATGCACCTCAAGAATATATTGAGAAAATGCTACCAGTGATTGTTGGCTTGGAAGTACAAATTGAATCGATAGAAGGTAAGTGGAAAGTGAGCCAAGACAAGCCGGAAATCAATCAAAAAGGCGTTGTCGAAGGCTTACAAGTAGTAGGGCATAGTGAAATGCAAGCTTGGGTTCAAAAGTTCATTGTTTCTGGTTAATTTTATCTGAACCAAAGAAACACCAATGACAAGTTACTTGGTAGTTGAGTTGTGATAGCTAAGGGAAGGGTTGATACACAGTGGCTTTTTGAAGTCAGACATGCGTTTAGATTCATATCTATATTTGCTGGTTATAAACACAGTACTATCTTATGAGTTGTAAGTGGTGAACTAGACGGATTATTTCCGTATTTCATGTTAGCTAATTATGCGGCAAGTTTGATTTTATCAGCTAACTTAGATGTTTAGCTTGTTGGATGGAAAACTCTTGGCGCTACCGGCTTTTTGCAACGCTACATAACCGAGGTTCAAAGTGTTGGCTACAACGATGCTCCGCTAGAGAAATTAGCTTATGCATTTGATCATCACTTTTCTCAAGGTGGGCAAAAAGTTGATGTCCCAAGCTATGTAGAAAATAAAATATAACAATAAATTTAAGAGTGATTCACAACGCTTGGCGCTTTCTCGTCAAGACAGTTTAGTGTTTATGGCACAATGCTTTAGGTTTAGGCGAAGGATTTATGGGTATCTAACCCAATAAAAAGAGTGGTATCGTTATTCATGCTAGCTTCCTAATTTAGTTCTTTAGCAAACTAATTATGGCTCTGGCTTCACTAACCCACGAAACTGGAGGTTAGC
This sequence comes from Vibrio rumoiensis, assembly GCF_002218045.2. Classification (NCBI taxonomy): domain Bacteria; kingdom Pseudomonadati; phylum Pseudomonadota; class Gammaproteobacteria; order Vibrionales; family Vibrionaceae; genus Vibrio; species Vibrio rumoiensis. Next base: position 1,352,294 of record NZ_AP018685.1, read on the forward strand.
ACTTTCGTGGAAGTCATTATGTCTACGCTTCTCAAGGAAATAAGGAATAAAAATGACAGAGTTGGTTGCAAATTGTCCTAGATGTCAGGCTACAAACATGACATTTGATCTATTAAATCAAGTTGTTGTTGGAGAGCGGCATGGTTGGCAATGTGTGTTGGAAGCGTTCTGTATCTGCCGTAATTGCGGAAAACCATCATTATTTGTCGTTTCCCCAAAGGAGCCGAGATTTAAAGGTATTGCAAAAGGTGGTTTGGAAAACTTTCATGGTTCTGCTAACCAACTAGTGAATGTAGAGCGTCATGTGTCAATTAGAGATCAGTCATCTGAACAGCCACCAGAATATTTGCCTGAGGAGATCGAGCGAGTTTTTAACGAGGGTGCTGCCTGTATGGCTGTTGGCTGCAATAATGCAGCAGCAACCATGTTTAGGTTGTGCTTAGATATAGCAACTCAAAACTTGTTACCAGAGCAGGCTGAAGGGCTCACAAACCGAGTTCGTCGAAGTTTGGGCTTGCGACTTCCGTGGTTATTTGAAAATGGTATTTTACCGGAAGGACTTCGAGATTTGTCTACCTGTATCAAAGATGATGGCAATGATGGTGCTCATGAGGGTACATTAACTGTAGAAGACGCCGCTGATATCTTAGACTTTACATATATATTGTTAGAGCGAATCTATACAGAACCTAAACGTTTAGAAGAAGCAGCAAAAAGAAGGCGTGCACGTCGAGAATAAGCCTCATCAAGCATTTAAGAGTGGCTCTCAACGCTTGGCATTTTTCATTCCATTGTTGGGTTTTGTGTTTATGGTGGTATGGTTAGGTTTCGTGGTGGCGTTACTCACTACTTAACGCAGTGTTAGTAGCATTTATACTCTTACTAAATATCAAATATTGTAGATATTCGAATATTGAGGCTCCGATGAAATTTCTCCGTCAGTATAAAATAAGTATTCTTTTCTGTATCAGTGGTATGTTGTGTTTAATGGCTTATAACATCATCGGTTCATCAGTAGATCAGAATGGTTTATTAGTTGAGCCATTTGGTTTAATTCCCTTATTTTGGCTTTTTCAACTACTTGCATTAATGGCTTTGCTTGTCACTTTAGTTAAACATAGAAACGCCCAGTAAACGGGGGAGCAAAACTACAAACACGCGAAGATACTTCGTTATAACGAATGATGAGCGTCTTACGGTTTCTATTTTTAGTAGTTTAAACAAAAAATGCCGCTTCAAATGAAGCGGCATTTTTGTTGATTCAGTAATATTAGTATCAATTATTTCTTACGGCAGTATTCTGCAATGATGTACATTGATTGGCCGTTGGCTTTACCTGACACCAACTTAGGATCATCGGCAAGGCTGATACCACGAACAACGGTGCCTTGCTTGATAACTTGAGAAGAACCTTTGATAGGCAGATCTTTAATGATGGTTACGTCGTCGCCTTTTTTCAGTTCAACACCGTTTACATCACGAGGCTTGTCTTCATCTTCGTCCATGCCTGTCTCTGCCCATTTCTTGGTGTCGTCTTCAAGATACATCATATCTAAAAGCTCATTTGCCCATGTCTCGCCTTTACGAGAAAGGTGAGTCAGTTGACGCCATGCAAGAACTTGTACTTGTGGTACTTGGCTCCACATGCTGTCGTTAAGGCAACGCCAGTGGTTTACATCCATGTCTTCTGGTGATTCAACTTGTGCACGACAAGTATCACAAAGCATCACAGCATAATCGACGGTGATTTGAGTTTGTGGCGCAACAGCCAAAGGCGCTAGTGAAGAAGTTGAAGAGCAAAGCTCACATTTCGATTCGCAACGTTCAAGTAGCGTAGCTTCTGTAGACATAGTGTTTACCTAATTTGGTCAGGGTTTAATTTCGAGCCGCTATTATCCATGTTATCCATAGGATTTAAAGGGGAATGTCTATTTTAGGCTATTTTTTGACGCAGTTGCAGGGTTGCAGATGGAGCGAAAGTCGATTCACAGGCCATCAAGAATTGATATTAAGGTGTGATTTTCCTCTTAACCTGATTAAATCTGAAACATTTTGGCTAATGTTAGTTTTTCTTGCTCTGTTAATACTGGAGAAGAATAGTCATAAACCGCTTCCATGTCATCTAGGAATTGCTGAACTTTAGTGAGTTGTTTCGGGTTCATATCCACCATGCGTTCAATGATATTATCAAGTTGCTCGGAAGCGGAATCTTGCGATAGTTGAGTTTGATGTGAAAGCGAAGTTTGCATAGGATCCATCCTTACAGCCGTTTATAAAAATATTGAAATGTACTGGAATAGGTAAACAAGGCGTCCAGCTAAATAAGAGTTATATCAACAATTATGGACGGATTGTTCAATTTGTGTAAAATTGGCGCCAAATATTCCATAGGAATGGGAAAGAGTGAGATGAGTAAGTTAGTTTTTTGGATAGTATTGATTGGTGTTGGTATCGGAATTGGCATTAAGTACCAAGATGAAATTTTAGATATGTTGAATATGCGCGATATGGAAAGCCTTTATGACCATATTGAAGATGCCGCTGACAGTCTTCAAAACGGTAGCGATTCGCTATCAGATACGGTCAGTCAACTAGCTGAATAAAGCTAATTGGTGTCATATCATTAATAATAAAAATAGCCCGTATCTGATTGCGGGCTATTTTTTTAACGGAGTTAACACTACATTATCGCTTGATTGCCGTGTAACCATAGCTTTCGATAAGTTGCTGTCCTTCTTTTGATAGCACGTAATCTAAAAATTTTTCTGCGCGCGCTTCCAAATGATCCTTTTTATAAATGATTAAGAAAGGGCGAGTTAGTTTGTATTTACCATTAGCAATATTATCTGGTGTCGGTTTGATACCATCTAATTCTATTGCTTTAATCGACTTATCAATAGAACCCATAGACACAAAGCCGATGGCTTGTGGGTTATTGTTAATCAGCGTTTTCATCATGCCGTTGCTATTTACCACTAAACTTTTCGCGTTGATGTTAGAGACACTTTGTCCATTGACGACTTTGGTTAAACCAAGCTGGGTTTCAAAGCTATAACGAGAGCCTGATGACGCTTCACGTGTTACAACGGCAATCACTTGATCTGAGCCGCCAACTTCTTTCCAATTTTTAATCTCACCAAGGTAGATCTTAGCCAATTGATCACGAGTTAGACTTTGCACTGGATTTTGGATATTGGTCGCAACGGCAAGTCCGTCTTGAGCAATGGTGACAATCGCCACTTTGTCATTGGCTTCTGCTTCAGTTAGATAGCGAGAACTCATCCCCAAGTCTGCCACGCCCTTTTCAGCAAGAACAATACCAGCGGTCGAATCGACACCTTGAACGGCAATATAATCTTCTGGGTGCTCTTGATTATACTTTTCAGCTAGCACATCCATAACACGGGTGACGGAAGTGGAACCTGAGACAACAATCTGTTTAGCTTGAACAGCAGAAACAAATAGCACTGAAGATAAAAGGGTAGCCAGTAAAGCTCGAAACATGTCGTTCTCCAATATAATAACGCGATAAATTTGCCATCATTCTATTTCGTTTGTGTGACAGTTTTGTGACTAAATTAGTCGATAAGTGATGGTTAGTTATTTGATAATGCATAGGAACTTGATTGTAAGAGTAGAATACTGCAGCTTGTGTTCACTGGGTATATACTCATAGTGGAGGTCTACTATGATCAATGAATTAGATTGGCGTCGATTACTTAAACGTTGCGAACAACTCTGTCATTACCGAAATGGCAGCGTGCCTGTTGGTCAAGGGAAAGCCTGCTTTGAGAGTGATGAAGCCACGAAAGTTTTGATTTTTTCTAATGCGGTATTTTCGGTTGATTCACTGCATTGTAGTCATACTGTCGAAGTGGCTAAGTTAGATTATGATTGTACGCATGAAATGTGGGAGCTTTATATTAATAGCGCCGAGGATCCATCGCTGGCGGATTCTGAATGGTTGCCGCATCCTATACATTTCGCCCATTCTAACCCGATGATCTTATTATCGGTTATCGAAAAAGATGCAGAAGAATGTATTTGGCGCTAGTAAGGTTTAAGAGGTGACAAAAAAGGCTACCGTATGATCGTACTGGTAGCCTTTCGTTTTATTTATGCTTAGTGTTATTCAGAAGTGGCTTCGTTTGCTGTTGTCTCAACTGACTCTGGTAACGGCGCAAAAGTTTGTGTCGGTTTCGCGACAATATTGCGGTTTTCAAGGCTCACCATAATCAAGCTGACTTCAATTTCATCACCGAGCTTGAATTCAACATTACCATCAATTTCAATCGTTCCAAGTTCACGAGAAGCGGCAATACGTTCTTTGTTGTCGATGATTTGAGAACAAGGGATGAATGCCGCTGCGCCATTTTCAAGCAGGCGAACACGCGCACCGGCACGGTTAATATCAAAGATTTCAGCTTGATATTTTGTGGCATTTTCTGGTTCATTAATCAACGTTCGAGCATATAACCAATCCGATACATTGCGCTCTGCCATGCCATGATAACGGCGGCATAGTGATAATTCTGCTCCTACTGTATCATCTGGCGTTTGCACTGGTGCTTTATCTAAAATCAGCGCTTTTAACATACGGTGATTGATCATGTCGCCATACTTACGGATTGGTGAAGTCCAAGTGGCATAAATATCTAACCCCATTGCAAAATGCTGCTCTGGCTTGTGATTAATTTCACTATAGGCTTGGAATTTACGAATACGGTTGTCTAAGTATTTTTGATTTTGTGCGGTTAACCAACGGCGTAGGGCGCTGAAACCTTCTAAAGTCACAATACTTTCGGCAGTAAACGGTAGGTCGCCTTCTGGGTTAATCAGTGAGATCACTTCTTTTACTTTATCTTCTTTAAAGCCAGCATGAGTATTGAAAATGCCTGATTCGAATTTCTCTTTCAGTACGGTCCCTGCACAGATGTTGGCCGTGATCATAGACTCTTCTACCAACTTATTGGCGGTACGACGCATATCCGCATGAATCGCGATCACATCGTTATCTTCACTTAACTCAAAACGGTAATCAGGGCGGTCAGGGAAGACGACCGCATTATTTTGACGCCACTCACTACGAGCTTGAGCAAATTTATGCAGCGTAGAAACGACTTTGGCGATCGTTTCATTGGGTTGCCAATCAGCGCAAGTACCCGTTTCTAGCCAATCAGAAACGTGGTCATAAACAAGACGAGCATGCGATTGAATGTTGGCGGCAAAGAATTGAATATCGTCACCAATCACGCCGTCTTTGCTTACGGTTACGCTACAACATAGAGCGGCACGTAGTTCATCTTGTTTAAGTGAACATAGGTCATCAGCCAGATCACGAGGTAGCATTGGAATGTTGCGACCAGGAAGATAGATAGTGAAGCCACGTTTTCTTGCGACCGTATCCATATCCGAATCTGGTGTGATGTAGGCGGTTGGATCGGCAATGGCGATGGTTAATTTGAAGTCGCCGTTGTCAAGCGCTTCTGCGTATAAGGCATCATCCATATCTTTGGTTGAGGCGCCATCAATGGTCACGAATGGTGTGTTTGTCAGATCAACGCGCTCTAGAGCTTCATCATCTTTGAGTTCCCACTCTTTACCTTCTTCTAAGCCTTGTGGCTCACAATTCGGTAAATCGTTTTGTGCCAGCGTTACCCACCAAGGCGCGATCTTGTCGTCGGCATCGGTGATCTTTTCTGAAATCTCAGCAAAGAAGTTATCTTTATCGCAATCTTTAGCAAGAGGATGGTCAACAAGATGAGCGACAACCCAGTCACCGTCTTTTAATGTTTCAGGGTTAACCCCTTTACGAGCTTTGGCTTTTAAAGAGAGCTTTTTAAGTTGTGGGTGATCGGGCACCACATTTAAGCGACCTTTGAATAACTTAATACGAGCAATAAAACGGGTTAGTGCGGGCTCGACTAATTCATCCGGTTCTGCGCTTTCTTTATCGTTCTCAGAGCGAATAATCGCGATAACTTTGTCACCATGAATACATTTTTTCATTGAAGCGGGTGGGATGAAGTAGCTGGTCTTACTATCAACTTCTAAAAAACCGAACGCTTTATCGGTCGCTTTCACCGTACCTTCTTTCTTCGGCAGGTTTTCTTTCATTTGTTGTTTGAGTTGAGCAAGTAACGGGTTATCTGAAAACATAGGATAAATTCTTTATGAGTTTTTTGGGTATTAATTCAGGGCACACTATAATGATTGCACTAATGGATTACCACTGTATTGATTTAAACAAAGATAAAATTCTGGCTTCAAAGTTGTTGCGTTTTGTGCTGACTAATAAAAATGCAATCTTAGGTGACGGCTAGACGTCTAAAAATAAAGAGATAGGGCGGTTTTTTATGTAATTTGGCCTGATTAGAACAAAAATGTGATGAAATTCAATTTTTCCTAGCTTTTTTTGTGTTTATCAGGCAGAATGCGCCTCCCTTAATGATGTCCCGAAACAGCTTAAGGCGTTTTCTACCTAATCCATGATATGTATGGATACTAGATGTTAGGGTAGGTATTAGAGGTAGTAGAGCTTAATGGGACCGAAATTTTCCTTAAATAAGTAGGAACCCCATGTCAGAAAATCAAATCAAATTCGTCGATCTTGATCTTAACGAAAACCTTCTAACCGCACTTAACTCTATGGGTTTTGAAAGCCCAACTCCAATTCAAGCCGCTTCTATTCCTTTTCTTTTAGAAGGTAAAGATGCGCTAGGTAAAGCTCAGACCGGTACTGGTAAAACAGCTGCGTTCTCTTTACCCGTTCTAAATAAAATCGATTTAAACCAACATAAACCTCAAGCAATTGTGATGGCTCCAACTCGTGAGCTTGCTATTCAGGTTGCTGCTGAAATTAAAGTACTTGGCCAAAATATTAAAGGCTTAAAGGTTATTGAGATTTACGGTGGTGCATCTATCGTTGATCAAATGCGTGCACTTAAAAATGGTTCACACATTGTTGTTGGTACTCCTGGTCGTGTTAAAGATTTAATCAATCGTCGTACTCTACATCTTGATGAAGTGAAAACTTTCGTTCTTGATGAAGCCGATGAAATGCTAAAAATGGGCTTTGTTGATGATGTAACTTGGATCATGGAACAAGCGCCAGAATCGGCACAACGCGTATTGTTCTCGGCAACGATGCCTCCAATGGTAAAAACCATCGTTGACCGTTTCTTACGTAATCCTGCTCGTGTTGATGTTGCTGGTGAAAACCGCACTGTTGCAAAAGTTGAGCAGAACTACTGGGTAGTGAAAGGCGTAGAGAAAGACGAAGCTATGACTCGTCTACTTGAAACTGAAGACACTGATGCTTCAATCGTATTCGTTCGTACTCGTCAAGATACTGAGCGTCTATCGGATTGGTTATCTGCGCGCGGCTTTAAATCTGCTGCACTGCACGGTGACATTCCTCAAGCACAACGTGAACGCACAGTTGATAACATCAAACGTGGCGTTATTGATATCCTAGTAGCAACAGACGTTGTCGCTCGTGGTCTTGATGTTCCTCGTATTACTCACGTATTTAACTACGACATTCCGTTTGATACAGAATCTTACATCCACCGTATTGGTCGTACAGGCCGTGCTGGACGTACAGGTAAAGCGATCTTATTAGTTCGCACAAACCAAATTCGTATGTTGCGTACTATTGAGCGTGTAACACGTTCAAGCATGGAAGAAATTCAACTTCCTAACCGTGACAAAGTAGCTGAAGCGCGTCTCGTTAAGCTAAGCGCTGAACTAGAAGCTGAAAAAACAAGCAACACAATTGCTAACTTTGCTGAGCTAATTGAAAAGCTACAAGCTTCTCTAGAAGTTGACGCCGCGACATTGGCAGCAATCTTGCTTCAACGTCAACAAGGTAAGCGTCCGTTGTTCTACACGGGTGCGGATCCAATGATCGAAGCCATTGAACGTGATAATAAGCGTCGTAAAGAGCGTCGTGATAATCCACGTGATGCGGGTGCTGGTCGTGATGGCGGTCGTTCATTCGGCGGCACTAAACAAGATTGGGATACTTACCAATTACAAGTAGGCCGTGACAGCGGTGTTCAAGTTAAAGATATCGTAGGTGCACTTGCTAACGAACTTGGCTTAACTAAGCACTCTATCGGCGCGATCAAATTAGCTCAAGGCCATACGTTTGTTCAGCTTCCAAAAGCAATGACTTCTGAAGTGGCAGGTAAGCTTAAAAAATTACGCATTCGTCAAAAAGATGTTGGCGCAGTAGTGTGTGATTTTGATGACTTCCGTGAATCACGTGGTCCTCGTACTGGTGGTGCACCTCGTCGTGACGGCGCTCCTCGTGGTCGTGGTGGTGAAGGTCATCGTGGTCGTCGTGAAGGCGGAAATGGTTCAGGTAATGGTGAGCGTCGTTTCGACCGTAATCGTGGTCCTAAACCAGCTGGTAAGCCTGCTCCACGTACTAACCGTGAAGGTTAAGCTTAATCATTATTTAAGCTAGAAATACTAAAGCCGAGATAGCATTTGTTATCTCGGCTTTTTCGTTTCTGGCGCTTGAATTTATTTAGTCTCTAAAAGAAATTATCTCTTGTTTTAGATCAAGCAAACCTTTTCTCATTACTGAAACTACCAAAATAAAGTTGAAAGATTAAAAAAATATTGAATAATGTAATGAAACCTACACGCAATCTATAATATAGTGTAGATCTCTACAGACCCCAGAAAAGAGAGACTCATGTCAAAGCAATACGTATTAGTTATCAACTCAGGCAGCTCTTCACTGAAATTTGCACTTATCGATTCAAAAACAGGCGAGGCGATTTTAACCGGTTTAGGCGAATGCTTCGGTTTGGAAGATTCTCGAATGAGTTGGAAGTATCAAGGAAATAAACAAGAAATTGCAATTGTTGGCGATGAAAATCACCATCAATTAGCCGTGAACAAACTTGTTGAGATTGTGAGTGATTATGGCTTTACAGACTCAGTTATTGCGTTAGGGCACCGAATTGTTCATGGTGGTGAAAAATTCACAAAAACGATTCAAGTTAATGAAAACATTGCGGATGAAATTGAATCAGTCAAAGAACTTGCACCACTTCATACACCCGCTAATGTCACGGGCGTTCGTGCTGGATTAAAAGCTTTCCCAGCACTTCCTCAGTTTGCCGTGTTTGACACTGCGTTTCACCAAAGCATGCCAGCTAAAGCATATACAGGCGCAATTGATAAGACCTTGTATACAGAGTATGGTATTCGCCGTTATGGTTTCCACGGTACGAGTCATTATTATGTTAGCCGTGAAGCCGCTAAGATGATTAATAAACCTGTAGATGAATCCAGCTTTATCTCTGTCCATTTGGGCAACGGTGCTTCTGTTTGTGCGATTAAAAATGGTAAGAGTGTCGATACGAGCATGGGCTTTACACCATTAGCCGGCTTAATGATGGGAACGCGCTGTGGTGATTTAGACCCAAGTATCATTGAGTTTCTATTGAATAAAGGTTGGACTCAAGAGCAAGTCTTTGACACCTTGCATAAAAAGTCTGGTTTCCTAGGGGTGTCAGGATTAACATCTGATGCGCGTGGTATTTTAGAAGCGATGGAAGAAGGGCACGAAGGCGCAACATTAGCATTCCAAGTGTTTACTTATCGTGTAGCAAAATATATTGCTTCATATATGGTCGCGCTTGATCAAGTTGACGGTATTATTTTCACTGGTGGTATTGGTGAGAATGCACTACCAATACGTCGCGAAATTCTTCAATACCTCAAAGTGTTTGGCTATAAAGAAAATGAGCAAGCTAATGCCGATGCTCGTTTTGGGGAAGGTGGTATCATTACCATGCCTGACTCACCAATTGCGATGGTTATTCCAACCAATGAAGAGTTTGTTATTGCTCAAGAGTCTGTTGCTTTAATGCAGTAATCGCTAAGGTCTGTTGTTGTTAAATATCAACAGGCATAAAGATTGAACGAATAAAAAAGCGAGCTTAAAGGCTCGCTTTTTTATTTTTATCGCTAATGAGAGAATCGGTTAATTAGTCATTCTTATGTTCGGTAACGGTTTTAACTGGCTCATCTTTTAGCTTTTTAACGTCATCAGAAATCTTGGATTTTTTATCTAAAACCTTATCTTTCGTGTCCGCTAGTTTGTCTCTCTTTTGATCGACTTTGTCTGAGACATTATCGACGGCTTCATCTTTTGCTTGCTCTGCGGTTTTTGCCGCATCACAACGACCACTAATGCCAACCGTGTTTTCTAACGCTGCATTTTTAGCAACTTTAGAAGCATCACAATCTGGTTTAATCAAGCCGGCATAAGCGGTTGATGTTGCTAACAAAATAAACGGAATGAAAAGCTTCAATTTCATGATGCTATCTCTGTGATTCTTTACGCAGTTGCCGCACGAACTTTTAAAAGTTCATCGTAAGTACCGCGGAAGTCATGAATCTTACCATCACGAATCTCTAATATACGGGTCGCAAGTGATGATACAAATTGGCGGTCGTGAGAGACAAAGAATAGGGTGCCTTTGTAGTTCTCAAGCGCTAAGTTCAATGATTCAATCGATTCCATATCCATGTGGTTAGTTGGTTCATCCATTAACAGCATGTTAGGTTTATGCATCATTAATTTACCAAGCAGCATACGGCCTTGCTCACCACCAGATAATACTTGAACATCTTTTTTGATGTCGTCTTGGCCAAATAGCATACGACCAAGGAAGCTACGTACTACTTGCTCATCGTCGCCTTCTTGACGCCATTGTGCCATCCAATCAAACACTTTTAGGTTTTCTGCAAACTCATGAGCGTGGTCTTGAGCGTAGTAGCCAATGTTTGAGTTTTCTGACCATTTGTAGTTACCCGTTTTAGGCTCTAAAACACCCGCTAGCGTATTAAGAAGGGTAGTCTTACCCACGCCGTTTTCACCGATGATGGCAACACGCTCACCCACTTCAAAAATCGCGTTGAAATCTGAGTATAGTGTGGTTTCGAAACCTTGGCTTAAATCTTCAACGATAAGCGCGTTACGGAATAGCTCTTTGCTTTGTTCAAAACGAATGAATGGGTTTTGACGACTTGATGCCTTCACTTCATCTAATTGAATTTTATCAATTTGTTTAGCACGAGAAGTGGCTTGTTTCGCTTTTGATGCGTTAGCAGAGAAGCGAGATACGAAGGTTTGTAGCTCAGCAATTTGTGCTTTCTTCTTCGCATTATCGGCCAATAAACGCTCGCGAGCTTGAGTCGCTGCAAACATATAGTCATCGTAGTTGCCTGGGTAGACACGTAGCTCACCGTAGTCGATGTCCGCCATGTGAGTACACACAGAGTTTAAGAAGTGACGGTCATGCGAGATGATGATCATAGTGCAGTTACGTTGGTTTAGCGTTTCTTCCAACCAGCGAATGGTATCCATATCCAAGTTGTTGGTTGGTTCATCAAGTAGCATGATGTTTGGATCGGCAAATAAAACTTGAGCCAAAAGAACACGCAGTTTCCAACCTGGTGCGATTTCGCTCATTGGTCCCCAATGTTGTTCTGTTGGAATACCTACAGATAGAAGTAAATCACCCGCGCGAGCTTCTGCAGTATAACCGTCCATTTCAGCAAATTGAGTTTCAAGATCGGCGACTTTCATGCCATCTTCTTCACTCATTTCAGCTAAAGAATAGATACGATCACGCTCAACTTTCACTTCCCATAATTCTTTATGGCCCATGACAACCGTATCGATAACCGTAAACTCTTCGTAAGCGAATTGATCCTGATTCAATTTTGCAACGCGCTCGTTTGGATCAACACTTACGTTACCAGAGCTAGGCTCAAGCTCACCGCTTAAGATTTTCATGAAGGTTGATTTACCGCAGCCGTTTGCACCAATTAGGCCGTAACGATTACCGTCACCAAATTTAACAGAGATGTTTTCGAATAGGGGTTTCGCACCAAATTGCATGGTGATATTTGCTGTACTTAAGATAACGGCATTCCTCAGGTTTAATCTTTACTTTTTCATCAAGGGCGACAATGTCTATTGTGAAGATATATTCAACCATTGATTATGAATTAGCGCGCATTATAGACGATTAAAAGCGTATGTGATACCCGTCAAATTTTGAAAGTATGTGAATTTATTCTTTCTTACCGGTAGGAAAAAGCGCCTAGCTGAGAACAGTAGGCGCTTGGTAAAAATAGGGCAGTGATTACTTAATCAAGGCCTTGAAAGCATTTAATTTTTCATTAGTCGGAACATCCAAACTTTCACCTGATGCAATGTCATAGATATAGGCGGCAGGTGTGTTTGATGAGTCTGTAGCAGTAATGTACAGCTTGTTATCATCCGTTAGGTTGATGGTATCGATCTCAGTATCAGCAAGAACAGGATCCAATAGTTTATTGTTATCGGTTCTATCAATGATTGAGATTTGAGTTGCCTCTTTAATCACAATATAGCTGTCGTTTACCCAAAGGTAGCTTTGTTGACCGCCTTCTATTTGGCCATCATAGTTGCCGGTATTAAAACCATTTGAGTTAATTTCAGTAGCTTCTAACTGATCAGAACTATTTATCGAAATTGAGTATAAACATTGTAATGGACTTGCAGCACAAGTTTGATTGTTGATAGATGTGCTCAGCAGCAATGATGAGCCACTGTGTACTGTAGATTCACCACTCCAACCACCGGAATAGGTTTGATCTAAATGACCATCATTACTTAATAGACCGGAATTCAGTAGAGTAAATTCAGAGTTAGGCGTTGGTAACATTTGAGTGACATCGCCTAGATTTTGAATTTTGGTATCTAAGGTGATTTTAGATAAGCCGCCATTAATAGTGTTGACTACTTTTTTACAAACTGGTCGTAAAGCGATGGAAAGGCCTGAGCATAGAGAGTCAGTATCGAAAGAGACATTTTTAGACGTAGTGCTTTCTATTAAAATGTTTCCTACTGTTGGGCTGATAGCAATGAAACTGTCGCTATTCATTAAATTAATATCAGACGTTTTCTCAATTTTATTCTCTGTTATTAAATGAGCCCGATTTCAGATAATAAGTGCGACATTCATGGAAAGGTGTAGAAGAGGAAGCCAACTGCTGAAAGTGGTACGCTCTTCTCTCCAAAGAAACAAGCAGTACTACCATGAATTATCAGCAGTTGACCGAGGGCAGAAGATACCAGATTTCTGCTCTTTTGGAACGGGGAATTTCGGTTTCTGAAATAGCCAAAACCGTTCAGTGCCATCGCTCTACGGTATATCGGGAGCTTAAACGCGGCCGCAAAGGCAGTCATTATTGCCCAAGCGAAGCTCAGGCATTCTCAATCAAAAAACGCACATCAGCGCGTAAATACAGAATACCAAAGGAGCGTGTTGATTTTATCCGCCTCCTTCTAGAAGCAGATTGGAGTCCAGAGCAGATTTCCAGTGTATTAAATAGAGTCGGTGCCGCTGTCAGTCATGAGTGGATCTACCGATTTGTTGCGCAGGATAAACGCTTGGGAGGCAAGTTATATCGCCACTTGAGGCAAGGTCACAAGCGGTATCGTCGCGGTAGAAAAGAGAAAGCGCCAGCGATCAAGAATGCTGTTTCTATCGATGATAGGCCAAGCATCGTTGACAGTAAGGAGCGATTGGGTGATTGGGAAATCGACACCGTATTAGGTAAACATGGCACTGGTGCTATGGTGACCATTTTAGAGCGTAAAACTCGATTTTACGTGGTCAAGAAAGTGCCATCGAAGTCAGCAGATGATGTCACCCAAGCCACCATAGAGCTACTCATGCCTTATAAGGAACATGTCCATACCATCACGGCAGATAATGGGAGAGAGTTTGCAGGCCACGAAACCATCGCAAAGGCGTTGGAGGCTGATGTGTACTTTGCCCATCCTTATAGCTCTTGGGAGCGTGGAGCCAATGAGAATGCTAACGGGCTTTTAAGGCAATATGTGAAGAAAGGAACCGACTTAACAACGGTAACAGACAGCGATATTGAATTCGCTGTATCACGGATAAATTATCGCCCGAAAAAGTGTTTAGACTTCAAGCAACCAGCGATTGTCTTTAAAGAAATGGCATTGGCTGCTTGATATTGGAGAGTGTCGCACTTCGCAGTTGAATTCGGGAGTTATCACATCTTTGATGGATTCTGAATCATCTTGATCAGGATTTTTGATAGTCGATATTGCATCGATAATCGACTTAGCATCTAATGCGATATCGTTAAATTTTTGCCCTGTGCGTTTGGTTACAGTGTTAAATGTTTCACCATCAGAAAAAATCAAGAGACCTTCTGAGTTTTCTCCCATGAATGATGGTAGGTCGCGTTTGTTACTAATAAGGTAATATTCGCCTTGAGAATTGACGTAATACCACACTGGGCGGCGAAAAGTTTGCGTGACATCAACAATGGGTTTGTCATTTTTGATGGATTCAATCAATTTTTGGATTGTAGTTTCTTCTTCGTCAGTAGAATCAACAGGCGCTAATCCCTGAGTGTATTTATAGATTGCCTTATGTTTCTCACTAACCTCAACAACCAAGCCACCATCTGCAGTTGGAGTGAAGTCTTCAACACCCATATTGGAAATCTCACCAACTGGCGCGCCATTCGCATCAAAGCCAATTAACGGGCTACCATCTTCACTTGACGTTTCAACACGAGCAATACTCGATACATTTGAAAGATTTTCGAAACGTAATGTTGTCAGCGGTTCAGATGGTTCGGTACTCGAGCTGTTTGAAGAATCGTTACAAGCTGAAAGGGCAATACAAACGGTTGTCGCGAGTAATAATTTTTTTAACATGACGAATCCTATATTTTGGAAGCTGGATCTTATCACTAAAATTTTATTTTCCAAGTGTATAGTAAGTTTGATGAAAATAAAAACCGTGCCACAACGTATTAGTTTGGCACGGTTTTTTATTCAACTAAGTTCTCAATATTGCAGCGTTTGAGAACATTCACGCTATTATTGCTGGTCAATTGGCTAGTTATAGGCTCTAGCAAAGTGACCCGAGCTTAACACTTTATATTCACCAGCAGAGTATGGAATAAAGGCGGATTGACCTTTACGAAGCATCAGCACGTCACCATGAACATGGGTTAAGGTGACATCAGAATCAATGGCGAAGATGATTTCTGCGCTTTCACACAGTAAGTTAGCCTCACATTCATACACGCTAAATTTAAAATCTTCGACTGGAATAGGATAATGCTTGGCATTTTTTTCTTCGATAGGAGTTAGAAGAATTTCATTATTGGGTTTTGGTTTGCATACAGTATTCGCGATCAATTCAGGTACATCCATATATTTTGGTGTTAAACCTGCGCGCAATACGTTGTCGGAGTTAGCCATGATTTCTAGACCGGTGCCTTTAATGTAGGCATGTGGCGTGCACGCATCAAGGAACATTGCTTCACCTGGTTTTAGCGTGATCACATGCAACATTAGTGGGGCAAATAAACCCACATCACCTGGGTACTGTGTCTCTAATTCAATTAATAAATCCGCGAGTTCGTTGCCTTTGTACGCTTGTGCGTGAGCCATTAACGCCTGAATCGAAGAGTCTTTAGCGTCACCCGTTAGAGATAACATAGCTTCGAAAAATTGGCTTAGACCGGATTCGGTTTGATTGGCTTTTAATGTCGCAACATAATCTTGTAGAGCAGGGGCGTTAACCGTTTCAAACATACGAATTATATCTTTAAAATTGCGAAAACCATTCATTGCTTGATATGGAGTTAACGCGTAAACCAATTCAGGTTTGTGGTTAGGATCTTTGTAATTGCGGTTAGCCGCTTTTAAGTCGATGCCAGCTTGGTTTTCTTTTTCAAATCCAATCTCGGCAGATTGTTTACTTGGGTGAACTTGAATCGAAAGGGCTTTTTCTGCCGCAAGTACTTTGAATAAGTAAGGCAGTTCATTGAAGCGTAGCTCTGTGCGTTCACCTAAAATTGTCGTTTTGTTTTGTTCAATAATACTATCTAAGCGAAGAACGTCGTTGTTGATTTCTACTTGAGAGCAGCCATTAGAGTGTGCACCCATCCAGATTTCGGCTTGGGGCTTATTCTCTGGGTTTGGGATGTCGAACAACTGCTGAATAGAAGAAGTGCTGCCCCATGCGTAGTCTTGAATGACGTTTTGCATCAACATAAAAGGAGGAAGTGTTTTCATAATGATCCTTTACGACTTAATACCCTTTGTCCTTGTTGTGGCAGGTTTGAGTCGTTTCACTCGTTTACTGCAACGCCAATTAGAGGGGTATATAAAGTTAATAATTTCAGAAAAAACAATGCAGGCATTATAGCCTGCATTCAATTAAAAATGTTTAGAAGTTAGCGGGTTCAAATATTAAGCCGCAACCATTTTTGTTTTGCGCATTTTTTTCAGTGCCACACAAACTACAGCGGTGACGATGGCACCAGTTGCCATACAGAAAATCGCAAGTAGAGGCTTATTCATCGCACCTAATAGGGCAACCACTGGACCACCGTGAGCGACGCTGTTGGTAATACCGAATGAGAATGCCATTACTGCGCCAACCATAGAACCAATCACGTTTGCTGGGATTACCGATAGTGGATCTTGTGCTGCAAATGGAATGGCACCTTCAGAAATACCGACTAGACCCATTGCACCGGCGGCTTTACCTGCTTCAATTTCGCTGTCTTCAAAGATATCAAACTTACGACCAATAACCGTCGCAAGCGCCATGCCGAGTGGTGCAATTGGGATAGCCACAGCCATTGCGCCCATGAATTGAGTTTGGCCACTTGCAATCATGCCGACAGAGAATAGGAAGGCAACTTTGTTGAATGGACCACCCATATCAAAGCCAGCCATACCACCAAGAACAATACCGAGTAGGACTACGTTACCTGTGCTCATTTCAGTTAGAACAGCGTTTAGCCATTGCATTAGATCCGCAATCGGTGCGCCAATCACAAAGATAAATAATGAAGCAATAAATACTGTACCTAAGATTGGAGCAATCATAATAGGGACGAGAGGGGCAATCATTTTGTGGTATTCACGTTGAGCAATAAAGCGAACAAAGTAACCGACTAATAGGCCAGCAATAATGGCACCAATAAAGCCAGTACCCGCATCCGCGTCATAAAATGAGCCGTTATTTGCAATCCAACCACCAATGAAACCCGGAGCAAGCGCGGCGCGGTCACCAATGGCAAATGCAATGTAACCGGCAAGAATTGGTATCATGAGGGTGAAAGCAACCACACCGACATTTAATACTTGGTTCCACAAGCTACCATCTGGAATTTGCATACCATTCGGTGTTGGCTCGCCACCAATTGCGAGTGAAAGGGCGATCATCAAACCACCAGTCACCACAAATGGGATCATGTGTGATACACCATTCATTAGGTAACGGTACAGATTTGAACGGGCAGAATTTGCACCAGATTTTTCTTCTTTCGTATGGCTGGCTGCTTCGGCTTGATAAGGCGCGGCATCTAATGCTTGTTGAATAACACCTTTACCGTTACTGATCGGCGCTTTTACGCTAGTTTGGATCAGTTTCTTACCATTAAAGCGAGCCATGTCTACTTGCTTATCACAACTCACCACAATCGCGACGGCACGATCGATTTCTTCTTGTGTTGGCGCATTTTTCACACCAATTGAACCATTGGTTTCGACTTTAATTTCGTAACCCATTTCAGCTGCGGCTTTTTCTAAACCTTCGGCAGCGAGATACGTGTGCGCAATACCCGCAGGGCAGCCTGTTACACCGATGATTAAGCCTTTATCGGCTGCAACTGTGTTTTCTACTTTTTTCTTTTCAAGTAATAAAGCTAAAGCATCTTCCGGTGATTTTGCTTTGAAAAATGCTTCAATAAAGCCATCTTCGATCAGTTTTGAAGAAAGTTCTGCAAGCACTTCAATATGATGATCCGCGCCACCATCTGGAGAAGCAATCATAAAAAATAGTTTTGAATCTTCACCATCTTCCGCACCATATTCAATACCAGAACGGCTGATACCAATAGCAACAGCAGGCTCTGCCACAGCAGCACTTTTGGCGTGGGGAATGGCAACACCTTCTTCAAAACCAGTATTGCCAATCTCTTCACGGGCATAAATGTCTTTTAAAAATTGTGCTTTATCACTTAACTTTCCTTGGGCATCTAAAATTGCCACCATTTCATTGAACACTTCGTCCTTGGTGGTCGATTTTAAATCTAAGCAGATTAGTTTTGCATTAATCAACTGAGTAATCATGACAGTACCTATTATTAGTATTGGTGTTTTATTGAGGTGAATTGTTGGATATTTGCCAAGGAAAGGATAGTGCACAGAAGTAGCATTTACTGGATTATTGTAACCACTAAATTTGTTTGTGATCGCGATCACTGGGAAATCAAATGGTGTTATATAGCGTAGAATAGTTTTCTTATAGAATGTTGCTCGAGAAAGGTGTTCTGCCTTAATAAAATAATCTAAGGTTGTATTTCATAATGAATCAGACTTTCGTCAACGTACTAGAAGGCGTGTTATCCGACCGGGAGCACTTTAATCGCGTGTGGTTTGCCCATGATCACACCACGCCACCGCCTTTTAGTTATCAAGTCAACTTCCCGCGAATGGAGTTTGTGATCACGGGAGAATACATCAATGAAGTTGAAGATCCTGATTTTGGGGTGACCAAAGTCAAGATTCTGCCCGGTGATATTTTGTATATTCCGCCGAATAGCTGGAATAAGCCTGACTGGGATAGTGATTGCTGTGTACTGAGTTTACTGTTTGGTAAACGCCAACTGGGTTTTAGTTTGGTTGAAAAAAGAAAAGGGGAAGCCAATTTTTTTGACGTGCAGAAGCACAGTATTCAAACTCGAACCGGTCATGCAATAGACCATATTCTCAGCGCACTTAATACGTTATCAAAAGAAAAGAACCTTCATCCTACGGGTGGACATTTATTAATGGCGCTAATGACGTATTGTCACGGCATGCTGTTATCACCAGACGCCTCTGCTCAAGGTCGCAGTGAAGATCTTTATCAAGGGATATGTATTTATATTCAAGAAAACTTCCACCGCAACATCACTCGGGACAGCATCGCACACCGATTTAATATTAGTCCAAATCACCTTTCACGATTGTTTCGCCAACAGGGCCACATGCGTTTAGCCGATTACATCACTTGGGTGCGGTTAGAGCGAGCAAAATTCATGTTAACCCGTTATTCATTCCGCTTAAGCGAAGTCGCGTTACGTTGTGGGTATAACGATGTGAATTACTTCTTTCGAGTGTTTAAAAATAAAACCGGTAGGACGCCGAGTGAGTTCCGCGCCATGTATGTGGAGTAGTGGATTTTGTTAGAAAGTCCGGTATGCATCAGAGATATAACGCCGTTTTCGCTTCGCTTTAGATACTGTTCAAATATACAGCCCTGTATCATGGGTTGGTTTTGTTGAATTATGTGGATTATTTTCGCACTTCATACTGAAGAGTTATGAAGTAAACACTACTTTTTGAATAGATTTAGTCATTTAGCTTGTTGTTCTAAAAAGTGACTGAGAAGATAGACGGAAAGACTATACGGACTTTTTCGTATATTAAATTGTTAAATGCACGTGCGTTCTAATAGGATTGACGGATGAATCGAAATATAGAATTTAGAGCTAATACATGGCATTGGAAAATGGTGTTGTCAATGGTGATGGGGTATGTCGTTTTCATGCTTATCTTCAATTGGCTCACTGAAGCTGAATTTAAATTATGGCCATTTCTAATCGCAGTGACGAGTATGGTCGTTGTATATTCAGTTCTTGCCTTGTTTAAGAAAAGCCATTTGTCAGTCGTGGGAAATGATGTTTGCCTCCGTGGCCTCAAAGCTGAGTTGATAGCTAAGAGAGATATATTTGGATATCAGTATATCCAAATTACCTCAAATACAGAGAAGGGCTATCATAGACTCAGAATTACCAAGAATCAGATTGCTCTTTCAGACTGGGAGTTTTTGTTGGGAAAGTGCATTTAACAAACAATTTAAAAGGGATTCCCAACGCTTGGCATTTTAGTTCTACTTCAAATTTAGTGTTTATAGCACAATGCCTTAGGTTTGGGGGCGGCGTTGCTCCCCCTTTAATTGAGCGTTATGCGCTCGCAGAAATGGAGATGATCAATCATGGAAGATTTAGCTAATTCGTTAAGAAGTTCTGGCCTAAAAGTCAAAATTAAAAAAGGAAAAATTGCAGTTAGACTTGACGGACTTTCAAATCCGGTTTCGATAATAAAAGATATACCTGCTGATGAATATAAAGTGAAAACGAATGATTCGATTTTATCGATAATTGCCTGCCTTTTGCTATTTATTGGTCTATCAGGTATTTATGAGTTTAGTGGTAATACTTTGATAAATATTGCACTTATCTCCGTTTCTATATTGTCCTTTGTTACAGTGTTACTTACAGAGTTTAAGCTGACTAAATTACGCGCTACTGTAGTTGCGTTCAATCGTGGAGAACGCGCATAACAAGGCGTTATATTTTTGTTCAAGTTTGGAGGCAGTATTGAGTAATAATGGTAGAGAATATGAGGAGTTCGTAGCTTCTCTGCAAAAGGCACTGTTCGAGTCTGAGCAATGGACTGAGTTGCGAAATATTCAAATTGAGCAGAACAAAAAAATCAAAGACAATTTTGGCACCTTACGTGAGTTTGACCTTTATTGGGAATATGAACTAGCTGGAATTACATATAAAACAGTTATTGAGTGTAAGGATTATGCATCCAAAGTAAGCATAGAGAAAATTGACGCTCTGCTAGGTAAAATCCGAGATATACCTGATTTAAAGCCAATATTTGCGACTAAAACAGGTTACCAGTCCGGTGCAAAAGCCAAAGCACATAATAATAAAGTCGAGCTTCTAATCGTGCGTGAACAGAATGACACAGATTGGGAATTAGATGATGGTACGTCTTTAATTAGAGAAGTTGTGATAAATATGCATGTAATACCAGCAGCAAGAATTGTTTCATTCTCGCCAAGTATTGATGGTAATTGGGTTAAGGAAAACACTGAAATCGATATATCGAGTGGTAACTTTCAACTTAATATGCGTAACGACATGACTTTTATCGAAGACATTTCTAAATCAGAGAAATACTCACTTCTTCAACTTGAAGAAAGGTTAGGTAGAGGAACTGAAGCTGATTTTGGAGAAAGAAAGCTGACTTTGAATTTTGATGACGCATTTTTACATTGTGCCGATATGAAGTTAAAAATGAGAGCCGCTGAAGTTACGTACTTTATGCCGAAGCCAATTGAACAACCTATTCATCTCGACTTTTCAAAAGAACTAGTTGGCGTCATCGAGTATCTAGGTAAAAGCTCAAAGACAGCAATCTTCAAAGATCGTATTGTCAAAGACTGGGGTTCAAAAATATAACAAACGAGTATGGCATCAATAATTAATTTTTAGCGATATTTACATCCCACATGACGCCATCTCTTAGCATCGAATTTAAGATAACAACCATCTTACGAACACAAGCAATGATAGCGGCTATTTATCTAACTTCATAAAACAAGTGATGATAGCTTGTAGTTCCGAATGGTGCTTATGCTGACAAATAAATTGATTAATTTCGGAATTCACTAAAGCCGTCGCTAAGTGCCTAACCGCGAGTAATACTTGTTTATCCACTTGTATTGGTAACATCAACGCGATGATATGAGTGACAAAAGGGAAGTGATTGCCCCAATTGATCGGAGTATCTGTGGTTAAAATAACGATTTGTGGTTTATCAATCGCGACATTCAGCAAGTGAGGTAAGGCGACTCCGTTTGCCATGGCGGTTGAAGATAACGCTTCTCTATTTTTTAATGCTTCTTCAATTGCTGGGGCATTCTGACTTTGCGTTAATTGAGACAGTCTTTTCAGGCAGTATTTCTTTTGAATTAATGATTCATCTGTCTCGTTATACAGCGCGGAATAAAGTTTAGTAAAATTCGCGACTTCTTTTTCAATATCAAAACATTGAATTTGAAATAAGCTGTTGTTTGACCTAGACGTAGCATTGTTTTGGTTCGTTTCGATAACAAAGCAATCTTGCTGTAGAAACGTGATTAATGCTGGTTGGAATAGCTCGGCATCTTTGCCTGTTAATACTAATTGGCATAGCTCGAAAGGGTGAAACGCCAGCGTCATGGCACTGAGGTAATCTTTGACATCCACGTGCTGCAATGACTGCACTTTCACTAATGCAGCTTTGCCAGTAAAAGACTTTAATTGCTGATGAATGCCTTTAATAAGCCAAGTCGGTAGGCCTGTTGAGCCTAAGTAAAAACTAATTCGTTTACTTTGCATGATCGATGCAGCGTTGGATGACCGAATCAGGGTTGGTTAATACCTCTTCGATAGAGACTTGAATCATCTGGGTTTGCTCGAATCTATCCGCATTTTCAATTTGAATATCAGAGGCAATGAGAACCACTTGAGCCTGACTTATGTCTTTATAAGTGAGCTTATTATCGATTCCCATTGCGCCTTGAGTTTCCACATGGATAGTAATTTGTGCTTGTGCTGCCGATTTAACAAGGGCCTCAGCAGCCATATAAGTATGCGCGATACCTGTTGGACAAGCAGTAACAGCAACGATTTTCATCGGCTTTTCCTATTTGGTCACTTTAATCGGCACATCATACTTCTGAGGCCACAACTTTCAACTTGTTTTGTATCAAGCTTTTATCTATTCGATACTTTTGGGCTTAAATCGAAGCAATCTTAATGCATTTAAGGTCACTAAGGCGGTTGCGCCTGTATCCGCTAATACTGCGACCCATAACCCGGTGATGCCCAATAAACTGGTGACTAAGAATACCGCTTTAAGGCCCAACGCTAAGCTTACGTTTTGACGAATATTTGCCATGGTTGCTTGAGACAATTCAATCATCGCTGGCAATTCGGTTAAGCGGTTGTGGGTAATGGCTGAGTCTGCCGTTTCTAGTGCAACATCGGTTCCTCCACCCATCGCGACACTCACACTGGCTGCTTTCATTGCTGGCGCATCATTTATTCCATCACCGACCATCGCAACATGCGACTGATTAGCAAGCTGTTCAATGAAATCGACCTTATCTTGGGGGAGTAAACTGGCTTTATATTCCATTGATAATTGGTTGCTAATGGCATCGGCGCTTCTTGGATTATCACCAGTGAGCATAATCGAACGGATACCCAATTTATGCAGAGCTTGAATGGCCTGTTTTGCATCGTTTCTTAAGGTATCTTGCCACGCAATAATACCAATAACCGTTTGACTATCGCGGTTCACAATGACAACTGTTTTACCTTGGTCTTCAAGTTGCTCAACCGTCTGTTGTATTGTGTCATTTAATGACATCGTAAGTTTAGATGGAGACATCAATTGAATGAGTTGTCCATCAACTTCGCCTTGCACCCCAATACCGGCTAATGCTTGCTTGTTTATAGCTTCCGGAATCATCACGCCATGGGCTTCTACTTTACGAATTAACGAGGTAGCGAGTGGGTGGCTTGAACCAGTTTCAACCGCGCCAGCGTAGCGCATGAGATCGTCTTCATTGGTATCATTTAAAGCGATGATGTCCGTTACTTCAGGTTTACCTTTAGTTAAGGTGCCGGTTTTATCAAAGGCCATGACTTCGACCTTGCCTAATTGTTCTAAGGCTGCGCCACCTTTAATTAATGCGCCACGGCGCGCTGCTGTTGCTAAGCCGGATGTTATCGCAGCTGGAATTGAAATGACTAGCGCACAAGGGCAAGCAATCAATAACAATGCTAAACCACGGTAGATCCAAGTATCCCAAGCTTGAGCAAATACTAATGGTGGGGTGATGATCACCATCAAAGCAACCAACATCATTAATGGCGTGTACCAACGGCTAAACTTATCCAGAAAACGCTCTAATGGGGCTTTGCGTGATTCGGCATCCTCAATTAAATGTAAGATGCGGTCGATGGCATTTTCACCTTGTTTTGAGGTGATTTTAAAGCGCACCACACGGTCTGTGGCAATGGAACCAGCCATTACGTTGTCACCTTTTTGGTGTTCAACAGGAATCGATTCCCCGGTTAATGCACTTTCATCAAAGCTCGCATGGTTATCTTGAAGTTGGCCATCTGCTGGTAAGCGCGAACCAGGAGAAACCTCTACCAGATCACCGGGTTGTAGTGATGCTGCGGAAACCGTCACTCTTTCACCATTGACGATTTTAGTCGCGTTTTCTGGCACCAATTCCATTAACGTTTGAACACCACTCCGAGCTCTTGATGCCGCGAAAGCTTCTAAGCGCTCGCCAATTAAAAAGAGTAGCAATACCATGGCGGCTTCAACGGTTTCACCTAAATAAAGCGCCCCTAAAGCGGCGACAGTCATTAAGGTTTCAATGGCAAAAGGGGTACCCGATCTCGCAAGCTGAATGGCTTTTTTACCAATAGGAATCAAACCTAATAAGCAAGTTAAGGTAAACATCCAGTCGCTGATTTCTGGTGACCATATTTTAGCCAGTGCGCCAAGTAGCATCGCACCGGAAATAGTAATAATTTGTAGGTTGTCTTTAACAATATTCGTAGATTTTGTAGTGGCGCTTTCTGCTGTCGCTGAATTTAAATTATTCAAAGTAAAGCCAGCATTTTGACAGGTTTGCTCAATTTGTTGAGCAGTGGCAGGTTGCGTGAAATTAACGAGTAGCTTTTCAGTCGCAAAGAGAACGTGAACATTTTGAACGCCTTCAATTTTTGATACCGCGTTCTCGATTTTTTGTGCGCAGGATGGGCAGTCCATCCCATTCACTTTCCAACTTTGTTGTTGTGATGAGAGTGAAGTCAGTGAGAATCCTGCTTTTTCGGTGGCTTTTTCCACCTCAGATTTTAGTGATGGGTCACGTAAAGTCACCACTAATTTTTCAGTAGTAAAGCGTACTTTCGCCGACAGTACCCCCTCTAATTGATTGACGGCATTTTCGACCTTTTTCGCGCAGGAAGGGCAATCCATTCCAGATACTTTCCATTCCTCTATCCATTCTTTGCTTGCGTGATCGTGTTTGGTATGAGGCGTCATCGAGTTAGCATCATCATTACAAGCAATTGGAGATGAATGTTCCTTTGAATCTTGCTCAGATAAAGGTTGTACGGATGAAATTTTGTGAAGTCTTTCAATATTATTTATGGTCATAACCAAACTCCATTCAGGCTGTTAAGGTAACCATACACCTTGGACTGTACTCTAAGGTCAAGCCGAAATTTGAATATTAATAAATTGAAAATGACAGACTGGCTAATTAAAAATAAAAAACGCACTAGATTTAATGAATCTAGTGCGCAGGATAATAATTATTGATCAGTAGGTTAGTCTAACTAAGTACGAACTTTTCAATCGCAAGAGCAACACCACTATTATCGTTAGTGTCAGTCACATAATCGGCGATTTGTTTGGTTGCTTCGGTAGCATTACCCATTGCGATACCTAAACCTGCGTACTTCAACATGTGGTGATCATTGCCTGCATCGCCTAGTGTCATCACTTCTGAAGCCTTTATACCTAAATGTTCAGCTAAGGCTTGCACGCCCGAGCCTTTATCACTGGTTGGGTTCATAAATTCTAAAAAGAAAGGGGCACTACGGACAATTGTAAATTGTTGATGTAATTCTGATGGGATTTGTTCAATTGCTTGCGTAAGTTTGTGTTCCTCTTCAACCATCATGACTTTTAAAATCGGATCAGCATCATTAAGCGTTTCAAAAGGGCGTTCAGTTAATGCGATATTGTTGATTTCTGATTCATGGGTCGTGTAGCGATTGCTTTTCGGGCTAATTAAACCTTCTTCTAAAGAAAATGCATGAATGAAAACGTCTAAGCGCTGTGCCCAGTCATTTAATAGCTTCGCATCTTTCCCCTTAAGAATTTCTTGGCGAATCATCGCATTGCTCGCCACGGTTTGAACTAATGAACCGTTATAACTGATCACATAATCGCTATCTTGAGTCATATTTAATTCATTAAGCGCAGCACGCATTCCATCTAGCGGACGCCCCGATGCCAATACGACATGAACACCTTGTTGTCTAGCTTGGGCAATGGCTTGTTTATTTTGCTCAGAAATTTTACCTGAACTATTTAATAGCGTTCCATCCATATCGATAGCGATAAGTTTGTACATTGAATCGATTCCTTACAGCGAGAGAGGCAATGGGAGTATTGATTTTATGGCTGCAATACTATCATTTTATTATAGCCACTCGCTAATTATTACCACTCGCCATCGTCATCACACGTTTTAAAATCCAACGAAGTAGCAGTGGGATTTTTTCTGGACCATGTTCTTCACAATATTCAACTATGCCCAATGCGAGATCGGGTTTCGCATGTTTTTTTACCGCTCGTTGAACAATCTTTTTTGCAGGAATAGGGTGATCTGGAGTGATGTGCACCATGCCACGGAAGAAGTCTTCAAACCCATTGTGATAGAGAAAGTGTTCGATATCGCGATCAGGCAGTTCGGTGAGTCGATGTTTCTCCATATCTTGCGCGAGTTGGGTTCTAACCGTTGTCGCGTATTTTTTCCCAGCAGGATCGCCATCGACGACCACATGCCAATCAATATGCAAGGCTTTCGCCATTTTTATGAGGGATTTCAAACCGGATTGAGCAAACTCTATAATTTGAACGCCTTCTGCGGCGAGGTTAAAGCCATAAATTTTCGCCAATTCATTAAATAACCATACTTCAGTTTCGCCTTCGACCAATAACCAACACCGTGCAAATAGGGCATTAGGGCGATGAAAGCGAATATGAAAGCTGATTCTCCTCAGATCATCTCGATTTAATTGATGCTCTTGAATACTGTAAGCCTGTGTCATATCAGATTGACGAACAAGGCGACGTATAGAGGAAAGCGGCACTGCGCTCAGTAAAATGCCACTATTGGTAGTGAGAATTTTTTGCATAGGAATAAGTTGCAGTATTTCCCACGATTTTAATAAATTGGTTGGGTGTAACCGTCCTTCAGGATCTTCTAAGATCAATATAGGTCGAGCCATCGTGCTAATGGTCGCGTTTCCCTTGGCTTGCAAGAACGCATTGAGTAGCCCCATCAGTAATAATTTACTTTGCTGATTTTTACTCTTACGCAGAATTTTTATT
The DNA here is from genome assembly GCF_002218045.2 of Vibrio rumoiensis. NCBI lineage: Bacteria > Pseudomonadati > Pseudomonadota > Gammaproteobacteria > Vibrionales > Vibrionaceae > Vibrio > Vibrio rumoiensis. Next base: position 1,379,424 of record NZ_AP018685.1, read on the forward strand.
AAGCTAGTTTGATCTTCTGATGAAGGATGTTCTCCGCTAAACAGGTTTTCCCTTGGCTCTAATCTTTGTTGCGTAACATGCCGTTCAAAAGAGAAGTAGTGTTCGATCAAGTCTTGCATAGCATTAATGGTGCTTTTTAATTCTCCTTTGTTCACATGGCCGGGCATCGCAAGTAATCGACGATAAGTGTTATTAATACGTTTTTCTGTTTTATCGTTAATTGGGCTTTCAAGTTGTTGCTCCCGGTGCTTTGGCATCGGTATTCGTCTAGCATCTCGTAGCCGAATGACGGGATGTACACGGGATAACTCCATCGCTAATTTATAAGCATCATTTAACTTAAGTGGGTTGCCTTGTTGATCCAAAAACTGATATTCAGTATCAATTTTAAGCTCACTGCGAGAGGCACCCAGCTGATAGATACAGGTTTTACAAGGTTGATTGTCAACATCTTTATCATCTTGCCAAACAGGTTTTAGCTTGCGATAACGAATGTTTCTATGCTCATTTGGATGAGAAGTACGCCAGCGGGTAATGATTTGTATTTGCTGGGTTTGTGGTTGAGATTGGGCATAATCGACATGGAAATCTTCAAGTTCAAATTGGTATAATTGATTCGTCGTCGGTAGAGCAATACACAGCGCATCGAGTAGTGATGATTTTCCCCAAGTATTTTCCCCAAGTAGTGTGGTCATTTCATTTAAGCTCAGGGAAAGGCGTTTAATGCCTCGAAAGCCAAGAATTTCAATTCGATCTAGTATCATGGCCACTCCTTAATATTAACCGGCGATAGGGTGAGTGTAACGAGTGAGAAAAAGCCAGTCTTGTCGATAAGAGTATAGGATTGAAAAAAGCTAAACGGTTGTATTTATCACATTTTTTGATTAATGAGCATGATTGCATCAAGACGAAAATAAGCTGAAAAGTAAAAATTCATAGTTTTGTCATCATTCAAGCAGTAGTATGGAGCTTACTTAACTATTCAGTCAGGATTTAAGACTGAGTCAGTTAAACAATTAAATACAGAGGTATAATGACCCAAAAGAATAACCAAGCCGTTAGCTTAATTTTAGCTCACATCAATGATACCCATTCTTATTTTGAACCGAGTTCCTTACAGCTTACTCTGAATATTGAACAGCAGCAGTTAAAGCCTTATGTAAGCGCTGGTGGTTTTGCTCGCATCGCAACTCGAACTCAACAGCTGAGAAAAGAAGCCCAAGATCGTCATTTAGGTTTTCTATTTTTGCACGCTGGTGACTGTTTCCAAGGCACTTTATATTTCTCGCTATTTAAAGGGCGGGCGAATGCTGAATTACTTAATGCATTAAACATTGATGCAATGGCACTTGGTAACCATGAATTAGATATGGGCAATGAACCTGTCGCGCAATTTTTGACTCGCATCGAATTTCCATTGTTAGCAGGAAACTGGGATGTCTCGAATGAATCGACCAATAAATCAATTCGAGTGAGTGATTCAAAGCAGTTAGTGGCTTATCAAGCAGAGAAACAACACGCTAGATGGATAACTAAGCAAGTGCAAGGGAAGTCGATTGCTATTTTTAGTTTGGCACTCGATAAAATGGCCGATATTTCAAACCCTGATCAAGACACACCATTTGTGAACTCCATTGATGTAGCAAAGGCAACAGTGAAAGCCATTCATGATCAAGGCATTAAAAATATCATCTTGCTTAGCCATTTAGGTTACGAGGCTGATTTAGACTTAGCCAAGCAGGTTGAAGGTATTGGTATTATTGTTGGTGGCCACTCTCATAGGTTACAGGGTGACTTTTCGGGGGTTGGGCTCGATAAAGATGACGATTATGGTCAATGTATCAATGGTACTTATGTCGTTCAGGCGGGTTATCACGCTCTGTCTATGGGGCACAGCGAAATTACCTTTGGTGATGATGGCAACGTTATTGCCTTCAACGGCAAAAATGAATTGTTACTCGGCAGACGCTTATGCCTAGACGCCACCTTGTCTGATGCTCACCAAGATGATTCTCACGCCAAAGCCAGTGATTATTTACGTAACCATAAGCATATTGTGATTTGTAAAAAAGACCCGCAAGTTCATGATATTTTGCTGAATAAATATATTCCACGTGTACGTAAGTTACAGGAAACCATCGTGGCAAAAAGTGATGGCCCACTGAGACACGTGCGTATACCTGATCACGATGGACCAAGCGTTTTGGCGCCATTAGTCGCTGAATCTTTCGCTTTTATGATGAAACAACAAGGTTATGACGTTGACTTTGCCATTCATAACGCCGGCGGTGTGAGGGCTTCATTAAATCCTGGCAATATTACTATTGCTGATATTGCAGGTAAGCTATTGCCATTTGCTGTGCCTATTGGGGTATATCAAATACAAGGTCGTTATCTGGCTGGCATATTAGAAGGGGCGATAAATAATGCTCTTAATAATGGGGTAGAAGGGACTGGTTCAGGTAGTTATCCTTATACCCATAACCTTGATTTTACTTATGTTGCTGAGAATCCAATCGGTCAAAGGGTTGTAAATCTTCATATATTTTCAAGCAAATCACAATGGCAACCAGTCGAACAAGATACATGGTACAACGGCACGTCATCGGCTTATACCATGAAAGGCAAAGAGGGCTATGATGCTATTTTAAATATGCATAAATTCGGCAAAGTGACCCATTTCTCCATGTCTGATTGCTTTACCGATTTTTTACAGAATAATCCCCAGCGAATTCAACAAGTAACGAGAAGTTATAATCAAAGTTAACATATACAAAAAATAGTGCTTGTAGGCATATCGACTTGAGAGTAAATTGACTTCGTTTGGGGAGTAGTCAGTGAGAATTTGCTTGTCGTCATCTCGGAATAGGCCACTATAAGAAGTGACAGACCTATTTCCGGTAAGCAAAGGTGGGTAGCCACTCTGACAAGACCAACGCACATCGTTTGAATATCAGATCTTGTATCTGATATTTCTTGTATTGTGCGGATGGTCTGAATACTCTCATTCATTTCTATCCGCAGTTTGAGGATCAGAAATGCACATCACCACCTACGCTTACTTTGGTTTACTTACCGTACTGATGTTAGCCCTCGATGTTTGGCAAACCCGCAATGGTAATGTCACCATCAAAAAAGCCGCAATATGGAGCCTATTCTGGGTTTTATTGGCTATAGCCTTTTTTATCTCTTTATATGAGTTTTGGCCTGTATTCGAACCGGATAGTGCTTATTCTGCTCATGATGCTGCGACCGCATTCTTAACGGGTTATTTGCTCGAAAAATCCCTTAGTGTTGATAATTTGTTTGTCTTTGCCTTAATTTTTGGCCGCTTTGCCGTGCCTCAAGAGTTAAGGCCGAGAGTATTATTGTGGGGGGTTATGGGTGCTTTAGTGTTGCGTGCAATGATGATTGCTATTGGCGCTGAACTACTAGAAGCATTCCATTGGGTATTGTACCTCTTTGCTTTCTTCTTAATTTGGACTGGTTATCAGTTAAGCAAACCAGAAAGTGATGATGAGGAAGAGATGAATTCTTTCCCAGAACGCATGGTACGCAAATTATTTAGAGTGACAGAAGGCTACCAAGGCACCAAATTATTTACTCGTGATAATTTAGGTTTGATGGTAACACCTTTATTGGTGGTGGTTGCTGTCATCGCAATGACCGATGTGCTGTTTGCTTTAGATTCAATCCCTGCTATTTTTGCCGTCACTCAAGAACCATTTTTGGTGTTAACGGCGAATGTGTTTGCATTGCTTGGATTGCGCTCTTTGTATTTTGTGCTGGAAGGGATGCTTGATAAGTTTGTTTATTTACGCCCAGCATTAGCGTTCATTATGATCTTTATTGGTATCAAGATGCTATTGATTGGTACACCATGGGCTATTCCAACTATGGTATCGTTACTTGTTTTATTAACAACCATGACGCTTGCCGTACTTGCCTCAATTATGAAAGAAAAAAAACTTAAAAAGCTCAATCAAAAGTAACCGGATAATGCCAAATTAAGTTTAAACAAAGGCCGAAGCAACGTTCATTGCTTCGGCCTTACTTACTATAGGTTGTTTAAGTCGAGATAAATGAATTAATAAAAGCTTGGGCTAAACATCTGGATATGAACCGTTTCACCGACTTCCACATGACCACGATCTTGTTCTAGAACAACGAAACAATTGGCAAGGCTCATTGAGCGGAATGCACCAGAACTTTGATTACCCGTTGTCGATACTTCAAGTGTTCCTTGCTCAGTAATTGAGAAAATACCACGTTGGAAATCTGTACGCCCTGGCGCTTTTTTGAAACGCGTTTGGCTTATTGCCGGAATACTAGGCTGTGGTTGCCATTGGCTGTGACCGGCTAGTTTTGCTAATAGCGGCTGAACGAGAATATAAAGAGTTAATACTGCGGATACAGGGTTCCCAGGTAAACCGCAGAATAGGGCGCTATGACGTTCTTCCGTTTCTAACAACTTACCAAAAGCAAAAGGTTTACCCGGTTTCATGGCGATTTTCCAAAAACCAATTTCACCCAACTCATCCAAAATTACTTTGGTGTAATCCGCTTCACCGACACTCACACCACCAGATGTGATCACAACATCGGCCTGTGATTGCGCTTGTTGAAAGGCTTGCTTCAATAATTCTTTATCGTCAGGAATGACACCTAGATCAATCGCTTCACAACCAAACTTTTCAAGCATGACTTTAATGCCGTAACGGTTACTAT